>NZ_CP114280.1:1455924-2911848 GCF_029635795.1 Dickeya lacustris
GAAGGGGTTCCAGGGAATCAGGTTGATTTTACATGGCGTATCTTTCAGGCACTCGGCCAGTTGATGAGCATGCTCGGTTCCGTCATTGATGTGATCTAGCATCACATACTCCACGGTCACTCGTCCCTGATTCGCATTGGATTTATCTAGGTAACGTCGCACAGCCGCCAGGAAGGTTTCGATGTTATATTTTTTATTGATAGGCATGATTTCATTACGGATTTCATCCGTCGGCGCGTGCAAGGATATCGCCAATGCCACATCAATCATGTCACCCAACTTATCCAACGCAGGCACCACGCCAGAGGTAGAGAGCGTCACCCGGCGCTTAGAGAGGCCAAAACCGAAATCATCCAACATGATCTCCATCGCTGGCACCACATTGGTCAGATTCAGTAGCGGCTCTCCCATGCCCATCATCACGACATTGGTAATAGGACGCTGACCGGTGACTTTGGCCGCGCCGATAATTTTAGCCGCACGCCACACCTGGCCGATAATCTCGGACACCCGCAGATTTCGGTTAAACCCCTGCTGTGCCGTTGAGCAAAATTTGCACTCCAACGCGCAGCCGACCTGAGATGAGACGCACAGCGTGGCGCGCTCTTCCTCTGGGATGTATACCGTCTCGACCCGTTGACCATCGACTAAAATGGCCCATTTGATCGTACCATCAGAGGAGCGCTGCTCATCCACCACGTCTGGCGCACGGATTTCCGCTATTTCTTGTAACTTACCGCGCAGCACCTTATTGATGTCGGTCATTTGGTTAAAATCATCACAGCAGTAGTGATAAATCCATTTCATCACCTGATCGGCACGGAAGGGTTTTTCGCCCAGTTCGGCAAAAAACGCGCGCATTTGCTGACGATTGAAATCCAACAGGTTGATTTTTTGATTGCCGCTACGGGCAGCAGTAATCGCATCGGACACGGCGATTGCAGGAGATACAGTTTGCTCTGACATAGCGTTGACTCATGGCCTCGTTGTTACACGTTGTGGCGCGAAAGGATGATGGATAATAACAGAAAGAAACGCCCCGGCAGAGCCATGCTCAACCGGGGCGCGGCATTGTACAAATTTTATAATCTCCGCGCTACTTCAGCCGCATTTTTTACTGAATGCGCAGGATTGGGCACTGAATTAACGGCTGCGCGGAAAAATTTCGTCGGCGCTAAAGAAATACGCAATTTCACGCTCGGCTGATTCAACAGAATCAGACCCGTGCACCGCGTTTGCCGTAAAGCTGTCTGCATAATCGGCACGCAGCGTACCCGCCAGCGCATTCGCCGGATTGGTTGCACCCATGATATCGCGGTTACGCTGCACAGCATTTTCTGCCTGCAACACCTGTACCATGATAGGGCCGGAAGTCATGAAATCGACCAGGCCATCGAAAAACGGTTTGCCTTGATGTTCGGCGTAAAAACCTTCGGCCTGCTCGCGGCTTAAGTGCAGCATTTTAGAGGCAATGATAGTGAAACCTGCGCTTTCGAAACGGGCATAAATCGCGCCAATGGCGTTTTTAGCAACAGCATTCGGCTTAATAATGGAAAAGGTACGTTCTATCGTCATAGTTTTCTCATCCAACAGTGTTCGAGAATGGCAGAAGTTATAGAGCGCGAACGTTGATGACTGACGACTACCCACGCCTGTGCGTTCGGTAATGCGTATCCACCAGACAAGCAGCGACTCTCTCTGCGCCTCAGTAAGGTGGCGCAGATTATAGGGGCACACCTGCAACTTTCCCACCGGGGAAATAACATTTTCGTAAAAAAAATTATCCCGATTGCTCATAACACAATAACAATCGTGATGACGGCCTGAGCGCAATGCTGCGCCAATACTTGCGTTCACATCAGAAATGTTTAGCCACCACACAGCCAGAATATGGCAAAGTCGCGTATTCTGATGACCCTCTACCCCAGACTGAATACAACCGCCTTACTGCTCAAGGGAGATTTTATGCCTACATCAGCCGATTTATTTGTCAGTGCATCCTGGTTGAATGCTCATCTTGATGATGAAGATATTCAGCTCGTTGACGCACGCATGCTGCCAGTTGGCGATGAAACGCGAGATATTTATGCGGAGTACCGGGCTGCACACCTGCCGGATGCCGTGTTTTTTGATATTGAGCGGCTTTCCGAGCAGCAAACATCGCTGCCACATATGATGCCTGATGCCGCCACCTTCGCCCGCGCGCTGAGTCAGCTCGGCCTCAGTGAACACCGACATCTGATCATTTACGACGAAGGCAATCTCTTTTCCGCGCCACGCGCCTGGTGGATGTTAACGCTGGCCGGGGCGCAAAGAGTTTCCCTCCTTAGCGGGGGATTGGCAGGCTGGAAGCAGCAAGGTTTCCCCCTGCAACAAGGCGATGTCGCCCTCCCTTCAGCAACTTTTCAGGTACAACCCTATCCCCACGGCGCAATACGCTCACAGGATGAGGTGCTGGCCGTTAGCCAAAACGGTAATGAGCAAATCGTTGATGCACGCGCGGCAGCGCGCTTTTTCGGACAAACGGATGAACCCCGCGAGGGGCTGCGGCGCGGCCACATTCCCGGCAGTTTCAACGTTCCCTGGAATGTGCTGGTCGCCGATGGCGCACTCAAACCCAACCATGAATTGGCAACCCTATTCGAACAGGCTGGGGTGGATATTCAACGACCGATTATCGCCAGCTGTGGTTCCGGCGTTACGGCCTCGGTCGTGATATTGGCGCTATACGCTCTTAATGCTCCCAGCGTCTCGCTGTACGATGGTTCATGGAGCGAATGGGGCGCTCGCCATGATCTCCCCATCGCAACGGCATAATCACTGATTGTGGGCACAGAGATAATCCCTGTGCCCCTATTTACGCTGGTGCGTTATTTTTAAAATCGCGCAGGAAACTTCCCCACTTACGCTCATAAAACGGCGTGGTATGGCGAATCAGAAAATGGCTGATACCCGGTTCATTTTCGCTGACAACGCATAAGTCCACCGGTCGGTCATCCGGCTGAGTATCTGTTGCAACCAATCCCGCCTCCTGAATCAGCGTCTCTAGCGCATCCCCCTGCGCATCAAGCCCTATCAGCCAATGTGGTTCGGTTTCATCAGGCTCCTGAATATGTGCGATAAACGCGCGCTTCACGTAACCGTGCTTCTTAAACAGCTCCGTCAACGAGTGGGTCATTTGCGCGGGCAGCGCTTCGGGTACGCTAATTTTTAACGCCACATCACCATCAAGAATTTGCTGTTGCGCCAGACTATTACCTGATTCGCTGGCGAGCAGATGGTCAATTTCCTGGGGTAAAAACTCTTTACCGTAGGGTAACTTCGGGTTGAGAAATAACGTGGCGCCTCGGGTAGTTTCAAACAGAGTCCGGGTAGGCAACGCCAGAAACGCCTGTTCGCTGTCCACTGCCTGCTGCAAGGCCGCCAGCGAAGAGAAAAACACAATCGCAGAGCTGCCATCCGGCTTTTCCCAGTGTTGTAACTGTAAAGCGCTACCAGCCAGCAAACGGGGTTCCGTTAAAATCTCCTCTTCGCTGCGACCCAGTACATACACCGTCGCCTCCAGCAATTCTCGAAAAAACTCAGGCCGGTGCGCGGGTTCCGAAGTCGCCTGCACCAGTACCTCTTCCAGTCGGTTTTGGGGTGAAAACTCCATCGTATTCCTCATCATCGATTACGCCAATGCCAGGACGAATGAGCAGGCCGCATACGTTTGCTGGCCGCCGCCTGGCATCCGGCGCATCCGTCAGATAAAACAACAGGGCACATGAGTGCCCTGTTCACTGTGATAACAGGCGTGGGAATTAACCCGCCTTGCTCAACAAGAAATCCGCCAGCGTACGTACGCCAACTCCCGTCGCGCCTGCCGCCCATTGTTCCACCGCCGACTTGCGATAAGTCGCCGAACAGTCAATGTGCAGCCAACCTTGCTGATAATGTTTCACAAAATGCGACAGGAACGCCGCCGCTGTGCTGGCACCGGCAGTGTGGGCCGCACCTGCGACGTTATTCAACTCGGCGAAATTCGATGGTAAATGCTGGCGATGGAACTCTTCCAGCGGCAAGCGCCAGAAGGGTTCGCCTTCGCGACGCGCGCTTTGCATCAGAGAGTCAATCATCGCATCATCGAAGCTGAACAGTGCGTGATAATCGTTGCCGAGCGCGGTTTTGGCTGCACCGGTCAGCGTCGCACAATCAATCAACCACTGTGGGTTTTGCTCAGACGCATCGATCAGCCCATCAGCCAGCACCAGTCGCCCTTCGGCATCCGTGTTCATGACTTCTACGGTTTTTCCGTTGCGATAACGGATGATGTCACCCAGGCGGAACGCATTGCCACTGACCATATTGTCCGCACAGCACAGATACAGTTTGACCCGCTGTTTCAGCCCGCGTGCGGCGGCCAGCGCCAGTGCGCCCGTTACCAGCGCCGCACCGCCCATATCAGACTTCATGGAGTCCATGAAGCTACTTCCTTTCAGGCTATAGCCACCGGAATCGAACGTAATGCCTTTACCGACCAGACACGCCAGTACCGGCGCATCCGCCTTGCCGGTGGGGTTAAAATCAAGCGCCAGCAAGACAGGTTGACGCTCAGAACCACGCCCGACAGTATGCAACCCGCTATAGTTTTGCTCGCGTAAGTCTTCACCTTTGGTGATGCGGTAAGAGATGGCTTCGCCTGCAACGCTGCACAGCAAGTCAATCGCGCGAGTGGCCAGCTGCTCAGGGCCAAGATCCTCGGCAGGCAAATTGATGGTGTCGCGCACCCAATCAACAATCTTCAAACGGTGTTGCAGCTCTTGCTGTTGATCATCCGCCAGCGTTGCCCACTCCACAGTGCGCTTGCCTTTCGGCCCACGGAACCCCTGCCAGAAAGCCCAGCTATGCTCCAGGTTCCAGCCTTCTCCTGCCAGTTTGACATGCCGAATCCCCTGCCCATCCAGTTTACGGGCGGCACGCTGAATGATGGCCTGCGGTTTTTCGCCAGACAGGTGAATAGTGAACCCCTGCTCATTCGCCGTTAATGCGGCTTTTTCACCCCAGCGGGCGTCCGCTGGCTGATGAGAAAGGGTAATCAGCATCGCTTCAGTTGTCATATCTACTCCATAAAGGGTCTGCTTATGTTGCACTAACCCATTATCGCTATGATAAAAAAGAGAAAACGGGCCACCGCAAGGTAGCCCCGTTCACCCGATTTACTCCGCTTCGTCAAGCCACACTAACAGGATAGCTTCGAGAATTTTTTCGTTTGATGCTTCTGGCTCATCGTCAAACTCATCCAGTTCACAAATCCAGCGGTGCAGATCGGTAAAACGTACCGTTTTCGGGTCAATCTCAGGATAAAGATCGTACAGCGCTTCACCGATTTCGCGGCTATCAGTCCATTTCAGTCCCATAGATGACTCCGATTAATGTTCGCGTGCATGGTTAATGGTGTAGCGAGGAATCTCTACCACCAGATCTTCATCGGTAACGCGCGCCTGACATCCCAGACGGCTTTCCGGCTCCAGACCCCAGGCTTTATCCAGCATATCATCTTCATCTTCGGTACTTTCCGCCAATGAATCAAATCCTTCGCGGACAATACAGTGGCAGGTTGTACAAGCGCAGGATTTTTCACACGCGTGCTCAATTTCAATACCATTGCGCAGTGCGACATCCAGAATGGTTTCACCACGCTTCGCTTCCAGCACCGCGCCTTGCGGACACAAATCCTGATGCGGCAGAAAAACAATCTTGGGCATGTTATACCTCGTCCACAGAATGACCCGCCAGCGCACGCCGAATGGACTCATCCATACGACGGGCCGCAAATTCCTGGGTTTGTTGGTCTAATGTTTTAATCGCTGCTTCAATGGCTGAAGCATCCGTTCCCTGTGCGGCCTGCTGTAGTTGCAGGCTGGCAGCATCAATCGCCGCCCGCTCTTGTTCACTTAATAATGCAGCATCTGATGCCAGCGCGCTGCCAAGGCTTTCCAGCACCCGGGCAGCCTCCACCCGTTGCTCCGCCAGCATACGTGCGCCGACATCATGCTGCGCATTCTGCATCGAATCTTTAATCATGGTGGCGATTTCATCATCGCTCAATCCATAGGAGGGTTTGACGGTAATCGACGCTTCCACACCGGTGGATTTCTCCATCGCCGTCACGCTCAGTAGCCCATCCGCATCAACCTGAAATGTCACTCTGATGTGCGCGCCGCCTGCCGGCATCGCAGGAATACCGCGCAAAGTAAAACGCCCCAAAGAACGACAGTCTTGCACCAACTCACGTTCACCTTGTAAAACGTGAATCATCATGGCGGTCTGCCCGTCTTTGAAGGTGGTGAATTCCTGAGCCCGCGCCACTGGAATCGTGGTGTTGCGGGGAATCACTTTTTCCACCAGCCCGCCCATGGTTTCCAATCCAAGAGAGAGTGGAATCACATCCAGCAGCAGCATCTCGCTGTCAGGCTTATTCCCCACCAAAATATCAGCCTGAATCGCCGCGCCGATAGCCACTACTCTGTCTGGGTCAATGGCAGTAAGCGGTGTGCGACCAAAGAATTCGCCGACCTGCTCACGTACCAGCGGCACACGGGTCGAGCCACCGACCATCACCACCTCTTTGACCTCATCGGCATCGACACCGGCATCTTTTAACGTGCGACGGCAAGACAGCAAGGTACGTTTTACCAGCGGCGCGATTAATGCATTGAACTGTTCACGGCTCATTTCGCCTTGCCAGCCAGCGACAGCTATCGCTACGCGCGGGGCATCACTTAGCGCAATTTTCGTGTCTATGGCCGTATTGAGCAGCGCTTGCTGTAGCTGATGATCGCCACGCTCGGTAATCCCGGCCTGCTCACGAATCCACTCAACCACCAGATTATCAAAGTCATCGCCGCCAAGCGCTGAATCACCGCCAGTGGCCAGCACTTCGAACACCCCACGGCTTAGACGTAAAATCGAAATATCAAACGTACCGCCACCCAGGTCATAAACCGCAATGACCCCTTCCTGACCAGAGTCCAGACCGTACGCTATCGCCGCCGCCGTCGGCTCATTGAGCAAGCGCAGCACATGCAGCCCGGCCAGCCGCGCAGCGTCTTTTGTGCCCTGGCGTTGGGCATCATCAAAATAAGCGGGAACCGTAATCACAACGCCATCAGGCAAGCCGTTGAGTGCCGCCTCGGCACGCTCGGTCAGCGCGGTCAGAATATCGGCTGACACCTGAATCGGGTTACGCGGGCCGGCTGCAGTCTGCAATACCGGCGAGCCATTGTCGCTGGCGTCAAACTGATAGGGCAGATGAGGATAGCGCTGTTGAATGTCAGCCAGCGAGCGCCCCATTAATCGTTTAACCGAACTGATGGTGTTCACCGGATCGACCACCGCCTGCTGACGCGCCTGCCAGCCCACCTGCTGCCCGTCCGCGCCGTAATGCACGACCGATGGCAACAAATGACGCCCGTCATGGTCAGGCAAAGTTTGAGCTTCACCGCTACGCACCGTCGCGACCAGAGAGTGCGTCGTGCCCAGATCAATTCCCACCGCCAGACGATGCTGATGCGGGGCGGCACTCAGCCCGGGTTCGCTGATTTGTAATAAGGCCATATTGAGCTTCCATCCATTAGCAGAAAGCCTGTCTATCGCATGTCCACCGGGGTGGTGTCACATCAACAGGCTTTCGCCAAACTGTATTGGCGTAAATGATATTGGCGTAATGTCTTGTATAGTAAATCGTTTTGTATGGTATATCGCTTATTCGGCAACGGTTGCATGACTCAGAGCATCACTGCGCGCACACTTATCGCTCCAGCCACTGCTCTTCAAGTTGTTCAACTTGTTGACGAAGCCGATCAAAAAAGCGCAGTTTACGCACCATATCGGCTGCATTTGGCCAATCCATTGCATCAAGCGCTGACTGCATCTGTTCGCTGCGTTCGCGTATCATGGCTTGCAGGCGCTTCTCAAACGCCGATAGCGCAGCCTCGGCATCAGGGCGACGTTCGATATCATCCAGCTCTTCGCGTAGTTCCATTTGCGCCATCAGAAAAGCAGTATCATGCAACGTATGCTGTTCATTACCTAAATCAAAACCGTGCAAAGATAGCATATACTCTGCGCGTTTCAGTGGATGTTTCAGCGTTTGATATGCGTTATTGATAGTCGCAGCCTGCTGTAATGCCAGCATTCGCTCGCGCTCCGGGCTTGAAGCGAATCGGTCAGGGTGGAACTGGCGTTGCAATTCCTGAAAGCGGGAAGCAAGCAGGCTGCCATCCACGTTGTAGCGAATTGGCAGCCCGAATAAAGTAAAATAATCCATAATGCGCTCTGGGTTTACAGACAAGCGAGGCGAGCCCGCCACGTTATCTTTCAACGCTGTATAAAGCGGCACAGCATCTGTACCGCCCCAACAGCGCAAATGCAAATAACGCAGCGAACATCGTGTCAACACGTTACGTTTACCAGCCGTCAAACCAGCTTCACCGTCGTGAAAACAGCGAGGCTGGCACGGCAAAACGTCAGTGATCAATCCGTGCGATTAAACATTCGTGCGGTTAGATATTCTTGCGGTTAAACATTAAAGCTTTCGCCGCAACCACACTCGCTGGAAACGTTCGGGTTATTGAATTTAAAGCCTTCGTTCAGACCTTCCTTGACGAAATCCAACTGCGTGCCATCAAGATAGACCAGACTCTTACCATCAATAATGACCTTCACGCCTTTGTCTTCAAACACCACATCATCAGCGTTTAATTCATCAACAAATTCCAGTACATACGCCATACCGGAACAGCCGGACGTTCTCACACCCAGACGCAGGCCGACGCCTTTGCCACGGTTGGCCATAAAGGCGTTGACGCGTTGCGCAGCGCTGTCGCTCAGGGTAATCGACATACCAAAACCTCTAATTCGTCTGTCTGTTATTTGTCGCTGCGTTTGCTTTTATAATCGGCAATCGCTGCTTTGATAGCATCTTCAGCCAGAATAGAGCAGTGAATCTTCACTGGCGGTAATTCTAGTTCTTCAGCAATTTGTGTGTTTTTGATGGATTCCGCTTCGTTCAGGCTTTTCCCTTTCACCCACTCCGTCACCAGTGAGCTTGAAGCAATCGCCGAACCACAGCCGTAAGTCTTAAAACGCGCATCTTCAATGATGCCCTGCTCGTTCACTTTGATCTGTAACTTCATTACGTCGCCACATGCTGGCGCTCCCACCATGCCGCTACCGATATTCGGATCGGATGAGTCGAACGAACCGACATTGCGCGGATTTTCATAGTGATCAATTACTTTTTCGCTGTAAGCCATAATATGTGTCCTGATTCTTGCGAATTAATGATGCGCCCATTCGATGCTGTTGATATCCACGCCGGATTTGAACATCTCCCACAGTGGGGAAAGATCACGCAGACGGCCAATGGATTTACGAACCAGATCGATGGTGTAGTCAATTTCTTCTTCAGTGGTGAAGCGACCCAGTGAGAAACGAATTGAACTGTGGGCCAGTTCATCGCTCATTCCCAGCGCTCGCAACACATAGGAAGGTTCCAGGCTGGCTGAGGTACAGGCCGAACCGGAAGAAACTGCCAGATCTTTTAGTGCCATGATCAACGATTCGCCTTCAACATAGTTGAAGCTGACGTTGAGAATGTTTGGCACGCCCTGTTCCAGATCACCATTCAGGTACACTTCTTCAATATCGTTGATGCCATGCCACAACCGATCGCGAAGGGCACGCAAACGCGCAGATTCTTGCGCCATTTCGTCCCTGGCAATGCGATACGCTTCGCCCATTCCCACAATTTGGTGTACAGGCAAGGTTCCTGAACGCATGCCGCGTTCGTGACCACCGCCATGCATTTGCGCTTCAATACGTATGCGTGGTTTACGGCGAACATAGAGCGCGCCAATCCCTTTCGGGCCATAAATTTTGTGGCCGGAGAAAGACATCAGATCAACTTTCAGTTGGCTGAGATCAATAGGCAGTTTACCAACGCTCTGGGTCGCATCAACATGGAAAACAATGCCACGGCTACGGCACATTTCACCGATAGTGGCAATGTCCTGCACCACACCTATCTCATTGTTAACATGCATAATAGACACAAGAATTGTGTCTTCACGCATAGCCGCTTCCAGCTCAGTCAACGAGATAATGCCGTTACGCTGTGGCGCCAGATACGTCACCTCAAAGCCTTCACGCTCTAACTGGCGGCAAGTATCCAACACGGCTTTGTGTTCAGTTTTGCTGGTGATGATGTGTTTGCCTTTCTTCTGATAGAAATTGGCCACACCCTTGATAGCCAAGTTATCAGACTCGGTCGCTCCAGACGTGAAGACTATCTCACGCGGATCGGCACCAACCAGTTCGGCTATCTGATTACGTGCGATATCAACCGCCTCTTCCGCCTGCCAGCCAAAACGGTGGGAACGGGAAGCCGGGTTGCCAAAAGTGCCATCCAGCGTTAGACACTGCATCATTTTTTCCGCTACACGCGGGTCAACCGGCGTAGTAGCAGAATAATCCAGATAAATGGGTAACTTCATTGCTCTTAAACTCCGTACATCACATCAAAACGTTCAAGGCGTTTTGTTCTTTATTTCGTTCGGCACGCAAGACTTCGTTCAGGCACGCAAGTTGACGTTGATGGTTTCTTGTATGCGACCATTAGCAGTACGGCGCGTGTCAGCATCCTGACGATCCGCGACGTCCAACACTTCTTTGTTATTGACCAGCTCATCCAGCGTAATGTTATTGAGGAATTCGCTGATACGCTCACTCAAATCACGCCACAGGGTATGCGTCAAACAGCGATCGCCACCCTGACAGCCCTCTTTACCCTGACAACGGGTAGCATCAACAGATTCGTCAACGGCCGAAATCACTGAACCGATGGCGATTTGCGCGGCATCTTTACCTAACAGATAGCCACCACCCGGACCACGAACGCTGGCAACCAGGCCATGTTTACGCAGGCGTGAAAACAGCTGCTCCAGATAAGAAAGCGAAATACCCTGACGTTCAGAGATATCAGCCAGCGGAACCGGGCCTTCTTTTGAGTGCAACGCCACATCCAGCATGGCGGTAACGGCATAGCGGCCTTTCGATGTCAGTCTCATGTTAGTGGTATCCGTAAGATAAACATGTATTATTAAGACAAGTATGATGAGTCAAGTATACATAGCACGAAGATGAGTCTGACATTCCCGAGTATTTTAGTCAACTATTTAACCGAGTAAATAACTCAACTATTTTTCACTCAACCGGATCAGTGGCTATCCTCTGGCGGAGCGGCTTTACCGATGGCGCTCAATACCCCACGTAAGATATTGAGTTCCTGTGTTTCTGGGCGCGCGCGGGTGAACAATCGACGCAGCTTATTCATCACCTGCCCCTGATGGGTCTGACGAATAAAACCGGTTTGCAGCAGTGTCTCTTCCAAATGTTGATAAAAACGCTCGAGGTCATCAACCAATGGATAAGGGCTTTCTTCATGCGGCGGCTGCCCTTGCTGCTGCCAGTCAAGCCAGGCGACGCGAATTTCGTAAGCCAAAATTTGCACCGCCATCGCGAGATTCAGCGAACTGTACTCAGGGTTGGCTGGAATCGCGACATGATAGTGGCATTTCTGCAACTCATCGTTAGTTAACCCAACGCGCTCACGGCCAAAAACCAGCGCCACCGGTGCATGCTGCACTTCCTGAATACTGCGCTCGCCGCATTCACGCGGTTCCAGCATCGGCCAGGGAAGCGTGCGGGAGCGTGCGCTGGTGCCAATCACCAGACCACAGCCTTCCAGCGCCTGATCGAGCGTATCGACAATCGTCGCGTTACCAATGACATCACTGGCACCGGCAGACAGGGAAATCGCCTGTGAGTCGGGTTTTACCAGCGGGTTGACCAGCCAGAGGTTCGTTAACCCCATGGTTTTCATTGCCCTGGCTGTCGATCCCATATTGCCGGTATGGGACGTCTCCACCAGCACAATGCGTATATTCTCTAACATGTGGACTCTGTCATGCGAAGTGAAAAAATATCGCAGCATATTAACACAAACTTTGCTGTTTTCTCTTGCTGACGTAATCTGCTATACTGCGCGCCGTTTTCTGTTCTTTAACATTCTTGTGGACGATACCATGCATCCGATGCTTAACATCGCCGTGCGCGCTGCGCGTAAAGGCGGTAATTTAATAGCTAAAAACTACGAAACACCTGACGCCGTCGAAGCCAGTCAAAAAGGCAGTAATGATTTTGTCACTAACGTTGATCGCGATGCAGAACGTCTGATTATCGAGGTAATCCGCAAAGCCTACCCGCAGCACACCATTATCGGTGAAGAGTGCGGCGAGCTGGCCGGTGAAGATAATGACGTTCAATGGATTATCGATCCACTGGATGGCACATCTAACTTTATTAAACGTCTTCCCCATTTTGCTGTTTCCATCGCTGTGCGCGTCAAAGGCCGCACAGAAGTCGCCGTTGTCTACGATCCTATGCGTAACGAACTGTTTACCGCTACCCGTGGTCAGGGTGCGCAGTTAAATGGTTATCGTCTGCGCGGCAGCAACGCTCGCGATTTGGACGGCACGATTCTGGCTACCGGTTTCCCGTTCAAACAAAAACAGCACAGCGCCAGTTATTTACGCATGCTGGAAGCGCTGTTTAGCCAGTGCGCGGATTTCCGTCGCACCGGTTCTGCCGCACTGGATTTGGCTTACGTTGCAGCCGGTCGTGTCGATGGCTTCTTTGAAATCGGCCTCAAACCGTGGGATTTTGCCGGAGGTGAATTGCTGGTGCGTGAGGCCGGTGGCATCGTTACCGACTTCATCGGCGGCCATAACTCATTCTCTTCTGGCAACATTGTTGCTGGCAATCCACGTGTGGTGAAAGCGCTGCTGTCCACCATCCGCGATCAATTGAGTGACGCGTTAAAACGCTAATCCCGCCTTATGGGCATGTCGCCTGATGTGACATGCCCATACTGTTATTTTTCCTTACAACTCTTCCCTATTGAGTAAATGCCTAAGTTTATATGATAATAATTATTAAACTCATTCATTTGCTGCGGGCTTCCCCCGCGATAGCGGTTCATGGCAGGAAAAATTATGCTAAAAAAATCATGGCATCGTCTGGTATTGGCAACCTCACTCACTCTCTCTTGTAACGGCTTTGCCACCCAATATCCCCTTACACTGACAGACATTGACGGCCAGAACGTTACCATCCAACAAGAACCACAGCGTATCGTGTTACAGGATGGGCGCGATATTATGTCGCTGGCGTTGCTCGACCGGGATAATCCGTTCAGCCGCGTCATTGCCTGGAATAATTTGCCGAAAAAACAAGACAGCGCGACCTGGGAATTGCTGAAAGGGAAATGGCCTCAGGCTGATGGTATTCTGGATATGGGCTTTGGCGACAAAGGCGATATCGAACTGGAAAGTATTCTGGCGAAAAAACCGGATTTGATGGTAGCGCAGTTGCGCGCCAAGGTGTCGCTTGAAAGCAACGGCGTTGTTAACAAGCTAAAATCGTTAGGCATTCCGCTGTTGTTTGTTGACTACGAAATCGACCCGGCAAAAAATACCGCCGTGAGCGTTGATTTGCTTGGTAAAGTGCTCAATCGGGAAGATAACGCCAAGGCTTATACTGATTTTTATCGCCAGCATTTTGCCGATATCCAGAAAACCACGGCGGCGCAAACCAGCAAACCCAAAGTCTTTATTGAACCTATCGCCGGTAACAGCGAAGCCTGTTGCTTTAGCCACGCGCACAATGGTTGGGGCGGTTTACTGGAAGCGGTTGGCGCGAAAAATATTGGTTCAGAACTGCTGCCAGGCGCTACCGGGTTTGTATCGCTGGAAAAAGTGATCAGTGAAAAACCGGACGCTTACATCATGACCGGTTCTAAACGCGGTAACGGCGCCAGTAAAATTCTGCCGTTCGGCTATGGTGCCAGCACAGATGATATTCAGGATAAAGCCAAGGCGCTGTTAAGCCGCACGGGTGTTGATCAGGTGCCGGCTATCAAGTCAGGGCAAATCTACGGTGTTTATCACCACTTCTATAATCACCCTTACAATATCGTTGGCATGGAATACCTGGCCAAAGCCGTTTATCCAAAAGCGTTTGCCAGCCTGAACCCGGATGATACTTACCACTACATTGTCCGTCATTTCACCACATTGCCTGACAGCAACTTTATTTTTGCCCGCAAACTGGCCGAGTAATCATCATCCATGAGCGTAACCACTGAACCTTCCCTCAGCCGTGTCAGCACGGCTGAAAACAGCGCGATAAGCCGCTATCGCCATGTTATTCGCCATCGCCTGATGATTATGGGCCTGTTGGCGGTGGCGATTGTGGCGTCGCTACTGCTGGATTTTGTGCTCGGCCCTTCGGGCTTGCCGTTACATGTGCTGTGGCAAACCCTGACGGACCCGGCCAATGCCGATGCCGGTAGCCGGGTTATCGTCTGGGACATTCGTCTACCGTATGCGTTGATGGCGGTGGTGGTTGGCCTGGCGTTGGGGTTAGCGGGTGCGGAAATGCAAACTATCCTCAACAACCCGCTGGCCAGTCCATTTACGCTTGGGGTTTCCTCTGCGGCGGCGTTTGGTGCCGCGCTGGCGATTGTCCTGGGTATCGGTATCCCCGGGGTTCCGGCGCAATGGTTTATTTCTGCTAACGCCTTTGTCTTCGCGCTGCTGGCCGCCTTGTTGCTAGACGGGATTACCCGCTGGACTAAGGTGGCAACTTCCGGTGTGGTGCTGTTTGGTATCGCGCTGGTGTTTACCTTTAACGCGCTGGTTTCGATTCTGCAATTCATCGCTAACGAAGATACGTTACAAGGGCTGGTGTTCTGGACGATGGGCAGTCTGGCACGCTCTTCCTGGGAAAAACTCGGGATACTGCTACTGGTATTGGCGATTGTGATGCCGCTGTCGATGATGAGCGCATGGAAACTGACGGCACTGCGTTTAGGGGAAGACCGCGCGATCAGCTTCGGTATTAATGTACGCCGCCTGCGGCTGGCTACACTGCTGCGCATTAGTCTGCTATCCGCGCTGTCCGTGGCCTTCGTCGGCCCAATCGGTTTTATCGGGCTGGTTGCTCCACACATCGCGCGGCTTATTTTCGGCGAAGATCATCGCTTTTATTTACCGGCCAGCGCCCTGACCGGCGCACTCGTGTTGTCACTGGCGTCCGTTGCTTCGAAAAACTTACTGCCGGGCGTCATCATTCCTGTGGGTATCGTCACATCGTTGGTTGGCGTGCCGTTTTTCCTGAGCATTATTTTACGCAACCGGGGGAACGTATGAGCCGTCACGGTTTATCTATCGCCACGTTTTCAGCCGGTTATCCGAAACGCCGCGTCATTAACCAATTGTCTGTTCCGCTGCTGCCTCGCGGCAAGATAACGGTTTTGTTAGGGCCAAACGGCAGCGGTAAATCAACCCTGCTACGGGCGCTGGCGGGCTTAGGTGAGGCCCAGGGCGATTTACTGCTTGATGACGATAACCTGATGCAGTTGCCGTTCGCCAAGCGCGCCGAGAAAGTGGTGTATCTGCCGCAATCGCTCCCGGCGGGCGTGCATCTACACGTGCTGGAATCAATTATCGTCGCCCAGCGCGCCAGCGGTGCGCACCACCCTGATAGTGAGCAGGATGTGATGACGCTGCTGCGCCAGTTGGGTATCGAGCATCTGGCCATGAGCTACCTTGATCAGCTCTCCGGCGGGCAGAAACAGCTGGTTGGTCTGGCGCAATCGCTTATTCGCCAGCCGTCATTGCTATTACTTGATGAACCCCTCAGCGCACTCGACCTGAATTATCAATTTCACGTCATGGACTTGGTACGTCAGGAAACGCGCAAGCGCGATATCGTCACCGTGGTCGTTGTGCATGATATCAACATCGCACTGCGCCACGGCGATCATGTACTGATGCTAAAAGACGGTAGGCTGATTGCCGATGGCGAGCCGGCCGAAGTCATCAGCGAGCAGAGTCTGGCGCAGGTTTACGGCGTGCGTGGGCGAATTGAACGCTGCTCACGCGGTATACCGCAAGTGATGATTGACGGGCTGGTTGCCGAACCCACGTTCTGATTAGCACAAACCGCCATAAAGCAAACCGCCATAAAAAAGCCCCGCTCATCTTACCAGAGCGGGGCTTTTTGCTATTTGCTATTTGTTATTTGCTATATGACATCACGCCGTTATTGCTACGTCGCGATGCCATGATGTGTTGTCAGGGTTTGGCTGGCAGCGTCACCCAATATCCCGGCTGGTACGGCAACGGCAGGAATTTTTCATGGAAGGTGCGGAAAGTTGCATCTGGGTCGATGTCTTTAAACAAGTCAGGGTGCAACCACTTTGCGATAACCTGAATCGCCACAAACTGATACGGACTGTCATAGAACTGATGCCAGATGGCATGGGCATTACCGTTGCTGGCTACCGGCAAGGTTTTAAAGGCTGAACGGGTCATCAGTTTCTGCAAACGTTGCAACGCTTGTGCTGCATCGGCACCGGGGCCCACGCCAACCCAGCCGTTAGCGGTATTGTAATTTTTCCAGTTCGCCCCGGTCACAATCACCACGTCAGGGCGCGCGCTGATAATCTGCTCGGGATTCAAGGTGCCAAACGTACCAGGAATAATCCCTTTGGCAATGTTAGTCCCCCCCGCCGCTTCAACCATTTTGCCAAAGTTTTCATCGCCAAATGACATGCAGCACTCTTCATCATAGCCGCCAGCACGGTCAATCATCACTTTAGGGCGAGACCCCTGATAGTGTTTCAGGCGTTCTGTCACCAGCTCAATCTGTTGACGACGGAACTGGATAATGTCATTGGCTCGCTCAGGTTTTCCCAGCAACTGCCCCATGATGCGGATGCTCTTCTCGGCATTCTCAAACGGTTTTTCACGAAAATCGATAAAGACGACCGGAATACCCAACCCATTGAGCTTCTCGATAAGCTTGGCTTCATCGGTCGCGGCTTTGGCCTCAAGATTCATCAGCACCAAATCTGGCTTCAGGTTTACAGCCTGCTCAACGTTAAATGTGCCGTCTTTCGCACCGCCGAACGTGGGCAGTTTTTTGATCTGCGGATATTTATTTTCATAGGCGATATAGCCGTCATAATCGGCTTTTGGCAAATCATCACGCCAGCCGACGACGCGCTGGAACGGCGCTTCAGTATCAAATGCCGCCAGTAAATAAATCTGCCGCCCTTCCCCCAAAATAATGCGTTTGACTTCTGATTTAATTTCTACCGTTCTGCCGCTCACGTCATTAATGACTATCGGAGCGGCTTTCACGGCTGAAGCCAGACCAAACACCATGCCAACGGCATACAACCATTTCTTCATTCTCTAATTCCCTGCGTCTCTTATGGATAATGAGAGTTATTATCATTCAAAGTGAATAATAAAGTTGCGCACAGATTCGAGCAATCTTTTTTGCATTCAAGCATCAGATCTTGATGAAAAAACGCGCCCATCATCAATGACAGAGAAAACAGAGCAGAATAGCCAGGCCGTCACTGGCCGAGGATAGGACGAATGCCGCCCATCATCTCGGGCTGCGTCGTCAGATAGAGGGCCAGACCCACTAGCGTCAGGATAATCCCCCCCGCCAAAGACAGCAGTGACCACATAACCGGTTGCCAGCGAGAGGGGGTGCGATGTTGGCTCAAGCGCTCAAACAGCTGACGACAACACTGCACCGCAACGCCTAACAAAGAAACTGTCAGCGCAGTCCCACACGCCATCGCCAGTGCGCAAGCCATTCCCCAGGCAAACACGTTCAACACTTTGGCAAACAGCAACACCATGATGGCCCCGGAGCACGGGCGTAACCCCATCGTCAAGACCACCATGGCTCGGGTGCGCCAGCCATCGCCCTGATGGAGCGCCTGCGCGGTTGGTACATGCTGATGACCACAGCCACACGCAGCCTCATGACGCGGTAAACTCACGGCAGCCGTCACCGCACGGGCAGGATGCGCGCTTGCAAGCGGCATGAACCGGTGAATATGCAGTTTGGGACGACGCGCGCACAACGCCAGTAAGCGGCGCATCGCACGCAGACACAGCCACCCACCCAATACCATCACCAAAACAAAACTGCTTTTCTCCACCCAAAAACTGCTGGCATGAAGTACCCGACTGGATAATTGCAATACCGTCAAAACTAACGTAACTAAACCAATCGCCATACCGCCTTGCAGCAAGGCGGCTGCGCAGGTCAGTTGCAGGCTGCTTTTGAGCCGCGAAGGATGGGTAGCCAGATAGGTTGTAATCACCATTTTGCCATGTCCCGGCCCAACGGCATGGATAACGCCATAGACCAGACTAAACCCCATTAATGTCCAACCCGCCTGATGAGGATCGGCATGAACATGTTGCAATAGCTCGGCCATCTGCTGGTGCAACGCGCGTTGCCACGCCATACATTGCAATAGAATTGTCGGCCAGAAAGCCACCAGTAACCACACGACAAGCGCAAGCAGCGCGAAGCACAGCAGCAGCGGCCAAATAAACCGGGCGTATCGGTACAAGCGCGACGGCAACATCACTGGCATTGCAGCGTTACCCGTTGGGCAAATTGTTTGCCGAGTTCAATCGTTTTGGCCGGTCGGGCATCTTTATCCAGCGCCTGAGCATAAGATTGAAGTGAGGCATCCGGCTTTGGTGTGACAAGCGTCGTTTTACAACGGCCGCTCAATGCCGGGGAGAGTTGAATAGCACTATCATCTTTATAAGACATATCAACAAAATAGCTCGGATCATAGGTTGAAATTTGCAACGGTGCTCCGGTGAGGGACTGCGGGTGGGCCAACGGCAAAACAAATGCTAAAACCGCTTTGTTACCTTCACGCGACAAATGATACTCCGTTGGCATCGGCTGGTATTTGACGGCCTTGCCCTCACGATAGACATCCGTGAAATAGTGCTGCCCCAGCACATTTGCCATCACCTCCGCCGCCAATTTCTTCCAGACTTCGGATGTGTTATTCGCATTCACGGCGTCATACAGTAAATCCGCTGAGGTGATAGGGTCCATTATCCAGGTCATACGTAACCCGGTTATCTGCTCATTACTCCCTTCAATGGTCGTTTTCATGTCAATGAAGCTGTGTGGATGCGCCAGCGCCTGAGGCCCCCATAGCACGCCAGTGACAAGCAAGAGATAGCTTACCCAACGTAATGAAAAGCCCGAATTGTTATAATGTAACATTTCTTGTCTCACCTGTTTAACCTATCGCCGACAGCACGCGGTTTACCCCCTTTGTGCCTTCACCACGGGGCGCAATACCCATACCGGCAGCGATAATGCCGCCATCACCCAAAACGTTCCGCCCTGAAGATACTCAAACAGAACCCCAGACAGTACCGTCATAACCGCGATGGCTCCCCCACTGGCTAATGCCGAATAAGCGGCCTGTAACCGCAGTACATCGGCATCATGACGGGCGGAAATAAACTTCATGACCGCCAGATGACAAACCGTAAATGTTCCACAATGCAGAATCTGCATCACTATCAGCCAGGGAAGCGACACGGTATATCCCATCAACCCCCAGCGCACCACACCGCACACGGCAGAGAGCAGCAACAAACCGGATGCGCTCCAGCGACGAAATAACCGCCGACTCAGCGCGAACACGATAATTTCAGCCACCACGCCAAGTGACCACAAATAGCCAATAACCGCAGCGGAGTACCCTGCCTGTTGCCAGTAAATGACGCTAAAACCGTAGTAAGCCGCATGCGCGCCCTGTAACAACGCCACACACAGCAATAAACGCCAGACGGCAGACTCCCGTAACAAAATAAGCCAGGGCGTAGCAGGCTGCTGCACTGCCGCGTGTACGCGCTTATGTCCTCCCGGCATGACATGGGGTTGCAATAGCATGCCAAGCAGCATGGACAACACACCAAGCGTCAGTACCAGTAAAATCACCGGATGCCCCCATACGGAAACCATCTGCCCGGTGACGGCAGAGCCAATAACAAACGCGATCGATCCCCAGAGCCTCACCCGGCCATAATCGAGTGTGATTTGCTTTTGCCAGGTCGCCGCCAGCGCATCGCTTAATGGCATCAAGGGCGCAAAGAACAGGTTAAAACCGGTCATCACCAGTACCAGCCAAAGCCAGGTGCTACCGAACCAAAAACCGATAACCGTCAATAGCGATAACAGCGCCAGCACACGTAATGCGGTAATCAAACGCGCCGGGTCATTCACCAACGGCGTAATAAACAGACTCCCAATAAAACGTGCAGCCAGCCCTATTCCCAGTAAGCCGCCGATAGCTTCAGCGGATAAACCTTCGCCCTTAAGCCAGCCGCCCCAAAAAGGCAGGAAAACGCCGTAACTGAAAAAATAGGTAAAATAGCCAAGTGCCAGCCAGTATGTTGATTGCAGAACCATGTTGCCCCCTTATTGCTCATTACTCTGTCAGACGGCTTTTGCTGACGCAACGATAAGTCGCAAAAGAAAACGCCAGCCCGAAGGCTGGCGTTAGCGTATAAGCGGACAGTAACCGACAACTATCAGGCATAAACTGGGAAGCGGGCGCAAATTTCCAGCACTTTCTGCTTGGTACGCTCAATCACAGCTTCGTCATTGATGCTATCCAGCACATCACAAATCCAACCGGCCAGTTCACGCACTTCGGCTTCTTTGAAACCACGACGCGTCGCCGCCGGTGTACCGATACGGATACCAGAGGTCACAAACGGGCTCTTCGGATCGTTCGGCACGCTGTTTTTGTTAACGGTAATGTTGGCACGGCCCAGCGCGGCATCCGCCTCTTTACCAGTCAGGTTTTTACTGACCAAATCAAGCAGGAACAAGTGGTTATCTGTACCGCCAGACACCACGTTAAACCCACGAGACAGGAACACCTCTACCATGGCTTTGGCATTTTTCGCCACTTGTTGCTGGTAAGCTTTGAACTCCGGTTCCATGGCTTCTTTCAGTGCAACAGCTTTACCGGCGATGACGTGCATCAACGGGCCGCCCTGACCGCCCGGGAATACCGCTGAGTTCAGTTTTTTGTACAGTTCTTCATCGCCACCTTGCGCCAGAATCAGGCCGCCACGCGGGCCCGCCAGCGTTTTATGCGTGGTGGTGGTCACGATGTGGGCGTGTGGAACCGGGTTCGGATAAACACCAGCGGCAACCAGACCCGCAACGTGCGCCATATCAACAAACAGGTAAGCACCGATGCTGTCAGCGATTTCGCGCATTTTCGCCCAGTCAACAATACCGGAATAGGCAGAAAAACCGCCGACAATCATTTTCGGCTTGTGAGTACGGGCCAGCTCGGCCATCTCGTCGTAGTTGATCTTACCGGTTTCATCAATGCCATAAGGCACGACGTTATACAGTTTGCCCGACAAGTTAACCGGAGAACCGTGAGTCAGGTGGCCACCGTGGGCCAGGTTCATCCCCAGAATGGTATCGCCCGGCTGCAACAGCGCGGTGTACACGGCAAAGTTAGCCTGCGAGCCTGAATGCGGCTGGACGTTGGCATAGTCGGCACCGAACAATTCTTTAGCGCGATCGATAGCCAATTGCTCAACCACATCAACATACTCGCAACCGCCGTAGTAACGTTTGCCCGGATACCCTTCGGCATATTTGTTGGTCAGCTGAGACCCTTGAGCCTGCATGACGCGTGGGCTGGTATAGTTTTCTGATGCAATCAGTTCAATGTGCTCTTCCTGACGCACCACTTCTTGCTGCATTGCTTGCCATAGCTCGGCATCGTAATCGGCAATGTTCATTTCACGCTTTAACATCCGCATCTCCTGACTCAGCTAACTTGCTTCTTTATGAAAAGTCACCCCAGAGGGCCGTGGGTACATAGTGTAAACCGTTTTGGAGTGGCGATGATAGGGCTTGACAGAGGTTTTTACGCAAACGATTAGCTTCAGCTAATACAAGGCTTTTCACCAAGAGATCCCGCATGATTCTGGCTGATATTTTCTCATCTGCAACCTGCGATTTCTTCATCTCTCACCCGGCCATATCAGCATAATTTTACACCGGGTGCACCTGGAAAAGATTTACAGATGGCCTACCATCCAATAACATGCATTATAAATACAACTTATAAGCCACCCATAAAATGAGGTTAGCCATGTTGGATCAACAAACCATCGCCACTATCAAATCGACTATTCCCCTGCTGGCTGCAACCGGCCCTGCGTTAACGGCTCACTTTTATCAACGTATGTTTCACCATAACCCCGAGCTGAAAGACATTTTTAACATGAGTAATCAGCGTAATGGCGATCAGCGTGAAGCCCTATTTAACGCCATTTGCGCTTATGCTACGCATATAGAAGATTTGCCTGCGCTATTGCCTGCCGTAGAGCGCATTGCACAAAAACACGCCAGTTTTAACATCCAGCCAGAGCAGTACCAAATTGTCGGAACACACTTACTTGCAACGCTTGATGAGATGTTTAATCCAGGCCAACCGGTGCTGGAAGCATGGGGAAAAGCCTATCAGGTGCTGGCAGACGTTTTTATCCAACGTGAAAGCGCTATTTATCAGCACAGTGCGGCTCAGAACGGCGGATGGCAGGGAACGCGGCCTTTTCGCGTTGTGTCCAGGCAAACAGAGAGCAGCGTGATAACAAGTTTTACTCTGGAACCGCTGGACGGCGGCGCGGTTGTCAACTTCCGCCCAGGGCAATATATTGCCGTTTATTTGCGCGATGCGCGCTTTGCCAATCAGGAAATTCGTCAATATTCACTGACTCATGCACCGAATGGGCACACCTATCGCATTGCCGTTAAGCGCGAAGCGCAAGGTACGGTTTCCGGCTATCTGCATGATAGTATTCGTGAAGGTGATATTATCGACCTGGCTGCACCGCACGGTGATTTCTTTCTCGACATTCCCGGCACCACTCCTGTGGCACTGATTTCAGCAGGCGTCGGCCTGACGCCGATGCTCAGTATGCTGCACGCTCTAAAACAGCAGCAGCATCAGGCGGATATTTTTTGGTTGCATGCCTGTGAAAATAAGCAAAGCCATGCCTTTGCCAACGAAGTGACCGGCATCGCTCTGCCGCAACTGCACCAATACGTCTGGTATCGTGATATGCCTGCTGCGCCCAACGCGTCCCTCTTCCCTGGCCTGATGGCGTTAACAGACATACCGGTCAAGCTGCCTGTCGCTGACATGCACTGCTACCTCTGCGGGCCGGTAGCCTTTATGCAATTTGCTGTTCGGCAATTGCTCGAACAAGGCGTCCCCCGCTCACAGATTCACTATGAATCTTTCGGCCCACATAAAATTCTTGAATAAACGCCCATAGCATTTCTTCACCGCGCACGCCCGGGCTATGCCAATAGCCCGGATTATCTTCTACCCCGCCACATGAAAACCGTCGTTACCCTATCACGCCACCTAATGCGGTTATTCTATTGTTCATCTACAGGAAAAAATTCAGAAATAGCAATATGTCACGCTATACACAATACATTGACATGATGAATGTTTTTATAAACATTCTTGACGAACTTCAAAAAAACAAAATATAGAAAAGGAAAAGGTAATAACACAATGTTACACTTAAAACATCGTTTCATTAAAATATTAAATTGAAACAAAGACAGACAAACTGTATTTATTGGCGGCCACGGCATAGCGTTTTATATAAAAATAAGGTTTTTCATTTTATATAAAATCAGCGGTGGTATAGAACACGCTCATTCGCCCGTTTTATTTGCAAAAATGCCTGAGAACACCGCTATCGCATTCAGCATTAAAACAGGCATAGGCAAAAAGGTATTGAAAAGACAAGCAAAGCTGTTATCAAAATATAACAGCGTCAATAACGCATTTATTTTCAACAACCCACCCAGGACTCAAGGACTTATAGTAAGGAAAATGATGATGAACAAATTCTCTGGATGTTCTTTGGCAGGTAAAACATGTCTGGCGCTGATCGTTGCCGGGGCGATGGCTTCTGGCGCGTCTGCCGCCGAGCTGCTTAACGCGAAAGCACGAGATGCTGCGCCAACTATCGGCTGGGCCTCACAAAATGGCACAACCACCGGTGGTGCGGCGGCGACTAACGATAATATCTCGGTTGTTACCAATATCAGCGAATTCACCAACGCATTGAGCGCTGGCACCACGGCAAAAATCATTCAAATCAAAGGCACTATCGATATCAGCGGTGGCAAGCCTTACGCCGATTTTGCCGATCAGAAAGCCCGCAGCCAAATCCTGATTCCAGCCAATACCACGATTTTTGGCCTTGGTACTGATGCCAAATTCATCAACGGCTCGCTGATTGTTGATGGTACCGACGGCACCAATAACGTCATCGTCCGTAACGTGTATATCCAAACCCCAATTGATGTTGAACCCCATTATGAATCGGGCGACGGCTGGAATGCCGAATGGGATGCGATGAACATCACCAACGGCGCGCATCACGTATGGGTTGATCATGTCACTATCAGCGACGGTTCTTTCACCGATGATATGTACACGACGAAAGATGGCGAAACCTATGTGCAGCATGATGGCGCGCTCGACATCAAACGCGGTTCTGATTACGTCACCATTTCCAACAGCGTGATCGATCAGCACGATAAAACCATGTTGATTGGCCACAGCGATACCAACTCTGCTCAGGACAAAGGCAAACTGCGCGTAACACTGTTTAACAACGTCTTTAGCCGAGTGACCGAGCGTGCGCCGCGTGTCCGTTACGGCAGCATCCATAGCTTTAACAACGTATTTAAGGGCGACGCGAAAGATCCGGTCTATCGTTATCTTTATAGCTTCGGTATTGGCACAAGCGGTAGCGTACTGTCTGAAGGTAACAGCTTCACCATTGCTAACCTCAGCGCCAGCAAAGCCTGTAAAGTCGTTAAGAAATTCAATGGCTCAATATTCTCTGACAGTGGCTCAACGTTTAATGGCAGCGCCGTTGACTTATCTGGCTGTGGGTTTAGCGCATATACCAGCAAGATCCCTTACGTTTACACCGTTCAGCCGATGACCAGCAATCTGGCTCAGTCAATTACGGACAATGCAGGTTCAGGCAAACTGTAATCACACCGCTTTCAGCGTATTTCTCATTTTACGGCTGCATTACGCAGCCGTTTTTTATTCGATATATCAAGGATGGATTTAATTATTCATACTGCCCTATCGCAAATTGCCTTCATGCCTCACTAATACCTTAGGTATCGATAATTTTTTGTCGGCTATAGCCTTTATTGGTATAACGTTTTTAGCAATACAACGTAACACCCCAAATACCTTCGCGGAAATATCGGTGACATCAGGATATATCGGGTCAGGCTTTCACATTAATAAATATTTATTTAAAAAATATCGAATGATTTGTTAATTTTTTTACTTATGGCAGACCAAAACACCATTTCAATTCTTTGAAATTAATATAAAAATTAATTCAATAACTGTAATCAAAAGTTACCGGGTTCGATCACACTTTAAATAAAATTATACATGACTATTTAAATAACGAGATTTAGGTCACAAAACAGTCACCCCGAAATGCTTAAAAATCCACCTTGCCATCTATTAAAATGGCATTTCATTTTTTGAAGAAACATTTTTCAATCACCGCTAATTGGACAAGCGCTTTTAGCGCAAGGACACTGTTTATGAAAAACACGCGTGTACATTCTATCGGAACCAAAAGTTTACTGGCCGCTGTCGTCACAGCAGCGCTGATGGCCTCCACCGCTTATGCGGCAGGAGAAAAAGATGCGGCAACGACTGGCTGGGCGACGCAAAACGGTGGTACTACCGGGGGCGCGAAAGCGGCAACCATCGTTCCAGTAAAAACTATCGCTGACTTTAAAAAAGCGCTGAATGGCACTGATGCATCACCCAAAATCATCAAAATCACCGGGCCGATTGATATCAGCGGCGGTCAGGCTTATAAAGACTCAGCCGACCAGAAAGCACGTAGCCAGATCAGCATTCCGTCCAACACCACCATCATCGGTGATGGCAGTAACGGTAAATTCACCAACGGTTCTCTGGTTATCAAAGGTGTGAGCAACGTTATTCTGCGCAACCTGTATATTGAAACACCGGTTGACATCGCACCGAAATATGAAACCGGTGACGGCTGGAACGCTGAGTGGGATGCAGCAGTTATCGACAGCTCCACTAACGTTTGGGTTGACCATGTAACCATCAGTGATGGTAGCTTCACTGATGACAAATACACCACAAAAAATGGCGAAAAATACGTTCAGCATGACGGCGCGCTGGATATCAAAAAAGGCTCTGACTATGTCACCGTCTCTAACAGCCGCTTTGAACTGCATGACAAAACTATCCTGATCGGCCACAGCGACACTAACGGTTCACAAGACTCCGGCAAACTGCGCGTGACCTTCCACAACAACGTGTTTGATCGTGTAACTGAACGTACCCCACGCGTACGCTTTGGTAGCATCCATGCTTATAACAACGTCTATCTGGGTGATGTAAAACACAGCGTCTATCCGTACCTGTACAGCTTCGGTCTGGGCACCAGCGGCAGCATTCTGTCTGAATCTAACTCATTTACTCTCTCTAACCTGAAGAGCATTGACGGTCAGAACCCTGAGTGCAGCATCGTGAAAGCCTTCAACAGCAAGGTATTCTCCGATAAAGGCTCTCTGGTGAATGGTTCCACAACCACCAAACTGGATACCTGTGGCCTGACCGCTTACAAACCGACTCTGCCGTACAAATATAGCGCTCAAACGATGACTAGCAGCCTGGCTAACAGCATCGTCAGCAGCGCGGGTTACGGCAAACTGTAATCTTACCTGTCATACACGCCGGCCACTGATAACAGTGGCCGTTTTTTCATCACATTAACCACCCGGTGTAGATTGAGAGAGACGTCATGAGCAAACAAAAGAGTATCGCAACCAATGCACTCTTACTCATATCATTGTGTTACCTGCCAGCAACGCTGGTTCAGGCAGAGGGCACCACACCGACAATAACCACCGCTCCGGCTCAACCGACTTTTGACATCGTCACTTTAGCGCAAAACACGCAAATACGCGGTAGAGTGGCCTATCGCGATATCCGTTTCCCGGCAACAGTGGTCATTAAAGACCAACGCGGTACACAGCGGACAATCAAAACGGATATTCAAGGGCGTTTCTACGCCGACGTTTCCTCCATGGTTGCACCGTTACGTTTCTCTGCAACAGAAGCAGGTGGACAAAACTGTCTTAGCAGTAATCAATTGCGGGCTGTATGCCTAAGCGCGCTGGCCACCACATTGCGTAGCGGCTCTGAGAACCGTATTAACATCAACCCATTAACCGATCGCATTACCTCAGACATAGCGATATCAGCAGGCTATATAGGCCCTCAACAGTTTATTGACGCAGAAAGCCTGTCCCCGGTGACGATATCTGCCTGGGAGACGGCCTATCACGAATTCCACTTAGGCTTTGATGATGCATTAAAACAGGCGGGGATTACCGGCCCATTCGATCCTCTCAGCTATGCTGACGCGCTGACGCCTGCATTTAACCGAGTGCTGCAACTGATTAACCATGCGCGTAATTACGACAATAACACCGGGTTAGCGGGCCATGCGGTGCTCACGGATATCGCTTTTCGGCCAATTGTCGGTTTGAATCCGACCGGAAGTTATGAAGTGCTGGATTTCGACAGCGCCAGCCAACAGCGCAAAGCGCTTGAGCAAGCGCGTACCCGCATATTTATCGTGAGCGATTCAACCGCTGCCACCTACGAGAAAGGCCGTTTTCCTCGCATGGGATGGGGGCAGGTGTTTGAGCAGCAATTCCGGCCAGATAGCAGTGTGGCGATTGTGAATGGCGCACGCTCCGGGCGAAGCTCTCGCGATTTCTATTACGAAGGATGGTTCCGCCAGATGGAACCGTTTATGCGCCCCGGCGATTATTTATTTATCGGCATGGGACACAATGACCAAAACTGCGATAGTAAGAAAGCGGTACGAGGCGCGGCAGATGTTGCCAATCTGTGTACCTATCCAAATGATGCGAACGGCAACCCTCAGTACCCGGCAGGGAAATCGGACATGTCGTTCCAGCTGTCACTGGAGCGCTATATTCGCTATGCCAAGTCGCATAAGCTTATCCCGGTATTACTCACGCCTACCGCTCGGGTTAAAACGGCTGACGGAAAAAATGGTACTCCTGCCGTTCACAGCCATCTGACGAAACAAAATCAAGCCGGTGGCTACGCATTTATTGGTGACTACACTCAAACCATCCGGGATACCGCCAGCAAAAATAATATTCCGCTTCTGGATGTAGAAACAGAGACGCTTTCGCTGGCTAATCAGAATGGTGGGCAGCAATGGCAACAATACTGGTTGGCAGTAGACCCGACCCGTTACCCTTATTATCTCGATCAAGCCGGCAGTCTTGATAAACCCGATACCACCCACTTTCAGCAAAAAGGCGCGGAGGCCGTAGCCGCGATCGTTGCCGGGCAAATTCGGGCAACAGCGGCACTACGTAGCCTGACGGATAAATTGCGTACGATTGAGAGAAAATAGCGGCATCACGCAAGGATTTTTAGGACGTTACTTGTGCATAACGCACCGGACACTGTCACTCTACCATTAAAGGAATATGTGTATGATCAAAACGCTCTCTGGCGCTCTGGCGCTGTCATTGATTGTCGCCGCCAGCGTGCATCAGGCACAGGCAGCCACCACGTACAATGCCGTCGTATCGAAGTCATCCAGCGACAGCAAGGCTTTCAAAACCATCGCGGATGCAATTGCCAGCGCGCCGGCCGGTAGTACACCGTTCGTTATTCTGGTGAAAAACGGTATCTACAACGAACGCCTCACCATTACGCGCAACAACCTGCATCTGCAAGGGGAAAGTCGCAGTGGCACGATCATCGCTGCCAGCACAGCCGCAGGGACACTGAAATCTGACGGCACCAAATGGGGCACTGCGGGCAGCAGCACCGTGACGATTACAGCTAAAGACTTTAGCGCTCAGTCATTAACTATCCGCAACGACTTCGATTTCCCGGCAAATCAGGCCAAAAGCGACAGCGACAGCACCAAGATAAAAGATACGCAGGCCGTCGCGCTGTATGTCACGAAAGGCAGTGACAAGGTCTATTTTAAAGACATCAGCCTAGTCGGCTATCAGGATACGCTGTATGTCTCCGGCGGTCGTAGCTTCTTCTCTGATTGCCGTATTAGCGGTACGGTTGACTTCATCTTTGGCGACGGCACGGCATTTATCAACAATTGCGATCTGGTTGCCCGCTATCGCGCGGATGTAAAAAGCGGTAATGTCTCAGGCTATTTGACTGCCCCTAGCACCAATATCAATCAGAAGTATGGTTTAGTTATCGCCAACAGCCGCGTAGTCAAAGAAAGTGACGCCGTATCAGCCAAAAGCTACGGTCTGGGACGCCCCTGGCATCCTACAACCACATTCTCTGATGGTCGCTATGCCGATCCGAATGCTATCGGACAGACGGTATTCCTGAATACCAGCATGGATAACCATATTTATGGTTGGGATAAAATGTCTGGTAAAGACAAAAACGGCAACACTATCTACTTCTTACCTGAAGACTCGCGCTTTTTTGAATACAAATCCTATGGTGCGGGAGCGGCGGTGAGTACAGCTCGTCGCCAATTAAGCGACGCTCAGGCAGCGGAATATACGCAGAGCAAAGTATTGGGTGACTGGACGCCAACGCTGCCTTAATCACCGTTGCATGCGGAAATACGGGCTGATAACAACTCAACCCGCGTGAGGTGAATGTCGTTAATACGTCGCTAAATGCATAACAGTGCAGAAAACGAGGCGCATAAAACGAGGTTCATAAAGTGGTGTAATAAACAGGGAGGTGCCATTGCACCTCCCTTATTTTATCTGTGATTATCCAGCCAAGAGAATGCACGCAAAACCGGTTAGCCAGCACCGCTCTCCCCACCACAAAAAAAGCCCATGATATTCATGAGCTTTTTCAACTGTGCAGGAATCACCTGCGTGCTACCCGACAAACGGTCAGATAGCTTCCTCGTCTTCTTCTCCGGTACGGATACGAATCACGCGGGCAACATCAAACACAAAAATCTTGCCGTCGCCAATTTTCCCGGTCTGGGCGGTATGCATAATGGTTTCCACGCAGGTATCCACAATATCATCGGACACCACAATTTCTATTTTCACTTTCGGCAGGAAATCCACCATGTATTCCGCACCACGGTACAGTTCTGTATGGCCTTTCTGACGGCCAAACCCCTTAACCTCAGTGACTGTCATCCCCGTAATGCCGACTTCCGCCAGCGCTTCTCGCACATCATCCAGCTTGAAGGGTTTAATAATCGCATCAATCTTTTTCATGGTGAAATCCTAATTATCACTCAGTCATAGGCTAGCCCCGTACAGTGACGTTATAGCCCATCATGCAATTCACAATATATTAACACTATGCTTTAAAATCGTTAGCGTCCAGCTCATGACGCGCAAGCAGCTTATAAAATTCGGTACGATTACGCCCAGCCATACGCGCCGCCTGCGTCACATTACCTTTGGCTATCTGTAGCAATTTGCGCAGGTAGTTTAATTCAAATTGATTACGCGCTTCGACAAATGTTGGTAACGCAGTATTCTCACCTTCTAATGCCTGCCCAACTAACGTATCGCCAATAACCGGAGAGGTTGTCAGAGCAACGCATTGCTCTATCACATTGACTAACTGCCGCACATTTCCAGGCCAGCTTGCAGCCATCAGCCGCTTCATGGCATCCGTTGAAAAACTGCGTACAAACGGCTTATGGCGTGTGGCCGCCTCTCGCAACAAGTGATTAGCTAACAAGGGAATATCTTCAGCACGCTCATGCAATGCGGGTAATTTCAGGCTAACCACATTTAACCGATAGTAGAGATCTTCACGAAATTCGCCTTTCTCCATCGCTTTGGGCAAATCACGATGTGTGGCAGAAATAATTCGCACATTAATATCGATATCGCGATTACTTCCCAACGGCCTGACCTTACGCTCTTGCAATACACGCAGTAACTTCACCTGCAAGGCCAAAGGCATGTCACCAATTTCATCAAGAAACAGCGTGCCCCCTTCCGCTGCCTGAAATAACCCTTCTCGCTGGCTCACCGCCCCTGTAAACGCGCCTTTGGCATGACCAAACAGCTCTGACTCCAGTAACGGTTCAGGCAGCGCACCACAGTTAATCGCGATAAATGGCTGGCGGGCCCTTGGACTCGCGGCATGAATCGCCTGCGCCAGTACCTCTTTTCCTGTACCGCTTTGACCATTAATCAACACACTGACATCAGATTGTGCCACCATTTTGGCTTGATCAAGCAAACGCAACATGATGGGGCTTCGCGTCACAATCGCCGCACGCCAGTGCTCATCGCTCGTCGGAGGCGATAATTTTAACGCATCGTCGATCGCCTGATAGAGAGCATCGCGATCAACCGGCTTCGTCAGAAAACCAAATACGCCTTTTTGCGTTGCAGCAACCGCCTCAGGAATAGAGCCATGGGCCGTCAGAATAATCACAGGAATGCCGGGCTGATTGCGTTGGACTTCAGCAAACAACGCTAAACCGTCCATTTCGTCCATACGCAAATCACTGATGATCAAATCTATTTTTTCGCGCGCTAGCAATCGTAGCGCTTCTTGACCACTGGTTGCCGTCGTGACGCTAAACCCTTCACTGGTTAAACGCATACCCAGTAATTTCAACAAACTAGGGTCATCATCGACTAACAATAAGCTGGCAGACTTTCGGGTGGTCATTCGCTTTTCATTCCTTTTTTCACCGCTGTCGCAGGCGCATCGCTCTCACTATTCTTCACGGGCCTGCGCCCTTCATCTGGCAAATCGCCCGACACGGTTTTTCGAGACGAGAGTTGACGCTCAATATCGGTCAGGTTTTCCAGCTTACGCGAAGTGGTTTCCAATTGAGACTGTAATTGTGCTTGCTGTTCACGCATCACATCCAGTTGCTTGTCACTGCTCTCCTGCATGCGCAAAAAACGCTGGCGCTCATCATCAAGCGTTATCATCAGATTCTGTTTGTCCAGCCAGACCTGAAACAGCGGCAACAATGTTGACGGCACATTCAGCCGGTGGCGGTTAAGTTGGTCAATAATTTGATGACGTTCCTGTACAGTGGTACCCGCGTTATCCAGCAAAATAGCCTGGCGAAATAACCCGCTCCAATCGTTTTCACCCACCAGCAGGATTTGTTCACGAGCCTGAACCGGCGTCATGCGGGCAGCGCAATCCATCGCTCGCAGCCAATACAAACCATTATTCATCGCTTCACTATTATGCAGTTGCCACAAACGTTCGCATGGCATAGTACGATAATCTGCAACCTGCTCTTTGGGTGGATTGACAACCTCAACCCCACGGCGCTCTACACGTGGCGATCCCGGCTGTGCAACACACCCAACCAGCCCCATCGACAACGTCAGTAACGGCAAGAGACGCAGCGCTGTGCGCCTCTTCATCAGCAGCCTGACCAGCGCGTGATACCATACAAAGGCAGGAAACCGTGCAATCATGGTGAAGTCTCAATATTCAAAGGTAATTCGATACGAAAGCAGACATCGGCATACTCCACCGTCACCAGCTTTAACTCGCCCTGCATGCGGCGAATGCAGTCCTGAGCAATACTCAGCCCCAACCCACTGCCTTTTACCGCCCCTTTACGCTGATGGGAACCTTGATAAAAAGGCTCAAAAATCAAATTCTTATCTGAATCAGGAATCGGCGTCCCGCTATTAGCAACGTCAATATATACACGCCCAGCGGCCTGGTGACTGCGGACCCAAATGTTACCGGATTCCCGACCATAGTGCACCGCATTGGAGTAGAGATTATCCATTACCCGCATCAGCAACGTCGTTTCCGCGCGGCACGTCTTCGCATCTAATTGCAGGTGCGTTTGCATCCATTTGGATCGGGCAGGCAAACTATGGGCAGCCACCACCATCGTTACAATGTCTTCAATATCAACCGGCTCAAGTCCCGCCGGGGCATCCGCAAGCTTACGGTTATAGTCTAACAGTTGCTCAATCAGTTGTTGCAGATGGCGGCTACTGCTATCCAAAATCGCCACCACCTCTTTTTGGTCGGCGGTTAACGCCCCCACGACCTCGTCAGCCAGCAGGGCCGCCCCCTCACGCAAACTGGCCAGCGGTGTTTTCAACTCATGTGAAAGATGACGTAAAAACTCATGTCGCTGCGCCTCCAGCCAGGACAATCGCTCACTCAGCCACAAAATACGCTGGGCTAACGAGCGAATTTCCGTCGGCCCCCTAAATTGGCTGAGGTGCCCAGGCACCTTTCCCTCACCGAGCCGATTAATCATGCGCTCAACCCCCTTTACCGGGCCGATAATCATGCGGGTAAACAGCATGACTAACAACACGCTGACTAAAAAGAGCACCAGCGCCTGCCAGCCAAAAAAACGGCCACGTTCAGCAATATTCTGCTGTAACTGCTGTCCACGGGAAAAAATGACGTCTCTTGTCGCCTGCACCATTTGTGCATTGGTACGAGAAAAGGCATCCAGCGCAGCGGTAGCAGCCGGGTCAGGGCCGGTATTCTGGCAATGAATGTCAGATAACGTCGCCAGATACTGTTGTAAATTCCGGTAATACTCAGGCGTGGGTAGAATTGCCGCATGTGCATCAAGCATCTGGGCATATTGCTTACGCTGGTTTTGATAAAGCTGCGCCAGTGTTTGATCGCCCAGCACACAAAATTGCCGGTAACTGCGTTCCATACTGACGGCGATGCCTGTCATCGCCTCACTGCGTCGGGCGTCAGCCAGCGTGGTTGTATTGATACCCGCCGCCTGCTCACTGAGATGATCCAAGCTTTCATATGCCTGGTAGGCCAGCACCAATAAAGGCAACAAGACCAGCAGAAAAGCCATCACAACCAACTGGCGCAAAGATCGGGGGAAAATCCGCCATGTTTTTAACGAAATCATGTCGTTACCTGTCAGTGTATGCATAGCACGTAAGATAGCGAGCCATTGTACGCAGGTTAGCCGCCACCTCAACAAGACCCCGAAGAGAATATTGGCAAGCGCTGCGCACCCTGCCGCATTTCTCGCTGCAACCATAACGGATTTGCACCACGATGAGGCATGACGTACAGAGAAGACGCAGACTGCGCATAATACATGGGGCTGCGCGCGCGAAAAAAAACCCGGCCACACTGATGTCTGGCCGGGTCTCTGAATAGGTGGTGCCTCACTCAACGTGTCGCCCGATGTGTGATAAAGCCCTGAGGCAGTTATCAAAAAGCTGGACGATAGGCACCTTATCTTTTGGCATCATTCCAGGCGTTATGGGCAAAGCGTCAACAGCACAATGCAAACATAACCAGTTGAATGAGCAGCGCGCTATATTATGCACAAATTATGCCAACATTAAAGAATAATTTTAACAAGATGATCTTTAATGGAAAATACTCAAAAGCAACGCATCTGGTCGGCCAGTTCTTCACCCCACGCTTACCTCGCCGCCGTACGCCTCTGCGATTATGTCGCCAAAAGAAGACACTGCCAGAAGAGCAGATTAAATCGAATGAAAATCAAGAAATTAAATGTCACCTTTTGGAGACATTTAAGTACGGTAATGTCGCTAATTAGAGACAGCACAATCGCAGGGTCATCACGCAAGACATACGTGGCCGTATCAGGGTTAAATCAACCGGATACGGCCATCACCGCAAACGCCATCGTAAACGCGCCCGGACAACGTTTAGACACATCTAGCAAGGAGGATGACACATCATCATGCCTTGATGATGTGTCGCACAGGCAAACCTCACCGGTAACGTATGCACGCATTATTACGTGGCGTATGCAATAGGCGGTTAACCTTTCAACCTAACTGACGGCGCGCATTACGGAAGATTCGCATCCATGGGCTGTCCTCACCCCACTCCTGCGGATGCCATGAATTACTGACGGTACGGAACACGCGTTCAGGATGCGGCATCATTACGGTGACACGGCCATCTGTGCTCGTTACCGCTGTAATACCGTTCGGCGATCCATTCGGGTTCGCCGGATAATCCTGAGTGACCTGACCGTAGTTATTCACATAACGTAATGCCACCAGATGATGCTGTTCCAGCGCCGCCAGGTGGCTCTCATCACGCACTTCCACGCGGCCTTCGCCGTGTGATACCGCAATCGGCATACGTGAACCGGCCATATCTTGCAGCAGCAGAGACGCGCTCTTAGCCACTTCAACCAAACTAAAACGCGCTTCAAAGCGATCGGATTTATTGCGCACAAAACGCGGCCAATGCTCGGCCCCTGGGATAAGTTCGCGTAAATTCGACATCATCTGACAACCGTTGCAGACGCCCAGCGCCAGCGTTTGCGGACGCAGGAAGAAAGCGGAGAACTCATCGCGAACCCGCTCGTTGAACAGGATGGATTTTGCCCAGCCTTCACCTGCCCCCAATACGTCGCCGTACGAGAAACCGCCGCAGGCAACCAGCGCCTGGAAGTCTTGTAAATCACGACGCCCGGCCAGTAAGTCACTCATATGCACATCAATGGCATCAAACCCTGCACGATGGAACGCCGCCGCCATTTCTACATGGGAGTTAACGCCCTGCTCACGCAGCACGGCCACTTTCGGACGGGCCTGGCGGCTAATGAACGGTGCGGCGATATCTTCCTGCAAATCAAACGTCAGTGCGACATTAAGGCCGGGATCATTATCATCCGACTTCGCCTGATGTTCCTGATCGGCACACTGTGGGTTATCACGCAGGCGCTGCATCTGCCAGGTGGTTTCCGCCCACCAGCTACGCAGCGTGGTACGGCTTTCGTGATACACCACGTCTTTACCACTATGGATAACGAAATGGTTGCCAGCCTCAGCCTTACCGAGGTAATGCACACACGCCGCCAGACCATGCTCTGCCAGAATCTCTTCGACTTCATTGCGACGGGACGCTTCGATTTGGATAACAGCGCCTAATTCCTCGTTAAACAGTACCGCCAGCGCGTCTTCACCCATCGAGCTGATGTCAACGTTCAGGCCACAATGCCCGGCAAATGCCATCTCAGCCAATGTCACTACCAAGCCGCCATCCGAACGGTCGTGGTAGGCCAGCAGCGCCTGCTTCGCAACCAGCGCCTGCATGGCATTGAAGAAACCCGCCAGTTGAGCCGGGCTGCGAACATCGGCCGTTTTGCGCCCTAACTGGCGATAGACCTGTGCCAAGGCTGTCGCCCCAAGCGCGTGGTGCCCTGCCCCCAAATCAATCATCAACAGAACGTTATCTTTGTCGGTACGCAGCTCTGGCGTCACGGTATGGCGCACATCCTCAACGCGGGCAAACGCCGAAATCACCAAAGACAAAGGCGCGGTAATGGCTTTCTCTTCACCTTTTTCCTGCCAGCGGGTTTTCATCGACATGGAATCTTTTCCCACCGGGATAGTGAGTCCCAACGCCGGGCAGAGCTCTTCACCAATGGCACGTACCGCTTCATACAGCCCGGCGTCTTCCCCTGGATGACCCGCTGCGGCCATCCAGTTGGCGGACAGTTTCACCCGTTTCAGATCGCCAATCTGCGTCGCCGCAATATTGGTCAGCGCCTCACCAACAGCCAGACGTGCAGATGCCGCAAAGTTACGCAGCGCAACCGGGGCACGTTCGCCAATCGACATCGCTTCGCCGTAATAACTGTCCAGGCTTGCAGTGGTCACAGCGCAGTCAGCAACAGGCACCTGCCAAGGGCCGACCATTTGATCGCGGGCCACCATACCGGTAACAGAACGGTCGCCAATAGTAATCAGGAAGGTTTTTTCCGCAACAACCGGTAAGTGCAGAACGCGCTCAACGGCCTCTGCCAGATAGATCCCGTCACGATTAAGTGGTGTGCCCACTACGTCTTTGCGCTCGACATCGCGCAGCATTTTAGGCGTTTTACCCAACAGGACATCGAGCGGCAGGTCGATAGGTTTGTTGTTAAAGTGACGGTCGTTAAGCGTGAGATGCTGCTCTTCCGTGGCCTCGCCAATCACCGCATAAGGTGCGCGCTCGCGGCGACAGATAGCATCAAATAGAGAGAGTTGCTCCGGCGCAACCGCCAGTACGTAGCGCTCCTGCGACTCATTGCACCACACTTCCAGCGGGCTCATACCCGGCTCATCATTGAGGATATCACGCAGTTCAAAGCGGCCACCGCGACCACCATCGCTCACCAGTTCCGGCATCGCATTAGACAGCCCGCCTGCGCCCACATCATGAATAAACAGAATGGGGTTCTGCTCGCCTAACTGCCAGCAGCGATCGATAACTTCCTGGCAACGGCGCTCCATTTCCGGGTTGTCACGCTGTACGGAGGCAAAATCCAGATCCGCATCAGACTGACCGGACGCCATCGATGACGCCGCCCCACCACCGAGACCAATATTCATCGCCGGGCCGCCCAGCACAATCAGCTTGGCACCGATGCTAATTTCACCTTTCTGCACATGTTCACTGCGAATATTACCGATACCGCCAGCCAGCATAATCGGCTTGTGATAACCGCGCACTTCTACACCGTTATGGCTATCGACCACTTCTTCATAGGTGCGGAAGTACCCGGTCAACGCCGGGCGGCCGAATTCGTTATTAAATGCCGCGCCGCCAAGCGGCCCATCCATCATGATATCCAGCGCGCTCACAATGCGATCCGGCTTCCCAAAATCCTGCTCCCAGGGTTGAATAAAATCGGGAATACGCAGGTTAGACACCGAGAAACCGACCAACCCGGCTTTAGGTTTCGCCCCGCGCCCGGTCGCGCCTTCATCACGAATCTCACCGCCTGAGCCCGTTGCCGCGCCCGGCCACGGTGAAATTGCCGTTGGGTGGTTATGCGTTTCCACTTTCATCAGAATATGCGCATCTTCCTGATGATATTCATACACACCCTGAGGGTTGGCGAAGAAGCGGCCAACGGCCGATCCTTCCATCACCGCTGCGTTATCTTTATAGGCAGACAACACATGCTCCGGCGTGTGCTCGAACGTATTTTTGATCATTTTAAACAGTGATTTGGGCTGTTTTTCACCGTTAATAATCCAATCCGCGTTAAAAATCTTGTGGCGGCAATGCTCCGAGTTTGCCTGAGCAAACATATAGAGTTCGATATCCGTCGGGTTACGCCCTAATGTCGTAAATGCTTCCAGCAGATAATCGATTTCATCCTCTGCCAGCGCCAGCCCCAGACGTAGATTCGCCGCTTCCAGCGCGGTGCGGCCTTCAAGCAAAATTTCGACGCGTTTAAGCGGTGCCGGCTGATGTTGGGAGAACAGCAGATTTGCCTGCTGCATGTCATCAAACACACATTCCATCATGCGATCATGCAATAGCGCGGCTACATCTCGCCACTGCACATCGCTTAGGGTCGGCGCATGGATATAAAACGCCAGCCCACGCTCCAAACGGCGGATTTTCTGCAAACCGCAATTATGTGCGATATCCGTGGCTTTTGAAGACCAGGGAGAAATGGTGCCGGGACGTGGAGTAACCAGAATCAGGCGACCGCCGGGTTCATGCTCTGCCAACGACGGGCCATATTTTAGCAAGCGACTCAGCCGTGATTGTTCTTCATGGTTTAGCGGAGCGTTCACATCGGCAAAATGGACGTATTCGGCGTAAATGTCGCTGACGGGCAGATGGTATTCCTTACACCGGGTCAACAGTTTATTGATACGAAAAGCCGATAGGGCGGGTGAACCACGCAAGATTTCCATCATCTAAATTTCTCTCGTCTTCGAGGCACCGGAGACAGTGCGTCAGGGCGCTACAGGGGGGAAACGCGCGCTATTATAGAGAATAGTCAAGCGTGACGAAACCGTTTGCGTAGCGATAGTTAAACTTTGCGGAAAACGTGCGCTTAAACAGTAGCCAAACCAATAACAGTTGCACACTGGCGGTTTGTTAAGCAAAATGCCTCGGCTCTGGGAAAGAACGCATAAAAAACTGCCGAAACAGACAGACAGGCCAACAGGCCGCCGAGAGACAACTCATTGAAGCGTTTAACGATAAATTATTTTTTCATCGGGGTTATCGCTTTGCTGTTAACGCTGGCGCTGTGGCCAAACATTCCCTGGCGCAGCCATTCAGACGATCAGCTAAAGCAGATTCTTTCTCGCGGTGAACTACGAATCAGCACCGTGATATCTCCGTTGACCTATACCCGCAACGAAGGCTCCCCCACCGGACTCGATTATGAACTGGCCAAACGTTTCGCCGATTACCTCGGCGTAAAGCTGGTGGTATCGGTGCGGCAAAATGTCGATGACCTGTTTAACGATCTGGCACGTGACGAAGCTGATTTACTGGCCGCAGGCCTGATTTACAACCGTGAACGGTTAAGCCGTTTTCGCGCGGGGCCGGCGTACTATTCAGTCTCTCAGCAGTTGGTCTATCGCATGGGGACGCCGCGCCCCGGCTCTTTGGATAAGCTTCAAGGTAGCTTAACGATACTGTCCGGCTCCGCCCACGCCACCACCTTGCGCGATTTAAAAACGCAGCAATATCCTCAATTGAATTGGGAACTGACCACCGATCGGTCAGAGCAGGAATTGCTCAAACAGGTCGCAGAAGGAAAACTGGATTACACCATCGCAGACTCCATTACGATTGGCCTGATGCAACGTATCCACCCGCAATTGGCCGTTGCGTTTGATCTCAGTGACGAAGAGCCCGTTACCTGGTATCTCCGCCAGGGGCGCGATGATAGCGTTACCGCCGCGTTGCTGGATTTTTTCAGCCAGTCTGCCGAAGACGGATCGCTGGCGAGGCTGGAAGAGAAATACCTTGGTCATGTCGGCGGCTTTGATTATGTGGACACCACAGTGTTTTTAAGTGCGATAGATAACACTCTGCCGGTTTTTAGGCCGTTATTTGAAAAATATGCCCGAGAAATAGACTGGAAATTGCTGGCGGCCATCTCCTATCAGGAGTCGCACTGGAACCCGCTGGCCACCTCGCCAACCGGCGTGCGCGGGTTGATGATGTTAACCCGGAATACCGCTGAAAGTTTGGATGTCAACGACAGGCTTGACCCGCAAGAGAGTATCCGTGGCGGCGCAAAATACCTCGCCCAAATGGTGCAGCAAGTTCCCTCTTCCATTCCACCGGATGAGCGCATTTGGTTTGCACTGGCGGCCTATAATATGGGATATGCCCACATGATGGATGCGCGAAAATTGACGGAAAAACAACAAGGTAATCCAGACAGTTGGGCGGATGTCAAAATGAGGCTGCCGATGTTGAGTCAAAAACGCTATTACAGCCAAACCGCTAATGGTTATGCGCGTGGTCAGGAAGCGTATAACTATGTGGAGAATATCCGCCGTTATATGGTCAGTCTGGTCGGTTACTTGTCTGAAAAAGAGAGTCGCACTCGTCAGGAACAACTGACGGCCAGCGCCTATCCGGCCGTGCCACCGGACAGGCTCATTGCTCACTCACCCAACTGAAACCTCACCTAACGGAATCAACCGGCTGACTCGCGCGCCGCCCGTCGCGCCTCGCGTTGCTGTTGTCGGCGCATTTTGAAAAAACGGCTGAGTAGCGAGGCACACTCTTCCGCCAAGACCCCAGTGGTAATCTCGATATGATGGTTCATCCCCGGATGGCGCAAAATATCCACCAGTGACCCGGCCGCACCGGTTTTTGCATCTGCGGCACCATAGACCAGACGGCTAATCCGGCTATGGATCATCGCGCCAGCACACATCACGCAAGGCTCAAGCGTAATATAGAGCGTCGTCTCCAACAGGCGATAGTTTTGCAATACTGCGCCCCCTTGCTGTAGGGCCATAATTTCAGCGTGGGCCGTTGGATCATGACGGCCAATCGGGCGATTCCACCCTTCACCGAGAATGCGATCCCCTTGCACCAGCACTGCGCCTACCGGCACTTCGCCCTCATCCCAGGCGCGCTGCGCCAGCATCAGAGCATGCCGCATCCAAAAATCATCGTTCATTGGCTCACTCATGATGTCTTTTGACTCCTCCTGCACTGCGCATCACAAACCTCACGCGTTCTCATCCCCAGCGTTCTCATCACGTAGCGCTTCGCGCAGATAGCCATTACTGGCTTGTAACCGCTGTCTGGCCTGAAGCGCATCACAACCCATTATCACCATCACAATCGCCGGTTTGACGTCATAATCGGTTTGCGCCAGATACTGTTCTGCGCGGTGACGGTCTATTCCTGTGGCATCCATGACAATGCGACAGGCGCGATCCATCAGCTTTACGTTGGTGGCTTTCATGTCCACCATCAGGTTTTGATAAACCTTACCCAGACGCACCATTGCACCGGTAGAAATCATGTTTAAGACCAGCTTCTGCGCGGTTCCAGATTTCAGGCGGGTTGAGCCGGTGAGCACTTCTGCACCCACTTCTGGCGAAATAGCAATGTCGGCCTCCTGCGCAATCGGTGCTTGCGGGTTACAGGAAATTGCCGCCGTACGGCACCCCAGACGACGAGCATAACGCAAACCGCCAATCACATAAGGCGTGCGGCCAGAGGCTGCCAGACCTATCACCATATCGTGCGAATTAAGATTCAGCGCCACCAAATCAGCTTCCCCAAGAGAGGCCGAATCCTCAGCGCCCTCGACCGCTTTTGATAACGCGCCAGGCCCGCCTGCAATGAGCCCCACAACCCTATCCGGCGATACGCCAAAAGTCGGCGGGCATTCAGAGGCATCCAGCACCCCGAGACGCCCGCTGGTGCCTGCGCCTTGATAAATCAGTCTGCCCCCCGCTTTCAGGCTGGCCGCAGCCGCATCGACAGCGAGCGCAATGGCTGGCAGAACCTCGCGGATAGCGAGCGGAACACGCTGATCTTCCTGATTAAACAGCGTGACCATCTCCAGCGTGGATAGCGTATCAAGATGTAATGACGCCGGATTTCGTCGCTCGGAAATCAGCGCCGCCAAAGCTGAGACGCTGTCGTGTTTCTCAGTGTGACTTTCACCCATTTACACTGCACCTTAATTTTATAAATCAAAAAATTGCCTCAATGTTCGTCAGCCAAAGACAGGCTGTTATCTGAGACGCTGTCATATGAGAGGCGGTAGTATGAGAATAATCGTTATACGCCATCCCAATGGGGTATTTGCCCGATGATAACGGCAATACCAGGGCCAGAAATAAAAAAACGGCTTGCAAGGGTCTCCGGCAAGCCGTTGTTTCTACGCGGCAAACATCAGAACATCTTGTCCTCATCTTCCCGGATCAGCGAGTCCAGCCCACCTAATGCTTCACGCGTGCGTGCGCGATCAATAAGTTTTAACTGTGCTGCTGCGGGAAGATCCGTAATGTTGATTTGCCCTTTGGTTATCAAAACCTGAATCAAGTCTTCCAATACCCGAACCATTTCCAGATCGCTACTGCGCAGCCGCTCAATATTCGCCAAAATAGCCTGCTGATTATTAAGCCATGCAATAGCCTCTAACGAGTCATCGGGTAACTGATCACTCATTTCTGGAAACGGCGATGTTTCTACCCTGATTAAATGGCCATTGCTATCACGCAAAATGTAAAACATACCAAGCCCTTTTTATTCACAAAAAGAGAGCCTCCCCGACAGGGCAAGCTCCGTTCCTGATTAGGATATCGTTATGGTACCGCATCTGTGAGGGGCTGAAAAAACATTCCCCTAACCGCACGGTTCATCGGAGTGTGTCATAGCGATGATAGCCTGCACCTTACCGCCTGGCCCGCGAACACCGCCAAGGCAGCAGGCCACAGTGTACCACGCTTTCCTCCTCTTAACGGGCAGGACGTCCCCTCCGTACAGGCCGATTATCAGCATGTCATTTTCACCCGCAGTGAGCAAGACACCCCATAAATGGCCACTGAATTGACTTCACGGCTCGCGTTCACACAGGCAGCGGCCCTCTGCTAAAACCGCCATACTGAATAGCAAATTTGCCCGCTTTTCGCTTTGCACTGGTGGCTATCCGGGCTGCGATTTCTGATTTATCCGGTACGCTTTCGACAATAGGCAAATCAAAGGTTGCGTCCGGTCAGGTTCGCCATGAATAATGTCCGCCGGTTTTAACCTGGAAAACACAACGAAATTCAGCCAGTTTGCTCACTTCAGGCTATTTTTTACCCATACCCATCTTAAAACAGACGATCATAAGAACTGACGATCATCAGAACTAAGGAACGCGCAGCGACATGAATACACATCATGAGCATCCTCCTGGCGGCGAGGCGCATCGCCTTTCGTCGTTACATCACGATCCACGGCTCCGTCATGACGATCCTCTGCTTGATAGTCTGCTAGTGCTCTGCCAGCTACAGGGTAAATCCGTGAGTCGAACGACGCTGACTGCCGGGCTACCGCTGGAAGAGCAGCGCCTTTCGGTTAATTTATTGCCGCGCGCAGCAAAGCGAGCGGGGCTACAGGCTCGCATTCTTAAACGCCCTCTGGATGATATCTCCACCCTGTCACTGCCCGCCATGCTGCTATTACGCGAAGGGCGCGCGGCGATTTTGCTAGGCTGGACGGCTGATGGTTCAGCACGTTTGATGACCGGGGAAACCGAAGGTGGCGAAATTGAGGTTGATCGCAACACGCTACAGCAAAACTACCTCGGATTAGTGCTGTTTGCCCAGCCGACACGCCGTATCGAAACCGCGCGCCCGTCGCACCAGGTTGATAGCCGCCACTGGCTGCGTCATATGCTTGGCTTCTCCCGTGGACTCTATTGGGATGCGCTCGCGGCCAGTCTGTTGATTAATTTTATCGCGGTGTTTATCCCATTGTTCGTGATGCACATCTACGACCGGGTAATGCCGAATCAAACGCTCACATCGCTGTGGGTACTGGCTGGCGGCATCGCTATCGCATTGCTGTTTGATGTGGTGTTACGTACCTTGCGTAGTCTGTGTATTGATAGCGCCAGCCAAAAAACTGACCTGCTCTTTTCCACAGCGCTGTTTGAGCGGGTACTTGGCATGATGTTACAGGCTCGCCCACCAAGAGTCGGCGCGCTGGCACACCAGATCCGAACGTTTCAGACACTGCGTGACACGCTATCTCCTGCGCTATTGGCAACGGTACTCGATCTCCCTTTTATGCTGCTAACGCTTATCTTTTTATGGATCGTCGGCGGCACTCTTGTGTGGGTTCCCTTATTGGCTATTCCGTTTATTTTGGCGATAAATTGGCTCATTCAATCACGCCTCACTCATGCACAAGCGGTGATACAGCAGTTAGCCAACGAGCGTCAGGCCATCCTGACAGAAAGCCTGAATAATCTCGATATGCTCAAAATCCATAATGCGCAGGGTGAAAAGCAATACCAATGGGAACAGACCTGCGCCGAGCTCAATCAGCTCAGTTACCGCCATAGAGCCTGGCATGCGCTGGCGCTCCATCTCACACAATACCTACAGAGTCTTAGCGGCGTGATTGTCATTATCCTCGGTGTCTACCTTTTTCTAGACAGCAAAGTGACACTGGGGGCGTTGATTGCCAGCTACTTATTGACGAATAGGGCGCTACTGACGCTCGAACCGTTATCGGAGTTATTAAACCGCTATCGGCATATCACACTCGCGCTTGAAGATGCCCATCAATTGATACAACTGCCGCAGGAACACAATGCGAGCGCTTACCCACTAAAACGCGAGCGGATTCAAGGCAGCATCGAACTGCGTGACGTGACCTTCAGCTATCCTGAGCAAAAAAATCGGGCACTGATTGATATCAACCTCTCTATCTCGCCCGGTGAGAAAGTGGGGATTATTGGTCGTACCGGTTCAGGCAAGAGTTCGTTGGAAAAACTGGTCGTTAACCTGTACACGCCTACCCACGGCAACGTATTGATTGATGGTCTCGACGCCAGACAACTTGATATGGCTGATTTACGCCACCATGTCGGCTACGTGCCGCAAGATATCCAGCTTTTCCACGGTACATTGCGCGATAACCTGATCTGCGGCGCACGTTACATTGATGACGAAACGATGCTGCGGGTTGCCGAAATTGCGGGAGTCAATGATTTTGCCCGGTTACACCCCGACGGCTATAACCTACAGGTCGGTGAGCGAGGCGCGAATTTATCCGGCGGGCAGCGGCAGGCGGTGGCTATCGCCCGGGCGTTACTGCTCGCCCCCCCCATTTTGATGATGGATGAGCCGACCAGTGCGATGGACAATAACAGCGAAGATCGTTTTAAACAGGCGCTGCACCCGGTTCTCGAAGACAAGACGCTGCTGTTGGTGACGCACCGGGTTTCCATGCTAACACTCGTTGATAGGCTCATTATTCTGGATAAAGGGCGCATTATTGCCGATGGCCCGAAAGCGATTGTTTTGGATGCATTAAAAAAAGGGCAAATCAATGCGTCGCACTAATCGACTCGACTGGATTCGCACCCGTTTTTCCGAACGTCAATACCAGAGCGTGAATGATGTACTGGCAGAACAAAATCGGCGCGAAGATATCCCCGCGCGGCTTCGTCTTTCTACCTGGGTCATCGTGGCTTTCAGCTTATTTTTAATCATCTGGGCTGCGTTTATCGAACTGGATGAAGTGGTGCGCGTAAAAGGAAAAACAGCATACCAATCAAAATATTACAATGTGCAGGCGACACAAGGCGGCGGGCTGAGTGACATCTACGTACACGAAGGACAAATTATCAATACCGGCGACCCGCTAATGCGCCTGGAGAACAATCAGCGCGCACTTTCTGGCACCCACCAAGATAAAACGGATCAGCTCTTTTTGATCATGTCGCCCATTAAAGGGATTATCAGCCGTCTTCTGGTCAATAGCACGACAGAGCAGATTCAACGCGGTCAAACGCTGGCTGAAATCACACCGCTTGATGATAAGTTACTTATCGAAGCACAAGTACGCCCGCAAGATATCGACTTTTTACGCCCAGGCCAGGACGCAACCGTCACCTTTACCGCTTATGACTACACGCTTTACGGCAGTGTAAAAGCCGTCATTGATGTCGTGCAGCCAGAAATGATGACCAGTCCATCAGGAGATAATTTCTACCTCATCAGGCTGCATGCAGAGAAAAACTATCTGGGAAATATCGACAAACCGCTACTGATTCTACCGGGCATGGCCGCCAGCATTGATATCGTCAGCGGAAGAAAAACGCTGCTCAGTTACTTGTTTTTGCCTATCCAACTGGCCAAAAAAGGGGCACTACATGAAAAGTAGCCACGGACTCAAGGCCGTATCAAACTACTGATGTGTATTCAAATCATGATAAATCTGCGTCTGGCTGCGTCCCAGCGACTTCGCCTGATACATTGCCGCGTCAGCATTGATGGCAAGCGTCAGAGAATCGGTACCGTGTTCAGGGTAGAGCGCAATACCGATGCTGCATGAGATATCGAGCTTTTTCCCTTCAATATAAAACGGCTCATTTAACGCGTGATGAATTTTATCTGCCACATACAAGGTGTTCTCCACCTCTTTGATCCCCTGTAGCAAAATAATAAATTCATCACCACTGCGACGGTATACCGTATCCGTTTCACGCACGGCACCACGCATACGGGCGGCTGCCTCTTTGAGTAATAAATCGCCCGTCGCATGGCCAAAAGTGTCATTGATCTGTTTAAATTTGTCCAAATCAAGGAACATCAGCGCAATCTTTCTACCGGTCTGGCGGGAAAGTTGAATAGCCTGCTCCATCTGCTCGGCAAATGTCAGGCCGTTGGCCAGCGAAGTTAATGAGTCATAATGCGCCAACTGGCGATAATGTTCCTCGCTGCGACGCAGCATATCAATTGCGCGGTAGCGTTCTATCGCAACGGACACCAACTGCGCCGACTTCTCGATGGAGGCAATTTCATCCTCAGTCGGCGAATACACCTTGCGGTGGTAAACGCTCAATACACCAAGGATTTCTTTATTTTGGCCAAAAATAGGCTCAGACCAGCAGGAGCGTAGTCCCGCATACAGAGCCAAACCTTTATACAGCGTCCAGTGCGGATGGGTAGAGATATCCTCGGCAATCACTCGTTTACCGCTATACGCGGCTGAACCAAACGAGGCGGCACCATCGGCAATCTTCACGTTGTGAATGGCATTTTTATAAAAACCAGGCAAACTCGGTGCCGAACCAAGCGTCAGACAACGTTTTTCTTTATCGACTAACAAAACAGAACACACAATCCGCCCAGGGTTCTTCTCTTCAACGCTAAAGATGATGGCATCAAGGATGTCCTTCAACGGCGCGCCGCTCGACAGCAGCTCCAATGCACGGTTGTAGGAGTTATCGTGGTGTTCCTGGGTTTTGCGCTCAGTAATATCCATTTTTATGCTGACATACTGAACCGCATCGCTGGCCTTGTTATAAATTTTAACGATACTGGCCTTTTCCCAATACAACTGCCCGTTTTTCTTACGGTTAATAAACTCGCCGTTCCAGATTTCCCCCTTGTTCAGCGTGCTCCATAACTCTTCATAGACGCTGGCATTGGTCATCCCGGAACTTAATATATTTGTCTTACGCCCAATCACTTCTTCGGGCTCATAGCCTGACATCACCGTGAACTGCCGGTTTACATAGACAATCTCACTGCTTTCATTAGCAATCATAATGGATGAAGGGCTGTATTCAGCGGCGAAAAACACCATATTCAGGAAATCCTGCTTTTTTTGCTCGGCGTTGGCTTTTTCCTGAAATTTGCGACTCCTTGCAGAAGAAATACCCAAGAGTACTATTAATAGGGTTATTATAATTTCATACACAATAACACTCTCCTCAGGCTCTAATTGGGCCTGATCGTACAAATCGCATCACTGAAGACGAAAAATCCCGGTAATAACTCCCCTCATATGGGTTTTCAGGGTTGGTGCATTTCCGGAGAGTAGAAAGGATGAATGAAAGAACTATCCAGCTCTGCTGCGGGACAGGTTCATAACCATAAGAACGACAGCATAAAGCCTCCATTATATCGCCGTGTGCAGACCTGAATAATAGATTCAAGAGAATTAGCTTAATCAATTATATTAATGATAGTTATAGACATAAGCCTGGCTAATATTTTGATACAGCTCTTTACAGATTTCGTAGCGCTGTATTTTGACTATCAATTTTTTGTAAGCAAATCAATTATACCGATAAGTCCCACTATTTTAATCAAAAATAGCTATCACCAGCCGTTTTTTGATCGTTGATAGCGAACAAGGTTTTTTTTACCTTTATAAATCAGCAAATTAAATCTAAAAACACCGTCATCTGCTTTGCTTATGACCGGTGCTTTTTTACACGCGTAAGTTAGCAATGCCGTTAAAAAAACGCTACCTTTGCCACATAAAACACTATATTTATATAAAAAACAAGGTATAAAAAATGAAAAGCACAATATTAGCATGCTAATCATTTGTTTAGTACCGTATGTGGCTGAAAGATGAATTTTTAATTTCTTTCCGCTATCAAAATGCAAACGAATCACCGCCGGGCTCAACGCTTTTAGCAGCAGGAGTTCTCATTACAGGGACAGGTAAAGGGATTAGAGTTGGGAAAGAAGAGCATCCAGATTTTCAAAGGGTTGGGGACGGGAGAGAAAATACCCCTGGGCCGCAGATGCAGGAGATTGCCGGACGACATCCCACTCTTCTTGCGTTTCCACACCCTCAATCACCACCTCATTGCAGTATGTTGACAATAACGCGACCAAAGAGGGGAAAAGCTGTTTTCCCTGATCACTTTCCAGCAGCATGATGAACAGTTCACGCGCAATTTTAATGCAGTCATATCTTGCCAGCGGCAAAGAGGAAAAGTTCGCCACGCCGCAGCCAAAATCATCCAACCACAGCTGGCCCGCTTCGGGCAATGTGGCCAACGTATCATTGGGCAGGCTAGCCAAACTCTCTACCAGCTCAAAACGCAACCACGGCATACCGGCAAGTAATCTCTTGGCTTCACGGTTCTCTTGCAATGCCAACAGGGCAACGCCATCAATATTCACCGACGCTCGCAATCCATCACGAACAAAACGCTCATCCCACTGACGCAATAGCTTTAACTGCTCAATTACGATATCTAAGCGCTCATCAACATTAAGGTGGGTAAAGTATATTTCAGGGGAAAGAAACTTTTGCGGCGCGGATGGGTGAAAAACAGCGGTCAATAACTCAATTCCCATTAGCCGACCTGATGTGCGGTAAATGGGTTGAAACCTATAACGTCGGTGACAACAGTGCCAATAATCAGCATCCGTTAACTGTACCTCCCGGGTCAAGGGAGTTTCAGAGCCGGGCTGATTAATATGACTGTTTTGCTGCACTGTATGTCCCGCCATTAAAGGAGATGCTTACATATAAAAGTATACCACATGCACATATGAGTTTATCGCCTCACCTCAGACAAACGGTACTCAGGTTAACTGTAATGTGAATCACAGTACAAAGCGAATATGACGGACACATTGCATGAGAGTTTTTTGTTTTTTTATATCAAAACGCTATGAAAAATTATGCACTGCAATCGCATAATAGTGATTAATACCGTCGTCGTATAGTCTATCAATCAAAAGAATAGACTCTTTTTTTAGGCTTTTCTCGGTTAACGTTGCTCATTTCTTATCAACTCTGTGTAAGCAGCACAGAGACAGGTATAATCTGCAGCTAGTCTATAAAAGGAAAGAAAAGATGGCGCTGCTAATCACCGCTAAATGTATTAACTGCGATATGTGTGAGCCGGAATGTCCCAATCAAGCCATATCGATGGGAAATGAGATATACGAGATTGATCCGTTACGCTGCACTGAATGTGTCGGGCACTATGAGATGCCGACTTGTCAGAAAGTCTGCCCGATTGACAACACCATCCTCAAAGATGCTAACCACCAGGAAAACCACGAACAGCTGTGGGAGAAGTTCGTTTTGTTACACCATGCTGACCAACTGTAATAGCGGTCAGACAGGATGCGCTTTCATTTCCCCTTCAATAATTACCGTCGCGCAGGCATAGAGTCTCTCATCCGCCAGCGACACATGTACCTGCCTAACGCCCATTAATTCAGCCACTTCAGCGGCTCGCGCAAGAAATCGCAAACAGGGTTTACCCAACGGGTCATTCACAACGTCAAACTGCGCAAAAGCCAGAACCACCGCGAATACCGGTGCCAAACGCTTTTGCTGCCGCTTCTTTGACTGCGAAGCGCTTGGCCAAAAACCGGATGGGTTGGGAATGGGCCTGGTATTGCGCCCACTCTTGCTCGCTCAGTACCCGGCGCGCAAGGCGATCGCCGGAACGACCGACGATCGCCTCAATACGGGCGATTTCGACAATATCCGTACCGAGACCCAAAATCGCCATTAGCGACGCGCTTCCCGCATCAGCGTTTTCATTTCCGCTACCGCCGGAGCCAACCCGCTCATCACCGCACGCCCGATAATCGCATGGCCGATATTTAACTCGTGCATTTCCGGTAATGCAGCAATCGGTTGAACATTGTGATAAGTCAGGCCATGGCCTGCATTAACCTTGATGCCGCGAGACGCCGCATAGGTGGCAGCATCACGGATGCGCTCGAATTCTTGTTGCCGGGCCACATCGCTTTGCGCATCGGCATAAGCGCCGGTATGAATTTCAATATAAGGTGCGCCACTGGCAACGGCGGCATCTATCTGCGTGCGATCGGCATCGATAAATAACGAAACCTGAATCCCCGCCTCGCGTAATTGCGTTACCGCCGATGTGATGCGCGCAAGCTGCCCTGCCACATCCAGCCCGCCTTCCGTCGTCACTTCCTGACGTTTTTCCGGCACCAGACAGCAAAAATGCGGTTTCAGCTCACAGGCTATCGCCAGCATTTCATCCGTTACCGCCATCTCCAGATTCATACGAGTCTGAATGGTTTGACGTAGCAAGCGCACATCGCGATCGGTGATATGGCGACGATCTTCACGCAAGTGGACGGTAATGCCATCCGCTCCCGCCTGTTCAGCGACAAATGCCGCCTGAATCGGGTCAGGATACGCGGTACCACGAGCATTACGCAGGGTGGCAATATGATCGATATTTACGCCCAACAACAACTCAGCCATGATCCATCCTTCAATAATTAAGTCTTCGCCGCAGTGTACACCCCGGCCAGCACTGGCGGTACCCAGCCAGTTCTAGATCTTTTCATCCGGCACCGCTTTATAGGGTTTCGGCATAAATTGACGAAACAGCTCGCGACTTTTCAGTGGCTTGCCGCCAAGGTAAGGTTTCAGCGCCATACGCGTAAAACGTTTGGCGGCACGCAACGTATCGATATCGGGAAACTCTCTTGACGCCAGCGCCTGCAATTCACGCCCGGTAAAGCTCACATTATCGACCACCAGACTGGCAATAAAGCCTTTCTCCGAACGGTAACGATAAGTCATGGTATCAGCCACGAGTTCGCCGCTACCGGCACAGTGGAGAAAATCAACGCCATAACCCAGATGTTCCAGCAACGCCAACTCAAAACGACGCAGTGCCGGTTCTGGCGATCCGCTGGTGGCAGCCAGTTGTTGTAAACAGTGGAGATAATCGAAAAACAGCGCGGAGTAATTGGTTTCCAGTTCGAGTACGCGCGTCAGCAGCTCGTTCACATACAAACCGCTATAGAGCAGTGAACCGCTTAACGGCAACGCCAGAGAAACCGGTTCAGCGTTACGCAGCGTTTTCACTTCACCTCGCCCACCCCAGCGTACCAGCAGTGGCGTAAAAGGCTGAAGCGCGCCTTTCAGGCTGGAACGCCGCGCCCGGGCACCTTTTGCCAGCACCCGTACACGGCCTTCATTCTCAGAAAACAGATCCAGCAACAGGCTGGTTTCACTGTAAGGTCGCCCATGTAAGACAAATGCGCGCTGCCAGCCTTCCATCGGCGTGTGCCTTACAGGTCGTCAATGTAACCCAGGCTACGCAGCGCACGCTCATCGTCCGCCCAGCCAGATTTCACTTTCACCCACAATTCCAGATGCACTTTAGCCTCAAACATCTGTTCCATATCCTGACGCGCTTCGATACCGATGGTTTTAATTTTGCTGCCTTTGTTACCAATCACCATCTTTTTCTGACCTTCACGCTCAACCAGAATCAGGCCATTGATGTCGTAACCGCCACGTTCGTTAGCGACAAACCGCTCAATTTCCACCGTCACCGAATACGGCAGCTCTTCGCCCAGAAAACGCATCAGCTTTTCGCGAATGATTTCCGATGCCATGAAACGCTGCGAACGGTCGGTGATATAGTCTTCCGGGAAATGGTGAATGGCCTGTGGCAGATGCTTACGCACAATCGACGCAATGGTATCGACATTCGTGCCCTTTTCCGCAGAGATAGGCACCACATCGAGGAAATTCATCTTTTCACTCAACATTTGGATATGTGGCAACAGCTTCGTTTTATCTGTGACGTTATCCACTTTATTGATAGCCAACAGCACCGGCGTTTTCTGATCGCGCAGCTTGTTCACTACCATTTCATCATCATCAGTCCAGTGGGTGCCTTCCACCACGAAGACGATCAGTTCCACATCACCGATTGAACTGCTGGCCGCACGGTTCATCAGGCGGTTAATCGCGCGCTTCTCTTCGATGTGCAGCCCCGGGGTATCGACATAGATGGCCTGATAGGGCCCTTCGGTGTGAATACCCATAATACGGTGACGGGTTGTCTGCGGTTTGCGGGAGGTGATGGACACCTTTTGCCCCAGCAATTGGTTCAGCAGGGTAGATTTGCCAACGTTCGGTCGGCCAACAATCGCGACAAAGCCGCAGTAGGTCTGTTCTTCGCTCATTCAAGCTCCAGCTTTTTCAGGGCCTGTTCCGCCGCAGCCTGTTCAGCTTTACGACGACTTGACCCGGTACCCACTACCGGCTCGCTAACCCCGCTGACCTGGCAATGAATGGTAAATTCCTGATCGTGCGCCTCACCACGCACCTGCACCACTAAATAGGTGGGTAACGGTAAATGGCGTCCTTGCAGAAATTCCTGCAAACGGGTTTTCGGATCTTTTTGTTTATCGCCCGGGCTAATCTCATCCAAACGGGTTTGATACCATTTTAAAATCATACGCTCGACAGTCTGGATGTTACTGTCCAGAAATACGCCGCCGATGAGCGCTTCAACGGTATCCGCCAAAATGGATTCACGCCGAAAACCACCGCTTTTTAATTCACCGGGGCCAAGGCGCAAACATTCACCCAATTCAAATTCCCGGGCAATTTCAGCCAGTGTATTCCCCCGAACCAACGTTGCACGCATTCGGCTCATATCGCCTTCGTCAACGCGGGGAAAACGGTGGTACAACGCATTAGCTATGACAAAACTCAGGATGGAATCACCGAGGAACTCCAGCCGTTCATTATGTTTACTGCTGGCGCTACGGTGTGTCAGTGCCTGCAATAAAAGATCATATTGTTGGAAAGTATAGCCCAGCTTTTTTTGTAAACGATTTATCAGGATGGGGTTCATGTGCTACCAATAGCTCTATAATGCCTTTTCAAACAACAGCATACGGAACAGCCCTGCCTTGCCACTGAAAAGTCAAAACTGTTTCGTTTGCAGTGGCTCCCGCCCGGGAGCCTGCATTTATTATTCAGAAATATTCTACAACGGAAGTCGCAAATTTGCTGCGAGTTTATTTACATTCAATTAATGAATGCTGCCAATTCGGCTCAATCGCACACCCGTTGGCCACTCGCCTTCCTGTTTTTCAAAGCTCATCCAGATAGCGGTCGCTTTCCCTACCAGATTACGCTCAGGCACAAATCCCCAATATCGGCTATCAGCGCTATTATCACGATTATCTCCCATCATGAAATAATGCCCGGCAGGAACAACCCAGCTTCCCAGCGGTTGACGCGCTTGCTGATAATAAAGCCCTAATTGATCCTGTGCGCCAGGCACCGACAGAATAGGGTGATTAACCTCGCCCAATGATTCCTGGCGTATCGCCATGCGAATGCCTTCACTTTTCTGACCCACAGGAATCTGATAGAAACCGCTGCTCATCTCACGGCCAGCGCCACTGAATGTCTGCACGAAGTCACTGGGTTCAACATTGCTATAAGTGACAGCCAGCGCGCTGTTACACGCGGGTTTATCACCGCATCCTGGCTGGATAGTGACCTGTTTGGCGATTGGATCGTAGCTGACGCGATCGCCCGGTAAACCCACCGCTCGCTTAATGTAATCAAGGCGCGGATTTTCTGGATATTTAAACACCACGATATCGCCGCGCTGCGGGTGCCCCGTTTCAATTAACGTGGTTTGCGTGATGGGATCTTTGATGCCATAGGCAAATTTCTCCACCAAAATGAAGTCGCCTATTAATAAGGTTGGCATCATCGAACCCGACGGAATCTGGAACGGTTCAAGAATGAAAGAACGCACCACAAACACCAGCGCCAGCACCGGAAACACCGACGCGACAGTCTCAACCCAACTGGGTTGTTTCAGACCATTGTCATCGATACTCCCCGCCTGCTGGCTGACCGCAGCGGCTTTGGCACGCCGGGCTGGTGCCCACTTAAAGCGCTCAAGACACCAGACCAAACCTGTCACCAGCGTTGCCAGTGCCAAAATCAGGGCGAACATATTGGCCATGCAAACTCCTCAGGATTTATTTGCTTTCTTTGCCGACATGCAGAATGGCTAAAAACGCTTCCTGCGGCAGTTCAACGTTCCCTACCTGCTTCATGCGCTTCTTCCCGTCCTTCTGTTTTTGCAGCAGTTTTTTCTTACGGCTAACGTCACCGCCATAGCACTTCGCCAGCACGTTCTTACGCAGCTGTTTCACGGTGGAACGGGCGATAATGTGGTTGCCAATTGCCGCCTGAATCGCAATGTCAAACTGCTGACGCGGGATCAGGTCTTTCATTTTCTCTACCAGATCACGGCCACGATACATCGAGTTATCGCGGTGCGTGATAAGCGCCAACGCATCCACGCGTTCGCCATTGATCAGTACGTCAACACGCACCATATCGGACGCCTGGAAACGCTTAAAGCCGTAATCCAATGATGCATAACCACGCGATGTCGATTTGAGGCGGTCAAAGAAGTCGAGCACCACTTCTGCCATCGGAATGTCATACGTCAACGCAACCTGATTACCGTGATAGACCATATTGGTCTGCACACCGCGTTTTTCCACACACAGGGTAATCACGTTGCCGAGGTACTCTTGCGGCAACAGCATATGACATTCAGCTATCGGCTCACGCAACTCTTCAATGTTGTTGACCGGCGGCAATTTGGATGGACTATCGACGTAGACAATCTCATTGCTGGTCGTCTTCACCTCATACACCACCGTCGGGGCCGTCGTAATAAGGTCAAGATCATATTCACGCTCCAGGCGCTCCTGAATGATCTCCATGTGCAAAAGCCCCAAGAAACCACAGCGGAAACCGAAGCCCAATGCGGTTGAACTCTCTGGCTCATAAAACAGCGAGGCGTCATTCAGGCTCAGTTTGCCTAGTGCATCACGAAATGCTTCGTAATCATCAGAGCTTATCGGGAACAGCCCGGCATAAACCTGAGGTTTTACTTTTTTGAATCCGGGCAGCGGCGTCTCAGCGGGTTTACGCGCCAGCGTTAACGTATCCCCCACCGGGGCACCCAGAATGTCTTTGATGGCGCATACCAACCAGCCCACTTCGCCGCATTGTAATACATCGCGATCAAGCTGTTTCGGCGTAAAAATACCCAAACGTTCGGCGTTATACACCTGACCGGTGCTCATCACTTTAACTTTATCGCCTTTACGCAGCGTACCGTTCTTAATACGGATAAGCGAAACCACGCCCAGATAATTATCAAACCAGGAGTCGATGATAAGCGCCTGTAACGGTGCTTCCGGGTCGCCTTGCGGCGCTGGAATTTCCCGCACCAGACGCTCGAGAACATCAGGCACCCCAACGCCGGTTTTAGCGGAACAACGCACAGCGTCAGTCGCATCAATCCCGACGATATCTTCAATTTCCTGGCTTACACGATCGGGATCGGCGGCTGGCAGGTCAATTTTGTTCAGAACCGGCACCACTTCCAGATCCATTTCAAGCGCGGTGTAGCAGTTAGCCAGCGTTTGAGCCTCTACGCCCTGTCCGGCATCCACCACCAGCAACGCCCCTTCACAGGCCGCCAGTGAACGTGAAACCTCATAAGAGAAGTCAACGTGCCCTGGGGTATCGATGAAGTTCAACTGATAGACCTGACCATCAGAGGCCTTAAAATCCAGCGTAACGCTTTGTGCCTTAATCGTAATACCGCGCTCGCGCTCCAGATCCATGGAGTCCAGCACTTGCGCCTCCATTTCCCGTTCAGACAAACCACCGCAAATTTGAATAATGCGGTCAGAGAGCGTCGACTTACCGTGGTCGATGTGAGCAATAATGGAGAAATTTCGTATATGCTTCATTATAAAAGTTTTTCTACCTTGGTATTTCTGAATTTTTGCCGAACGGCATGCGCAATGTGATGACAGTCATAGCCACTGTCATATCCTGAATCGCAGCATTCTACATGCCAGACGGTGTAAAACCTAGTCATGACGCACCGAATCAATGGGCTGGTTATCGCTACGTTGCAGATAAAAGGGTGAATTCAGGAGTGAAAAACGATGAATTGCGATGATAAAAACAATATATCAATGAGTTAGCGCTATACCTCATGAGGCAGCTACACCTGTGTGCTGTGCGCTGCGCGGTTCTGTCACCAGGGCGACTTGCAAGATAACCGGCTGATAGCGTGGATTGTTCGCCATTGATGGTGAAAAATACTTTAGCAGGCCAAAACTCACGCTAATCCCAAGAAGAGCGCCAGTCACGGCAGCAAGCTCGCTGGTCAGCCAGTATTGAAACAGCATTGCACCCAGCATCAAGCCAAGTAACGGCACCAGATACACCAGCATGGCAGAGCGCAACAAGCTGGCCTCAGCCAATCCGATTTCGACACGCTGGCCAGGCTGTAATGGATGTGGATAGCGCAGCGACAGCTGATGTACAACCGGGCCACCCACTTTACTTAACACGCCGTTTCCACACGAAGAGCGCGATTGACATCCCTGGCAGCCAGACTGCTGTTCACAGCGTAAAACGACAACGCCATCTTGCCATGACTCGACCGTCGCCCACTCTTTAATCATTGTTGCACCTTAAAGATGACGTTATCGGCAATGCGTTTCGCTGTCACCAAAGGCAGCTCGCCAATAACAGTAATTTCACGATTATCCCGGACTTCAGTATGTATAGACTTACGCCCCAACGAGGCGTTTTGATCAGGATGGTTCTCCCCAAGCGGGCTGACATTGACTGAAAAACTAAACAGCCCATCGCTGTAAAAGCGCGATTCGGCAAGTCCTGTCACACCGGGGAGCGGGCGCTGACTTCTCGATACCTCTTCCATCCCTACAGGCAGCCATTCAGCCACCCAGTTAAAATCCGCCGTCGAATTCACCGGCACACTCAGTAACGGCGGTGAGCCTACTTTGTCCATCGGCTTCATCGCTGCCGCCACACTCGGATCAACTGTGATAGAAATAGCGCGATACTGCTCAAGCAGCTCGCCACTTTGATCGAGTAAATCAACCCGCAGCGGCAAACGCGACTCCGCATCAAGACAAACGATGTAACTAAAACGCGTACCATCACGGGATACCACACGCACCACATCCCCCTGACGATCGGCAAGACGGATACGGCCGGTTGGAATGAAGTCGTAATAGGCCGCTAACCGCGCAATGTCGGCAAAAATCAGTGCCGGTAATGCATCAACAATGTGATCGCCGGATAGGGTAAAAGGCTCGGCGTCCGACTCAAAATAACTGATATCGTTTCCGCGCTGGATAACCTCACGTTTCGGGCCATCCAAGTGAACCAGCTCTGCAAATGTTTCACCATCTTGCTGCGCGTGACGATAGCGGAGCGACTCAACACCTTGCCGTGAGACATTGATGTAGTAAATTTCGTACGCCAGAGAACGTCCAACGGTACTCATTTGCTGCAACAACGCCCCGGAATCACTTGCCGGGGCGAGGGAGGAATAAGACAGGCCACTCAGCAATAGACTGGCGGCCAACCAAAAGCGCTTCATTACTGCGGTTGAATTCCTAATGACTGGGTTCCGGGAACCTGAACGGCGGCCTGTTGCTGGCCCCCTTGCTGTTGCAATTGAAGCTGATCAGAATGCACCCGACGCTGCAACTCATAATCCTGCAACAACGCATTGATGCGCTCGTGTTGCGCCTGCATCTGGCGCTGCCCCGCGTGCGCTACGCTGTTTTCAGCAGGTACACTCAGGCTAACCGGCGATGCCGAACCGCCGCTCCCCATCACTGGCAACGTTCCTAATGCCGGCGTATTTTCCGCCACGCCACTGTCGCTGACGGCGTTATTTTGCTGGTAGTGCTGAACCCCGACAATCACTGCCAGCGAAACACAGGCCGCAATACCAATCTGGGCCAAATGACCGGCCAGAGGGCGAATCGAATTCCAGAACGGCAACGCCTGCCAGCTACGAGGATGAGGTTGGGATTCCGGTACGGCTTTCGGGTTGAATTGAACCGGCTCGTGCTCAAGGGCTGCCGCTACGCGCGCGGCAATATCGACATGCATCAGCGATTCGCTGACATCACCACGCAACGTATCGCGTACCAGATGATAACGCTGCCAGTCCTGCTGCAATTTCTCGTCGCTCAGTAGTGCGCCAAGCACACCCTGCTCAACAACCTCACCATCCATCAAAGCGGAAAGTTTCTCTTTCTGCATAACTCACCTTACCTTGTCAAACCCGTCATGAGTAACGTTAAGAACAAGCTAACGCTGAATAAGCGGTTGCACTTTGTTATCAATCGCTTCCCGTGCGCGGAATATTCGCGAACGGACAGTACCGACCGGGCAATCCATGATGTCGGCAATTTCCTCATAGCTCAACCCATCCAGTTCACGCAACGTGATTGCCAGGCGTAAATCTTCAGGCAATGACTCGATAGTATGGAAAACGATCCGTCGTAACTCCTCAGACAACATTAAGTTCTCAGGGTTCGATATTTCTTTCAATGCGCTGGCATTGTCATAATTTTCAGCATCATTGGCATCAACATCGCTCGACGGAGGGCGTCGCCCCTGGGCCACCAGATAATTCTTTGCCGTATTGACGGCAATGCGGTACAGCCAGGTATAAAAAGCACTCTCGCCTCGAAAGGATTCAAGGGCGCGATAAGCTTTAATAAATGACTCTTGCGCGACATCAGGTACGTCCCCGGCAGGGACATAACGCGACACCAGGCTCGCCACTTTATGCTGGTAGCGGACGACCAGTAAATTAAATGCTTTGCTGTCGCCTTTTTGTACTCGCTCAACCAGCACCTGATCCGCTAACTGCTCGCTCATCCGAGATAGTGTCTCCCCAAAACCGTGTTTCCACGCCTAAGTCAAGTACTGCCAGCCATATCTGAAATTGAGCAAGCACTGGCTTTGAGTGCTGTTATGCCCAAGAGTTCCATTTGAAAAAGCAGGTTTTACGTTTTATTTAGTCGTTATCACATCGTAAAAGAATGATTTGGCTCTCAAGTCAGTGAACCCGCTCCCGCCAAAATCATACGTTAAAACCCCAACGCTGGCACCTCGTTCTGTCACTGCGTACTTTTTTGTTTAATTTGCTAAACAAAAAAGTAAGAAATCAACCATCACTGTGCTAGATTCTTTATTACTGTTTTATAAATTAAACATTATAGCCATGAACGACTCTTCCACAGCGTATCAATGTGACGTCCTGATTATCGGTAGCGGCGCAGCTGGCCTCTCTCTGGCTCTGCGGCTGGCCTCTCACGCCAGCGTTTTAGTGCTAAGTAAAGGCCCGCTAAGTGAAAGCGCAACCTTCTATGCCCAAGGCGGTATTGCTGCGGTGTTTGATGAAACGGACAGTATTGAGGCGCATATCGAAGACACGCTGATTGCCGGAGATGGCTTATGCGATCGTCATGCGGTCTCGTTTATAGCCCGAAACGCTCGCCCGTGCGTGCAGTGGCTTATCGATCAGGGCGTCTTGTTCGATACAGAAACCGCGCCACACGGCGAAGCACGCTACCATCTAACGCGCGAAGGCGGTCATAGCCATCGCCGTATTCTGCATGCTGCTGATGCCACTGGCAAAGCGGTGGAAACCACGTTGGTCAGCAAAGCGCGCCAGCATCCCAACATCACGCTGCTGGAGCGCTGTAATGCCGTCGATCTTATCACGTCCAGCAAGCTCGGCCTGCCGGGTCATAAACGGGTTGTCGGTGCTTATATTTGGAACCGTGAACGCGAACGGGTAGAAGCCTGCGCCGCTAAAACGGTGGTGCTGGCTACCGGCGGTGCCGCCAAAGTGTATCAATACACCACGAACCCTGATATCTCCTCGGGTGATGGCATCGCAATGGCCTGGCGCGCTGGCTGCCGTGTTGCCAACATGGAATTTAATCAATTTCACCCAACCTGCCTTTACCACCCGCAGGCGCGTAATTTCCTACTGACGGAAGCGCTACGCGGCGAAGGCGCATTTCTGAAACGGCCGGATGGCAGCCGCTTTATGCCGGAGTTTGATGCGCGGGCCGAGCTGGCGCCGCGCGATGTGGTCGCCCGGGCTATCGACCATGAAATGAAGCGGCTGGGCGCAGACTGTATGTATCTGGATATCAGCCACAAACCGGCTGATTTTATTAGGCAACATTTTCCAACTATCTATGAAAAACTGCTGTCACTGGGTATTGATTTAACGCGTGAAGCGGTGCCTATTGTGCCTGCGGCACATTACACCTGTGGCGGCGTCGTCGTCGATGAGCAAGGCCGAACCGACCTTGACGGCCTGTATGCCATCGGCGAGGTCAGCTATACCGGCTTGCACGGTGCTAACCGCATGGCCTCCAACTCGCTGCTCGAATGCCTGGTGTACGGTTGGTCAGCCAGTGAGGATATTCTGCGTTGTTTAGCGGAAAAAACCGCTGTGAACACGTTGCCGGAGTGGGATGAAAGCCAGGTGGAAGACTCAGATGAAAAGGTGGTGATTCAACATAACTGGCACGAATTGCGGCTATTTATGTGGGACTACGTCGGCATTGTGCGCACCACAAAGCGGCTAGAGCGTGCGTTACGGCGCATTCAACTATTACAGCAAGAGATTCATGAATATTACGCACACTTTCGCATTTCCAATAATCTGCTGGAATTGCGTAACCTGGCGCAGGTGGCTGAATTAATCGTTCGTTGCGCGCTGGCGCGTAAAGAGAGCCGAGGGTTGCACTATACGCTCGATTACCCGGAAAAAGCTGAGAATCCGCAGCCGACGATCCTTCATCCCTGAGTGTTCACGTCGGCGATTGGCCCGGCCATCGTGTCGGGCTTTCTCAGCGCACAACCATTACATCGGCAGATAAAACATTACATCGACAGATAAAACGCCTGCGTTAGCGCCCGAAACGGCGCTGAGTATTGTCGTGGTTCATCCCGAATCACCAGCGTAGCGCGTGTTAACGTTACCGGTTCACGAACGAGCGTAAGCAACACCCGATTGAACGGACGCGAGGGGTTATCCGCAACGTCAACCCACTGCCCGGCATACCAGCCACGCTGCTGTGCTAACGTCACGAAAGGCTGCGCCACCTGTATCGGCAGCACCAGACAAAATCGCCCTTCAGAGAGCAGTAAACGCTCTGCCGACTGCAACAGTGTCTGATGAGGTAGTGTCGTGGTGTAACGAGCGGCTGCACGTTGTTCATCACCACAAGGCACGCCGGGTGAAAAATAGGGCGGGTTACTGACAATCAACGAATAACGTGACATCGTTTGCGCCGCATAGTGCTGGATATCCTGCTGATGAATGTTTATTCGGTGCGCCCACGCAGATGCAGCAACATTTTCACGCGCCTGCTGACTGGCCGCACCATCCAGCTCAACGCCATCAATCAGCACATGATCATCGCTGCGCTGCGCCAGCATCAAAGCGATCAACCCCGATCCGCAGCCGATATCCAAAACCCGAGACTCATCGCACAAAGGCGTCCAGGCACCTAATAACACGCCATCTGTGCCCACTTTCATGGCACAGCGATCGTGGGCGACAAAAAACTGTTTGAAAGTAAATCCCCCGGCGCGACGTGCCGGTGTATGCTGCGAGGACATGATTGTTACGCCATAGATAACCAAACCGACGGTAGCATAGGAGAAACCCCGCTCGGGGAAAAGCGGCTAATACCGCCGAAACAGATGAACAACCCTACTAATGCGTCTATAATCAGCGCCCCGAACAGAGGTAGACCATGACTGCGACCTATTTTTCCGAGTTTGATCTTGATGACAGCCTGCTTGACGCGTTAAGCGACATGGGCTTTAGCCGCCCGACCGCCATTCAGGCTGCCGCGATTCCACCTGCGATGGAAGGACGCGATGTATTAGGCTCTGCGCCGACTGGCACCGGTAAAACCGCCGCTTATTTGCTGCCGATGCTCCAGCATTTGCTCGATTTTCCGCGTAAAAAATCCGGCCCGCCCCGTATTCTTATCCTAACGCCGACCCGAGAGCTGGCCATGCAGGTGGCGGATCAAGCGCGGGCATTAGCCGCACACACCCATCTGGATATCGCCACCATTACCGGCGGTGTGGCCTATATGAACCACGCTGAAGTGTTCAGCGAAAATCAGGATGTGGTGGTTGCGACCACCGGCCGTCTGCTGCAATACATTAAAGAAGAGAATTTTGATTGCCGGGCCGTCGAAACACTGATTCTTGATGAAGCTGACCGTATGCTTGACATGGGTTTTGCCCAAGACATCGAGCATATTGCCGGGGAAACGCGCTGGCGTAAGCAAACCCTGCTGTTTTCCGCCACGCTGGAAGGCGAGGCGATTAAAGATTTTGCCGAGCGTTTGTTAAACGACCCGGTTGAGGTCGAAGCCGACCCGTCGCGACGCGAGCGCAAGAAAATCCTGCAATGGTACTACCGGGCCGACACCGCTGAACATAAAACGGCCTTGCTGGTTCACTTACTCAAGCAACCGGATGTCACCCGCTCGATAGTCTTCGTACGTAAACGTGAGCGTGTGCATGAGCTGGTTGGTTGGCTGCGTTCAGCAGGTATTGAACCCTGTTACCTGGAAGGGGAAATGGTACAGGCCAAACGCAATGAAGCCATCAAACGCCTTAGCGAGGGTCGGGTTAAGGTACTGGTAGCAACCGATGTTGCGGCACGTGGCCTGGATATTGCCGATATCAGCCATGTGTTTAACTTCGACCTGCCGCGCACAGCGGATACCTATCTGCACCGCATCGGGCGTACCGGACGTGCCGGACGTAAAGGCTGCGCGATTTCGCTGGTTGAAGCGCACGATCACTTGTTGCTGGAAAAAATTGGTCGTTACCTCAATGAACCGCTCAAAGCGCGCGTCATTGATGAACTGCGCCCGACCACGCGAGCGCCAAGCGCTAAAACCACCGGTAAACCCTCGAAAAAAGTGCTGGCAAAACGCAAAGAGCAGAAACAGAAAGAGCAAGAAAAACAAAAGGCGAAGGTGAAAGTGCGCCATCGCGACAGTAAAAATATCGGCAAACGACGCCAGCCCAGTAATAAAGCCAATGCGGCCGAAACCGGGCAAGAGAAAACACAGCCTAAACAATAAGGCTGGTTTATAAATGATGGCGGTAGCATGACAAAAGGGGCATTACACGTGCCCCTTTTTTACGCAAACCATACGCGTGAAATATCGATACAAATAAAAAATCATGCCAGCCATGATTAATGGCTGGCATGATGCGTGCTGCTAAAGGTAATTGTCAGATACGGTAGACTGCCGGAGCCGTATTCCTTTACAGGCTTTCGGTAAAGGTACGGGCAATGACGTCGCGCTGCTGTTCTGGCGTCAGTGAGTTAAAACGTACCGCATAACCGGATACACGAATCGTCAGCTGCGGGTATTTTTCCGGGTTTTTCACCGCGTCTTCCAGCGTTTCACGACGAAGCACGTTCACATTCAGGTGCTGACCACCTTCAACACGCACTTCTGGTTTCACTTCAAGCGGCACTTCACGGTACTCGAACTGCCCTAATTCGCTGATAGCAACGACCTGATCTTCATTGAAATCGGACTTGGCGCAAACGCAACGAGCCTGAGATTTTTCTTCATCCAACAGCCAGAAAGAATTAACCAGGGCATTGTTATTTGCTTTGGTGATTTGAATACCTGTAACCATGATTACCTCCACTAAGCGGTGTCATATTGACCCGAACAGAAAACAACGGTTGGTAACAAACAGCTCATGGTATTAACGCTGACGCAAAACCAACCGAATCTGGCTACCTGTATACCAGCCATTCCTGGCACCATCTTTGATTGAAATCAATTTTTCTCACCAGCCACATAGCACTGATTTTATAATTAATTGTTTTATATCAATTTAGCATTTTTCGTATCTGCAATTTTTTTTGTAAATTTTAAAAAAAACATATAAAGACCGATGCCCTCTATCGAGGGAAAAAGGGAAGCATTTTCCCTCTCGCTGCTTTGAAGGTAAGCTTAGTCTCTGGACTGTAAATCAGGCACCCGGGCAATAACTGCCGGAATAATGCGATTGACTGAATTAGGCACACACCTTATGACCACTTCCCTGACCTGGCACGACGTGCTGGCACAAGAGAAAGAACAACCCTATTTTGTAAACACCCTGTCATTCATTCACCAGGAGCGTACGGCAGGAAAAGTGATCTACCCGCCACAGAAGGATGTGTTTAACGCATTTCGGTTCACCGAATTTCACGCGGTAAACGTGGTGATTTTAGGCCAAGACCCATATCACGGCCCCAATCAGGCACACGGGCTGTCATTCTCTGTCAAACCTGGTGTACCCGCCCCGCCGTCACTGGTGAACATTTATAAAGAGCTCGCCCAGGATATTCCGGGCTTTAGCATTCCCACGCATGGATTTTTACAAAGTTGGGCGCAACAGGGCGTATTGCTGCTTAACACCGTGCTTACCGTAGAAGCGGGCAAAGCGCATTCACATGCCAATTTAGGATGGGAAACCTTTACGGATAAGGTCATTGATGCGCTCAACGCACACCGTGAAGGCATTGTCTTTTTATTATGGGGTTCACATGCGCAGAAAAAAGGCAGCATTATTGATACGCAGCGACACCACGTACTAAAAGCACCGCATCCCTCACCGCTTTCTGCTCACCGAGGGTTTCTCGGTTGTAGCCACTTTTCTATGGCAAATCAACTCTTAGCGCAGCAGGGCAAGCAGCCGATTAACTGGGCACCGCAGTTACCGGAAAACGCCTAGCGATAAGCGCCATTGTCCTGCACACCGCAGAGCGTGGCGCTTGTAACGTGAGATACATCAGGCCTGTGCGTGATTCAGCAACAGCAAAAGATAGAAAGATCTATTAACAACGAGATGGATTGTGGAGATAAGGTGTGTTTCAGGAAGTTTGGTGGAGCTAAGCGGGATCGAACCGCTGACCTCTTGCATGCCATGCAAGCGCTCTCCCAGCTGAGCTATAGCCCCACACCATTGATACTGCCAAACCAAATCAACGTGGGATGATGATTTGGTGGAGCTAAGCGGGATCGAACCGCTGACCTCTTGCATGCCATGCAAGCGCTCTCCCAGCTGAGCTATAGCCCCATATTCGGCACTGTATCGTGTGAACGGGTCGCATGATATGCAACGCCCTAAACCCTGTCAACGCTAAAATCTATTTATCCCGCCAAACGCTGAAAAAGCCGCCAAACGATGTATCTACACGGTATCCGCTACACCGACCTGCACACATGTAGACTGTGTGAATCAGCTAAAAAACACGGCGGCGGTGTTAATTTAGCGATTAGCTTATGACAAAAAAGTTTTTCTCACTTTTGACAAAAACCCCAACAATGCACTACCTGCGGCCAGACCATAACCTCAATTCGGGTAAAGAACTGGCGCTGTTCTGTCGCTGGCTGGCGAATATGACGCAATACCTTTCCCTTTAATTTACCGACAATTTACCGACGGAGAGCCACAAGTATGAAAGATGCAACGATTGCCCTGCACCACGGTTTTAAATCTGACCCGGTCACTAAAGCGGTAGCCGTGCCTATCTATCAGAATGTCGCCTTTGAGTTTGATAATGCCCAGCATGGCGCGGATCTGTTTAATCTGGAGGTGCCAGGGAATATCTATACCCGCATCATGAACCCCACCAACGACATCCTGGAACAGCGCCTTGCAGCCCTGGAAGGCGGGATTGCCGCACTGGTGGTCTCTGCTGGCAGTGCGGCTATTACCTATGCGATTCAAACGCTCACCCGGCAAGGCGATAACATTGTTTCTACCCCACAGCTTTATGGCGGTACATATACGTTATTTGCCCACATGTTGCCGAGCTTCGGTGTTGAAGTGCGTTTTGCCAGCGATGACTCTCCCGAAGCCATTGCTAAACTCATTGATAGCAATACGCGTCTGGTCTATTGCGAAAGTATCGGCAACCCGGCGGGAAATATTGTTGATATTGAAGGGCTGGCAAATGTTGCCCACCAACACGGCGTTCCGCTGGTGGTGGATAATACCGTTGCCTCGCCGGTATTGTGTAAACCCATTTCATTTGGCGCGGACATCGTCGTGCATTCCATCACGAAATATGTCGGCGGGCACGGTAATTCTCTGGGCGGAGTGATTGTCGATGGCGGCACCTTCCCTTGGCATCAATACCCGGAAAAATTCCCCGGTTTGAATCGGCCTGAACCTGCCTATCACGGTGTGGTGTACACCGAAACATTCGGGCCTGCGGCCTTTATCGCTCGTGCCCGTACTGTCCCGCTGCGTAATACAGGGGCGGCATTGTCTCCCATGAACGCATTTTTACTGTTACAAGGGCTGGAAACGCTGTCGCTGCGTATGGAGCGTCATGTAGAAAATGCTCTGAAAGTCGCACAATATCTGCAAAATCACGCTAAAGTCGCCTGGGTGAGCTACGCCGGACTCCCCGAGCATCCGCACTACGCCTTGGCGCAAAAATACATGAAAGGTACACCATCCGCGATATTGTCATTTGGCCTCAAAGAGGGCTATGAGGCTGGCGTTCGCTTCTATGACGCGCTGGCCATCTTTAAGCGGCTGGTTAACATTGGTGATGCAAAATCGCTCGCCTGCCACCCGGCATCCACCACGCATCGTCAGATGACACCGGAAGAACAAACCAAAGCGGGCGTCAAACCAGAAATGATCCGTTTATCTGTCGGTATCGAAGCCATAGAAGATTTGCTGGCCGATTTGGATCAAGCATTAGCGGCCTGAAAACAGGAAACACGCTGCCATAAAAAAACCCTGGTTTTCCAGGGTTTTTACTTTTTCCAGCTTGCAGGCGCCGCTTATTGCTGGGCTTCACGCTCGCTGATAAACGCCAGCGCCCGGTCAATACGCGCCAGCGTACGGGACTGGCCAATCGCATGCACCGTCACATCAACACCCGGCGACTGGCCTGCGCCAGTAACAGCCACACGCAGTGGCATGCCCACCTTACCCATCCCTTGTTGCAGCTCATCAGCCGTATTCTGAATGGCATGATGAATGGCCTCTGGCGTCCAGCCAGCGATAGCAGCCAGCTTGCTGCGAACCAACTCCAGCGGCTGACGGGCTACCGGGCGCAGGTGTTTCTTCGCTGCATCGGCATCAAACTCAGCAAATTCTTCATAGAAATAGCGGCAAGAGCCCGCCATTTCTTTCAGCGTTTTACAACGCTCGCCAAGCAATGTCACCAGCTCACTCAGTTGCGGGCCAGTACGCGTATCAATCCCCGCTTGCTCAATATGCCAGGACAAATGCGTTGCGACATATTCTGGCGGCAGATGGTTAATATAGTGGTGGTTTAACCACTGCAATTTCTCAGTATTGAATGCGCTGGCCGATTTACTGACAGCATCCAACGCAAACAGCTGTTTCATCTCATCAATCGAGAAAATTTCCTGATCGCCGTGTGACCAGCCTAAACGCACTAAATAGTTCAGCAGCGCTTCCGGCAAGTAGCCGTCATCACGATACTGCATCACACCGACCGCGCCATGGCGCTTAGACAGCTTCTTACCATCATCGCCCAGAATCATTGAGACATGAGCATATTCAGGCACTGGCGCACCTAAAGCCTTGAGGATGTTAATCTGACGAGGCGTGTTGTTGATATGATCCTCACCGCGAATGACATGAGTAATTTCCATGTCCCAATCATCAATAACCACACAGAAGTTGTAAGTCGGCGAGCCATCGGTACGGCGGATAATCAAATCATCCAACTCAAGGTTGCTAAATTCGATCGGGCCACGGATGTTGTCATTAAAGATAACCGAGCCGTCCTGCGGGTTACGAAAACGCACCACATGCGGTTCATCATCAGCATGATGTTGATGAGAATCGCGGCAGCAACCGTCATAGCGCGGCTTATCACCGTTAGCCATCTGCTGTTCACGCAATGTCTCCAGGCGCTCTCTGGAGCAATAGCATTTATAAGCCGTGCCGTTCTCCAGCATCTCATCAATCACCGCGTTATAGCGATCAAACCGCTTAGTCTGGTAGTAGGGGCCTTCATCCCAGTCCAGATTCAACCAGTTCATGCCATCCATAATGGCGTCAATCGCCTCTTTGGTCGAACGCTCCAAATCGGTATCTTCAATACGCAGCACAAACTCGCCGCCAAGGTGACGGGCGAACAACCAGGAATATAACGCGGTGCGAGCACCACCTACGTGAAGATAACCAGTCGGGCTGGGCGCAAAGCGGGTTTTGATTTTCATTGAGATTACGGCCTTCATTAGACAGCAAAGGTCAGTCAACACTGACCCGGATTCCGGGCTGCACCGCCTCTATAAGGATAAGCGCGGTCATACAGCCTGCATTTTTAAGTGGGCAATATTCTATCACTCCGCTTCGATTCCTCAACGACATAACCGCGCCGCGCCGCCGCTAACCCCGGTAAAATGTGCAGAGAAGCAACGATAACGCCCAGAAATACCGCATATCGCCTAATTTTAAAACGAACAGATGTTTTCGTTTTAAAAAGCGTTGACTCGCATCCAACTATCCCTATAATGCGACTCCACACAGCGGGGGTGATTAGCTCAGCTGGGAGAGCACCTCCCTTACAAGGAGGGGGTCGGCGGTTCGATCCCGTCATCACCCACCAATCTTTAAACAAGAGTTGCTCGCTGTGTGAAGTAAGAAGAATTGAGATTGGGTGATTAGCTCAGCTGGGAGAGCACCTCCCTTACAAGGAGGGGGTCGGCGGTTCGATCCCGTCATCACCCACCAAACTCATACCAGCTGTCTTCTTGCTGAAATACGTAAAAGAAGTGCCATAGTAGTACCATAGAAGTACAGAAGTGGGTGATTAGCTCAGCTGGGAGAGCACCTCCCTTACAAGGAGGGGGTCGGCGGTTCGATCCCGTCATCACCCACCACTTCTGCGGGTCGTTAGCTCAGTCGGTAGAGCAGTTGACTTTTAATCAATTGGTCGCAGGTTCGAATCCTGCACGACCCACCACTAAATGTATCACCTTCCTCAATTGTTCACTCTTACGCTTCATACGCACACGATGTTGTGCAGGTGAGAACCTGCGTTCAGGTTCGAGTCGAGCAAAGCGAGACAACTGCGCAACGCGCTGGCCCGAAGGGCGAGGCCAAAGGCCGAGTCATCCTGCACGACCCACCAATTACCTGTCACGATGTGTCTCAGCGTTTCCTCTTATCCATTTCAAATGCTCCATCACCAAAAAAATCACACATCAATACCTCCAAAGATTCACGCCCAGGCACCATGCGCAGCAAAATTATTAGCAAGGCAATATCAGGGACAAAAAACGCCCTGACGGGCGTTTCTGGACAGCCATAACACTGATATCAATCTACCAAGCTAGATTTCCCAATCATAGTTATAGCGTTTGGGCTTGAACTGAACCACATCGCCACGGTGTAAATCCGTCAACACGACATCATCATGCGCGATTTCGGCTTCAATCAGTTCATTATTTCCTTCCACTTTCAATACCAGTCGCGTCAATGCGCCAAGCGGACGAATATCTTTTACCACCACCGGCTGAAAATCATGTTGCGCCAGTTTTGACAGCGTGACTTCATGCGGGCGAAATTGAATCGCTTTATCCTGCCCGGCCAGTTTCAACCGGTTACTGTCGCCAAGGAAGTTATAAACGAACTCGGTTGCCGGGCGGTTATACACCTCATCCGGTGTCCCAATCTGTTCAATCACGCCTTTGTTCATCAGCACAATTCGGTCTGCCACTTCCATGGCTTCTTCCTGATCGTGGGTGACAAAAACGGACGTCAGATTGATCTCCTCATGCAAACGTGACAGCCAGCGCCGCAACTCTTTGCGCACCTTGGCATCCAGTGCGCCGAATGGCTCATCCAGCAGCAGAATTCTCGGCTCGACAATCAACGCTCTGGCCAGTGCAATACGCTGGCGTTGCCCGCCGGACAACTGTTCCGGGTAACGATCGGCCAACCAGTCCAACTGCACCATGTTTAGCAACTCATGAACCTTGCTTTCAATGTCTCGCTTCGACGGACGAATCGCTTTGGGTTTCATACGCAAGCCAAACGCCACGTTGTCAAAAACGGTCATATGGCGGAATAACGCATAATGCTGGAACACAAACCCAACATGCCGGTCGCGTACATCTTGCCCGGACACATCTTCACCATGAAACACGATATTGCCGCTATCGGGTGTCTCAAGCCCGGCGATAATACGCAGCAACGTGGTTTTACCACAGCCTGATGGCCCTAATAACGCGACCAGTTCACCGCTTTGAATCGACAGATTGATCTGGTTGAGTGCGCGGAACTGACCAAACTGTTTATTAACATTCTGAACTTCAATGCTCATTTCCGCTCAACTCCTGCTGTTTCTCGATTTGTTTTGTCAACTGCGCTTCGCTCCACTGGCGAAGCAATAGCACCACCAGTGACATGATGAGCAACAAGATAGCGACACTAAACGCCGCCACAATATTGTATTCGTTATAAAGAATCTCGATATGCAGCGGTAATGTATTGGTCAAACCACGAATATGGCCGGAGACCACCGATACCGCACCAAATTCGCCCATGGCTCGCGCCGTACACAGCACCACGCCATACACCAACGCCCATTTCACATTCGGCAGGGTAATATGCCAAAACATTTGCCAGCCGTTTGCACCCAGCAAGCGCGCCGCCTCTTCTTCCTGGCTACCTTGCTGCTCCATCAACGGAATAAGTTCTCGTGCGACATACGGCAAGGTGACAAACAGGGTGGCGAGCACAATGCCCGGCACCGCATAAACGATTTCCAGGTGATGCTCCGTCAAAAACGGGTATAGCTTACTTTGCGCGCCAAATAGCAGCACATACATTAACCCTGTCACGACCGGCGAAACAGAAAACGGTAAATCCAATAGCGCCAGTAGCCATGACTTGCCGCGAAACTCAAATTTCGTAACGCACCAGGCGATAGCCAGGCCAAATACCATGTTGAGTGGTACTGAAATCACCGTTGCCAACAGCGTGAGTTTCAGCGCCGATAGCGCGTCCGGCTCGCTGATTGCTCGCCAGAACGCGCCAATGCCATTGTGCAACCCTTGGGTCACGACCATGACAAGCGGCAGCACCAGTATCACCACAAACACCAGCCACGCCAGCGACGTCAACACATAAAAAGCGAGCGGACGCCGAGCCGAGTCGGGGCGTCCCGTTGCCAGGGAAAGACTCTGATCCATAGACATCGTTTAGCGCCTATAACTTGGGTTGAATTCGCCGCTGCAACAGATTAATCAGCAGCAACATGATAAATGACACAACCAACATAAAGACGCCGATACCGGTCGCCCCTTTGTAATCGTACTGATCGAGTTTCGAGACAATCAGTAGCGGTAGAATTTCGGTCTTAAACGGGATATTGCCCGCTATAAATACCACTGAACCGTACTCTCCCACGCCACGGGCAAAGGCCAGAGCAAAGCCGGTCAGCCAGGCAGGTAAAATAGCGGGAAGCAGAACATGGCGGAACGTTTGCCACGGATTCGCCCCCAGACAAGCGGAGGCCTCCTCTATCTCTTTTGGAATATCGGCCAGCACCGGTTGTAATGTCCGCACCACAAAGGGCAAGGTGACGAAAATCAGTGCCAGCGTAATGCCAATCCCGGTATAGGCAATACGAAAAGGAAACAGCGAGCCGACCAGCCCATTGGGTGCATACAGCGACGTCAATGCAATACCGGCCACCGCTGTCGGCAGCGCAAAGGGCATATCGATCATCGCATCAATGATTTTGCGACCGGGAAAGGTATAGCGCACCAGCACCCATGCCAGTAACGTGCCCAGCACGCCATTGATAAAAGCCGCGATTAACGCCGAACCAAATGATAATCGCAGCGAAAACAAAACTTGTCGGCTGGTAATCAGATCCCAAAACTGCACAAGCGTCAGTTGACTGGCGTATAAAAACATCGCCCCTAGCGGAATGAGCACAATTAGCGCCAGATAACTGAGGCTAAAACCCAAAGTGAGACCAAAACCGGGCATGACCGGTGAAGCACGTCGTGACATAGCAAGCCTTTCCGTCGAAAAACACCGATTGCCTGACAGGCAATCTACGTGGCAAAACCGCCCACGATTTCGGGGCGGTTTTGCTCATCAACACGCTGTTTATTTATTAATTTGCTTGAAGATAGTATCGAAAACACCACCGTCATCGAAGAACTTGGGTTGCGCGCTTTTCCAACCGCCAAACTCGCCATCAATCGTCACCAGTTTGACGGGGGCAAACTGCGACTTAAACTCTTCGGCAATTTTGGCATTGCGAGGACGGTAGAAATTCTGTGCGATGATCCGCTGCCCTTCATCGCTATAAAGGTAATTGAGATAGGCATCGGCCTGTTTACGCGTCCCTTTACGTTCGGTGATTTTATCCACCACGGCCACCGGCGGCTCTGCCAGAATAGACAGCGAAGGTGTCACGATTTCCAGTTGATCGCCACCTTGCTCTTTCAGCGACAGGTAGGCTTCATTTTCCCAGGCTATCAGCACATCGCCCAACTGACGCTGGACAAAGCTGATGGTCGCGCCACGGGCACCGGTATCTAACACGGGCGCATGTTTGTACAACTCAGTAACAAATTTCTGTGCGCTTTCATCGGTTCCGCCCGGCAAGTGGCGGGCATATGCCCAGGCCGCCAGGAAGTTCCAGCGCGCACCACCGGAGGTTTTCGGGTTTGGCGTGATGACCTGAACGTCTGGTTTTATCAGGTCGTCCCAGTCTTTGATATGCTTCGGATTACCTTTTCGCACTAAAAAGACAATCGTCGAGGTGTAAGGCGTGCTGTTGTCCGGCAGTCTGGCTTGCCATTGTGGATCAATCAGCGGTTGGTTAAGGTTTAGCGCATCAATATCACCCGCCAATGCCAGCGTCACAACATCGGCCTGCAACCCATCAATGACCGAACGCGCTTGTTTGCCCGATCCGCCATGTGAGTTCTTAATGCTGATATCTTCACCGGTAGTCTGTTTCCAGTGCTTGATAAACGCCGCATTATATTGCTGATAGAACTCCCGGGTTGGATCATAAGAGACATTTAACAGTTCGGTCGCAGCCGAAGCGGCACCTGCAAACAATAATGCAGCGCTAGCCAGCGACAATCCCAGACGACGCATTGACATGCTTATCACTCCCCTCAAAGTCATTTGCCCATCGTTTTCCGGGCGAACATGGCACCAGAACTGGCAGCCAGCTATTATGCCACCTGATAATGCGGCGAGCTCGTATTTAGCGCCACACATCAGGCTTTATCTCTGAGGCTGACAATAGAGGATTAGGGGGGAGTAAAAAAATACTGTTTCGAGATAATTTATGCTATCACGTTATATTATTCGTCACTTATCATCGCATTTGAGTCTAAGATAGCCGCCAGCCGCCAGACGGCACCACCATTAGTGATCCTCATCGAGTTGCAGCGCAACATACAGCAGCAAGCGATCGTCAAAATTGCCCAAATCCAGCCCGGTTAATTCAGAAATGCGGTTCAACCGATATTCCAGCGTATTACGGTGAACAAACAGCGCTTTGGCTGTCGCTCCCGGTTGCACATTATGACGAAACCATGCGTGCAGGGTGCGGCGCAACAGCCCATTGCCGTCCATTGCTTTCAGCCGTGCCAGCGGGCGCACCAGCTCATTGGCTTGCCAACCGCCGCGCAAACTGTCCAACAACACAGGCAGCATCAAATCCTGATAAAAATAGCTGCGTTGCGCTGGCATTCGCTGTTTGCCAACGCTCATGGTGGTTCTCGCGGTACGATAAGAGCGGGCAATACTGCCGGGGCCGGTAAAATAGTTGCCAAGCGCAATACGAACCCGCAGCCTGCTGCTCTCCTCCATACGCGATAACAGGCTATCCACCCGCCGACGATGATCCTCCGCGTCCCAACGGCCATGGCTATTTAGCGCCGGTTTCAAAACCACCATTTCCGTCAGCGATACAATGGCAATAAGATTGTTACGCTCCGGCGTGGTCAGCAACGTTTGCAACTGCTGCAACTCGGCCATCGCGCTATCGACACCCAGTTGGCCGCTATCCACTTCCACAACCGCGACAACGCGCGGCTGATTGAGATCAATCCCCAGGCGTTGCGCCCATTCCATTAATGCCGGAGGCAACTCATCGGTACGAATCAGGTTCAGCACCAACTCTTCGCGCAAGCGGCTATCTTGCGCCAACATATGCAGCAACCGGGCCTGCTCCAGCATCATCTCTGCCGTCATGCACACCAGTTCGCCATACTGACGCAATTGGCCCGGATTACCGGTCAGGCCGATGACCCCGACAATGTCGCCGTCAATTTTTAGCGGTAAGTTAACCCCGGGTCTGACGCCATGCAGGTGGCGAGCCACGGCCTCATCAATGTCCACAACCCGACCTTGCGACAAAACTAACAGCGCGCCTTCGTGCAACTCACCAATACGCTCGCGGTCACCGCTACCAATAATGCGACCTCGCGCATCCATTACATTGATATTACTATCAATAATCTTCATGGTGCGCGCGACTATTTCCTGCGCCAGCTTGTCATTCAAGTGGTATGACGCCATTTCAACCTCAACGGATAGTGACAACCGCGCCAGCATAGCGCGGGACATTGCGCCAGACATTGTGCAATTGAACTAAAATCGGTCTCTCTCACCGGATATGCGGAAGAACTCACAAAAATGGCAAAAAGCACCCGGTTAGGTGAATACACACCAGCCGGGTACTCAGGAGGCAGGCTAAACGCAGAGGGTTATTGAATCAGCAGGTAAAGATCGCTCTCGCCGCGACGAATATTCAGCGCCAGTAGCGGGGGTTTACTGTCGATAATTTTGCGCAGTTCCCCCAAATTCTCGACCGGCTGCTGATTCACACCCAGGATGATGTCGCCCGGTTTAAGGCCAATACTTGCAGCGGCGGAATCTGCTTTGACGTTATCGACTTTCACCCCTTTATGGCCATTTATCTCGATATTACTCAGCTCGGCACCCGCAATAGCAGAATCCAGATTGCCCGACGCAACCGGCGATGGGCTGCCTGGCTCAAGCGTCACATCAAGCGACATCGGCTTACCTTCACGGAGAACCCCTAATGTCAGTTGACTGCCTACCGGCATTGAACCAAGTTGGGCGCGGAGCGCAGAGAAACTGCCGACAGGTTTGCCATTCATCGAGACAATAACATCACCGGCTTTAATACCGGCTTTTGCCGCCGCAGAGCCAGGCTGTATCTGGCTGACAAAGGTGCCACGCTGGGCGTCTACCTTCATCGCGCGGGCCAGATCGGAATTCAATTCCGTTGCCACAATGCCAAGCTCGCCGCGTTTAACTTCGCCAAATTCCACTATCTGATTGGTCAGATTTTTCACGATATTGCTGGGAATGGCGAAACCAATACCGATATTGCCGCCACCTGGAGCTAAAATAGCGGTATTTAAACCAATTAACTCGCCCTGCAAATTCACCAGCGCACCGCCCGAATTCCCCCGGTTAATGGCGGCATCGGTCTGAATAAAATCCTCGTAGTTTTCGATGTTAAGCCCGCTGCGCCCCAGCGCGGAGATAATGCCCGATGTCGCCGTCTCCCCTAACCCATACGGATTACCGATCGCAACAGCATAATCCCCCACCCGTAATTGATCGGAATCGGCCAGTTTAATTTCCGTTAAATTGCGGAAATCTTGCAGTTGAATGAGCGCCACGTCTGAGCGCGGGTCTCTACCGATTATCTTCGCCTCATAGTTACGGCCATCGTTAAGATGCACCTGAATCTTGTCGGCGTTCTCCACCACATGATTATTGGTGACAACATAGCCTTTGGCCGCGTTGATAATCACCCCCGCGCCTAACGCCTGAAAGGTCTGCTGCGGCCCACCGCCTGTCGCACCCTCGTCGCGCTCATCCTCCTCTTCTCCCTGACACATTGGCGAAGACTGGAAAGGTGAACCTTCCTGACAAAATGGGGTGTTATCACCTAAAAGTGGCGGCTGCGATTGCGGTAATGTCTGGTTTTGCTGCGCGGGGGTATGACCCTCGATAGAGATATTTACCACCGACGGCATAACATTCTCCAGCATTGGGGCCAGGCTCGGTAGCTGAGAAGAGGACGACGAAACGGTTTGTGCAGCAACGGCAACGCCAGTTATACCGGTCATTGCCATCGCCAAACCAAGCGCCAGCGCACTCAGCATCAAGGGTTTTCTTTTCAGCGTAATGTTCATCGCAACGTGTCTCACATTCTGTGAATTTCAGTGTCTCAACCGGCTGGTACTGACAACCTGCCGTGGTCATCAGACCGTATGAAATCACTATGCTCAACAGCACCGACTTCGCGCAATACGGTGAAGGGTAAGGAAATATTGAGCCGGTTTACAAAACTCAACCCTGGCCTTAACCGATAGATCAATCGGTCGCCATCAACCGGCGGTACTCATCATAGGCATATAAATCGGTCATCCCGCTGATGTAATCCAATATCAAACGCGCGCGATAATAGTATTCCCAGATGACCTGTTCAGGCGTTGATAAGGCAGACAACGCGCGTGTCGCCTCACGATAAGCATGGCAGTGTTTACTGGAGAGCTTATGGTATAGCCGGGTTTCTATCGGATAGCGCGGGTGAGTCTCCTCGGCAACCAACTGGCAGAAGTCAGCATGCGGCATATGCAGCAATGGGCTGTAAATATCCAATAAGCCACGGATTATGCGATCGCCCTGTAGCTCCAGCTGCTCCACTTCGTGATGGTTAAAAACAAACTTTCTGGCGACATCTTTAAAAATCTTTAATAACCGCCCGTAGTCATCTTTGCTCTCTTCTAACAATGAATGATTAAAACTGCCGTCATACAGCGCGGGCAGGTGTTCAATGAAACGCCGGGTAACGTAGCCCACCAGGGTGTTAACCACATTCACCCGCAGCTTCATAAAGAACTGATCGCTCTCACTGCGACCTTGCATATGCTTGCGCTCGGCGTAGGCGCGCTCGATGGTATGACTAAAAACATCTTTTTCCGCGCGAGTGCCCCAGGCCTGCTCCAGGCGCTCATACAATTGCTGATAGGTCACAATTTTCTTCTCCACCGCATCCTCCAAATCGGCAATGCAGTAGGAGATATCATCCGCCGCTTCCATAATGTATGTCAGCGGATGGCGATGAAATTCGCCCATTCCGAGCTCGCTGCGCAACTGCGCGACAAAGGCTTCCTCTGAAAGATAAAACCCGGGCTTTTTCATCAGGTAGTCGTACTGTTCCGGCACCGCCTGCGCCCAATAGGCCGGACGGGTGTATTTCAGGATGCAGGCAACCTGCGCATAGGTAAGGTTCAGTTTCAGCAGTGAATGCACCAGCCGAATGGCCTGCGCGTTGCCCTCAAAGTGGCTTAAATCATGGCGAATCTGGCTACGTAGCGCATTCAATGCGGGGTCGTGCTGCTCATCCCATCGCAGGCAGGGAACCTGACAAGGGTCTCCTTGCGCTGACGGTAATGCACACTCTGGCATCAGCCGTTGGCGAAACCACTTATTAATCGCCGCCTCGCCAAAATGCCCAAATGGTGGGTTGCCGATGTCATGCATTAAGCACGCCATCTCTATCAGGCTCTCAAACGGCGACTCCAGACCGCTTAACCCCAGCGCGTCGAGTCTGCCATTTTTACGCAGTTGCCCCAGCACCTCTTTGGCGATATAGCGCCCGACCTGCTGCACTTCCATCGAATGTGTCAGGCGCGAGCGCACGGCGGCGTTGCGCTCTAACGGAAACACCTGCGTTTTTTGCTGTAAACGGCGAATGGCGGCTGAATTGATGATGCGCCCCCGGTCGCTTTCAAACTCGCGCTCAATCGCACTGGCTTCCGTCTTGTCTTTCGGTTTGCTAAATGGCCGTTGAAAACTGATTTTTTTCGCGAAATCGATATCAGGCATACTGCTCTCCCTGTTATGCCCCGATTAAGGCGGGAAACCTCAGTGATAGCATGCCGTCGCCGCAGGCACAATCGCTGCCTGCGCGCAGCCGTGCTAGACTAGGGGTTTGTTACTGTTCACATATTTGGTGGGGAATTCTATGAAAGTTGGCATTATTGGTGCGATGGAGCAAGAAGTCACGCTGTTAAGAGATCAAATCCAGCACCGTCAGACTTTTCAACGCGCAGGATGTGAAATCTACAGCGGCCAGTTGCATGGCGTTGAGGTGGCGTTGCTGAAATCCGGCATCGGCAAAGTGTCGGCAGCACTCGGCACGACATTGCTGCTGGAGCACTGCCAGCCTGATATGGTCATCAACACCGGTTCCGCCGGGGGGCTTGCGCCTTCACTGCATGTTGGCGATATCGTCGTGTCTGATGAAGTACGCTACCACGATGCCGATGTCACCGCCTTCGGTTACGTCCCCGGCCAGATGGCGGGCTGCCCGGCGGCCTTCAGTGCCGATGAGAAACTCATCACGCTGGCGCAAAACGCAATTGCCCATCTACAGCTGCATGCCGTGCGTGGGCTGGTGGTAAGCGGTGATGCCTTTATCAACGGTAAAGAACCGCTGGCGCGCATCCGCCAGACCTTCCCGCAGGCGATTGCCGTTGAGATGGAAGCCACCGCTATCGGCCACGTGTGCCACCAGTTTGGCGTGCCGTTTGTGGTGGTACGCGCGATTTCCGACGTTGCGGATCAGGCCTCTCACCTGAGCTTTGACGAGTTTCTGGCTACCGCCGCGCAGCAATCGACCCGCATGGTGGAAGTGATGCTGCAAACACTGGCACAGCCGCAGCACGCCAGTTGATAACTACCATGTGGCAACGCATGCGGCGACGACCAAAGGTGCTCGCGACGCTCGCCCGCACACTGGCATGGGTTGCGCTGGCGTTATACCAGACTGGCGCTGGCGCGCAGGGCATTGCACAACGCGTCATCAGCCTTGCGCCCCATGCAACAGAAATGGCGTTCGCCGCCGGACTGGGAGAACAACTGGTCGGTGTCAGCGCCTGGTCGGACTATCCTGCTGCCGCTGCGAATATTGAGCAGGTTGCCAACTGGCAAGGCATTAATCTGGAGCGTATTGTCGCACTCAAGCCGGATTTAGTGCTGGCCTGGCGTGAAGGCAATGCCCAGCGTCCGCTTGAGCAGTTAGCCTCACTGGGCATCACCGTCCGCTATCTTGACCCGACCACGCTTGAAGATATTCCGCGTGAGCTTGAGGAACTGGCGCAGTACAGCCCACACCCGGAGCAGGCCAGACAAGCGGCAGCGCGTTTTCGCCAGCAGCAGCAGGCGCTGACCGAGCGTTATCAACGCCATCAGAATGCCGCAACCGCCGAACCGATGCCGCTCACGCCCATACCGATAAAGGTGTTCCTGCAATTTGGCAGCCAGCCGCTATTCACCTCATCCGGCGCGACGCTGCAAAGCCAGTTGGTCAGCCTGTGCGGTGGCCGCAATATTTTTGCAGATAGCGCGGTTGCCTGGCCGCAGGTCAGCCGCGAGCAGGTTATCCGTCGCCAGCCGCAGGCGATTGTCGTCAGTGGCACGCCGGACATGGCCGCGCAGGTCAATGCCTTCTGGCAACCGCAGTTGAATGCCAGCGTCATCGCGATTAACCAGGACTGGTTTAGTCGCAGCGGCCCCAGATTGATGCTGGCCGCCGAAGACCTTTGTCAGCGATTAGCCGCACTCACTCAGCCATAGCGGTAACACAGCGATAGCAGTGACACAGTGATAGCGGTGATAAGCCGTCAGGCCGGAAAAGAAAAAACCCGTGCGGTTCGGGCACGGGTTTTGTACTGACGTCATCGCATCAGAACGCAGAGACTGTCAGATACTAAATGAAGAGCCACAACCACACGTGGTTTTCGCATTCGGGTTACTCACCACAAAGCGTGAGCCTTCCAGCCCTTCGGTATAATCCACTGAACCGCCAATCAGATACTGTAGGCTCATTGGGTCAACGACCAGAGCAACACCCTGTTTCTCGATAGTCATATCCCCTTCATTCACCTTGTCATCAAAGGTGAAACCGTACTGAAAACCGCTGCAACCGCCGCCGGTGATATACACACGCAGTTTCAGCTCAGGGTTTTCTTCATCGGCAATCAGGAGTTTCACCTTATTTGCCGCCGCTTCGGTAAATTGCAGAGGCAGTGCTACGTCATCGCTCATTTTCTTACTCCCAATCATCTGACGTTATTTAACGCCTTGGTTATCGGTTTATTATCCAACAGCACCCGGCAACGTTCAAGATTTGATCCCAACGACAGCAACGCATGGGGGCGTCTCTGCCGACTGGCGCGCCAGCGTGCGGGCCAAAATCGCCGAATAAAGCGGCTGCCCACCGAGCAACTGCGCCACCAGCGTGGCAGCAAAGCAGGCGATAATCATCGGGAAGAGTACGGAATAATTGTCCGTCATCTCCAGCACCAGCACGATACCGGTCAAAGGAGCTCGCACGCAGGCAGCAAACAACGCCCCCATACCTACGACGGCACATGTCCCAACGACCAGTGACGCCGCTGGAAGCAATAACGTACAGCTCGCGCCAAACGCCGCCCCCAGCAACGCGCCCAGCGACAGCATCGGGGCAAAAATGCCGCCCGGCGCACCCGAGCAAAAACACAGCAACGTCATCGCGACCCGCGCCAGAAAAATAGCCAGTAACCCACTGATGCTGATGTGTGCAGTCGCCGCCGTCGAAATTAATGTAAAGCCACCGCCGGTCGCAGCCGGGAAAACCAGCGTCAGCAAACCGGACACCCCGCCAGCCACCAGGCCAGTCAGCAAAAAGCGCGGCATCGAGTGAGCGTGAAAACGTAAAAAAAGCGCCTGCGCCCACAGTACCAAAGCATTCAATAAGGTGCCCACCGCCCCCGCTACGCAACCAAGCAGCACGTAAAGCCACAGCGACCTTAGCGACACCGGTGCCAGATGACCCACCGCTATCACCGCCTGATCCCCTTCCAGCAGGCGATATACCATACTGGCCATGATGACGCCGACAAATACCGCTTTAATCGAGACAGGGTTATAGCGAAACTGCGCCCGCATCTCTTCGATAATAAACAGAATTCCGGCCAGCGGCGCATTAAAAGCCGCCGCCAGACCCGCCGCAGCACCGGTAGCCAGCAGAGTATGCCGCGCATCCGGCTGCTGGCCCGGCAACAGGCTTGCCAGCATGCCGCCAACGTTCCCGCCCAGTTGCACCGTCGGGCCCTCTCGCCCCAAAACCATCCCGGCACCCAGCGTGCCCATGCCGCCAAAAAATTTTACCGGCAGCACCCGCCACCAGCGAACCGGACGCACACCGGCGAGCGCACCTTCGATTTCAGGGATGCCCGAGCCCCCGGCTTCCGGGGCGATACGGCGCACTAACCAATAACCACTCATCGCCAGCACGGCCGATACCAGCACGCCAAGCGGCCAGCGCCAGGGCGACGCCTCTGGCGCCGAGAGCAGGGCAAGTCGCACATGCAGCACACTATTGACTGCCAGATTGAACCCTACCCCGAGAAACCCCACGACCGTGCCAACCAGCGCAGCCATCACCAAAATCACCATAGCGGCGTGATGACGCCCCACCACAGAAGAGAAAAACGCAGACAACGCAGACATAGCCACATCATGTAAAATCAGAGAGGGCTGCCATTTTAGTCCCGTATTCACACCGTTGCCCAGTGGCTATCGCCGCCGTGACGGGCCGAAAGTGTGTACAGCGATTTCACAACCGTTGCCAGATGATTAGAATGAACGCCTTTCGCTATGCCCATCCAATCAGGAAGCTGCAATGAACAAATCAGAACGTCTGTATGCCGAAGCCCGGCAGGTTATCCCCGGAGGTGTGAACTCGCCGGTGCGTGCATTTAACGGTGTCGGCGGCGTGCCGCTGTTCATCGAGCGGGCCGAAGGTGCCAGGCTCTACGATGCGGACGGCAACGCCTATATCGACTACGTCGGCTCATGGGGGCCGATGATCCTCGGGCATAATCATCCGGCGATTCGTGACGCGGTGGTCGCCGCCGCCAAACGCGGCCTGAGCTTCGGTGCGCCAACCGAAATGGAAGTGAAAATGGCGCAGTTGGTGACATCGCTGATGCCGGGCATGGAAATGGTACGCATGGTGAACTCCGGTACTGAAGCCACCATGAGCGCCATCCGTCTGGCGCGCGGGTTTACCGGGCGCGATAAAATCATCAAATTCGAAGGCTGTTACCACGGCCATGCCGACTGCCTGCTGGTCAAAGCCGGTTCTGGCGCACTGACGCTGGGCCAGCCCAACTCACCGGGCGTTCCGGCGGACTTTGCCCGCCACACCCTAACCTGTGTCTATAACGATCTGGATTCTGTGCGCGCTGCCTTTGAGCAGTACCCGGAAGAGGTTGCCGCCATCATCGTCGAACCGGTGGCCGGTAACATGAACTGCATTCCGCCGCTACCAGCCTTCTTACCGGGGTTACGTGCGCTGTGCGATGAGTTCGGTGCGCTGCTGATCATCGATGAAGTGATGACCGGTTTTCGCGTCGCGTTAAACGGCGCGCAGGGGCATTATGGCGTGCAGCCGGATCTCACCTGTCTGGGTAAAATCATCGGCGGTGGCATGCCGGTTGGCGCATTTGGCGGCCGCCGGGATGTGATGCAAGCGCTGGCACCGACCGGGCCGGTCTATCAGGCCGGTACGCTCTCCGGCAACCCGGTTGCCATGGCCGCCGGGTTTGCCTGCCTGAGCGAAGTGGCCAAACCGGGTGTGCATCAGCAACTGACGGCGCTGACCACCCGGCTTGCCGAAGGGTTGCTGGCCGCCGCGCGCGAGCAGCACATTGCGCTGGTAGTCAACCACGTCGGCGGCATGTTCGGTATTTTCTTTACCGATTGCGCCAGCGTGACCTGCTATCAGGATGTGCTGAAATGCGACGTGGAACGCTTTAAACGCTTCTTCCACCTGATGCTGGCCGAAGGCGTCTACCTCGCGCCATCGGCTTTTGAAGCCGGATTCATGTCACTGGCGCACAGCCCTGCAGATATTGACGAAACCGTTGCGGCTGCCCGCCGCTGTTTTGCCCAACTCTAACTTTGCCCATCAGCAATAAAAAAACGCCCGGTACATCGACCGGGCGTTTATCGGGCACAACACAGAAAAATACGGAAACGCGGCGTTATTTGCTAAACATCTTCCTGATCCAGTCCGGTACGCTGTCGCTGTCTTGCGGCGTCTCCTGATGATTATCCTGCGGCATTTCCTGCATCGTTTCCGGCGTTTCCTGCCACTGCCCGTCGGACATCGGCGTCGGTGCTGGCGCAGGCTGGCTGGCCTGGCACAAGGCTTGCGGATCATCTGCCCATACCGGCAGGGCGCGGCCCGCGCTGCCGTTACAGATAATATTGCCGCTGCCATCCACCGTCATGGTAGTGATGCCTTCCGGCGGCGTTAGCATCAGCGCCAGCGGCGTCTGGTTTTCCAGATAACGGCGATACAGCGTCAGCGCGCCGTTAGCGCCGGTCAACTTCGCCGGGCCGTTATTGTCACGGCCAGCCCAGGTGATCACCACCTCTTTACCGTCCACGCCAGCAAACCAACTGTCACGCAAATCATTGGTGGTACCGGTTTTTCCCGCCAGATGGTATTTACCGAATTTCGCCATCAGCGAGCGCGATGTACCGCGTTCAACCACCTGCTGCATGCCATACAGCGTCAGGTAGGCCGCCTGAGCGGGAACCGCGCGTTGTGCCTGTGGGAAACTCTGAAACAGCACTTTGCCATCTTCGGCGATCACCGAGCGCAGCGCAGACAGCGGAGCACGATTCCCGCCGCTGGCAATGGTCTGATACTCCTGTGCGACCTCCATCGGCGTCAGGCTGATGGCACCGAGCAGCATCGAGGGAACCGGTTGAATCTGGTTTGCGGGGATACCGAGCTTTTGTAAGGTATCGCTGACCTGATCCAGCCCAACCGCCAGCCCTAAATTCACCGTCGGCACGTTAAGTGAATTTGCCAGTGCATCCACCAGCATCACCCGACCACGAAACTCACGATCGTAGTTTTTCGGCTCCCACACGCTGCCGTTAGCTTGTTTGAGCGCAATCGGCTCATCGGCCAGCAGGGTATTAAGGCGATAGCGATCCGGCATACTGAGCGCCGTCAGGTATGTGGGCGGTTTTGCCAGCGAGCCCACCGAGCGCCGCGCCTGCATCGCGCGGTTAAACCCGGCAAACTGAGAATCAGAGCCGCCGACCATCGCCCGCACTTCGCCACTGAAGCGATCAACGATAACCATTGCCGATTCCAAATCGTTCACCCCACGCGCCGTCCGCAGCGCGGGAATCCCCTCTTCCACCGCTTTTTCTGCCGCATCCTGCGAAACCGGGTCTAGGGTGGTGAAGATCTTCACGCCAGACAAATCGCTGGCTTTATCGCCCAAACGTTGCTGGAGCTCCTGACGCACCATCTGCATAAACGCCGGTTGCGGGCTTATCACGCCGCCTTTCGGCTGCACGCCAAGCGGACGGGCACTCAGCATGTTATAGAGATCGTCGTCAATCACCTGCTGGTTTTGCAGCAGTTTCAACACCAGATTGCGCCGCTCCAGCGTCACCTGCGGATTACGCCACGGGTTATAGAGCGACGCGCCTTTCACCATGCCGACCAGCATCGCCTGCTGATCCAAGCTCAGTTCATTCACCGGCCGACCAAAATAGTACAGGCTCGCCAGCGGGAAGCCCCGGATCTGATCGTTGCCGCTCTGCCCGAGGTACACCTCATTGAGATACAGCTCAAGAATGCGATCTTTGCTGTAGCGGTAATCCATAATCAGCGCCATATACGCTTCATTCGCTTTACGCCACAGCGATCGCTCATTGGTCAAAAACAGGTTTTTCACCAATTGCTGCGTGAGGGTACTGCCCCCCTGCACCGCGCGGCCCGCCGTCAGGTTGGCCAACAGCGCGCGGCCTATCGAATAAAAACTGATGCCGTCATGCTCATAGAAGTGGCGATCTTCGGTCGCAATCAGCGTTTGCACTAAGAGATCGGGAAATCCCGATCGCTGTACAAACAGCCGTTGTTCACCATTAGGCGACTGCAACATGGTGATGAGCTTTGGATCGAGGCGAAAAAAGCCAAAGTTACGCTGATTATCCATGTTCTGGATCTGCGATAACCGATCGTTACTAAAGATCAATTTGGCGTGGATCTGCCCTTCCTTACCATCGGGGAAATCAAATGGCCGCCGCAGGATCTCTATATTGTTGCCTTGCAGCGTAAACTCACCCGGCCGGGTAATGCGGCTCACTTCGCGGTACTGCATCCCCTCAAGTAAGCTTGCCATCTCTTTTTTGCTATAGGGCATGCCGGGCTCAAGGTTGACCATGCGGCCATAGACTGCCGCTGGCAATTGCCAGACTTTCCCGTCAATGCGGCTGCGAATTTCACCGTCCAGATAGACGCCGTAAATCGACATCACCACGGCAAAAATCAAAAACAGGCGAATGAACAGCCCCAGCCAGCGCCGTTTTTTGCGTGGCCGCTTCGTCATGACCTCGTCCTGCGCGTCATCGTCTTGCTCATATTCTTCATAATCGTCGTAGTCATCTTCCTCTCTGCGGCGGCGCGTCGTCTGCTTGCGAGGGGGAGCCGGGCGCAACGCACGGCGTTTGCGCCCAATAGGTTCGCGGTCATCCCGAGACATTACAATGACATCTCCATCAGGTTACTGACGACCACCGGCACTCCCGCCTGGCCGTCTACTGTGTGTTTCCCCCTCATAACAAAGAAGAGGGAAACGTCTGAAAATCGTGTGTGGATCGTACCGGTATCTATTTATGTGTATCTATTTGCATGTACCTATTTACGTCTATCTATTAATGCCGATAGCGGCTTTTAATACCGACAGCGGCGTTCACCGCTCGCCCGTTTAACCCTTTTCGCTGTTCTGGTACTTCCGGGTGCGTCGGGTTGGCTGGGCGCGAGCAGGGTCATCCGGCCAGACATGTTTGGGATAACGCCCTTTCATCTCTTTTTGTACCTCGCGATACGCACCCTGCCAGAACGCGCAGAGATCGCGCGTGATTTGCAATGGCCGCATGGCAGGCGACAACAACTCCAGCACCAGCGCCACCCGCCCTTCAGCCAGCATCGGGCTGGTTTGCTCACCGAACATCTCCTGCAAGCGCACCGCCAATACCGGCGCGCTATCCTCAGCATAACGAATCGGCAAACGGCTGCCCCCCGGCGCGGTGTAATGACTGGGCAACGCGCTGTCCAGACGCTGACGCAGCGGCCAATCCAGCAGACGGGCCAATGCTTCGCTCAGGTTGATTTGATGCAGCGAGCGGCGATCGCGCACGCCGGTCAGCGAAGGCAGTAGCCACTGCTCCAGCCCGGCCAACAGCGCCTCATCATCCGCCGCAGGCCAGTCCACCTCCGGCAGCCACTGCCGGGCGCACAGCAAACGCTGGCGTAACTGCAACGCGGGTTCATCCCAGTTCAGTACCGCTAACCCCTGCTCACGCAGCCAATTGAGCAGGGCGTTCACCAACACCTCATCAGAAGGTTTCGCCAGCGGGCGCGAGGCCAGCGTCAGGCAGCCTATCTGGGTGCGCTGACTGGCGCGCAGGGTACCTTTTTCTTCGTCCCAGTGCATCAGATTCTGTTGCGTCGCCAGATGTGGACACTGCCTGACCAGTTCATCTATCTCCAGCGGCAAGGCCAGTAAAATGCGGGCATCCGCGCTGTTTGGGCTTTGCATTAATACCGGAGCCAGTAGCCATGTCGCCGCCGTTAATGCCTCTTCCGGTGGCAGGCTGGCACCGCTGCCGTTTGCCAGTTGATAGCGCCCATCCTGAGCGCGCTGGCGCGCCAGCCTGTCGGCAAAGCCCGACACCAGCAGCGTTGCCGCTAGACGCTCATCCACGTTTCCGGCGCGTTGCCCCAGACGACGCACCAGTTGCTGTGCGCGCTGCTGCCACTGCGCCGTCGGGCGATGTAATGCCAATAGCAGATTAACCGGGCCATGGCGCGGCGGCTCTTCGATGATGGCCGCCAGCAGCGCCGCTGTCGCTACCGCCGATGCGTCGTGCCCGGCTGCGTGTAATATGGCGGCAATCCGAGGCTCGCAGCCGAGTGCAGCCATTTTCCGCCCCTCCGACGTCAATTGCTGTTGCGCATCGCTGATGCCTAACGTCGTCAATAAGCGGCACGCCGCCTGCCATGCCGGTTTCGGCGGCGTATCAAGCCAGCAGAGTTGTGCGGCGTCGCGGCAGCCCCATTGCAGCAAATCGAGCCACAGCCCGGACAAGTCACTGTGCAGAATTTCCGGCTCGCTCTGCGCCGCTGCGCGCTCGGCCTGCTCGCGGGAAAACAAGTGCCAGCACACGCCCGGCTCAAGCCGCCCGGCACGTCCGGCACGCTGCGTCATCGAGGCCTGGCTGATGCGTTGCGTCGTCAGGCGCGTCAGGCCGGTTTTCACATCAAACAGCGCGACCCGCTCAAGGCCGCTATCAATCACCACCCGAATGCCTTCAATGGTCAGGCTGGTTTCGGCAATATTGGTCGCCAGCACCACTTTGCGCAGGCCCGGCGCAGGCGCAACAATCGCCTGCTGCTGCGCACTGAGCGTCAATGCGCCATACAGCGGGCAAACCGCAACGTCAGCCGGTACATTCCCTTCCAGCAGCGCCTGTACCCGCTTGATTTCCGCCACGCCCGGTAAAAACACCAGCAACGAACCCTGCTCTTGTTGCAGCACGCGCCCCACCAAACGCGCCAGCGCCTCCTCCAGCCGCTCTTGTGCGCCAACCGGCTGGTAATGACGCGTAACCGGCCAACTGCGCCCTTGTGACGACACACTGAGCGCGAGCGGTAATAAAGAAGAGAGCCGGGTGTCATCCAGCGTGGCGGACATGATGAGCAATTTCAGATCTTCACGCAGCCCCTGCTGTACATCCAGCAAGAGCGCGAGCGCGAGATCAGCCTGCAGGCTGCGCTCATGGAATTCATCGAGAATCACCAACGATACGCCGGTCAGCTCCGGGTCGTGCTGCAACATACGGGTCAATATCCCCTCTGTCACCACTTCCAGTTGCGTCTCATCGCTCACCCGGCTTTCCGAGCGCATGCGGTAGCCCACCGTCTGCCCCGGTTTTTCACCCAGCCATTCAGCCAGCCGAAACGCCACCGTTTTCGCCGCCAGTCGGCGCGGCTCCAGCATAATAATACGGCCAGGCAACCCGCCGCGTTGCAGCAGTTGCAACGGCAGCCAGGTCGATTTCCCCGCGCCGGTTGGCGCATGCAGCAACACCTGCGGCGCTACAGCCAATGAACGAATGACCTCATCAAGTACAGCGCTGACGGGCGGTAGATTCACGCAACACTCCATCTGGATTCTTTGGGGCCAAAGGCGCGGTGAACCACGCCTTCGGCAATCAATACATCAAGCACCACTAAAGCCGGCTAACGGCGACCCATCCACGCGTGATACATCCCCTTCGCACCACGGCGGCCTGATGAGCGGCCAAAAGCCTGACTTGCGCCTTAACTTTATCCGGCGGGCATTGTAGCATCGGAACCCCGCAGAACAGAGAGATTGCCATGTGCCAAACCCGCCGCCTGTTTTTTGGTTTATCGCTGCCGGATGCGCTCGCCCGGCACATCGTGCAATGGCGCGCGACGCATTTTCCCCCACAAGCCGGGCGTCCCGTGGCGGCAGCGAATCTGCACCTGACGCTGGCATTTTTAGGCGACGTCAGCGACCAAAAAGCGCAAGCCCTGCAAACACTCGCCGGTCGCATTCGTCAATCCGCCTTTACTCTGACACTGAATGACGCCGGTCATTGGCCGCGTCCGGGGGTGGTGTGGCTCGGCTGCCGCCAGCCGCCGCGAGGTTTATTACAGTTAGCGAATATGTTGCGTTCACAGGCCGCGCGTAGCGGCTGTTATCAAAGTCCGCAACCGTATCATCCGCACATCACGCTGTTACGTGGCGCAACGCGCCCGGTTTCGCTGCCAGCAGCCACCTTCAGTTGGACTGTGCAAGCCGAGCAATTTTTTCTTTATGAATCACGAGCCGAGGCCGGTCGCAGTCATTATCGCCCGCTGGCTCGCTGGCCATTAGCCACTGCCTGAGAGAACCGACTGATGCACTTTTCTCCACGCCTGCAACCCGCCACGTTAATCAAACGCTATAAACGCTTTTTGGCCGATGTGCGCACCGCTGACGGCAACATCCTGACGCTACATTGCCCAAATACCGGCGCGATGACCGGGTGTGGCGCACCGGGCGACACCATCTGGTATTCGACGTCCGACAATCCCCGGCGCAAATACCCACACACCTGGGAGTTGACGCATACCGCTGAGGGGCACTGGATAGCGGTGAACACGCTACGTGCGAATCACCTGGTGACAGAGGCCTTGCAGACAGGCGGTATTGATGAATGTCAGGGGTACAGCGATATCCGCACCGAAGTGCGATACGGCTCTGAAAACAGCAGGATAGATATCTTGCTACAGGCTAATGAGCGGGTTAACTGCTATATTGAAGTCAAATCCGTCACATTATTGCAACATGGGTGTGGTTATTTTCCCGATGCGGTGACGCTCAGAGGGCAAAAACACCTGCGCGAGCTGCAACAGGTTGCCGCGCAAGGCCATCGTGCCGTGTTGTGCTTCGCTGTTTTGCATTCGGGGATTCATCAGGTCAGTGCTGCGCAACATATTGACCGACATTACGCCGAATTATTACAGCGCGCACAGCAGAATGGGGTTGAAATTCTGTGTTACGGTACCCATATCTCGCCTGATGGCATGATGTTAGGGCAGAGGCTGGCATTTCAGAACGTGACGACAGCGAGCTAATTTTGCCAGCTGTTCTGTATTATTTGATGGAATTATACCGTTCCTCACACTTTGTCAGGCCAGTGTCAGGAATCATTGCCAACCCAATCTCCATCTGTTATTTATAGCGGCCTGTTTTTCCCCCCTGTGGGGTCGATACTGCGTGTCGTGTTATGTAGGAGAAGCAACATGCAAGAAGGGCAAAACCGTAAGACATCCTCTCTGAGCATTCTCGCAATTGCCGGAGTGGAGCCGTACCAGGAGAAGCCGGGCGAAGAATACATGAACGACGCTCAACTGGCTCATTTCAGGCGTATTCTGGAGGCATGGCGCAATCAGCTCAGGGACGAAGTCGATCGCACCGTATCACATATGCAAGATGAAGCCGCTAACTTTCCTGATCCGGTAGACCGCGCCGCGCAGGAAGAAGAGTTTAGCCTTGAACTGCGTAACCGCGATCGTGAGCGTAAGCTGATTAAGAAAATTTCCAAGACATTGCAGAAAATCGAAGATGAAGACTTCGGTTACTGTGAGTCCTGTGGTGTGGAAATCGGCATCCGTCGTCTGGAAGCTCGTCCCACGGCCGATCTGTGCATTGATTGTAAAACGCTGGCTGAAATCCGCGAAAAGCAGATGGCTGGCTAAACGCCCCCGGCGGGAAAGCGCTTTGCCCTACCGCCGGGCTTTCGCTTGTGCAGACTCACCCCATCACGTTAGCCCCTAACCAACCTCACGCTATTTTCAGCCTTATGTCTGGATCACGCCCCTACGTCGGACGTTTTGCCCCTTCTCCATCTGGCGATTTGCATTTTGGCTCCCTGATTGCGGCACTCGGCAGTTTCCTTCAGGCTCGCGCCTGCCATGGACGCTGGCTGGTACGTATCGAGGATATCGACCCGCCGCGTGAAGTCCCCGGCGCGGCAAGCCGTATTTTACGCCAGCTCGAACACTATGGCCTGTGCTGGGATGGCGACGTTCTTTATCAGTCCCAGCGCCATGCGCGTTATCGGGACGTGCTTGAACAATTACAGCAGCAAGGCGACAGCTATTACTGCACCTGTACGCGGCAGCGCATTCAGCAACTCGGCGGACACTATGACGGCCATTGCCGCGAGAGGCACCTGCCGCCAGAGAATGCGGCTCGTCGCCTATATCAACGCCATCCGGTACTCGGTTTTGATGACCGGTTACGAGGCTGGATAACCGCAGACCCGGCGCTGGCGCAAGAGGACTTTATCATCCATCGCCGTGACGGGCTGTTTGCCTATAATCTGGCGGTCGTGGTTGATGACCATGATCAGGGCGTCACGGAAATTGTACGGGGTGCGGACTTAATCGAACCCACGGTGCGTCAGTTATCGCTCTATCAATTATTAGGCTATGCCGCGCCCTGTTATGTTCATTTACCGTTGGCGCTCAATCAGGATGGTCATAAACTTTCCAAGCAGAATCATGCTCCGGCACTGCCTGAAGGCGACCCTCGTCGCACGTTGATGCAGGCGCTGGCGTTTTTGCGCCAGCCTCTTCCCGATGACGGCGCGGCGCTCACGCGCGATGATTTATTGCGCTGGGCGATTGAGCACTGGTCGCTGCGCCACATCCCTTCAAAGGCGCATCTGCCCTTGTCGGAAATAACATCAGCATTCTCAAAGGGCTGACGGTGAGCTATGATTAGCCGCTATTTTTTGTTGTGCTGTCAATTATCCAATCATTATCGAGGTGTATTATCTTTACCCGGGTAGCTAATTTTTGCCGCAAGGTACTGAATCGCGAGCATGAACCCGCCAGGGCGGATAGTCCGTCGCAGGCGATAACGGTCATTCCCCGTGACCAGCATTCCATTTCACGCAGCGACATCAGTGAAAATGCGCTAAAAGTGCTCTATCGCCTGAATAAAGCGGGCTATGAGGCTTATCTGGTGGGCGGCGGTGTACGCGATCTCCTGTTGGGCAAAAAACCCAAAGACTTCGATATCACCACCAACGCCACACCAGAACAGGTGCGCAAACTGTTTCGCAATTGTCGGCTGGTAGGACGCCGCTTTCGTTTAGCGCATGTGATGTTCGGCCCTGAAGTCATCGAAGTCGCCACTTTCCGTGGGCATCACGAACAGCATCAGGAGCAGGAAACCAAGCAAGCCGCCCAGCAAGGGCAAAATGGCATGCTGCTGCGTGACAATATTTTCGGCACCATAGAGGAAGATGCGCAGCGGCGTGATTTCTCTATCAATAGCCTGTATTACAACATTGCCGATTTTACCGTACGTGATTACACCCAGGGCCTGGCCGATCTCCGTCAGGGCGTGATCCGTATGATCGGTGAGCCGGAAACGCGCTACCGTGAAGATCCGGTGCGGATGCTGCGCGCTATTCGTTTCGCCGCCAAGCTTGACATGCGCCTCAGCCCGGAAACCGCAGAGCCAATCCCGCGCCTGGCCTCGCTGCTACATGATATTCCCCCGGCACGGTTGTTCGAAGAGTCATTAAAGCTGTTGCAGGCGGGTTACGGCTACCCAACCTATCGACTGCTGTGTGAATACCAGTTGTTCCAGCCGCTGTTCCCGCTCATCAGCCGCTACTTTACCGCTGCGGGCGAAACGATGATGGAGCGGATGATCGTTCAGGTCTTGAAAAATACCGATCAGCGCATCCAAAACGATATGCGGGTAAACCCGGCGTTCCTGTTTGCCGCGATGCTGTGGTATCCGTTAGTCGAGCATGCCCAGAAACTGACGCAGGAAAGCGGATTGGCCTATTTCGAAGCCTTTGCGCTGGCAATGAATGATGTTCTGGATGAGCAATGCCGCTCGCTGGCGATCCCCAAACGTATCACGTCGCTGACTCGTGACATCTGGCAGTTGCAGTTGCGTCTGTCACGCCGTCAGGGAAAACGGGCATTCAAGTTGATGGAGCACCCAAAATTCCGCGCCGCCTATGACCTGCTGGCACTGCGTGCAGAAATAGAAAATCACACTGAGTTGCAGCGTCTTACGCAATGGTGGGGGGAGTTTCAGGTCGCCGCCCCTCCTCGCCAGCAAGCCATGCTCAATACCCTTGATGACGGCCCGACGCCGCACCGCCGTTCTCGCCGCCCGCGTAAGCGCCCGCAGCATCGGGATAACGCACGGTGACACGCGTTTATCTGGCACTGGGCAGTAATCTGGCCGAGCCGCTGACTCAGGTGCAAACCGCGTTGTCAGCGCTGGATGCCATCGCTAACACCCGGCTGGTGCGCTGCTCTTCGTTTTATCGCAGCCGACCCTTGGGGCCGCAAGACCAGCCGGATTACCTCAATGCTGTGGCGGAGCTGGAAACGGCGCTCGCACCGGACGCGTTGCTGGATAACACCCAACGCATTGAGCAAGAGCACGGTCGGGTGCGCAAGGCCCACCGCTGGGGGCCGCGTACGCTCGATCTGGATATTTTACTGTTTGGTGATGAGGTGATTCACACTGAACGATTGACCGTACCGCATTACGACATGAAAAACCGTGAATTCATGCTCTATCCGCTGGCGGAGATTGCCCCTGAGCTGATCTTTCCTGATGGAGAACCACTTCGTGAACGTTTACACCATGTTGCGCGAAATGGCCTGACCCTCTGGGATTCCCTTTAGCCCCCCAATGCCTCATCCGGTTTCCACCTGCGGGCATTCAACGCAGCAAAACAACAGCGGCAGGCAAGCCCTGCCTTTGTTGTCAACGCATTGTTTTTAAATAAAAAATAGAGTGCTGTTCCTGACGCTCCGCATCCATTAGAATGGCTTTCCCTTAACTGACCTTGACGTTGAATCAGGAAGGTTGCCATGAAAGCGACTACCATTTCTCATCTGCGCCAGTGGAAACAGGAACAGAAAAAATTCGCCACGATCACCGCGTATGACGCCAGCTTCGCTCGTTTGTTCTACGAGCAGGGCATTCAGGTCATGCTGGTCGGAGACTCGCTTGGCATGACGATACAAGGCCAAGACTCGACGTTGCCCGTCACCCTCGATGATATGGTCTACCATACCCGCTGTGTCCGACGCGGCGCGCCTTATTGCCTGCTACTATCCGACCTGCCTTTTATGGGCTGCGCTACGCCGGAACAGGCGTGTTTGCAGGCCGCAGAACTGATGCGCGCCGGTGCTAACATGGTCAAAATCGAAGGCGGCAGCTGGCTTGCCCCTACGGTACGGATGTTAACCGAGCGGGCTGTCCCGGTTTGTGGTCATCTTGGGCTGACGCCTCAATCCGTCAATATTTTTGGCGGGTATAAAGTACAGGGGCGTGACGAGGCGGCCGCTGCGCAATTGCTGGATGATGCACTGGCACTGCAACACGCCGGGGCACAGTTACTGGTACTGGAATGCGTACCGGTGTCTCTGGCGCAGCGTGTTACCGAAGCACTGGATATCCCGGTTATCGGCATCGGCGCGGGCAATGCCACTGACGGACAAATTCTGGTGATGCACGATGCGCTGGGCGTCACCGGGGGCCATACACCCAAATTTGCCCGCAATTTCATGGCGCAGGCCACGGATATTCGTGCAGCTATCCGTCTGTATGTGCAGGAAGTCGAGCAAGGCCGATTCCCCGATGCGCAATACAGTTTTGTTTAACACAGGAGCAAGCAAGTGTTAATTATTGAAACGCCGATACTGCTGCGTCGTGAACTGCGCCGCTGGCGTCAGGAGGGCCTGCGTGTTGCGCTGGTTCCCACCATGGGAAATTTGCATGACGGGCACATGACGCTGGTTGATGAGGCCAAAGCCCGTGCTGACCGGGTTGTGGTCAGCATTTTCGTCAACCCGTTGCAGTTTGAGCGTGCCGACGACCTGGCGCGCTATCCGCGTACGCTTCAGGAAGATTGCGAAAAACTGACCCGCCGTGGCGCAGATGTGGTGTTTGCGCCAGCGCCAGACACGCTCTATCCCAACGGCCTGCAACAGCAAACTTTCGTTGAAGTCCCAGAGCTATCACAGATGTTAGAAGGGGCGAGCAGGCCCGGCCATTTCCGAGGCGTCGCGACGGTGGTCAGCAAATTATTCAATTTGGTGCAGCCGGATATCGCCTGCTTTGGCGAGAAAGATTATCAGCAACTGGCGCTGATTCGCCGTCTGGTGACGGACATGAACTATGACATCAGTATTATTGGCGTGCCCACGGTACGCGCCCAGGATAATCTGGCGCTCAGTTCCCGTAACGGTTATCTGAGTGCCGAAGAGCGCCAGCAAGCGCCGCAGCTTTATCGCATCATGAATGAGGTCGTGGCGCAATTATCCAACGGCGACCGCCAGATTGATGATATGCTCGCCCGGGCGTCGGAGGCTTTGCGTGAGGCAGGCTTCACGCCGGATGAACTGTTTATTCGCGATGCCGACAGCCTGGCTCCCTTGACCACCGACAGTACGCGCGCGGTCGTCCTGATGGCCGCCTGGCTTGGTAAGGCTCGTTTGATTGATAACCAACAGGTAGATTTAACCTGCTGATTTTTCTAACCAGAGTGACAGACCGATGATTCGAACCATGCTGCAAGGTAAGCTGCACCGGGTAAAAGTAACCCAGGCAGATTTACATTATGAAGGCTCCTGCGCCATCGATCAGGACTTTATGGATGCCGCCGGTATTCTGGAATACGAGGCGATTGATATTTACAACGTAGACAACGGCCATCGCTTTTCCACCTACGCGATTGCCGCTGAACGCGGCTCACGCATTATTTCCGTCAACGGTGCCGCTGCGCGCTGCGCCTGCGTCGGCGATAAACTCATCATCTGCTCCTACGTACAGATGCCCGATGAGCAAGCCCGAACACACCACCCGAAAGTGGCTTATTTTGGCGAGAATAACCAGTTGCAACGTACCGCCAAAGCGATTCCGGTACAAATCGCCTGACAAGCGAAAAAATAAGGCGGAATGTGTTCCGCCTTCTTCTTATTGCCCCGCATGATCACTACCAAGACCCGGCCTTAACTGCGCAAGCCACGCCCGCGTTCAATCAGCCACCAACTCAGGGCATAGAACACCACGATAAACGCCAGCAACACGCCCATGGTCAAGACCAGCGGCACATCATGAATACCGAGAAAACCAAAACGGAAACCGCTAATCATGTAAACAATAGGGTTCAGTTTTGACACCCACTGCCAAAACGGTGGCAGCAGCGAGAGCGAATAAAACACGCCGCCAAGGTAGGTGAGCGGTGTGAGCACAAAGGTCGGAATGAGGCTGATGTCATCAAAGGTTTTGGCAAACACGGCGTTAATCAGCCCGGCCAGCGAGAACAGCATCGCCGTCAACAGTAACGTCACCACCACCATCCACCAGGCATGAATCTGTAGCGGCACGAAAAATAGCGACACCGCCGTCACCAAAATCCCGACACAGATACCGCGCGCCATACCCCCACCGACATAACCGGCGATGATGATGTGTGTAGGCACCGGCGCGACCAGCAGCTCTTCAATGTTACGCTGGAATTTCGCGCTAAAAAACGAGGAGGCGACGTTGGCATACGAGTTGGTGATAACCGACATCATGATAAGGCCCGGCACAATAAACTGCATGTAAGTAAAGCCGTTCATCTCGCCAATACGGGTGCCGATGAGATTACCGAAGATAATAAAATAGAGCGACATGGTGATAACCGGCGGCAACAGTGTCTGTATCCAGATACGGGCGAAACGGTTAATTTCCTTGATCCAGATACTTTGTAGCGCCACCCAATACAGCCCGATCATGCTTTATCTCCGTGATTATTCAAAAGTGTGACAAACAACTCCTCCAGACGATTCGCCTTATTGCGCATGCTGAGTACCTGGATACCCTGCGCACTGAGCTGGCTAAAAATCCCGTTTAGCCCTTGCTCTCGCTTGACATCCACCTCAAGCGTTGAGGTGTCAACCAGACGATGCTGATACCCTTCGAGCCTCGGTAACGCGCTTTTGGCCGCCAAATCAAAAATAAAGGTTTCTGATTGCAATTTGGCCAGCAACGCTTTCATCGACGTGTTCTCAACCAACTGCCCGGACTGGATAATGCCGATATTGCGACAAAGCATTTCGGCTTCTTCCAGATAGTGGGTGGTGAGAATAATCGTCGTGCCCTGACTGTTGAGCTCTTTCAAAAATCCCCACATGGAGCGACGCAGCTCAATATCCACACCGGCTGTCGGCTCATCCAGAATCAATAGCCGGGGTTCATGCATCAGGGCGCGCGCTATCATCAAACGGCGCTTCATACCGCCGGAAAGCATCCGGGCACGTTCGTTACGTTTTCCCCACAAATCAAGCTGATTGAGGTATTTCTCCGCACGCTGCAACGCCTGCTGACGAGGAACGCCATAATAACCGGCCTGGTTCACCACAATTTGCAGCACCGTCTCAAACGGGTTGAAGTTAAACTCCTGCGGCACTAACCCTAATTGCCGTTTGGCATTAACAATATCCCGGTCTAAGTCATAGCCGAAGACCCGCACCTTGCCGCCCGTTTTGTTCACCAGCGAACTGATAATGCCGATGCTGGTGGATTTACCCGCACCATTCGGGCCGAGCAGTGCGTAAAAATCCCCGGCTTCGACACACAAATCGATGCCGCGCAACGCGCGAACGCCGCCGGGATACGTTTTGGTTACATTCTCCAATTCCAGTGCATATGTCATAGCTGAAAGCATGCCTTCTTATGTGTTAAGCGGGCCCTGGTCGGACCCCGTTTTCGATTTCAAAACGCGTGTGATTGCTCTATATTACCCTGCACTGCCCTTTTGTTGTTACAGGTCATTTACTTTCATGAAAACGATAGAAACGCTGATCGCCAATAACCAGTTATGGTCTGAAACGATAGTTAAAGAAGACCCGGAATACTTTAAACGGCTGGCTCTGGCCCAGCGCCCCCGCTTTTTGTGGATCGGGTGTGCCGATAGCCGGGTTCCGGCTGAAAGCCTCACCAGCCTGGAACCGGGAGAGTTGTTTGTTCATCGTAATGTCGCCAACCTGGTGATTCACACCGACCTCAACTGTTTGTCCGTCGTGCAGTACGCTGTTGAGGTGCTTGAAGTCGAGCATATCATCATCTGTGGTCACTACGGTTGCGGTGGGGTGCAGGCAGCGGTAGAAAACCCGGAGCTGGGGCTTATCAATAACTGGCTGCTCCACATCCGCGATCTATGGTACAAGCACAGCTCAATGCTTGGCGAATTACCGCCGGAAGAGAGAATCAACAAACTGTGCGAGATCAACGTGGTGGAACAGGTATACAACCTGGGTCACTCGACCATCATGCAGTCAGCCTGGAAACGAGGTCAGAAAGTGACTATTCACGGTTGGGTTTACGGCATTCAGGATGGTCGTCTGCGCGATCTGGAAGTCACGGCAACCAGCCGCGAAACGCTGGAACAGCGTTATCGGCGCGCGGTGTCATCTCTGCTCTAATCGCACCTGCCACAAATAACACTTTCACGAATAACTCTTTCACGAATAACCCCTTCACGCCCATGACGGTATGGGCGTGAAGGCCTGCCAAGCGGCAGACAATCGCACGACTCGCTATCCGGTTTGCCAGGCTGTTACACCACTTTACTGAGCAATGACCTTGCCGATAAAAGGCAAGTGGCGGTAGTGCTGGGCATAATCGATACCGTATCCCACCACAAACTCATCGGGAATAGAGAACCCCACCCATTCAACCGGAACCGGGACTTCTCGACGGGAAGGTTTATCCAACAACGTACAGATAGCCAACGATTTCGGCCCACGCAGTTGCAGAATCTCGCGCACTTTGCTGAGTGTGTTGCCTGAATCGATAATATCCTCAACGATCAACACATCTTTACCGCGAATATCCTCATCGAGATCTTTGAGTATTTTCACATCGCGTGAGGAGTTCATACTGCTGCCATAACTTGACGCAGTCATAAAATCGACTTCATGGGACAGCTCGAGTGTCCGGCAGAGGTCAGCCATAAAGACAAAAGAACCGCGCAGCAGCCCCACTAATACCATATCGCTACCGCTGCTGCGGTAGTGCTCGCTGATTTGACGTCCGAGTTCAGCAACCCGAGCCTTGATCTCTGCTTCAGGGATCATGACTTCCACCGTATGTTTCATCATACTGATAACTCATTGAAAAAAGACATTCAGTATCGGCCAGGCTGGCCATACTCCAGTGCAGACACGCCATCAGGAGGTGTCGCAATTCATCACGGCGCGCAGTATAACAGAAGCCGTCGCCCCTCACCCATACCGGAGAAAACATGACGGCGTTATCCCCCGCAATGTCCGATACGCGCATCACCTACCAGTGTCATCGCGCCATTACCGTCGAGCAGTTTATTCAGTTGCTTAACCGCACATCGCTAGGCCCGAGGCGACCGTTAGATAGGCATGAAACGCTGGCAGGCATGTTAAGCGAAGCCGATCTGCTGGTAACAGCATGGCATGACGATACGCTGGTTGGCGTGGCTCGCAGTGTGACGGACTACCATTACTGCTGTTACCTCTCCGATCTGGCCGTGGATGAAACCTATCAGCATCGCGGCATTGGCCGGGAACTGATTGCACATACCGCACAGCAACTCAAACCGCAGTGCCGCCTGATTCTGATTGCCGCGCCACAGGCCGTCGAGTATTACCCGAAAATCGGCTTTGAAGCCCACCCCAGCGCCTGGCATAAGCTTGCGGGCGATATCAGCCCGCCCACGGCTTAATCGAGCCCGAGAGGAGTGAAAATCGCAACCGTCAGGATCGTGTTAACGATGAACAGATTACGTTAATGATGGGGTGATAGTGTTATCGACGAATAAAAGAGGGTAAAGCGCGTTGCACCAGTGCGCGGCAAGGTTTTTCATATGTCACGTGTCATGAACGACCCATGACATCATGAACAACCTATCATGAACAACCTATGGAGAGGTGTAACATGAAGAGATTACGCAATGTCTTTACCACCGTAGCACTTATCGCTGGCGTATCGCTGTTTTCAGCCATCGCGGAGGCATCCGCACATCCTGAAGGCGCAGAACCACCGGCATTTGCGCCGCACGGGGCGTTTGTCCCCCCACCGGGCTTTCTTCCCCCGCCGCCTGCGCTGTATCACGCGTCACTGCAAGCCAGCGATCCGATTCAAGCCGTCAACAAACTGGTGGCAAACGTACCGCAAGGCAACGGTAAAACCTACGAGGTGAGCATCACTGTGCGTGAAATCCCGCCGATGATCATGCCCGAGGCGCATGCACAAAACGCCGTGAAGTAGCCGCGTTTCGCCAATAACACGGGGGCGACGGATAACGCTCCCGCATAACGCGCAGTACACCGAATAACACCGACTACACCGCATCATTGATTTTTTCCGGCGCAAACAGCACCGGCAAATCAGTACGGATGCTCAGTCTTACCGGCTGCCCGGCCTCAAACCAGTTGCCACTTTGCACCTGCAATTCCAGTTCATTGACATGCACGCGGTAAAAGTGACTATTGCCCATAAAGAGCCGGTCAACAATGATGCCTGGCCCCTCCTCATCCAAAGCAAGGGCTATCTCCTGCGGCCTGACGAGCCAGTCATAGCGTGCGCCATGCGCCAGTTTCAGAGCACGCGTCGCCTGATGTTCGCCAAGAAAACTCTGCCATTGCCTGTCCCCACTGATTTTTACCGGGAGATAGTTAGCATTTCCCATAAAATCGGCCACATAGCGATTAACGGGCCGGTAGTACAAATCCGCCGAAAATCCTTGCTGCACCACGCCGCCTTCATGAATCAAAATCAGATGATCGGCAAAGGCAAACCCATCTTCCCTGTCGGATGTTGCAAACAGCGCCGCAATCTGGCGCTGGCGTAAAATATGGCGCAATTCGCTGATGAGTCGATAACGAATCTGGCTATCCACCGTCGCAAAAGGCTCATCGAGCAGCAGTAATCTCGGTTGGCCCGCCAGCGAACGGGCAATCGCCGCACGCTGGTGCTGTTCTTTAGACAATTCATGAGGATAATTGCGAGTGACGGCCTCCAGTTTCATTAGCGTTACCGCATCCATCGCCATGGTGCTGATTTCTTCTGCCGATTTGCCACGCAAACCGAAGGTGATGTTTTCCATGACCGTTAAATGCGGAAACAGGACATCGTCCTGAAACACCATTCCCACCGGGCGGGGCGACGCCTCTTGCGGAGAAGGCGACTCACCCACGCGCTGTCCGGCAATGGTAATACGGCCTTTATCCAGCGGCTGTAGCCCTGCAATGACTTTAAGTAAGGTCGTTTTACCGTCGCCGCTGGCCCCCAGCAGGCATACCATTTCACCGGCATGAATGGAGAAACTCACGTTTTCCAATACGTCATGCTGCGGATAACGGCAACTCAGCGACGCAACGTTCAACATCTCGGGAGTCGTCATCATTCCCCTATCCCTCCATGTTCATCAAACGGGTGATGCCAAACAGCGGGATCATCCCCACGGCAACCAGCATCAATGCCGGTGTAGCGACGAGAGGCAATCGCTCATCCATAATGAAACGAAACACATAGGTCGCCATGGTTTCTATTTCAAACGGCTGCAAAAACAACGATATATTCAGCTCACGTAAACTTTCAGTAAACACCAGGACGATACCGACAATCAGGCAATGGCGCACCTGCGGTAAATAGACCCATAAAACCTGCTGCGCCGGGGTATAACCCATTGATTGACTAATATGATTCATGGCTGATGGCAGCCGGGAAAGGCGAATTTGCAGTCGGTCTAACAGTAACGCACTAAAGCGCATGCAGTAGGACAGAACCAGTACCAGTATAGAACCGGCCCAGGGCTCATCATTCCCCCCACCAGACGCAGCATGCCAGGCATCCAACCCCAAAAATGGCACTAACAAGCCCATCCCCAGCAACGTTGAGGGCAACAGGCGATTCAGGTTAAGCCAGCGCAATGGGTTACGGTAAGTCAGATTACCAACCGCTTTAAGATCAAACACACAAACCAATGCCAGACCAATAACCAGCAGTGTCGTGCTTGAAGAGGCAAGCAGGCTACAGATAAAAGCCAGCAGGAAAGGCAGGCTCCAGGTGGGTGACTCCGAAATAACCGCCCAGAAAATAAGCCGCCCGACGGGAATCACAAACGCGATGACAACCAGCATGGTGCCGAAAAATAACGTCATGAAACGCCGCCAGCCGTATAGCATTGGCAACTCATCCACCGGTTTATTGCCAGCCTGATAACGTAATTGCCGCTCACGGCTACGACGCCCTTGCCACAACATCAAGACGCTCAACGGCACCAGTAATGACATCAACAGGGCGGCATTCGCGTGCTGCGCTTTATCGCGCCACAAATCCAGCCCAGCGGTGGTGATAGTACGCAGAGAAAAATAGGAGGAAACGCCGTAATCACTCAGGGCCTCCGCCATCATCACCACAACACCGAGTGCGATGGCCGGGCGCGCCATAGGAAACACCACTCGCCAAAACACCTGGGCACGACTGTGGTTCATCAAATACGCCGCCTGCCTGAAACCAACAGGCTGCGACATTAACGCCGTTCGCACCAGCAAATAGATATAGGGAAACAACACCAGCGCCAGACACAGACTGGCGCACGCTGCTCTTCCCCCAAGTTGCCAGGCTGACTGCGGCATAGATTCAACGTCAAATGACAATGCATACAGCGTTTGCTTGACCGGGCCTTCGTAACCAATCACATCGCCGTATACCGCCGCCAGCAAATAGCCAGGCACAGCCAACGGCAGTAATAATGCGCGATGCAACCATCGCTGGCCGGAAAAACGGTAATTCGCCATCAACCAGGCTAATGGTAATGCCAACGACAGGCCAAACAGTACACAACCGGACACCAACATCAGCGACGTGATGCCATAGACGGGTAAGGCGCGCGATAATACCGAGACAGCATCGCCAGACGCACTCAGCGCCATTGCGACCACTGCCACTACCGGGAACAAGAATATTCCCGCCAACAGCACACTGCTGATGCGCCAGATACCTGAAGTCATTGGAATATCGGTACGTTAAATTTGAACTGTACTATTAATATCAAAGCCTGACGCCGACGTCATGGCATCAAACGTTGATAAATAGCCGGTAATTACGCCATTGGCACAAAAAGCCCGCTTACAGGCCCTTCCCTCGCGCAGCACAACCTGATTCAATAAAACTTGAAATATCGCTCGGTAACTGCAATAACGTCAGTTAATGGATGATGAGACAGGTTGAATTATGAAACACTCCGCGCTGGTGCTGCTTTTGCTCTCTCTGTTGGGCTTCTCCTCCGCCAGTCAGGCATTGAATGATTTTGAAGCCGAGGATCTCGCGGATCTTACGGCGATATTTGTCTACCTGAAAAACAATTGCGGTTATAAAGACCTCCCTAACGATCAGATTCGTCGGGCATTGGTCGGTTTTGCCCAGCAAAATCGTTGGGACTTAAGTAACTATAGCCAATTCGACATGATAGCGCTGGGTGAAGCCAGTTATCGCGATTTAAGCGGTATCGCGATTGCCACGCCGAAAAAGTGCCAGTCACTGGCACGTAATTCACTCAGTCTGCTTGCCACCCCCTGATGATGCGAAAAATCCTCCGCACTGCGTGAAATTTGACCGTGCAAGCCCCCTGAGAGTTAGCTATCATAGCGCGCCAATTTTCATGGCTGTTATCGCGGAGGAAGCCCTGACATGGCCCGGAAAGAGATTTGGTATGAAACCCTGCATGCAAATTTCGGTCAGTATTTTTCAATAGACCAGGTTATCTACCACCAAAAGACTGACCATCAGGATCTGATCATTTTCGAAAATGCGGCACTTGGCCGTGTAATGGCATTAGACGGCGTGGTGCAAACCACCGAGCGCGATGAATTCATCTACCACGAAATGATGACCCACGTGCCATTACTGGCGCACGGCAATGCCAAACGAGTCCTGATTATCGGCGGCGGCGACGGCGGTATGCTGCGAGAAGTATGCCGTCACCAGGGCATCGAGCAGATTACCATGGTTGAAATCGATGCCGGCGTGGTTGAATTCTGCCGCCAATATCTGCCCAATCACAGCGCTGGCGCTTACGACGACCCTCGCTTTCAGCTCGTCATCGACGATGGCGTAAACTTCGTTAACGCCTGCCAGGATACATTCGACGTCATTATTTCCGACTGCACCGACCCGATTGGGCCAGGTGAAAGCCTGTTTACATCGGATTTTTATCAAGGCTGCGCACGCTGCCTGAATGAAGGCGGCATCTTCGTGGCGCAAAACGGCGTCTGCTTTCTGCAACAAGACGAAGCCGTTAACAGCCATCAGAAACTGACGTCATATTTCAGCGATGTGAGTTTTTATCAAACCGCCATTCCGACCTACTATGGCGGCATCATGACGTTTGCCTGGGCAAGTCATAACCCTGCATTGCGAGCCATCACACCAGATACGTTACAGCAGCGTTTTGATGCTGCGGGCATCACATGCCGTTACTATAATCCGGCCATTCATATCGGCAGCTTTGCTCTGCCACAATATCTACTGAATGCCTTGTCAGCCGAGTGCTGATTGCAGGCATCATAAGGGGGTGAGTTAAATTGCAAAAGCTGAAACTACATGGCTTTAACAACCTGACCAAAAGCCTGAGTTTTTGTATCTACGATATCTGCTACGCAAAGACGCCAGCCGATCGAGATGGCTATATTGCGTACATTGATGAACAGTACAACGCGAACCGTCTGACAGAAATTCTCAGTGAAACCTGCTCCATTATCGGCGCCAATATTTTGAATATTGCTCGTCAGGATTACGAGCCACAAGGAGCCAGCGTCACCATACTGGTCAGCGAAGAACCCATGGACCCTCGCGATGTGGACACATCCGAGCATCCCGGCCCATTGCCAAATGCGGTAGTCGCTCACCTCGACAAGAGCCATATCTGCGTACATACCTACCCAGAAAGCCATCCTGGCGGGGGATTGTGTACATTTCGCGCGGATATTGAGGTGTCTACCTGTGGCGTCATTTCGCCGCTAAAAGCACTTAACTACCTGATCCATCAGTTAGAATCAGATATTGTCACCATAGATTATCGGGTGCGTGGCTTTACTCGTGATATCAACGGCGTCAAACATTTCATCGACCATAAAATCAATTCTATTCAGAACTTCATGTCAGATGATATGAAATCGCTCTACCATTTAATGGACGTCAATGTTTACCAGGAAAACATGTTTCACACCAAAATGCTGCTGAAAGATTTTGATCTCAGGCACTACCTGTTTAACGTCAGCCCTGAAGAATTGAGCCCACAAGAACGGAAACGCATTACCGATTTGCTCTATCGGGAAATGCAGGAAATCTACTACGGTAGAAATATCGCCACAGTGTGATATCGCAATAGCCTGGAGGTTTTCTCCAGGCTTATCAATTCGATACTTTTTTCTTGCACTACATACACATCCATTGCGTATCGCCTATCCATGTTGACTCATCATGTCCTCACACACGAAAAGCGCGTAAAGACAACATTTCTGCGGTGATGGTGATGGTGATGGTGATGAAAATCATTTTCGAATTAAAAGCAAAAAACCCTGAATCTTTCGATTCAGGGCTTAGAAATAATTGGCGGTGCGGACGGGACTCGAACCCGCGACCCCCGGCGTGACAGGCCGGTATTCTAACCGACTGAACTACCGCACCGCGCTGTGCTCTGTGAGAGCGAGGTGAATATTACGAGTAGCCACCGTTTGCGTCAACGTTTTTTATTACTAACTACTTCTGTTTGCTTACATTTTCAGCATAAAACGATCACAACGGCCCGATAGCGCGCGGGTCAGTTACGCCATAGGCAATTTCCACCCTTTTTCATAATCAAATCCAGGCGCTGCTCATGGGCCGCCAGTTCCTCTTCACCAGCATACAACACGGTCAATGATGAGGCTGGGCGAGTGATTCGCTGAATAGTCTCACTCTGTGTCACCTGCTGCTGATTTTCCCCGTCAGTCGAAAACGCCAGCGAGGTCTGCCCGCCAGTCATTGCCAGATAGACTTCAGCCAGAATTTCGGCATCGAGTAATGCGCCGTGCAGCGTACGTTTACTGTTGTCTATCTGGTAACGATCGCACAATGCATCCAGATTATTGCGCTTGCCGGGAAACAAGCGACGCGCCATCAACAGGCTATCAGTGATGGTGCAGAACGTGTCAGTTTTCGGAATATTGCGTCCCAGCAACCGGAATTCATAGTCCATAAAGCCGATATCAAACGCAGCATTATGAATAACCAGCTCTGCGCCGCGAATGAAATCGAGAAACTCGTCAGCGACGTCTGCATAGGTTGGTTTATCAGCGAGAAACTCATCGCTAATGCCATGAACGTTATACGCTTCAGGATCAACCAACCGATCAGGCTTGAGGTAAACATGGAAATGGCGCCCTGTCAGACGACGGTTAATAACCTCAACGGCACCAATTTCAATGATTTTATGCCCTTCATAGTGCACCCCCAGCTTATTCATACCGGTGGTTTCTGTATCGAGAACGATTTGTCGTGTAATTCCAGTGCTCATCGGTTTCGTTTATGTCAGACTTGTGCTTTTGAATAAGAGTCTACCAGAGATGCGAAAACAGGTAGAGATTTTCACCGACGGTTCTTGCCTTGGCAATCCAGGCCCTGGTGGTTATGGCGCGCTGCTGCGGTACAAACAGCATGAAAAAGCCTTGAGCGCGGGCTATCGTCTGACGACCAATAACCGCATGGAGTTAATGGCCGCTATTGTTGCGCTCGAAACACTCACCACCCCCTGTGATGTCACACTCAGCACCGATAGCCAATATGTTCGCCAGGGGATCACTCAGTGGATCCATAACTGGAAAAAGCGAGGCTGGAAAACTGCCGAGAAAAAACCGGTCAAGAATGTGGATCTCTGGCAACGGCTGGATAACGCGATTCAGCACCACCGGTTAAATTGGTTATGGGTTAAGGGCCATGCCGGCCACCCGGAAAATGAGCGCTGCGATGAGCTAGCCCGCCAGGCGGCAGGAGCTCCGACGCTTGACGATACAGGATATCAACCAGAATAACGACGATTGCAAGAATAGCCCTATTTCTTCACTCATCATGACGGGTATGATAACTCTTCATCACACCTAGCGGATGCCGTAATGATGAGTGACGCAGCCGAACTTTCATTGGCGTCATCGTTAACGGAATTGTGCGTTTGCGGGCAATAATCAGGTTAAGGCATCCGAGCAGAGGTAAGCGATTATTCCAGCGTCCTTGCTCCAACTCTCGCCACGGCAATACCTGCAAGCAATCATGAGACAACACTTCATAATTGAGCAAACTCAGCCAGTCCATTACCCGCATCTGGCTAAACATACGGCTGCAATAGGGCTGGCGTTTACGCATGCCGGGCAACAATTTGCCAAGGCCGATAAGACTGATAGGGTTAAATCCGCTGAGAATGATCCAGCCATCGTTAATCAACACGCGATCGATTTCGCGGATCACTCGATGAGGATCGGATGAATACGGCAATACATGGGCAAGCAGGCAAGCATCCACCGACTTTTCGGCAAAAGGTAACTGACAGGGATCGGCAATCACATCCGCACAATGACCGGCCTGACGGATAGTAACCTGATGTGGGATTGAGCAAAGTTGACTATCAATCGAGCCACTCAACGCACCAACCTTCAGCAGGTGAAAGCCGAAAATCTTACTCCACCACGGAGCGAGTGCCCTATCCAAGGTATGGCGGTAATGCTCTCCCCAGGGAATACTCTCCCATGAGTCAGGCACGACGAATTTTTGCGAGATTTGTGCTGGCTTCATGTTCTAGTATCTTCCTCGGCTAAGTGCAAAGACATGCAAGAATGAGGATGCATCATGAATCTTATCAGCGTTTCTGCTTTTCAGGATAATTACATCTGGTTACTGGTCAATGATGACCCAGCAGAACATCGCTCAGGGAAAAAACCTTGCGTTATTGTTGACCCCGGAGAGGCCGTGCCTGTGCTGCACGCACTTGAACAACACCAACTTGTTCCATGCGCCATTTTATTGACTCATCATCATCACGATCACACCGGTGGCGTTGAACAACTGGTCAGGCACTATCCTGACTGCAAAATTTATGGTCCTGATGAAACTCAACGCTACGGTACGACACACATCATACAGGAGGGAGATGTCGTAAACGTGGCGGGATGGGGATTTTCTGTTCTTTCCGTGCCAGGGCATACCGCTGGACACGTTGCCTACTACAATCCGCCCTATCTTTTTTGTGGTGATACCTTATTTTCTGCGGGCTGTGGTCGCATTTTTGAAGGGACAGAGCAACAAATGTTCGAATCATTGATCCGCCTGACGAATTTACCTGATGAAACCTTGGTATGTTGTGCGCATGAATACACATTGTCCAATCTGGAGTTCGCTCATCACGTCTGGCCGGAAAATAATGAAATTCATGATTATTTACTGAAAATCAGACAATTACACGAGAAAGGAGAGGCTTCCATACCCTCAAATATCGGGCTTGAACGCAGAATAAATATTTTTTTACGTTCTCATGACATTGATTTAAAAAGAAAATTGTCTATTAATCCAGACATCAAAGGGGATTGGCAAATTTTTGCGCATTTACGCACAATGAAAAATCATTTCTGACGTTTTTTGTTGTGCTGAATAGCCAATCAAAGTATTATTGTCTGTCTTTTAAGCAACTATTGACACACATATGAAGACTAAAGCGATTATCGTCGCCTCGGTCTTGCTGTCTGGTTGTCAGGTGACGAATGACACCTCCCAATCCAAACAGCATGCACAGAGTCTGTCTTCGGCAGGTCAAGGTGAAGCAGGAAAGTACACAAATGGTCGAGAGACCGGCGCGCGATGGTTAGATGATGAAAGCATCGCGCAACGAGACCTGTGGAACTTCATTGGCGACGAGCTGAAGATGGAGGTTCCGGAAAATAGCCGGATCCGCGAGCAAAAACAGCGTTACCTGAAAAATAAGAGCTATCTCCACGATGTAACATTACGGGCAGAGCCGTACATGTACTGGATAGTCGAGCAGATTAGAGCACGTAAGATGCCGATGGAACTAGTACTACTACCCATAGTGGAGAGCGCTTTTGACCCAAATGCCAGATCGTCTGCCAATGCCGTAGGGCTTTGGCAAATCGTTCCTGGCACCGGGCGCAATTACGGGTTGAAACATACCCAATGGTATGACGGGCGTCGTGATGTGGTTGCATCCACAACGGCTGCATTGGACATTATGCAGCGTCTGAACCGTATGTTTGATGGCGATTGGTTACTCACGATCGCCGCTTACAATGCGGGCGAAGGCCGAATCATGCAAGCTGTAAAGGCGAATAAGGCTAAAGGCCGCCCCACAAATTATTGGGCGCTGGCACTGCCTTATGAGACGTCAATGTACGTGCCTAAGATGTTGGCACTGAGTGACATTCTCAAAAACAGCAAGAAGTACGGTATTGATCTGCCTAAACCTAATGAAAACCGTGCGTTGGCGCGGGTTGACTTAGGCCAGCAGATGGAACTGACACAAGCCGCTGAACTTGCGGGTTTGTCTGTTACCAAGCTTAAGAGCTACAACACGGGTTACACACGTAATGTTACCGATCCAAATGGCCCGCATTACATTATGGTACCCAAGTCTCACGTGGGACAGTTGAAAGGTTCTTTGGCCGATAACGATACGCTTGACGTGCAGCCTGCAAGAGCCATGCAACCCAAAGCGGTAGCGCGTACCAAGGAATATAAAGTACGTTCAGGTGATACGCTGTCGAGCATTGCAAAACGCATGAACGTACGCGCTCAGGATTTGCAAACCTGGAATCACCTTAAGGGAAGCGCGCTAAAAGTAGGGCAGACGCTGCAAGTTGCAAAAGCCAGTGCGACAACGGTTCCTGATATTGTCGGCAGCAACAAGCAAAGCTCTATCGTTTATCAGGTTCGTAAAGGCGATTCTCTTGCCAGTATTGCGAAACGCCATGGGGTCAACATCAACGACGTCATGCGCTGGAATGCTGCGATGAAAGAGAACAACGTTCAGCCAGGCGATCGATTGACGCTCTTCGTAACACGCAGAGAATCACCAGAGTCCTGATTGAACAGCTTAAACATCAGTACAAAAAATGCCGGTCATTTAATATGACTGGCATTTTTTTTGCCCAATCCAAGTGACCTTTCGCCACTACGTATGCCCATGGCCACGGGGTGTTGACCCATCATAAAAGTAAATTTAGTCAGTGAATCCGCGTAGTGTAAATAACGCAATAGAAACAGTAGCCATTTAAACACTGTACATACCGTTACACGGCAATACTCATCATTAACGATAAGCCTGGTATATAGTATCGCAAAAAAACAGTGTCCAATTGACTGTGAAGATGCGAATTAACAAACCTTAAACAAGTAAAAGTCATATAGCCATACTTTTATGATCAAAATCAAAAATACTCTCTGCCTACATATCATGATGGCTACCCTGGCTGTCCTGTTTCTTAGTGTTCCTCCTCTGGTGACAAGCATTGATCCGGCCCTAAAATTCCAACCATTGATAAGAACGATGGAAGGAACACCAAAGGAACACAAGGAAAAAATAGCCACGATTTCTCATGCTTTACAGGGAAATGCGATTTTTATCTTAGGCGCATCGGAAATTTCTACGTCTGAAGATGAATATTACGCGCTTTATAATTACTTCAACAACCAATTAAATCGCCCCGTGGTCGCGTATGGCGATAGTTATGTTGATAATATTACCCATTTTTTGTTGCTATCACGTTTTAAAAATGAGCTGAATGCTAACAGTAAGGTCGTGCTGTTACTGGCTCCCGATAGCTTTTATTCAAAAGGTATTCCCCCCGCTATTTTTGCTGATAACTTTCCTGCTCCCGTCTTTAATCCATTGATGGATGATGCAAAGGCGCGCCCCTTCATGGTCGATTATTTACAGCACATCGATGAAGGTGAGATAAGCCATTTAACATTTAACCAAATGAAAATACATGGTTGGAACCTGCCAATTATCTGGCAAGAGGTGAGTTATCAATTTGCCTCGTTCTGTGAAATGATAAAAAACGACTGGCTGGACAGGTTACAGATTTCGCCTCAACCAGCACAGCCTTGGCCTTCGCAGTTAGCCGTCAACAAGGTGCCTGACTGGGATAAAGAATTAGAACATGCCCGCGAACTGAACAAGTCTCGCCAGCAAAGTCCCCAAACGCTGTGGATGGATAAATCTGTTTTCGAGAGCGACCCATCACAGGATGAATGGCTTGAACCGCCGGCTGAAAAGCAAATGCAGGCGTTCAAAGCCACCATTAACCTGCTGAAAGAACGTCATGTTCAGGTCGTCGTCATTATCGATGCCATTAACCCCTGGTCAATTAGAAATACTGATGTGTTCTGGCCGGTAGATCGCCAGATTACGGCTGTTCTTGAAGAGAATCAGGTGCCCTACTTCGATATGTATGCACAGCCCTATCAGAATGGCTGGAACTGGGACAGCCTGCACCCAACTGAGCTGGCATGGGTTGCGATGGATCGCTTTATTGCTGAGAGTTTTAAATGATGAAAAATGCTATTCGCCTCTTTTTTCTTTATCTCTTTTTAGCCATTACGATTGTCGCATGGACATCCGTCGATGACAGCATGAGTTTAAAAGCGCACTTTGAATACCAAAAATTCTGACAGGTGAATGATGTACAGCTCTGGAGCATTCTTTTTCTTTCTATTTTTGTCAGCATTGCTGTTTGCGCTGGTGAATAGAGTATTCAGTTACCGGCTGACTTATTTAGCTGCCATTTCTGCGCTGGTCGCATTAGGCTGGGGATATATTTTCCAGGGTGATTACCTTGTTCCTGTGGCAGTCTTCTTTAGCTTTTATATTCTCGTTACCCTGAAAGAAAAAGGCTGGCTAAAAACCTGGCAAGCCGTCAGTCTGACACTGCTTCCCTTATTTTTAGTCAAGCTGCATCTCAATAACCATTGGGGCATGATTGGTCTCTCATTTATGACCTTTCGCGCAATTGATGTCTTGCTTTATCGCAGCAAAAAAGATGGTCAGAATTTTCTGCACTATTGTTGCTATCTGTTTATGCCATTTATTATTCAAGCGGGCCCAATGTATCGCTGGCGTACCTGGATTAGCGACATCAATAAGAAAACCTTTACTATCAGCCGTGAGCAGTTTTTACCTGCCATGGAACAAATTTTTATCGGTATTATTCAGAAGTTTTTATTTGCCATGTTGATAGATAGTCTGGTCATCCAATCCTGGAACCATCGCCCATTCACGTTAAGCGTTGGTGTCGTGATGTCGCTGGCATACAGTGCATACCTTTATTTCGACTTCGCTGGCTACAGTAATATGGCTATCGGTGCCGGACGTTTATTTGGCCTGAATATTCCAGCCAACTTCAACATGCCAATTCTGGCTAAAAATCCACAGGATTTTTGGCGGCGCTTCCACATCAGTTTGTCTGAATGGTTAAGAGATGTGGTCTTTATGCCGATTTATATGAATCTGATGAAACTCGACTTTTTCCGTCAAAACAAAACGCTGGCGCAGAATATTGGTATCTTCTGCACGCTGTTTTGTATGGGGGCATGGAACGGGTTAGAACAACACTACATCATCAGCGGCGCGCTGTTCGGCGCCATTTCTGTTGCTCACAACATGTTACAGTGGTCAGCCAAACGTAGTCAGGCGTTCGGCAACTGGCTACAGTATCCGGTTATTGTGTTTTTGGGACGAATTCTGACGCTGGCAAGCGCTTCGGCCTCCCTTTACATTTTTAGCGGAATGTCACCTCTATGAACCTTCATACCGAACTTCATGAATTGCAGGATTTCCTGCGTGCGGCTTTACTCAAGCCTTCATCTCCACATCAGTTGGCGATTAGCGGCAGCGATGAGGCGCTAACCTGGCAACAGCTCTCTGTTGCGGTGACAGAGTGGTGGCAGCGCTATCAGAATTGCCAGCAGCCAGCCGGTACACCCGTTGTGTTGTATGGGCATCAGCAGGCCGAATTTGCCGTCGCTATTTATAGCTGCCTGCTACATAACATCCCGTACATCCCGGTAGACTGTATCTACCCCAAAGAACGCCTCAATGAGATTTGCCAACTGGCAAGCGCACCTTACTATTACGATGTCGCCGCCAGGCAGTTTATCGCTACCGGTGAAGAGGGCCAGGTGTTAGCTGAACAGGATCTCGCGTATATCATGTTCACCTCTGGCAGCACGGGAAAACCCAAAGGGGTACAAATTGGGCGTGAAAGCTTGTGGCACTTCATGAAATGGGTACGTCAGGATTTCGCATTGCCAGACATACCGGTGCTGATGAACCACGCGGTATTCAGTTTCGATCTCTCATTGATCCCTCTGTTGGCCAACCTGGCAACCGGTGGACATATCGTGCTGAATGCCAAAGAGGATATCGCCGCAGAAAACTGGTTAGAGCGCCTGAAAACCAACGATGTCTCTGTCTGGGTTTCCACCCCTTCATTTTCCTACCAAAGGCTGCTTTCCCCCCAGTTTAATGCGGAATATTTGCCATCGCTCAGTGTCTTTATATTTATTGGCGAGGTGTTAAACAAGGCCTTAGTGAAGCAGCTCCGTCGTCGCTTCCCCCATGCCAAAATTCTCAACTCCTACGGCCCGACCGAAGCCACCATCGCCACGACGGTTATCGAAATTACTGACGACATTCTACACAGCGAAAATGACGTCCTCCCTGTCGGTACAATGATGCCGGAATCCAGGATGGAAATTACCGCTGAAGGTGAGCTGATCATCTGGGGTAAGAATGTCATGCGTGGCTATCTGGGCCTGGAAAGAGAGAACGCTGAAAAGTTGCTGCATCGGGAAAGTGAGATCTATCGTGGCTACAAAACCGGCGATCTCGGCTATGAAGATGGGCAACTGATTTATTGCCAGGGACGAAATGACAGCCAGATCAAGCTTAACGGCTACCGTATCGAAATCAACGAGATTGAAAATCGCCTGTTGGCCATGCAGGGGATTAATGAAGCCGTCGTTTTGCCATTGATGAAATCCGGCGGTGGTGTTTTACGCCTTGCCGCTTTTTGTGTGACACACTTAGCACCGGAAACGATTAAGACATCACTGTCAAAAGTCATTCCTCACTACATGGTGCCATCGCAAATTATCATCAAGGATGCCTTACCGCTTAATCCTAACGGCAAAATCGATCGTAAATTGCTCGACTCTCATGCTCGCACAAATTAATGACTTCAGGAAAAATTATGGAACAAGAAATACTTGCCCTGTTTGAAAAGGTTTTATCCCGCAAAGTAGGGTTTAACGATGAGCTAATTGAGTCTGACATTCTCGACTCGATTCTAGCCGTGGATTTGGTACTGGAAGTTCAAGACACATACGGCTGCATGATCCCGCCGACCGAAGTGGCCAATGTTCTGAAAACTCCTGCGGATTTAGCTCGCTACATTGAAGAGAATCGCGGTTAACGTCTCTCTACGCCCTGCATACTCTGCAGGGCTCAACTCTGCAATTCTAACGCTGCGCGTTTGTTCGCCATCAAACCCAATATCCTTATCCTAATCCCCCTTCTGCTGATTAATCCCTATGGTATTAGTCACGTCTTCATTTTTAATTACTATCCTGCGTGAGGCAGACGTTTTAGGTGGCTCCAGGGCAAAAAAGTTCTGACGAAAGGCCAATAGCAAGACACTAAGGAAGTCATACATCAGTCAACGTGTTTTTATCGCAACGCGATGCCAGTACCATTGGTTAGACAGCAGATATTCGCTGTTGGAACATGACATTGTAGTGCTGGCAGCAACTGCGTTGGGAACGTATTTACGCTCACCACAAGACAAACAGATGTGCTTACAATGTAAAAAGACTCGCTGCTAAGAGATCGCCTCTTTGTCTGAATGGTCTGAATGGTCTGAATGATTCAAACCCAGGAAGCGACTCAATTGGATTTCTCATGATTGAATATAGTAGAACGGATTTATTGAGAGCTTTCACGCTCACTTTTGCAGAGAAGAATACCGGAGTACCGTGACAACACCGAGGCGAAAAATCATTATTGGGTTGCGTCATATAGCAAAAAGCCCTGAGCTTATGCTCAGGGCTTGATTATGTTGGCGGTGCGGACGGGACTCGAACCCGCGACCCCCGGCGTGACAGGCCGGTATTCTAACCGACTGAACTACCGCACCACCGATTCTGTATGTTATCGAAGAGGTCATTTCGATAACCGGTGCTGTTACACCACAATTTGAAGCCTGGCAGTTCCCTACTCTCGCATGGGGAGACCCCACACTACCATCGGCGCTACGGCGTTTCACTTCTGAGTTCGGCATGGGGTCAGGTGGGACCACCGCGCTATCGCCGCCAGGCAAATTCTTTTTCTGCCGAACATTATCCCTAACTAAACTGGTGCTGATACCCAGAGTCGAACTGGGGACCTCACCCTTACCAAGGGTGCGCTCTACCAACTGAGCCATATCAGCACACACAATTTAATGCCTGGCAGTTCCCTACTCTCGCATGGGGAGACCCCACACTACCATCGGCGCTACGGCGTTTCACTTCTGAGTTCGGCATGGGGTCAGGTGGGACCACCGCGCTATCGCCGCCAGGCAAATTCTTTTCATTCCGGCCGTTATGCTCCGCTCTCACTTCCACATAACCACCCGAACCAATCTCTGAACAAGCTGAATCTATTCTCTGCGTCTCTCACCAAAACACCTTCGGTGTTGTAAGGTTAAGCCTCTCGGGTCATTAGTACTGGTTAGCTCAACGCATCGCTGCGCTTACACACCCAGCCTATCAACGTCTTCGTCTTAAACGTCCCTTCAGGGGCCTCAAGGGCCCAGGGAAGACTCATCTCGGGGCAAGTTTCCCGCTTAGATGCTTTCAGCGGTTATCTCTTCCGCACGTAGCTACCGGGCAATGCCATTGGCATGACAACCCGAACACCAGTGGTGCGTTACACTCCGGTCCTCTCGTACTAGGAGCAACCCCCCTCAATCTTCCAACGCCCACGGCAGATAGGGACCGAACTGTCTCACGACGTTCTAAACCCAGCTCGCGTACCACTTTAAATGGCGAACAGCCATACCCTTGGGACCTACTTCAGCCCCAGGATGTGATGAGCCGACATCGAGGTGCCAAACACCGCCGTCGATATGAACTCTTGGGCGGTATCAGCCTGTTATCCCCGGAGTACCTTTTATCCGTTGAGCGATGGCCCTTCCATTCGAGAACCACCGGATCACTAAGACCTGCTTTCGCACCTGCTCGAGCCGTCACTCTCGCAGTCAAGCTAGCTTATGCCTTTGCACTAACCTCCTGATGTCCGACCAGGATTAGCTAACCTTCGTGCTCCTCCGTTACTCTTTGGGAGGAGACCGCCCCAGTCAAACTACCCACCAGACACTGTCCGCAACCCCGATTAGGGGCCCACGTTAGAACATCAAACATTAAAGGGTGGTATTTCAAGGTTGGCTCCATGCAGACTGGCGTCCACACTTCAAAGCCACCACCCTCTCCTACACATCAAGGCTCAAGGTTCAGTGTCAAGCTATAGTAAAGGTTCACGGGGTCTTTCCGTCTTGCCGCGGGTACACTGCATCTTCACAGCGAGTTCAATTTCACTGAGTCTCGGGTGGAGACAGCCTGGCCATCATTACGCCATTCGTGCAGGTCGGAACTTACCCGACAAGGAATTTCGCTACCTTAGGACCGTTATAGTTACGGCCGCCGTTTACCGGGGCTTCGATCAAGAGCTTCGCCTTGCGGCTGACCCCATCAATTAACCTTCCGGCACCGGGCAGGCGTCACACCGTATACGTCCACTTTCGTGTTTGCACAGTGCTGTGTTTTTATTAAACAGTTGCAGCCAGCTGGTATCTGCGACTCCCGTCAGCTCCGTCCGCAAGGGACTTCACCAACAGGAGCGTGCCTTCTCCCGAAGTTACGGCACCATTTTGCCTAGTTCCTTCACCCGAGTTCTCTCAAGCGCCTGAGTATTCTCTACCTGACCACCTGTGTCGGTTTGGGGTACGATTCAATGTTACCTGATGCTTAGAGGCTTTTCCTGGAAGCAGGGCATCTGTCACTTCAGTACCGTAGTACCTCGTCATTACGCCTCAGTGTTAACAGCAGACCGGATTTGCCTGGTCCACCCACCTGCACGCTTAAACCGGGACAACCGTCGCCCGGATGACATAGCCTTCTCCGTCCCCCTTCGCAGTAACACCAAGTACGGGAATATCAACCCGTTGTCCATCGACTACGCCTGTCGGCCTCGCCTTAGGTCCCGACTTACCCAGCCCCGATTAACGTTGGACAGGAACCCTTGGTCTTCCGGCGTGCGGGTTTTTCACCCGCATTATCGTTACTTATGTCAGCATTCGCACTTCTGATACCTCCAGCAGCCCTCACAGGCCACCTTCACAGGCTTACAGAACGCTCCCCTACCCAACAACACATAGTGTCGCTGCCGCAGCTTCGGTGCATGGTTTTAGCCCCGTTACATCTTCCGCGCAGGCCGACTCGACCAGTGAGCTATTACGCTTTCTTTAAATGATGGCTGCTTCTAAGCCAACATCCTGGCTGTCTGGGCCTTCCCACATCGTTTCCCACTTAACCATGACTTTGGGACCTTAGCTGGCGGTCTGGGTTGTTTCCCTCTTCACGACGGACGTTAGCACCCGCCGTGTGTCTCCCGTGATAACATTCTTCGGTATTCGCAGTTTGCATCGGGTTGGTAAGCCGGGATGGCCCCCTAGCCGAAACAGTGCTCTACCCCCGAAGATGAATTCACGAGGCGCTACCTAAATAGCTTTCGGGGAGAACCAGCTATCTCCCGGTTTGATTGGCCTTTCACCCCCAGCCACAAGTCATCCGCTAATTTTTCAACATTAGTCGGTTCGGTCCTCCAGTTAGTGTTACCCAACCTTCAACCTGCCCATGGCTAGAATCACCGGGTTTCGGGTCTATACCCTGCAACTTAACGCCCAGTTAAGACTCGGTTTCCCTGCGGCTCCCCTCTCGGTTAACCTTGCTACAGAATATAAGTCGCTGACCCATTATACAAAAGGTACGCAGTCACCCTGATAAATCAAGGCTCCCACTGCTTGTACGTACACGGTTTCAGGTTCTATTTCACTCCCCTCGCCGGGGTTCTTTTTCGCCTTTCCCTCACGGTACTGGTTCACTATCGGTCAGTCAGGAGTATTTAGCCTTGGAGGATGGTCCCCCCCATATTCAGACAGGGATACCACGTGTCCCGCCCTACTCATCGAACTCACGACCTGTGCATCTTCGTGTACGGGACTGTCACCCTGTATCGTGCGCCTTTCCAGACGCTTCCACTGACACACAAGCCGATTCAGGTTTGGCCTCTTCCGGTTTCGCTCGCCACTACTAACGGAATCGCTTTTGCTTTCTCTTCCTGTGGGTACTGAGATGTTTCACTTCCCCGGTTCGCCTCACACACCTATGAATTCAGTGTGTGATAGTGTGTCGAAACACACTGGGTTTCCCCATTCGGGTATCGTCGGGTATAACGGTTCATATCACCTTGCCGACGCTTATCGCAGATTAGCACGCCCTTCATCGCCTCTGACTGCCTAGGCATCCACCGTGTACGCTTAGTCGCTTAACCTCACAACCCGAAAGTGTTTCGGGATATGAGTATTTTGAGAGACTCGAACAACACATGCATTCGCATACACATGCTGTCGTTTCAATTTTCAGCTTGTTCCAGATTGTTAAAGAGCAGAATACTTCGCAGCATACTGTTTCCAGTACACTCTGAAGTCATTCGTTAATGGTGGAGCTATGCGGGATCGAACCGCAGACCTCCTGCGTGCAAAGCAGGCGCTCTCCCAGCTGAGCTATAGCCCCATCGTAGTGAGTACAACCTTTTTCAGCCCCGCGCCGTGCTCTCGCACCCTCGCGAAACTGGTAGGCCTGAGTGGACTTGAACCACCGACCTCACCCTTATCAGGGGTGCGCTCTAACCACCTGAGCTACAAGCCTATAAGGTTTTACTGCTCGTTTTCTTCATCAGACAATCTGTGTGGACACCACGCAGACTCTTCACTCGGTAAGGAGGTGATCCAACCGCAGGTTCCCCTACGGTTACCTTGTTACGACTTCACCCCAGTCATGAATCACAAAGTGGTAAGCGCCCTCCCGAAGGTTAAGCTACCTACTTCTTTTGCAACCCACTCCATGGTGTGACGGGCGGTGTGTACAAGGCCCGGGAACGTATTCACCGTAGCATTCTGATCTACGATTACTAGCGATTCCGACTTCATGGAGTCGAGTTGCAGACTCCAATCCGGACTACGACGTACTTTATGAGGTCCGCTTGCTCTCGCGAGGTCGCTTCTCTTTGTATACGCCATTGTAGCACGTGTGTAGCCCTACTCGTAAGGGCCATGATGACTTGACGTCATCCCCACCTTCCTCCGGTTTATCACCGGCAGTCTCCCCTGAGTTCCCACCCGAAGTGCTGGCAACAGAGGATAAGGGTTGCGCTCGTTGCGGGACTTAACCCAACATTTCACAACACGAGCTGACGACAGCCATGCAGCACCTGTCTCAGAGCTCCCGAAGGCACACCCGCATCTCTGCAGGCTTCTCTGGATGTCAAGAGTAGGTAAGGTTCTTCGCGTTGCATCGAATTAAACCACATGCTCCACCGCTTGTGCGGGCCCCCGTCAATTCATTTGAGTTTTAACCTTGCGGCCGTACTCCCCAGGCGGTCGATTTAACGCGTTAGCTCCGGAAGCCACGCCTCAAGGGCACAACCTCCAAATCGACATCGTTTACAGCGTGGACTACCAGGGTATCTAATCCTGTTTGCTCCCCACGCTTTCGCACCTGAGCGTCAGTCTTCGTCCAGGGGGCCGCCTTCGCCACCGGTATTCCTCCATATATCTACACATTAAACCGCGACACCTGGAATTCTACCCCCTCTACGAGACTCTAGCCTGTCAGTTTTGAATGCAGTTCCCAGGTTAAGCCCGGGGATTTCACATCCAACTTAACAGACCGCCTGCGTGCGCTTTACGCCCAGTCATTCCGATTAACGCTTGCACCCTCCGTATTACCGCGGCTGCTGGCACGGAGTTAGCCGGTGCTTCTTCTGCGGGTAACGTCAATCGACAAGGTTATTAGCCTTATCGCCTTCCTCCCCGCTGAAAGTGCTTTACAACCCGAAGGCCTTCTTCACACACGCGGCATGGCTGCATCAGGCTTGCGCCCATTGTGCAATATTCCCCACTGCTGCCTCCCGTAGGAGTCTGGACCGTGTCTCAGTTCCAGTGTGGCTGGTCATCCTCTCAGACCAGCTAGGGATCGTCGCCTAGGTGAGCCATTACCTCACCTACTAGCTAATCCCATCTGGGCACATCTGATGGCAAGAGGCCCGAAGGTCCCCCTCTTTGGTCCGAAGACGTTATGCGGTATTAGCTACCGTTTCCAGTAGTTATCCCCCTCCATCAGGCAGTTTCCCAGACATTACTCACCCGTCCGCCGCTCGTCACCCAAGGAGCAAGCTCCTTTGTGCTACCGCTCGACTTGCATGTGTTAGGCCTGCCGCCAGCGTTCAATCTGAGCCATGATCAAACTCTTCAATTTAAGTTTGATTGTGTTTTCCGAAGAAAACGTGCTCAAAGAATTTACTGTTTATTCGTAATGAATTAACTGTTGTCACTCTTCAAGACTTTCACAAAAGTTTTTGCGAAGTGTCCTGCGAGTGCCCACACAGATTGTCTGATTAATTGTTAAAGAGCAGTGCGACCGGCCTGAGCCTGCTGTCGCGAGGTGGCGTATACTACGCTTTCCTCATGAAGAGTCAACGTTTATTTTCGTTTCTTCTTCGCTGACACTGCGTTGCGTTGCCGCTGTTGCCGTGTCAGTGGAGGCGCATTATAGGGACTTCCTGCGGCCTGACAAGCCCTAATTGCAAAAAAATTACCGACCGCACATTTATCGCCCAAAACAGCACTCTTTCGATTAAAAACAAAGCAAAAACCGGTTATTGGTGGCTATAACATGTTCAAACCCAGCGATTGCTGGGTTTGAATCCCCCGTAACACCCCTCAAAAGGGTTATTGGTGGGCAACAATACTCTCGTGTTCAACGTCCAGATTAATCGGTTTACCCGGAAGTAAAGACCCCGACAAGATTTGCTGCGCCAACGGGTTTTCTATCAATTGCTGTATCGCACGTTTTAGCGGCCGCGCGCCGTAGACCGGATCAAATCCTGACTTACCAAGTAAGGCGAGCGCCTCCTCGGAAATCGCCATATGATAACCCCGCTCAGCCATGCGCTTATAAAGACGTTGCAGTTGGATCTGCGCTATAGCAGAGATGTGAGCCTGCCCGAGCGGATGAAATACGACAACCTCATCGATACGATTGATAAATTCCGGCCGGAAGTTATGGCTAACGGCGTCCAGCACCATATCGCGCATCTGAACATAATTCATTGCGCCGAATCGTTCCTGAATCAGGTCTGACCCAAGGTTAGACGTCATGATTACTACCGTATTACGGAAATCTACCGTACGGCCTTGCCCGTCAGTCAGACGCCCATCATCCAGCACCTGAAGCAGAATGTTAAACACATCAGGATGTGCTTTTTCCACTTCATCCAACAAGATAACGGAATAAGGCCGGCGGCGTACCGCTTCGGTCAGATATCCGCCCTCTTCATAGCCAACATACCCTGGAGGCGCACCGACCAGCCGAGAAACCGAATGCTTTTCCATAAACTCGGACATATCAATACGCACCATGGCGTCATCGCTATCAAACAAGAACGACGCTAACGTCTTGCATAACTCGGTTTTCCCCACACCGGTCGGCCCCAGGAACAAAAACGAACCAATCGGGCGATTGGGGTCAGACAACCCGGCGCGGCTACGGCGAATCGAGTTAGCGACGGCTTCCACCGCTTCATTCTGTCCGATAACCCGCTGATGTAGTTCCTGCTCCATGCGCAGCAGCTTTTCCCGCTCGCTTTCCAGCATCCGTGAAACAGGAATCCCCGTCCAGCGGGCCAGTACCTCGGCAATCTCGGCATCGGTTACACGATTACGCAGCAGATGCATGGTTTTGCCTTCAGCCTGCGTGGCTGCCGCAAGCTGTTTCTCCAGTTCAGGGATTTTGCCGTATTGCAGTTCCGACATTCGCCCTAAATCCCCCTGGCGTCTTGCCTGCTCCAACGAGATTTTCGCTTGTTCCAGCGCGGCTTTAATATTTTGCGTACCCGTCAGCGAGGCTTTTTCTGCTTTCCACTCTTCTTCCAGTGCCGAGTATTCGCGCTCTTTCTGATCCAGTTCACTATTGAGGATCTCCAGACGTTTCAGACTGGCCTCATCCGATTCCTTCTTCAATGCTTGCTGTTCGAGCTTCAATTGGATAATCCGCCGGTCAAGGCGATCCAACGGTTCCGGTTTAGAGTCAATCTGCATACGAATACTGGAAGCCGCTTCATCAATCAGGTCGATAGCTTTATCAGGCAATTTCCGATCGGAGATGTACCGATGCGACAACATGGCGGCAGCAACGATTGCTGGGTCGGTGATTTGTACGTGATGATGCAATTCGTACCGTTCTTTTAAACCACGCAGAATCGCGATGGTGTCTTCGACCGTCGGTTCGGCCACGAAGACTTTTTGAAAACGACGCTCAAGCGCAGCATCTTTTTCAATAAACTGGCGATACTCATCCAGTGTGGTGGCCCCTACACAGTGCAACTCGCCGCGTGCCAGCGCTGGCTTCAGCATATTACCGGCGTCCATCGCACCATCAGCTTTACCTGCGCCGACCATGGTATGTAATTCATCGATAAAGAGAATAACGCTACCTTCGTGTTTAGACAGGTCGTTCAAAACACCTTTTAAACGCTCTTCAAACTCACCACGGTATTTAGCCCCCGCAACCAGCGCGCCCATATCAAGCGCCAGCACACGCTTGTTCTTCAGGCCTTCAGGAACTTCGCCATTAACGATACGCTGTGCCAACCCTTCAACAATCGCTGTTTTCCCAACGCCAGGCTCACCAATCAATACCGGGTTATTCTTGGTTCTGCGTTGTAGTACCTGGATAGTGCGGCGAATTTCCTCATCGCGACCGATGACAGGGTCAAGTTTGCCTTGTTCCGCCCGTTCCGTGAGATCAATGGTGAATTTTTTCAACGCCTGACGATTATCTTCGGCACTTTGATCGTTAACCGGTTGCCCGCCGCGAACTTGCTCAATGGCCTGTAACACATTCTGCTGTGTAGCACCGGCATTCTTTAGCAGTTCTCCCAACGTGCCACGAGATTCAAATATCGCCAGCACAAAGAGTTCGGAAGAGATAAACGTGTCGCCCTTTTTCTGCGCCTGCTTATCACAGAGATTCAGCGTGCGCAGCAGCTCACTAGAGGGTTGGACATCGCCACCGGTCCCTTCTACCTGCGGTAAACGACTCATCGCCAGATCAATCTCATGTTTAAGACGGCTAACATTCACTCCGGCAGCCGTTAACAATGGGCTGACCGTGCCGCCATCCTGGCTCAACAGCGCGCTCATCACATGAAGAGGTTCGATAAATTGATGATCCTTGCCAAGGGCAAGGGATTGGGCATCAGCAAGAGCAAGCTGGAATTTGTGGGTAAGACGATCCAGACGCATAACTCCTCCCATACATACTGGTCAAAATTGCTACTGGAGATTAAATGAGGTCATCCCTCAAAAATTCAAGATTATTTTGCCAGTAATAATGGAAGGAAAAACGTTAATCCCTCCGGATCGCCTTAATTCAATAGGTTATATCAGCCAGATTAAAGTTGCCATACGTCCGGTGGTTCTATCTCGACGGTAAGAGAAAAAATGCTCGCGATGACTCACCGTACACGCCGTGCCACCAAACACACGGCTAACGCCCGCAGCCTGTAAACGCAAGCGAGCCAACTGATAAATATCGGCGAGGAATTTACCATTATGAGCAACGAAAGCGCAATCCGCAGCAGCATCAACATCAAGGAATGCCTCGCGCACTTCCGCGCCGACTTCAAAGTGCTGCGGCCCGATAGCGGGCCCCATCCATGCCATAATATCCGCCGGATTGGCGCGAAAATGGCACAGCGTTTGCTCAAGAACGCCAGCGTGTAGCCCACGCCATCCGGCGTGCGCGGCCGCAATTTCTTGACCATCAGATGAGCAAAACAGCACAGGTAAACAGTCAGCCGTCATGACTGCACACACCTGATTTTTAGTTCGTGTGTAAACGGCATCCCCCGTCAATGATTCAGGTATCGCGCCATCCAGAGCTATTACCTGCGTGCCATGTACCTGATTAAGCCAGTAGGGCATCGCCGGTAATTCCGCCAGACTCACCAGACGCTGACGGTTTTCCTGCACACAATCAACATCGTCGCCCACATGCGCGCCGAGATTGAAGGAGTCGTAAGGCGCGTGACTCACGCCACCAAGACGCCGGGTGCTACAGGCTCGCACTGTACACGGCGCTGGCCAATCAGGAATCAATAACGGAGAAACAGATGACATATCATCACCAATCTAGTTGATCTTTGAACATCTCAGTATCTGCTTTAAGCGCAGCGATCAGCGCGACCATGTCCTGCGGCAAAGGTGCATGCCACTCCATTTGAACCCCGCTTATCGGGTGATACAAACGTAGCATGGTGGCATGTAAGGCTTGCCTATCAAAACCACGTAGCGTTTCAATAAATTCAGCAGAGGCACCTTTAGGCAAACGCGGGCGGCCGCCATACAGCGGATCCCCAACCAAGGGATGGTTAATATGGGCCATATGCACACGAATCTGATGCGTTCTCCCGGTTTCAAGGCGTAAACGCAGGCGAGTATGCGCGCGGAAATGTTCCATGATGCGGTAATGAGTGACAGCGGGTTTCCCCATTGGATGCACTGCCATATGGGTGCGTTTGGTTGAATGACGCGCAATGGGTTCATCGACTGTGCCGCCTGCCGTCATGGTGCCTATGGCTACGGCCTCGTATTCACGGGTGATTTCACGCGCCTGCAGCGATTCGACCAATCTGGTTTGTGCAGGCACCGTCTTCGCGACGACCATCAGGCCGGTCGTATCTTTGTCTAAACGGTGGACAATACCTGCACGCGGCACATCAGCAATAGCCGGATAGTGATGTAGCAATGCATTCAACACCGTGCCATCAGGATTACCGGCCCCCGGATGTACCACCAAATCACGGGGCTTGTTGATAACCAGAATATCGTCATCTTCATAGACAATATCCAGCGCTATCTGCTGGGCTTCCCAGCGCTCTTCTTCTTCAATCAAGGCATCAATGGCGACAGACTCCCCACCAAGCACTTTCTCTTTTGGCCTATCGACCATGTTGCCGTTAATCTGTACGCGTTGTTCCAAAATCCACGTTTTTATGCGAGAACGCGAATAATCAGGGAACAATTCGGCCAAAGCCTGATCTAAACGTTGTCCTAGTTGAGATTCGGCCACCGTCGCGGTGAGTTGTACTTGTTGGGACATAGTAGGTTGCTTCTTATTAACGTTGGGTTTTAACGGCGACGCCGTTTAAAATAATGTACCATTGTAGCTGGTCTTAATCGGGAGCTTAACGGACAGTTTCCCGGAAACACACTCTGAGGATAATCAAATCGTCATGAAGCGTATGAAATACCTGGTGGCAGCTGCCACGTTGAGCCTGACGCTGGCTGGTTGCTCCAATTCCAAAGATGCGGTTCCAGACCGTCCACCATCAGAACTGTATGCCACTGCCCAGCAAAAGCTTCAGGATGGCAACTTTAAGTCAGCCATCACACAGTTGGAAGCGTTGGATAACCGTTATCCGTTCGGGCCTTACGCCCAGCAGGTTCAGCTAGACCTGATTTATGCGTATTACAAGTCCTCAGAGCTGCCGTTAGCTCAGGCATCTATTGACCGTTTTATACGCCTTAATCCAACCCATCCGAATGTCGATTATGTCCTGTATATGCGCGGATTAACCAACATGGCGCAGGACGAAAGCGCATTGCAAAATTTCTTTGGCGTTGACCGTTCAGACCGGGACCCGCAATATTCCCGCGCAGCGTTCAAAGCGTTCAATCAGTTGCTTCAGGGCTACCCGAACAGCCAGTATGCCAATGATGCCAGCAAACGTCTTGCTTTCCTGAAAGAAAGATTGGCCAAGTATGAACTGTCTGTCGCACAGTATTACACGAAACGCGGCGCTTATGTTGCCGTGGTCAACCGTGTAGAGCAAATGCTGAAGGATTACCCGGATACTCAGGCGACACACACGGCGCTGCCGCTGATGGAAAAAGCCTATAAAGAACTCCAGTTGACGGCGCAGGCGGATAAAGTCGCAAAAATTATTGCGGCAAACCCCTCATGATGATTAGCACCAGCCTTACATCAGCGTTAAACGGCAACCATGTTGCCGTTTTTTTATCGCCTGATTCGCTACATTCTCAGGATTTTAGAGCGATTAACATTCAACACATCCTATCGATAATGGCACAGCAATAATCTGGCGACAAGGCTGGACTCAACGTTCCCGAAGGCACCTCACAAATCAATTCGGATGCCGTAAAAGTGACCAAAAAAGGTGATCAAAATCACCCACTTTGCAAAGACTCGGGGTATGCTGAAGTCACCAAAGACGGAAAAGGCAGAGAGGTAAGTTTTTATGACTATCAACATTACCAGTAAGCAAATGGATATCACTCCCGCAATACGTCAGCATGTCGAAGACCGTCTCAGCAAACTGGATAAGTGGCAAGCCAACTTGATTAACCCGCACATTATCCTGTCTAAGGAACCACAAGGGTTTGTCGTTGATGCAACAATCGGTACACCGAATGGCCCTCTGGTGGCGACAGCAAAACATGATGATATGTATGCGGCGGTGAATGAATTGATTGCAAAACTTGAGCGGCAGTTAAATAAAGTGCAGCACAAGTCTGAAGCCCGACGTGCTGATAGCTGCATAAAAGATGTAAACCTCCAGGCATCAGAAGAGTAAAAAGCGATCAATAACTGACTCTACATGTTGTCTGAAACGCGCCGTAAGGCGCGTTTTCTGTAAAACCCACGCGCTATTCTCCCTATTACGCTATTTCGCCCTCGAACGGGGCTGATTTTGTATTGACAGGGTGAAAAGGCAACAGTTACTTTAAGGGCAAGTCTTACAAGGAAATCCATCAGCATGGCCCATCGTGTGTTTTTCTTCGTATTTTTCTTTACCCACCCCAATACGGGGCGTTTTGTCGTGTGAGTAAGAATACGAAGACGAACAAAAAAAGCCCCCTGACTCAGGGGGCTTTTTTATTTGACAGCCAACAGGTAGACATCATGACCGATAACCCATTACTGGCGCTGCGCGAGCGTATTACTGCATTAGATATACAACTCATCGAATTACTGGCGCAACGCCGTGCTTTAGCGCTGGATGTGGCCCATGCCAAGCAACATACTCACCGCCCGATTCGTGATAAGGATCGCGAGCGGGATTTACTGTCCTATCTGGTCGAAGAGGGTAAAAAACATCATCTTGACGGCCATTATGTTACCCGCCTGTTCCAACTGATTATTGAGGACTCGGTACTCACCCAGCAGGCACTGCTACAGCAACACCTCAATCCTGGCGCATCACCGTCTGCACGCATTGCCTTTCTTGGCCCCAAAGGTTCCTATTCTCACCTGGCTGCCCGGCAGTATGCCGCCCGGCATTTTGAGCAAATGGTTGAATGCGGCTGCCAGCGTTTTCAGGATATTGTGAATTTAGTGGAAACCGGTCAGGCTGATTATGCAGTCTTGCCTATCGAAAACACCAGCTCTGGCTCCATCAATGAAGTCTATGACCTTTTGCAGCACACCAGCTTATCGATTGTCGGCGAGCTAACCAACCCTATCGACCACTGTGTGCTCGTTGCGACAGAGACAACGCTCGATAGCATTCAAACTGTTTATAGCCATCCACAACCTTTCCAGCAATGCAGCAACTTCATTCATCGTTTTCCTAACTGGAAAATCGAATACTGTGAAAGCACCGCCGCAGCAATGGCAAAAGTAGCAGAAATTAACACCCCTGAGGTTGCAGCGCTTGGTAGTGAAGCCGGGGGAATGCTCTACCAATTGCAGGTACTGGAGCATAACCTGGCGAATCAGGCACAAAATATCACGCGTTTTATTGTCCTGGCGCGTAAACCGATTGATGTCACAGAACAGGTTCCAGCCAAAACCACGCTACTCATGGCAACCGGACAACAATCCGGGGCGCTGGTCGAAGCACTATTGGTATTACGTGAGCACGGTATTGTTATGACGAAGCTGGAATCACGGCCAATACACGGCAACCCTTGGGAAGAGATGTTTTATATTGATGTTCAGGCCAATCTGCGTAATGACAATACCGGTAAAGCCATACAAGAACTGGCTGGCATCACTCGTTCGCTGAAGGTACTCGGCTGTTACCCTAGCGAAAACGTGGTTCCGGTTGAGCCCGCATAAATGATGTAAACAGTATCTCGGCAGGAGGATCCCCTGTCTGCCGGGTCACACTCTCCAGAGATATCACGCCTCACGCTACATTTAACCCATAAAAAAGCCACCTGCAGTTATGCGCAGATGGCTTGATATGATTTATCAATATCTTACTGGCGAATGTCGTTCGCCTGGCGCAGCAACGTGCGGCTCTCAGCCATAAAGCGGCGAGAATAATCGCCAAACCAGTGTTCAACCTTTTGAAAGCTGCTGACAAATGCGGCTTTATCACCACTTTCCAGTAGCGCGATCGCTTCACCAAAGCGCTGATAGTACCGTTTAATTAATGCCAGATTGTCGGCCGATGACATAATAATATCAGCATACAATTGAGGGTCTTGTGCGAACAGACGGCCAATCATTGCCAGCTCAAGGCGGTAGATGGGTGAAGAAAGCGCCAGCAATTGCTCCAACTGTACATTCTCTTCAGCCAAATGCACGCCGTAAGCAAACGTAGCAAAGTGACGCAGCGCCTGAATAAATGCCATATTCTGATCATGCTCAACGGCGCTGGTGCGATGCAGTCTGGCCCCCCAAACCTGAATCTGCTCCAGGAGCCACTGATAAGCTTCTGGCTGACGACCATCACAATAGACGACGACTTGCTTGGCAAGGCTGCCGATATCCGGGCCAAACATCGGGTGCAGGCCAACGACAGGTCCATGATGAGCAGAGAGCATTGCCTGCAGCGGGCCACTTTTTACCGACGCCAAGTCAACCAGAATACAGTCGTCTGGCAATCGTGGCAGTTTGGCAATCACGTGTTCGGTGACATGAATAGGCACGCTGACAATCACCATACCAGCATCAGCCAGCAACGTTTCAGCCTGTGGCCAGTCCTCGGTCTCAAGAATACGCACCTGATAACCAGAGAGCGTCAGCATTCGGTCAAACAATCGCCCCATTTGCCCTCGCCCACCGACGATGACCACAGGGCGTAAAGACGGGTAAAGCGTCTTAAAGCCCTTATCATTTTCACTGGCATAGGACTCTCGCATCACTCGGCGCAAAACATCCTCTATTAAATCAGGGGGGACGCCCAACGCCTGCGCTTCTTCGCGTCGTGAACTCAACATCGCAGCTTCCCGATCAGGCGCATAAATAGGCAGGCCATAGCGACTTTTTACTTCACCGACTTCTGCTACCAGGCGCAGTCGGCGCGACAACAAAGCCAGCAATGCCTTGTCTACCTCATCAATCTGATCTCGCAATGCGGTCAGTTCAGCGACCATCGATTCTTCTCCTTACTGATTGGCGCTTAATGCACGCAGTTCCTGATGAACCGAGCGCAGTAATGTCTCTGTACTTTCCCAACTGATACAGGCATCCGTCACCGAAACGCCGTAACGCATCTCAGCGCGAGGTTGCTCTGAAGACTGATTACCTTCATTGATATGGCTTTCCAGCATCAAACCAATGATAGAGCGGTTGCCCGCTTTAATCTGCTCAAGAGCAGACTCCACGACCAGCGGCTGCCGGCGATAGTCTTTGTTGGAATTACCGTGGCTACAATCTATCATCAGCGCCGGGTTCAGTCCCGCATCGCGCATCTGTTTTTCGCATTCCGCGACATCTTCTGGGCCGTAATTTGGTTTTTTGCCGCCGCGCAGAATCACATGCCCGTCTGGGTTGCCCTGGGTTTGCAACAGGCAAACTTGCCCGCTTTGGTTAATCCCCACAAAACGGTGTGGCATGGATGCAGCCTTCATTGCATTGATAGCCGTTCCCAGACTGCCATCCGTACCATTCTTGAAGCCGACCGGCATAGAAAGGCCAGAAGCCATTTCTCGGTGCGTTTGCGATTCCGTGGTTCTTGCACCGATGGCCGACCAACTGAACAAATCACCCAGATACTGTGGACTATTAGGATCCAGCGCTTCGGTTGCCAGCGGCAGCCCCATATTGACCAATTTGACCAGTAAATCACGGGCGATATGTAACCCAGCTTCGACATCAAAGGAGCCATCCATATAAGGATCGTTAATCAGCCCTTTCCAGCCAACTGTAGTACGGGGCTTTTCAAAATAGACACGCATGACAATATATAGCCGGTCGCTCAACTCGGCAGACAAGGACTTCAGACGACGCGCATACTCCAATGCAGCATCAGTATCATGAATGGAACACGGCCCGCACACCACCAACAAGCGTCGGTCATTACCATGAATAATATCGGCAATGGTTTGACGCGACAGCGCTATCGCCTGCTGCTCCGGCTCATTGAGTGGAAATTTGGCTTTCAACTCATCCGGTGTAATCAGTATCTGTTCGTCGCTGATGTGAATATTGTTGAGCGTGTCTTTTTGCATGATGGCTGTCCTGTAGAGTCCTTTGGTCGTAAGAGCGATGCGTCACCTGTGGTAACAGGTTCATACCTTAACACAGGATGTAAATTTATCAACCCACCAACCGTAAAGAAAAACATCCACTCTAAGTCATATTGCTGACCTGTTCCCCGCTTACCGGGATGCCCAGCTTACCAGGAGCAGAAACCATCCGATATTGAGGCATGATTATCGCTATCACCGCATGAAAACCTAAAAGTACAGACGAAACCCACTGAAATCTGACCGTTCCACCTCATTCTAACCCCAAAAACGTAAACAAAAAAATACACTGATAAAACTTCCTCCCTCCACTGATTTGCGAGCCTTTACTGTCTATAGCGGACGACCGATTCAGGATAAGAGCAATCAAGTGATTAAAGAAAACGGGAAAATCGCGTAATATCTCAACGGAAAGAGGCGGTGAATCAGCGAATTAGCTAATCAGACTGGAGCTTTGATGACAAAAACGATGGTATTAACAACATGTCTATTGCTTACTGGTTGTCATTCACTCCCTGTACCGCCCGTTGATAAAAATAGCCACCATTTTTGGTATGACATAGGTTACAAAGATGCAACCAGCGGCGGTGTGGTGAAGGATAACGAAATGTTGTCTGAATGGTCTGATAATACGGACATTGATAGGCCTGCTTATTTAGCTGGATATGGTGCGGGTCAAACAGAGTTATGCCGCCCGGCGACGCTGGTAAAATGGGGACAAACCGGAAAAACGTTCCCATCAAGCTGCGATAGCGTACAAGGTGCTGAAAAATTAAGACAAATATGGCAATCTGCGATTGATCAAACGCATATATCAACCAACGCTGGATAAGATAAAATCCCATTTTTATTGTGTAATATACATTTTATTGATTAAGGAATGAGCATAAATGAAAAAAGCACTGGGGCTGGCTGCACTTTTGACCGTTCTTCCACTGGCATCTCTGGCAGCGCCTGCCGGATTTGTTAACCCGTTAACGTTCAAAGGCTCTGAAGCCGAAAAAGCCTCTGTTGTTAAATATATTCAAACACGCGTACAAAATGAAATGAAAGTGACCGGCATGAACAATGCTTCTACAGCCAGAATGATGGAAGAAAGTAACCTGACGGCCTTTAAAGCACTCACCAGCGTGGAGAGCAAGGATACGCTCAAAAAAGTGATTGATAACTACTGCAACCGCATCGATATGTGTGGCTATGCCACATTGAAACTCATGTATGACAAAGAGTTAAAAGACAGTAAAAAATCACTGAGCTGGTAATATTATCCGCACCATAAAAACACGGTGGTACCCAGCGGTTAGCCAATCAGTGTTTTTATTCACCCTGCCATAATGCAACCGGATTTAATACCAACGAAATAATAAGGGGCGGCATATGCCACCCCTTACTCGCTTTTGGATGTTGCGAAAGCGCGTTATTAGTTAAGACGCTCTTTGATACGAGCAGCCTTACCAGTACGCTCACGCAGGTAGTACAGTTTGGCTTTACGTACAGCACCACGGCGCTTAACGGTAATGCTGTCCACTACCGGGGAGTGCGTCTGGAATACGCGCTCAACACCTTCGCCGTTGGAAATTTTGCGAACAGTGAATGCAGAATGCAGACCGCGGTTACGGATTGCGATAACCACGCCCTCGAATGCCTGCAGACGTTTTTTAGAACCTTCAACGACCCATACCTTCACTTCCACGGTATCACCCGGACGGAACGCAGGTACGTCTTGCTTCATCTGCTCTTGTTCAAGCTGCTTAATAATGTTGCTCATAATGTGTCTCTTACCCTAGGTAAACTGATATTTGGGTTCGCACAGCATCGCCGTCACGTCCCCCTAATATTCATGTTGTCCAGACTGATATTCTCGTTGGAATTCAGCTAACAACGTTGCTTGCTCGTCAGTCAGAGCTAGGCTTTTCAGAAGTTCAGGTCTTCTAAGCCAGGTTCGGCCAAGCGACTGCTTCAAACGCCAGCGGCGTATTTCCGCATGATTGCCTGACAGCAATACCGCCGGGACATTCATGCTTTCCAACACTTCAGGACGGGTATAGTGCGGACAATCCAGCAATCCATCGGCAAAAGAATCTTCTTGTGCCGAAGCTTCATGACCCAGCACGCCGGGAATAAACCGAGCGACTGAATCAATCAGCGTCATTGCTGGTAACTCTCCGCCACTGAGAACGTAATCACCGATTGACCACTCTTCGTCAATTTCGGTTTTAATGACACGTTCATCAATGCCCTCATACCTTCCGCAAACCAAAATCATTTTCTGATTGGCGGCAAGTTGGCGTACACCTTGCTGATCTAATTTGCGGCCCTGCGGTGACAGATAAATCACCCGGGCTCCTTCGCCTGCCGCTGCTTTTGCTGCGTGGATCGCATCCCGTAAGGGTTGCACCATCATCAGCATACCGGGACCTCCGCCATAAGGGCGATCATCCACGGTGCGATGCCGATCGTAAGTAAAGTCACGAGGACTCCAATACTGTACGTTCAGCAGGCCTTTTTTAACTGCCCGGCCAGTGACTCCATACTCAGTAATGGCGCGAAACATCTCAGGGAACAGGCTGATAACCCCAATCCACATAGCGTCGTTCCACTCATTCACTGCTTGATTGACAGAGTTCAAAAACCAGGATCCCAGTCTACTTCAATACGATGAGTAGACAGGTCAACGTGCTTGATAACCTGCTCAGTCAGAAACGGAATCAACCGCTCCTTCACGCCGTAAGCATCTTTTAGGTTGGCTCTCACGACCAGCACGTCATTTGAACCGGTTTCCATCATGTCGATGACTTTTCCCAGCTCATAGCCACCGATAGTGACAACAGAGCAGCCAATAAGATCCTTCCAGTAATAATCTCCCTCATCCAGCTCAGGCAATTCGGCTGAATCCACCACAATTTCGCAATTGGTGAGTAAATTCGCCGCCTCCCGATCATCAATATTTTTTATCTTGATGACCAGATCCTGATTATGGTGCCGCCAGCTTTCGATCTCGATCGACTGCCACTGCCCCTTGTTCTGAATGAACCACGGTTGATAATCAAAAATACTTTCGGCGTCTTCGGTGGAGGAAAATACTCTGAGCCACCCTCTGATGCCGTATGTAGACCCCATTTTTCCCAATACAACCGGGTTAACCGGGGTTTTCGGGCTGAGTTGCTTGCTCATTGCCACCACCGCGACAGGTTACGCTGCTTTTTTAGCGTCTTTGATCAGCGCAGCTACGCGATCAGAAACAGTTGCGCCCTGGCCAACCCAGTGCTCGATACGGTCAAGATCCAGACGCAGCTCTTCAGCTTTGCCAGTTGCGATCGGGTTGAAGAAACCTACGCGCTCAATGAAACGACCATCACGCGCATTGCGGCTATCGGTCACGACCACTTGATAGAACGGGCGTTTTTTAGCGCCGCCACGTGCCAAACGAATTGTTACCATAACATCCTCTTTAGTTAATAAAACAACCGGGCCCCATCGAGGAACGGGGCCCAGTGTCATATAAAAAGCCCGAAGATTTTACTCATTTTGGTGCAAAAAGCAATCTAAAACCCAACCTTTGCACCGCGACTTTCCCGGGCGACTTCACATAAAGGTTTAACGCCCCGGAAATCCCGGCGGCATCATCCCCTTCATACTGCGCATCATTTTAGCCAGACCGCCATTCTTCATCTTCTTCATCATGCGTTGCATATCATCGAACTGCTTGAGTAGACGGTTGACATCCTGCACCTGCATTCCTGAGCCCATCGCGATACGACGCTTGCGCGAGCCTTTAATGATTTCCGGTTTGGCGCGCTCTTGCTGGGTCATTGAATTAATAATGGCCTCCATCCGCACCAGCACCTTATCGTCCATCTGCGATTTGACATTATCAGGCAATTGGCCAACGCCCGGCAGCTTACTCATCATGCTGGCCATACCGCCCATGTTGCGCATTTGCTTGAGCTGATCCAGAAAGTCGGTTAAATCGAAACCGTCACCTTTCTTGAGCTTTTTGGCCAGTTTTTCCGCCTGAGAGCGATCAACCTTGCTCTCCAGTTCTTCAATCAGCGACAGCACATCGCCCATGCCAAGAATACGCGAGGCAATGCGGTCAGGGTGGAATGGCTCCAGCGCATCCGTTTTCTCACCGACGCCCAGAAACTTAATCGGCTTTCCGGTGATGTGACGAATTGAGAGCGCGGCGCCACCACGGGCATCGCCATCAATTTTTGTCAATATCACCCCTGTCAGTGGCAGCGCTTCATTAAACGCTTTGGCGGTATTCGCCGCATCCTGACCGGTCATGGCGTCAACCACAAACAGCGTTTCTACCGGATTGATAGAGGCGTGTACCTGCTTGATTTCATCCATCATGGCGTCATCAACATGCAAACGCCCGGCGGTATCGACCAGCAGTACATCATAGAATTTCAGCTTGGCATGCTGCAGCGCACTATTAACGATGTCGATAGGCTTCTCATGCGCTTCAGAAGGAAAGAAATCCACACCGACAGTTTGCGCCAATGTTTCCAACTGTTTAATCGCCGCTGGGCGATACACGTCAGCCGAAACCACCAACACTTTTTTCTTTTGCTTTTCACGCAGGAATTTACCCAGCTTCCCGACGCTCGTGGTTTTACCCGCACCTTGCAGGCCCGCCATCAGCACCACAGCAGGCGGCTGTGCAGCCAAATTCAATGACTGGTTGACTTCGCCCATAGCGACAACCAGTTCATTTTGCACAATTTTGACGAACTCCTGGCCCGGCGTCAGGCTTTTGTTGACCTCATGCCCTACCGCTTGTTCCTTAACCCGGTTGATAAAATCACGTACCACCGGCAACGCTACGTCTGCTTCCAGCAGCGCCATACGTACTTCACGTAGCGTTTCTTTAATATTGTCTTCCGTCAGCCGCCCACGGCCGCTGATATTGCGCAGAGTGCGCGATAGTCGATCGGTTAAATTTTCAAACATATCTCATGCTCAATGTGAAACGGGCCGCTACCGCGACACAAACGGCCAGAAGTATAACACGAAAGCCAGACCAATCTGCGTGCGCCCGCACGGATAACGGTTTGGAGCCGCAGGTGACTTAAGGCTATACTGGCTCTCCATTTTACTTAGTTGGTATTAAATAACTTATCGCTATGTCTGTCTTCGCCATTGTCGCTTTAGCGGCCTATTTCCTTAGCCTTGGGCTCATTATCCCAAGTTTGGTGAGGAAAAACGGGGCCTATCGCCGTCTGGCAGTGGTTTCGGCCGCTGTCGCCCTGGCCTGCCATGCCGTGGCGCTCTACCAGCGAATATTTGACGTGCAAGCCGGGCAAAATCTCAGCTTGCTGAATATGGGTTCGCTTATCAGCCTTATCATCTGTACGGTGATGACGATTGTCGCCTCACGCAATCGCGGCTGGTTTCTGTTACCTATCGTCTACACCTTTGCGTTTATCAATCTGGCATTCGCAAGCTTCATGCCCGGCGAATTCATTACTCATCTCGAAGCCCTGCCGGGGCTGATGGTACACATCGGTTTAGCGCTCTTTGCCTATGCCACGCTAATGATAGCCGCATTGTATGCGCTACAGCTGGCATTGCTGGATTATCTGCTTAAAACCAAACGGCTGAGTTTCGCTGCGGATATGCCGCCCTTGCTGAGTATTGAACGTAAAATGTTTCACATTACCCAGATAGGCGTCATTTTACTGACCTTAACATTATGCACAGGGCTTATTTATATGAATGACCTGTTCAGTAATAAAGACAGCTTGCATAAAGCCTTGTTTTCTTTACTGGCCTGGTTTGTTTATATCCTGTTGCTGTGGGGGCATTACCATGAAGGGTGGCGAGGTCGGCGGGTCGTGCATTTTAACTTGATTGGCGCACTACTTCTCACACTGGCCTACTTTGGTAGTCGGGTCATTCAAAATTTTCTGGTGCAATAACCCTCCTCCGGCTTGCAGTAAGGCAGTCAGGCAGTAAAAAAGAGGGCTTCGCCGCCCTCTTTTTTCTCAGTAACGATTGATGTGCCGATAGCGACAAACTTAAATGTGCAGCTCGGCCAACTTATCTTGCGGCAACGCTAACTCATCGTTTTTATTAACGGCGACGTCCTGCGCCAGAATATGGCGTGCGATCTCCTGAGCCTCTTCCAGAGAATGCATGGCGTAAGTACCACATTGATATTCATTCAACTCTGGAATTTTACGCTGGTCAGTCACTTTCAGAACATCTTCCATAGCCGCTTTCCAGGCTCCTGCAACACGTGACTCTTCTGGTGTACCGATAAGACTCATGTAAAATCCGGTACGGCATCCCATCGGAGAGATATCAATAATCTCCACACCATCCCCGTTGAGATGATCGCGCATAAAACCGGCAAACAGGTGCTCCAGCGTGTGAATGCCTCGCTCAGGCATAATCTCGCTGTTGGGGCGGCAAAAACGTAAATCAAAAACAGTAATGGTATCACCATGAGGGGTAGTCATGGTTTTAGCAACCCGTACAGCAGGGGCCGCCATACGCGTATGATCGACAGTGAAACTATCCAGTAATGGCATATTGCCACCTCCTCATGAAAATTTATTTTTCGTTGTCAGGAAACTTTTCTTACAGCAACCGGTCATAATTAATGAAAGACGCGCATTTATTATCATCATCCCTATTATCAGAGATGTTTTTTTGGCCACCCTTCCAGGTGGCCTTTCTTTTTTCCCGCGAGGGATGACGACAGTCTGACCTATTCGCCAGAAGATGCACGGTTGCTCGCAAACTGATTTGCCAGGTAGGCATCAAAACTTAGCGTGTCTTCCGTTTCCAGTTGACGCTGATGCTGCCATGAACGCTCACTCTCAGAGGCAAACTGGGCATCGGATAAAAGCTCCAGCGGCTCTTGCAGCAACTGCTCGCGATATTCAGCCGCTAAACGCAACCCCACCCCGCCGCTGCCGCTTTCCAGCATCATGTCGAGCACGCGTGCAGAAAAAGTCAGCTCAGGTTTATCAAATGCTTCGACCAGTTGATCACAGACCTGCTGATAAGTCGGCTTCGCGTGATCGTTATCCAATAATTCCGCTACTCTGCGCAAGTCAGCAAACAATGTCCGACCTACCTCTGCAATCGTTTGACGACTGGAATCACACCCTATACCAACGGTCTGGCCCGGTTTGCGCCCTTCCAGAATCACCCGGTTCCAATTTTTACGAGTACAAAGTAACTCTTCCTCACTCATTTCAGGCGCATCAGCCAACGCACACCAGATGAGGAACAGATCGAGAAAGTGCACCTGCTCGGCACTGACGCCGGTTGCTGAGAAAGGGTTAATATCCAACGAACGGACTTCGATATATTCAATACCGCCACGCAATAGCGCATCGGACGGCGACTCTCCTGGCCGGGTCACGCGTTTGGGGCGAATAGGCGCATAGAGTTCATTTTCTATCTGCAAGACATTGGTATTGAGTTGCAGGTAGCGTTCCCCCTGTTTTAACCCAATATCCGCATACTCTTGCGATGGCGTTTGAATTGCCCGTTTAAGCGCCGCCACATAAGTTTCAAGACTATTAAAAGTAATACCCAGGTTACTCTGCGATTTATTGGTATAGCCAAGATCGCTCAAACGCAACGACGTCGCGTATGGTAAATAGAGCATGCCTTTTCCTGAACGCTCAAACGGCAGATGCGTCTCTTTACCCTGTAAAAAAGAGGAACAGATGGCTGGCGACGCACCAAACAAATACGGGATAACCCAGCCAAAGCGATAGTAGTTACGAATCAGTTGAAAATATCCGGCAGAGATAGCGCCTTTCCCCTCTACTGCATCGGTAATTCCCGCTCGAGCCTGCCAGAATGCCAGTGGCAAAGAGAAGTTATAATGCACACCGGAGATGGTTTGCATCAGCGCACCGTAGCGGTTTTTCAGGCCTTCCCGGTATAGCGTTTTAAAGCGACCGATATTAGAAGAGCCATACTGCGCCAGTTCAATCGCTTCTTCCGCCTCAATAAAACACGGCATACTGAGCGGCCACATGCGCTCATCACCGAGATGGCGTGCCACATAGCGATGGATATCACGCAGAAAAGCCAGCAAATGGTCAATATCTTTGTGAACCGGGGTAATAAACTCCAGCAGCGCTTCAGCAAAATCGGTAGTAATCCAAGGGTGGGTCAACGCGGCACCTAATGACTCTGGGTGCCCAGCCTTTGACAGGTGCCCATTTGCCATTACACGCAGCGTTTCACGCTCGATACCTCGCTGAATCCCCTTGATCGCCTGGGGATGTTTCTCCAGCCAGGATAGCGCATTTGATACGTCCGGGATCACATTGACCTCCCGCTATGAATAATAGTCATGTTAATAAGAATAATGGATGGTATATGGGGTCAGAAATGCCGATTACAACTCACCCCATCCCCCATTTCAGCGTCAAGCCAGCAACAAGCAGATAACGCAGAACCTTGCCAATCAAGATAAACAGTATTGAGCTCGTCCAGGGCATTCTGAACCAACCTGCCAGCACGCATAACACATCACCCATCACCGGAACCCAGCTAAACAACAATGCTGGCGTACCATAACGCAGCAACCAGCGCTGGGCTGTATTTAAGCCCCTTTGGGGCTTCACCTCAGGCAACAGCCGACCGATTACGATATTGGTAATCCCACCGAGGGTATTGCCAATAGACGCGGTAACGAGCAACACCCACGGCGGGGCAAAACTCCCGACGAGTAATGACACCAATACCACCTCAGAACCACCTGGCAATAAGGTTGCGCTCAGAAAACTACTCCAGAATAGAGAAACAACGGCCCAAAACTCAGTCACAGTGTTCTTACATCAACCACGGCCATACCTGCACGATTGGCGGCCTGTACACCGAAATCAGCATCTTCAAAAACAACGCAATCAGACGGAGTTACCTGCAGCAACGTCGCGCAGCGTAAAAAGGTGTCAGGAAAAGGCTTGTGCTGTAACACATCATCCGCGCCAACCAGCGCAGTGAAATAGTCACGCAGCCCTAAATGGCGCAGCAGGCGTTCAGCAAGATAACGGGTACTTCCTGTCCCAACCGCCATAGGCCGACGGCCATGATACGCTTTAACCACCTCAATGAGGGGGAGCGGCTTTACCGTATCCATTAACATCGCTTCGGTAATCGCCGCTTTTTCTGCTGCGAGTAGATGGGGATCTATATCAGACTGGTGGTGAGCTACAATAACCTGCGCAATTCTCCAGGTCGGCGCGCCATTTAATGCCGCCATAGCATCCCTATCATAGTGCATTCCATATTTTGACAGCACGTGTTGCCAAGCCTGATTATGGGTTGGCTCGGTATCCAGAATCGTGCCATCCATATCAAAAATAAGGCCTTGATAGCGATCGTACATCATGACTCCACACTCGCCGAAAATAGGCAATTACTGTATCGCAAAGTCAAAAGATTGTCGCTCATTCAATAACCCCATTAAAAACAGAGGAATAGATAATGTATTGCCTTAATATGCTAACGAGGTCATTCAGAGCACACCAATGATAGGTAATCTGACTGATGTATCACATGCAGGCCAGGCAACAGGGAAATGTTGAAAACAGACGAAGAATAAGAAACGATTTTATGGAAATGGGCAGTATCAGGCAGAATGGATAACGAGATGGTGCATCCGGGAGGATTCGAACCTCCGACCGCTCGGTTCGTAGCCGAGTACTCTATCCAGCTGAGCTACGGATGCATGTCTAAATCAAAGATGGTTAAAAGAGGATAAACAGCGTGCTGAAATGGTGCATCCGGGAGGATTCGAACCTCCGACCGCTCGGTTCGTAGCCGAGTACTCTATCCAGCTGAGCTACGGATGCATATTAAGACGTACTGATAACTTCTTTTGAATTACGCGCGTTGACTGAACCGGTACATTAAATGGTGCATCCGGGAGGATTCGAACCTCCGACCGCTCGGTTCGTAGCCGAGTACTCTATCCAGCTGAGCTACGGATGCATATTTAATGGCGGTGAGGGAGGGATTCGAACCCTCGATGCAGCTTTTGACCGCATACTCCCTTAGCAGGGGAGCGCCTTCAGCCTCTCGGCCACCTCACCGTACCGACTTGCGAGGCTAATCTTTTTCACTAGCGCTCACCCGTCTGCGTGGCGCACATATTACTTTCCCGGACTTATAAGTCAAACAATTTTTCCGAGATTGCACTCATTTGAACATTTCACACCCAATGAGAGTGGATTTACAGCAAAAAGAGCACTTTATCATCAGTAAAACAACCAGTTATTCCTATAGGTACGTGAAAGTAGTCACCGATATAAAAATACCGAGGAGAAGAATATGACGGGGGCAAGGAGGATGCAGTCTGTAGCAGACGGGAGAAACAGAACAGAAAATGCAAGAGGCTGGCATTACTGCCTGAATAGCAACAGCGCCTCGCTAAGACGAGACGCTATTCAATCAATAAGAAGTGGGCTGTGACTTTTCTGCTTGAATACGCTGGTAAATTTCTTCACGGTGTACAGAGACTTCTTTCGGTGCATTAACACCAATACGAACCTGATTGCCCTTTACTCCTAGTACGGTAACCGTAACCTCATCGCCAATCATGAGGGTTTCGCCAACTCGACGAGTCAAAATAAGCATTCTTTGCTCCTTGAAAGATTATAAAGAGTCAGGTCTCTGCGCTCTCCCATCATTATCCATCATGCCTAGGGACAGCGTAAACCTGGATGACCAAAACAACGCATCATCGCACTCATTGTTTGTTACTAGTGTTCAGTTTAGTCGATATAAGACAGCTTGCGTTTTTTGTTATCACAACCTAGCTGTCATCATACAACTTCTTTGGGAAACCCAAGATATCAGCAGCCTGACCTCGCTTACAGCATCCTTGCCGCAGGCCAAAAACGCCAAAACCACTCAAAGTCATGGCGTTTTTGCCGCAACAACACCTATTAAGTATTTATAGCCTATCCGCTACCCAAGCTTCAATGCTGGCTAACGCAGATGGTAACGCATCAACGTCATTTCCGCCCGCCTGAGCCATATCAGGGCGGCCACCACCTTTGCCACCAACCTGACCGGCCACAAAACCGACCAACTCACCGGCTTTCACGCGATCGGTCAATTCTTTGGTGACTCCAGCGATCAGGCTGACTTTGTCATCCGCGACGGTTGACAACACAATGATCGCCGAACCCAGTTGATTCTTCAGATCATCAACCATCGTTCTCAATAGCTTAGGCTCTACATTACTAAGCTGCGTCACTAAGAGTTTGACGCCCTTCACTTCTTTTGCTTTCCCTGACAAAGAAGAGCTTTCTTGCGCTGCCTGCTGCTCTTTTAATTGCTGAAGCTCTTTCTCCAGCCCACGAGCCCGCTCCAGCAACGCTCGCACTTTCTCGGCGACAGTCTGACTATCGCCTTTCACCAGTTGCGAGACCTCATGCAAGACATCGCTTTGGTGATGCACAGCAGCAACCGCACCATCACCGGTTACGGCTTCAATACGACGCACGCCAGCCGCAGTACCTGATTCAGAGGCAATTTTAAACAAACCGATATCGCCAGTGCGGTTAGCATGAGTACCACCGCACAGCTCAATCGAAAACTCGCCCATTGACAGCACGCGCACGTGTTCATCATATTTTTCGCCGAACAGCGCCATCGCGCCTTTTTCACGCGCCGCATCCAGTGCCATCACCTGCGTTTCTATCAGCAAATTCTGGCGAATCTGGGTGTTAACAATATCCTCGACCTGACGAATTTGCTCAGGCTTCATGGCCTCTGGGTGAGAAAAATCAAAACGCAGATAGCTGTCATTGACCAGCGATCCTTTCTGGGCAACATGCTCACCCAGCACCTGACGTAATGCGGCATGCAATAAATGCGTAGCGGAGTGGTTAAGACGGATGCGATCGCGGCGAGCGTGATCGACAACCGCATTCACGCGCTCACCAACGCGGAGCACACCTTGCTCCAGTTTACCGATATGCCCAATTGCCTGACCGTATTTCTGGGTATCCGTTACCTGGAAATGCAGCGAGGCTGATGACAACACCCCCTGATCGCCGACCTGTCCACCGGATTCACCATAAAATGGCGTCTCACTCAGGATAATAACCGCGTCGTCGCCCGCATGGATTTCGTTAACAGACTCGCCCTGACGGTAAAGCGCGACCACCTCAGAGAACTGCTCTGTATGCTCATACCCAGAGAACGATGTTGAAGATTCAACACGGATCAGGCTGTTATAGTCAGCGCCGAACCCACTAGCCTCACGCGCGCGTTGGCGCTGTGCTTCCATCGCACGTTCAAAACCCGCTTCATCCACTTTGAGATTGCGCTCACGGCAAACGTCAGCCGTTAAATCAACCGGGAAACCATAGGTATCATAAAGGCGGAACGCGGCTTCACCACTCAGGGTGTCGCCTTTAAGTTGCTTGATTTCCTCATCCAGTAGCAGCAAACCGCGCTCTAACGTGCGAGCAAACTGCTCTTCTTCATTTTTAAGCGCTTGCTCAACCTGCGTTTGCTGACGTTTTAGCTCCTCAGCGGCAGGCCCCATGACGTCTATCAAGGTTCCAACCAGTTTGTAGAAAAACGTCTCTTTCGCGCCCAACATATTCCCATGACGGATCGCGCGGCGAATAATACGGCGCAGCACGTAGCCCCGATTTTCATTCGATGGCATCACGCCATCGGCAATCAGGAATGCACACGAGCGAATATGATCGGCAATCACCCGCAGAGATTTATTGTTCAGATCATCGGTGCCAACAACCTTGGCCGCCTGAGCGATGAGCGTTTTAAACAGGTCAATCTCATAATTGGAGTTCACATGCTGTAAAACCGCCGAAATACGCTCCAGCCCCATGCCGGTATCTACAGAGGGCTTGGGTAGCGGCAACAGCGTGCCGTCTGCCTGACGGTTAAACTGCATGAACACCAGGTTCCAGATTTCAATGTAGCGGTCGCCATCTTCTTCCGGGCTTCCCGGCGGCCCACCCCAGATGTGATCGCCATGATCGTAGAAAATCTCGGAACAAGGCCCACAAGGCCCGGTGTCCCCCATCTGCCAGAAGTTATCTGACGCATAGGGCGCACCTTTGTTATCACCGATACGGATGATACGATCGCGGGGAACACCTACCTCATTGGCCCAAATGTCATAGGCCTCGTCATCGGTGGCATAAACCGTTACCCACAATTTCTCTTTAGGTAAACCGAACCATTCAGGGCTGGTTAACAGCTCCCAGGCATAAGCAATGGCATCTCGCTTGAAATAATCACCGAAACTGAAGTTACCCAACATTTCAAAGAAGGTATGGTGACGTGCGGTATAGCCAACATTCTCCAGGTCGTTATGCTTACCACCCGCACGAACGCAACGCTGAGACGTCGTGGCTCGCACATAGTTACGTTTATCCAGCCCCAGGAATACATCCTTGAACTGGTTCATCCCGGCATTGGTAAACAGCAAAGTGGGATCGTTGTTAGGCACCAGAGAGCTACTGGCGACAACCTGATGTCCTTTACTATGAAAAAAATCGAGAAACGCTTGACGGATCTCAGCGGTGCTCTTGCTCATAATTGTCCTGATAATGAAGCGAAAAGAACAGTCGCGGGCAAGGCGGATGCAGCATGCTGATGCGACCAAGCCAAACGCGAACAAAAAAGTGGGAATAAGATAAATTTTCTTAGGGGGGAAGTAAAATCCCGTATGCGTTCAATCGGAAAAATTCATATATAACGATTGAATGTCATCGTGAGAAAAACCACGATAAAGCAAGTAACGCTGCACTTTGAGACGTGATGACCAATCGGTCGGTAGGGCGGTGCCAAATTTACGATTTGCGACAGTTTTTATCTGTTCTTGCCAATCAATATCACAAGATAACAGTGCCTGATGCTGGGTTAATTTATCTATTCCGCGCTGATGAAGCTCGGCGGCAATACGCTGTAATCCGTATCCTTTACGACTACGGCTGCTGATATAACGACTGGCATAGCGCTCATCATCTAACCATCCCTGTTGACGACAGTAGTTTAAAGCACATTCGACCTGCTCATTCACTGCTCCATTTTCCGCCTTTGCACACGCACAGGAGGAATGCAGGTACGCTGTAATTTTACGACGCAGTTCTCGTTCACTATGATCGCGTACCGCCAGCACATTCATCGCATAACGCAGTATATCCGACATCGCTGTCACTTAAATGAATTCTCCGGCAGTACGCTTTCAGCACTCACCATGGCTTACATACTGGATAAAGACAGGGTGAGTGGTGTATTAAAAATCTTCGTTAACATCGCTGCCCGTGTCTGCATCAAACTCAGCGACATCGCCAGCAACGGCAGGCACTAACTCATTATCTTTATTGGAGTAAAAGCTCACGTAATTTTTTATCCAGTTCAGCGGAAATCGCCGTATTTTCCTTCAGGAAGTTACAGGCATTCGCTTTCCCCTGGCCTATTTTGTCGCCGTTGTAACTATACCAGGCACCCGCTTTCTCGATCAGTTTGTATTTCACACCCAAATCGACGAGTTCACCGTACGTATTAATCCCTTCACCGTACAGAATCTGGAACTCGGCCTGTTTGAAAGGTGCGGCAACTTTGTTTTTCACAACTTTAACGCGGGTCTCACTCCCCACGACTTCGTCGCCTTCCTTGATTGCGCCAATACGGCGAATATCAAGACGTACCGAAGCATAAAATTTCAATGCATTACCGCCGGTTGTTGTTTCTGGATTACCAAACATCACACCGATTTTCATACGGATCTGGTTGATAAAAATCAGCAATGTGTTCGACTGCTTGAGATTTCCCGCCAGTTTACGCATCGCCTGGCTCATCATACGGGCAGCTAACCCCATATGAGAGTCGCCAATTTCGCCTTCAATTTCAGCTTTCGGGGTCAGAGCGGCAACGGAGTCAACGATGATGACATCAACGGCCCCGGAACGCGCCAGAGCATCACAGATTTCCAGCGCTTGCTCACCGGTATCAGGCTGGGAACACAATAAATTATCGATATCTACGCCCAACTTTTTCGCATAGATAGGATCAAGAGCATGCTCGGCATCGATAAACGCACAGGTTTTGCCTTCACGCTGCGCGGCAGCGATGACCTGCAACGTCAGCGTTGTTTTACCAGAGGACTCTGGGCCATAGATCTCAACGATACGTCCCATCGGCAGACCGCCCACACCCAACGCGATATCCAGAGACAGGGAGCCTGTAGAGATAGTTTCAACATCCATTGAGCGATCTTCGCCCAAACGCATGATAGAACCTTTACCGAATTGCTTTTCGATCTGCCCCAGCGCAGCCGCCAGAGCCTTTTGTTTGTTCTCATCAATAGCCATTGCTACTCCTGTCGCTGTCGCGCGTTATCGCTTTCTGCCGCATTCCACCGCAAAATCAGTTTGATTTTTACACGGTTGTTTATACGTACATCACTGAACTGATGGGCGTCATTATACTGTATACGCATACAGCATCAAGCCCATTTTCATAAAATTTGTGTCAGCAGGAATCGCAGGGCAAAAGCTACCGCTTGCAACCTGACGGCCTGACGATCGCCCGCAAACTGCACCACCTGAGTGACAACATTATCTGGACGAGTGGCGAAGCCGAACCATACTGTTCCCACCGGTTTGTCAGGTGTTCCGCCATCTGGCCCAGCAATGCCGCTTATCGACACAGCAATATCGGCTCCGGCGCGATGGCGCGCGCCCAACGCCATTTCCGCCACCACCTCCTGACTGACGGCGCCATACCGGGCCAGCGTATCAACCGATACGCCAATCAAGTCCTGTTTAGCCTGATTGCTGTAGGTGACAAACCCATAATCAAACCACGCCGAACTCCCGGCCACATCGGTGATGGTTTTTGCTAAAAACCCTCCGGTGCAAGACTCTGCACAAGTCACTTTTGCCTGTATCGCCTTTAGACGATCGCCCAATTGCATGCTCAATTGCGCTATTTCTGGCTCGGTCATTTCATTTCCTTTTATTTGGGTCATCGGCCACGCTGAGATGGCATTATCATAGTAAAGCGCGACTTTCGCGGGATAGCCTTTTTGCCGCAATCCATTGACTGTTTATCGGGAATGCGAGGCAGCGCGCATCATGTCATGTCGATATGACGTAGTATCACTATCAGCCAAGCCACTGTCTGGCAAACAACAACAACGACGATAGCGTTTTACGACATGCATGCCCCGCCTCGGGGCTTTTTTTATGGCTCATGTTTTTATCATCAATGCCGTTAGGTTTGCTGTTTTTATCAGCGGTTGATATCACCGGCATGTAATTACTCTACTTCGTTGGTTTAGCATGGGAGTCAGGCTTATATGCTTATTCGCAAACTCACTGGCGCTGATTTGGCCGAATTTCGTCGTATACGACTTGAAGGATTACAGCTGGCACCAGCGGCTTTCGGTAGCCGATGGGAACAAGAGCAGGCCGAAAGCGATGATTATTTTCTCACTCGTCTGAAAGAACAGCAGGTTTGGGGTATTTTTAATCCCAATAGCGCACTAAGCGGTATTGCCGCTTTTTACTATCAGAAGCCAGACGAGGCTACCGTTTGTAGTGTTTATCTTCAGGCAAGATTACGTGGGAGTGGCGCAGCAGAGCAGCTCATGAAGGCGTTAATTCATGATGCGAGAGAATATGTATCCCGGCTTTCGTTAATGGTGAAAGCTGATAATGACTCTGCAATACGGCTATATCAAAAACTAGGGTTTTCCCCTGTAGAAAACCCATTACTCCCCCACACAATTAACACGGACTCAATAATACCTAACGTAACAACTGATAATAACACCCAGCGATGGGCTCTGGCATTAAAACCAAGAATATAAGCAATAGAACACTACGCCTTAAACATATTATCCCCTAAATAAATCGCGTTGCAGGCAGGCGGCATAGAAATAAAAAAAAGCCCACCGTAAAGGTGGGCAAAAGACACTATTCTCTGGCATGAAGCATCCTGAAGACACAGGTCGGCGGCTTTCACCGCCTGAGATAAATACTATGATATAAAGATTAAGCCAACATTAGGAAAAATAAAAAACCATTATTTTTATATCACGTCATAGCAAAAAAAAGCCCACCTTTCGGTGGGCGGGAACTTTCTAATAATGTAAAACAACTGCCCTGGTGTTTGACGCGGTAGAGAGGTTATCTGAGTTCAAAAATACATGAGATAGATTAAAGCAACCTTAACAAATAAAATAAAAAACATTATTTTTAACGAGAGATGACACAACATAAATTTAATAAAAAACCAAATAACAATACCGCCATTTACTATCATCGTGGGTTTTATTTTTATAAAAAAAAAGCCCATCATCCGATGGGCCCAAACATTAATTAAAAATATATTTATTGCTAAATAACATGGCACGACAGTCGATAACACTAAGTTAAAGCATAACAGATGTGCCGCCATTTGCTGTGCTATCTACCATTATTCTTCATTTTTGCGATCAGACACAGGCTATCCACTCTTCTGGTGATAGCGCGTCTTTGCCTTCACCAAGAGACGACATGTTTGTTAGCGCGGCATTTGCAGCAGACAACAGGCATCACGTAAACTTCCCCCGAAGGCCTGACGCCATTTCAAAGCGGTTGAAGCGCTATTCAGCCATCACCGAATGCGCAGCCAATGGGCATGGCTAAACAGTGATTGATAAGGAGAAATAGCACGTGCCACCTTTTATACGCACTGCGGGCATGACCGATCGCTTTACCGATCACATCAGCAGCAGTTTATTTATTCCACAACCCGCCGCACTGCTCTTCGATCTCTGGCGAAACCCGAAAACACTGCCTGTATTGATGGAGCATGTCGCCAGGATAGACATTATCAATTGACACGGACTCACGCTGGCGCATGAAAGCGCCGCTGGGACAGTACATTGAATGGCAAGCGCGGATTATGGATGAACAACCGGGCCAGTATATTTACTGGCATTCGTTGCCGGGAGCAAGAATCCCCAATGATGGTCGGCTGACTTTTCGCCCACAGCGTGAGCGCGGCGGTACAGAGGTCACTCTCAGTATTCGCTTTGAGCCGCCGGGCGGTTTTTTCGGCAAGACCCTCAGCCAAATGTTCCAGTTATTGCCAAAAGAGATGTTACATAAAACGCTCTTGCGCTTTCGCGATATGGCTGAAGAATATCGCAATAAGCCGCCGGAGACGGGTTCATCATCCCCCGCACGGTGATAACCGCCTGAAAAAACAAACAGGCGAAGGGGTTGCCTTCGCCTGTTATTGGCATCGATTGACATCGATTAACATCGCTGCCGGATTAGCACTACCGCACTACTTTTTATTCGGCATCATGCGAAGTAAGGTGTCATCACGCACCACATAGTGGTGGTATAACGCCGCAATCGCATGCAAACCAATCAGGAAATAGCCCGCATTGGCCAGCAGCTCATGGATTTCCTTCAGGGTGTGGGTGATATCATCATTCGCCTCAGCAGCGATTGGCATGCTAATCCCAAAAATCGACCAGTCAATGCCACGGTAGTACATCGCCAGGATGCCAAGCAGCGGTAACGCAAGGAACATCAGGTACAAAAAGCCGTGCGCGGCATGGGAAGCAATTGAAACCAGTCTTCCGGGTTGCGGCGTGATAGGCGGTGTCGGGTAAATAAAGCGCACAGCGATACGCAAAATCATCAGCGCCCATACCGCAACGCCACAGCTATAGTGAACCGTAGACATCAGTGCCCGCGCACTGCTCCCACGTGGCGTAAAACCACGTAACTCCATTGCAGCATAAGTGATAATCACCAACAGCAGCACCAGCCAGTGCAAGGCTATCTGAGATGAATGATATTTGGTCTTCATGGAATTCCTTCTCTGTATAAACGTACAAAGTATGAACGTACAAACAACATCTTCCCCTTACTTCTATACCGCAGGCAAGGGGGAATGCCAACCGATTGAACACTTGCCTGCCAGCCGAAACCAGCGCGACATAAGCAGGGTTCGCCTCCAGCCAAACCACGCCAAAGGAAAAAAAGCACCGCTAGCTTAATTTCACAACATTAAGCCAGCATTAGTTTTAGCCCGACAGCCGTGAATTCCATGATGAGCGATTCAGGCAAAAAAAATCCCGCCGGAGTGGGCGGGAAACATAACAATTCTCTGACAGGGATGAATAACACAACATCAACAAGGGTTGAGACAAACATTACCAGCTGCTGTGTATAGAACTGTCATCCGTCAGTAAGGTTGATTCGCGGGTTGTAAGTCGAATTTGACAGCTGTCACACTCTCCCAAACAAGGCTACGCGAAACAGGATTACCGCTTTCCCTCGCTGAGTATGCGCACCGCCAGCGTAGCCAGAACCGTGCCCATGACCCCGCGTTGAAGCTGCTGCCAGCGAGGGCGCGCAGCCAGAAAAACCGCGATATATCCGGCCATCATCACCAGTGTGGCATTCACCGAGATGCTGATGACGATTTGCGTGAACCCAAGCAAAAGGGACTGCGCCAGCACGTCGCCCTGTTCTGGATGAATAAATTGCGGCAACAGTGACAAATACAGTACGGCGGCTTTGGGATTGAGCAGGTTTGTCACGCACCCCATAACAAACAGACGGCGGTCACTGTCCGGCTGCAACGTGCGCAGTTGCAAAGGGGAGCCCTTAGCGCGTAACGCTTGCCAGGCAAGCCACAGCAGATAAACCGCCCCCGCAATGCGCAGAGCATCATAGGCCATGGGTACGGCCATCACTAGCGCGGTAATCCCCAATGCCGCCGCCAGCATGTAACACAAAAACCCCAGCCCCACTCCGGCCAGCGAGAGCAGGCCTGCTCGCCGCCCCTGACACAGGGTGCGAGAAAGCAGGTAGACCATATTAGGCCCAGGCGTTAACACCAGGCCCAAAGCAATTGCGGCAAACGGCACTAACTGCGACAGACTGATCATCTCGCTCACCTCCCTAAGTGCGATTACTCTTGTGGCGGGTAGTGATAATCCCAGCGGAAAAACCCATGCTCCTGAAATGCGCCGGACAACAGCGACTGCTTACGGGTTTTGACATAGTTTGGCGGCGGACACGTCACATTGCACATCCAATAACCGGGGAACCAGGTTCCCATGCCAGGCAGTGCAGCCATTTCCGCATCCAGCGGGTTTAATTCCGGCAGCGAATAGTAAACGAACTCGCCGATGGAGTGCTCTACCCACTCTTCGGCATTGCCTGATTCAGCCAGCGGATTAGGGTGCAACGGCGAGCTGGCCAGACTGACAAACTCTTTCACGTGATTCATCGACCAGCCACAAAACTCCAGCGAACGCTGACGCTCTGACATCTCGAACAGCCTATCGACCGAAAGGGCGGGTAAAGGGTCAGGCTGGTCGGGAAAGAACTCATTGTGTTTTTGCAGACTGAGCAGCAAATAAGACGCGACTAATGCCCCAAGTTGATGAATCACCAATGCCGGATGCTCACCGGCTCCTCCCCCGATAATCAGATTATCAGGCGTACAGGAAAAATCCTCGGCGCCCCAGGGGGAATCCGTCACGTCTTCGAGAGGATGGTAAATGGGCAATCCATTCAAAAAACCCACCAGCTCGTGTTTAATGGTATCGATATAGCTCATGGTTTCCGGCTTTTCTGGTATTCAGTGGCAAGGCATCAGACGTCATACGCAAAAAGTAATATATCAATAGCAATACGGCACCGACAGTATTGCCGCACAGATATACCAACGACCTAAATAATGGCTGACATCCGCGCGAATAGGCTATTGCGATTATCACTCTGCCTGTGTCGGTTGACAATCCACCCTACCCTGACAACGTTTTTCACGTTATCCCACGGATGCGGTTTCCTACGCCCCGATGTCGGATCACCCTAAAGATGACACCACCAATAACTACAGAAATAGCAGTACAAATCATTACATGTGTTTTTAATGATAAAAAGTTAATCCATGAAACTGATAGTCTTCGATATTTACTATAAGTTTTCATTCCTGTAGCTGCGCGTTAGCCTGCCAATAGCACTGAGATTTACCTTTTACTCACAACATGGGAGCAGGTCATGAAACAGAAAGTGGCGTTGGTGACGGGAGCCGGTCAAGGCATCGGCCGCGCTATTGCTCATCGGCTGGCAAAAGAGGGTTTTGCCGTTGCCGTTGTCGATTACAATGCGGATAGCGCAGGCCTGGTAGCGCAGGAGATAGTGCAGCAAGGCGGCCGGGCCATCGCGTTCACGGCGGATGTTGCCGAGCGTGAACAGGTCTTTGATGCGGTACGAAGCGCCCGCCAGCGGCTAGGCGGCTTTGATGTGATTGTTAACAACGCCGGTATCGCCCCGACGACGCTGATTGAAGACATCACACCGGAAATCGTTGATAAGGTTTATAACATCAACGTAAAAGGAGTCATCTGGGGAATTCAGGCTGCGGTAGAAGCGTTCAAAGCTGAGGGGCACGGTGGCAAAATCATTAACGCCGCGTCACAGGCAGGCCATGTCGGCAACCCAGAGCTGGCCGTTTACAGCTCAAGCAAATTCGCCGTGCGCGGTTTAACGCAAACAGCCGCACGCGACCTGGCTTCCCTCGGGATTACCGTTAACGCCTATTGCCCCGGTATCGTCAACACCCCGATGTGGGCGGAGATCGATCGTCAAATCTCACAGGCGGCGGGCAAACCACTCGGGTATGGTACGGCTGAATTTGCTAAACGCATCACCCTTGGCCGTTTGTCTGAACCACAGGACGTTGCGGCCTGTGTTTCCTTCCTTGCCAGTCCCGATTCTGATTATATGACAGGCCAATCTTTGCTTATCGATGGCGGTATGGTTTTTAATTAATCGCCGCCTTACCATCGCGATTTGACCGAATGCTCTGACGGGGTATGACGATGACCCCCGCAGAGCATCATCAGACGGGCATCATGCCCCGCCTCCCGTCTCATCCCTGCTCATCCCTGCTCATCCCTGCTCAGTCCACTCCCGGTTGTATTATCAGCTATGTTGTCTGAGAGCGGGTTCACTGTTCTTACTTTTACCCTACTCTGAGTATGCCTATTAATTCGATAGAGATAACTGCGCTTTGCTGAACCCATAAAACCGTTACAGTAACCGCGTTGCCATGATGCCTGACAAGGCGGCACGCAACCGGTGCAGGCGTTTTTCACCGTCCATTTCATAGAAAAACACGCTTTTCTCCCATGAGGTGAGATGAAGCGGCCCAATAGACGGATAACGATAGACTTTCTCTGCTGATGGCTTTTCGCCATACGGTGGACACGGACTCACAGCAATACCCACCCCTATTGTTGTTTACTTACATGGAAGATAAGGAAAGTTATGAGCAATCACACTGCGACCTCCCGCCCCAATCGTGCGAAAAAACCACGCATTGCATTGATGGCGCTGCTGCTTGCTGGCAGCGTACAGGCTGACACATTGACGCGAGATAACGGCGCGCCTGTCGGCGATAACCAAAACTCGCAGACCGCAGGCGCCAACGGCCCGGTACTGCTACAAGATGTGCAGCTGTTACAAAAATTGCAGCGCTTTGACCGGGAGCGTATTCCTGAACGCGTTGTACACGCACGGGGAACCGGCGCACATGGCGAATTCACCGCCAGCGATGACCTCACAGACCTGAGCCGCGCCGAGGTCTTCAAAAAAGGCACGAAAACGCCGGTATTTGTACGTTTCTCCAGTGTCGTACACGGCAATCATTCACCTGAAACGTTGCGTGACCCACGTGGCTTTGCCACCAAGTTCTACACAACACAAGGTAATTGGGATCTGGTCGGTAATAATTTCCCCACCTTTTTTATTCGTGACGCGATTAAATTCCCGGATATGGTGCATGCCTTCAAGCCCGACCCACGCACCAATCAGGACAATGATGGCCGCCGCTTTGACTTTTTCTCCCACGTACCGGAAGCCATTAGAACGTTAACACTGCTCTACTCCAATGAGGGGACGCCAGCCAGTTATCGCCACATGGACGGCAACAGTGTTCATGCCTATAAGTTGGTGAATGCCAAAGGCGAAGTGCATTACGTGAAATTCCACTGGAAAACATTGCAGGGCGTGAAGAACCTCGACCCTAAACAGGTCGAGGAGGTACAAGGCAAAGATTACAGCCACATGACCAACGATTTGGTGGCAGCCATTGCGCGGGGAGATTACCCGAAGTGGGATCTGTATATTCAGGTGCTGACCCCGCAGGAACTGCAAAAATTTGATTTCGACCCGCTGGATGCCACCAAAGTCTGGCCTGGGGTGCCGGAGCGTAAAATCGGCCAGATGGTGCTAAACAAAAACCCGGATAATTTCTTTCAGGAAACCGAGCAGGTAGCCATGGCTCCGGCTAATCTGGTGCCTGGCATCGAACCCTCTGAAGACCGCCTGTTACAAGGCCGTTTGTTCTCCTACGCCGACACGCAAATGTATCGTCTGGGGGCCAACGGCTTAACGCTGCCGATTAATGCGCCGTTAAAACCCGCCAATAACGTCAATCAGGACGGTAGCCTGAACAGCGGCCACAGCCAGAATAAAGGCGTGAACTACCAGCCAAGTCGCCTCTATCCACGCGAAGAGCTGGCGTCAGCGCGCTATAGCCAGGCAACCCTGAGCGGCACGACCCAACAGCGAAAAATTCAGAAAGAGCAGAATTTTAAACAGACGGGCGAGCTGTATCGCTCATACAGCGCTAAAGATCAGGACGATCTGGTAAAAAGCCTCGGCTCGGCGCTGGCATTGGCGGATAACGAGAGCAAACACATTATGCTGTCTTATTTCTACAAAGCCGATGCTACCTACGGCACCCGGCTGACTACTGTCGCCAACGGCTCGTTGGATAAAGTCCAGGCACTGGCGGGCAAACTCACCGAGTAACGCACTGCCGCCCCACCCGACCATGCCATTCGCCCACGTGTGCGCAATGGCATGGTTTGTTTATGACAACACGCGCACCTCTAACATGATAAAGGAACTATCATTATGAAACCGCTGTTACCATTCGCTCTGCTGCTGGTGCTGACCTCAGCGCTGGCGCAGCTTCCCCCCTCTCAACCCACCGTCCCCGTACACGCGCAGCCCACATCGCCTGCCCCCGCAGCCGCACACGACGAGCAAGCGCTACAGGCGCAGTTAAACCGTTACTTATGGGATGCGGCGCGCAGCGGTAACAATGCCATGATGGCAGAGTTCATCCGTGCCGGTTATAACCTGAATACGGCAGACGAAAAGGGGTACAGCGCGGTTATTCTTGCCGCCTATCACGGCCACGATGACACGCTGGCGTTGCTACTGGCTCATGGCGCAGACCCCTGCCAGCAGGATAAGCGCGGCAATACGGCATTAATGGGCGCGATTTTCAAAGGGGAGCTCAAGATAGCCCAGCGTTTGATGGCCGCTACGTGTAACCCAAATCTGCGCAACCACGTCGGGCAAACCGCTGCCATGTATGCCTCTTTATTTCAACGCAGCGAGATCCTCACTGCATTACAGGCAAAAGGCGCAGACCTGAGCGCCACAGATGCCTTTGGCAACAGTGTGCACACGCTGGGGCAAGGGGAGGTACGCGGGCATTAGTTTTTTTACATTATGCGCGCTGTCTCGAAAGAGTGAGCACCGTATCAACAACACGCCCCGACAGACATCACTGGCGGGGCGTGCAAAGGTGACAGTATTTGTGCCTGTTGATGTTTAGTCATTCCATCGCGGGCTGAGAAATGCGGCCAGAAACCCGGGAATGACAATTACTGCCAGCACAGCAAGATAAACAGAGATGGGTTCAAACATCGCGTCCTCCTGTGGTCACATCATGTAAAAGTGTTCACCTTCCAACCACTATTGCAGCCCTATTGCCTGCGGTGAATGGGTACGCCGATGCCCCGCTTCACTACATGCACTGTTGCATCACTCATTCATCATATCGGTCGAAAGTTAAACAAACATTAATATTGCACGCGCAATATCCGTGACCGAACGGCATAAAAAGCGTAACGCCAGTCACGTTATCTTGATGCTACATGCAGCAACGTCATGCTAAGTATGGCGGGGGAGAAAAAACGGAAAGTTATGTCAGCGACAGCCAGCAAGTGTGCATAACACGCAGTAAAGATGAAAAATCGTTTGAGAATCAGCCAAACACGCGCGAACACGTCATTATGTGTTACGGCTCGCCCTCGCCCAGCGGACATCCATCACGTAATGCGGACGGCAACACCCCGAAACGACGGCGAAACGCCGCCGTAAATTTACTGTGAGATTCATAGCCAACATCTCTGGCAATGGCAGCAACCGAGCGATGTGATGACTGCAATAACACCATGGCCGCTTCCAGCCGGGTTTCACGCACACAGGCGGCAATGGTGCTGGCTTCTTGCGCCAGCCGCCGGTTCAGGGTGCTCGGCGTACTGGAAAGCGCCTGCGCCACCCGCGTTACCGACCAGTCATCATGGGGGCGCTGCGCCACCAGCCGCCGCACCCGCTCACGCCAGCTCAAAACGCTCGGCGGTGTCAACACTATCGCCGCTTGCTCGGCCAGCACCAATAGCACCTCCATCACACGATGCTCGCGTAACGCAGCGGAACAGCGCTCATCGGCAAGGGCATCGGCGGCACGTAAAAACGTCTCCTGCATCTGGGCGCTGTTTGTCACACGGGCAAAACTGCGCACCGCAGGCAGTGCGGCGAAGTGGCCAAATTGCTGATAAAAGTGCGTGAGGGTTTCCGGTTGCAGATTCAGTACCCGGGCGACATAGCGCCCTTGCGGGGCCGGGTCATTCACCACATCCCATTGCGTGCCGCGCGGCAGGATAAAGCACTCACCGGCTGAAAACGCGCAGCGCCCTTGCGGGGCAAGCAACTGCTTTGTGCCCGATAACACCAGCCCAATCAAATCGGCGCGCATCACCACTGTGCGCAGCACATACTGATTCCGCGCCACAATCTGGTGTGATAACGCCAGAGGCGCAGACAATGTCAGCCCCGCTGTTCCGGTATCCGCTGGCGCGATAAGCGTGGTGTTGATGGTCATAACGTATCCGTGGTGGAAATGGAGCAGAGGTTGCGCCGTCTGGAGCACCGCGCGTCGCTGACACCGGTTACAGTGATGAACGACAAGACGCCTACCTTTAAGCGGCAAGCCTACCATGAGACACAGGAAAATCGATATGAAAAGAGAGTTACGCGCTGGGGTTATCGCAGCCGCCTTGCTGTGCGGATCGCCGCTGGCCACCGCAGAGGCCAGTACATTAACCTTATCAAGTCCGGCTATCGCGCCAAAGAGCACACTGCCAAAACGCTTTGAAGCCGACAGCTTCGGCTGTCAGGGTGAGAACCAGTCACCGGCGCTTCACTGGCAAGGTGCCCCCGCTGGCACGCAGAGCTTCGCTGTCACCGTCTATGACCCGGATGCCCCGACCGGGTCGGGCTGGTGGCACTGGATGGTGATTAACATTCCGGCCTCCGTCAATCAGTTGGCCGATAATGCCGGTGAAGCGGGTGGCAAGCGCCTGCCCGATGGCGCTCGTCAGTTGCGTATTGATTATGGCGTGGAAGCCTGGGGCGGTGTCTGCCCGCCGCCGGGAGATAAGCCGCACCGCTATATCTTCACCGTTTACGCGCTGAAAACGCCGACACTGGATATCCCCAAAGAGGCTAATCCGGCGCTCGGCGGGTACATGATAAACGCCAACACGTTGGCTAAAGCCAGTTTTACCGCCTATTACAGCCGCGCGGCCAAATAAGGGAGCCGCTGTCTGCAACCTTTGCAGGCAGCCTCTCTCCGCACTCCTATCAGTTCCGCTATCTGTACCTCTATGAGCGCGATCAGCGCGTCTCGCTGCTCATCCCTTCAGGGGCCAGCGTTGCAAAGGCGCGCTGTATTTCTTCTTGCGGTAAACGAATACCGATAAACACCATTACACACTCGCGGGCTTCATCGTCACGCCATGGCCTGTCCCAGTCGGCGCTGTAGAGCCGTTGCACCCCCTGAAACAGCAGGCGACGCTCATCGCCGTCTATCGCCAGCACGCCTTTATAGCGCAGCAGGTTATCAGCGCAATTCAACAGCAATTGTTCCATTACAGCCGATACCGCCTCAATGTCCACCGCATGCGGTAACGTGATAACCAGTGAGCTGATGGCGTTATCCGGTTCAATCAGCGGGCGAAAACGTGGCCTTGATAGCGCCAGACGGTCATCGAGCATAAAGCCCTCTACCCCGAAGATGACCCCATGATCGATCTGCCCGTTCACCACCCGGTGCAGCACGGCCCGCGCATTAATGCGCGCCAGCCGCGCTTCCAGCGCCTGCGTATCAGCAACCAGGTCAGTTTTGGTCAGCAGTAGCCGGTCAGCATAGCCGACCTGCGCCTGCGCGACAGTATGGCGAGAGAGCTGCTCATCGGCATGCACCGCATCGACCAGCGCAATCACGCCGTCGAGGACAAAACGTTCGCTCAGGCGTTCGTCGGCAAAAAACGTTTGGATAACGGGCCCAGGGTCGGCCATGCCGGTACATTCAATCACCAGACGGTCAATTATCAGCTCGCCGCTGTCGATACCGTCCAGCAAGTCATGCAGCGCATCGGACAATTCATTGGCGCTGCTACAGCAAATGCATCCGTTACTTAAGGTGGTAATACGGGTCGCGCGATCGCCCAGCAAGGCGTCATCAATGGCGACCGCGCCAAATTCATTTTCAATCACCGCGATTTTCTCACCGTGATCGGCATGCAACAGATATCGCAGTAAGGTGGTTTTTCCGGCCCCGAGAAAACCGGTGAGGATGGTTGCGGGCAATGGCATGGTGCTCACAGGGACTCCTGTTGATGTGTTGGCGCTGCATTCCTTTTCCGGTCTAACCTTTTCCGGTCTAACCTTTTCCTGTCTAACCTTTTCCGGTTTAACCTTTTTCGATTTAACCTTTTTCGGTTTAACAACAGCGGAAACCGCCTTTGCCGCTGCCGCCATAACGCGCCTGCTGGCGCTCGCGGAAAAACTCCTCGTAGCTCATCACATCCTGGTCGGGGTGGTTGGTCTGCATATGTTGTACATAGGTGTCGTAATCAGGAATCCCCACCAGCATTCTGGCGGCCTGGCCCAAATACTTTCCCGCTTTACCCAGATTTCCGAACATATCGCCCTCTCTTTGCATTCACGCCGACAGGCTCTTACCAGAACCTGTCGGCGATACCCTCCCGGCTATCTCCCGGTTATCAGTGATGGGAAGATATCTTCACGCCACCTTCCGGCACCGGCACATAGGGGGTTTCCCTGTCACTGCGCGCCGGGCGGTTACGCACAGCCAGCGCGGTGCGGATACCGTAGAAGATTATGCTATACACCACCACCAGGAACAAAACGCTCAATACGGCATTGGTGTAGTTATTCACCACGATGTGATGCATGTTGGCAATCTGCTGTTCACTTAGATTCGTCCCCTCAGCGATGCGCTGTTTGTAAACACGCGCCAGATACAAGAAGCCTTCCATCTGCGGGTTATTGCTAAACAGCTTCAGCACCAGCGCCCAGGTGGTACAAATCAGCAACCAAATCGCTGGCAGCATCGTAACCCAGATATAACGGGTGCGTTTCATCTTGATAAGCACCACGGTGCCGAGCACCAGCGCCACAGCCGCCAGCATCTGGTTGGAGATACCGAACAGCGGCCACAGGCTCTTAACGCCACCGAGCGGATCGACCACGCCCTGATACAGCAAATACCCCCACAGGCCGACGCAACCGGCGGTGCCGATAATCCCGGCAATCAGTGAATCGGTTTTTTTCAGGAACGGGACGAAGTTACCCAGCAAATCCTGCAACATAAAGCGGCCAGAACGCGTGCCCGCATCCAGCGCCGTCAGGATGAACAGCGCTTCAAACAGAATCCCGAAGTGATACCAGAATCCCATGTTGGCGCTGGGGATAATCTGATGGAACACATGCGCAATCCCTACCGCCAGCGTCGGTGCGCCACCGGCGCGGTTCAGTACCGACGGCTCGCCGATGTCTTTCGCGGTTTGCAGAATCTGCTCCGGTGAAATCACAAAGCCCCAGGCGCTGACTGTTGCCGCCGCCTGCGCGGTAACGCCCTGCAACTGCGCCATGATAGCCGGGGCGTTAGCGCCGCCAAGCTCGTGCAGGTTCGGCATGGTGATACCCAGACCGACCGGCGGGGTGTTCATGGCGAAATACAAACCCGGCTCGATAATCGACGCGGCCACCAGCGCCATGATGGCGACAAACGACTCCATCAGCATCGCACCGTAACCGATAAAGCGGGCATCGGTTTCGTTCGCCAGCAGTTTCGGCGTGGTGCCGGACGCAATCAGCGCATGGAAGCCGGATACCGCGCCACAGGCGATGGTAATAAACAGGAACGGGAACAGCGCACCTTTCCACACCGGGCCAGTACCGTCGATAAACTGCGTCATGGACGGCATTTTCAGCTCAGGGTTGATGATGACGATGCCGATAGCCAGACCGACGATCACCCCGATTTTCAGGAACGTCGCCAGATAGTCACGCGGTGCCAGAATCAACCATACCGGCAGCAGCGCCGAGATAAACGCATAACCGATCAGCGCAAAGGTGATGGTGGTGTCTTTGAAGGTCAACGCCGGGCCCCAGTACGGGTCATGGGCGATAACACCGCCAAGCCAAATCGCCAGCAGCAACAGCACGATGCCGATGACAGACACTTCCCCCACCCGGCCAGGGCGCAGAAAGCGCATATAAATGCCCATAAACAGCGCAATCGGCACGGTGGAGCAGACGGTAAACACACCCCATGGGCTTTCCGCCAGCGCTTTCACCACGATCAACGCCAGCACCGCCAGGATGATTATCATAATCAGGAAGCAGCCGAACAGCGCGATGGTGCCGGGCACCGGCCCCATTTCCTCTTTGATCATTTCACCGAGCGACACCCCGTTGCGGCGGGTGGACATAAACAGCACCATAAAGTCCTGTACTGCGCCTGCCAGCACCACACCCGCCAGCAGCCACAGCGTGCCGGGCAGGTAGCCCATTTGCGCGGCCAGTACCGGCCCGACCAGCGGGCCCGCGCCTGCGATAGCGGCAAAATGGTGGCCGAACAACACGTTGCGGTTAGTCGGCACATAGTTCAGCCCGTCGTTATTCACCACTGCGGGCGTCGCGCGATTGGCGTCAAGCTGCATCACCTGACGAGCGATATACAGGCTGTAATAACGGTAGGCGACAAGATAGACGGCCACCGACGCTACGACTATCCACATGGCACTTACGTGCTCGCCACGGCGCAATGCCACTACGCCCAGACAACACGCCCCGATGAACCCCAGCAATACCCAGGGTAGGTGTTTAAGCAGTTTATCCTTCATCACGCTCTCTCTTGTTATGGTCGCTTGTTGATGATGTCTGTATTAATGATGTCTTTATTAATGATGCAGTTATGTAGAGTGACTGTAATCAGCCCCTCTATCACATGACAGGGAATTTTGGATAAGTGGTCGGATAAGCGTATGACCGGTCATATAGCGGGATAAGCGGCAGCCCATCGGCAAAGACAGGATAGCCCCCGACAGAGCGTGAACCTTGCGACTGGCACGGCAACCGTTGCGGTTGCCGCCTGAGGTGTGAGAACAGCGCGGCGGGCGACTTAGCCTTTCAAGCCAAGCAGTTGCTTGAGGGTTTTCAGATAGCGGCGACTGACCGGCAGCGTCTGCCCGCTTTTCAGTAAAATCTCGGCATGACCGCTCTCCTCAAGCCGAATCTCACGCAGGCAATCCATATTCACCAGATATTGACGATGACAGCGCACCAGCGTGGTTCGGCTCTCCAGGGTTTTGAGCGTCAGCTCGGTGAAGCATTCCTCGCCCTGCGGCCCGGTGACATAAACCCCGCTCTGGCGCGAACTGGCGTATTGCACCTCGCTGCTTTTCATCAGGTAAATGCGGCTGTGGCCGGTACAGGGAATGTAATCCAGCCCGGCTTGCAAGGGTAAGCCATCGAGCGGTTGCGCCGGGCGCTCGCGGTGCAAATTACGCAGTGTTTTCGCCAGCCGCTGCGGGTCGATGGGCTTGAGTAAATAGTCAAACGCCTGCTCTTCAAACGCTTTAACGGCGTATTCATCATAGGCGGTGATAAACACGATATAGGGCATATTATCCGGGTCAATCATGCCTATCATTTCCAGCCCGCTGATGCGCGGCATCTGGATATCCAGAAACACCACATCAGGGTGCTGGCGGTGAATCGCGCTAATCGCTTCCAGCGCATTGGCGCACTCGCCGACCAGCGACAACTCGCCATCCTGCTCCAGCAGGCAACGCAGATTATCGCGCGCCAGCGGTTCATCATCGACAATCAACACACTCAACATCTATACAGCTTCCTCACAAGGCAAGGTGACGAGTACATGGGTGTAACAATCCGGTTCGCAGGTCACGCTGAGTCCATATCCTTCGCCGTAGCGACTGCGGATACGCTTATCCACCAGATTCATCCCAAGCCCGGTGCTATTGGCGTTCACATCCGCATCCGGTTGATAAAGCCCGGCGTTATCCTCAATGCACAGCAACAAACTGCGACCTTGCCGACGGGCACTCAGCGTAATGATGCCGGTGCCAAGCAGATGCGCCGTACCGTGCTTGATAGCATTCTCAACCAGCGGTTGCAGCGAAAACGCCGGTAAACGCATCGTCATCAGTTCAGGCGGCAGTTCAAAACGCACCTGTAACCGTTCCTGAAAACGCGCTTTTTCAATTTGCAGGTAAGCATTAACGTGCTCAATTTCATCCGCCAGCGTGACAACCTCGGCAGAGCGCTTGAGGTTTTTACGGAAAAACGTTGACAGCGATTGCACCAGTTTTCCGGCCTGCTCGCTGTCACGACGGATAACCGCCAGCAAGGTATTGAGCGCATTAAACAAAAAGTGGGGATTTACCTGGGCATGCAGCAATTTGATTTCCGATTGCGTCAGCAACTGCTTACTACGTTCATATTGCCCGGCCAGAATCTGCGCGGCCAACAGGCTGGCAATGCCTTCGCCAAACGTGCGGTTAATCGAACTAAACAGCCGGTTTTTCGCCTCGTAGAGTTTAATCGTGCCGATAACCTGCTGATTCTCGCCGCACAGCGGGATAACCAGTGTCGAGCCGAGCCGACAACTGGTGCGTAACGAGCATTGATAAGGGGTTTCGTTACCATCGGCATACACCACTTCGTTATGTTCGATGGCGCGCCGGGTGTGGCGCGAGGCAATCGGCGTACCCGGAAGGTGGTGATCGTCACCCAGGCCGATAAACGCCAGCAGTTTTTCCCGGTCGGTGATCGCCACCGCGCCAATATCCATCTCCTGATAGATAACCTGCGCAACCCGCATGCTGTTTTCTTCGTTAAACCCCTGATGCAAAATACCTTCGGTGCAGGCGGCTATCTTGAGGGCGCGGGCGGAAAACGCCGAGGTGTATTTCTCAAACATGGCGCGCCTGTCCAGCAGGATACGCATAAACATCGCCGCGCCAACGCTGTTGGTCACTATCATCGGCACGGCAATGTCTTTGACCAGCGTTAGCGCATCCTCAAAGGGGCGCGCCAGCAGCAGAATGATGCTCATCTGCAATAATTCGGCGATGAAGGTCACGCCAGCGACGGTAAACGGGTTAAACAGGCGGTCTATCCGGCCACGGCGCATCAGCAAGCGGTGCGCCATGCCGCCCAGCAAGCCTTCCACGATGGTTGAGACCATACAACTGAACGCCGTCATGCCACCGAGTGAATAACGGTGTAATCCGCCGGTCATACCGACCAGCATGCCGACGCCCGGCCCGCCCAATAAGCCGCCCAGCACAGCGCCAATCGCCCGGGTGTTGGCAATCGAATCCTGCACATGCAGCCCGAAATAGGTGCCCATAATGCAGAACATGGAAAACATGGCGTAGCAGAGCAATTTATGCGGCAGGCGCACCGTGACTTGCATTAAAGGAATAAACAACGGCGTTTTACTGAGTAAGTAAGCAATCACCAGGTAGACACACATCTGCTGGAGCAACAGTAAAACCAGTTTGAACTCATACATAATTACGACCCGGATAAGACAACCGCACAGCAAACCACGCCTGTTTTTAGGAAACTCACCCTAGCATAAAAGAACACCGCGACACTTGATACGTTTCACTGATTTACAGCAGAAGCCGGTAACAGCGCAAAGAAAGCGGGCACACGACGGAGAGGGAGCCTCATGACGCGGAAATATCATGGCGAGTAACTATCATGGCAAGCAAACGCCACGAAGAGGGAACACACGCAATGTGTCACGGTATAGTCTGTCTGATAGGCAGGAAAACCATACCGTGACTCACGATGGTTGTTATTTATCCTTGTCAGTACATCTATTACAGCAAGATATGGGTAAACTCAGCGAACCTGGCCGGATTGCATTTTGTGTAATGTACGGTGTGACGGATGTTTCTATGGCCGAGATAATCCTGAATTAGCCGGGTATCAGCCCCGCCATTCGCAAGCGCGTAACCACAGGCATGACGAAGCATATGCGGGTAGGAAGGGATCGGGATATCCGCTTTACGGCCACACTCCTTGATAATGAACCAGGCCTGCTTGCGTGACAAACTGCCGCTGCGTTCAGTAATGAAGATTCGATTGCTGTGCCGAGAGGGGGGGTAGCTTTTTCTAATATCCAGCCAGTTTACCAGACAGCGATACTCGCTGGGGTCTAGCGGGTGGATAGATGAAAAGCCATTTTTCTTTCTCCTGATATAAATTTGTCTGGACATCATATCAACATCGGAAATCTTCAGTGAAAGTAACTCACTGATCCGATAGCCATGTAGAAAGGACATGAGAATCATGCAGTAGTTTCTGGCCGCGTGCTTTCCAGCCTGCGCTGCATCCAATAACGAATGCACTTCTTCCCGGGTAAGATATCGCCTATTTTTCATCATGTACTCCATACCAGCGATTGTGTGAAAAGTACTTTTTTATGAACTACACTGCTTTTTAACCAAAAAAATCATGTTTTGTTAAAAAAACATCACTCCCTCATCGGCATTCATGCCCTGAGTCAATGCGAATACATCTCTTTTATTACGCAAAGATCGGCACTGCGAGGCACGTTTTTACAGCGTTATTCTTATCTTGACGGCGATAACGCCGCTAACCGGTGTTTCTGGTTGCACTGAGGGTACGTCAACAAGCAGGCAGCCTGATGTGTTTCATCTCGTTTCATCGTTCGAAACTGAAACAATATAACATAACATCCGTTTCTCACCCAACGAATATCCTGTCGCTGGGGGATTGAGGCAGTGGTGTATGGCGGAAAAAAAATCCACTTCGCTAGGATTACCGTTGCAGCATATAGGATGGGAAAATGAAAAATAACTTTAAATCAAAACATTAAGATAAATCCAATGCGCTAACATTCGTAAATTATTATTTACATGATTGTACCTGGCGGTAATAAATCACAGGTAAACAAACGTCACGCCAATAATTGACTGCACCGGGCCTGCCGCGATCGCCCCGCCGGTGTGGGCGTAGGATGCCATTAGCCCAAGGTTAACCGGTGCAGGGCCAACGACCCCAGCGAAAGGGTGCGATGGGTCGCCAGCGTTTGTTGTGCCGTTGAGAGCCGAACCCCTACACCGCTGGCGGCTAATGGCGCAGCCGTGTTGGTAAATATCGTCCGTTCGGGATCCACCGTCGTGCCGGTGAGGAAATAGGCCAAATGTTGAGGGCGGGCACAGCGTATCGTTAAAGGAACCGCTGTTGGCAGCGCGGGGTAATCCGGCAACGTGATATTCACATCACGGACATCGCTATCACAGCCGCCTGTGGGCACAACCACGCGGTTATTGGCATAAATATTCCAGACAAAACTATCTTGCGTGCCATTACGCTGACCGGTGCGTGGGTTGGTTGAATATTTAAACATATTCAACTGCGCTATTTTCTCGCCCTGAAGAATGACGACGCCGCCTGCGGCAGACACCGGCGTTAAATACAACCGCACCGGCCAGGAAGCAAAAACGGATGCGCGATTGGCGATATCAGGCGTCGGTGCCACAGTCGGGAAAGGGTAACTGTTCTGGTGATATTGGACGGTGCCGGTAAAATTCTTGAGTGCGCCGCCGAACGCCGAGCCTGCGCGCAGGGAAACCCAGTCAATATACTCCTCTGGCAGTTCATTCTGGCAGCGGATGCTGTCAGCCAGATCCACCACCAAATTTTGCCCCTCAGACAACGTCGGTTGCAGGTTCACATACACAGAAAAAACGCCATATCCGCCAGCCTGACTATTGATGACATGCCCCGTCGCATCGGTACATGCGAAGGCATAGGCGACAGTCGGGCAGCCCAGTGCAGCAGCGAAGAGGGCGCTTGCTCGCGCGCCATCTTGCCTGTGCGCAGAAAAGCGAGCCGTTACCCTCGCCGTCGTCGCCATGAGGTGGTGGCGACAGCACTGCGGGTTAGTAGCCGCGACGCGGGCAAACCCGCTCGCCAAAAGACGCAGCAGAGACCGGCGGCGAAATAATATCGCCTTGAAATCCTTCAATACCCAAGTGTACCAGCGCATCAAATTTCTCCCACGAATCCACCCCTTCAGCAAGGCAGAGGCTCCCTGACAACTGGCAGGAATAGATCAGGCTATTAATCAAAACGCGCTCGTGTGTGTCGCACAAAAAACCGTTCACGACACCGATATCAAGCTTATAGCCGCTTAATGCCATCAGCCTTGGCAGACCAATACTGTCTTGAGCGCCGCGCTCTTCTAGCATGGCGCGGGCCCCCATCATCAACAGCCGTTTCAGCGGAGGAACCGCGAAGGTATTGCCGCTCATCGCGACCGACTCCGAGAGCTCCAGTATCAAACATGCTATCCATTGTGCCTGATGTAACCGCTGCCGAGCCGCGTCAATCAAGTGCATCAGCGAGCGGGTATCGATGACTCCATCAGGGATTTTGAACGAAAAATACAGCCGACCCTCATACCGATTAATCGCGCACACCGTTTCATAGAGCATCAGCGCTATCAAATAGCGCCAGGCCGCGCGTGAACCGCGCGCCGGTTGAAACTCAGCCAGCGATAACATCCGGTCATGGCGTTGCCACAACACAAAAACCTCCGCCCCCTGAATCGCCATACACCGATCGACTACCGGCTGGAACACCGGCACAATCTGGCGGCAATAAACTGCCTGAATAAACTCCCTATCCTGCCGTTCAGGGGCGTTATCCCTTGTCACTCCCCCCGATGATTTACGGTGCAACCCGGGGATCTGGGCAGCAAAAACAGGGATTTGACCGGCGAGTTTTCTTAATCCCAGACGCCGCTGGTGATATAGCGTTTTCTCACTCAACCCCTGCCTCGCTGATTGCGTTCGGATATTACAACCGCTCAATAAGCCAAGCAGAACGGAAAACTCACGCGGTGTCAGCGCAGAAAAAGGCTTTTTTATCAATACGCTATCCCTCTGCGCCTGCTCTAACAGATCAGGTAGTCTCGACCAATCATCACACAGCAGCCGGGTCAGCGTAGAGCAAGAAATATCGGAGCGAGAGAGATGCACATGGTCAAGGCAAGACTCGCTATCAAGCAACGCAGACAGCGTGGCATGCAGCCAGGCGGGAGAATAGCGACTCAGTATCATCACCTCTGCGTGCTGCGCCTTACGTTTTAGCATCACAACCAACTGCCGCAGGCTATAAAATAAATAGCGTAACTCTTCCGGTAAAAAAACAATCGCCCGATCGCATTGGCGCATCACCGGCAAGGTGTCTTCACCCGACACCATGCCGATGACATCGGCATTGACATCTTCATTCGCACACATTCTTTTTTCGGATGCGTAAAAATGAATCACCCCCACCGGCTCATGTTTAGCGAGCAATAATTCAGACACCCCGCGAGCCGTCAAAAAACAAGGGGAAATAATATAATTCACCCCAGCATAATTTACCGCATCACGCGGTGTGGCATGCAGTCTATTCATATGTAAACGACCATATATAAGCAAGCATAGGTAAATAGTCACACAGGCTAATAACAGACAGGTGAATAATGCGCCTATAAATAACGCATCTATAAAAACGCATCGAAAAACGCGTCTCTTTTATTTATTAATAGGTATTCACCAACATGCATTTGCCAATATGAAGCACGTGTTAGCGCTGCTCATTCACATCAAAATAAAAAATGAAAATATATTTTTGTCACAGGCATCCATGCCTGTTATTTATCCGGCATTGTTTCAGCATGATATTCACAATATTCACACCTTAGGGTGACTTACTGGTAAATAAATGTCACCCCCACAACCGACTGCACCGCACCGGCCGTAACCGGGCCGTTCGTACGGGAATACGCGGCCTTCAAGCCAAGGCTCACCGGCGATGTGCCAACCTGCCCCAGCGAAACATGCTGGTTTGCGGCGATAACACCGCCGGGGCCCGATAATTGCACCCCAACGCCCGTGGCAGCGGCGCTCGCGGTATTGGTGAACACCGTGCGTGATGCATCAGCCGTGGCCCCCGTCAGGTAGTACGATAATTGCTGCCGTTGCGCACAATGTACGGTCAGCGGCACGGGCGATGTTCCGGGATAATCAGGTAAAGTAACGGTAATATCACGACTGGATACATCACACCCGCCGACAGGAACCACCACCGAATTATTGGCATAAATCCGCCAGGTGAAATTGGCCGTATCACCATAATATTTATTGTATTTATACATACTTAATGTCGCTATTAACGAACCATTGGTGATAGCGACACCACCAGCACCGCCTAATGGCGTTAAATAGAGTCTGACCGGCCAGGGTTTATAGGTATCATCGCGATTAGAATAAATGAGAGGTGCAGTATCGCCAGATAAAGGAAAAGGATAGCTCGCACCATTAAAATAGACTGTTCCCCGAAATGACTGAAGCCCGCCATTAAATAAAGAGCCCGATCTCAGATTAATCACATCCTCTTGCTTTATGCCTGGCATGTCATTCTTGCAAAAAATCTCTTTCGATAAATCCACCACCAAGTTCTGACCCACGCCTATCGCCGGTTGCATATTCACATAAATATCGACATTACCGCTGGTTATTCCGGCACGGCTGGATGTTCGGCAGGAAAAAGCCTGACTGGTGATGGGATAAAAAGATACCAGCGCTATGCATAGCAATGTCAGTTGACCTGCCAGGCGAGCGGTTTTCGTTATACGCATCGTAAAATCTCCTGATTCAGGCATAGGTATAGGTGACATTAATCACCGCGCGAATACTGCCTTGCGTCACCTTGCCGTTTACCGTCAATGCCCTCACCCGCAGGGGAAAACGGGCGGATTGCGTTTGGTAGTCCACCGTTATCTCTTTTTTTGCCCCGTTGTTCAGCGTGGTGCCTTTTTCATCTTGTAGCTGAAGTGAAATATTTTTCGCCTCGCCATCATTGCGGTAATAGCCATGGCTATCCTGAGTGCCGCTGAACGTCGCCGTTACCCGTGAGGTTCCGACAGGGCAGTTATCCAGCAGTAATGTGGCGCTGTGCCATGATGATGCCGCCCCTGCATTAGCCAGATTAAAGGTGTACAACTCGCCCAAATCCACCGCCGCATCTGACGTTGATACCGTGCAGGGTTTGGCGACAACGCGACCATTGACGGTGATGGTCACATCCGCCGCCTGCGCAATACCCGTCAGCGCCATCATCAGCAAGAGGGCCTGTAATCGCTGTGCTGTCCTCGTCATTACGGTTCTCCGGTTACTGAAACTCAAGGGTAAACGTGGCAGTGGCATGAACTGTGCCAGCCGTTACCGGCAAACGGGTAGACATCAGCCGGGCATAAAACGCCAGTGCATTTGACGGCCCCGGTTTCAGCGGTATCCAGGCAAGTGTCGCAGCCGCGCTATTTATCGCCAGTTCGCGCTGATGGCTGTCCAACACCTGAATGCCGAGGCCGGAGGCCGCCTGTGCGCCACCGTCTAGCGCCAATAGCCGAGGATTATTACTATCCGCCACGCCGCCAAACCCGACTTTCACCGCCGTCACCGCGCTACCACAAGGCGAAAGCACAATACGAAAGGGCACGGCGGGCGTGGACATCCCCACCTGCGGGAACTGCCTGGCGGCATGACTCATCAAATCTACCGTGAAATTTTTTGAATCCGTCGCCACCTCACAGACATTGTCTTTTACATAGCCCGTGACCGTGATGGTGCTGCCGCTGCCAGCCGCCCAGCCCCGCCCAACCAGCAGCAGGGTGAGAAGCAGGCCAGCAAGTACCTGTTTTTTTATGAACATACGGCCTTTTATCATGTTGATACCTCTGTTCACTGACACTGCACCGTCAATTGGCTCAAGATCGGTTGCGTTTTTTTCGTTGGCAGACGATAGGACGCCACGCACTGTTCACCAGGGCCATCGCCCCATTTCGCCCGCACGTTACCGGCAGGCGGCAGCCCGGTCAGGTAGACCTGGCCGTTATCCGCCACAATGCTGCCTGCCTGATGGCCATCGGACATCACCATGGCACCGAAAGGCACGGGTTTGCCGTTAACGCGTAGCGTCATCAGCGCTTTCATGCCGACCCGCGCGTTAAAATCCGCGCGCACTACGGCCCCCCGCGTTGGCACAACATTCACGACGGCATCATCAATATCGACGTTTTCAGCCAGGGTTCGGGTATCAAGCGCCACGCGGTTTTCACGGTAATCCGTCGCGTAGGGCAGCACGGCATAGCCACGCCAGTCGGTTGTCACCCCGGTCTGGTTTTCCACTTTGGCATTGGCCGCGCCCGGTGCTTTGAGTAGCACGACGGTGTCACCTAATGGCTGGCTCAGTGTTATTCCATTCTCATGTGCGACAACTCCACCGCTCACGCCATAGTAGAGCTGGCTGTAGCCATCATTGCGGCTGTATCCCACGTTGGCATAGCCCGAACCGCCACGGTAATTCATTGCGGCATACCCATTAGTGCCTTGCTGGGTTTTATCTCCCCGCGTGTACCCCGACTGGACGCTGTAGCTCAGGTTATTGTCGGGCAGTAACGTACCGTTAACACCCGCAAGGTGCGTTGACCGTCCTTGCATGTCGTAAGAGGTGTTGTAGGACGCGCTGGCGTGACGCCAGACCGAGCGACTATCTGAACGCTGCCAGTGGCTAAAGGGCACCGAGACACTCAAGGCCAGCATCTGATCGCGTCCCTGTTGCCAGGCGTTTTTCGTCAGGTTGTAACTGAGCGTCCAGTTGATGTCATCGATAGCACTGCTCACCCCTGTCTGCCATTGCTGGTCACTGCGCGGTGTCCCCCAGTAAGTCTGCTGGCTGGCGCTCAGGTACAAGGTGGATTTCGCCCCCAGTTGCTGGGTCACGCTTAACTGCACACGTCCGCGACGGCTGTAAGCCAGGTTCCAGTAATCGGTAAAGCGGGGTTTCACCTCCATCACGCCGTCTTGTGTCACGACACGGTAGCCGCTCATGCGTTGATAGGTGGTATCCGACAAATTGAAATAGCCTTGGGTGGAGTAGCGATACCCCGCCAATTGCAGATTTGTTCCCGTCTCGGTCAGCGCTTTGTTATAGAGAAAACGCAGCGATTGGCCCTGGTGCTCACTGTCATCCGGCAGTCGGGCCTGCGAGCCAGTCACATCCAGCGACAGCGCCCCCCACTGCCCCATGTTTTTGCCGACGCCGAGGTTCATTGCCCGATAGCGCTCGGAAAGCTGCGTACCGCCATAGGCCGTCCAGCCCCGTGGCAACCCTTGCATCACCGTAGCCTGGAAAAACGCAGGCGTCTTTTGCGTGACATTGCCGCTGCGGTATTTCCCCGCCGTCAGTGCATATTTGGTCTGCCATTCACGTTGCAAAATGGGCACGGAAGAATATGGCACGCTAAAGACCCGCGTCTTGCCACTCACCTCTTTGACACTCACCTGAAGATCGCCGCTACTCCCTGCGGCATACAAATCATTAATCGTAAAGGGCCCCGGGGGGACGGTGGTCTGATAAATCTCATAGCCATTTTGTTTTACCGACACCTGCGCGGTGCCATGCGCAATGCCACGAATAACCGGCGCGAACCCTTTGCGGCTGTCCGGCAACATGTTGTCATCCGTGGCTATCTGCGCACCGCGAAAATTGATGCCATCAAAAATACTGCTCTGGGTATAGCTGTCGCCAACGGTCATCCGCGCCCGCCACGGCACGATGTCACGATCCAGATAGGTATTAATATGCTGCCAGCGGCTTGAGCGAGAATCGCGCGAGCTGCCACTGTTGTAGCGCCAGTTCGTGTTATCGCGTAACCGCCAGGCACCGATATTCAGGCCGCTGTTCACATTCAGATACAGGTAGTCACGCGTGCCGCCGTCACGCCCCTTTACCCGATTTCCGTTCAGGCTATAGTTCAGCACACCCGCCGTAATGCCGTTATCCCAATGCTCGGGGGGGATATATCCGCGCGCCTGCCTTGTCATGTATGCCTGCGGCACACTGATCTCAAGGCGTTGCCGCCCCACATCAAACCGCGTACCGGCAGCGTCTATCAGCGCCGCCAGCGGAACACAGGCCTGTGGTGATAACGGAGCCATGCCGCTCACCGACAACGTGTTTACCCCCATAGCCGCCAGTTGGTTGCGCGTCAGGCAAGGCACCAGTCGCCCGCTCTTCTCATCGGCATGAAATGTCACATCACGGGTCGTCACAAACCCATCATTTAAATAAATATCAACACGATAAGTTCCTGCTGGCGCTTCCTGCCCCTTTTCAAAGCGCGAGAGATCGGCCACCGCAGCGGGATCATCGGCCAAAAAGCGCGGGTTAAAATAGAGCTCGGCATGCGCCGCCTGGCGGCATAACGACAGCATGAGTAGCAGCCCCAGCGCCATCGGGGCCTCCCACAATGCGCCCCTGCTTTTTTGCCAAAAATCCTGGCCCATTCGGTATTTTAGGTATGACATATTCCCTCCGGCCCGATATGGCTCGTCCGGTTTCGCATATTGGCAAAGAATCACTGTGACCCTGAGTTAGGGTTTTATTGATAAACAGCCACAGGTGAGCGCTACTTCAGGCACGCCCTTCTGGGATCACTCCCATACCCCCATCACTGCGGGAGTTAACGCGCCATAATCATTAATCGTGCGATAGGTAATACGCCCACTGGCGCTGGCCGGCAGCGGAACCTGCACCTGTCCTGTCGGCGGCACCAATGCGTTCTCCAGCGTCTGATCGCCCATCTTCAGTTCCGTCACCGTTAAAAAATAAGGGGTAGGATTTGAGAGCAACAGGTGGTTCCCCTGGCGTTTGAAACGCAACTTTGCCGCTGCCTGGCTCGGAGATATCGGCAAATTTGTTGGCCGATAAAGCAACTTGATACGGCTGATAATCGCCAGTTGCAGGGTGTTGGCTTGCTGTCGGGTTTTATCCAGAGAGGGAATGGCTTTAACATTAATCCAGAACAGGCTCTCTTTATCCTGCGCCAGCCGCTGATTGGTGGCGTCAATAATACGCAGCGTGTTCTCTTTTTTACCCTGCATCACAAACAGCGGCGGCGTGATGACAAACTGCCCATCCTTTTGTCCGTTCATGTTCTCCACCCATGACTGAACCAGATAGGTGCTGTTCGCATCATTATTGTTTACCGCCAGTTGCACCTGCTTTTGGTCTGCCGGATAGATAACCCGGGTCGCGCCGAGGGCAACGCCAGCGACAGCCGGAGCAACCGCCCCAATGCCGATCAGCAATACGACCCCGGCCATCCACATACGCATTATCATTTCTCTCTGCCTTGCCACATGATCCCCTTATTACTCCCTCTCGCCCTGTTTTCGGGCGATTATCACCGCGCGCAGCGTGACAGCCCGGTTGGTGATAGTGATGATTAAACGACGCATGCTATTACGGGTAAAAGCTATTACGGGTAAATGCTATTGATTACAGGTAAATGCTATTGGTAAGTGAGCGCAAACCAGGCTTGTGCGTTAGCGACGCCGCCACTGATTTCACGCTGAGTCGCCCGATATTTAGCGACAAAACGCAGCTCGACCGCCCCCGGATGCAATTTGGTCCAAGAGTGCGGCTCTCGGTTAAGTGGAATTAACCGGTCACGCTCATCAAACAGCGCCACACCAATCCCGCGCGCCGCTTGCGGCTCATCTGTCAGCGCCAGCACGTCAGGATTTGCGTTATCAGCCACGCCGCGAAATGCCACGCCGACCCGGTCACTCACCGCCGTGTTGCAATCTTGCAGGTGAATAACAAACGGAACCGGGTTGGCATCCGCCCCGACCTGGTTGACACGGCTATCAGCTATCTGCCCCATAGAGACACGCATTTGCCTGTCGCCCACGGCCACGCGGCATGACTCGGCAATAATCTCCCCTTGAAACCGCATATTTCCGCCAGGCAATACCACATGCCAGCGATGACCGGCTATGACTGGCGGCGATAGCAGGATAATCAGCAGCACCGCCTGCACCTTGCCTCGCATGTCACCGTCTCCCTTATTGATTACACACCCTGCCACTCGTGATGGGCCTCCCTGCCCAGTCCGCGTCCATCCCTGTCAACAGAATTATGGGTACTGCGCTTTATTGGCACGGCACCTTATGGCTACTGCACCTTATTGGTACTGCACCTTAAAGGTGGCATCCGCATTGGCCACACCGGCAGTCGCTGCGCCGGTGGCGTAGTAACGGGCCTGGAATGGCAGCGTATTACTGCCATCATTGAGTGTGACAGGGGCGCTAAAGCCGGTGCCATTGAGCGCCAACGGGCTGCCACTGCCATCGAGAATCTGCACCCCGACGTTAGTCGCCCCACCCGCCGCAGAACTTTGCAGCGCCAGCACATTCTCATACTTGGTGCTGACGGCTGACCCCGAGAATGCCACGGAGGCTTTGCTGGCAATCGTGGTATCGCAATCATTCAGTTTGATGTTAAAACCAACGGCAGAACTGGTACTGCCAGCGGAGGCCAGTTTGGCGCTACGTACCTGGCCTAATTGCACCGTCTGATCCACCGACCCAGCATCTACAGCACATGCCGCATTAACCACCTCACCTTTAAAATGAACCGTTCCCCCATTCACGGTAACGACCGAAGGCTTGGCCGGAGTCTCTCTTCCGAATTCACTGAGCGCAGCATGAGCCACGGAACTCAACGTCAGTGCTGACAAAATACCGATTGCCAGAGAGTTAAATTTCATACCATTTCCTTAATAAACATTGCGTTATAAAAATACAGCCGCATGGCGACGCGCCTTTGCAACGCAGCCAGTCCGGGCCTTTTTCAGGCCAAAACCGGGTGCCGTAAAACATCTTGTCCGGCCCCGAAAATGAGACACTTGGGACCATTTTGTCTTATAGATTTTTAGACTGTAATATTGTTTTTAATTAGAATTAAAAACTAAAAATAGGAGGTGAAAATTGAGCGATACGTATGAAAAAACCTTGCAGAATGGCAGCACGCATGCCTGATCCATGGCGACGGCGGTAAAGGTAATGGTGAAAATAAGTCAGTAATTGGATGACGTGTTTGGCGGTTACTGATTTGATGAAATCAAAAAAATCATATTTATCATCAACATAATTAATTAAAACCATTAATAAGTATGAAAGGATGTTGCAATGCGAAAGAGGTAATTCTATAGTACAGACAGTTTGGTCCCAAATGTCTTAAAGATGCTTTTTTTTTGACCTAAAGCGATATATTACTCTACTTAATATTTCCCGCGTTATGACTGGCATACCCCCGCACGTTTATCTTTTTCCCATATGCCACTAAAACGCGCGGCATTGCTCGCTGTGTAGCTAACGGTATGGCGAATGTTACGGTGCCCAAGATAGTCCTGAATCAGCCGGGTATCGGTGCCGCGCTCTGCCAGCTCATAACCGCAGGCATGGCGCAACATATGCGGATGGGTCACGGTGGTAATGCCCGCGACTTCTCCGGCGCAGCGAATAACGCGCCAGGCTTGCTTCCTTGATAGCGGCGTCCCGCGTCGGGAAATAAATATCGCATTGCTACCTGACGCCGCTTTCCAGCTCTGGCGTAACGTCATCCACGCACTGAGCGCCTGACGCTCATCCTCCATAAGCGGATGAATCGTGGAAAAACCATTTTTGAGGCGGCGTACATTCAAACGCCCTTCGGTTAAATCCAGATCGGGAAAACGCAAATCAAGCAATTCACTAATGCGCAGACCATGGCGAAACGCAAGTAAAATCAAACAACTATCACGCACGCCTGTTCCTTTTTCATAGCTCGCGGCAATTAATCGGCGAACCTCCTCAAGGGTTAAAAACTTTCGTTTACTCACAATGCACTCCTCCATTCTACTTATAGTAAAAAAAATAGACTTCACCCCGGTAAAAAGGGGATGAGCATCATCATTCAGTAACCTTTTTATGAATGCAGGAATAGACTGAAAAAACGAGACAGTATTTTAATTCCGCCACGATAACTCAGAAAAAAATAACTAACACCGAAATTAACCACAATAAAAATAATGACTACTGCGATAATTCATCTAAAACCCAATGCCGCATAGCCCTATTTATTTTATGGTTTAACACAGCAAAGCGCACGGTGCATAAAAAACATCCGAGCGTATTATTAGGAAAAAACGGGTTGAACGCAGAATATCAGCGTCACGAAAAGAGTATAACGCCATGATAATCTCAGCATTCAAACCCGAAGGGATAATATATCGTAAGCGCAATGCGTATCGGGCAGTCATCAACATCAGGCGACAACGCACAGGCGCTGATAAGCGTAGAATGAAAACGCAATAAAACGTAATGACAATGCAATAAAAACACTTAATTCAGTGAGGGAATAACCTTCGCACTACTCCGCCATGATATCGGAAATAAATCAGAACAGATTGCCGGTGTCACGGCCTGAAGCGTCACAGAGACCAGTGCATTACTCACAAAAGGGTCTTGAGCTAATGCGGCTGTTACGGCGGCATCATGCTCAAACCGGGCCAGAATAAATCCACCGCTATCATTATCCAGCGGGCCTGCAAATAATATCTGGCCTGACTGTATATACCCGGCCAGCCATTTTTTATGATAATCCAGATATGCTTCCCGCTCATTTTTAGTCACGCGGTCATGTAATGTAATGGCATAAATCATAGAATATTTCCCGTAATAAAATTATACGTTGATTGTTGCAATAACATCAGTCATTGCATTCATTGCCATTTGCAGCGATTGCTGTCTGATAGCCTCTCCTTTTGATACCCCTTCAGCACGAATAAAATGCACATCGTGAATCCCCAAAAAACGGAAATAGGCCGCCAGATAACGCTCCTGAAAATCCATCTCCGCCAAAGGCTCACTGCCATAAAATCCACCACGGCCTGATGCAACCATCACAGTTCGGCCACCCGCCAGGCCAACCGGCCCTTTTTCCGTGTATTGAAAAGTTTTTCCCGCCTGAGCCAGACGATCCAACCAGGATTTTAATTGCGTCGGAATGGAAAAATTATACATCGGCGCACCGATGACAATAATTTGGCTGGACAGAAACTCACTCACCAACACTTCAGATAATCGGTGCTGCTCCGCCACATATTCACTGATATTTTCATGCGCCACCGAACGAAAGCCTGCGGCAATCGGCCCGGTTAAATGCGCAATATCCTCTCGCACGACATCACGATAATTCACCACGATATCCGGGTATTTTTCCTTCAGCGTATTGATTATCTCCGCGCTGAGTAGCCGGGTGACGGAATTCCCCTGAAGAATACTGGAATCAATATGTAAAACCCTGGGCATGCTTTTCTCCTGATGCGTAAAATAAAACTTAGTGAGCCTGTTTTGCCGCGTTATCAATAAACGCAGCGACCTCAGCGGGGTGCGATACCATCGACATGTGACTGGAATCAAGCTGTGCAACCCTTGACCCCGTGAAATGCGCTATCTTTTCCTGAACGCTAAACGCTAACGCACTATCCTTTTTGGTCATCAAATACCAGCTAGGTTTATCCCGCCAGGCGGCATGACGTAGGGTGCCATTAAAGGCATCAAGGGCGATGGGTTGCTGTGCGGCGACCAGCGCGCGCACCGTTTGTGGCGCAACATCTGCCGCCATCATGGTGCGGTACTGCTGCACATCATCAAGCCAGACAAAGCCATGGCTATCCGGGGTGAGGCCGTGCATCGGTGCCCCCAGCCTCTTTAACAGCGTCGAGACCGACTCGCCGCTGTCTGGCACTAACGCCGAGAGATAAACCATTGCGGCGACATTAGGGTGGTTAGCCGCTTGCGTGACGACCGCGCCTCCCCAGGAGTGCCCCACCAGTAAGACGCGACCGTGCTGGCGCGCCAGTACCCGCTCGGTGGCAGCAACATCGTCATCCAGCGATGTCAGAGGGTTTTGTACAGCGGTCACGTGGTAGCCTTTGGCCTGAAGCCGTCGCGTCACCGCAGCAAAACTTGAACCATCGGCGAAAGCGCCGTGTACCAACACGATATTTTTTACCACTTCAGCCTCTACCTGCCCCTGCGCGCCCAGCAGCCCCGCCGCCAGCGCAAGGGGAGTGAAAAGACGACGCAACGGTGTTATTAACGGTTTTATTGACGGTTTTATTGACGGTTTTATTGACGGTTTTATTGACAGTGTTATCACATGATGCTCCTCGCACTGACGGTACCGCGCGCTCCGATTCCGGCAATGGAGGCAGTCTACGTGTTAGCCTGGTGCGTGGTAAGATGGCTGAATTGACAATAAACAGGCAAAAAGCGACATATTCTGTCAGGACAATTTCACCGATGCGTATTGCGATTATTGCGATTGAAGGCAGCCTGCTTTCTGCGGTTGCCGGTCTTGCCGACATGTTCTGGATAACCAATCAAACGGCGCTCTCGAGCCCTCGGCATGTCGCCACTCAACCAAACACGCGGTTTGAAACCATCATTACCACCGCCGATGGCAACCCCGTCAACGATGCGCAGGGGCGAAAAATTCAGCCAGACTGCGCCTTTGCACAGGCGGGAAACCCTGACTACGTCTTGATGACCGGTATGGCGCTGGGACACGATCGTCTGCCTCTCAACGAAGACGCAATTCGCCATGCAGCCGACTGGGTGCGGCAACAGTATGAGCAAGGGGCTTATGTGGGCGGTGCCTGCGCTGGCAGCCTGGTATTGGGCGAGGCCGGATTATTAGATGGACGAGCCTGTACCACCACCTGGTGGCTCTACCACACGCTACGCCAGCGCTACCCGAAAGCCAAAGCGGTATGGGGAAAATCGCTGGAAGAGCAAGACCGTATCCTGACCAGCGGCGGCCCGCTTTCCTGGGCAGCGCTGGCATTGCATATCGTCAAAAGAGTAGCGGGGCCTGAACTGGCCAAACTGACCGCTGACATGGCCGTGGCCGACAGCCAACCGCTCTCGCAACAGCTCTACGCACCGCCGGGGTTTATCAGTACACAGCACCCTCTGTTGCTGCGTGCCGAAGAGATTATCCGTTACCGCCACCCGGCGATAACCGCAGAACAGTTGGCCGCGCAATTGAATACCACGCCAAGAACGCTACAACGTAAAATCACGGCGCTTACCGGGGAGAGCCCCAAAGCCTTCATCACCCGCGTTCGCATTGAATCCGCCTGCGTCTTGCTGGCAAGCCCGGTTTGTCATATCCGCAAAGTGGCCGCCGCATGTGGCTACACCGAAGATTCGGCATTCAGGAAAGCGTTTTTACACGTCATGGGCATGACGCCGACACACTATCGTCGCTGGATTAGCGACAGAAACGCTGCGTCAGGCTCGTCTTGAGTATGAGTATAGGGCGCGGCAAGTGGCCGCCGATAACGATGCCATGCTATCGAGGTTAGCAGGCGGGGCTAACGCGAAGACGCCAGCGTGCGAGGCTCATCGCGTTCGCTCTTACGCCAGTGGTCGGCAATATGCGGCATGCTCTGCTCTATCCAGTCTATCAGCACCCGCACCTTCTCCGAGGCCTCCTGACCTAATGGCGTCAGGCTGTACTCAACGTGCGGCGGCACCACATCATAAGCCACCCGGTTGATAAGCCCATCCCCTTCCAGCGCTTGTAGCGTTTGTGCCAGCATACGCTCACTGACGCCGTTAATAAGACGCCGCAACTCGCTAAAACGCAGCGTTTTGGCGTCCAGCACCAGCAGGATAAGAATCCCCCAGCGGCTGGTAATATGCTGTAGCACCTTACGCGAAGGACAGGCAGCCGCCAGCACATCGCCGCGCAGCAAATTGTCGAGGGTTGGCATATCGGTTTCTCCAGGCTCAAGGCGATTGGGCCCAAGGGTAAGGAGCCTGTAAAAAATAAGCAATGGCTTTGCGTTGAGGGTGCCGAGACGGGCGGGTACATGCGGCGCGCCGCCGCCGGTTGCATACCCGCCGGACAACGCAGGCACCGGGCCCGCCTTATTCTCTTCGCCTCCCTCTGGGCTTGCTACGCCGTCCGCCCCTTAGTCGATAGACGATGAACGCGGCGGCACAACCGCTACACCGGGCGCTTTTCGCCGCGCCTCCCATGCCATCACCACACTGATGGCAGCGGGTAAAACGGTCAATGTCAGTAAGGTGGCGGCCAGCAATCCGCCGATAATCGCATAAGCCATTGGCCCCCAGAATACCTGGGTCGCAATCGGGATCATGCCCAATATCGCGGCCAGCGCCGTCAAAATAATCGGCCTTGAGCGGTGCTGCGCGGCCTGGACAATCGCGTCGAGCGTCGCTAAACCCCTAGCCACATTGGTATCGACTTCACTGATTAAAATGACGGCGTTGCGAATGATCATGCCCGCCAGCGCGATGACCCCAAGTAAAGCGACAAACCCCATCGGGGTCGAAGTCGGCAACATGGCCGCCACCACGCCAATTAAACCAAACGGTGCCATCGACAGCGCCAGCACCAGGCGCGAGAAGCGCTGCAACTGCACCATCAGCAATACCAGCATCACCAGCAGCGTCACCGGCAATACCTGATACACCGAGCGATTACCTTTATTGGACTCCGCGACCGCGCCATCCTCCTGAATGCGATACCCTCTCGGCAACGTCGCCTGATAAGCCGCTATCGCCGGTGCCAGTGTTTGCGACAGCGTTTGGGCGCGAACGCCCGGCGTCAGGTCAGTCTGCACGGTGATGAACGGCAAGCGCTGGCGACGCCAGATAATCGGTTCGTCTACGTCATAGGCAACCGACGCTATCTGTCCCAGCGGCACGCGCTGCCCGTTCGCTGCACGCAATTGCAGGCTGGCGACGGTATCAAGATCGTGACGTTCCTCATCCTGAGCGCGTAATACCACGCCGACCATGCGGTTACGATCGCGCACATGAGTCACCGTGGTGCCGGAAAACAGCGTGGCCAGCGCGCTGGCGACATCCTGCGAGCTGATGCCCACCGCCCGCGCTTGCGTTTGATTCAGCTCAACGCGAATCGCGCGCTCGGGCTCGCCAGCCGTCAGGTTCACTTCCCGCGCGCCGGGCGTATTGCCAATCAACGCCGCTAACGCCGTTGCATATTCGCGCACCTTGCCGATATCCGGCCCGGAGAGGCGATATTTCAGCGGCCAGCCGACCGGCGGCCCCAACTCCAGCGGCGAGACGCGCGTCACCAGGTGGCTGAACTCCTGCTGCAAGCGTTTTTCCAGCCGGGCGCGTAACACATCACGCGCTTTCAGCCCCTTCGCCACCACCACCAGTTGCGCGATATGTTCATTCTGCAACAGGACATCCATCGGCAAATAGAAGCGTACCGCCCCAGAACCGACATAGGTTGAAAAATGGTCGATGTCGGCATCGCCTGCGAGCGACTGCTCGAATTTTGCCACTTCGCGCTCGGTCGCCTGCTGCGACGCATTATTCGGTAGCGTCAGGCTTATCAACAGTTCCGGGCGATCGGAGGCGGGGAAGAATTCGCCCTCTAACCGACCGGCCGCAACAATCGCCAGCGCCAGCAGCGCAACCGACAGCGACAGCGTAATCGCGCGATAACGCAGTGCCGCCGTCAGTAAACGGCTGTACCGCTGTGCGAGCCACCCGGCCTGATGCGCAGGGTGTTTCATCGTTTTGGGCAACAGCCAAACGCCGAGCAGCGGTGAGAACAGAATCGCCACAACCCAGGAGCTAATCAGGGAAATCATCACGACGATAAACAACGAATAACAGTATTCACCGGCGCTGGAGGCAGCAAACCCGACCGGAATAAACCCGGCAACCATCACCAATGTCCCGGTCAACATGGGAAACGCGGTTGTCTCATAAGCACGGGTCGCGGCGTGCTCGCGGGCCTCGCCGTTCTCCAGACTCGACACCATCGCCTCGACCGTTATCATCGCATCGTCCACCAGCAAGCCGAGCGCAATAATCAATGCGCCCAAGGAAATACGCTGCAACCCGATACCGGCAATCTCCATGCCGATGAACGTCATCGCCAGTACCACCGGGATAGACACCGCCACCACCAGCCCGGCGCGGCTGCCGAGTGAAACGAATGACACCGCCAGCACAATCACCACGGCTTCCAGCAACACACTGACGAAACCCTCCACCGACGACGCCACCACCGCTGACTGATCCGCCACCTGCGTGACCTCGATACCGTGCGGCAGCGCGGCGCGAATACTCGCCATTTTGCTACGCAACGCCTGACCAAAGTCCAACATATTGCCGGTCGGCGACATGGAGATAGCCAGCCCAATAGCCGGTTGACCATTCACGCGAAAGCCGGGCGCGGGCGGCTCGGCGGCCTGACGCGTAATCGTTGCGATATCGGTCAACGGGATAAAACGGCCCCCGATACGCAGCGTGACCTGACGCAGGCTCGCTTCAGAGACAAATGCGCCGCTCACCCGCAGCGCTATCCTGTCATTTTCGGTGCGAATGTTGCCGCTCGGGCTCACCGCATTCTGCGCCTGTAATGCCGCCGTCACCTGCTGGAGATCCAGCCCCATCCCGGCAAGTTGTTTGGGCGAAAAGGCCACCACCACCTGCTCATCCTGTGCTCCCAGCACATCGATTTTACCGATATCCGGCGTAGTCAGCAGTTCGGTACGCACCTCATCGACTTTGTCACGCAGTTCGCGCGGCGAGTAACCGTCGGCGCTAAACCCGTAAATCGTGCCAAACGTATCATCGAACTCATCGTTAACCACCGGTTCGCCCACGCCCTCCGGCAGGCTGGCGGCGGCATCCTTCATTTTTTTACGGACGGTGTACCAAATGCCTTGCACCTCCTGCGGCGGCGTGTTGTCACGCAGGTTGACGAAAATCACCGCCTCGCCGGGGCGACTGTAACTTTCGATAACATCCAGATACGGGATTTCCTGTAGCTTCTTCTCCAGCACATCGGTGACGAAACTGACGGTATCCTGCACAGTCGCGCCCGGCCAGGTGGCCGACACCACAACGTTTTTAATCGTGAATGCCGGGTCTTCATTGCGCGGCAGACGCTCATAGCTCATCACCCCGGCGACGACTATCACCAACATCAGGAACGCGACCAGTTGCTGGTGGGCCAGCGCCCAGGCAGACAAATTCCACTTTTGCTTGACGGCAGCGGACATTATTGCGCCTCCGTTAACGCGACTTTCTCACCGGCGCGCAATTTACTCACCCCGGCCGTCACCACCTTGTCGCCCTCCGCCAGCCCATCGGCAACCCCTATCTGTGTGTCGCTGTAGTGATGTAAGACGATGGGCTGTAACCGTAGCGTCTGTGTGCTCGGCTCAACCACAAACACCGCCGGGCGCTCCCCCTGACGGGTCAATGCAGAGGCAGGCAATGCGATAACGGGCCTTGCCGGTAGCGTAATTTCCCCGGCCACCGTCGCCCCCAGCACCATGTCCTGCGGCGGGTCGATAAGCGATACCCGCACTCGCCAGGTGCGGGTTTCCGCATCCGCCAGCGGGCTGACATCACGCACCCGCCCCTGCGTTTTGATAGCCGGGTTGGATAACAGCGCAACACGCACCAGCGGGTCGGTCAGGCCGCTGGTAATCAAACGCTCAGAGACATTAAAAACGGCGTCACGACCGCTAAAGGTGGCCAGTTTTACCACTTCCTGACCGGCGTTCACCACCTGACCGGGGTTCGCGCTAACGGACGTTATCACCCCGGCAACCGGTGCCAATAAGCGGGTGTATCCCAGTCTATCCTGAGCACTTTTCACACTGGCCTGCGCGCTTTCACGCACCGACACCGCTGATGCCCAATTAGACTGCGCCTCATCCAACTGCACGCGTGAAATCGCGCCATTCGGTGCCAGTTGCTTCATGCGGCTAAGGTTTTGCTCCGCCAGTCGCGCCGATGCCACCGCACGGGCCAGCTCCGCTCTGGCGCTGAGTAACTGATTTTCGCTGTCTCGCGTATCGAGCGTGGCAATAACGTCGCCTTGCCTGACCTCGCCTCCCACATCAACCAAACGTGACAGGATGCGTCCATCAAGACGAAAACCCAGCGAGGTTTCCTCCGTCGGGCGGATTTCACCGGTCTGGGATAGCACATCGCCGGAAAGAGTGGGGTGTACGGTGACAGTACGCACCGGGCGCAATGGCTCGGCTACGGGTGCGCGCGCCGCGTCATCGCAGCCCGCCAGCACGCCAACTATCGGCAGCAATACTGCCCACGGCCCGCCGAAACGCGGCAGCGCGCCATAGCGCATACAGCGAATGAGAGAATGAAAAAGACAAAGCAGAGACTCGGTCGGTGTCATGATGGTTTCCTGTTACTGATTCACCACCATTACACCGTACCGATTTCCAGATTCTTTCCACGCTTCATCAAGAAATCATCAAGAGCATGGAAAAGACAGCAAACACCCCCGCCTGCCGCGCCTGGTTAACGCACTCTCGGCAACTCAAGCGTAAAACACATGCCACCTTGCGGATGGTTTTCCGCCGTCAGGCTGACGTCCTGCGCATCACAAATCGCCTGCGCGATAGACAGCCCCAACCCGCTGCCGCCAGAGTGACGCGCCCGCGAAGACTCGGCGCGGGAAAAGCGCTCGAAGATATGCGGCAAGAACGCCTCGCTGACGCCGGGGCCGTAGTCACGAAAACGAATCTGCCAGCGATGGGGCAACGCGCTAACCTCTATCTGCTGCGTCTTCCCCTCGGCAGCATAACGCAGCGCGTTATCCATCAGGATGGTAAACACCTGCCCTAAGCGGAGCGGGTCTGCCAGGCAATAGCCGTCATGCTCTGCATGCAGTTGGAGGGTAAAACCGAGCGCCTGCGCATTCGGCTTGAGCCAGGCAATGCGATCGCGCAGCAACTCCACCACATTGAGCCGGGTGGGGGTAATGGCCAACTGCCCGGCGCTGGCCATCGAAAGCAGATGCAGATCGTCCACCAGACGGTTGAGATTCTGCATTTGTTGCATCACCATCTGCAATTGCTGGGTATCGGGCGGGAACACCCCATCCAGCATGCCCTGTAAACGCCCCATCGCCGCCGTCAGCGGCGAACGTAACTCATGCGCCATCGCCACATGCGACGCGTGCAGCTCACGCTCATAACGCGCCAATTGCGCGGTCATGGCATTAAAATCCTCCGTCAGTCGCGTCAATTCCGCCGGTGCGCCCGGCACAGACTGCGCCCGGGTGGAGAATTGCCCACGCGCCACGGCGCGGGCGGCCACGGCCAGTTGGCTAAACTGCATCGACAGCGGTCGGGCCGCCCACAGCCCCAGAATGACAATTAGCGGGGTAGCCACCAGCACCAGTGTCCACATGATGACCCACTCTTCGGCATTGATGGAGGTATCAAAAGAGCGGGGGCCATACCAGGTGCTAAGAATGTCGTAATAACGGGCGCGATTCAGATCGGGATTCACGCGTAAGGCGGCAAATTCCTCCTGCACGGCAGCGGGCATCGTCTGGCTCACTTCCAGATTCCAGACGGCAAAGCGCAGCCACATGCAGGCGGCAATCAACACCACCGCGCCAATTGCCAGCGACAGAATGCGAAGACACAACCAACGCCACAGCGAAAGAGGAGAGCGTATGTTCATGGCTGACGAAACCGATAACCAAATGCCCGTACCGTTAGCAACACACCGCGAATGCCTACCGATTCGAGTTTTTTACGCAAATTATAGACATGGGTATCCACCACCCGCTCCAGCGCATCGCTCTGCGGCAGACACGCCTCCAGCAACTCCTGCCGCGAAAAAGCGCGGGTTTGCGCGCCAAGCAGCGTGGTGAGCAGGCTCAGTTCCGTTGGCGTCAGATCAAGCCACTGCCGCTGGCCTTGCGCATCTGTCACCACTGCGCTCATCGCATCCAGATCCACCGCCAGCGCGCCAAAACGTAACATACGCCCCGCCATCGCCTCCCCGCTGCTGCGACGTAACACCGCCTGTACCCGGGCCACCACTTCACCGGGATGGTAGGGTTTAGTGACGTAATCATCTGCGCCATAGCGCAACGCGCCAATCTTATCGGTTTGATCGCCCATCGCCGTCACCATGATGACAGGAATATCATTTTTACGGCGCAACGCCGATAACACCTCGGTGCCATTCATTCCAGGCAGCATCACATCCAACAGCACCAAATCGGGCTGTAGCCGCAAAGCCATTTCCAGGCCACTGATGCCATCGCGCGCCAACAAAACCTGAAAATTATCGCGTTTCAGGTAGGCTTCCAATACACTGGCGGCATCCGTGTCATCTTCAATTATCAGAATGCGTTTCGGATTCATGGTGGTTCTCTTGATAGGATGATTCTCGTGATAATGCTCTCGTCGTTTACCGCCTTAGCCGGAACAAGCGACAACGCAGGGCAGCGCGGAAAAGCACGATTTATCCATCATCGTGGTGCTCATCAGGCCTTGTCCCGAGAAGCCGATACCGCTTGTCGGTCGTGTTTTAGCGCCGAGAAACCCTGTCAGGATAACACCTTTTCCCTCCCCCCAACCAAGGAGTCAAAACAGGATGATAATGCGACATACTCCGCTCTATTTAGCGACGTTGTTGTTTGTCATTGGCAGCCCTATCAGCCAGGCCAACGATACCCAGCCAGACCAGAAAGACGGTGTCACCATCGGTCTGGCGACACTCAATGCGCCGCGCTATAGCGGTTCAAATGAGCGCCAATGGGATGTGCTGCCGGTGATTCAGGCGCGTCAGGGGGCCTTCTTCTTTGATACCGCAAAAGGCGCAGGCTACGATTTGCAATTCGGCCAGTTCTATCTGGAACATACGCTGGGTTACGCCGCTGGCCGTACCGATAAGAACACCTCTTTTCAGGCCGGGTCTGACAAACTGCGCGGCATGGGCAAGATTCGCGGCGCGCTGAATACCGCGCTCACGCTGGGGTTTGAATTTACCGACCAGCTCTCGCTCGAAGCCAAAGCCATTGCCCCGTTAACAGACAGCCAGGGGATGCAGTATCAAACCTCCGTCAACGCGACGCTGTTTCAAGACGAGTCAGATACGCTGGGAGCACAAGGCAGCCTGCTGTTCGGCGATGCTCGCTACAACAACCTGTTCTATGGCGTAAACACCTCACAGAGCGCCAACTCCGGCTATCGCGCCTATCAAACCAACGGCGGCTTGTATGGCCAGTCGGTGTCGGTGTTCTGGAACCATCGCTTTACGCCACACTGGGCCAGCACCCTTAGCGGCAGCTATACCCACCTGAATGACAAAGTCGCCGATAGCCCCATCGTGTTCCAGCCGGATCAGTTTACCGGCGTGATGGCGGTGACATACGCCTTCTAACGTCTCACTGCGTCAATTTCGTTCGCCTGAACGCCAAAAAGCCCGGATTTCCGGGCTTTTTTACCTCTATCAATACCTTGGGTAGCAATAACAACCATTGAAAAGCACAAAAAGCTAAACAAAACGACAACAGAATAAGAAAAGCCGTCTGAAAAATTGAAAAGCGAAAAACCCCTGCAATAGAATGGCCGCGCTGTTCCTGAGTGCGATTCAGACAGCACTACCCTTCGGCTACCACCATGCCGCACTATTCTAAACAAGGGCAACAACGTCATGAAAACAGTACTCATCACAGGAGCAACCGGCTTTCTGGGTGGCGCAATTATGGAAAAAGCGCTACAGGACAAGCAGATAACACGTATTTTGTTATTGGTACGCGCCAGTAATCCGCACGAAGGCTTGCAGCGCATTGTGCATAATCTGCGCAAATTCGATATCGCGGAAAGCGTTTTATCACAACTGACGACCGACAATATTATTATCGGCGATCTGGCTGAACCTGACGGCTTTCTCCAGCACCCGGCGCTGAACCATGTCACGCATGTCGTCAACAGTGCGGCGGTTGCGTCATTCGGCAATAACCCGCTTATCTGGAAAGTGAACGTTGAGGGGACGCTGGCCTTTGCGCGCCGCATGAGTGAAGTGGCGTCACTGGAGAAATTTATTCAGATAGGCACGGCAATGTCTTGTGTGCCGGAGCCGGATGAAGTGGTAGAAGAGTCGCCGCTGCTGGATACCGAAAAATCCCATATCGTTGAGTACACACTCTCTAAAGCCACCATTGAAAACCTGATTCGCGAGCACTGCCCGTCGATGCCGCTGCTGATTGTGCGCCCGTCGATTATCGTCGGCCACTCACGTTTGGGGTGTAAGCCTTCCAGCAGTATTTACTGGGTGTTTGAAATGGCGATGAAACTCCAGCGCTTCATGTGTTCGCTGGATGACAAAATCGATGTCATCCCGGTGGATTTCTGCGCCGACGCCATTTTGTTGCTGCTCAATAATCCGCAAGCCGTTGATGATATCTACCATATTTCTGCGGGAGAAAGCGCAAGCGTCAGCTTTAACGAGGTCGATGAAGCGATGGCGCGCGCGGCGTCACGCCCGCCGATGGGTGAAGCGTATCGTCAGGTTAGCTATAGCGACCTCATCAAACTTCGCAGCAGTTTTAGCGAACTTTACGGGCCATGCAACGAACGCCTGATGCTGCGAGCCATGCGTTTATACGGATCATTTGCCCAGCTCAACGTCAAATTCAGCAACCGTAAGTTACTGCAACTGGGGATGAAGCACCCGCCGCGCTTTACAGAGTATGTCGATAAGTGTGTGGAAACCACCCGCCAATTTAGCGTCCCCGAGCTCATGACGGTGGATTTTAAATAAACGGCGCGTACTCGCTATATTATTGATTTATTAGATATCATTGATTCATTATTGTAAAAAACGCGCGGTTAGGCCGCGCGTTTTCATCTTCCACATAAAACCCGCTATTGCGTTACTTACGCCTCGATAGCTCTTACACCTCGACAGCTCTTACGCCTCGATAGACTGACGAGAGCCGGGGCAGACCAGTTGACGGCTCTTGATATGGTACATTTCCAGATTAGGGCGCAAGAAAAAGGCCATTTCCCACGGGTTCTTATTGATAAACGCATGGCGCACTTCTTCAAACAGCGGCGTTGCCGGGTCAATCAAATGCGCATCCCCTTCAATCAGGGTGTAATTCCATTCAATGGAGCGCTCAAAGGTATAATGCGAGCGCTCATCCATGGCGAAGAAACAATGTGGGTTACGTTTCAGTAATTTGGACTTGAAGGTTTCCGGGAACGTTATCAGGAAAATATCGTCCTCGACCGAGGAGAGAAACGCCAGTACCGTGGTATGCGGCTGCTCTTCGGCCATCGTCACCAGCACGCCGACTTTATTGGTAAAGTCTTTGCGTTCGGTATCCGGCAGCGACGTCATCGCCGTCCAGGGCACCGGCTGTTCCGGGCGATGATCGGTTGGGAACACGTAGCCCGGCTCACGAATATCCACCACCGGGGTGAAACCGTGCAACAGCTGGCATTCACGCGGTGCCAGAATCACCCAGTCTTCATCCACGCTTACCACGCGGCCCTTGTACGAGGCGCGATACACCGAAATATTGGCGTCAAATTCATCAACACCGGTGCGATTGTCGAGATGTAGCGTCGCCAAATCCCCTACCGCCAGCTCATGCCCTTTCGGGAAAAACACGCGCAGGCTGTTGTCAGCACGCGGATACACCCCGCAAATATGAATGACCACATTGCCTTGTTGATAACAGGCAAGCACCCCCAGCACCTGTTTGCCCAGATACGTCGTCAGACTCATGTTGCAGCACCTTATTTATTCTTCTCGTTACCCGATACATCAGGCCGTGTGTAAAAGCCGCTTATGGCATCGGCTGGCTGAATATTCCCCGTCAACCACACCGCTCTTTTCCACCCTATGCGAGCGGAAGAACGACTGTCAAGGCGTTTACCGCCTTTCACCCGGTCTGGCTTAGTACGTCAATTTAGTCCACGTATGGGTGATTTTTTGCCAGAGACAGGCATCGGCGTTATCAAAACACCGGCAAGGGAGAAGACGGAGCATCGGCCTGATATAACACCTATCCAATAGGTATAAAGGCTGGCTGGCCTGCGCCGAGGCAGGCTTGTATGATGACAAGCCTGATAAATAGCAGGCTATCTCATTGAGGCAGCGGGCCGATGCTCTGAGCCGCAACATTTTCTTAGCTGCAATATTTTCTTAGCCATAACAAAGAAATACGGTAGGTTGCCCACATCGTTAACCTGCACAGAACACGCCTTTTGACCGAGGATGCTATGACAACCAGGCGTTACCCACACCTCGCCCACTGGGGCGCATTTACCGCCGTCGTTGAGGATGGCAAGCTTATCCGCTGCGAACCGTTTGCCGCCGATCCCGACCCATCGCCGATGCTCGACTCCATCGTACCGCTGGTCTATTCCGACAAGCGTATTCGTCAACCCATGGTGCGCCGCTCGTGGCTGGCGAAGCGCGAACACAGTGACCGCACGCTGCGCGGCAAAGAGCCGTTCGTCGAGGTGACGTGGGATCGGGCGCTCAGTCTGGTGGCGGAGGAAAACCGCCGGGTACGCGACCGCTACGGCGCGGACGGCCTGTTCGCCGGATCATACGGCTGGTCGTCCGCCGGACGTTTTCATCACGCGCGCTCGCAGGTGCGGCGCTTTTATTTCTCCGGCGGCGGCGCGGTCGATCAAACCGGCAATTATAGCTGGGGAGCGGCGCAATTTTTCTTGCCCTATGTGATTGGCACCTTCCACCCGCTGACCGGCAAAGTCACCGAGTGGCGCAGCGTGGCCGAGCACTGTGAGCTGTTTATCGCTTTTGGCGGGCTGGCGCTGAAAAATGCCCAGGTAGCCTCCGGCGGGGCCGGACAGCACACGTTAAAACCGGCGCTGGAAACTCTGGTGGCACGCGGTATTCCGGTGATTAACATCAGCCCGATGCGCGATGATTGCCCGGCGTTCGTCAATGCCGAATGGATACCTATCCGCCCCAACACCGATGTGGCGCTGATGCTGGCGCTGGGCTACGAGATTCAGCGCCATCAGGCAGAAGACCGGGCTTTTCTCGACAGCCACTGCGTGGGCTATCCACAGTTGCGCGACTATCTCAACGGCCACAGCGACGGCATCGCCAAGACGCCAGCGTGGGCCAGCGCCATCACCGGCATTCCGGCTGCACGTATCGAAAAACTGGCGCAACAGTTGCTGGGAATACGCAGCTTCATCACCTGCTCTTATTCGGTGCAGCGCGCCCATCGCGGCGAACAGCCATATTGGATGATGATTGCGCTCTCGGCCATGCTCGGCCAGATAGGTCTACCGGGCGGCGGCTTCTCGTTTGGGCACGGCTCGATGAACAGCGTCGGCAATGAGCGCATCACTTCGCCAGCGCCCGCCTCGCCCTCCGTCGCCAATCGCGGCCAGTCGATTCCGGTGGCGCGCATCGCCGATATGTTACTGCACCCCGGCGAGCCCTATACGTTTTGCGGCGAGCTGCGGACTTACCCCGATATTCATCTCATCCATTGGGCTGGCGGCAACCCGTTCCACCATCACCAGCAGCTTAACCGGTTGGTTGAGGGCTGGCAGCGACCGGATACGGTTATCGTGCAGGATATCGTCTGGACAGCAGCGGCACAGATGGCGGATATCGTGCTGCCTGCCACCACCTCGCTGGAACGAAACGATATCGGTGGTTCCTCGCGCGATCGCTTCGTGTTTGCCATGCATCAGGCGATTGCGCCGCAGCATCAGGCGCGCAATGACTACGACATTTTCAGTGAACTGGCCGAGCGGCTGGGGTACGGCGCAGCCTTCACCCATCAAGGCCGCAGCGAGCGACAATGGCTGGAAGCCATGTACCTCGCCTGTCGGGAACAGCAGGGCAGCTCGGGCCAGGCCTGGCCTGATTTCGACGCGTTCTGGCAGCAAGGATTCGTGGAAATCCCGATGGATGAGCAGCCGTTCGTGTTTTTCGACGCCTTTCGCCACGACCCGCAGCGCCATGCGCTCAACACGCCGAGCGGCAAAATCGAGCTATTTAGCCGCACCATTGCCGAATACGGCTACCGCGATTTTGCACCGCATCCGCAGTGGCAGCCGCCGGTCGAATGGCTGGGCGATAACGCCGCGCAGCGTTGGCCGCTACACTTTATCTCCATTCAGCCAGCCGATCGCCTGCACAGCCAGCTTGGTTGCACACCGCACGTCATCGCCAACCAAACCGCCGGGCACGAAACCCTGTACATACACCCGCAGGACGCCAGCGCACGCGGCATCCACCACGGCGATCGAGTGGAAGTACGCAACGATCGCGGGCGGATTTACGCCGGAGCCGCAATCACCGATGGCGTGACACCGGGTGTGGTAATGATGGCAACCGGTGCCTGGTTTGAGCCCGGTTTCGGTCAGGCGCAGTGGCACGAGGTGGAACAGTCCGGCAATGCCAATGTGCTCACACTCGACATCGCCACCTCACCGCTGACGCAAGGCCCGAATGCGATGAGTTGCCTGGTGGACGTGCTCGCACTCTGACACCCGGTTAAACGGCAGATAAAACAACGCCCCCGGCCAGCGGGGGCGTTGTTGACGCCGCAGCACCGTGTATGGATTACGGTTTCGGGTGCGGTGTCTCCGGGTCATGATGCGCGTGGTGGTCATGACGAGATAACCAATCCAGATAACCCATCACAAAGGCCGACAAGACAAACGTCAAATGGATGATGACATACCACATCAGCTTGTTGTCCGGCACGTTTTTCGCATCCATAAACACCCGTAGCAGATGAATGGATGAAATCGCCACGATGGAGGCGGCCACTTTGTTTTTCAGCGAGCTGGCATCCATCTTGCCAAGCCAGTTCAGCTTTTCTTTGTCTTCGCCGATATCCAGCGCCGACACGAAATTTTCATAACCGGAAAACATCACCATCACCAGCAGGCCGCCTACCAGCGTCATATCCACCAATGACAGCAATGTCAAAATCAGGTCGGATTCGGAAATGGTGAAAATGTTCGGCAACACATGCCAAATCTCTTCAAAGAACTTAATCGCCAGCGCCATCAAGCCCAGCGATAGCCCCAGATAAACCGGAGCCAGCAGCCACCGTGCAGCGTACATCGTATTTTCCAGAAAACGTTCCATAGCGCCTATCAGGTACAGGTTTAAGAGACGTGCATCATAGCGAAAAATCGCCTGCCGGTGCCATTCAATTATGTATAGATATATTGCATTGATTTTTAAACAATTAGCATGCTAAAGCAGCGCTAATCGCCCCATCCTGCCCCGATACTGGCACCGGATACACGTCATAAGTATGATCTCGATCGCCGCTATCTTCCCCCTCCTGCCACATACCACGCCGCCATGACCACCTGACAAAGGCGCGACAGCCCGCCGTATGCCAGGCTGTGGCCGGTACGGCGCATTGACCCGGCCAGAACACGCCAGCCTTTTTCACCTGTGCCTGGCGATGAATAAATGCATGACAATGGATGGTTCATCATGAAAAGATCGTTGAAAACGTGGCACGCTCCGCTACTGGCGGTCGCGCTGGCGATACCGCTCGCCGCCTCCAGTGCCGTCACCCTCACGCTGGATGGCATGAATAGCACGCTGGATAACGGCCTGCTCAAAGTGCGTCTCGGCGCAGACGGCAGCGCTCAGGAAATCTGGAAAGGCGGCAATAATCTGATTCAGCACCTCTCCGGTGCAGCGCGCGACCCGGATAAAAACCGCAGCTTTTATCTCGATTATTACTCCGGCGGCGTCAATGAATTCGTCCCTGAGCGCATCAGTATCATGAGTCAAACGCCCGATCAGGTTCATCTGGCGTATATCGATGACCAAAACGGCAAACTGCGGCTGGAATATCACTTCATCATGCGCAGCAATGTCAGCGGCATCTACAGCTATGTGGTCGCCGCTAACACCGGCTCAACCCCCGTCACCGTCAGTGAGTTGCGCAATGTTTACCGCTTCGATGCCAGCCGCCTGAACCAACTGTTTAACGGCGTGCGACGCGGTACGCCGCTGCTTTACCGCGAGCTTGAAGCCCAACCGAAGGTGCAAGATGAAACCTGGCAATTACCCGACGGCAACATCTACAGCAAATACGACTTCGCCGGTTATCAGCGAGCAACCCGTTACTGGGGCGTGCTCGGCAATGGCTATGGTGCCTGGTTAGTGCCCGCGAGCGACGAATACTACTCTGGCGATGCCCTCAAACAAGAGCTACTGGTTCATCAAGACGCCATTATCCTCAACTACCTCACCGGCTCGCACTTCGGCACCCCAGATATGGTGGCACAACCCGGTTTTGAAAAACTCTACGGCCCGTGGCTGTTATACATCAACCAAGGCGGCGATCGTGAAGTGCTGGCTGATGCCAGCCGCCGGGCTGAACATGAACGCGCCCGCTGGCCATACACATGGATGGATGACGCACGCTACCCGCAACAACGCGCGACGGTCAGCGGTCAGGTGCGCACCCAGGCACCGCATGCTCTGGTGGCGTTAAACAGCAGCGGTGAAGATGCCGATATACAGACCCACGGTTATCTGTATCATGCGCGCACCAACCGTGATGGTCAGTTTACGCTGCATGATGTGCCGCCCGGTGAATATCAGTTATCCGTCTATGCCGACGGCGGCAGCGAGATAGGGTTACTGGCACAACAAACGGTGCATATTGACGCAGGGCGCGTCACCCTTGCGCCTATCGCAACCCGCCCGGCTGAAGCGCTGGTGTGGGCCATCGGCCAGGCAGACCGAAAAGCCGGTGAGTTCCGTTTTGGCGATAAACTGCGCCAGTATCACTGGCAAACCGATGTTCCCGCCAACCTGAGCTATGAAATCGGCAAAAGCCGTGAGCGCCATGACTGGTACTATGCCCAGACCCAGCCGGGAAGCTGGCGCATCTTGTTTACCACCCACCAACCGCAAAAAGCCTACACCCTACACATCGGTTTAGCGGGTGCCAGTAACAGCGGCATGAGCACGCCAGTGACGACGCCACAGTTAGCCGTCAAACTCAATGACCAATGGCTAACCACACTCAAGTATGAACAACGATAAAGCCATTTATCGCGGCGCGATGCAGAGCGGACGCTATCACGACGTCCACATTCCCCTTCCCACCGGGGCATTACGCGATGGCAACAACGCGATCTCGCTGGAATTGCAGGGTGGCATGGTGATGTATGATGCCATTACCCTCACAGAAACGCCGCCCGGCCAGTCGCGTTAACCGCCATCACGCCGCTGATAGCCGTTAATAGCCGCTGATAGCCACAAAAACGGCGTCACGTTATGCACTTCTCACATAGCGCGACGCCGTTGCAGAGTGTCCTGACGCCGGGCGCTGACATACACTACGTGCAGCCAGTTCAGCAACCAGAAGACGGGATGTTAATATGCAACACATCACATTGGTGACTGGCGGGTCAAGAGGCATTGGCCGTGCGACCGCGCTGCATCTGGCCCGGATGGGCCATTGGGTCGCTATCAGCTACTTACATCAGTACCAGCAGGCGCAGCAGGTCGTGGCGGAAATCTGCGCCAGCGGCGGACGCGCCATCGCTATCCAGGCAGACATTGCCGATGAGCAACAGGTTATCGCGCTATTTTCTGACATCGACCGCCAGTTAGGAACCGTGACCGGGTTAGTCAACAACGCCGGAGTGTTACGCCCGCAGGCCAGTATTGAAGCGCTGGATGCAGCACGGCTTAATGCGCTATTCGCCACGAATATCACCGGGTATTTCTTGTGCGCGCGTGAAGCCGTCAAACGCATGGCTCACCGGCACGGCGGTAGAGGCGGAGCGATAGTGAATGTTTCCTCGGCGGCATCCCGGTTGGGCTCGCCCCATGAATATATCGATTATGCCGCATCGAAAGGCGCGGTGGACTCCATGACCCGAGGGTTGGCGCTGGAGGTGGCCGCTCAGGGCATTCGGGTCAATGCCGTGCGGCCTGGCTTTATTTATACCGATATCCACGCTGACGGCGGTGAGCCAGGCCGGGTAGACCGGGTTCGCCAGGCCATTCCCATGCAGCGCGGCGGCCAGCCGGAAGAAGTCGCGAACGCGATCGGCTGGTTATTGTCAAACGAAGCCAGTTACGTCACCGGCAGCTTTATCGATCTGGCTGGCGGAAAATAATCACCACCAATGGCAGGCCGATGGCGCGCCATTGGCCGCCTTCAGCACAAAGTAGACTGCCTGCGGCGACACAGGCAAAGGTTTAACAACGATGTCGGTATGGATGAATGACGAGCGCCCTGCTCCCCACCTTATCAACGCATCCGTTCTTGGGTTCCCTGGTGTCAGACGGATTACCTTCGAGCTCAGTGTCGAGAGTAATCAATTAGTCAGTTAATTATAATTAATGTTTACAACTTGAATAGGGTCTTACAATTAATCAATTTTACTAAACGGTATCGCAATGAAAACGATCAAGTCAACAAATTAATAAACACCTGATTGCCTTTAATGTCCATTTTTAGTATCGACCTCACACCTGACAGAAATTTTATGAATGCATGCCGCCCGCATGTGAATGCACCGCTTTACCCGCAATAGTACCCGCAACAGCACCCGCAATAGCATCGACGGGCGCGCGCGGCATTTTTTACCCCTGTCGCAATAGCTGAAATCCTGGCTTTTAGCGTAAGATGACGCTGTCTGAGAAACAGCCTGAAAAGGAACGAACATGAAAACAACCAATGCTCAGCGCAAGACCAATATTATTAAAAATATTGAATATCTGATGCGTACCCGAGGCGAAACCAAAGCCTCTTTCTCCAACCGCACTGGAGTTACGCGCACCACGATTTACAAAATTCTCGACGGTAAAGTGAATAAAGTTCAGCAATCGACCATCCACCGTATTTCTGATTTCTTCGGCGTTTCCTGTGAGGAAATTGAAGATTACGATCTGGAAAAGGTTGAGCAGCTCAATAACACGCTGTCTTTTGATGGCAACAAGAATCCGTCCGCCATCCCGGTGATTCCACAATCAGAACTGCTGTCGGTGATGCAGCACCGCATTGGGCAACTGGTCGTTACCTACCCGCTGACCTGGTTTTTTGGCGATGAAGCCAACATGGTGGCAATCAAGCTTGAAGCGCCGCTCGGCGAGCTCTTTTCCGCAGGCACGCTACTGATCGTGCGCCGCCCACCGGCGCTGGTTCCCGATACCCCGGCACTGTACCACTCACCGGACAGCGGATTTTTTGTCGAAATGCCACCAGCAGCGCAAGCAGGCGAGAGGAAACGTCCGGCGGCAGCGACATTGCTGGGGTATATCATAGAGGAAAGGATATAAATGGATGCAAACAAGAAATTCAAACTGCTAGGGTTTAACCACAGCGGCGAGCTCTCTGCGAATATTATGGTGTTATCGACCGGCAAAACGCTGCATATGAACTTAAAGGAGCTGGTCGATAGCGACATTTCCGACGATTTCAGTCGGCATGAGCTCAACGCATTGTACAAAAAGCTTTACTCCGGTAAGGACATCACCACCGCCTATGAACTGAGCGACAGAAATGAACGCTCCTGGCTGGCCTACCTGATGATCACCACCGCACTTTGCGTCATTTATATTTTTTCCACCGTCAGCGGCGTGAAACCCATTTTTATCCCCGCGCTGAATATGGTGGTGCCGCCAGCGGTGTTTGTGTACCCGCTGACGTTTATTCTGGTGGATATCTTAAACGAATTTTATGGCCTGCGGCTGGCGCGGCGCACCATCCTGATTGCGTTCTTTTTTCATCTGGTGTTCGTGCTCGGACTGTGGGTAACAAGCCTTATCCCCGGCGTTGCCGAGTGGGAATACAGCACAACCTATAACGGTATTATTGATAACATGGTGGCCGTTCTGCTCGGCTCATCCGTCGCGTATCTGATTTCAGAAAACATTAACGCCTGGGTGTTGCACAAAATCAAAATTCTGACGAAATCACGCTACTTGTTCATTCGTGTGATCACCAGCACCGTAACGGCCTCTGCCGTTGATAGTGTGATTTTCTGCACCATCGCATTTTATAATGTCCTGAGTGCTGACATGATCCGCACCATGATCGTGTCGCAGTTTCTGATTAAAGTGGTCTATGCGGTGTTAGGCGTTGGCCCCATTTACGGTAGCCGCAGACTGTTCAGGAAATATATTCATACCGTACCTGTACCAGCAAGGAACTGAGCGATTATGCATATTACTGAGAACGATAGCATTACCCATCTGGGCGTACGCTCCAGCTACCCGGATAACTATGACCCCTCGCTTCTGGAAGCGCTGCCGCGCGCACGGGGGCGCGACCTCATCGGCCTTAGCGGTGATACGCTGCCGTTTCACGGCCACGACATATGGACAGCCTTTGAACTCTCCTGGCTGAACCGCAAAGGCAAGCCGCTGGTGGGTATTGCCGAATTTATTATTCCGGCGAGTTCAGAAAACCTGATCGAATCCAAATCGTTCAAACTCTATCTCAACAGCTTTAACCAAACGCGCTTTAACGATATTGGCGAAGTACACGCCACGCTTATCAAAGATTTAAGCGCTGCCGCCAACGGCGACGTTAAAGTCACGCTTTATCCGGGCCTTAGCGGTTATCCTGCCGACATTGACAAGTTACCGGGCAGCAACATTGATGAGCTGGATATTGAAGTGAACGATTACAGCTTCAACCCTGATTACCTGCAACACGCCGTGCGTGATGGCGCGCCGCTGGTGTCAGAAACGCTGAACTCGAATTTGCTGAAATCGAACTGTCTGGTCACGCACCAGCCGGACTGGGGTAGCGTGGTCATAAAATACGAAGGGCGTCAGATAGACCAAGAGGCGCTGCTGCGTTATTTGATCTCCTTCCGTCAGCACAACGAATTCCATGAGCAGTGTGTTGAGCGCATTTTCAATGACCTGAAACGCTACTGCCAGCCACAAAAGCTGTCGGTATTCGCCCGCTACACCCGTCGCGGCGGGTTGGACATCAACCCGTTTCGCAGCGACTTTGAGGCTGAAGCCACCACCGGGCGGCTGGTGCGCCAATAAGCGTCAGGATGTTCTCTGGAGAGCGCCGGCCAAGGCGCTCTCGCTATACTGCTCGCCACCCGATGAGTCCCCCGGCATATTTTTGCCACACTGACGCGGTTTGCCGCACTGACCCGGTTTCTCACACTTACTCTGTGGCGCTCTCCCCTTGCGGGGCCAGCACATGCGGCAGTTGCTGTTTAAGCCAGGAAACAAACGCGGAAATACGCGCCGGAACGTGGCGGCGCTGTTGATACACCGCGTAGATATCGGCCTCCGGCAGGGTGTAATCCGTCAGTAACGCAACCAGTTTACCGCTCGCAAGCCAGGGGTGCGCATCCCACCATGAGCGCAAAATAATGCCGTGCCCATCGAGCGCATAACGCATGATAACTTCACCATCATTGGCGGAAAGATTGCCGAACGCCCGGTGAGTCAACTCCTGCCCGTGGCGATAAAAACGCCAGAGTCCATAATCACTTTCATATTGACGTAACACCAGACAGTTGTGTCCGGCAAGCTCGGCCACGGTTGTTGGCGTACCGTGCGCTGCCAGATAGTGCGGTGCCGCGCACAGCAGCCGTGGGTTATGCAGCAGCCGGTGCGCGACCAGACGCGAGTCCGGCGGAGCCCCGAAGCGGATGTCAATGTCCACGCCTGCATCCAACATGTTCAGCGGCTGACTGGTGAGCTGTAGCTGAATATCGAGTTCTGGATGTTGGCGGGCAAAGGCCGAAATCAATGGCGCAATATGCCGTCGCCCAAAACCAAATGAAGCATTAACGCACAGGCGTCCGCGCAAGGTGAGCTGATTACGCCGTACCTGACTCTCCAGCGCATCGATATCATGCAGGATGGGTAACGCCCCCTCCGCATAGAGCTGCCCTTCGGGTGTCATGTCCAGCCGCCGCGTCGTGCGCCTTATCAGTTGCACACCCAGCCGCTGTTCTAGCTGCGTCAGGCGTTTACTGACCGCAGGCAGTGATAAACCATATTCACGCGCCACCGCCGTTAAACTCCCCAGTGCCGCGATACGACTGAAGAACAGCAGATCATCCATTGTGCTCATCAATTCTTCTCTTTTATTCAATAATGGCTTTACCAAAAGCGAAATTGTTTACGTCAAACAGAGTAAATACACTGCCCGTTACCCAAGTACAACGCCCTACACGACAGATGCGCTCTGTCAGGAGTCACTATGTCTACACCGAATTATCGTATTGCCGTTATCCCCGGCGACGGCATCGGCAAAGAAGTCATGCCGGAAGGCGTACGGGTTCTCAGCCGTGCGGCGGAATTATTTGATATTCCATTAACGTGGGAATGGTTTGATTTCGCCAGTGCCGATTACTATCGCCAGCACGGCAAAATGATGCCGGATAACTGGTTTGCATTATTAAAAGATTTTGATGCCATCTATTTCGGTGCCGTCGGTTGGCCCGAGGTGGTGCCGGATCATGTGTCATTATGGCAATCGCTGCTGTTGTTCCGCCGCGAGTTCGACCAGTACGTCAACCTGCGTCCCTGTCGCCTGATGCCCGGCGTCAAAGCGCCGCTGGCAGGCCGCCAGCCAGGGGATATCGATTTTTATATCGTGCGTGAGAACACCGAAGGAGAATATTCCAGCGTCGGCGGCACGATGTTTGCTGGCACCGAACGTGAAGTGGTGATCCAGGAAACGGTGATGACCCGCGTCGGCGTCGATCGCATCCTCAAATTCGCCTATGAACTGGCGATGAAACGCCCGAAAAAGCACCTCACGTCCGCAACAAAATCTAACGGTATTGCCATTACCATGCCCTATTGGGACAGCCGGGTCGCGCAGATGGGGCAACACTATCCCGAGGTCAAGGTAGACAAATACCATATCGATATTCTGACGGCGAACTTTGTACTGCACCCTGACTGGTTTGACGTGGTGGTCGCCAGCAACCTGTTTGGCGACATCCTCTCCGATCTGGGCCCGGCCTGTACCGGCACCATTGGTATTGCGCCGTCAGCTAACATCAACCCCGATCGCACCTTCCCAAGTCTGTTTGAACCGGTACACGGTTCGGCACCAGACATTGCCGGTAAAGGTATTGCAAACCCGATAGGCCAAATCTGGTGTGGTGCCATGATGCTGGAACATCTTGGCTACGACGCTGCCGGTGCCGCCGTATTACGCGCCATTGAGCAAGTTCTCTCACAAGGGCCCGCGCATGCGCCGCTCACGCGGGATCTGGGCGGAAACGGCAACACCGTTGAATTAGGCAAAGCGATTGCGCACGCGCTCAGTCGCTGACACTCACCGCCGGGGCTGACCGTTGATCTCAGGGCATGTGTTGTCTGGTGATTCAGCGGTCGGTTTTCTCTATCCTGTTACCCCCCCGCTACCGTAGATTACGCACTGGTGAGCAATAATAGCCACCGCTTAAACAGGAGAATTTTATGCGTACAGGAATACGTTTTACACTTGCCACACTCACCACCTTGCTATTAAGCACCGGCGCTGCGCTGGCTGCTGATGCTGACCTGCCGGGTTACACCGCTGGCGCGGAAGTGATCCGCGTGACGAAAACCCAAGAGCAGGTCGATGTGCTCAGTGGCGTTATTTATAATCAAATCAAGCAAACGCGGGCAGTACGTCAGTTAAAAATGTCACTGATTGTGCCGCGCACCGCTGACCTGAAACCGGCCATCGTGTACTTTCCTGGCGGCGGCTTTACCTCTGCCGATCACGAAAAATACATCGAAATGCGCATGGCGCTTGCCCAGGCCGGGTTCGTGGTCGCCGCCGCCGAATATCGCGTTGTCCCGGATACCTTCCCGGCACCGCTGGAAGATGGCAAAGCCGCCGTGCGCTATCTACGCGCCCACGCCCGTGAATACGGTATCGACCCCACCCGCATTGGCGTACTGGGCGACTCAGCCGGTGGTTATGTGTCTCAGTTAGTCGGCACCACCAATGGCGAAAAAGCCTTCGACAAAGGGGATTATCTGGATAAGTCCTCCGATGTTCAGGCGGTCGTCACGCTGTATGGCATTTCCAATCTACTCAATATCGGCGAGCGACTGGCGGAGAACCTGCAAAAAGTGCATGAATCACCGGCGGTGACAGAAGCACTGTTGCTCAATGGCGCGGCGTTTCGCGACTTTGCTGGCGCATCGGTGATGAGCGACAAAGCCAAAGCATTAAACGCCAGCTCGATGGGCCATATCAAAGGCAGCGAGCCGCCGTTTTTAATCATGCACGGCAGTGATGATACCCATGTCTCCCCCTGGCAGAGTGAGCAACTGTATAAGGCGCTGAAAGCGAAAGGCGATAAAGCGGAGTATGTACTGGTCGCAGGCGCGCAGCATGGCGATCTCACCTGGTTCCAGAAACCGATTATCGACAGAGTGGTCAGTTGGTTTAAAACGCAACTCGGCGGGCCGGTGAAAGATGGCGGACAAACGGCAGACCCGAACGCACGCTTGTAATGAACGCGTGTAATGAACGCTAACCGCTGAATCCAGCCCAAAAGAAAAGGCCACTGTACAGTGGCCTTCTTCATGGTGCTTTGCGGTTTATCGTGGCAGCCGGGCGTTGGCTGCGACGACAGACTTAGTGCATGGCACCTGGCGGAATGTCTTTATAGGCGTTGACATAAGCGACCAGAAGTTTTTTCAGGAATTTACGCACGTTGATCACCTTAGCGAATGAGTGGTTTGTGAACTTTCTGGTAAAAGATTGTACGTTTTGTTGAATACGAACGCAAGATTTATGTGATGCATATCACATAAAAAAAGGAATGGCGTTTTGGTTTATTTGAACTTGCTGATTTTCCGGGCAATTCACTCATCCGCGCGTGTCACCCGACCCACTCTTTTCGCTGCGCCAGCGGCGCGCTTATCCCCCACGGGAAGAGGACAAAATCATTTCCCGGCTAACGAAAAACGGCCATACTAGGCCCACTTCGCCAGTTCGCGTGTACTGCCTGGCTTTCACTGACGACCGATACCTGCCTTATGGAAACCTGGAAACTCAATCTCTTCTCCGCCTGGCTAGGATGCTTTTTTACGGGTATGGCGATGAGCCAAATCCTGCCTTTTTTGCCGCTGTATATCGAACACCTTGGCGTAAGTGACCATACCGCGCTGAATTTGTGGTCAGGGCTGGTATTCAGTTGTTCGTTTCTGGTCTCGGCTGTTGTCGCGCCCCTGTGGGGCAGCCTGGCCGACCGTAAAGGCCGTAAGCTGATGCTGCTGCGCGCCGCGCTTGGTATGTCAGTCATCATGGGGTTGCAGGGCATGGCCACCAATGTGTGGCAATTATTCATTTTGCGCACGTTAATGGGGTTAACATCCGGTTATATTCCCAATGCAATGGCGCTCATCGCCTCGCAAGTACCGCGTAACCGCAGCGGTTGGGCGCTCGGTACGCTCTCGACCGGGCAAGTGGCCGGGGTGTTGATTGGCCCGCTGCTCGGCGGCATGATGGCCGACACCATTGGTTTGCGCACCGTGTTTTTTGTCACCTCTGGGATGCTGTTCATCTGCTTTTTAATTACGCTGTTCGCCATTCGAGAAAACGCGATTACCGTCAGTAAAAAAGAGCAACTGAGCCGCCAGGCGGTCTTTTCATCGCTGCCTTATCCGCTGCTGATAATCAGTCTGTGCATCACCACGCTGATGATTCAGATGGCCAATGGCTCTATCAGCCCTATTTTGACGCTTTTTATTCGTGACCTGTCGCCGAATATCGACAACATTGCCTTTGTCAGCGGTGTAATTGCCGCAGTACCCGGCGTTTCTGCGCTATTATCCGCGCCGCGCCTTGGCAAACTAGGCGATCGCATCGGTTCACAGCGGGTTCTGGTGGTGGCGCTGTTTTTCTGCGCACTGCTGTTCTTTTTGATGTCAGCGGTACAAAGCGCCGTGCAGTTGGGCATTCTGCGCTTTGCGCTCGGGTTTGCCGATGGCGCGCTCATGCCTGCGGTTCAGGCATTATTAGTGAGATACAGTAGCCAGCACGTGACCGGTCGGCTGTTCGGCTATAACCAGTCCTGCATGTACTTAGGTAATGTCGCAGGCCCGCTGCTCGGCTCCGGCGTCTCGGCACTGTACGGTTATCGCTGGGTGTTTCTCGCCACCGCCCTGCTGATTTTGATCAATGCGATACAATTAGCCGTCAGTTTTGCCCGCCTGCCGAAAACGCGTTGACCCGGCGTTATCCGGCAAGCCTTGGGCTTGCCGGTCATCCTGGCTTACGCTGTCAGGCACTTATCACGCTATCTCGCACTATCCGCCCGCGCCCGGTGTACTCAACACCGGGTGATGCCGTTCCATAAAATCCAGAAAACGGCGCACCATCGGAATCGAGGCGCTGCGTTTTAAGTAACTGACGGCAAACGTGCGGTTAATCGGTGTGGCAATAGGCCGAATGGCGATGTCATAACCTTTTAGGCTAAACGCCACCGAGGTACATAAAAACACCACGCCGCCATGATGCATCACCAAATCCATGATGATGTCGAGGTTACTGCATTCACGAAAACACGTTTGCTCCAGCCCGGCGCGGCTAAATGCCGTGGACACAGCGGCATGCTCGCCGGTGCCTTTTTGCGGCACAATCGGTCGCTCTTGCGCCAATTGCTGTAATGTCAGGCTGGACTCACCCGCCAGCGGGTGGGCGCTTGCCATCACCGCGACCAGGCTGTCTTGCAAGAAAACCGAGTGATTAAACAGCGGGTCTTGCAGGTAGTCATCAAACGGGGTGGATAGCGAGACATGAATTTGGGCATTTCTCACTTTTTCCAGCAAATCACTACTGACGCCATCGATAAACGAGAGTTCGATATTCGGGTGTTGCTGCTGGAATTGTGTAAATACATCGTAGTATTTCAGTCGATTAAAGATAGGGATCACCCCTACCATCAGCGCGCCATCCTGACTCTCTTCGTAGGATTGCACAAACTGCTCCACATCATAATACTCACGGATCAGCGGCTTGATTTTGTCGTCAAATGCCTGACCGAACGGTGTCAGAGAAAATTGCCGGGTGGTGCGATTAATCAATTTCCGTTGCAGATCCTGCTCAAGACGGGAAATTTCCTGGGAAAGAAAGGCCTGAGAGATATTGAGTGACTTGGCGGCTTGGGTAAAACTCCCCTTACGCACTAACTCGTGATAATAAAGTGCTCTTTTTATACTTATCATGATTATTTTTCTACCCGCCATACTTCAGATTGCAAGCGTATTGCTTGTGTGTGCATCCCTGACTCTTCTTGTTTCACATTATCATTTATTGCCAGCGATTCACCTTATCACCGCTATGTGCATGGTTTCGTGCCTCCAATTTATTTATCCCCGTCATACGTCAAGTTACCGGTGCGTTGGCTTTAATTACTCGGCCCATCTTTGGAACTCGCCCTTGCAGGGCCAACACGTTGCATTGTTGAACATGCATCCGTGTTGTGCTGCAACCGGAATTACTTAGGGTATAGAACATATAATATTATACCAATAGCAATTATATTAAATTGCAAAAATACTAATGTGAGATTAAGCACATTTGCATTCATCTCGGCCATGATAGCCTGCCGCAGTTTTTCCCTCCACTGTTATTGAAATGACCAGAATTAACTTACCACTGTATAATAATTTTAAGGAATACTTCATGCGTACCCCTTCGCTAAAAATGATACTGTTATCTTCTGTGATGATAAGCGCAACGGCGCAGGTTCCCGCCATGGCATCAAACAATAAATCCGCAGACAACATCCATGAACTGACAATAACGCCGCGCCAGACCTCAGTAAAACTGATTTCTGATGTGGTATATGCCCAGGTGCCGATGCGCGGTTATTCGAATGTGGCATTAAAAATGGATATTCTGCAACCTGAAGTCAAATCGCCCCAGCCGGTCGTACTCTTTATTACTGGCGGGGGATTTATTAATGCCAACAAAGATAATTACATCCAACAGCGTCTGGCGATGGCTCAGGCCGGGTATGTGGTGGCCAGCATGGAGTACCGCGTCGCGCCGACGGTAATGTTCCCGGCCCCGCTGGAGGATGTAAAATCAGCGATTCGCTATCTTCGTGCCAATGCCAGCAAATTCGGTATTGATGCCAACCATCTGGCGGTATTTGGCGCATCCGCCGGCGGTTATCTCGCAGCCTTTGCCGGTACGACCAGCGGCAGCCGTCAATTCGACAAAGGCGACAATCTTGACCAGAACAGCAACGTTCAGGCGGTTATCGATTTTTATGGCCTGTCTGATTTAACCCGCGTCGGGGAAGGTTTCCCTGACAATGTCGTGCAAAAACATACATCTGCCTCTTCCACCGAGGCAATTTGGGTTAACGGCACGTCGGTATTTAATGAAGGCGGCCCCATTACCCGTTTCCCTGAAAAAGCGACGGCGGCCAACCCGATAACTTATATCGGCAAGCACACCCCTGCGTTTCTTATCATGCATGGCAGCGCCGATACCGTGGTATCGCCGCGTCAAACCGAAATATTGCACCAGGCGCTGCGCCAGCAGGGTATCGAGAGTAATTACTATCTGGTCAACGGCGCAGAACATGGCGGCGTTTACTGGTTACAACCGGAAATCATGCAGAAAGTGATAGCCTTTCTCGACAGTCACCTGAAATCGTAAACCTTAATAGGCGTTACCGTTTCAATCCATTATTTCTGCCACATTGGTTTCTACCATTCAAAGAGGCGTATTTCGCCTCTTTTTTTGCATCTTATTTTCACTCTTGCGCTACATCATTTTTGTTCTTTTAATGAGAAAGACCTTTCATTGGCAAATATCAAAAAACAAAATAAAACACCATCAAGTAACAACAGGGCAACAATAAAAAATAAAAACATCACAATAAAAATACTATTTTACCAGTTATCGTGCTTTGCAATTATTTATATCCCTATCTGCAAAAAATTAATTGTGAAGCAACCCACAAATCCGTGCCACCGCACATGTTCCAATTTATTACAGTAGATTCCTGGTTGTTTATTCATTTACCGAGAACGCTCAGTCGAATATCGCCATCGCCTTCTCGAAAATTAGATTTATTATTAAGACGAATAAAAAAGACTTAATAAGATAAAAATAACGCCATTGCCTGAAAGCGAATTATTCAGAATATGGCGTAAAAATATTTCATCGCGCAATCCATTCTCGTGATACCGGGCGAGCCCCGATTGCTGAAAGGTTATTTTATGGAAAATTACACCCGACGTCGTTTTATCGCCATTATGGGCAGCGCGCTGACCGCAGCGGGCAGTGGCTTACCCGCCATTGCCCAGGACGCGGCGACAACCGCGCAAGGGCCCAGGCCGGTCAAATACGGCATGTTGCATAACGAATTACGCTGTATCGGCTGTAAAGCCTGTGTGAGCGCGTGCCGCAAAACCAATCAGGTGCCAGAAGGGGTTTCCCGGCTGAACATCATACAGACGGTCGATATGACGGCGAGCGATACCAACAAACCGGTCAAACAGTTCTTCCGCCAGTCTTGCCAGCATTGTGATAACCCGCCCTGCGTTTCCGTTTGCCCTACCGGAGCCTCATTCAAAGATGCGCTGACCGGCATTGTTGATGTCAACGACAAGCGCTGCGTCGGCTGCCGTTACTGCATCGCGGCCTGCCCGTATCACGTGCGTTTTATCAACCCAACCACCAACACCGCCGACAAGTGCAATTTTTGCCGGGAAACCAATCTGGCGGCAGGGAAAAAACCGGCGTGCGTGGAGATCTGCCCGACGAAAGCGCTGGTCTTTGGCGATCTCAACGATCCTGAAAGTGACATCGCGAAGATGATTAAAAACAACCCCATCTATCGCAGCAAAGTGTATCTCGGCACCGGCCCTAACCTTTACCGCATCCCCGGCAAATACGGAGAAAGCGACCATGCATAATGCCTTTCACTTCGACTCGCTGGTCTGGGACTGGCCGATTGCCATCTATCTGCTGTTGGTGGGGATCTCCTCTGGCATGATGGTGCTGACGCTGCTGTTTCGCCATTATGTGCCGCAGGAGTACCAGCCAACGCACCCACTGGTTATCGCGACAGCTATCGTCGCGCCGCTGTCGGTCATGCTGGGGCTGGTTATCCTGATTTTCCATCTGGCGCGGCCAATGACCTTCTGGTATCTGCTTTTCTTCTATAACCCGCACTCCATTATGTCGCTTGGGGTGATGCTGTTTCAGGTTTACTTACTGGTGATGATGCTGTGGCTGGTCACGCTGTACCGTGAACCCCTGCTACGTCTGTGTGCCGCCCGGCTGCCCGCACGCTACCATCAGGCGCTGACCCGTGTTCTGACGGCGCTGGCGCGCCACGTCGTTCGGCTGGAGTCGGTGTTATTGGTGCTGGCGTTACTGCTGGGCTGCTACACCGGCTTTCTGCTCTCGGCGCTGAAATCGTTCCCGTTACTGAATAACCCGGTACTGCCGGTGCTGTTTCTGGTTTCCGGCCTCACCTCCGGCCTTGCCGTGATGCTGCTGGTCGCCGCCACCCCACGCTTTCGCGCCGCCTGCCCGCAAACAGTACATTTTTTGGCATCGGCTGGAAAAACCGCTGGCTGGCACGGAACTGTTTTTACTGCTGGCCTTTTTTGTCGGCCTGTTATTAGGCGGAGGTCAAAAGGCCGTCGCTGCACAGGTGGCCCTCAGTGGTTTTTGGGGCGCGGTATTTTGGCTCGGTATTCTGGGTGTCGGTATTGTGCTGCCGCTGCTCGCTCAGGCGCTACCGGCTGCACGTCAAGCCAGCCGTCGCATCATGTTCACCACCGCCTCATTCAGCCTGCTGGGGGTGTTTTTACTGCGGCTGTTCGTGCTGTATGCCGGTCAGATGACGGTGGCCTGAGATGAACGGCGCGCGTGCTTTGTTCTGGCTGGCTTCGGTGGCGTTCTTCATGCAGTCGCTCGATACCACCATGCTGTATGTCACCATTCCGGCGATAGCGCGCGCGTTACAACAACCGGTATTGCAGATGGAGTGCGTGGTCATCGCCTACCTGATAACCGTGGTGGCGTTCACCCCACTTAACAGCTGGCTCAGTCAGCAGTTGGGGGAACGCTGTGTATGTCAATTGGCGCTGTGTATCTTTCTCAGCGGGGCGCTGTTATGCAGCCAGGCTGACTCGATTGTCATGTTGGCTATCAGCCGCTGCTGGCAAGGCATCGGCGGGGCATTACTGCTGCCGGTAGTACGTACGCTGGCGCTGCGTACCACCACGCCACAGCAGAAGCTGCCATTTCTGAACCGTATGACCTGGCTTGGCTTGCTCGGCACGCTCACCGGCCCGCTCATCGGCAGCCTGCTCAGTGACGTTTACTCCTGGCGGGCGATTTTTCTGGCCGTCATCCCGTTGTCATTACTGTGTCTGTGGCTAAGTCGTCATGCTATTTGCGCAGGCGTCAGGCCAGCGACTCACCGTATCGCGTTACCGGGCCTGCTGGCGCTGATGGCAACGTTATTACTCTGCGCGCTGTTGCTCAGTGCCGCGCCCAAACAGCTGTTACCGCCGCCACTGTTACTGCTGGCAGGCATTGCGGCCGCAGGCTGCGGCTGGTGCTATCTGCGTACCTCGCCGACCACCCGTGAAGCGTTACTGCCCATGTCGCTATTCGGCGTCCGCACGTTCTCTATCGGCGTGTGGGGCGGTGTCGTCACCCGACTATTGCTGGCCTCATTGCCGGTGGTGCTCTCGTTGATTATCCAAACGGCGCTGGCGCTTCCGACTGCGACGGCCGGGCTGATTATGCTGCTGTTCTCCATCGGGGCGCTGGTGGCGAAAAGCGTGTTTGAGGGGGTAGTGCGCCGTCTTGGTTATCGCCAGTTGCTGATCGGGGCATCACTCCTGGCGGCATTGGGGGTACTGGCGCTGGCGCTGGCGATTGAACAGCGATCGCTGCCCGCCATCGGCCTGATAGCCACCGCGCTTGGCGTATTAGGCGCGCTATTGCACTGCGCTGAAAGCACGCTGGCCTGCTGTCACCTGCGCCATGACACCTGCAATAGCGGTAATAACATCATGTTACTCAGTCAGTTACTGGCAGTGATGCTAAGTATGGCGCTGACGTTTCCGGCGCTGCGTGCGTTGTCGCACCTGACGCCCTGGCTGCATCTCAGCGCATTCAGCCTGCTGTGCGTGGTACTCGGCTGCGGGCTGATGTTAAGCAGCCTACTGTTTCGCCATCTCCATCAGGAGGATGGCCATGCTCTGCTCTCCCCGTCTTCCTGAACGGCGGCAGAGCGCGGTGTTACGCATCAGGTGTTACGCATCACATGTTTTGCTCATCAAGCATTTTATTAATCAACAGAGAAACCGCGTTATGAAAAGAAGTTCCATCACATTACTCACCAGTCTTCTGATAGCAGCCGGCAGCCTTACGGTGGCGCAGGCAGAATCCTTCAAGGCCGGTACCTATTCCGCCAGTAAGCAAGGCATCGGCGGTGACGTGACCGTTACTATCGACGTGGATGCCGCTGGCACGGTCAATAAAGCCAGTATTGATGCGCCATCAGAAACGCCAGAAGTCGGCGGTGAAGCCGCGAAAGAACTGGCAAAAACCATGACCGAAAAGAAAACCATCAATGTGGATGGCGTTTCTGGCGCCACCATGACCAGCGGTGCGGTACACGATGCTGCACAAGAGGCCTACGCCAAAGCGCGTCAATAGCCAGACAAGCCGTGTCATGCCTTGGGCAATCCCGGTGTGAATACGGCAAGTGATAACGATGTTATTGGTGAAAAAAAGCAAAAAGGAAAACAAGATGGCTCAATACCGAAGAACACTTCTTGCCGCCCTGTGCCTGTCAGTGCTCGGAATAGCCTCGGCTCAGGCCGATCAGGCTGCACCGCAACCTGCCAGCGCCCCCGAAGCGGCGAAACCGGTCGTCATTCCTAAAAGTGCCGATGTAGTCGTCATCGGCGCAGGGGCGGCGGGCACGGCCGCAACCATGGCGGCAGCAGAAAAAGGTGCCAGCGTCGTATTGCTGGAAAAACAACCGGCGGTCGGCGGCACCGGAAACTTTGCCGAAGGGATTTTCGCCGCCAACAGCGCCATGCAAAAACGTCAGGGCATTGTGGTCACGCCCGATATGGCGTTTAAAACCATCATGGAATACAGCCACTGGATGGCTAACCCGTTTGTGGTGCGCGCATTTGTCAACCGCTCGGCTGATACCATCGAATGGGTGAAATCCAAAGGGATTAAGTTTGAATACATCGGCCCCGGCGGCCCTGGCGGCATGCTGACCTGGCACGTTATCGACGGCCCCGGCCATGGTCGTCACCTGATCAAAACCTTCCACGAGCAGTTCAAAAGCATGCCGGTGACAACGCTTGTGAAAACAGCCGGTAAAGACCTGGTGATGAAGGACGGCAAAGTCGCTGGCGTGATAGCCGAAGGCAGCGACGGCAAACCGTTCCAGATCGACGCAAAAGCGGTAATTATTGCTACCGGCGGCTACGCCAACAATAAAGAGATGCTGCAAAAATACGTCGCGATGCCGGACACCATCATGGTCGGTAACATCGGTAAAGACGGCGATGGCATCAAAATGGCCTGGAAAGCCGGGGCAAAAGAGGAAGGCATGGGCGTCGTTCAATCCTACCGCCCAGGCCTGCCGGATTATGCCCCCAACTCGCAAATGCTGGCCGCCGCACGTCAGCCTTATCTGTGGGTGGATAAACACGGTCGCCGCTTTACGGATGAATCCATCGTCATTATTTGGCCACACGCCGGTAATGCGCTGGCCAAGGCCGGTGGCGTGATGTATTCCGTGTTCGATGACGAAACACGCAAACACGTGGTCAATGACGGTATTGACGTACCGATTGGCGAATGGGTTATCGCCAACACCAAACTGGTGAAATTCGACGAAGAGTTCGCCAAAGAGAGCCAGAAAAACCGTGGTTTTGTGTTCAAAGCCAATACGCTGGACGAGTTAGCGAAGGCGATGGACATGGATGCCAGCGTGCTTAAGCACACGGTGGAAGAGAACAACCGTTTTGCCGCCCAAAAACGCGATGAAGTGTTCAATAAGAACATGGATTACCTGCGTCCGGTGAAAACGGGCCCCTTCTATGCGGTGAAAATGATGCCTGCCGCGCTGGGTACGCTCGGCGGCGTGAAAATCAACGACAAGATGGAAGCCATGAGCCCGGCGGGCAGCGCCGTTCCAGGGTTGTATGTCACCGGTAACGACGCCGCTGGCATGTATGGCGACACCTATGACCTGCTGTTGGGTGGCGGTACCTTTGGTTTTGCGCTCAACTCAGGCCGCATGGCGGGCGAGAATGCGCTCGATTACCTGCACTTTACTAAAAAATAATCGGCCGTAAAAAATCGTCAGGAAAACGGCGCGGCAACGCGCCGGTGACACACCGCTCAAGGGTGTGTCACACCTGACGAAACGTAAGATTAAACCGTACCGCCTCTTTCATGCACAGCGGTAACGGGCCATCCTTGACTGGCTGCACGCCGTGATAGTAAAGCCGCGATGCGCCCCCCCACACCACCACATCACCGTGCCAGAGCGGTACACGCTGGCAAGGATGAGTGCGCGTCGCACCGCCGAACAAAAACAGCGCCGGTAGCCCCAGCGACACAGAAACAATCGGCTGATGCAGCGCCTGCTCATCGCTATCCTGATGTAACGACATTTTCGCGCCCACGGCATAGCGATTAATCAAACAGGCATCCGGGGTAAACCCGGAATAACCGGCCTCATACGCGGCGGCCTGCGCAATGCGTAAAAAACACGCGGGCATAGCAGGCCACGGTTTACCGGATTGCGGGTCAAACGCACTGTAGCGATACCCGCAGGCATCGGTTATCCACCCGGTTTGGCCGCAGTTGCTCATGGCAACCGACATCGCATGCCCTGCGGGGGTCTGTTGGTGGCGAAACGGCGCCTGCCGTATCACCTGCGCCAGCGCGCTTAACAATTCTTCCGCCTGCGCCCAGGCAAAACCGCGCAGCAGCACGGCCCCAGCCGCCAGCGCTTCGCGGCCAGTCTGGGGGGCGTCATCGGCAAACAGATCACCATTCACAGCCATGTTTTATTTATCTCAGCACGTGGCAACCGCCGTGATGCGAAATCATTCACGGGCAAACGGGCAAAAGGCCGCAAGGACGTACCGACGCCGACAGGTGGCAAGCAACTAGCGACGCACCGGTAGCGCAACGGCGAACCAGCGGGCGCGCAGCAGGTCATACAGCCAGTTATAGGCCACGGTATAGGGCAGGAAAAATAAAAAGAAACCGATTTCCACCATCAATGCCTGCCACAGCGTAATATGCAGCATCCACGCCGCCAGCGGCAGACCCATCACAATAAATCCGCCTTCAAAACCGAGCGCATGGGTAATACGCACCCACAGAGTACGCGCCACACGGCTGACCGGCCACAGCCAGTCAAACAGGCTGTTATAAAGCACGTTCCACACCATCGCCACGCTGGATAACAACAGCGACAATACGCCAACCTGAAGTATTGGGCGATCCAACACCCAAGCACCGACAGGGGCACAAATCAATAGTGCCATCACTTCAAACCCCACGGCATGGAGCACCCGCTCACGCCATGTTTTCGGGGCTGGATGGGCTGACGGTTTCATTCGCTGTTGCATACGTTTCTCCTTCTGCTGGTGCGAAAATCATCAGAGGGTGCTATTTTCATCGAAATATCCAATAGTGTTAAATTAGTTTCCATCTAGAAAATCGATAGAGGTGGTCATGCGTTACTCGCCTGAATCGTTGTTGGCATTTATTGCCACAGCCAACTGCGGCTCCTTTTCTGCCGCTGCCCGTCACCTGCAAAAAAGCCAGTCTACCGTCAGTACCGCTGTTGCGAATCTGGAAGCCGATTTGGGGTTGACGCTGTTTGACCGGCGCGGCCATCAGCCGGTATTGACAGATGAGGGGCGTAAGGTGCTCAGTCATGTCAGGGCGATCCTCGCTGCCAGTGAAGCGCTGGATGAGTTAGCTATCCAGCTGGCGGACAATGTCGAACCGCGCCTGACCTTTGTGCTGTCAGATACCTGGCAATGCCGTCACTACTACCCGGTGCTGCAACGCTTTGGCGAACGCTTTCCCGCAGTCGAATTTGAGTGCCTGATAGCCGAAGATGAAGATGTGCTGGAGCTGCTGCAATCTGAACGCGCTCAGGTGGGGGTGCTGCAAGCGCGTGCCCACTACCCAACGGACATCGCGGTTTCCCGGTTGCAGGTAAAAACCGAAATGGCAGTGTTTGTGGCAAAAGGCCACCCGCTGGCGCATTCCCCGCAGGTCACGCATGAACAGCTCGCCACGGTGCGCCAGTTGTGCCTGCACACTTACAGCCCGCGCGCCCGGCCACAGGCACAAAGCGCCATCTGGTCAACCCCCTCTTACCTGATGCTGCTGGAAATGGCAGAACAGGGGTTTGGCTGGAGTGTGCTGCCACGCTGGCTGGTCAATGAGTACGCGCCGAATCGACTGGTCGAACTTCACCTCAACGGCTTTCCCCAACAAATCGCCGTGGATGTCGCCTGGTCACGACCGGCTCCGCCTGGCCCCGCCGGATTATGGATGATTGACGCGCTACTGGCGCAAACAGAGTAGCCCTCATCGTGGCAAGTCAGTGCGCCGGGCGGCGCGAAAACGCATCGATTGAGGCGCGCTGTTTTCGACAAAAAATACCGGCGAGCCATTTAACCTGGCCGCCATTTTTTTGTTATTCATATTATGGCGAGGCTCTGGATGGCACCCACTTAAATAAATTAAATAAATGACTTAATATGAATATGTGGGCGTGCGCTGATGATTATCTAATCCATAATTTTTTTAAGGATATATTTTCGATAAAAACATGACGAAGATAAAAATAATGTGACTTGTTAGCGTGGTACTGCCTGACATAAAGCCATAGTATGTGAGTCGGTATCCCTCAAAGGTGCGCAGTTAAGGCGATACGTCGCCGTGAATCTGCGTGATTTAAGGAATATCACCTCACGTTCATGGTTTTTGTTGTCAGACCTGTCGGTGGTACAACAAGACGTAACAACAATAAGACCGACACAAAAACCCTGGACGGAAAATAACACCCGATGTGAATGACTCAATAATGCGGCTGCAAGTGAGAAGAAAATGTCGAATAAACCATTCTATTACCAAGATCCGTTTCCATTAGCGAAAGATAAAACCGAATACCGTTTAATCAGCAGTGACTTTGTTTCTGTCAGTCAGTTTGAAGGTCAGGATATCCTGAAAGTCGATCCGCAGGGGTTAACGCTACTGGCGCAACAGGCCTTTCATGACGCCTCATTCCTGCTGCGTCCGGCCCATCAGCAGCAGGTCGCTGATATTCTGAGCGACCCGCAGGCCAGCGAAAACGATCGCTACGTTGCACTGCAATTCTTGCGTAACTCTGAAATTGCCGCCAAAGGCATTCTGCCAACCTGTCAGGACACGGGGACGGCTATCATTGTGGGCAAGAAAGGCCAGCGCGTCTGGACAGGTGGCGATGATGCCGAAGCACTGTCACGCGGGGTGTATAACACCTTTATCGAAGACAACCTGCGCTACTCCCAGAACGCGGCGCTGGATATGTACAAAGAAGTGAACACCGGCACCAACCTGCCCGCGCAGATAGACCTCTACAGCACCGAGGGCGAAGAGTACAAATTCCTGTTCGTCACCAAAGGCGGCGGTTCAGCCAATAAAACCTACCTGTATCAGGAAACCAAAGCCCTGCTTTCCCCGGTGAAACTGAAAAATTTCCTGGTAGAGAAAATGCGCTCGCTCGGCACCGCCGCCTGCCCGCCGTACCATATTGCGTTTGTCATCGGCGGCACCTCGGCAGAAAGTACGCTGAAAACCGTCAAACTGGCCTCAACCAAATATTATGACGAGTTGCCGACCGAAGGTAACGAACACGGCCAGGCTTTCCGCGACGTGGTTCTGGAGCAGGAACTGCTGGAAGAAGCGCGTAATCTGGGGCTAGGCGCGCAGTTTGGCGGTAAATACTTCGCTCATGACGTGCGCGTTATCCGCCTGCCGCGTCACGGTGCATCGTGTCCGGTCGGCATGGGGGTCTCCTGCTCGGCTGACCGTAACATCAAAGCCAAGATTAACCGTGAAGGGCTGTGGCTTGAGCAGCTCGAAACCAACCCGGGTAAATACATTCCTGCGCATCTGCGTCAGGCGGGTGAAGGCGAAGTCGTGCGCATCGACTTAAACCGCCCCATGGCCGATATCCTGAAAACCCTGTCGCAGTATCCGGTTTCCACCCGCCTGTCGCTCAATGGCACCATTATCGTGGCGCGTGATATCGCTCATGCCAAGCTCAAAGAGTTACTCGACAGCGGGGCTGACTTGCCGCAATACGTTAAAGATCACCCGATTTACTATGCAGGCCCGGCCAAAACCCCGGAAGGCTACGCCTCCGGCTCACTCGGCCCCACCACCGCAGGGCGTATGGATTCCTACGTCGATTTACTGCAATCGCACGGCGGCAGTATGGTGATGTTGGCAAAAGGCAACCGCAGCCAGCAAGTGACCGACGCCTGTAAAAAACACGGCGGTTTCTACCTCGGCAGCATCGGTGGCCCGGCGGCTATTCTGGCGCAAAACAGCATCAAGAGTCTGGAGTGCGTTGAGTACCCGGAATTGGGGATGGAAGCTATCTGGAAAATCGAAGTGGAAGATTTCCCGGCCTTTATTCTGGTCGATGATAAAGGCAATGACTTCTTCCAGATTATTCAGACGAAACAGTGCAACCGCTGCGGTTAATCGCACCATAACGGCGCTCGTCGCCGTTGCCTCATCGCAACGCTTCTCGGGGGTGGCCTGCGCCATCCCCGCTATTTTTGCTCCATCGGTGCATTGCCGCCTTGTCATACCGCACGGATACCCGCGCCTGCCGCCCCCGGTTTAATTGATGTATTTTTAATGCAACTTATAGCCATCCGCCCCTTCCTGCGCATACACTATGCTTATCAACCACACTATGGTCATCAATCACGATCATAAACCTGGTCATCAACCAATATGTTTATCCGCGCGAGCACCCGTAAGGCTGCACGCCAGCAACAAAATTAAGAGGGCGAATGATGAGCGATACACCGGCGTTGATGTGCTACAAACAATTACCGCAATGGAACAGCGAAACGTTGCCCGCCGCGTTTCGGGAAAAGCACAACACACAAGAGGGTACCTGGGCCAGGCTACATATTCTCAAAGGCGAGTTGACCTTTGCTCTGCTGACCGAGCAGGGTGAGGAAGAAGCCGTGTTGCAGTTTTCTACTCAGCAGCAGCCGCCTTACATCGAGCCTCAGCGCTGGCACCGTATTGTCGCTGTGTCTGACGATCTGCAATGCCAGTTGAGTTTTTATTGCCGCGCAGAAGACTATTACCATAAAAAATATGGCCTGACGCGCACCCACTCTGAAGTCATTGCCGCCATGCCCCATGTTACGCCCGGCAAAGCGCTCGATCTTGGCTGCGGTGGCGGGCGTAATGCGCTCTATCTCAATCTGCAAGGATTCGATGTCACTGCCTGTGACAAAAATGCCCAAAGTATCAATGCACTCAATGACATCATCGCTGACGAACAACTCAGCAACATAGCAACGTTTGTACACGACATTAATCAGGCCGATATTCATCACCAGTATGATTTTATCCTGTCTACCGTGGTGTTCATGTTTCTCAACCGAGAGAGCGTCCCTGCGATTATCGAGAATATGCAGGCGCACACCCTGGCGGGCGGTCATAATTTGATTGTGGCGGCCATGTCCACCGAGGATTTCCCCTGTACGGTGCCCTTTTCATTCACTTTCGCACATGACGAATTGCGTCATTACTACCAAGACTGGGAGATTGTGAAATATAACGAGGAGGTGGGAGAACTGCACAAAACGGACGCGGAGGGCAAACGCATCAAATTGCGCTTTGCGACCCTGCTAGCCCGTAAACCGGACTAGCTGATGACGGGCGGTAGCGCATGATGTCTTACCGCTTCGCCCTCTTCAAGGCCGTAAAAACGGCCTTGAAGAAACGAGCGCAGGGAGCGATGCGCCTTTGGCTATCAACCGGCTTTACGCTCAGTGGCCTGACGGTAAGCCACCAGATCTTCAATCGTCAGCACCGGCATGTCGTGTTGCTTGGCAAATGTGATAACTTCAGGCGCTCGCGCCATAGAACCGTCATCATTGGTCAGCTCACACAGCACCCCAAACGGCTTAAAGCCAGCCAGACGCATCAAATCAACCGTGGCTTCCGTATGACCACCGCGAACCAGTACGCCGCCGGGCTGCGCACGCAGCGGGAACACATGGCCAGGGCGGTTTAAATCGCTCGGGCGTGCGCCGTCAGCAATAGCCGCACGCACCGTGGTCAGGCGATCGGAGGCTGACACCCCTGTCGTTACGCCTTCTGCGGCTTCAATCGTCACAGTAAACGCGGTTTGATAGTGGCTGGAGTTATTTTCCACCATCATCGGCAGTTCCAGTTTCTGACGACGCTCTTCGGTAATACACAGGCAAACGATACCACTGCCGTGACGAATGGTCAGCGCCATCTGCTCAACGGTCATGGTTTCAGCGGCAAAAATCATGTCGCCTTCGTTTTCTCGGTCTTCATCATCGAGCACCATCACACCACGGCCCTGACGCAAAGCGTCCAGCGCACGTTCAACGCGCTCGGCAGAAGTACCAAATTCGGAAAGTAAAGTCTGATTCATGGTAAAAAACCTCAATTTTTATATGGATTACCAGAATCAGGGCGAACTTGAGGAGTTGTTTTATACGCAATCTAAGGCCCCATGACAGGAACCAGAATGACGAACAAAAACGAAAAATAACGCATGCAGGCAGCGTGCCTGTCGCAACTCGTTACTCTCTCCCATCCGGACTATTACCGTCGGCCCCGGAATTTCACCGGATCTGCTGACCTCAGGCAACAGCCTGAGCGCTCGCGGGCTTCCAGTAAGCGATGAGCTTGAACTGGTTTACCGCCGGTGGGGAATTACGCCCCGCCCTGAGAATAAGCGCAATTACTATAACGCTAACCGACGATTCCGGCAATCAATAAGCCCGCGTAAAGATCGCAAAATTCACACAATCAAAATCACTTTTTGTTTATACCAGACCGGTCAGGCAGTACACTTGAGACTGTCCGCGATATCGTCAAACCATTCAGGAAAGCGTCATGATTGACCCGAAAAAATTAGAGCAAATTGCCCGTCAGGTGCAGGAATCCATGCCAAAAGGCATCCGGGAATTTGGCGAAGATGTGGAGAAAAAAATTCGTCAGGTGTTGCAGTCGCAGTTAGGCAAACTCGATCTGGTCAGCCGCGAAGAATTTGATATCCAAACGCAGGTGCTGCTGCGTTCGCGCGAAAAGCTCGCCCAACTGGAGCAACGTTTGGCGGCGCTGGAAGCGAAAACCACCGCCACTGAACAGGCCCCACAACCGCCTGCTGACCCGCAGTAACACGTATTGACAGGACAGGGGTAGCCCCTCTCCTGTCAATCAAGCCATATGTTTCTCACGCAATAAACGTTTATGTGGCAAACGATATGTATGTAACAAACAACGAGACCGGGCAAACGCGCCAAACCGCATCGGTATTATCTTTCTGGCTGCATCTCTTTTCTGACCGGTAATCCCAGCCATAATCCTGCCAGCATCAACAACGCATACCAGACTTTTGTTCCAAGCGTCAGTAGCAGCGCGATACACAGAATGCTCCCGACCAATGCCATCAGGCGCGAACGTCCACGCAACAAGCGACAGCCAGCTAACATACATAACAGGTAAATCAGGATAAAAATGCCGTTAGCGTAAACGATTAAGACAGACAGCGGCAGTTGCAACCAGTAAATGCCAAGACAGCAGACAAGACAGCAGGCAACGACCAGGGATAGCGCATTCGCCGGTGCGCGGGCGGCTGACAACTGCGCCAGCCGACTCCCCGCCGGAGCCTGTGACCAAACCAGCCGGGCGAAGCCTTGCGTGTAAATGTTGACGCTGGCAAAACAGGCAAGGTAGCCAACGATACATGCCAGCCAAAGCGCTTTTTCCCCAAACAGACGAACCACAATGCCCGGCAGTGACGCCGTGGCTACCTGATGGGGGCCATAAGCGCCGAAATGCAGTACAACGACTGTACATCCCCAGTAAACCGCACCGGCCAGTAACATGCCTATCAGCAATGCCCGTGGAAAGTCACGCTGTGGTGAAGTGAATTCCGTCGCCAGATGAGCGAACGCCTCCAGACCGACAAAACACCAGAACATCACCGCTAATGCGTCAAGCATCACAGGTGCGTTAATCGCTGATGGCGCAGGCCACGGAATCTGTGTGAGCGCAATATCGCCTTTCCACCAGATAGCGACGACCAGCAAGACAACCAACACCGCGATCAACGTTTGAATCACCGCACTGGAGCCTGCACTACGCAGCCCCAGTAGCCAGATGGCCGCCAGCGTCAACAACTGCACCCACAGCAACCCTGTCGCGCTAAGACCAAACGCCGCCTGCCAAAAACCGGCAGCAATTTGCATTGCCGCCGGCAGCCCGACCGGGATAACGGATAAAAACAACCAGCCGGTGACGCGGGCAAGCCGTGGCCCAAATGCCAGATTGACAAAATGCGCGGCGCCACCGGCATTAGGGTAGTGTCGGCCAAGCGAGGCGAATGCAATCGCAATAGGAAACACCAGCATAATCAGCAGCGGCCAGGCCCATAGACTGTCGCCGCGCGACTGTTCTGCAACCAACGCCGGAACAGCGAATACTCCGGTGCCTAGCAAAGAGGTAGACAGTAAACCAATGCCCTGTACTAACCCCAACTCCTGTTTTAACGTCTGAGAATGACTCACAGTATCGACCTTGTGGTTAATGCTATCCTTGCCCCTCTCCCATACCGACGTGCGTGGCGTATGGATAATGCCAGTCTGATTCAAGTAAACCAGCCAGCGATTACGCCATCACCGTTACAACATCGAAACGAGGTAAAACACACAAGGGTAAAAGGCATAAGAGTAAAAAAGCCCCCGCAAGCGGAGGCTTCATCGCACAGTACATGCGGGAATTACGCATCCTGCGCGCTATTGGCCCTCAGCACATCGCGGATACGGCCTTTATACGCTTCAACTTTCTGCGGCGTCATCAAACGGCGCTCATCATCCAGCACCACGCCACCGACATCGTCAGCAATACGCTGCGCTGATTGCAACATCAGTTTAAAATTCTGACTGGCATCGCCATAAGACGGCACCATCATAAAGATAGATACACCCGGGGTACTGAATTCCGCCATCGTATCAATATTGAAAGAGCCAGGCTTGACCATATTGGCCAAACTGAACAGCACCGGGCCACTGCCCGATGGGTTGACATGGCGATGGAAAATGTTCATCTCGCCAAACTGAAATCCCGACTGTAATACGCTTTGCAGTAACAACTCGCCACCGATAACGCCGCCCTGATGGGCTGCCACATGCAACACCAGCACCACCTCACGCACGGCCTCGGGCTGCGGCGGAACGGAAGGCGTAGGCGTAACCGGAATGGCGGAAGATGCCGTTGGAGAAAACGTCACCGGTGTTTCCGTTACTGGCGCAGCAGGCTGTTGAGGCTGCGGCGCTTGACGATACACCGGCTCAGGCTGCGGTGCAGACTCTGCCACAGCAGGACGACGGGCATGTACGGTTTCCGGCGGCGCAGACGCATCAAGTAGCGGATCGTACAGAGCTGGCTCTTGGCGAGTAGCGGGAGCAGAAGTACGTTCATCATGCGATGAATCATAGTGACCAAAAGCGGGAGCCCCTGAAGAGCGTGAAGAAGACGTTACACGCACCTCGCCCACGCCATCCTCTTCCGCTTCATCAAGCACAGCGTCATCACGCTTGGGCTTCAAACGTTTAACGGGACGATCGCGAAAAAGGGACGAGCGCTCTTTACGGCTGGTCCACAGACCATGCAATAACAGTGCGATAATTGCGATCGCGCCAACGACGATTAAGATTAGACGCAGGTCCTGCATCATTGCTATCCCAGTTATTCCCATTCATTGCCAAAACGGCACATTGCCACAACGGCAAATACACATACCCCTAACTGTATTTGCCTGAGTAACCAAGTGCAAGTCTGGGCGATAGTTTATGATAATAAAGATCAATAGGCGGCATTTTTTTGCGTTTTTTTCATGCAAATCACGGCTAGCCAGTTGAAAGCCCTCCCGATATGATGCCGTCACCTGCATATCATAGGGTGAAAACAGCACCATGTCTTACACGCAACAGCTTGATCGCAAACGCAGTGGCCTGCATTACTTTCTTAAAGGCTGGCAACTGCTGTCACTTCCCGGCATCCGCCGTTTTGTTCTGCTTCCTCTTTTAGTGAATATTCTGATAATGGGCAGCGCCTTCTGGTGGCTCTTTCATCGATTGGGCGTCTGGATGCCAGCGTTGATGAGCCATATTCCCGGCTGGCTGCAATGGCTGAGTTACCTGCTCTGGCCGCTGGTTACGGTGTTTGTCTTGTTGGTATTTAGCTACTTCTTCAGCACGCTCACCAACCTGATAGCCTCACCATTCAACGGGTTGCTGGCAGAACAACTCGAGGCCCGCTTAACCGGCCAGCCATTACCCGGCAGCGGGATTGTGGATATTGCCAAAGATATTCCCCGCATTCTGAAACGTGAAACGCAAAAACTGGCCTATTATTTACCTCGGGCGTTGGTGCTGGTGCTGCTCTATTTTATTCCCGGCCTTGGTCAGACAGTCATCCCCATCCTGTGGTTCTTGTTTGGTGCCTGGATGCTGGCCGTACAATACTGTGATTATCCCTTCGATAACCACAAAGTCAGTTTTCCCGCCATGCGCCAGGCATTAGGCCAACGTAAACTAACCCATTTGCAATTCGGGGCGCTGGTCAGCCTGTGTACCATGGTGCCGCTGCTGAACCTGCTTATTATGCCGGTAGCGGTGTGTGGCGCGACGGCCTTATGGGTTGACAACTATCGCCATCTCTCTGGCGTATCTCACGCGCATTAACCGTTAGCCCCGGCGTAGTTTGCTGGCCGCGCCGGGCCGGATGCCACTGCAATCACTCAGACAACTGCATGACGCGGTATAACCAGAAATTGAGGAAAACATATTTCCTCAGAACATATAGATATAGCGATTCTTTACTTCACTGGCTGCCCCGAACGAGTATCCTCTCTGAGGTTCGCAAAAATTTCATACAGTTATTAAGGACGGGCTATGAGCAAGATCTACGAAGATAATTCTTTCACTATCGGCCACACGCCGCTGGTTCGTCTCAATCGCATCGGCAACGGGCGTATTCTGGCCAAGGTGGAGTCACGCAACCCAAGCTTCAGCGTCAAATGCCGTATCGGTGCCAATCTGATTTGGGATGCGGAAAAACGCGGCGTATTGAAGCCTGGCGTTGAACTCGTAGAACCAACCAGTGGAAATACCGGTATTGCTCTGGCTTATGTTGCCGCTGCTCGCGGTTACAAACTGACGCTCACCATGCCTGAAACCATGAGCCTGGAACGGCGTAAGCTGCTTAAAGCGCTGGGCGCCAATCTGGTGCTGACGGAAGGCGCCAAAGGCATGAAAGGGGCTATCGCCAAAGCCGAAGAAATCGTCGAAAGCGATCCGCAGCGTTATCTGTTGCTCCAGCAATTCAGCAACCCGGCTAACCCGGAAATTCACGAAAAAACCACCGGCCCGGAAATCTGGGAAGATACCGATGGTGAAGTGGATGTGTTTATCGCAGGCGTCGGCACTGGCGGCACCTTGACCGGCGTCAGCCGCTATATCAAGAATACCAAAGGAAAAGCCATCACCTCTGTGGCCGTTGAACCTTCTGATTCGCCGGTCATTACCCAGGCGCTGGCAGGCGAAGAAATCAAACCTGGCCCGCATAAAATTCAGGGTATTGGCGCTGGGTTTATTCCGGCCAACCTCGATTTAACGCTGATTGACCGCGTTGAGCGCATCAGTAACGATGATGCCATCACCACAGCGCGTCGCCTGATGGAAGAAGAAGGTATTCTGGCGGGCATCTCGTCTGGCGCAGCCGTTGCCGCAGCGCTTAACCTACTGAAAGAAGAGCAGTTTGCGGATAAAACCATCGTCGTTATTCTGCCGTCTTCCGGTGAGCGTTATCTGAGTACCGCACTGTTCGCCGATCTGTTTACCGAGCAGGAACTGCAACAGTAATTCCTCTCTTTACTGGTAATTAAAAACTAAAAAAAGCACCCTCCGGGGTGCTTTTTTGTGGTCGAGTTCAAATTTTCCGTTACTGACAGATTGCTTTTCACACTCAGGTCTAGTATTTAACCGGACAATTATTTTGATGCGTAAAATTAATACCCATCGTCCCCTTGCGCACAACAGACAAGCGACATGAAACCCTCGGCCGGATGTTTCAATCGCCAGTCTGATAACGGCCTGGGACATCATCGCGGTATTTAGCAAAGAGAAACCCGGCGTTTCCCTTCACCGCATCCCGGCCGGCTCTGATGCTGCCAGAGCAACCAAACAGGCTAAAGTTCAGTTCCTACACTAAACTTTAGTTCCACAACATGAATCCAATCCAAATAAGTTGGGGAAAAAAGAATGTTTAAGCAAGACGTTACGATTACCGCACCAAATGGTCTGCATACCCGTCCCGCTGCCCAGTTTGTCAAGGAAGCCAAAGGATTTAGCGCTGAAATCACCGTGACCTCCAACGGCAAAAGCGCCAGCGCCAAAAGTCTGTTCAAATTACAGACTCTCGGCCTGACTCAGGGCACTGTCGTCACGATTTCCGCAGAAGGTGAAGACGAGCAGCAAGCCGTTGAGCATCTGGTCAAACTGATGGCTGAACTTGAATAACAGCCCGCTCTCTTTGTGAATATCAGAATCAAGTAAGGTAAGGGTTATGATTTCAGGCATATTGGTATCACCGGGAATTGCTTTTGGTAAGGCGCTGTTACTGAAAGATGATGAAATTATCGTCAACCGGAAAAAAATCTCTGCGGATCAGGTAGACGTAGAAATCGAACGTTTCCTGACTGGGCGGACGAAAGCCTCTCAGCAGCTGGAAGTTATCAAGAAAAAAGCGGCTGAAACGCTGGGGCCAGAGAAGGAAGCCATCTTTGAGGGGCATATCATGCTGCTTGAAGATGAAGAATTCGAGCAGGAAATCATCTCCCTGATTAAAGACGACCACGCATCAGCCGATGCGGCGGCGTTTTCCGTCATCGAGACGCAGGCGAAAGCGCTGGAAGAACTGGATGATGAATACCTGAAAGAGCGCGCGGCGGACATGCGCGATATCGGCAAGCGCCTGCTGAAAAACATTCTTGGCATGCATATTGTCGATCTGGGTGATATTCAGGACGAGGTTATCCTGATCGCCAAAGATTTAACGCCGTCTGAAACCGCACAGTTGAACCTGAACAAAGTGCTGGGCTTCATTACCGACATCGGTGGCCGGACGTCTCATACCTCGATTATGGCGCGTTCACTGGAATTACCTGCGATTGTCGGCACCACGGATGCAACGCAGAAGATTCATAACGGTGATTTCCTGATTCTGGATGGCGTGAATAACACCATTTATCAGAACCCCGATCAGGCGACGATTGACCAGCTCAAAGCGATTCAGGAGCAATACAACACTGAAAAACATGAGCTGACCAAACTGAAAGACCTGCCTGCCATCACGCTGGATGGTCATCAGGTAGAAGTGTGCGCCAACATCGGTACCGTGCGTGACGTCGCCGGTGCAGAGCGCAATGGCGCCGAAGGCGTAGGCTTGTACCGCACCGAATTCCTGTTTATGGATCGTGACGCGCTGCCAACCGAAGACGAACAGTTCCTGGCTTACAAAGCGGTAGCCGAAGCGGTAGGGGCTCAGGCCGTTATCGTCCGTACCATGGATATCGGTGGTGATAAAGACCTGCCGTACATGGACTTGCCGAAAGAAGAAAACCCCTTCTTAGGCTGGCGCGCAATCCGTATCTGCCTTGATCGCAAAGAGATTCTGCATGCTCAGTTACGTGCGATTTTACGCGCCTCTTCGTTTGGCAAACTGCGCATCATGTTCCCGATGATCATTTCGGTAGAAGAAGTGCGTGCGCTGAAAGCAGAGCTGGAAATGCTTAAAGCACAGCTACGTGCAGAAGGTAAAGCCTTTGATGAGACGATTGAAGTCGGTGTCATGGTAGAAACGCCTGCAGCGGCGGCTATCGCTCATCATCTGGCGAAGGAAGTTGACTTCTTTAGTATTGGGACAAATGACTTAACCCAGTATACTCTGGCAGTAGATCGCGGGAATGAGCTGATTTCTCATCTCTATAACCCCATGTCGCCGGCCGTGTTAACCCTGATTAAACAGGTGATTGACGCCTCTCATGCCGAAGGCAAATGGACGGGGATGTGCGGCGAGCTCGCGGGTGACGAACGTGCTACACTACTGCTGCTGGGGATGGGTCTGGATGAGTTCAGCATGAGTGCCATCTCGATTCCTCGCATTAAAAAAATTATTCGTAATGCCAATTACGAAGATGCGAAAGCGCTGGCGGAGCAGGCATTAGCCCAGCCGACGGCAGAAGAGTTAAGCAGTCTGGTAAGCCGGTTCATTAAAGAAAAGACGCTTTGCTGATACCGCTGTGCTGACCCAATATTAATGCTTAGGAGAAAATCATGGGTTTGTTCGATAAACTGAAATCTCTGGTTTCTGACGAAAAGAAAGAAATCGGCAGCATCGAAATCATTGCCCCGTTATCCGGTGAAATCGTCAACATCGAAGACGTACCTGATGTCGTGTTCGCAGAGAAAATCGTGGGTGACGGTATCGCCATTAAACCAAGCGGTAACAAAATGGTGGCACCGGTCGATGGCACCATCGGTAAAATCTTCGAAACCAACCATGCTTTTTCCATTGAATCAGACAGTGGCATTGAGCTTTTCGTGCACTTTGGTATTGATACCGTAGAGCTGAAAGGCGAAGGCTTTAAACGCATTGCAGAAGAAGGGCAGCGCGTGAAAAAAGGCGACGTAGTGATCGAATTTGATCTGGCGTTGCTGGAAGAAAAAGCCAAATCCACGCTGACGCCAGTGGTCATCTCAAACATGGATGAAATCAAAGAACTGACCAAGCTGACGGGTACGGTTGTTGTCGGTGAAACACCGGTTATCCGCATCAAGAAGTAATACTCTCGTTAGCTGAGACTAAAACGGTGCCCTAGGCACCGTTTTTTATTGCTCTGGTTTTTACTGCTCTGATTTTTTATTGATCTCTTCAGGTCGCGAGATATATTCGGCCGCGCGATTTGCTACATCTTTACGGCCTATTTTTTACCGTCTATTTTCCCCACATGTTCTATTTCGGGCTCGGCAATTACTGCCAGCGCGGAATACAAAGACGAATCAGCAGGCCCCCTTGAGTCCGGTTTTCTGCTTCGATACGTCCGCCGTGTGCGCTAACGGCTTTACGCGCTATCGCCAGACCCAGCCCATAGCCTTTGCCGCTCTTGGGCGAGTCAATACGCATGAAGGGGTCAAAAATACTCGATAACTTGCTGGCGTCGACACCCGGCCCGCTATCTGCAACGCCAATGCACCACTCTTTTTCATCGCGCGATAGCGTAACCAGCACTTGTTGACCACGCGAGGAAAAGCGCAATGCGTTGCGAATAACGTTATCCAGCGCATGCCGCATCAATTCGGCTGAACCTTTCACGGTATAATCGTCAAACTCGCCGCAGTGTAATGAAATATCCACGCCCGGCACCTGCGCTTCATAACGCGCATCGTTGACGACCGCATTGACCAGCCCAAGCAGATCAAAATACTCTTCGTTATTCAGCGCATGATTTTCGGCACGCGATAGCGTCAATACTTCACCGATCATTTTATCCATGCGTTGTGCCTCGCGCTCCATACGTTGCAGTGCGCTTTCAACATTATCGGGGTTTTGACGCGCCAGCCCTATCGCCAGTTGCAGGCGAGCCAGAGGCGATCGCAGTTCATGAGAGACATCATGCAGCAATTGTTCACGCGCGCCCACCAACACCGCAAGGCGCTCGACCATGGCATCAAAATCACGCGCGACATCGGCGATTTCATCATGACGGCGGCGCATCGACGGGTAAATACGGACGGATAAATCCCCCCGGGAAACCCGATCAAACCCCTCACGCAATCGGCTCAACGGGCGCGCCAGGTTCCAGGCCAACATCGCGCTAAACAGCAGCCCGCCTAACCCGCCAATCCAGACTGTCGGCGGCGGCAGGTGTAAAAAGAACGGCACCGGCCCTGGACGCTTATCTTCAGGCATCATATCTTGCCGCCAGCGGTCAGTATCAAAGCTGACACGGTAACGCTGGCCATCTGCCCCCTCAACGACCTGCTGAACCGCATCATGATGCCACGCCGGGCGGCCACGCTCCTCTGGCGGCGGTGCAAAATCCGGCAATGCTGGCCGAGGCGGTGGCTCTCTTGCTTCAACCGACGGCGATAGCCGTTCGCCGTTACTGCCATTATCGCGATTATCGCCATCACCGATAATCGCGACACTGATGTAGCCCTGCTCGCTTTTAGGCCACTCAGCCAGCGTGCGCCCAAACTGCGCCATCCCACCCTGACGCAGCGCCTGCGTCGCCAGCGCCATTTGCAATGAAATAGTATGTTTGCCCAGCCGAAACTCTGGCGGATCGTTATGGCCGCCATAGAGCGAGAAACCGACCCACAGCAGTTGCGAGATGACAAAAAACGTCAACCACAGACCAAACAGCACTTTCCAGAATAGCCGCCCATGCATGTTAGCGAATCCGATATCCGACGCTGCGTACCGTCTCTATCGCCAGAGTGCAGCCATCAAGCGCGGCCAGCTTCTGGCGAATATTACTGATGTGTACGTCTACGCTGCGATCATAAGCCTCACGGCGGCGGCCCAGGCACTTTTCCGATAGCTCATCTTTGGTGACAACCCGCTCAGATGAACGCATCAACAACTCCAGCAAGTTAAATTCCGATGCCGTGAGGTCAAAAGCGTTACCACGCCACTTGCTGCTGCGGGTTAACGGGCACAGCACCAGATCGCCATATGTCACCGTGCCGCTGTCTTCCACTTTTTCCGGCTTATCTTCATAGCGGCGCAACACCGCGCGCAAACGCGCGACCAATTCACGCGGATAGCATGGTTTGGGCACATAGTCATCCGCGCCCATTTCCAGCCCGATGACTCTGTCGATGTTGTCGCCTTTTGCCGTCAACATAATGATAGGAATCGAGCTACTGCGACGTATTTGCCGCAACACATCAATACCACTCATATCCGGTAGCATGATATCCAGAATCATCGCGGTATATTGTTCAGACAGCGCACCGGCCACGCCCTCCTTGCCGGTCATGACCTGTGACGTCTCAAACCCCTCCGCCGTCAGGTATTCGCACAACATGTGCCCCAGTTCAGCATCATCATCTACCAGTAAAATTTTCATGCAAGTCTTCCCATACGTTGTCACCACGCTATTGTCAGCGTTGGTTGTCATAGACGCAGCTCCATTTACGGAATCCTTACCTTTTACTGAGCAAAATATAACCCGATCGCACGCTATGGCGAGAAAATCACGCCTGCGCCACCGGTGTGACGGCCTCGCGCTAGCCTTCCGGCGGCGTGAAAGGTTCTGTGGAAAGGCTCTGTCGGTGCCAAGAGCAATGGGGGTCGCCTGATGAGGACGTTGATATTCAGGCGCAGGCGCACTATTTCAGCACGGCACCTCATGCTCGGTGCCTGACGCAAAAATGCCCGTAGACAGATAACGATCGCCACGATCGCACACCACCGTAACCACCAAACTGCCGGGATGCCCAGCGGCGATGCGCAACGCACCGGCTACCGCACCGCCGGAACTGACACCGCAAAAGATGCCTTCCTCGCGCGCCAACCGCCGTAGCGTGGTTTCAGCGTCTTGCTGAGAGATATCCATGATGCTGTCAACCAGTTGCGGCTGGAAAATGCCGGGCATGTAGGCCGGTTGCCAGCGCCGAATGCCGGGGATCTGACTACCGGCTTGCGGCTGTAGGCCAACGGTATACACCGCCGGATTTTGACTTTTCAGGTAACGGCTCACACCGGTTATGGTGCCGGTGGTGCCCATACAAGAGACAAAATGACTGACTCGCCCACCGGTCTGCCGCCAGATTTCCGGCCCGGTCGTGGTGAAATGCGCCAGGGGATTATCGGGGTTATTAAACTGATCCAATAATTTTCCCTCGCCTGCTTCAGCCATCAATGCCGCCAGATCGCGCGCGCCCTCCATGCCTTGCGCCTGACTAACCAACACCAACTCTGCGCCGTAGGCCCGCATAGCAGCCTGACGTTCCAGGCTCATGTTATCGGGCATCAGCAGCCGTAAACGATAGCCTTTCATCGCCGCCACCATCGCCAGCGCAATACCGGTATTGCCGCTGGTGGCTTCAATTAGCCTGTCACCCGGCGCTATCTCTGCACGCCGCTCTGCCTCGGTTATCATCGACAGCGCCGCCCGGTCTTTTACCGAACCGGCCGGGTTATTCCCTTCAAGCTTCAGCCAGATTTCACTGTCGGTATGGCGTGCCAAACGTTGCAGTTTGACCAGCGGCGTGTTGCCAACGCAGTGTTCGAGTGTGGTCATATGCTCTCTCCGGTGCGCCCGTCGCACACAAAAAAACAGGCACCACGACGAGTGCCTGACGGTGATATCAATCGATAGCAGTTATAGCGATAACAGGCGGGTAAGAGAAGGGGCAAAAAAGTAACTGCCGCTCACTGCGCGGGTAAAACGCAGCATGTCGTCACGCTTACCATCGCGATCGCCGAACATGCTCAGTAACTGCTGCTCAATGTTATAGAGGCGGGCACAGTAGGCGGCGAAATAGAGGCCATGTTTGCCGCTGGCGGTGCCATACGGCAGGCTCTGGCGCAGAATTTTCAGCCCTTTACCCTCTTCTTTCAGATCAACGCGGCTTAAGTGTGACGTTACCGGGCGTTCCTCAGCTGAGAGTTCTTCGTTATCTTGTTTGGTGCGGCCAATCATCTGCTCCTGCTGCTCCACGCTCATGCGGTTAAGCTGGCGCAGGTTATGCTCAAAGCGTTGCACAAACACATAGCTGCCGCCTTCGCCCGGCTCGCCTTCAGGAATAATCGCGACCGCCTGGCGTGCCTCACCCTGCGGGTTTTCTGTACCATCAACAAACCCGCTCAGGTCACGATCTTCCACCCAGCGAAAACCGTGGGTTTCCTCTTCAACGTTGATGGTGTTGCCGAATGCCGCCAGCAACGCCTGTGCCAGAGTAAAGTTGACGTCATGACGCAGCGACTGAATATGAATCAACATATCGCGTTGCGTTGCCGGGGCCAGACCATTACCGAGCGGCGTGAACGATTTCAACTCTACCGCACTGTTATCGCAGTCAAGCTCACGCCAGACCTCATAGCCAAAAGCCACCACCGCACCCAGTCCGGCATCGGGGAAACGCTGCTGCAACTCAGTCAGTGCCTGACAAAACTTTTTGCACCCTTGGCGGATGGCATCAAATTCTCCCTGTACCATCGCCTCCATAAAAATGGCAAAACGGCGATGTTCAAGCAAAATACCGCTTTGAATTTGCGTCATCAGTAGCTTCCTCACATTACTCAGCGCAGTGTCATCAAGAAAACGCAGAGGCGTGTACCACACGCCTCCAGCCAATGCACCATGATATCAGACGATGTTGACGATGACAGAATAACCTTACAGCTCAAGGTAGAAAGCCGCCTTTTTGTCGCCACATGATACCAAGACGTCGCTATATTGCCTGCGCGCGTTGCGCACTGCCCCTTCTTGTCGCAACCATAACCCCCAGCACCCCATACAACAGGCTCGCCGCCAGCAGCGACGTTAATGCCGGAATACCCCAGTCGGTAAATGCGCCAACGCCGCTGCCCACCAGACTTGCCACAATCGCCATCCAGCCAATCGCAGGCGTGTGCTTCTCATCCGGCAACGCCCCCTCGCGGCGGCTGTCATCAAGCAAACGGCGGCTGGTGCGCAGCAGATAATAATCCACCAACATGACACCAATTACCGGCGGGAAAAATACGCCAAGCCAGGTCAGAAAATCCACAAAGCGGTCTAAAATGCCTATCACCGACAGGAACGTCCCCACCAGGCCAATCAATAGCGTAATGGATTGATAACGAAGTTTTTTACCGGTAATGCCTTCAACGGCATTCGCGATACCCAGCGAAGAGGAGTAGAGGTTAATGTCATTAATCCGCAGCGTGGAGAAAATCACGGTAATCAGCCCTATTCCACCGGCGGTTTGTGACATGATGGTGACAATATCCGCCGTATTCAGCGCCCGGGCAATTAACATCGCCAGCCCATTGACGAAGAACTCGCCGATGACGATAGAGAGCAGGGTTATCCACATCACATGCGAGCCCTGCCGGGAATAGCGCGTCATATCCGGTGTGATGAGGCTTGCGACAATACAGCCGCCAACCACCATCGTTGCCCCGGCACTCACCGTAATCACCTCGCCTGAAGCCGCTGTTTGCCACAATACGGCAAGGCTATGGCCACTTAATGTCATTACCGAAATATAACCGACCACCATGATAAACAGCGGCACGGCAATTCTGGCGGTATAGCGCAGCGCGCGAAAACCGAACGTGACCAGCAGCGTTAATGCGCAGCCAGAAAGCGTTGCAGCAACGCCGAACCCCAGCCGGTCGCCTAAGGCATAATTTAACGAGCGGGCGAACACAGCGTTTTGCACACCGAACCACCCCAGCAGACTGATGGCGATAATGGCACCGATAAGCACCGCGCCCAATCGACCAAAACCACACCAGCGTGCCAGTAAACTGCCGGAAAGTCCCTCTCGCATCCCGGCGTATCCCAGGCCTAAGGTGGCAAGGCCAAAAATGGCGCTACCTATCGCTATCGCCAGGAATGCATCGCCAGAACTCATACCGTGGCCCAACACGGCTCCCAACATAAACTGATCCAGCGCCGTCAACATACCAATATGCACCAACGCCACATTAAAAAGCGGCAACCGTGCCGACCCCGGCACACGACTCACCGGGTAATCATCAATATTCGCCATGACTGAATGTCCTTGTCAGATAAATAAAATGCCTTTCGTCAGCAATGACGCAGGAATAAAACTATCCAGTCCCTGCTGATAACAGAACTCCTCAAACTGGCTAAATGAATTCACCCCGGCCTTTTGATACATACTTTGAATTCTATTTTCGATAGTACGGCTGGAGAGATTGAACTGACGCGCAATTTCCTTACTGGAAAAACGACGCAATAGCAGAAATAACGTATCCAACTCAGCCCGGGTAAACAGGTGGGTTGTTGCATCGGTTTTCAGTATTGAAGGCTTGCGCTTGTGAATATGGATAAGCGGAGACAATGTCCCCATTGGTCTGGCGTTCCATAAAATCCCCACACACTCTTTTTCAGGCGTAAACAGAGGGATTTTTTCGCTAATAAACGGTGAGAGCTCTGACTTACCGAACCAATAATGTGTTTCAATCACCGCCACTCGCTCTGCACATGCCTCGGTACGACGATCGTGCTCAATAAACTTGTCAGAGAATTCGGCCCAGTCGATGGGGAACTCCTCATCAAAACGGCCCTCAATATCGAAGCATGCTGGCGTATTGGTGTAACGATACGCTTCGGCATTCATATAAACATGGCGAGAGTTTATATCCTTAATCCCCCAAGGCTCATTTAGTCCATTCAGCAAAGGGATAAACGAGCACAGATAAGTCTGCATGTCTGTCATGGCAAACAACACCCTGTAGATAAAACACGTCCCACATTAAAACAAAAAAAATAATTACCGAGATAATTAATCTTTGTCGTAATTTCAAAACAAAAATAAATCACATAAAAACAATCAACATCCAAAATTACTCTTAAATAACTGTTACCAGCATGATATCGCTAAATTCATCAAATGAAATTTAATTCAAGAGTATTTTTTACCTATAAAAGTGTGTAATAGTAAAAGCCTGTCACAAAAAATAGCAATCAGCCCTGGTTATAGAGGATTAAATATGCGCTCAAGGAGAACGGACTGGCATTCCGCCGATATTATTGCTGCGTTAAGGAAGAAAGGAACCTCTCTCTCTGCGGTATCACGACAGGCTGGCCTAAGCTCAACCACGCTGGCAAACGCCCTTTATCGTCCATGGCCAAAAGGCGAGTGGCTTATTGCCAGCGCACTGGGTGTCAAACCGGAAGAGATCTGGCCGAGTCGTTATTACGACCCACAGACAAATACGCTACTTGATCGCAGAAAGTTGATGCGTAACACCAATACCCAGCCTCATTCGCAACCCTCAGCATGAGTGAGAGCGCCTACGCTATCTATCTTCAGGCCGGGCAGCAACACCCGGCCTGAAGCCGCCTGCGGGCGGTAAAAATAGTTACTCTCGCCCCTGTGCATGCCAGACGATTTTGCTGACTTTCCAGTGCATGAGAATATCGTCTGGCGGCATAAGTCCTTCCGGGCCGTTCCAGTCGCCGGAAAACAGGTAGCTGACATGTTTACCCTGTGGCGCGACACACTCTACCGCGCGCGCATCGGCACCTTGCCCAGGCTGGCACACCCCGAACGCTTTGCTGTATAACCCGCTGAACTCATCACCCAGTTTTACGCCCCATTCGCTGGCGATGGCACGGTCTGTCACCACAACCTGGCTGACCTGGCCTTTTGGCGCGCCGGTAATTTCCAGCACCACCTGCTCATCCTTCATCGCCTGATAAACCGACACCAGTTTACCGTTGCGGCTTTCCATACCGCCACGCAGCCGATAGTCGCTATTGAGTGCATTACTCAACGCAGACTCCAGCATCGGTGTTGATGCATTTACCCCGCCGACGCCCGCATCCGTCACGCTTAAATGGTGCCCAAACCAGTTAAATGGCGACAGACTTGACCAGGAAAAGCTGGAAAGCGTACTGCACCCAGCCAATAAGAAAGGGAAAAACAGCAATAATGGACGCACTTTTGTCACACTCGACTCCTCAACATAAAACGGCAGCGCATCGCCGACCCCGGCCATCGCACTGGCTATTGGAGTCTGCAACACACAGAAAGTGCCGTAAAAATTTACGCCGACACTTCACCACATGCGGTTTAAGGTGCCAAGGTTAACATTGATTGGGCCAGCCGGTGAAACCTTCCCCGGCCAGCCCTGGTGAGATTAGCGGAATGCGGCGAGATCGATATGGTCGTGAAACAAATCCGCCAGTTCCTGCTGGTGAGTAACGGCAATCACCGTGCATGCAGGCAGCGCCTGACGGATAACCTCCAGCACCTGGCGTGCGGCCTGTTGGTCAAGCTGGCTGGTGGCTTCATCGAGGTACAGATGATCTGGTCGATTGACCAGCGCCCGCGCCAGCGCCAGCCGCTGGCGTTCACCGCCGGAAAAGACGCGATCCCAGTTCATTTGCTGCTGCAAGCTTTCGCCCCACTCGCCCAGTCCAACCTGTTCCAGCGCCTGACGCAATACCGCATCGTCTTCTCGCGGCGCGCTCGGGTAACACACCACTTCGGCTAATGTTCCCTGGCCCAGATAGCTGTGCTGCGGCAACAGTAAGTGGCTACCGCTGCCGGTCTGCCACGCGCCTTCGTAATACGGCCATAGCCCCGCCAGAGTGCGCAACAGCGTCGATTTACCGAGCCCGCTCTGCCCACACAGGCGGCTCCAGCTAGCGGGCGCGCAGCTAAAGGTCACGTTACGCAGCAATGGCTGCCCCTGCGGCGTGGAGAAGCTCAGGCGTTCAACCTGCAACAACTTTCCTTGCACCACCGGGCGCGACGTCTCCTGATGCGCGGCAATTTCCTGACGGAACTGATCCAGACGCGTCAGGCTGGCGGACAGCTCCACCAGTGAGTAATAGACCCGAATAAACCAACTCAGCGCGCTGTGTACCTGGCCGAATGCGCTGCGAATTTGCATTAAGCCCCCCAGGGTAACGGTCTTGCTAAGAAAGGCGGGCAATGCCGCAAAGACCGGTACAATCAGGCTAACGCGGGTGTAACCAACGGTGAACAGGCCAAGGTTGCGCTCTGCACCCATCAGCGCGCGCCAGTTACGCACTATCGATAAAAAATGGCCGCGCAGTTGCTGGCGCTCCTGACGTTCACCGCCATAGAGCGCTATCTGTTCCGCATGATCGTGCTTGCGCAACAATGCCGCACGAAAATCCGCCTCGGCCTGCTGTTTGTGGTAGTTGATGCCGTGTAAACGTTTACCCACCCATTGGGTGATCAGGCTGCCAAACAGGGTGTAGATAAGCGCCACCCACACCAGATAGCCGCTTACCGAGATGCTGTACCCCCACAGCGAGAACTGCTGCACGCCGGAAAGATCCCACAAGATGAGCAGGAATGAGAACAACTGGGCAAAGGTGATAAGAAACGACACCGACAAGCGCACCGTCTGGGTGACAAACAGATCGACATCCTGCGCGATACGCTGGTCAGGGTTATCAACCTGATTACTCAGTGACAGGCGGTAGAACGCACGCTTGGCCAGCCAGCTGTCAATCAGCTCCGCCGTCATCTGCTCACGCCAGCGAATAATCAGCAGTTTGGTCAGCCACTCCTGATACACGAACACGCCAATATAAATAAGAATATACAGGCAATATTCCTTGATGAGCAGATAAAGCAGCGCGCTGTCAAAAGCGCCTAGCGCATCATAGAAGCTTTTGCTCCAGTCGTTGATACGGACGTTGAGATAGACAATGCTGCCGCCCATCGCCACGATAGCCGCCAGCAACAGCCAGTTTTGCCCGTAGCGCCAGTTCAGCCAGAACGGGCGGCACAGAGAGAGAAACGCGCGCGCGAAGGCCTTCACGATGTTTTCTCCTGCGGCAGCGTCACCAGCACCGCCTGATTATCCGGGTGCCATAATCTCGCGGCCGCCTCACGAATCGCCTCAAAGGTAATCGACGGTGCCAGGCTATCAAGCTCGGTGAGATAACGAGGGTCATGATAGTGGCGATAACTGAGGATAAGCCGTGACATCAGCGCGCTGTTGTCTTGCTGACGAGCCCGTTCGCTTTGAATGAACTGACGCCGTTCTTGCTCAACGTCCTGCGGCGTGATGCGTGCCGCCGCCGTTTCCAGCACCTGTTGCGCGTTGCGCCTTAACTCCTGCGCCCGCTGTGGCGAGGTGGTAAAACGCAGTTCGGTTTCGATACGTTCATTTTTGTCGTTTAACCGGCTTTCCAGCTTCAGGTTATAAATACCCTGTGCCTCATCACGCAAGCTGGCTTTGAGATAGCGTGCCGCCAGCCGGGCGGCGATATTCGCCTGCACCGCTTGCTGCGGCGTCCAGCGCTGCGGGGTGAAGCTCCACAGATACACATCTGCGCGAGGCTCCAGATTCATCGCCAGCACCCGCTCACGCTTACCCGGTAGTGCCAGATAGGGCGTGCTGGCGTCACTTGCCTGACGCGGCAACGCCGCAAGGTAGCGTGTCACCAGCGGGCGCAGTTGCTCGGCCGGCATATCCGCCAGCAGATAGTAGGTCACCGGCGCGGCGGCGGTCTGTCGCCACTGATGTAGCAGCGGCTCACGGCTCACCGCATCTAACGCCGCACGCGTTGGAAACGCCATACCGGTTTTGCCAAACTGCAATTCGGCGATTGCCCGCTCGCGCTGGGTACTCACGCTCTGCTCGCGCGTGACCTGCTGACGTTTGAGCGTCGCCAGGCTCTCGCGCAGAGCACCTTCTTCAATATCGCCCTGTCGATTCATCGCGTAATAGAGATGAAATAGCGATTCTAAATGGCTGATGCTGGCGCTGCCGCTCCAGCGCAGCTCATCGGGTTGATAGTCAAGGCTGAGTGAAACCTGCTGCGCTTTTTTCCAGTCGGCCAGATCGTGGCCTTTCCAGCCCGCAGGCCCATTCTGGCTGACAAGCTGTCCGGCAAGCTGGGCCAGCCACGGGTCGCGCCCCGGAGCCATAAAACCGGTGGGTGACAGCACCGTCAGCATCGCTGATTTTCCCGGCTGCGCCGGGCGCAACCACACTAACCGGTCGCCATTTGCCAGTTGCCACTCGGCTACTTTTTGTGCCGGAAAAGCTCGTTCTTGTGTAATTGAGCCCTGCTCCTGTGCCTCCGGTAACGAAGGCACCACCCGCTCGACCGGCGGCTGTAAGGGCGAGAGCGTCGAGTGTGCGACCTGCTGATAGCGTTTTTCAACTTCACTCTGGGAAGGCAGCGTAAATGGCTGGCCACCCGGAATGCTGAATTGCACCAGTTGATCCGGCGAGGACAACCAGCGTTGCAGGCAAGCGTGAATATCCGCATCGCTGATGCCTTGCAGCAGGGTCAACACCTGCTGGCCAAGTTGCTGTTTGCCAACATAAGGCCGCTCCTGCTGCCAGGCTATGACCAACTGCTGAACCCAGTCAGAGAATTCACGCTGCTCGGGCGTCGCCACCATTTTTTCAGCCGACTGGCGTAACGTCGCTTTGACGGCGGCAATATCGGCGGCCAATAGCGGGTAACGCTGTAGGCGAGTCATTTCTTGCAGCAGCACATCCAGCCCTTGCAGATGGCTCTCCGGCAATACCGACGCAAACAGCCCCAGTGCAACGGTGGTGCGGCCAATATCTGACTTACGCACCACCAGACTGCTGACAGCACCGGAGGTCGGCAGCGGCTGGCGCTGCACCTGACGACTCAGCGCCTCCAGCGTTATCTGGTTGATCAACCGCTGGCGCACACCCGCCTCTCCCGCTGCTTTACCAACCGAATCATCAAAGCGCAACACGAATGACACCTGACTGACGCTGCTCTGGCTGTCTTGCAGGCGCACCAGATGACGTTGCGGGCGCAATTGCGGCTCGGCGTCAGCGCGCTCGGGCAACGCCACATCCGGCAGGTTGCCCATTGTCTGGGTAATCGCCTGTTTAACCTCCTCAACCGAGAGATCGCCAATCACCATCAGGCGCATATTACGCGGCTGATACCAGCGGGAATAAAAGCCGCGCAGCACCGTTACCGGTGTCGATTGAATGGAAGCTTCAGAGCCGATAACCGGGCGGCTGGGATACCGCGAATCATGGCGAATCGCCGCCACACGCTGCTGATTCATCCGCTCGGCCACGCCGAGTTTACCGCGCCACTCCTCAAGAATAACCTGGCGCTCACGCTGCCAGTCTTCCGGCTCGAAACGCGCCTGAGCAGCGATTTGAGCCAGAGCATTCAGCGACAAGGTCAGTGAGGGCTTACCATCCGGCGGGCTTAACATATAGACGGTGCGTTCATAGTTGGTCATGGCGTTATAGTGCTGACCGCGCACCCAGCCGCGCTGCCCCAGCATCTGCGCCAGCCCTTGCGGGTAATCACGCGTGGCGCGAAACACCATATGCTCGACCATATGCGCCACGCCGGACTCGTTATCCTGTTCATCAAGCGAACCGCTCTCGACGCTGAGACGGATATCCAGGCGTTGCTGCTGGCCTGCCAGCGGCACAATGGTATAGCGCAAACCGTTCGCCAGTTGCCCTTGCGTTATCTGCGGCAACGGGCTGGTGATAATCGGTGGCTGGGCCGTGGCCAGTGTGCTTAACAGGCAGCCGCCCACCGCGCTTATCCAGCGTAAAATCATGTTTCTCATTGATCACTCATTATGGATTACATAGAACAGATGGCATCTCGCCAAAATGACACGACGGGCGCAAAGCTCTCGCTCTGCGCCCTGTCATTCATGGCCGCTGATTACCAGTTGTAGGCCACACCCAGCCAGAACTGGCGACCCAGTTTGTACGTCACGGTATCCCCGGTGGTTTCCTGCGAGGTGGCAATCACGTTGTCAAATACGTTGATGACATCCACGGTCAGATCCAGCGACTGATTTTTGAACGTCGGCACCGAGTAGTTAAAACGCCAGTCATACGAGACGTAATCCTGATATTTACGGTCGGTATACTGCGTTGCCGCGCCGGTGTAATCGCCGCAGCCGCTGATGCTGGCAGAACAGGTAATGCTACGGGTGCGATAACCGGTATACCCGGAGGTATAGGCCAGATGGTGATCCCAGTTCAGGCGCAGAGCCGGGAAATAGGTATTCAGATTCAGCGCCACTTCCCACGGCGTGTTGTAGTCCAGCGCATCCATGTCACGGCGGTCGGTCAGTTGGCCTTTAAAAATGACCTTGCTGTCATCCTGATTGCTCTGGTCATAGTAAATCTGCGAACTGCTTTTGTTATCGACTTTACTGGCGCTGAGTTTCCAGCCGATATCGGCGTATTTCAGCTTATAAGGGCTGATAGGCTCCACTTCCAGCGAGAAAGTATTGCCTTGCGTGCGGGCATCGTTAGTCAGGTAGTAATAGCGCTGGCCGTCGGCGTCGGTTCGGCTGCTGCGGCCAAACTGCTCGCGCCCTTGCCGGTTCACCCATTTCAGCGTCCAGACGGTGTCATACACACGCTGTGACAGGCCGAGCGAGAGCTCATCGCTGTACGGGGTTTTCAGGTCAGAAATATCATAGTCATTGGAACCATAACCGGTCGCGCTACTACTCCAGGCTCCGCTGGCGCTGGTGCGCGATTGCACCACCGACTCACTGATGCCTGAACGCAGTTTATAGGCCAGCATGTTCTGGGCGTAATAGCGGTTCGCGCCGCCAAACAGCCGCGTCGAACGGTCGCCAAACACATCATAAGAGGCCGCCAGACGCGGGGCGATATTCAGGTTTTTCAGGTAATCGTCATATTGCAGACGCACGCCCGGCGTCACCTCAAGCCGCTTGTAGCTCACACTGTCTTGCAAATACATGGCGTAGTTGAGGTAATCACCCTGCACCTGACGGGCCGGATAGAGGTTACGGCTGCGGTAATATTGCTCGCCGCCAATACAGAAATCATCCCCGCTGCGGCAGGCCACGCCTTTGCTGATAGTGGGCGCACCCCGGTTGGAATAGACGTCGTTAAAGCGGCGATAGCGCGCCTGATAGGAATCCACCTGCCAGCCCATATCAAGCTGATGACTGGTGCCCCACAGCGCCAGCGGGTTGAGCTCGTAATCCTGTTTTAGGGTGACGGTCTGTTTTTCTGTCGCATACTTGCCGTAGCCACCGATCCCGGCGAGCTGAGAGTTTACCCCCGCCGCACCGCTGCCCCAGTCAATGACATTAGAGACAAAACGAGAAGGAAGGTTGTAGCGATACCAGGACTGATAGCTGTCGGACTCATGCTCAATGCGGTTTTCCTCAAACTGGTATCCGGCAAGGCTGGTGACTTTCCCCCAGTCCGTATTGTGTTCCCACTCAATATTGCCGCGATATCCGCCGCCGGTATTGGTAAAGCCGCCGTTTTTGATGTCTTTCTTGTAAAAACGGGATTCGTGCGGCGCATACATCCCCGTCAGGCGTAAAATATCGCCGTTATCCGCCAGATAGGTGCCTTTTAATAAATAGGTTTCCGCCTGACGCGTCTGGCTAACCGTATCGCCCATCACCGTATTATAAAAAGGGATGGTTGATTGCTGGCGATTATAGGCAAAAATAAACCCGGCTTTATCGCTTAACGGTTGGTTCATACTAACGGAATAAAAATTCTTGGTGAATTTCGGCTGATAATAAAGCTGGCTGGCAGAAAAGAAGTCCGATGAAATATCATCATCAATATGATAGCGCGCCCAGCTATCGCGGGTAGTGCGGTAAGCTATTCGCCCTGATGCGCGATCCAACTTCGGGTCTTTTAATTTGGCATCAACCACACCACCGGTAAAATCACCGTATTTAGCGGAAATATTACTGTCGAACACCTGTAATTGTTCGATCAGTTCTGAGTTAATCCAGAATGATTGTGCGCCACCTGCTGGTAAATCCGTCGGGCTATAACCATCGGGCGTATTACTCAGCTCACCGTTATTCGCCCCAGGGTTAATGACGTTGTTATTTGATAACCCATCAATCATGTAGTTATTCTGGTAAAACTTCTCACCATGAAATGACACATTTTCCGGCTGTAATTCACCCGGTGTTTGGCTGCTATCCGCTGAGTTTGAAAAACGCACATTGGGGTTATTACGCAGCAATTCCGTCACGCTGCCATTGCGGGTAGGCGTGCGTTTAATTTGCTCACTGGTAATAATTTGCGTACCCATTGTCTGGCTGGTCGGTGTTGAGCGCACCAGAATAGTATCTTCACTTGCAGGGTTATTTTCCGCAGCCAGCGGTTTACTATTATCACCCTTTTGTATTTTATCTTGCTGTTCGGCAGCCAGCGCCGTTGACGATACGCCAAGTATCATCATCAAATAAAGATGCTTATTCATATAGTCATTTCCTATAACCCTGGTGGTATTAAAAAATTAACGTTGCAATTCAATATGCCCGTTTAATTGAAAAATAACGGATACCGTTTGGTTAGTTGCACCAGTACCCGATTGATAACGCCAGCGCGCCATATCTTTGATGACGTCGTGGCTAAACATCCCGGCGGGATCTTCTGATAACACCCGAATCGCCGTAACCGTACCGCTGTCGGTAATATCAAACTGTAGCCTGACACGCCCCTCAACCCCCATCGCGCGCGCCCGGGTTGGGTAATTCACCCGACGCTGTAGCGCTTTAACGACCTGGCTCTGGTCATTACCGGCACCCTGGTCAGCCTGCCCTTCACGACTCTCGCCTTGCCGGGATGCGGCGCCAACCTGCTGTGCGCCCGCATGGCGCGCGCTGGATGCATGTGCCGTTTCTTTCGCGTTCTCCGTCGATGCGCCATCGATTGACTGCGCTTTCACATCTGACTGCGCTTTCGTATCTGACTGCATTTTGGCTTCGCGCGGCGCTTTTTCGCGCTCGAATGACGGTGATGCAACAGCAGATAACTCTTCCGCTGTTTTCGGCTCCTCTTGCCGTTTTTTCACCGGTGGCGCACTTTTACGCACGGTCGGCTCTTCGCGCTTACGCTCGGAGGCCTCTTTTACCTGACGGCGCGGCACCGGTTTGCTTTCCGGCAGGGTGACGACCGCCTGCGCATTCACCGGCAAAATAGCCTCTGCGGGCAATGCAGCCGTCTCAGACGAGTCCGGCATCGCCGAGTCCGACACGGCCAATGGGGCAAACGCCTCTGGCGCACTGTCGGTATGTGTATTGATGGCCTGCCACTGCATCGCTGAAGACGATAAGAGCGCGACCTGTAAACCGGACATGCTCTCCCCACTGCGCCCGGCAGAGAGTGTCAGCGCATCCCGCTGCGTATACCCCCAGAGCAGGGCATAAACCACAGACAGGTGGATAGCCAGAGATAGCAGAAAAGAATGGGTAACTCTCAAACTAACACCTTGTTTTATATTATTTTTATTTCAACCGTACACCACTGCGTCGGTATCGTTAGCTGCCTTTTATGGTAACGCTAACAAAGGCAATGATTATTGAGATCAAAACGATACTCATTATCAACAAAATGATACAAATGACCAGAAAATTCTGACCATTCTGATAGAAAACTGGCGGGCAGGAGAAGGTGAAAAAACAGGCAGGAACCACACATCGGCGGCAGGCCGCGCAACGGCACAACAACGCCAGCAGGCTGGCGTTCACCGGGTAGCATCATGCCGCTGCCCGGTGCAACACATCATTAGTATTCTTGATCTTCAATCAGGCGTTTACCGAGGGTAATACTATCCACCTGATCATAGTTCATTTTTTCATACATACCGATTACCGCCGTGTTGTTTTCGCGCACCATCAGATGAATTTTCGGGCAGCCACGGGCAATCAATTTTTTCTCAAGGCGGCTTATCAATGCATTGGCAATGCCGCGACCACGGTAATCAGGATGGACGCCAAGGTAGTACGCCGACCCGCGATGACCGTCATATCCGCCCATCACTGACCCCACCACCGCGCCGCCCACTTCCGCCACCAAAAACAGGTCTGGGTCATGATTAAGCTTACGCTCGATATCCATTTCAGGATCGTTCCAGGGACGCAGCAGATCACAGCGATCCCAAAGGGTGATGACTTCTTCAAAATCATCTTGCCGGAATACACGAATTTCCATAAGGCTTGCCATATTGAGTCAATCATTTCCTCTGATTATGCTGTGATCCACCACAGACGCAACCCTTAGATAATTTCACGCCTCGCACTCATCGTCCGACAGCAGGATGGCGCGATTTTCTCGCCATCACGTCAGGGTGATTCGCTATACTCCCCCAACGGGATACCACCGCTTTTTACTCACACCAATAAGGGACATTATGAGCGCACCTGACATCGCGGCTATCAAACACTTCCTGCTGACCTTGCAGGATACGCTGTGCCAGCAACTGGAACAGGCCGACGGCGTTGCCACGTTTATGGAAGACGCCTGGCAACACACCTCCGGCAGCGGCGGCGGGCGCAGCCGGGTGTTGCGTCAGGGCCGCGTGTTTGAACAGGCGGGCGTCAACTTCTCTCACGTTTGCGGTGCCTCGCTGCCGCCTTCTGCCAGCGCGCATCGCCCCGAGCTTGCCGGGCGCAGCTTTCAGGCGCTCGGTGTCTCGCTGGTTATTCATCCGCTGAACCCTTACGTCCCAACCAGCCATGCCAACGTGCGTTTTTTTATCGCCGAGAAACCGGGTGAAGCGCCCGTCTGGTGGTTCGGCGGCGGCTTTGACCTCACGCCCTACTACGGCTTTCAAGAAGATGTGCGGCACTGGCATCAGACCGCCTTTGATTTATGCCAGCCTTTTGGTGATGACGTTTATCCACGTTACAAAAAATGGTGCGACGATTACTTCTTTCTTAAACACCGCAACGAAGCGCGCGGCGTTGGCGGCCTGTTTTTTGATGACCTGAATGCACCGGGTTTTGAGCGCAGCTTCGCGTTTATGCGCGCCGTCGGCGAGGGCTTTTCATCCGCCTATCTGCCGATAGTCATGCGCCGTAAAGACACACCATGGGGCGAGCGTGAGCGCGAATTCCAGCTTTATCGCCGGGGGCGTTACGTCGAGTTCAATCTGGTGTGGGACAGGGGCACGTTGTTTGGCCTGCAAAGCGGCGGCCGCACGGAATCCATTTTGATGTCGATGCCGCCGCTGGCGCGCTGGGAATATCAATATCACCCCGAGCCCGATAGCCCCGAAGCCGCGTTGTATCGTGATTTTCTGCCGGTTCGAGACTGGCTTGGCCTCAATGAGGAGATGCGCTAATGGCTGCTATCTGGGTCGATGCCGATGCCTGCCCGAATGTCATCAAAGAAGTGTTGTTTCGCGCAGCCGAGCGCAGCGCAACCCACCTGACGCTGGTTGCCAACCAGCCTCTGCGCACGCCGCCCTCGCCTTATATTCATAGCCTGCGGGTCGCGGCTGGGTTTGACGTGGCTGATAACGAAATTGTTCGCCGCGCCGAACCGGGCGATCTGGTTATCACTGCCGATATTCCGCTGGCTGCCGAAGTGCTGGCGAAACACGCCGTGGCGCTCAACCCACGCGGCGAGCGCTACAGCCCGGAGACGATCCGCGAGCGGCTGACGATGCGTGATTTTATGGATACCCTGCGCGCCAGCGGCGTACAAACCGGCGGGCCCGCCACCCTAAACCAGCGTGACCGCCAACAGTTCGCCAACGAGTTGGACAAGTGGCTACGCCAGCAGGCATAAAAAAACCGGCAGGAGAACCTGCCGGTTTGAATGTTACCTGCAGCTAATCATCTATCACAGCGGCGCGGTCTGTGCCTCAACGACCGCCAGCGCCACCATATTCACGATGCGACGTACCGAGGCGATCGGCGTCAGAATATGTACCGGTTTCGCCACGCCCATCAGCACCGGGCCGACGGTCACACCTTCCGAGGATGACACACGCAGCAGGTTATAGCTGATGCGTGCGGCTTCCATGTTCGGCATGATAAGGATATTCGCCGCCCCTTTGAGCGGGCTGTCTGGCATCTGCTCACGACGAATAGCCTCGACCAGCGCCGCATCGCCGTGCATCTCGCCGTCGATTTGCAGATCCGGGGCCATCTTGTTCACCAGCTCCAGCGTGGCGCGCATTTTCTTCGCCGTCGGCGAATCGGAGGTGCCAAAGCTTGAATGCGACAACAGCGCCACTTTCGGCTCAATACCGAAACGGCGCACGGTGCTGGCCGCCATCAGGGCAATTTCCGCCAACTGCTCAGGCGTTGGGTCTGGGTTGACATAGGTATCGGCGATAAAGGTGTTACCGCTCGGCAGCAACAGGGCATTCATCGCACCGGCAACATGTACGCCGTCACGATAGCCAAACACCTTTTCGACCACGCCGAAATGCTCTTCGTAATTGCCCACCGTACCGCAGATCATCGCATCGGCTTCACCACGGTGAACCATGATAGAGCCAATCAGCGTCGGGTTGGCTCGCATCTCGCGCTGGGCCTGCTCCTGTGAGACGCCACGGCGCTTCATCATCTCGAAGTATTCTGTCCAGTAAGCTTTAAAGCGCGGGTCGGACTCATTGTTGACGACTTCGAAATCCTTGCCGATAGCAATCTGCAAGCCCAGTTTCTGAATGCGCTTTTCGATAACCCCTGGGCGACCAATCAGCACCGGGAAGGCCAGCCCCAGCGACACCAGCTCCTGGGTGGCGTGCAGGACGCGCGGGTCTTCCCCTTCCGCCAGCACCACGCGTTTTGGCTGGGTACGCGCCTGGGCGAAAATCGGCTTCATGAACAGGTTAGTCTTGTAGACAAACTGCGTCAGTTTCTCGACGTACTCGTCAAAATTCGCAATCGGACGGGTGGCAACACCGGAGTCCATCGCCGCTTTCGCTACCGCTGGCGCAATCTTGATGATAAGGCGTGGGTCAAACGGTTTCGGGATGAGATATTCCGGGCCAAACGACAGATCCTGATCGCGATAGGCCGAGGCCACCACTTCACTCTGCTCGGCTAAGGCAAGCTCGGCAATGGCGTGGACGCAAGCCAGTTTCATCTCTTCGTTAATGGTGGTCGCGCCAACATCCAGCGCACCACGGAAGATGAACGGGAAACACAGCACATTGTTGACCTGATTCGGGTAATCCGAACGACCGGTACAGACAATCGCATCCGGGCGCACCGCTTTCGCCAACGGTGGCAGGATTTCCGGTTCCGGGTTCGCCAGCGCCATAATCAGCGGGCGCGGGGCCATGGTTTTGACCATATCCTGCGTCAGCACGCCGGGGCCGGAGCAGCCAAGGAAAATATCGGCATTCGGGATCACATCCGCCAACGTGCGGCTGCCGTTATCGTCAATGGCATAAGCGGCCTTGGTTTCTGCCATGTTGGCTTCACGGCCTTTATAAATCACCCCACGGGAATCACACACCGTGATGTTTTCACGCTTAAGGCCAAGCGCCACCAGCAAATTCAGGCAGGCAATCGACGCCGCACCGGCACCGGACACCACCAGACGGACATCGCCAATCTGTTTTTCCACCACGCGCAGGCCGTTTAGTACAGCAGCGGTACAGATAATCGCCGTGCCGTGCTGGTCATCATGAAATACCGGAATTTTCATGCGCTCGCGCAGTTTCTGCTCGATGTAGAAACACTCCGGCGCTTTGATATCTTCCAGGTTGATACCACCGAACGTCGGTTCCAGTGCCGCTATCACGTCAATCAGTTTATCCGGGTCTTGCTCATCCACTTCGATGTCAAACACATCTACGCCGGAGAATTTCTTAAACAGGACGCCTTTGCCTTCCATCACCGGTTTACCGGCCAACGCACCGATATTCCCTAATCCTAATACCGCCGTACCGTTAGAGATAACCGCCACCAGATTGCCACGGGCAGTATATTTGTACGCCGCCAGCGGATCGTCTGCGATTTCGAGACAGGGAGCCGCCACGCCAGGCGAATAGGCCAGCGCCAAGTCACGCTGCGTGGCCAGCGGTTTGGTAGGGGAAACCTGTATTTTCCCCGGCACCGGATACTGGTGGAAATCCAATGCGCTTTGTTTGAGTTGTTCGTCCATAGTTCATTACCTTGTCTTATTGCTTTCAGTAGGGTAGTCACCTACCCAGTTTAGCGTGTCTGCGTTTTGCCAAACTATGAAGCATTACAAAATACGCGCCGGAATACTGCTTAATATAATTAATTAACGAGGCTGAAAATCAGCCACTCTATTGCAGGAGTAAGGCGAAAGAGTGCTGATATATCAATCAACTAGCCTGGAGAATCAGAACAGAAGCATCACGAGCGTCATCAGGCGTAAATTCGCCTGACCGCGTGATAAAAGCAGGTGGAGAGAATCGGTTCTCAGTAAAAAAGCGCCACCATCGCGCGCGATACGCGCAGTGGCGACTTTAGCGGGCATGCCACGTCAGGAAACAGGCCAGACACAGCGCTGGCAGGGTTAAATATGCATTAACGCGTTGAATTGAACCAACCGCTGATAAAGGCATGCTGCAATAACATGATGGTTTTACCATCGCGAATACGACCGTCTTTGATCATTGCCATCGCTTCAGTAAACGGTAATTCCAGCACTTCAATGTCTTCATCCTCCACCCCGCCACCGTGGAAACGTTTTTGCGCATCGTCATATTCCGCCGCAAAGAAATGTACCAGCTCCGTCACGCCACCAGGCGACATATAGGCTTCAAACAACTTCTCAACCTCACCTATTTCGTAACCGGTTTCTTCTATTGCCTCATTGCGAATGCACTGCTCTGGCGATAAATCATCCAACAGACCGGCGCATGCCTCCAGCAACATTCCACTGTCGTTGCCGTTAAGATAAGTGGGCATGCGGAATTGACGTGTCAGCACCACCGTCGCCTTGGCGCGGTTATACAGCAGAATGGTCGCCCCGTTGCCACGATCATACACTTCACGTACCTGTCGTACCGTATCGCCATTTTTTCTCTTTAAATCAAATACATATTTATGAAGAACAAACCAGTGATCGGATAACAGCTTCTTTTCAAGCACAGTAATAGGTGCAGACATAGGGGTATCCCGGTAACAAAATTCAACATCAGATAATAGCCCTGCCCCAGCGGGAATGCACTTTTCATCCAATGAAAAATAAAAGCGCGAGGCACAACGCTCAACTCACTATAAAAACAAACGCCTTCACATCAGTTGTGAAGGCGTCATTCACCCATCCGCTTAGGTAAACTTACTTACCCAATAAGGTATCTACGATCAAATACAAGTTCAGCGTCACAACCAGGCAAACAATCAGCTTGCCACTGTTTTGTACCAAACGGGTATTCACAAGGTTTCCCATCAGTTCACGGTTGCCGGTAAATGCCAACAGCGGGATGAGCGCCAACGCAATACCGAAACTCAGCAGGACCTGGCTTAACACCAATACCCTGGTTGGGTCCATACCAGAGAGAATCACAATGAAAGACGGTAGCATTGTGACAACCCGACGCAGCCACAGAGGAATATGAAAGCGTACAAATCCCTGCATCACCACCTGGCCTGCCAAAGTACCGACGACGGTAGAAGACAGCCCCGCGACAACCAGGCTTAAACCAAAAATCGTGGCGGCCGCTTGTCCCAATAACGGTTTCAACGTCAAATAGGCTTGATCGAGTTCAGCAACAGAAGTATTGCCGCTAAAGTGAAACGCGGCCGCCGCCGTCGCCATCATGGCCAGATTCACAAAACCGGCAATCGTCATCGCCACGGCAACATCGACCTTGGTTGCGCTATAGCGTTCAGCGCGAGTGACATGACTTTGCTGTTGGGTGAGCGAAGAGTGCAGGTAAATCACATGCGGCATGATAGTGGCGCCCAGCACGCCAGCAGCCAGAAGCACCGCATCCGAATTCGGCAGGCTCGGCACCATCATGCCGGTTGTCAGGGCTGCCAATTCTGGGCGAGAAAAAATCAGCTCAACAATATAAGCCGCAGCAACAAACAGCAGTAAACCACCAATCACCATTTCCAGTGGTTTCTGACCACGTTGCTGCAACATCAGGATCAAAAACGTGGCAATACCCGTCAGAATCGCGCCTTCAAGTAACGAAACGCCTAACAATAGCTTAAAGCCCATTGCCGCGCCGACAAACTCGGCCAGATCAGTTGCCATTGCAATGATTTCGGCCTGAACCCAATAGGCGAAAACCGCCGGTTTAGGAAAGCGATCGCGAATATGCTCGGCCAGATTCTTACCGGTGGCGATACCCAATTTAGCCGACAACAATTGGATTAGCATCGCCATCAGGTTCGCCCACACAACCACCCAAAGCAGTTGGTAGCCATACGCCGCGCCGGACTGAATATTGGTGGCAAAGTTACCCGGATCGATATACCCGATCGCCGCGATAAATGCCGGCCCCATCAGGGAAAGCTTGAGCTTTCTTGACGTACGGCTGACTGATTCCACTACACGACTCCCCGGCATATGAGTAACCCTTCTAATGCTATTGTTGTTTTACTACTCTCGCAAAGTTGATAATGATTATCAAGTGCATTTAGAACGGAAGTGATGATTGCTCTGATAGGTAATGATAATGAAGCATCTGTGTAATGAACGATACTCGTTTTAATACGTAAATATTAACAAAATATAAACAAAAAAGCACTGATGTGCCATTCCTTTAAGGGCTATAAACAAAAAGAAAAACCGGGCAAGTGCAAACGCCAAATAACCGCGACGCGCAGTAAGACCACGATGGGTTGAAAATGAAACGGGGTAGAACGAAGAGGAAAACACAGGGGCACGCAGGCGGCACCCCTGGCAGCAGTGCGGAGTCGCTTATTCCGCCGCTTTAGAAACGGCGACCATCGCCGGACGCAACAGTCGGCCATTTAAGGTATAGCCTTTTTGCATCACCATCATGACGTGATTCGGTTCATGCTCGGCAGATGGCAACATGGTCATTGCCTGATGAATCTCAGGGTTAAAGGGCACATTAACCTCAGCGACCACCTCAATACCAAATTTCTGCACGGCAGACAGCATTGCTTTTAACGTCAACTCAACCCCTTCGATCATCGAGGAAAGGGCATCATTGGACTTATCAGCCATATCCAGCGCACGTTCAAGATTGTCGATAACCGGCAACATTTCACCGGCAAACTTCTCCAGTGCGAACTTATGTGCTTTTTCCACATCCAGCTCGGCGCGGCGACGCACGTTTTCCATCTCGGCACGGACACGCAACACACTTTCACGTTCACGCTGTTGCGCCTCGCCCAATTGCGCTTCCAGTTCAGCAATGCGTTCATTTCGCGGATCGGCCATGTCCGTCGTCTCTGGTTGCGCATCCGCTGATTGACCTTCCACTGCGTCCTTTTGATCGAAGACTTGCTCGTCAGGCGACTTCTGTTCTTTACTACTCATGAAATTCTCCGCGTTTTTCGCATTCATCTCGCTAGTTCGCTTATTATGGGGATCAAAACCGGGGTTTCAAGGGAACCACTCACATATTGTTAGCCAACTCTGCGGCCTAAAAATGTGAGTCTCCGGTGCTCTTATTGAGGACAACGCACCCACATGAACAGCATGAACAGATCGTTTAATTGCATCGGTATCGTCGGCCACCCACGCCACCCTAACGCACTAAGTACCCATGAGATGCTGTATCACTGGCTGCGTGAGCTGGGGTATCACGTCATGATAGAGCAACAGATCGCCCGCGAGTTGCATCTCAATGATGCCGACACCGGCAGCTTATCCGACATCGGCCAGCACGCTGACCTGGCTGTCGTTGTCGGAGGCGATGGCAACATGCTGGGGGCCGCGCGGGTACTGTCACGCTACGATATTGACGTTATCGGCGTTAATCGTGGCAACCTCGGTTTTCTGACCGATCTCGACCCTGACCACACTCAGCAACAACTCAGCGAAGTGCTGGCCGGTCGTTATCTGCGCGAACAGCGCTTTATGCTGGAAGCACAGATATGTCGCGCTAACCATCCCGGCAGTAGCAGCACCGCAATCAATGAAGTCGTGCTGCATCCGGGAAAAGTGGCGCACATGATTGAGTTTGAGGTCTATATTGACGACCGTTTCGCCTTTTCCCAGCGCTCTGACGGTTTGATTATCTCCACGCCGACAGGCTCAACGGCCTACTCGCTTTCCGGTGGCGGCCCTATCCTTACGCCCTCTCTGGATGCTATCGCTTTGGTGCCGATGTTCCCGCACACCCTTTCGGCTCGCCCATTGGTCATCAATAGCAGCAGCACTATCCGCCTGAAGTTCTCGCACATCACACAAGATTTGGAAATTAGCTGCGATAGCCAAATCTCACTGCCGGTTCAGGAAGGCGCTGAAGTGTTAATTCAACGTAGCCAGTACCACCTTAATTTAATTCACCCAGAAAATTACAGCTATTTCAATACGCTAAGTAGCAAGCTAGGTTGGTCTAAAAAATTATTCTGAAAGTCGCCATCCGCTATTTACTGTATAAAAAACCAGTTTATACTGTACGTAATCACAGTTGTTGTTACCTACAGGAAACGATCATGCTGGCGCAACTCACAATCAGTAACTTCGCCATTGTACGCGAACTGGAAATTGATTTTCAGGCAGGGATGAGCGTCATTACCGGGGAAACCGGAGCGGGTAAATCCATTGCGATTGATGCCCTGGGGCTTTGCCTTGGCAACCGCTCCGATGCCAACATGGTGCGTCCTGGCGCGTCCAGGGCCGATCTTTGCGCTCGCTTTTCGGTGTCTGATACACCAGCAGCGTTACGTTGGCTGGAGCACAACCAGCTTGATGACAGCAATGAGTGCCTGCTGCGGCGTGTGATCAGCGCCGATGGCCGCTCACGTGCGTTTATCAATGGCACGGCGGTTCCGTTATCACAGCTACGTGAGTTAGGTCAGCACCTTATTCAGGTGCATGGGCAACACGCACACCAATTGCTATTAAAATCAGATTATCAGCGTCACCTGCTTGATGCTTATGCCGATGAGCCGCAATTGCTGGCCAGCATGCGTCAAGCCTGGCTGCAATGGCACCGTAGTTGCCAGGCGCTGACACAGCACCAGCAAGCCAGCATCGAGCGAGAAGCGCGCAGAGAATTGCTGCAATATCAACTCAAAGAGTTGAATGAATTCGCCCCGCAAGCCGGAGAATACGAACAAATTGATGCCGAATATAAACGGCTTGCAAATAGCGGCCAGCGCTTGTCTCTCAGCCAACATGCGTTACAGCTTCTTAGCGAAAGCGAAGACCATAACTTGCTCAGTATGCTGCACAGCGCAAAACACCAGCTCACCGAACTCATAACCCTGGATGAGAAACTCTCAGGGGTACTCACTATGCTTGAAGAGGCCAGTATCCAGATTAGTGAAGCCAGTGATGAGCTACGCCATTATTGTGACAGGATGGAGCTTGATCCTATTCGCCTGTATGAGTTAGAGCAGCGTCTGTCACGCCAACTGATGTTGTCACGTAAACACCATGTTAGCGCACAAGAACTCCCTGCATTCCATCAGCAATTGCTTGATGAGCAGCGCCAGTTGGAACAACAAGACAGCGACCATGACGCTCTCAATCTCGCCGTCGAAGAGCATTACAAACAGGCATGCCATATCGCCGCGCAGTTACACCAACGCCGCTGTCAACATGCAGAAGAATTGGCCCACTTAATTACAACGCATATGCACGATCTGGCAATGCCACATGGCCATTTTACAATTGATGTCACGTTAAACCCGAACACGCTGGCCGCTCATGGAGCCGACCACATCGAATTCCGAGTCACCACGAATCCAGGCCAACCCCATCAACCCTTGGCCAGGGTAGCCTCGGGTGGTGAGTTATCTCGAATCGCGCTCATTATTCAGGTTATCGCAGCAAGAAAAATGGAAACACCCGCGCTGATTTTTGATGAAGTCGATGTGGGCATCAGTGGGCCAACTGCTGCCATCGTGGGCAAAATGCTGCGTCAGCTCGGCCTCTCCACTCAGGTCATGTGCGTCACACATTTGCCGCAAGTGGCTGGATGCGGCCATCACCATTATTTCGTCAGTAAGCACACCGATGGCGAAGTCACTGAAACCCTCATGCAGTTACTTGGAAAACGTGAACGGCTACAAGAACTCGCACGATTACTTGGTGGGTCTGCCGTAACAAAAAATACGCTGGCTAATGCCAGAGAGCTATTAGCGGCATAGTGAAGGTCAACTTTTTCGAATTCGCATTGTCTTACAGGCATCTTGCAGGTTTTCAAGTCAGGCAAGGTCTATTATCATCTGCAACCTATGCCCTTAAGGAATCTAATCACTATGCGCTGTAAAACGCTGACTGTCGTCGCCACGGTGGTTGTTGTCATGTTGACTGCCGGTTGCTCCACCCTTGAACGGGTTGTCTATCGGCCAGACATCAATCAGGGGAACTATCTAGCATCCGCTGATGTTGCCAAAATTCACAGTGGAATGACCAAACAGCAGGTCATATACACGCTGGGCACACCAATGATGCAAGACCCATTCGGCTCTGACACCTGGTATTACGTTTTCCGCCAGCAACCTGGGCACGAAGTCGCTAAACAGCAGACGCTGACCCTGACATTCAACTCACAGGGCCTTCTTACCCATATTGACAATAAACCCGCACTACAGACTCAGTAACCAAAGTCAGAAGCGGCATACGTCGTTTACATCATGGTAAGTGTCTATATTACTGTGATTTTCTATTACTGAAGCATGCAGGGCGCGTTTAACGCGCCTTGTTTTTAGAACGTTCCGACCGCTGACGACGCAGTTCTTTCGGGTCTGCTAACAGCGGGCGATAAATCTCAATGCGATCGCCATCACGCAGCACATCGCTTAATTTCACCGGACGACTAAAAACGCCCACTTTATTTACATTCAAGTCGATATCCGGGCGTAATGCGAGTAGGCCAGACATCTGAATAGCCAGCTCAACGCTACAGCCCTCTTCCACCGTCACCGATTGCAAAAACTGGCGCTCCGGCAAAGCATAAACGACTTCCACACGGATTTCAGGCACTGTAAACCTCTTTGGCTCGCTGAGTGAAAGCTTGCACCATATTATTAGCCAATTCTTTGAATATTTTGCCAAACGCCATTTCTATCAAGGCATTTTTAAACTCAAAGTTTAAATTTAGCTCAACTTTGCATGCCGCTTCACTCAACGACGTAAACCGCCAGTCACCATTGAGTTGACGAAACGGCCCATCCACTAGTTGCATTGCAATGCACTGATTGCTGGTCAAGGTATTACGGGTGGTGAACGTCTTACTGATCCCCGCTTTCGACACATCGACGGCCGCCGTCATTTCATTCTCACTGGCCGACAACACGCGGCTACCGGTGCAACCGGGTAAAAAAGCCGGGTAAGATGACACGTCATTCACTAATTTATACATCTGTTCAGCACTGAACGGCACCAATGCTGAACGACTGATTTTAGGCATACTCTTTTCCGTGATTCATAAAACGCGCAAAATAATACCACTGATACTCAGTCAGGCAAAAATTCTGCGAAGGGCATCGCACCCGCTCACAAAGCGCGACGGGAATCCCGATGAGGGATTTCATTCACAACGACAACCAGTATAATGATGGCACTATGACAAAGAAAAAAGCACATAAACCCGGTTCCGCCACCATTGCGCTCAACAAGCGCGCCCGCCATGAATACTTCATAGAAGAAGAAATTGAAGCGGGGCTGGCCCTTCAGGGCTGGGAAGTCAAATCGCTGCGTGCAGGCAAAGCCAACATCAGTGACTGTTATGTCCTGATGCGTGATGGTGAAGCTTACCTGTTCGGTGCCACTTTTACTCCGCTACATGGCGCATCCAGCCATGTGGTTTGTGACCCGACACGCACCCGAAAACTGCTGTTGAATCAACGCGAACTGGATTCGCTATATGGTCGAGTCAACCGAGAAGGCTACACCGTTGTCGCATTGTCTCTGTACTGGAAAAATGCCTGGTGCAAAGTCAAGATTGGCGTAGCCAAAGGTAAGAAAGAACACGACAAGCGTGACGATATCAAAGAGCGTGAATGGAAGCTGGATAAAGCGCGCATCATGAAAAACGCGGCTCGTTAACAGTCGCTAGCGCAGCGAGCCATCTTTCTGTTATAATGGAAAAATATCTTGGGGCTGATTCTGGATTCGACGGGATTCGCGAAACCCAAGGTGCATGCCGAGGGGCGGTTGGCCTCGTAAAAAGCCGCAAAAAAATAGTCGCAAACGACGAAACTTACGCCGTAGCAGCTTAATAACCTGCTTACAGCCCTCTCTCCCTAGCCTCCGCTCTTAGGACGGGGATCAAGAGAGGTCAAACCTAAAAGAGATCGCGTGGATGCCCTGCCTGGGGTTGAAGCGTTAAATCCAATCAGGCTAGTTTGTTAGTGGCGTGTCTGTCCGCAGCTGGCAAGCGAATGTAAAGACCAGACTAAGCATGTAGTACCGACGGTGTAGGAATTTCGGACGGGGGTTCAACTCCCCCCAGCTCCACCAAACCTAACGGCTTGATTCTCTTAGAGATTCAGGCCGTTTTTCTTTGAGCATGTGGCACAACTGTGACTCAGGAGTGTACCATATGTCGTCCAACAGCATCCCCCATTACCTCTATAAGCGTAACCACACATGGTGGTTTAGAAAGCGCTTTGTATCTCAGGGCAATGCAATCGAGTACAGGCTGAGCCTGCAAACAGCAAGCTTTCAGCGTGCCCGGCTTCTCGCCCTGCGTTTACAGACACTTTGCCAACAGATGGTTGCTTCTTTGGGGGCCCCCAAGAAACAGAAGAATGGCGTGATGGGAAAATCAGCACAAGAGCAAATCAAAGCAAAACTTCGAGCAAAAATTGCCGAATGGACCGCCGAAGAGACAGAACATTGGTTCTGCGGTTCTGAACGTAACGAAGGCGACCTGAACGATTATCTAGAGACGTTAGATATGGTTGTCTCTGATTTAAAGGAACGCATTGCTTACGATGATAAGCCATCACTGCACCGGGCCGAAGCAAATACAGTTCTGGACGAACTGCCACACCTCAAAGCAACTCTCAGCGAATACGATTATCAAGTTATTGCTCGTATGGTGGCACAAGCTAAGGTCAAATCATTGCAGGATACCCGAGCAATCATTCTTGGAGGTGATGCTGACTGGCTTACAACTAGCCCAGTTCCCTCACAAGAGACGTCCCGCTCAGATGTTCATTTTCTTTCAGATATGATCAGCAAGTACCAAGCCGAGAACGCAAGCAAAGAGCACTCGCAGAAAAGTCAGGACAAATATGCTCATTCGCTCGCACTGACCTTCAGTTTCTTCGGCAATGTGCCCATTTCGGAGATCTCATTATCCAGCGGTAGAGAGTTTCGTGAGTTACTTGCCTCATTACCTGAGAAACTCAAAGCCAAAGAAATGCTCGAAACTCCACTACTTGAGCTTATTTCTAAGAAAAAGGCTTCCAAAACTATCGCAACGGCTACGGCTAACGATCACCTTGAAAAGGTACGCCGCTTCTTTCAATGGATGCTAGATACAGGGTATCTGTCTGATGACAATCCCATACCTAAAGAACCATTACCCGAGCCAAAGCAGAGCAATAAGGCAGCGAGACATGCGATTTCTGACGAAGATGCAGTAAAAGTGTTTAACCATCACATCTTTACTGAGCATCGAGGCCTTGTGACCAACAAAATTCAACATCCACATCACTTCTGGCTTCCTTTACTCTGCCTCTTTACAGGCATTCGCCCGAACGAGGCTTGCTTACTGTATGTCGATGACATCGAGCTGGTGGGAAAGGTGTGGTGTATCCGCATTGATAAGCGTTTTGATGAACAAAGGTTAAAAACGCCCAACGCCTTACGCTATATCCCTCTACATAAGTGTTTACTGGAAATTGGCTTCGTGAGATATGTACATGATTTCAGCTCTTTTGTAGTGGTCAACAAAAACTGGCCACAGCGTTAGAGTTTTTCCAGAACAATCGTTCTGATTCATTCGGCGTCAAACCACCATTATATTGATGGGGTCTGAGCTGGCTGTAATATTCCGTGATGTAGTTCGTTATCGCTGCGCTGGCTTCACTAAAGTTGGCGTATCCATTATTCGGCACCCACTCTGTTTTCAGGCTTCTAAAAAAACGTTCCATCGGGCTGTTATCCCAGCAATTCCCCCGGCGACTCAGGCTTTGCTTTATCTGATATCTCCACAGTAATTGTCTGAAATTTCTGCTGGTATAGTGGCTACCTTGATCCGAGTGATACAGCAAATTAGAGGGTTTTCCTCGCGCTTCCCAGGCCATGGACAGCGCTTTCGTTGTCAATGCAGAGTCCGGGAAAAATGACATCGCCCAGCCAACTGGTTTACGAGAAAACAGATCAAGCACAACGGCTAAATAAGCCCAACGTTTACCTGTCCAGATATACGTCACATCACCACACCAGACCTGATTAGGTTCTGTTACTGCAAACTGGCGCTCAAGATAGTTGGGGATCTCTACGTGCTCCTTAGACGCCTTCTTATATCGATGGCCGGGCTGCTGACAACTGATGAGATTAAGTTCTTTCATCAGCTTTGTTGCCCGCCAGCGACTCAGTTTTACGCCTTTGGTTGTGACCATCGCGGCAATATTACGTGCACCTGCAGAACCATTACTTTCGCGATAGCTTTCACGAACAAGACTGAGTAATACCACGTGTGTGGCATCAGGCTTCTTTGGTTGCCGCCAGTATTTATAGCTGCTGCGATGAACCCCAAACACATTGCACATAACGGCAACGGGAAACCGCGCCCTGAGTTTCTCAACTAATGAGAATTGTTCAGGGAGTCTGACATCAAGAGCGCGGTAGCCTTTTTTAATATATCCCTTTCCATTTCAACACGTTGAAGTCTTTTCTTCAGCTCGCGTATTTCAATCTGCTCAGGTGTCATGGGTGAAGCTATGGGTGATTTTCCCGCTCGTTCTTCTTTCAACTGGCGGACCCACTTATCCATCGTGGATTTGCCGACATTCATTGCCGTGGCAGCGGCGGCAACAGTGTAATGCTGATCGAGTACAAGCTGGGCAGCTTCAAGGCGAAACTCAGGGCTAAAATTGCGTCTGTTACGTCCGGTCATAATGTCACCTGTTTTTGACTATGAGGCGATGATATCACCTCTATTCAGGTGGCCAAATTTAGTGTGCCACTACATCTACAGCCAGTATTGGTTCTATGGGGGAAGAGGAAGGAGTTACTTCAGGGCGTGGAGCAACGCGAAAATTTGGTGAGTTAAGGCGATAATTGGGATCCTTTCCACCTAAGCGCTTATCGTCATTTTCAAAACAAGTACGCTGCGGGTTCCAGGCTCTTGGATGTATTGTTACCGATAGCCCATCGATTTCTTCATCCCAATCAAACTCAATGATGTTATAAGTAAAGGTGTAGACGTCATCGGAATGATAAGGAACTGTTGCACCAGCTGCGAGCATTAAAACATCACAACCTTGATCAACGCTATCCACGGATACCTTAGGATCATGCTCATGACCAGAAATAAATACACGAGCACGGCTACGTACATATTGACGGACTTGCTCTTGATCTTTGTACCAACTAAGAGGATGGTGAACGAGAATTACATTTTCAATCCCATCATTACGGGGAATGACGAATTGTCGCGCTCCGATCATTAATTCTGGATCTTCATCGCGTTCTTTTCCATGGCAAAGCAAAGATGAATTGAGCCTTATAAAACGAATAGAGCGGCCTGGAGCTAAGTTTACTTCCAGCTCGGAAGCAAATGTTCCTTCATCGTTTAGTGGGCAATCGTAGCCGAAACTGAAGTTTCCGTAGTCTTCGAATCGAGCAAAAAGAGCGGCACGATCCACTGGATTATTCATAACTTGTTCGTATTCTTTGGGGCCACCAGTACGGATGTGGTCAAGAATAGCTTGTCCCGATAACGACAACTTTGAACGATCAAGATCATGGTTACCCGGAACCATTTGAACACAATGGATTTCTGCCCCTATGCTGGAAGCAAGTTGGTCTAGCCATTCCCCTGCAGAGTCGTATTCCGCCTTGGTTCCCGAATGAGCAATGTCACCTGTAACCAAGATCCCATGTGCTACCCCATTGGCTAAATTTGAAACTACGTGTCGTGCATCAGAAATTAGTTGCTGTTTCACATCATCATGTATGTGGACACGGTCGTCACCTTTTTCTTGACCAAAATGGATATCTGATACATGAACAAATACTGCTGGCATTCTTACCCCCAACATTTTTCATTTTAGATACACAAAAAATCCATAAAAGCATCAATCCCCTAACAAGCAAAATAGCACTTCATTCAAATTAGTTAATCCCACCGATATTCACTAGATTATACAATGACTTCTAATCTATGGCCCTTAATCACATATGGACTGTTCTCACAACTTGGGCTAATACCACACCGTTAGACGATCCTGCCCTATAACACCGTTCGGTCCAGAGGATAGCATTGTAAAAATCTTCAAATATATATCATTCTTCTGAACATCTCCCATTAACGGCAGAACCTCACAGTTCTGCCGTTTTTGTTTTACTTTTCAGAGGAGTAATGATGAGCAATTCTGAAGGTCTGCAGTCGCTGCAGAACTCACTTTCCAGCTTGCCGCAATGGGTATCTGAAAGCATTCTGCACCAGGTAAACCAGTTAACCAACTACGAGCCGGTGATCGGCATTATGGGCAAAACCGGGGCAGGAAAATCCTCACTGTGTAATGCGTTGTTCGCCGGTGAGGTGTCGCCGGTCAGTAATGTGTCGGCCTGTACCCGTGGGCCGTTGCGCTTGCGCCTGAACGTGGGTGAGCGTTGCATGACGCTGGTAGACCTGCCCGGTGTCGGTGAAAGTGAACGGCGTGATGCGGAGTATGCCGCGATGTATCGCCAGCAACTTCCGCATCTCGATCTGGTGCTGTGGCTGGTTAAGGCCGATGACCGGGCGCTGGCGGTGGACGAGCACTTTTACCATCAGGTGATTGGCGAAGCCTGGCGGCACAAGGTGCTGTTTGTGGTCAGTCAGGCGGACAAGATTGAACCCACTGAGGGCGGCGTGAAGGCGTTGTCTGCCACACAGCGGCAGAGCCTTGCGCGCAAAATCACCCTGCTGCACACCCTGTTTTTGCCGGTGCATCCGGTCTGTGCAGTTTCGGTGCGGCTGCGCTGGGGGCTGTCGCACATGGCGGCGCTGATGGTGGCAAGCCTGCCGCGCGAAGCCAGCAGCCCGCTGGTCACACAGCTACAGCCGCCCCTTCGTAGCGAACGCGTGACTCAAAAAGCCCGTGATGATTTTGCCGATACGGTGGGCAGCACGCTCGATACCGTCAGCCGTCTGCCGCTGATACCGGCCACGGTGCGCACGCTTATCCAGACGCTGCGCGATACCGTGGTGTCCGTGGCCCGCACTTTGTGGGCGGTGTTCTTCTGAGCCGTTAATTCTGCATTACCCATCCGTTTTCCGAGCCCGGTCGCCTGTGCGTCCGGGCTTTTTATTTTCAGCCATCTTAAGGAGTTCCGTTATGACCCGTCTGGCCTCGCGCTTTGGCGCAGCAAACCTTATCCGCCGCGACCGCCCGTTAACCCGCGAAGAGCTGTTTCGCACCGTACCCAGCGTGTTCAGTGAAGAAAAGCATGAGTCCCGCAGCGACCGATACACTTACATTCCGACGATTACCCTTCTGGATAATTTGCAACGTGAAGGCTTCCAGCCGTTCTTTGCCTGCCAGACCCGTGTGCGTGATCCGGGTCGTCGTGAACATACGAAGCATATGCTGCGCCTGCGTCGGGAGGGGCAGATTACCGGTAAGCAGGTGCCGGAAATTATTCTGCTCAACTCTCACGATGGCTCCAGTTCGTATCAGATGTTACCGGGACTATTCCGTGCGGTATGCCAGAACGGGCTCGTCTGCGGTGAGTCGTTTGGCGAGGTGCGGGTGCCGCATAAAGGGGATGTTGTGACTCAGGTGATTGAGGGGGCGTATGAAGTACTGGGGATTTTTGACCGTGTGGAAGAGAAACGAGATGCCATGCAGTCGCTGATGTTGCCGCCACCGGCACAACGGGCTCTGGCACAGGCTGCACTGACGTACCGTTTTGGTGAGGACCACCAGCCGGTGACAGCACCTCAGATACTCTCCCCACGCCGCTGGCAGGATGAGAGCAATGATCTGTGGACCACATACCAGCGTATTCAGGAGAACCTAATTAAGGGCGGGCTCAGTGGTCGGAGTGCAAAGAGTGCAAAAGGCGGGCGAACGCATACCCGTGCCGTGCGTGGTATCGATGGCGATGTGAAGCTCAACCGGGCTCTCTGGGTGATGGCGGAAGCGATGCTGAGTGGGTTTCAGTCCTGAGCTTGTTATCAGCATGTTAGGAAAGGACACTCCCTGTCCGTTTTACCTCCATTGGGTTGAGTGTTTTTTCACCGCATTTCACGGAGCGCCGCGTCGGGCCTGCCTCCAGTGGAAAATAAAAAATAGTTCATTCCATGTCCATACCCTGTCCGCCCCCCTCTTTAGAATCATTTCATATTCAGTCAGTTAACTATTACGGAGATTTAAGATGACACAGGCAGAGCGCCGTCACGACCGGCTGGCTGTCAGGCTGTCACTGATAATCAGCCGCCTGGTTGCAGGTGAAACGCTGAACATGGCGCGGCTGGCTGCAGAGTTTGGTGTGTCAGTCCGTACCCTGCGACGGGATTTTCGCGAACGGCTGATGTACCTCGACCTTGAGTATCGACGGGGGCAATGCCGCCTGCGCAGCACCGGTGGGGGCGTACAGGGCGAGCTTGATGCGCTGACCTTCGCGCACCGAGCCGGACTGGCCGATATTTTTCCGGGGCTGGACCGGCGTCTGGCGGGCATGCTGCTCACTGCGGGAGAGATGCCGTGTCTGGTATGGCAGCCGCCACAGTCTGTGTCCCCGGTCATCTCACTGGTGTTCTACCGTCTCGTCAGTGCTATTACCGCCTGCCAGCGGGTACTGCTGCTGGCCGAGGGAGAGCGCTGCGACGGGCTGGCTCCGTACCGCCTGATATCACTCGACGGCTGCTGGTATCTCACTGGTGAACTTAACGGGTATATCACCGTGCATCCTCTGGCGACCATCCATGCGGTGACAGTCCTCAACACTACGTTCACCCCGCTAAAACGTCTCAGCCAGTTAACCACACAGGCGGGCTTTATCCGGGCCCTTCCGCACTTCAGCTGTATCCGCGAAGTCCTGTCTTCTGGGCCCTCTGAGGAGGAGCCGGGCAACACACTGATTTAATTACCTCTGTAAATAAGGAAAAACAATGACCTGGCATTACGAGAAAAATGGAATACGTCACGACGATGTGACCGAAGACGACATCACTGGCCTGATTATGCGCGGTGAACTGACTGCATCCACTCTGGTATGGCGACAGGGAATGACGGAGTGGCAACCGGTCTCCGCTACCCCGTTGGCTTCGGCGCTGCTCCGGAGCACCACACCACCAGCGCTGCCGGGGAACCGTATTCCGGGCGGAGTCGTATGGACACTGGCATTTGCTCCCTTCATTGGTTATGCGCTCGAGCTGTGGACTGCAGGGCTGAACGGGATGTCATTTGACGAGGCATATGAGGCAGTCTCGGGCGGACGGTACTGGTTTATCACACTGCTGCTCAATATCGCTCTGGGGTATCTCGATGAACGAGGCCTGCGTAAGGCCGGAGTGGATACCACCATGTTCGGCAAACTGGCCTGGCTGGTGCCGTTCTATTTGTGGCGGCGGGCGAAAACCCTCGCTCAGAAACCGGCTTACTTCTGGGTATGGCTGGTGATGCTGGGCCTGACTGTCTTGGCCTGAATCGTCGCTACCTGATACTTTCTCTGTTAAGGACCAACGTAATGAAAACGCTGATTAAAATACTGGGCATTACCGGCAGCCTTCTGCTCTGTGCAGGAACTCAGGCTCAGCCTTATAACCGGACGCTACCTGCGGTAGTTAATGACAACAACGGGAATATTTTCTGGTGTGATGCTCATCGTCAGGTTACCGGCAAATGCGAAGCCATGTCTGTTGACCGTCTGGGCGGGATGGTCACGGTGCGTTCAGCCCCCTTTAAAGACTGCGAAGGCGGCCTGTGGGGCTGGATAACTATCATGCACAATGATGTGTCGAAGGGATTCACCATTACTCCGGATAAGAAATTCGGTCTCACCGTAAAAGATCTGTGCCGTCCGGGCACGGTAGTGACCTTTAAGCCCAACCAGAAGAAGCCGGAATATGACGACCTAGTGGCACTTTACCAGGGCAAAGAGCTGTTTCGCTACCGGCGCTTCTGATAACACCCGATATCAACCTCTCTCATTTTGCCCGACAGCGGGCTGGATTAATTCAGGAAGAAGACCATGCTGAAAATAATGACCTCTGCTGTACCCGCCCTCATTCTGTCACTTGCCGCCTTCAGTGCCGGTGCCGCTCAACTTCCGGCAAGCCTTATGGATAAAGACAATCCCGGCCAGGAATACTGGTGCCAGGGAAACGATATCAACACCTCCATGTGCTCACTGACAGGTGTCAGCGACGACCATAAATTTGCCCTGATTCACGACCTGCCGGGCCCGGCCTGTGAAGACTTAAGCTTCGGGGTTATCGACCTCGTGCGCCAGACCGGTGTCAACATTCCTTACGATGGTGGTGACTGTAAGGGCGATGTGCAGGCCGGTTTTGTGCGTGGCCCGAAAGATAATGCCCTGTATGTGAAAATTGTACGGGGCAGCAAAACCCTGCGGCTGTATAAGGTGCAAACCGGTTACTGACAATCCCCCCACACATGCAAACTCCCACAGCCCCTGACGCAGATGCATCAGGGGCTTTTGCTTTTAAGGTACACTGAATGTCTGAATCTCACATGCTGCCACCGGGACCTTTCACCCGACAGCAGGCCGACGCTATTACCTGCCGGTATCAAAACATCGCCATTGAAGATGCCCGGCACAGTCACTTCCGCCTGGTGGTTCGTGACTCTGAAGGCCGGATGGTCTGGCGGACGTGGTGCTTTGAACCTGATGCCGGTGAAGGACTTAATCGTTATATCCGCAAGTCAGGCATACTCAAAGCATCCTCCCCCTGACTACACCCATTCATCATCCCTGCATGTCCTTTATTTCCTATACGCCAGCCATCGTCGCTGGCGTTTTTATTGACGGAGAATATCCATGACGACACAAACGCAATGCGAATTGATGTCCGCTAATGAACCTCAATTTGACCTTACTGCATCACCAGTACCTGACGAGCAGCGTCTCGATTTCTGGCCGCTGCACTTTGGTGCTATCACGCAGTGGATAACGCTGGAACCCCGTATTTTCGCCTGGATGGACCGCTTCTGTGATGAGTACAGCGGTGGTATCTGGTCCTTTTACACGCTCAGCAATGGCGGCGCGTTTATGGCTCCTGATGCTGACAGTGACGATAAATGGCATCTTTTCAACAGCATGAACGGTAATAGTTCGCAAATGAGCGCAGAAGCCGCAGGTATTGCTATCTGCCTGATTGAATACAGCCATCACGCCTGTCGTACCGAATGCGATGCCATGACGGAGCACTATTACCGACTGCGGGATTACGCCCTGCAGCACCCTGAATCCCACGCCATTTTGCGCATTATTGATTAAGGATATTCATGATGGAACAGTCACTTATCCCACAGGCTACGGCACTTCCATTGGCCGCACAACGCACGGTAAAACGCGCTTTAACGCTGCTTGACCGACACCTGCGAGAAACAGTTGTGGCATTCACCTCCACTCAGGCTGCCCGTGACTGGCTGAAGCTGAAAATGGCGGGGCTGGAGCGTGAAGAATTTATGGTGCTGTATCTGAACCAGCAGAACCAGTTGATTGCCCACGAAACCCTGTTTGCCGGTTCCATTAGCAGCACCGAGGTGCATCCCCGTGAGGTGGTCAAACGCGCCCTGTACTTCAATGCGGCCGCAGTGATACTGGCACATAACCATCCCTCCGGCGACACCACGCCCAGCCAGGCAGATAAGACCATCACGCAGCGTCTGGTGCAGGCGCTTCAGCTCGTTGATATCCGTGTGCATGACCACCTTATCGTCGGTGGCACGCAGATATTGTCGTTCGCTGAACACGGTCTGCTTTGAGGTATGACATGAAAATTATCAGTAAACGCCGGGCAATGACGATTTACCGTCAGTATCCGGCCTCCCGCATTTTTCGATACTGCACCGGCAGATACCAGTGGCACGGCAGTGTCTGTCATTACACCGGTAAGGTAGTTCCTGACATTCCCGGCGTGCTGGCGGTATACGCCGAACGCCGCCAGGACCGCAACGGCCCTTATGCCTGTCTGATGAGTATCACCCTGAACTGACAATAAAGAGGTTATAAATGAGCAACACCACATGGGGCCTGCAGCGGGATATCACGCCGCGCCTGGGAGCACGTCTGGTGCAGGAGGGCAACCGGCTGCACTATCTGGCTGACCGGGCCAGTATCACCGGTAAGTTTAGTGATGCCGAATGTCTTAAGCTGGATGTGGCATTTCCGCATTTTATCAGCCAGATGGACTCGATGCTCACCTCTGGTGAAATGAACCCTCACCATGCCCATTGCGTCACCCTGTACCACAACGGTTTTACCTGCGAAGCCGATACCCTTGGTAGTTGCGGCTACGTATACATCGCCATTTATCCCACTCAACGCTAACAAATTTCACGAGAGCAAACATGAAAAATCTACCTGCTACAATTTCGCGGGCGGCGAAGCCCTGTCTGTCGCCCGTGTCTGTCTGGCAAATGTTACTGACACGCCTGCTGGAACAACACTATGGCCTGACGCTAAACGACACGCCGTTTAGTGATAAAACAGTTATTCAGGAACATATTAATGCTGGAGTATCGCTCAGCGATGCGGTGAACTTTCTTGTCGAAAAATACGGGCTTGTCCGTATCGACCGAAAGGGATTTTCGTGGCAAGAACAAACCCCGTATATTTCCGTAGTGGATATTCTGCGAGCAAGGCGCTCTACCGGCTTGCTAAAAACTAATGTGAAATAAACGCTTAAATACAGAGCAGACTGAAGGAAAGCAAAATGCTAAACTCATAGACGAAGAGACTCCCGCTGTAACCTCCCCCGAAAAAAACTGACATTTTCTTTTAGGACCAACAATGGGACCAAAATGAAAATTGAACTGAAGATTACAATCCATTTAACAACAAGTTACATTACCAATTCAGACTCCCCCAGCCGGTGATTACCAGAGTCATCCGATGAAGTCCTGAAAGCCCGCACGGCGCAAGCCTTGCGGGCTTTTTTGTGCCCTCGATTTGTACCGCGACGTCCGATCTCGACTCATTCAATCCGAACCTTTCAGGCATTTTGTTAGGCCCAGCGAAAAGCGCTATTTTTTCGTTGGGCCTAAACGCACGGAGACTTACTTCCCATGGCAAGAAAAGCCAAGCCGTTAAGCGATATGGGCATCAAACCCGCCCAAGGCGCAAATACTCTGACCATGAAATACGGTGTCAGCAACCCTCCTTAGCGTTTTCACGATAAAACACCGACATGATGAGCCGCATGTTTACGCCCAGGAACGAGAGACTGATTAGGTTATAGAGCAAAAATATCAGGCTGTCGGTATCACGTTTTTCTCGCGGCTGACGCGACATCATTCAAGTTGCGGGATAACCTCAACAGGCACAAAAGAAACGGGAGAGCATCGCCCTCCCGTGTTCGGCACTCGCTAGCGTTTCCGGTTTACATCTGCTCCGATCGCACCGCCAGTTCCCGGCTGTATTGTCGGCTGGCATCGACCAGCATTGAGGTGTAGGCGTTTTTGGGGGTATCGCGCGCCAGGTCGCGGGTAGCGAGCGTTTCCAGAATGCGGCCGTATTGCATTACCGCCACGTTGTGGCACAGATGCGCTATCACTCCCAGGTCATGCGTTACCATCAGGTAAGTCAGCTTGTCCTGCTGCTGCAACTCCGCCAGCAGATTCAGAATCTCCGCCTGCACGGAGACATCCAGCGCCGAGGTCGGCTCGTCGAGCAGCAGTACGCGAGGTTCAAGAATCAACGCTCTGGCGATCGCCACGCGCTGACGCTGCCCGCCGGAAAGCTGGTGAGGATAACGGCGGCGGAACTGCGGCCCCAACCCAACCTTTGCTAATAACGTATCGATGCGATCATCGCGATCGGCGATACGGTGGATTAACAGCGGTTCCGCCAGAATCGTCTCGACGGTATGGCGCGGGTGCAGCGAACCATAAGGGTCTTGAAATACCATTTGCACCCGGCGACAGCGCGCCTGCTCAATACGGTGCGCCAGCGGTTGGTCATCAATCTTAAGCTGGCCTTGCCAGTGGTTAAACAGCCCGGCCAGACATTTCAGTACCGTGGTTTTGCCAGAGCCTGACTCGCCGACCAGCCCAAAAATCTCCCCGTCGTTAACGGTGAGATTCACATCGTACAACACCTGATTTTGCGCGCTTCCCTCACCAAACGTCAGGTTCAGGTTACGCACCTCAATCATCGCTCGCGGCGTGGGTTTTGCCTCAGTCGTCATAGGTGCTCCTTAAGGGTTGAGCCAGGCGGGATCACGGTTCATGACCGGTAAACGTGGCCGAGGATTATCGATATCCGGCAGGGCATTGAGCAAACCACGGGTATAAGGGTGTTGCGCCTGCTCCAGATCGGCGGCGGCTATCGACTCCACTACCCGACCGGCGTACATCACCAGCACCCGATCGCAGAAGCTGCGCACCAGATTGATATCGTGGCTGATAAAAATCAGCCCCAGCCCGCGCTCACTGACCAAATCATCCAGCATCGCCAGCACTTGCAGGCGCACGGACACATCCAGCGCCGAGGTCGGTTCGTCGGCAATCACCACCTCCGGTTCGGTAATCAGCATCATGGCAATCATGATGCGCTGCCCCTGCCCGCCGGAAATCTCATGCGGATACAAGCCATACACCCGCTCCGGCTGGCGAATGCGCACTACATCCAGCATCGCCAGTACCTTTTCCTTCGCCGCCCGCCATGAGACACGGTGGTGAGCGAGATAGGCTTCGGCTATCTGATCGCCGACGCACACCACCGGGTTCAGCGAATACTTGGGATCCTGCATGATCATGGAGATGCGTTTACCACGAATCTGGCGCATGCGCGCTTCGTCCGCTGCCAGCAGGTCGATACCGTTAAAGTTCAGGCGGTCGGCGGTAATGCGGGCGCTACGCGGATGTAACTGTAATAAGGCGCGCCCAACGGTGGATTTGCCGGAGCCGGATTCCCCCACAATCGCCAGCTTTTCACACCCCAGCGAGAAAGACACACCGCGCACGGCATCCGTCACCGCCCGGCCATTGACGAAACTCACCCGCAGATTATCTACCTCCAGCAGCGAACCGGCTTGCGCCTTGCGGTGAGTCACATTCACATTATTCAGTTCTGGGATCGAGGATGTCACGTAAGCCATCTCCTAGGAAATTGAACGCCAGACTGTTGATTAAAATCGCCAGCCCCGGGATCGTCACCAGCCACCAGCACTCCATCATGTAGCGGCGGCCTGCCGAAATCATCGCCCCCCATTCCGGGTCGGGCGGCTGGGCACCCAGCCCGAGAAAGCCCAGGCCAGCGGCCGTCAGAATGATGCCAGCCATGTTCATGGTGATACGAATAATCACCGACGGCAGGCACAGCGGCACAATGTGATGCAGCAGAATACGCAGCGAAGACGCGCCCTGTAGTTTTACCGCCGAGACAAAATCAGCCTGACGTAGCGACAAGGTCTCCGCCCGCGCCAGCCGTGCGATCGGCGGCCAGGCGGTGAGCGTAATGGCAATCACCACATGCTCCAGCCCTGGGCCGAGCGCCGCCACAAACGCCAGTGCCAGCACCAGACTGGGAAATGAGATGAAGATATCGGTGATGCGCATCAAAATGGTATCGACCACGCCGCCGTAATACCCCGCGACCACGCCCAGCAACAACCCGATGGGCCCGACGGTGACGGACACCAGCGCCACGATATACAGCGTGATACGAGAACCGTATACCAGACGGCTGAACACATCGCGGCCAAATTCATCGGTGCCAAACCAATGGCTGGCGCTCGGTGCCTGCAACGCATTGGTCAGATCCTGCGCCAGCGGGTCGTGGGTGGCGATAAGCGGTGAAAACACCGCCATCAGCAGCAACAGCAATACAATGGCCAAACCTATCGCCGTCAACGGGTTGCGCATCATCAGCAGTAAAAAGCTGAATAGACGCGCCCCGCGCAGCTTCTGGCTGCCGGTACGTTTCTGCGGCTGCGCGCGCAATACCGGCTCAGAGGAAATCGTCATACTCTCGTCCTCGGATCAAAGACCTGATACAACATGTCCGACAGCAGATTCAGGCTGACGAAAATCAACCCGACCAGCAGGACACAACCCATCACCGCGTTCATGTCGCCCAGCAGCAGGCTGCCGGTGAGATAAGAGCCAAAACCCGGCCACGAGAACACCGTTTCTATCAATACCGCGCCCTCCAGCAGCGACCCGTAAGCCAGCGCCACCACCGTCAGCAACTGCACCAGAATGTTACGGAACGCATGTGCCCACACCACGCGAAATTCCGACAATCCCTTCACCCGCGCGGTGATGATGTATTCCTGCGACAACTGCGCCAGCATGAAACTGCGCGTCATACGGCTGATGTACGCCAGCGAGTGAAACCCCAGCAGCGTGGCGGGCAGCACCAGATGATTGAGCGCGCTGCGGAACACCTCCCAGTTGCCATCCAGCAGCGAATCGACCAGCAGCAGGCCGGTACGGTTTTCCACCAACCCGTCGTAAGCCATATCGACCCGCCCGGCGCCGCCGACCCAGTTCAACCAGGCATAGAACACCAGCAGCCCCATCATCCCCACCCAAAAGATCGGGGTGGAATAACCGGCCAGGCTGATGAAACGCACCACGTAATCCGCCCATTTACCGCGCCTTGCCGCCGCCAGCACGCCCAGCGGCACGCCCAGCCCGGCACCGACGATAATCGCCATCGTCGCCAGCTCAACGGTGGCGGGGAAAACGCGGATAATGTCGTCAATGACCGGGCGGCCAGTCAGCAAGGCATTGCCGAGATCGCCGTGCAATAGCGCGTTGAAGTAAATCCAGAACTGAACATACAGCGGCTTATCCAGCCCCAGTTGCTGATAAACCTGTTGGTAGGTGCTTTGATCGGCATCCTGCCCGACGATCGCCAGCACCGGATCGATAGGCATGACGCGGCCGATAATAAACGTCAGGATCAATAAACCAAACAGCGTGACCGCGACCTGGAATAGACGTTTCGCCAACCGGCGCAACATCCCTCCCGGCCTCAGCCACTCACCCGGTTTGATTCGATCAGAGAAAACCATGTTCTTTCTCCCTCGTTCCCGGTCAGCAACAGACATCAGGCTGCCGCTGACCGGTGATTTCACGTTGGCGCGTTGCTGTCGCCTATTAGCGTTGCTTGTACACGTCGCGCAGATGGGTGGTGGAAGACGGATGCGGCACATACTTCACCACGTCCTTGCGCAACACCACCGAGTCGATCATCTGAGAAACCGGAATAATGGCCGGATACAACGCCTCATAACGGTTCTGAACGTCGATATACATCTGCTTCTGCTTTTGCGGGTCCTTTTCCAGCAACGCCTGATCGATAACCTCGTTCAGCTGCTTGTCATAAAACGAGGTGCGCCAGCCCTGAAAATTGGTCAACTTGGCTTCATCGCTGTTGTCGGGGTTGTACACCACGGAGCGCAAGCTGGAATGCGGATGAGGGTCAACCCCGCCGCCGCCGCGCCCGACCAGCATGTCGAACTTGCGATCGCGCATCGCACCATAGACCTGATTACCGGTGCCGGAGAGGATCTGAACTTTGATGCCAGCTTGCGCCAGTGTCGATTGCACTGAAGTGGCAAGATTGAGGAAAGGTTGATCGGACAACACGCGCAGCGTCGTCTCAAAGCCGTTGGGGTAGCCCGCTTGCGCCAGCAAGGTCTTCGCCCGCGCCACGTCCAGCTTGTACCCCGGATCGGGCAGCGTGGCGTCCATCCCTTTTTGGATCGGGCGCTGATGGTAGAAACCATAGCCGGTCATCACGGTGTTGTTGATGCCATCGTAGTCGATCAGATAGCGTACCGCTTCGCGCACTTTCGGGTTGGCGAAATACGTGTTCTTCAGGCTCATCGACACGTAATACAACGTGCCTTTGGTCACTTCTTTCACCACGACCTCTTTATCCTGCTTCAGCGCGTTGATATCCGGCACCGACATGCCGGTCGCCACATCGATGTCGCCTTTCTCTATCATCAACCGCAGCGCCTGCGATTCGGTCATATGCCGGAAAATGACGCGCTTCATTTTGGCGTCGCCCTGCCAGTAGCCGTTGGCGCGGCTGATACGCAGCACATCTTTTGCCTGCCATACATCCAGCTTGAAGGGGCCGGAACCGGCTTCATTGGTGGTCAGCCAGCCATTGCCCCAGTCGCCGTTTTTCTCGTGTTGCAGCACGGTTTTGCGATCCAATACCGAGCCGCTGCCGAGCGTCGCCAGTGAATAAATGATCAGTTTGGCATCGTTGGGTTTGGGCAGTTCTATCTCGACCGTATGGGCATCTTTGGCGCGGATCATCTTCGCGACGTTATCCGGCGTAAAGCCGTAGGATTTCCAGGTGGTCGCCTGCGCCATATTCAGGTGCAGCAACCGGCTCATCGACCAGACAAAATCCTCAGCCGTCACCGGGTTGCCGGAATGGAATTTCGCGTTATCCACCAGATTGAAAGTGATGACGTTGCCGTCGTCGCTCACGCTCCAGCTTTTCGCCAGCGCGGGCAACACGTGGCTCAGGTTGTCGGGGTCTAGCTCGACCAGCGAGTCGTAGAGATTCACCACGACGCCGACCACTTCATTGCCGGTCATCGCGGCGGGGTCGAGCGACAGCATGTTGTTCATATTCATGCCGACAATCAATTGATCGTCAGGCGTTTTAGCAGACAGAACCGCCGGTGTGGCGGCCATACACAGCGTGCTCAGTAACAGGGTACGAAGTATTGCTCGCGCTTTCATTGTGCTTCTCCAGGTGTGGCAGTATGGAAGACGACAACATCTTGTTTTTTTTAATAAAAATGACCGTACGGATGACTGCGCTAGGCCTGGCTCAATGTGTGCGCCTCAATCCAGTCAAAATTGATGTCCTCGCCCAGACCGGGCCGCTGCGACAGGTGTACAAAACCGTCTTCGTCCATCGGGTCTACCAGCGCATTCAGATAAGCGGCGGGCTCATCGTAGTTGAGGAACGGATGCAGCAGGCCGCGCTCGTACCAGCGGCAGTTTTTAATCGCTCCCACCACCGCCAGATTGGGCGCGCCGTTGCCGTGGATTTCGCAATCCATACCGAAGGCTTCCGCCAGATGCGCCACCTTCAGGCACGGTGAAATGCCGCCCACGCCCTGCACCCCGGCACGCAGAATGTCGCAGGCCCCTTCCTTCACCCAGTCGGCACGGCTGAAGTATTTCCCGCCCAGACTTTCCGGCCCGATGACATCGATATCCAGATTCTTGTTCAGCCAGCTGTAAGAGGCCATGCTCTGCTCTTCCATCGGCTCTTCGAACCAGCTGAAGTTCAGTTTTTGCAGTTCACGGCCGATGTACAGTGCCTCGCTGCGGCTGTACCAGTGGTAGCCGTCCAGCATCAGGCTGATATCCGGCCCCACCGCCTCGCGCACCGCCGCACAGGCTTTCACGTCCATTTGCGGGCTCGGCGCGAACGACACCGGCGGCATCCAGGTGTGCAGCTTGATGGCCTTGTAACCGCGCTGCACCAGTTTTTCGGCGAACTGGCCGTACTCCTCCGGCGTTGACAGGCCGCCCTTCAGCTCGTCGCCGCACATGGTGCTGCCATAGGCCAGCACTTTGTCGCGGTAGCCGCCCAGCAGCTTATACACCGGCACGTTCAGCGCCCGCCCGGCCAGATCCCACAATGCCTGCTCGATGATGGCCAGCGCCCGGTCGGTCAACTGGCTGGCGCTGCCGCGCTGCCAGTGCACCAGATCCTGCCACAGGCGTTCACGATCAAACGGGTTCTGCCCAATCAGCACCTTGCGGAAAAAACTGTTCACCACATACGGGCGAACCACTTCCGGCGGCGCAAACGCATAGCCTTTGTGCCCGTCATCGGTACTGACCGTCAGCAGCGCCATGCTGGCCTGATGCTCATCGCCCGGATGGGAGTGCCCGGCGCTGTCGGAAACGCGGCGAGTGGGATAAGTGAAGACGGTGACGTCGATTGATTCAATTTTCACGTTGATTACCTGCCTGAATAGTTGACCCATTTACAAAACGTGCAGCAATAAACTGTGTGTATCGAAAAATGCATCTGATATACCCGTCATACTTCAAGTTGCAGGTGCGTTGGCTGCCCTCGCTCACCCCAGTCACTTACCTGAGTAAGCTCCTGGGGATTCACTCGGTTGCCGCCTTCCTGCAACTCGAATTATTTTGGGTATATATGGCGAAAATTATGTATCAAGCGAAAAACCGATATATTTCTTTGCCGTCAGACGACAAAGACAAAATACCCAAGAAAAGAAACCATGTATTAATTAAAAGGAAATTGCGTTTTATTTAGATTATTATGGCTGTATATCATTTAGTCATTAGGCAATTTCTCCCATATGATGAAATTATGATATGGAAAATTAGGCAAACGCCCATGACCTTGTGAGCATTCTCACTAAGAAAAACAGAGCCCTTATACATGACAAGGTCAAATAACCGTCAAACCCGGCCAGTGGCAAGCGGCAGCCTACCTCAGGATGCAAGTTGCAACGCAATGCGCATTGGCTCGGCAGGGCAAGGCGGAGTGCAATACTGTTGGCGGGATTTCACTGACTCAAGCGAGGGCTGATGGTGAGAGGGTTTAATACTGACTGCCCGTGATATATCCGTCATACGTCAAGTTGCAGGTGCGTTGGCTTTCCTGCAACTCGACTTATTTAGGCTCTATATTTTTATGCTATAGCGGACAAAATCATCGCGTGTGGCCAACTTGTCATATAATAATCGGGCTGGATTATCCTCTCTGGTATGCCAATATACTTTTGACCACCCCTTTTCTCGAGCTTCATCACAAATAGCGTCTATCAGCGTTTTTCCTATTCCCGATCTGCGGGCCTTAATGTCAACAAACAGATCTTCGAGATAACAAATTGGCTGAGTAGACCATGTGCCCTCATGTAAAACGCATATTGCAAACCCAACAATGTGTTTATTTTTTTCGGCTACCCGGCATATTAATCCAGAGTCTGGCGAAAGCGTTCGCTGCCATGTCGATAAGGTAATCGCATCTGCCAGCTCGGAACCGTAAAAATGCAGATACCCTTTCCAGAGCGTTAACCACGCGTCATAATCGCTTGCTTCGGCTTTACGAATATTAATCATCGAATATCCCTTTGACTAACCAAACAGACCAGGATGGTAACAAGATTAGCTTGCCTGTATTCATCCTGAACATCATTTTCAGTGGCAGAAAATAAATATCCGCCACCCTATCCCGTTATCTCACGCCAATAAACGTGTTTCACCATTAACTCATCGCGTATTCTGCATCCGTGATACTCGTAATGGATATATGACTAAACATATCAAGCACGAAATTGTGAGCATCCTGAAATGATGTTGCGCACAACATGCCTGCCAATGGCGCGACGTTCTCCAGATAAGTCAGTGTCGTGCTCATTTTTACTTGAGCTGGCAGTGGGTGCCATTCATAAACCCATGGGGACGCGCTGAACGCGCTGGCACCGTTAATACAGGCATAGCCTTCGGGTAAATGGTGGCCGGGAAAGACAAACCAGCCGAAGTAATATTCTTTTTCCGGTGTGTTTTTAATGACATCCGGCACCCAACCTAATTGTGCGCTCAGATGTACCTGGTGCAGATTGACGCCCGTCCGTAACTCAAATGCACGCACTACGCTAGCCCCACCCGCCCGATGCCCTATTTCCAGAAAAACCCAGCCCGAGGCATGTTGAAAGACCTCCAGATGAAAACAACCCTGTTTGATACCCACGGCTGCAATCACCTGACGGGAGAACGTTAACAGCGTCGCAGGTAGCTCGCACTGTAAAGAACCGAGGGGACTTCCCTGGGCAAAACTCAGGCAATTACCGATATAACGGCTGCTCACACAGAGCTCAATTTCACCAGAACGGACATAGCCATCAATATGCCAGATATCCCCTTCAATAAATTCTTCCACTTGATACCGGGCGGTATTCTGTCGCCTATCAATATCATCGATATAAGTGCTGTGGTTATTCAACGCCAGGCGTAATGCATGATGAGAGGGATAAATTTGCACATTCTCACTGGATGCCCCATCCAGCGGCTTAAGTACGACCTGGGTCGATTTGAATTCATCAAGAATGGTCGGATTATCTAAAACGGCATCCAGCGCATGGCATGTAGGTGTCGCCAGCCCCGCTGCCGCCACTGCCGCTTTCATCAACAGTTTGTTCCTAAAGAGCTCAACCTCGGCAGCGCTTGGCCCTGGAATGCTGAAATAATCTCGAATATGTGCAGCAATATCAATTTGATATTCAGATAAAGCAATAAAGTTTCGTGGTGAGGGTGTTTTTGTTCTCATCATGTCAATCAGAATATCCACACCGTCTTGCTCTTGCCATATCCATTTCTCACAGTTCAGTTCATCAGGAATATCAGAAAGGGCACGCTTTGTTCCAATATAGATAATATGGTTATCGGTATGATTAAGTATTTCATCATAGCGAACACAATAAAAGGGAACTCTATGCCATATATAAATAACATCATCCTGCATTTTATGCTTCCTTCTTCATTGCTATACCCGTCATACCTTACGTTGCAAGTGTGTTGGCTGCATTCCTGCAACCCGAATTATTTGGGGTATATATCACGTCTGGTGCGCTAAAAGGTTGTCACAAATATTTTAATAAACGTGGTAAAACGCATGTCCGTCCAAATAACGTAGCGTTCCCCAATCACGTAAAACGACCTCTTCAGCACGATGTTTTAACAGCACCAGCATCGGGTAGGTTGTATCGTCGATGGTTTTGCTAATTTTCTCACCGGGTTTCACGTATTCGCGGATCTCCAACAAACTTTCCAGTTGGTTTATCTGATCTTTATAAGGATAAGACTCAAGCACCCCATCAAAAGGACTTATCATTGCGACCGAGGCAAAATAGTGATGAAGAGGATAAGGAACATCACACATTTCATGGAATTTTTGCGGTTCGGTATAAGCCAATCGAGTCCAGTTTATTTGTGATTGACCCGTGGCAAGCTCGGCATAATAAGGCATATCGCCTCCCGCGATTCGCGCGCCGATTTCAACCAGACAAGGGCCATCATGACACATTTTTATTTCCATATGCCCTGGCCCATACTGAATATTCATCGCGTCAAGCACCTGTAGTGCATAGGAAACTAAAATATCCTGAATCTGCCCCTCGCGTGGCATAATCTGAATGGAATCCCCCATGTCCAAAAAGGCATTCGCGCTGATACGGGTCGTTTTCCAAATGTCGGTTACACGGTGTTTCCCTTCACAAGATACGGTATTGACCACATATTCCGTACCCGAAAGATACTCTTGTGCCACCACCTCCTGATTGATTTCCGAAAAGATATTCTTTTTCCCGACAATCGCTTGCAGAGCTGCGTATGACTCATCGGGCGTATCACAGAAGTGTACCCCTTCACCGGCTGCGCTACGGGCTGGTTTTACCACAATCCGCCCCCCGGTCTTGGTATGCCATTCCCGTAGTGCCTCACCATTTGCCGGAAGATATTGCCGCGTGGCGCGAAGACCCACGCTGCGCAGACGCTCTATCATGGTGTATTTATGACGCCGTGCCACACTCAATTGAGTTCCGTTTGACGCAAGCCCCAAACGCTCGCTTAATATGTCAGCCAATTCGACGCCGATTTCACCACCAGCAATAATGGCGACAGGGTTAAGATTAGCAACGCGCTGGAGCGTAAGTGATAAATCGCCCTGGTGAATAATATTTTCACAATAATCATCAAGACTGAATGAACCTTTATAAATATCAGGGATATCAGGTGTGCTCTGCACGCGTGCGCAGCGATAGCCATGCTTAATAAATTCAGGTGCTAAACGGCGTGTTGGCGAATACGCATCAACGATAATGACGATACCTTTATTTTCCATATTAATCATCTCACTGTTTATTACGTTTCTCGTAAATAAGAATGGATTTATTACGGTATTTATTTAATACAATATCCCTTCCAGCCCGCTGGCAGATAACGGCCTCGTTCATCAAAATAATCCGCCCAGGTATTATGTTTCAGGCACATGACCTTCCAGGCCATATTCACACTGCGCTTAAGTAAATCGCTATATCCTGGCATTGAAGAACATACCCAAACGCCTGGACGGGCACATTGTGTAAATTCTGTAATATCGCAATCATCACAGCAGATAGCTGCGCCACGCCATGATGCCCCTTCATGACGCATACGTTCCAGAATGGAAAAATGCGCCCCCAGATAAAATGTCACGCCGCCTTCACCATCATCATTACTGGCATCAATCTCCGGTATTGCATATTCATACTGCTGTTGCAGTAAATTCAGTAACCGGCGGCTGTAATTCGAGCCATCCGCCCAGTAATAGCGCGTTGAATGAGGAAAGTGGCTATCGGCAATCGCTTTCAGCTCGCTGACCTGCTCCACGTCAGTAGCACAAAGCTGAAATACCGACTCACCATCCCCCAAATGCGCGGCGGTTGATGCGGGTAACAATAAGGGAATTCCCGCTGCGCGGTAGGCGGGTATCGCCGCCTGTGCGCAATCACTGTTGAAATGGCCAATAACTACATCACTGTGCGCTATAATCTGCTCAAGATGACGTTTAACGGTATGCGGATCGGCTTTATCGTCAAAGAAATGAATAGACAACCCCTCTTTGGGTAAAACATCCGCCATTGCCTTACGTATCAGTTCGCCATAGCAAGCGCGTGGGCCCGTTAACGGGCCTGCAATACAGACTCTTAATTGCATTATTGATCCTGCCGGTAATATTTTATGACAGCGATTAACCGTTCAAATTTTGGCTGGCTCAACCGATTGACGGTGCCGGAATATATTTAAAGGATCTCTTTTTGCTTTAATTTCCTGTAGTCGTGGATAATTATCCTTGAAATAAAGTTCAGCCCACGTCACACCGGAAGTGTTTAATGCCAGATCATTCAGATCGGCGTCAGGATAATTAATAAAGCATCCATCGGTGATGTGATTACTTACCGGAACACCGCCGGTATCGGCATAGGTGCTGTGGTAAATTTGGCGAATCCAGTCAAGATTCTGCCGATCATCTTTTTCATCGGCCCAAAGACTCTGATACAGGACTTTCATCACCGAGTCACGTTGTGAGACGGCCGTTGCGTCCGGCGCAACCTCATTCACCGCACCGCCATAGGGTAAAACCATCACCATCGCATTTTTATTCGTAAAACTGTCCGTCGTCAGATAGCGATATAACGTTTCGGTCTGCTGCTCGGGAAAATTTTGCCTCATATACGCGGACTTATACGCGCCGCGCAATGTGGGATCCGATAGCGACGGGCTATTGCTGCCCAGTAGCCGTAACGATTTTAGCCATGGCAATCTGCGTGGCGCTTCCAGGTGTGAAAGTGCGGAAAAACCCGTAACACCTTCAATACCTTCGAAAATATCACGATGATATTGCGCTAAAATAGCCTCAGCATTCGCGACTGACGCATCCATCTGTGTCAATAGTGCGACAACCCCCTGCGCTTTTTGATACATGACAAGATAACCAGCCAGCGAGGATTCGGGGCTGTCAGCGCGCTGGTGTTTCATATACCACGCGCCGTAATTACGCATCAGGCGTGAGAAATCCCTTTTCCCGAGGCTTTCCCACGGAATCACTTTTACACTCAAATAGACTTCCGCAGGCGGGCCAGGCAGCATTTTTGCCGGATCGTTCCCCTGAGCGGTTGGCGAGCGAAACCAGAATTTCGTCACAATCCCCAGTTGCCCGCCGCCGCCGCCAGCATGTGCCCACCATAAATCGTGATTTGGGCAATCCCGATCGCGCCGGGCAATCAGGGCATGCGCCTTACCCGAGCTATCGACGGTAACAACTTCGATGGCGTAAAGATGATCGACGGTTAAACCATGACGGCGGGAGAGTAAGCCAAAGCCGCCGCCGCAAACATGACCGCCCATTCCTGCGTGACTGGCCGGGCCTCCAGGCAGGGTCACATTCCAGCGGCGGTAAAGCACTTCATAGGTTCTGGATAGCGTGGCACCGGCTCCAACGGCAATCGCCCCCATATCAGGATCAAAAGCGATCTCATCCAGATCAGAGACATCGATAAGAATATCGACATCGGCATGACAGGCGAAATCCTGATAACCGTAGCCCCCCGCTCGCACACTGATACGCAGCCCCTGCTCCACCGCCTTGTCGATGCACTGCACGGTTTCCTGCGTATTGCCCGGCAAGACGATTTTCGCCGGGCAAGCGCGCCAGCGCTGGTTCATACCGGTGATATAACTCAGATATCGGCTGTCATTGGGTTCGATAATGGTCACGTTATTACTCCCGATTCAGTCCTGATTGCGGCCAGCCCATTATTCCGAGGCGACGCTAGCCGGGGCAGAGATAAGCAGCGCATTGATGCCAAACGCGATAGCGGTCATCACCAATGCCAGACCGCCGACCAAGAAAAAGGCGACATTGAAGCCAAGTGTGTCAACCATCACGCCTGACAACGGAAAGCCAATGGCGTTGCCAATCGTGAGCGCAGAGCCATAAGTGCCCATTGCCAGTCCACGCTGATGTGGTGCGCTATAGCGGCTAATATCATTGGCTGTCGCCGAGAAAACCGGGGAGCACATCAGCGCGGCTGGAATAATCAGCACGCAAACAGCAAACGCATTTTGAGAAAAGCCGATCATGCCGGTGGCAAGTGCTAACAGCGCGCAAATTAAAATCGTCTCAGGCGGTTTATCAAAACCGCCATACAGTATTCCGCCAACCAATGAAGCGACGCCGCAGGCGATATAAAACCCGGTAGCCCAGGTGATATGCCCGAAATGTTTTAATGCCGCCAGTCCGACAACCTCATAACTGGCAATCACAAATGTCGCCATCACGGTTAATAGCAAAGACGTGCTTAATCGGCTTTTTAACAAAGAACGCCAGTCGATGCGCTGATCCGGTGCCTGTTTTTTTTCCTGAGCAGACATACGGGGATTGGCGAAAGAATAGTAAATAATCAGCGCCAGAATAATCGCGCCGCACGCGATCACCGCAGCCTGAGGCGACAGGCTGGCGCTAATCACAACGGCCAACGGAGGGCCGCTCATATAAGCTAACTCTGTGGTCATGGCATCAAGGGCAAAAGCGCGATGCCGATTTTCAGGCTCGGACAGCTCCGCAATCGCCATTCGGCCAATCGTAAACGCAGCAAAACAGAAAATCCCACCGAAAAAAGCCATCACGACCAGCAGCGGCAGAGGTAAAAAAGCGGCGGAAGACCAGAAGATGAGTTGAATAACAAAAATAAAGCGCAACAGTTTCCTGACGCCATATTTCCCCATATAGCGCCCTTGCCACGGAGAGCCAATAGCCGCACCCGCCATCCAGGCTGCATTAATAATGCCAGCCCAGGTAAACCCGGCATCCAAACCTACCACAACTAATAATGTCAATGCAGCAGGGATCGCCACGACAGGTATTTTGGCAAATAACCCCAGCAGGATAATATTTCTTACCTGATGATTATTTAATAATACTGCGTATTTTTCCCACTTCATAAGACCGTTTCCAAAGTAATAAGTGAATACAAATGCTCTATTTGAGGATACCTGAGGGCAATGTCATCCCCAGAAATAACAGGGGCATTCATTGTTAAATAAAAGCGCAGCCCGCTAAAAGCGGGGATAGCCCCCGCATCAAACCAATGCCGGGTTTTTCCCGGAACACAGATAAAATCACCCGCAGTGCATATGATGGCATATAGACATATTCCCGAAGGCGTAAGTAAAATGCAGCCTGCCCGTGCTGAAAAAACCAGGCTTCATTTTCATCGTGCGTATGTTCCTGGTAATACTGAGCACGGCTCTGGGCGGCAAGAGATAATGCAGTGGGATCATTCGCATTTACCTGCACCGCTGACGATTCAACAAAATACGTATTTAACTCAGGAATACGCTGTTTAATCCGCTCCGCCAGCGTACAACATGGCGATGATGCTTTATCGGCCACCAAAATATCTTCTTCATGAAAGAAAAGGACATTATAAGGCCGAAGCTCTTCAGCTATAATTTCATCATCTGTTGTTCTTAGATATATTCTTGAGCTATTTTCAACACTCATTTTTAATAAATAAGCCATATAATACGAATCCCTCTGCATCAAATTGAGTGAAAATTTACACGTTCAGTAATGGCTTACGCAGGTCTATCCAGGTGGCGAAATCTAGCGCGCGCTCTAAGCCGTGACGGACTTCGCGGCTCATGGCGGTAGGATCAATATGTAATGCTTTATTTAGCCAATCAATATTGAGTAAATCTCGGGCGGCGTGATGGGTGTTGGCAACCAGTTCCGCCGCCTGACGCTGTAATACCGCACTGTAGTGGGCATTCTGTATGGCCGGATAGGGCGCTTTCTTTCGTTGCAGAACGGCCTGCGGCAGTAAATCGCCGATTGCCGCCCGTAATAGGCTTTTTTCCCGTCCGTCAAACGTTTTCATTTTCCACGGCGTATTGAAAACGTATTCAACCAAGCGGTGATCGCAAAACGGCACTCGGACTTCCAGCCCTGCCGCCATACTCAGGCGATCTTTTCTATCCAACAAAATACGCATATAGCGGGTCAGATGAAGGTAAAGCACCTCGCGCATTCTGGCCTCCTGGCGCGCTTCTCCCTCCAGACGCGGGACTTCAGCCAGCGCCTCCTGATAACGGGAATGAACATAGTCGGGCAGCGCTAAGTTCGCGAGCAAATCGGGCGAGAATGCCTCTAACCCTGTATTAAAATTGGTCACAAACGTGTGTTCCGCCCAAGGGAACGTCTCCCCCTGCATGATTTCCGGCTGATGAAACCAGCGATAACCGCCAAAAACCTCATCAGCTGATTCGCCAGAAAGCGCTACCGTAGCCTCATTTCTGATAGCCTTAAAAAGCAGGTAGATTGAATTATCTGCATCGCCAAACCCGGTGGGCAAATCACGCGCCGCAATCACCGCCCGTCGGGTTTCTTCGCTGCCAATCTGCTGGTGGCCCAGCACCAGATTGGTGTGTAACGAGCCGATTTTCTCCGCCACCATACGGGCATAGGGCGCATCGGAATCGGTGCGAAAAGCATCGGGTACAAATTGTTCCGTATGCGCCTCAAAATCCACGGCAAAGGTTTGCAACTGCCGAGTGCCAGCGAGCTGCTGGCTGGCAATGGCGGCGACGGCGCTGGAGTCCAGCCCGCCGGACAGCAGGCTGCAAAGCGGTACGTCTGAAACCATTTGCCGGTTTACCGTATCGCTCAGGAGCGCATGAATATGCGCTATCGTGTCCTCCTGCGAATCAGTATGAGGTCGGGACTGAAGTTTCCAGTACGTTTCCTCCTGCACGCCAGAGCGACCAAACTGTACAAACGTTCCGGGTTTAACTTCCTTTATCCCATCCCAGGTGCCATGCCCCGGTGTTTTCGTCCACCCCAGCGCCTCACAGAGGCCATCGCGGGTCAGTCTGCCTGGCATTTGCGAGTGAGCGAGAATGGCTTTCTGTTCCGACCCAAACAGCATCGCTTGACCGATAACGCTGTAATACAGCGGTTTTACGCCAAATCGGTCGCGCACAAGAAGCAACACGTCACGCCGCGCATCCCAGATGGCGAAACCAAACATGCCATTTAATTTCTCACTGACCCCGGTCCCCCACTGTAAATAGCCTTTCAGCACCACTTCCGTGTCGCTTTGGGTCGAAAATGTCTGGCCGAGTTGGATCAGCTCCTGGCGTAATTCGGTGAAGTTGTAGACCTCGCCGCCGTAAGAAAGCGAAACACTCCCTTCGGGTAGATTGGCCGTCATTGGCTGGACGCCCCCTTCAAGGTCAACAATGGCCAAACGGCGATGGCTCATACCGGCATGGCGATCCATCCAAAAGCCCGAGGCATCAGGCCCCCGTAACGCCATTGTTGCCGCCATTGCCTCCAGCTCGCTTCGGCTGGCGTGAAAATCACGGCTGAACGTTGCCCATCCTGCAATTCCGCACATAGCTGCTTCTCCCTACAAGAAATACGATGCCTGAGAAAATCCGTTGTTCCCCTCGTTCAGACCGATTCGAAATCGAAGCGGCGAATGAAGCAGTCTCTTGGCATGTTGACGGCAAACTGGATGCAATCGATTAATGACTCTGATGTCAGTTGATCCTGAGACGTGCGAGAAATCTGAGCGCCGTCCAGCAGCGGATCGCTGTTATTGAATTTGGGCGGGTAGAGGGAAATCACACGGATCCCCTCTTCACGCAGGCGCAAAGAGAGCGTTTCGGCCAGACGACCCTGCCCGGCTTTCGCCGCATAAAAAGCGGCATGGCCCTCACAGTCATGGGTGAGAGGATGAGCAGAAGAAGAAACGATATTGACGATGTCCGGCCGACTGGATTGTCGTAAAAGCGGGAGAAAATGTTTAATCATCAAAGCAGTACCCGCAGTGCAGGACAAGATTACATTGATCATGTCTTCATCGCTGGCCGCATCAAGCGCTTTGCCTTCCAGCCAGGGGCTGGCGTTATTAATCAACACATCCACACGACCAAACTTATTTTCAACGCTCTGTGCAAAGGCTCGAATCGTCGCAGGGTCTGATAAATCGCAGTGGAAGGCATTAACACGCGTGTAGCCCAATGACTGTAACTCATTACACACGTTTTGGGCCGCATCGAGATCGCGAGCAGAAAGCAATACTTCCGCGCCAGATTGTGCATAACGAATAGCCAGAGAACGCCCCATTTCACGACCGGCACCGGTAATAACTACACGTAAGTCAGCATTGGACATAATAGATTCCTTTTACGGTGAGTAATTTAATCAAAAAATAAATATTTTTAATTTACTTGGCAAATCTGCTCAATACTATCTTTATCCTTGAGAATGTTTTTAAAAAATTGCTCATCCCATTCATGAATTATATGAGTGCTATGAATAAAGTCGTTACGGTTTTTCCAACTCACCGTATCCTGACCAAGGAGCTTAAGAATATATTCACTGCTTTGCGGTATAATCGGTTGAGCAAGGCTGGCAAATTGCTTTAATGCCCAAAAATTCAGAGCAAACGTCGTGCGCCGATAATTATATAACGCCGGTAACGCTTCATGCTTTAACTGAGCATGAAAGAATTGACGTGTTAAACGCCCCATTTCCTCAAGCCGGGATGTGGCCGTTTGCGGTGAAAACGCATCAACACGATAGGAATGCTCGACACCGGCCGCTAACTGCTTAATACGTTCATAGAAAGCGGTATGCTGCGCTGACCATGCCCCCGGCTCTGGCATTTCACCCTTAAACTGTAAATTCAGTTGCTGGCAACTGTCCGTTAAATGCTGTTGTAATGTACCAACGAAAAAATCATTAATCGCATCAATAAAAAGCTCAAGATCGAAATTCTCGTTCGTGGTTTCAGGACGCGAGCGAGCCAGCCCCCAGCGGACATAATCGGTCGAGACATTCGCCAATAGTTTTGCAGCCCAAATGAGATGGCGACGGCTGGTTGAAAATTTCTCGCCTCGTAAATAGAGCAACTCATTAATCACATGATTAACGGGTACATTGTATTCTTCATCCAATGCATAGTAGATGGCCGGGAATAATAATGTGTGGTAGTAAGCATTATCAAACCCATAAAAATGAACAATGTCACATTGCTTATTTTTGAAAAAGGGTTGCTGTGGATGCAATGCTTCATCCGCCGCCAGATAACCTGCCGCCATTTCAAACCACACATACAGAACCTGATCTTCAAACCCAGCAATAGCAACAGGAATTCCCCAATCTGAACGATGGGAAATACAGATATCGGGTAAACCGTCAGCCAGCATTCCTTCCGTCAACGCGCGAGCGCGGGGTGACATATTACTTTGCGCCGTCAGTTCCGCGAGCGGGTGCGCTAATGCCGATAGCCGGAAATAGAGCTTTTTAATTGTCCGGCTACCTACGACCGTTTCCGGCAGCGTTCCCGTGGGGTTAATCAGATCAACGCAATCATTTGGTCTGCCGCACTGTTCACAGGCATTACCATCTGAAGCGCTGTGACAGTGAGGGCAGGTTCCTTTGATATAACCTTCATGAAGACTGAACCCCGTATTAACATCATAGAGTTCATTCACTTCCTTGCTAAAAATAAAACCACGCTCATACAGACGATCAATAATGCTGTTAACACGAGCATAATAGTTTTTCGTCGTCTGTGGGCTGGAGAAAAAATCCAGTTCAATACCGGCGTCACTCCAGGTCTTACAGATTTTATCAGCGTAATCATCAGCCACATCTTCAGGCGAACGCTGTTCTTTGCTGGCAATACGTTTGGTATAAGTTTGGTTGTCATCCCGGCCAGTCAAGTGATGGGCGGTCACACCATTAAGTGACAGATAACGCCGATAAATATCTGCGCCAAGATAAGGCCCGGACAAATGCCCAAGATGTAAATCACCGTTTGGCGTAGGCGGCGTTGAAATTAACAATGTCTCTTTAGGTAAATCAGTGCGCGATGGCTGGACATTATCAACCCAATACACGGTGGTAAAACGCAGATCTTCATTCTCAGAGATATTTTCAATCGTATGGCCACTAAGCGAATCGATATAAATAATATCTTCTGCCACGACATCCTCCGTCCCCCCTCCTTCAACGTAAACACGACCTTGACCGGAGGTTATCAAAAACACCTCGGTTTCATGATGACGGTGAAAGGTTGATCGCGCCTTTGGGGGCAGTGAACATGACATACCGCCAAGGGTGCTAATCGGAAAAATAAGACCGCGTGAGTTCAAACCATAACTTAATTTAGTGGTATGCTTGTTGATTTTCATTTATTGAGCCTATCAATCAGTAAATCAGATAATGTATCGATCACATAGCCGCCTGATGAAATAACTTTCTCAATCAAGGCTTGATTATCAAAAGGCATATATTGGGTAACTAAAATAAAAGATAAACCAAAGTGACTGGCGACTTCAAAATCATGTAAGGCATCTCCGATAAAGACCGATTCAGCCGGATTAATGCCATAGGTATGAATGACATTTTTAAGATTATCTGACTTATTTACCGGCCCACCCAGAATATCGACAAATTGGGTATTCAGTTGATGTCCGCCCAACAGCGCTCTGGCTTCATGCTGATCAGAGCCAGTCAGAACATAACAAGGGCGATGTAATTGCGACAGTAAAGAACGCGTGCCAGCAGTGACGTCACAACTCGCATAATTCTCTGCTATTAGCTTGCCATATTGTTCAATAAGAGTATCAACTATCTCTTCAGTAAACCCATGCCGAGCCAACACATTCTCATACGCCCAGGTAAAATGCGCTTTTCGGGTCTGACCAAAATTTTTACGAAAGTGTTCAGCAAATACCATCGCCGCTTCAGGTAATATCGACTGCATCACTCGCTTTGCGACGGAAATTTTAAACGGATTACTATCAATCAGTACGCCATCCATATCAAATACAATATGGGAGAATTGTTCAACTCTCATGTATCAATGCCTTCAGCAGAGTATTATTAAAAGTTGAACGAGAAGATTCAGGTATCTTCTCTAATAATGAGTAGACTCTTTCAACAGGTAAATCAGCATCTTTGAGAGACTGCACATACGTAGGGTGTATTTTCTTTTTACCTGCCCGACGATATAACACGTCGCCACCCCAGTTGTAGGTGGTTTTCAACACGTTCATGTGTCGGTTAAGCAATATATCTACCGCAGGTGTTTCATCACCCGTTTTCTTCAGTAATTCGGAGAGTTCTTCCGTCGCGGCATTGCCAGCCCCTCGCCCCATTCCTGCAAAGGTCGCATCAATCCAGTTTGCCCCAGCCTGAATAGCCGTTAAACTGTTCACAAGTGCCAGCCCCATATTATTATGGGCATGAAATCCAATATTTGCGGATGTGGATTTCTTTAAACGCGTAATCAGCTCCGTCACCCGATGGGGAATCATCGAACCAAAAGAGTCGGCCAGATATACCGTTTCCGCACAATTTATTTTTGATATTTTATCAAATACCGTAGCCAGTTCACTCTCGCTGGCCAAATCAATTTGCATTAAATTCAATACAACACGATAGCCTAAGGAAGAAATAATCTCACAGAGGCGGTCAACCTGCTCAAGCTGATTAAAATGACTGGCAATACGAATCACATCTATAACAGGGCGTGCTGGTTTTTTCAGAATATCACGAGTAATGTCTTGCCAGTTATCCCGACAGAGAAGCGCTTTGCTGTCGATCATCGCCGCCCAGGACTTACCAGGAATTACGGGCAAGAAGTTAAAATCGGAGACGTTTTGTATTTTAAAACGACCACAGCCCGTTGCATCTATTGAAATATACCCCGCCTCCATAATATCGACATTCGCTTCAACAATAGCAGGGGAATAAATATTGACGAGTTCTTCATCGAAATTCCAGTTGGTATAATACCCACCGTCACGGAAAGTGCAATCCAACAAAATTACATTATGTTCAGCTATCATTATTCATCTCTTCTGAATAGCAACATGTACGTAATACATGTTGCTGGATGCGACATTAACAGGCGAGAAACTAAACGTGTATTAATACTGAACCGGATCGGGTCTGGCGTCGAACTGATAGAATTTATCCATTACCGCCCATTCCGTAGGCCCGTCATTCATAAATACCCGTTGCAACAGTTCCCCATGAACATAATCATCGAATTCCTTCACTTTGGGATTCAACGTCAGTGCATGAGTAAATTCCCGCGACGGTATAAAATCATCAATCGTCTCCATATACATAAATAACATATTGGGTTTCATGAAGAAGATTTGCATGGTTTTCACACCAATTTTAGCTAAAGCACCATCGCCAGCATGAATCTCTGGAATTTGATTAACGTGCATTTCACGATAGATATCTACAGCTTTTTGGTTACGTAATTCAATAGTAAGCGCCCAACTTTTCATGCTTTCCTCTTTTATTCGCAGATGTTATCCAATACAGAAATAATTCTATCAATCTCTTTATAGGTGATGGCATCAGGGACAGAATCCACAGGCTCCCTGACACGAGGATGCGTAATAAGACCTTTGCGATGTAGAATATGTTTTGAAAGGTGCTGATAGCAGTCAATGCTATTCATCATCTGACACATCATATAAGAGAGTGGGTAAGCAATTTTCTCTGCATATTGCATATCCCCGGCTTGCAGAGCCTGCCATATTTTAACCACATACTTAACGCAGTCAGTCGCCGGAATAGAGCCGTACAACCCCCGAAAGAAACTGTCAATAATCATCATGCCACCATCACCTTCAAAAATCCGCGCCTGGTTATTGGTAGCAAGCTGTAACTCAGTGTGTTTTGGCGGTAACGGTGACGACTCAGGTTTAAATAATATTCTGTCAGCGCCAAATTCGTGTAAAAGGTCGGCCTGCATTTTTATTGTCATTGGTGTTTTGGCATAGCTTTTAGCATGATGGATAATAACTGGAATACTCAACTGCTGTATCACATCACGATAATACTTATGCATTCTTTCTTCGGTTAATGGCGAAGTCGACGGATGCATCAATAGCACAGCATCAACACCGGAATTTTGTGCATATAAAGAATATTCAATGGCATTTTTAGTGCTTTCAGCCCCGGTACTCACCACGACAAAACCACCGGGCTTACCATATTTAACGGCTAAATCGGTAATTTGATGGCGCTCACGGCTATTCATTCGCATCAATTCAGAAACCTGACCGATAACAATGCCGTCAGCACCGACTTCATAGCAATAATTAACTTGCCTGGAGAAGTCTTCTTCATGTATATCGAAATTCTCATCCCAGGGAGTGAGTATGACAGGAAGAACACCTTTAATATTTTTGTACGACATGTTTATTCCTTAATAATGTGGTCAGTGAGGCGTTTGGCTAACTCTGGCGCTAATTTAAATCCGCCCCCCGAATAACCGGTTAACAGGCTTAATGACGCTATTCCATCAATGCTTTCGGCAGCCCCTGTCCCCTGCGGTGAATAACAGTCAAAACTCGACCAGGCGCCTCGTTGTTCAGAGCCGCTAACCCAATCGAACCTTTTCTGCCCCATCATATTGGTGACGTCGCTATATATAGTGCTGCCGGGCGCAACGCCATCGACAAATACACGATCATTTGTGGGGTAGCCCAATAGAAAATCACCGTTTTCACAGGGTCGGCCGTTCAAGTCATGCACATCATCAATCCATGCCGGATGACCGGTAATCGCCGACGAAGGTTTCCTGATATCAACCTGAATACGCTGTGACCATAAATGGTGAGGGATATTATTTTTGTCCAGAAACATGGGGGTATTAGGCCCCATGGCGACGACCACATGACCGGCAGTAAATACGCCTTGTGATGTCGCCACACCGACAATTCGGTTCCCGCTGCGAATAAGCCTGTAGACCTCGGTTCCAGGATAAACAGCCAGACCTTTCGCAGTCGCGGCATGAATAAATGCCCGAGTGACCTCAGCGGGTGCCATATAACCGGCTTTAGCTTCATAAACCGCCCCATCCTCACAACGGATAGAGGGAAATTTCTCAGCAACTTGCCGGTAATCCAGCCATTCAATGTCTATTTTTGCCTGAAGCTGCTGAATTTTTTCCTGAACCCGGGCCTTATCCTGCACCGGAGGGAAATAGAGATACCCTGTGCGAATAAAGGTGGCAGGAACGCCCGTATTTCCCTCAAAATCCAGATAATATTTGAAGGCATTGGCAGCAAGTTCCGTCAGGTAATCACTGCTGTGATAACACCCGCACAATACCGCCAGAGTAAGACGTACAGCCTTGTGCAGGCACGCCACGCTCCAACAGCGCCGTTTTTAAACCTCTGCGGGTCAGTTCATGTGCTGTCGCAGCTCCAAGAATACCTGCGCCCAGCACCACAACATCGAAATTCTGCTTAATTGGCATTGACGACCTCAGCTGACACCGAAGCGGCTTTAACACTCAGGGTATTCGTGACATCACGAACAATTTCGTTGGCTCTTATCGGTAATAGCGATAGCAAGGTAGCGGATAGACCGTGATGCGCTTCTGACATGCCAGGTAAATAGATTTTCCCTGCCAAGGGACGATTAATACTCACGCTATAATTGCGATCGAGTGTAATACTATTATCTTCAGCCAGTGCTATCAGTTCAGATGCAGAAGGGAATAGTTCAGTAATGTCTGGAACCCGATATCCTGTCGCCATTATGATATAATCAAATTCTTCCGTATAAATTTCATCAGTTTTTAGATTATGTAATGTAGCGATAGGTTTACTCCCAACGTGCTTAACACTACTCAATCGAGTTAATTGCCTTAGCTGTATTCTTTTTTGATTGTTAACTTTTTCCTGATAAACCTTTTTGTAAATTTCCGCAATCAGATCACCGTCTACCACGGAATAGTTAGTATCAGCATGAGTATCCATGATTTTGCTTTTTAGCGATGCCGATGCGCTAAAAAACATATCAACACTTTCTGCATCAAATATTCTATTTACGAAATGACTGTCATCCGCAGGTTTAAATCCGAACGTAGAAAAAACAGATGTAACCGTCGCGTTGTCAAATCGGTCATATAAATGATTAACAATTTCAGCCGCACTTTGCCCACCACCAACCACCAAAAATTTCTTTGTGTCAGATGAAGGGATATTCTGAATTGTCGGGAGAAATTGTGAACTATGAATAACGGACGCTGAGACCTGATGTATCTCGGGCATCTTAGGTACAATCCCTGTCGCGACAGCCAGATTTTTTGTCAAAAAGCGATGTTGAGTGCCGTTGGATAAATCCGTAACCCACACCTCAACAATCGTGCTGCCATCTGATAATCGCCGCGGTTTTATATCATCAACACGATGTGCATATCGCACACAATCCTGTTGCTGTTGTGCGGCCCAATTAAGATAGTCAAAATATTCCACCCGGGTTGGGTAGAAACTCTTTAAATTAATAAAATCTTCAAGCCTGTTTTTTTGATGTAAATAGTTCAGAAAGCTAAATGGGCTAGCAGGATTTCGCAGAGTCACTAAATCTTTTAGATATGATATTTGCATCGTGGCATCGTTGATTAACATGCCAGGGTGCCAGGAAAAAGATTCGTTCTTTTCAAAAAACAGGCTTTTCAACGGTGATGCGGGATATTTTAACTTTTCATTGTTCTCATCAATACATATGGACAGCGCTAAATTCGCAGGACCGAATCCGACACCAATAATGTCATAAATATTAGATAGCATAAAAATCCCTTTATACGTAGATAATACCCAGCATGATTTTCAGGAAACTATTTTCACGATTTAAATCAGAGTCATTCCTTAGAATTAAATCCTCTCTAAGTGTGGCTACGTTTATAACGTCGAGGATATAAACACATAAAAATTCCCATGTAAATAGATTGTTTATTTTATGTTAATTAAGCGATCATAAAAAATAGCGACCAATGTTAAATTTTAGTTAAAAAAAACCAAATGCAGCGATTTATACACTACTTTCTCATGCAAATGCTCTTTTTTCGATATAAAACATTAGAGCATTTAATGTTTAACCTCTCGTTGTCGGCCCTACTTTTGCATCCTTAAGCCAAATTCCAGCACGCCAGAAACCGCTCTGCGCCATGCGCTGTTGGCCGAATCAACGTGGGTTATCATGACACTACTCACCACAGAGCAAATAGCCTTCATCTGACCGCAGATGAGCTCGGGTACCCCGCCGTTACAGGCTTTTTAGCGTACGCTATCGATTCATCACACCGCTTGCGGCGTGTGGGTGGCATGAGACGCATAATAAGATTTTGCTACCGCCAGATGCGTCTACATGGTGGCAAGAAAAACAGCGGTTGTTGGCCGCCGCAATCTTCTTCGGTAAGGCGATGTCACAGGATGCGCCAGCCAGCAAGAACATCGAGCCCTTCACAACGGCTTATTTTGATGGCCGCTTTTGATAGACGTCCCGATGATGGCCGCCTTCAACATTCAGTGGGTCGGGTAGCGCTCTATCCGGCAAGCCTCACCCTTCTTACCCTGCGCGATCGCAGCACTTGACTCTGTAGTAACGACAAGGTGTTGAATCAACCGAATAGCCATAACCGAAGCGTCGGCATGGCGTTATGGAGTGTTTCACCTGATATGGATAGTTTTTACCTGAAAAGAGAAGAACTTATGGGTATTTTTGATAAATTATTAAGTCACCACCATGACCGCCACCGTCATCACGAACAACATCACCGTCATCAACACCACCACTCTCATAATACGCCTTCCGTTATTAATCATAATGCAGGGCCTGTTTGCCCAAATTGCCAGTTTTCCGCAACGCCAGACTCACGTTTTTGTCAGCAATGCGGCACCGCCCTCGGCTGATGCTACGCTCGTCGCTGTGCGACGCATTCAGCCATTCGTTTTCATTCAGCCATTCGTTTTCCCGGCATCAGCAGTGGCGCTAGAAAATGACCGCATGCAGTGCGGCTCGCAGCGCAATCCCCAGCAAGGCACCGGTCGCGGCATAGCGAAACAGCCGAATAAAACGCGCGCCAACGCCAAGGAAAATGCCGATGCCCGGTAAATCAAGCGTCTGAACCAGTAGCCCCGCTGATGCGTTGATTTGGCTGGCGGTCATTTTTCCTTGCGCCATCAGGTCGGAAACCACGCCAAAATAGGCCGTTCCACCGGCCAGGCATTTCACCAGCGCAGGCAGGACAAAAACCGGTGAAATACCTATCGCAGCCAGCAATGGCGACAACCCTCGCTCCAGTGCACGCACCGCACCGGCGGACTCCAGTACGCCCACCACGCTCAGTGACAAAATCAACATGGGCACCGACCCCCATGCCAGCCGGATGGCATCAGCGCCAGCGCTGTTAATAATCGCAATTATCCCTTTCGCGCCCGGCTCCTCTGCCGGGATATCGCGGCTATGCTGCCCTTCACGGGTGGATAAGCGGCGCGCCAACACATGATACGTGATGGCGGCCGCAGCCAGCCCGCCTGCCACCGAAATCAGAATCGACAGCGCCCAGTGCAGGCCAAATGGCGTTAACGGATAAAACACATTGCCCTGCCCCATCGCAAACACCATGGCAAGCGTTGCCGCCATATGGCGATCGGAGGTGGCGCGTTTCTCCATCATCGACAGTGTGGCCAGCGGTGCAGCAAAACTGACGAAATTGAGCTGAATTAACGCAAACGTGCTCATGCCGGTTAAACCGAACGGTTTGAGTACCGGAGCCATCACGCGTACCAGCGCATCAACGACCCCTTTGGCTTCAAGGAATTTCATCATGACCAGCATCACCACCATAATCGGCAGTAATGTGTAGAGCGCAACGTCAACCGAGGCTTTCCCCGCTGACATAATGATGCCAATAATATCCATTATCTGCTCCGCATTCCCCGTCGCCACGACACTCACCTCGGACGTATCGCTATCGGGCGTATGAATGCCGCCATTTTCGTGACAAACATCACAATATGCCAGTGATTACCCGCATTTTTTTGCACCCGGCTTTTGATGTCAGCCAATAAAAAAGCACATTGCCGGGAAAAGCCACCGGATAGCGGCGATAAGCCCGTCAACCCATTCAGTTTTTCGCCAGGATGATTGCGCTAAATTGCGGTTGCGCTAACATGGCCGCCACATTTTTATGGCTTGGTTATATGGATATCTGATGCGTCGCCTAATTGCTGTTATTCCTTTACTGATGGCGTTAACCGCCTGTAGCAATCACTCTGCCGAATCGTCGAATGACAACACCGTGACGGGTGTCGGGCCGTCATCCACCGTACCAACCGGCGGTTTTTTTAATCCTTCAGGTCAACGCGCGCAAACCCCAGCGTCCTCGGCGTTTAATGCATCGGCACAGGCAGGCCTGCTCGCCAACGGCGAGTTTGCCAACAGCCCGGAAGTCAACCAGTTTATAGACCGGATGGTGCAACAGCATGGCTTCGAGCGCCAGTCACTGCGCGGCATTCTGGCCCAGGCGCAGCGTCTGGATTGGGTAATTCGCCTGATGGATAAACAGGCACCTGCCCCCTCAACTGCCACGCCATCAAATACGCCGAATGGCTCATGGTTGCGTTATCGCCAGCAATTTATTACCCCAGAGACGGTGCAATACGGGGCCGCATTCTGGAGCCAGTATCAGGATGCGCTAAACCGCGCCCAGCAGGTTTACGGCGTACCGCCGGAGATCATCGTCGGCATTATCGGGGTGGAAACGCGCTGGGGCCGGGTGATGGGGAAAACGCGTATTCTTGATGCGCTGGCGACGCTGGCGTTCGCCTACCCGCGTCGCGCCGAGTATTTTCAAAGCGAGCTGGCGTATTTTTTGCTGATGGCGCGCGAAGATGGGTTTGACCCGCTCACACTGCGCGGCTCCTTTGCCGGGGCCATGGGCTATGGCCAGTTTATGCCGTCGGCCTTCAAAAAATACGCGGTAGATTTTAACGGCGACGGCATACCCAACCTGTGGGACCCGGTCGATGCGATTGGCAGCGTCGCTAACTACTTTAAATCCAATGGCTGGCAGTCTGGCGGCCAGGTCGCTGTTCCCGCCAGCGGTCAAACGTTCGCGCTGGAAACCGGCTTTAAAACCCACTATTCGCTCTCAACGCTTGCCGCCGCCGGGCTGCGCCCGAACGCCTCATTAGGCGGTGCGCAAGAAGCCAGCCTATTGCGCCTCGACATGGGCAGTTACTACCAGTTCTGGTACGGCCTGCCTAACTTTTATGCCATTACTCGCTACAACAAAAGCGTGCATTATGCGATGGCGGTGTGGCAGTTAGGCGAAGAGGTGAAAAAGGCGCGTCAGGGCTATTAGGCTCATTCCGGCGGGCAGATATTTTCGCGTAAAAAAGGATCTCACCGAGATCCTTTTTTTATACAGCTTATCTTGATTTGGCTTCACTCTGACACGACTGGCTCAGTCACGCGTATACATCGCCAGCATATAGTATTGGTTGTTGTTAAAGTGAAAATGGCCCAAATCCTTAAAATGACTACGCAGATGAAAGGCGTAAGAGCGAGGGTTGAGTACATTGACAAACGTCACAACAACCGGATAGCGAGAGGCAAAAACCTGCCGCTGATACGCTAATAATGATTCGCCAATCCCCTGACTACGAAATGCCTCATCAATACAAATTGGGCCGTATTGATATGAGGTATTGATATCAAGCGCCTCACCATCAAAGGTGTAATCTTTTAAAATACCGGCCATATAATCAAACATAGGCCAGGGTTTTAAAAACGCCCATGACGCCCCTAGCAGCAAACCGACAATGCGCCCGCTGTGCTCATCAACAGCAATAATAACGCCATGCTCTTGCTCACTCAGTTGGCTGAGTTGCAAGGGCGTCATATCTGTTGTGACAAAACCATTCTCACGCTGTTCGGCAGTAAGATTTTTGACGTGATGGCATTCCAGTAACGCTTTCACTCCCTCAATATCATCACCGTTCGCCAAACGAACGGTAATCGATTTATCATGCATCATTATCAATACCCAGGAAAATACTTCACTAATAGTGTAATCATCATAACACCCACCGAGATGAAAAGAACTTTTCTGATAATTTCACCATTTGTTTTTATCGCATGAAGACTACCAATATGATTACCTATCAGGCTGGATATTATCATCGGCACACCGATTACATATGCCATTTTCCCTGCAATGGCAAAAGCAACAAAGGCACCAATATTGGATGAGAAGTTGAATATTTTACTCGTTGCAGAGGCCTGTAACAGTTGGAAGCGGTTGATTACAGTGAGTGCAATAATAAAAAGACTACCGGTTCCCGGGCCAAAAAAGCCATCGTAAAAACCAACGGTAAAGCACACCAGAAAAATAGGTAAGAATGCATGCTTATCGTTAGATTGTTCGACGTTCTTTATTTTTCCCTTTATCGTTGCGGCAATTAAGCCAATAGGTAATAGAACGACAATCACTAGTGACAATGTTTCAGCAGGCAGTAATAAAATAACCTTGGCACCGACATACGCACCGACGAGTGCTGAAATAAGACCGGCTGGCACCACAGACCAAATTACCGATTTATTCTTAATGAAGTTTTTTATCGCGGCAATCGTACCAATCGTGCTGACGAGTTTCTCCTGCCCCAACGCCAGCTGTGGCGGCAATCCGGTAAGAATAAAAGCCGGTATCAGAATCAGTCCTGCGCCACCGGCTATCGCATCAATATATCCCGCAACAAATGAGGCCACAACCAGCAATAACACGCCCGCCAGGAGATATTTAGAGATAATACTGCCCTCAACAAACAGTGAGGAATCAATAAATTCAAGCATAATTTTCCCAATTAAATTGTACGTAAATGATGAAGACAAACAGACGAATCGAGTAATTGTGTATCAAGAGGACGTTTCATCATGCCAAATACACGCAATAGCCAGCGGTCGGTTCCATCAAAACGTGGCTCAAAAGCATTACGGGTATGTAACGTTCTCTGATTGAGAAATGTAATTGCATCGCCAGGTTCTAATGGCGCATCAAACCAAAGTTCGCGATCCAGAGAAACATGGCGCATACGGTTCAGCGCGGCTTCGGCATCCGCATTTAAACCGCTGAGATTATGCCAGTCAAACCTCGAATACCAAACACCGGCATCACAAACCAATATTGGAACACCCTCAACGTGACTGTGCCCGTCAAAACTGGCGGGTCTGTTTACCTTAAAGATCGGCTGTGAGAGTATTTCTCTTGTTTCGTCTGACAGTGCTGAAATAACGGCATCCAACGTTAATAGACTGGTGTTAACCCCTTTTTCTTTGCGCAGACACAGCAAGGTGAGCGTATCAGGACAACTGCCCATAAATTCATGCGGTTTCTCTCCGGTTATTCGGAGATCGGGATTATCAACATGCGGATAAAAATCATATTTTCCTCCCTGAGAACTGATTTTATCTCCGGCATGTTTCATGGGGCAAACATGACGAATTAAATGTCCATCATTCTCTCCCTGATAGACTACCGGCCATAAACCCGCCTCAAAATGTGCAGACAATAATGCGCCATGTAACGCGGCATTTTTCTCCTCAACGCTTTCAGCATCAGAGGGAAACACCGGGGTTCGCGCGAGTTCTTCTGCATTAAACTGCGGTAATGACCATAAGATAAAGCTATCGCGCGCTAACTGCGTACGAAATTGCTGACGCGCTATTGGCAGCGCATCATGAATTCCGTCTGCAATCGATATAATAAGTTTATTTTTCATTATATTAACCAGAACACTCCCTTGCTGTAAAAAACATACCATGTAAACACATTGTTATGAAATACGTTTTTAGTATCTTGGAAAAGCCATTCCGTTTTTATCTAAAATTGCAGGTAAAATAAAATCGAATGATATAAATCCTTGTTACTGATATTCGTAATTAGCCGCCGGATAATGATATTCCGTAAATGTTTTCGCTATCGGCACACCATAAAACGGGGGGCAAAGAGAGATATTCTGAGCGCGGAATACTTCTGTCTGCAGCCAGAAAAAAAGGGAATTACCCTACTATTTTCAATAATAAAAAAAGAAAAGCGCGTATTCGCCGATGACGTTAATTATCAACGAGCGCGCTAACAGAGAGAAACAGATAGCAGGCGATTCGGCCCTGCGACAGCGGCGTCATCATGGTGTGGCGGTCAGGTAAGGCGGTGAGAAATGCCTGTCAGAGGTCTTTGGCCTGGTACAGCGGTAGTTGGCCTGATAAAACAATAGTCGGCCAGGCACCCTGTCAGTCAGGCAACCAACAGGGCGACCGCTTCGATTCATTACCGCCTCATCCGCCGTGCCGCGCGGCATATTGTGCGCTGTTTATCCATTGGTGATCCTGCTCCCAGCTAAAACGCCACTGGCGCACCGGCCCGGCCATCACATTCAGGTAATAGCTGTCGTAGCCAGCAAGCGTTGCCACCGGGTGGTAGCCGCGCGGCACCATCACCACATCGCGGTCATAGACCGCCATACACTCATCCAGCGTTCTATCTTCGGTGTAAACCCGTTGCAGGCAGAAGCCCTGCGGCGGGTTGAGCCGGTGATAGTAAGTCTCCTCCAGCCAGGTTTCCTGCGGCGGGTTATCGACATCATGTTTGTGGCTGGGGTAGGAGCTGGTACAGCCCTCGTCGGTGTACACCTCGACCACCAGCAGGCTGTCTGCCGCTTTATCTTCCGGCAAAATATTGTGCACGAAACGGCGGTTGCGCCCGCTGCCGCGCGCCTCGGCAGCCACATCCGACGGCGCTATCAGCCGGGTCGGATAGGTGCCAAGGCCAGGGGCGGCACACACGGCAAGCTCCAGCGGCGTTTGCGCCTGTACGGTCACGCACTCTCCCGCCGTCACATACACCGACCACGGTTTCTTGCGCTCAAACGGATTCATGCGCTCGCCAATATCGGCGAAGTACGCCTGCGGCGTGCGCACGCTGGCAAGGCCGCCCACCAACACCAGGCAGCGCTCTTGCGCCACCGCCGGAAGCGTCAGCACCGCCCCGGTAGAGAGCTGATAGACCTCAAAACCGACGTGACGCCAGCCTGCGCGCTGCGGGGTAATATGCTGGATGCGGCCTTGCGCATCCGGTGCGTGATAACGCGACAATAATTCAGACATCACCGCCTCCCTGATAAGCGCAACTTAAATCAGCCCGGCGTCACGGGCAAAGCGTTGCAGGTTATTGAACCCCAGCGTCGCGTAAGTCAGCGGATGTGCGATGGCCGGGTCTTGCTCGGCCTCCACCACCAGCCAGCCCTGATAATCCTGCGCTTTCAGCAACCGGAACAGCGACGGGTAATCGACACAGCCATCGCCCGGTACGGTGAACACGCCGCTGAGTACCGCATCCAGAAAGCTGGTTTTGCGATTTTTAACGTCTTTTAATACGTCCGGGCGGATATCTTTGCAGTGTACGTGGTTGATGCGCGCGGCCCAGCGTTGCGCCACCGCCAGCGGGTCGGCACCGGCAAAGGTGAGGTGCCCGGTGTCCAGCAGCAACCCCACCGCATCACTGGTGTGGTTCATCAGGTGGTCGATGTCTTCTGCGCTTTCAATCACCGTGCCCATATGGTGGTGGTAAGAAAGTTCTACCCCGTGCTGGCGGGTGTAGTGCGCCAGTTCACTGAGCTTATCGCCGTATTCCTGCCAGCGCGCCGCCGGAAAACGGGGCCGCAGGTGTACCGGCGTGTGTTGTTCGCCATGAATCGCCCCCGTCACTTCGGCAAACACCATCACCTTCGCCCCCAGTTCGCGTAACAGCGCGAGGTGGTCTTGTATGGCGGCTATTTCCTCACTGACGCTGCGACTGAGCAGTTGGCCGGAATACCAGCCGGAAACCAGACTCAGCCCATGCCGCTCCAGTATCGGCCCGAGAACCCCTGACTGGCGCGGAAACTTATTGCCAAGCTCAAACCCGGCGAACCCCGCTTGCCGTCCTTCACTCAGGCAGGTTTCCAGCGGCGTGTCTGCCCCCAGCGATGGCAAATCGTCGTTAGTCCAGGTCAATGGATTAATACCCAGTTGTACGCTCATTGTCGCTTCCTTCTGATAACGGTAAACGGATCACCCGCGCTGACGCCAAAGCGCTATTAATTGCAGGTAGTTATGTTTGATGTCATCGATCAATTGCTCATCATCGATGTCCGTGCGCAACCACTGCTGCGCCGGTTGCGCAAACAGCGTGCGCCCGACGGCAAACCCCTTCACCACCGGCTGACCGGCGGCGGCGTTGAACCCCTCGCGTAATCTGTCCAGCGGGGCATCTAACCCGAGGATCACCACGCCCCGGCAGTAAGGGTCACGCGCGTGCAGTAACGCCGATAAACGCTGCCAGCCATCACGACTGAGCGGCGGTAACTTCCACCAGTCAGGCCGGATACCCAGGTTGTAAAAACGGGTGATGGCGCGCAGATACAGCGCGTCGCTGCGCGGCATGTCGGCAGGCAAAATCACCTCCAGCAGCAGTTCATGGCCGGACTGACAGCAGGCGCGATAGACCTCGGCCACCTGCCGCTCCTGCGCCAGCCGCAATGGGCTGTCGTCTTCCGGGTGAAAAAACACCAGGCATTTCACCACCTGCTCCAGCGGCCAGCTCACCAGTTGCGAGCCGATGTTGCCGTGCTCCAGCGCCAGCGGGCGTGAACCGGGCAACTCAATCGGGCGGCCAATCCACCAGCCCTGCCCGGTGATGGCGTTAAGCGCCTCCTGGCCAAAGGTACCATCGCAGAGCAGTCCGGCATGGCCGGGCAGCAGACCCGCCTGTTCCGCCGCCTGTTGACCGGCCTGAAGGATCAGCTGTTTCAAACGCGTAATGCGGCAGAGCTCGGCCCCGCACGCCAGCGCCATCTCTTCAAGTTGAATGCGGTGATCAAAGGCGATGATGCACACATCGTCCCACTGCTGGCGGCGGGTGGTGACGCGATGCAGGTGGTTCAGCTCCGGGTCAAGATCCGGGCGCGGCACCGCATGGGCCCGCGCCAAATAATTATCCAGCTCGATACGGCTTGGCATCGCTGGCGCACAGCCGTGGCGGGAAACCACCAGCGCGCCACAGGCGTTGGCATACGCACAGGCTTTCTCCCAGCCTTCGCCGCTCAAATAGCCCCGCAGCAGCCCTGACATAAACGCATCGCCCGCGCCCAGCACGTTGAGCACCTCAACCTGAACGCCTTTTACCGTCAGGCCGTCATCGAGCGCGGCGGGAATCGCCGCCGTGAACACCGAGCACCCGAGCGCGCCGCGCTTACACACCAGCGTCGCGCCGGTATGTAAGCGAACCTGTTGCAACGCCTGCACGGTGTCGGTGCTGCCCCCGGCAATATGAAACTCCTCTTCGGTGCCGACAATCACATCAAACAGCGACACCACCTGTTGCAGTTGCGCGGTCACAGTGGCCGAGGCAATAAATCGGGTTTCACCATCCCCCAGCGAGGTCAGCCCCCACAGCACGGGCCGGTAGTCGATATCCAGCACGGTTTTGACCCCATTTCGGCGCGCATAGCCTAATGCCGTCAACACCGCCTCACGGGTATTCGGGTGTGACAAATGGGTGCCGGTCACGGCCAGGCAGCGCGATGAGGCAATGTAGTCTTCGCTGACGTCTTGCGGCGTTATCGCCATATCCGCGCAGTTATCGCGATAGAAAATAAGCGGAAAGGTTTCCCGGTCTTTAATGCCGAGCAGCACCAGCGCCGTCAGGCGATGGGGGTCAGTAATCAGGTGGCGGGTATCACAGCCGACGCGCTGTAACTCCTCACGCAGAAAACGCCCCATGTGCTCATCGCCCACCCGCGCCAGCATTGAGGAGCGCAGCCCCTGCCGGGCGGTGCCGTAAGCCACATTGCCCGAGGAGCCGCCCAGGTATTTGGCAAAACTGCCCATGTCTTCAAGACGCGCGCCAATCTGCTGCCCGTAAAGATCAACGGCGACGCGCCCCATGCAAATAACATCAAACTGCTTTTCCGTCGTCATAACGCCCATTCCTGTCAGCCAAATAAGGAAATCGACCACCCGTTGGCACGGCGGTTATCCCTGCTCATGCACCGCAACCCAACGCGCCGCCTGATGCGACAGCACGATGGCATCCAGCACCCGGGAGACGCGCCAGCCCTCTTCAAAATCCGGCCACAGCGGTTTATCCGCCGCGATACCGTCAATCAGGTCACGCACTTCCACCGTCTTTTGGTCGTTAAAGCCGATACCGTGCCCGGCGCTGGCGCAAAAAGCGGCATATTCCGGGTGCTGTGGCCCTATCAGCAAGGTTTGAAAACCTTGCCGATTCACCGGGTCGTCATGCCGGTAGAGTTTCAGCTCCGCCATGCGCTCCTGCGTAAAACTGAGCGCGCCACGGGTGCCGGTGATGACATAACTCAGCCCCATTTTGCGCCCGCAGGCGACGCGGGAGGCTTCAATCACCCCGCGCGCGCCGCTGGCAAAGCGCACCAGCGCATGGGCCTGATCCTCATTTTCCACCGTCACCCGCTCATGACTGCCCGCGCTCACTGGCCGCTCGGCCACCACCGTGTGCAGATCGCCGCACACCTCGGTGATGTCGCCGACCAGAAAGTGCGCCATATTGACGATGTGCGCGCCCACGTCGCCCAGCGCGCCGAGCCCGGCGGTATGGCGAAAGCAGTGCCAGTCTGCGGGTTTTAACGGGTCAGCCAGATAATCTTCATTGTGCGTGCCGTAGAAATGCGTCACCTCGCCGATTTCACCGCGCGCAATAATCTCTTTTGCTAATAGCGCCGCCGGGTTTTTCATGTAGTTAAAGCCGACCAGCGTTTTCACACCGGCCTGACGCGCGGCGTCCACCATGGCGCGCGCTTCAGCGGCATTGAGCGCCAGCGGCTTTTCTGAATAGACGTGTTTACCGTGGCGGATCGCCGCCATCGCCATCTCATGGTGCAGGAAATTCGGTGCGCAGATATCCACCACATCGATAGCCGGGTCAGCCACCAGCGCCTGCCAGTCGCCGGTTGAGCGGGCAAAGCCAAACGCCTGCGCGCGCTGTTTGGCCAACGCCGGGGACACGTCCGCCAGCATCTCACGCACCAGCTCGCCCTGGAGCGGGTACACCACCGGTGCCTGAGCATAGGCGATGGCGTGGGCACGCCCGATGTAGCCGCTGCCAATCAAGCCGATTCTTACCTGTTTCATCGGTGTTATTCCCCGTATCAGAGCGCGCCGCGCCGGTTTTTGGCATAGGTATCAAACGCCACAGCCAGCACGATGATGAGCCCGGTAATCACCTGCTGGTAGTAGGCCGAGACATTCATCAGCACCAGCCCGTTAATCAAAATACCCATGATGATGGAGCCTATCAGCGTGCCGCTGATGCGCCCGTAGCCGCCCATCAGCGAGGTGCCGCCAATCACCACCGAAGCAATGACGCGCAGTTCAAACGAAATCCCCGCCACCGCCTCGGCGCTGCCCAGCCGGGCGCTGAGGATGAAACCGGCCAGCCCCGCCAGTAACCCCATCACCACATAAACGCTCACCAGCACACGCCGCACGTTGACACCGGCAAGTCTTGCCGCCTCGGTATTACCGCCGATGGCGTAGACAAAGCGCCCCCAGCGCGTTTTGTGCAACGCCAGCCAGCCAATCAGCGCCACCAGCGCAAAAATCCAGATAGGAACGGAGATACCGAGCATCTCGCCGCGCCCCCACCAGCGATAGCCGGGGTCGAAACCGGCAATCGGCGCACCGTCATTGATAACCAGCGTCAGGCCGCGCCAGATGGTCATGCCGCCGAGCGTGACGATAAACGGCGACAGCCGCAGCCGCGTGACCCCAAGGCCATGTAAAAACCCGATGAGCGTGCCTATCATCAGGCAAAGCCCCAGCCCGACCAGCCAGCTCATGCCGCCCCAGGCTTGCGCATCAACGGTGGTGAAATTATCCCCTTTGATGACCCAGGCCGCCGTCATCGCGCACACCGCCAGAATCGAACCGACGGACAAATCTATCCCGGCGGTGAGAATCACAAACGTCATGCCGACGGCCATGATGCCGTAGATGGACACTTCGGTCAGGATGTTGGTGATGTTGCGCTCAGTCAGGAAGTTGCTGTTCTGCGACTGAAAGAAGAAAATCAGCAAAATCATGAAAATAAACACGCCAAAGCGTTCAAAAAACGCGATCGGGTCAATGCGCCGACGGCCAGACGACGAGGTCGGCAGGGTGGTACGAAATAACGGTTGCTGCATACTCATACATTCATTCTCCTCAGGCGGCATGTTGCGTGTCATGGCAGATGGCCATCAGGGTCATCAACCGCTCTTCACTGGCCTCATCGCCGTGTAATTCGCCCGTTACCCGCCCTTCACTCAGGGTGATAATGCGATCGGAAATCGCCATCACTTCCGGTAAATCAGACGAGATAACCACCACCGCCACGCCTTGTTTTGCCATATCAAACAGCACCTGATGCACTTCGGATTTGGTGCCGACGTCAATACCGCGCGTCGGCTCATCAACAATCAGCACCCGTGGTTTGAGCGCCATACAGCGCGCCAGAATCACCTTTTGCTGATTGCCGCCGGAGAGTTTGCGCACCTCCTGAGCGCTATCGACCATCTTGATGCGCAACGCCTGTCGATAGGACTCAATCAGCGCATCTTCGCGCCGGGTATCGACGAAATAGCGCCAGTGCAGCAACGATGACAGGCTAGAGAGCGACAGGTTATGGCGAATCGACAGCCCCAGCACCGCGCCCTCTTTTTTGCGGTCTTCCGGCACCAGCGCAATGCCCTGCTCCAATGCATGCAGCGGATCGACCGGATGGTAGGGCTGGCCGTCCAGCCAGAATTCGCCGTGGGTGAACGGATCGGCGCCAAACAGACAGCGCGCCACTTCGGTGCGCCCGGCCCCCACCAGCCCGGCGATACCGAGGATCTCACCGGCATGCACCTGAAAGCTGATGTTGTTCAGCGCGATGCCGTGCGAGTCGAGCGGCGGTTTCTCGCGGCATAGCCCGTTCACCGCCAGTCTGACCGGTTTGTCCTGATGGTGGGTTTGCGAGGCGGGGCGGCGGGTGAACACCACATCGCGCCCGACCATCATGCGGATGATGCCCGCCACATCGATGTCAGCCACCTTGCCGGAACCGGTATAGCGGCCATCCTGTAGTACGGTAAAGCGGTCACACAGCTGGAACACTTCATGCAAACGGTGCGTCACATAAATCACGCTGACACCGCGCGCCTTCAGCTCGCGCACCACCCGGTGCAGGCTCTCGACTTCGCTGTCGCTCAGGGCAGCCGAGGGTTCATCCATCACGATTAAACGCGCATTCAGGGTCAGCGCCCGGGCTATCTCCACCATCTGCTGTTGCGCCACGCTCAGGCGGGCAACCCGGGTTGTCGGTTCAATGTTTAATTGCAGATATTCCAGTACCGTGCGGGCTTCCTGATTGACGGCCTGCGCATCCACAAACAGGCGGTTGCGTTGCAGCTCGCGACCCAGAAACATGTTCTCCGCCACCGTCATATTGGGCAGCAGGTTGAATTCCTGATAGATGGTGATGATGCCGCGTTTTTGCCGCTCGACCGGTGAGTCCTGCGGCGACAGCCGTTCGCCATTAAAGTCAATATCGCCGCTGGTCTGCGGCTGGGCACCGGCCAGCGCCTTGAGCAGCGTCGATTTCCCGGCACCGTTCTCGCCCAGCAAGGCATGAATTTCTCCGGGCAGTACCGTCAGTTGCACCTGATTGAGCGCCAACACGCCGGAGAAATTTTTCGTCAGGTCACGAATGTTCAGTAAAGGTTCAGTCATGGCATGTCCCTCGTTATGCACCGGCCTGATGACCGGTGCCTGCGTGGTGTGTCTGCTGAATGGCCCGATAGAGCGCGTTTCAGCTTACTTGCCCGCTTCGCCGATTCGCTCTGCGTCGTTAAGGTTGTCTTTGGTTATCATGGTGGGCGGATAGTCAGCACCGGTAATCGGCGCTTTGGTGCGAATATTGTTGGTTAATTGCGTCATCGCCTGCGTGACCGCATAACCGGGGCGCTGGTCAGCCGTCGCCGCCAGCCAGCCATCGCGCACGCGCGCAAGCGCTTCCGGCACGGCATCAAACCCTGTCACCAACACCTCTCCCGGCTTAAACCCCTGGCTCTGTAACGCCTCAATCGCCCCCAGCGCCATGTCATCGTTCGCCGATAAAATCACCTGCGGGCGCTTTGGCAGCGAAGGCAGTACGCTTTCAACAATGCGCATCCCTTCCGAGCGCATCCAGTTACCGGTTTGATCGACCACCAGGCGGTATTTCGCGCCCCCGGCTTTCAGGCTGTCGCGGATGCCCTGCGTGCGCTCAATATTGGATGACGACCCTGGCTGCCCGGTCAGCAGCACAATATCCGCGCCGTTGGGAAAACGCGCTTTGACAAAATCCGCCACCGCCTGCCCGCCTTTGTAGTTATTCGCACCAAAATGCGGCACTTTTCTGTCGGTTTTAACGGAGCGATCCAGCGTCACCACCGGCAATTTGGCATCCTGAATTTCCCCCACGGCACCGGACACCGCATTCACATCATTCGGGGAAACCACAAAGCCCTGTGCGCCACGGGTAATGGCATTTTCCAAATCAGCCACCTGCTTCGGCGAGCTGCCCTGGCTATCGAGCACTTGCAGGTTCACGCCCAAGTCTTTGGCCGCTTTGACCGCCGTGCGCTGCATATGCACTTCAAACGGCATGGCCAGATTGGGCGTACTAAAAACGATTTGCTCGTTCTGGGCCTGTACCAGAGCGGGTGACGTGACGAAAGCCAGTGCCACGGCCATGAGGGTGAGGTTTTTTTTCATGGTGTTGTCTCGGTATCCGTTGGTGTAGGTAGAGGTGCCGCGATGCCGCTGCTGCGGCATTGCAGCGTTATTACCGGGCCGGTACATAGCCAGCCCGGGTCATATCACAATGCCACCGCGCGCCCGCTTGCCAGCGACTCCAGCGCTTTATCCGCCAGATACAGCGCACGCTCGCCATCCGCGCCGCTGCACTCAGGCTGCGTGCGCCCGTGCAGCACATCAACGAAGTGACGCCACTCGGCGGCGTAAGCCTCGCGATAACGTTGCAAGAAGAAGTGCTCCGGTTTGGCCGCCAGACATCCGGCATCGCCCCAGTGTTCAACCTGATGCTCATGGACGTTGCCGACGCGCAGCACGCCGCGCTCGCCGTGCAACTCTAAGCGCTGGTCATAGCCGTAACCGGAGCGACGGCTGTTGACGATGGTGGCCATCGCTCCGCTGGCGAAGCGGAACACCACCAGTGCGGTGTCGATATCGCCGGCCTCGCCAATCGCCGGGTCAACCAGATTGCTGCCCTGGGCAAACACCGATACTGGCTCTTCGCCCATGATGAAACGCACCATGTCGAAATCGTGAATGGTCATATCGCGGAACATGCCGCCGGACACGCGCACATATTCCGCCGGTGGCGGGGACGGGTCGCGGGAAATCACCATCAGCGATTCGGTTTTGCCGATTGCGCCCTCACGCGCCAGCGTGTGTACCCGGCGAAATTGCGCGTCATAACGGCGATTAAAGCCGACAAACAGCGGCACGCCCTGCTGCTCAACAACCTTCAGGCAGTCGCGTACCCGGGCGATATCCAGATGCACCGGCTTTTCACAGAAAATCGCTTTGCCATGCCGGGCGGCACGCTCAATTAAATCGGCATGGGTATCGGTGGCGGAAGCTATCAACACCGCGTGAATGGCCGGGTCGGCCATGGCGTCATCCAGCGTTTGCACGCGCGCCTGATAACGCGCCGCCAATGCGCTGGCACTGGCCGGGTTCGGGTCAACCACCGAGTACAGACAGGTGTCCTGATGACTGGCGATGTTAACGGCATGTACCTGACCAATACGGCCAGCGCCCAGTAATGCAATGTTAAACATGGCTGCTCCTTCGATACCGCCGGGTATCTCTGGTTGAGTGTCGGGTTTCTGTGTGAGGTAGCATTATCCTGTGCTGATAATAGAACGTTTATTCCAATTTCAGTAAAACTGGAAATTACGTTTTTGCGCACCAGATAACACTTTGGTGACAAATCAGCAAAATAGTGTTAGCAAAGTCACGGAATCAGCAGGATGGCCCCAGCGGGGGAAAAGCCAACGACAGGCCGCCCGATTGCCCGGCCACGCTTCATGGTGTATCCGTTTTATGGCATAGCCGTGTCTGGCGGAGAATGCCCCAAAAGCGAGACGGATGAGCGGTGCGCTGACAGAAGGCCGTGCGGTTTATGCCTGTCTCGCCATCAGGCTTACCGCCACAAAATGAAATGAATATTTCAAAAGACACTGGATTAAACAGCGCGGCGGTGAGATTCCTCTGCCGGTATCGGCTCTGCCTGTTGGCATGGGCAGGCAAAATCATGATAATGAGTAGCATTTACACTCATCGGTAGCAGATTAGCGCATATGATTTCCAGCCAATACATCAGCCATGTTTCGCTGCGGCGTGATGATGTGCCGTCATTTGAGGGGTATCCTTTCTCCATTCCCGCGATCCACGCTCTTGATACGCTCCCGCTCCATCCCAACGTCACGTTTTTTATCGGCGAGAATGGTTCAGGGAAATCCACCCTGCTGGAGGCTATCGCCGTCGCCATGGGGTTTAACCCCGAAGGCGGTACGCGCAATTTTCATTTCAGCACGCGGGCATCACATTCCGAATTATCGCATTACCTGAGAATCGCCAAAGGGGTGAAGCCTCCGCGCACGGGCTTTTTCTTCCGTGCCGAAAGCTTTTTTAATCTGGCCTCCGAAATCGAACGCCTTGATGCCGAACCCGCCGCCAGCCCGCCGGTGATTAATTCCTATGGCGGCCACTCGTTACATGAGCAGTCGCACGGCGAGTCGTTTCTCTCACTGATGATGAGCCGCTTTGGCAGCCAAGGATTATACCTGCTCGATGAACCGGAAGCGGCGCTCTCCCCCGCCAGACAATTGGCGATGCTGGCCAGAATGCATGACCTGATTCGGGATGACTCGCAATTTATCATCGCCACCCATTCGCCGATTCTGCTCGGTTATCCCGATGCGTTGATCTATCAATTTGATGGTGCAGCGCTTTCGTCAGTCAATTATCGCGATACGGATCATTACCAAATTACGCGATCATTTCTCAATCACCCGGAAAGAATGTTGCAGGAATTAATGAAGGAATAACGCGGCCCTGACTCAGGCCAATCCCCTTTCTCTGCTTAACCAATATTTGGAGTTTCGCCTTGTTTATTACCGATAAAGAGATAGCCAGAAAAGTGCTTAACCAGTCATCAAAAATGATCGTGCTGGTTGAAAAAGAGCTGGTCGAATTAGGCCAACAATTACCGCAAGAGGAATATAAAAAATGCCGACATCAGGTGGGCTACCTCATCCATACGCTGTGCAATGTGATTAATGATATTTCGCTCGACCACCCGGATTTAAAACCGGAAGGCTTTCCCGTCTATCGCAGAAAAGAGGAGGCAGAGCAGTAACCGGCCCCTTGGCGCAAGCGATAAATCAGGCGCAACGCCGCAATCAGAGACGGCGCAGCGCCTGCCGGATGACGTAATAACTTAATACCCGGTTAATCACTTAATACTGCCGCGCGCGGGCGCGCTGTAATTGCACCTCGCGGGCGGCATCGACAATCGCCGGGTTTTCCGCCGTTTGCGCCGTGCCGATGTTCCACCAGGCGTCATAACCGTGCGACATGCTCTTGGGCAACACTTTGATATCCAGCAGACACGGGCCGGGGTGCGCCTGCGCCTCGCGTAAGGCGTGCAACAGCGAGGCTTCATCGCGCACCGTCCAGGCGCGCACGCCGTAGCTTTCGGCATTGCGGGCGAAATCTACCGTCACCAGCGGGCCGGTCAACCGGCCACTGCCCGGCTCTCGTCTGCGGTTTTCGGTGGCAAAACTGCCCATGCCCTGGCTCATCTGCAAATTATTGATGCAGCCAAAACCGGCATTATCAAACAACAGCACCGTGATTTTGATGCCCTCTTGTACCGCCGTGTGCAGTTCACTGTGCAGCATCAGGTAAGAGCCATCGCCCACCATGGCATACACCGGCTGCGACGGCGCGGCCAGCCGTGCGCCCATCGCCGCCGCGATTTCATAGCCCATGCAGGAGTAACCGTACTCCAGATGGTAGCTGTCTGGCGTGTTGACCTGCCAAAGCCGCTGTAAATCCCCCGGCAGGGAACCGGCGGCCCCCACGATGATGGCATCCTCCTCCAGCGCCTGGTTAAGCAGGCCCAGCACACGGGTTTGCATCAAACGCGTCCCCAGCGCTTCGCGGTATTCCGCCAGTTGCGCCTCAAGGTGCCCGGCGATTTCCAGCCCCTGCCCATCGTCATCGCGACGGGCGGCAAGGCGCTCGCACTCACGCTGCCAGTCGGCGCGGGCCTTCGCTATCGCCTCGCCCCAGGCGCTGCAATAGCCTTCGGTCGCCGCAGACAGGGCCTGCAACCCGACGCGCGCATCGGCTATCAAGGCAGTGGCATCCAGCTTCAGGGCGTCAAATTCCGCCACATTCAACAGTAAAAACTCCACGTCGGGATGCGTGAATAGCGACTTCGACGCGGTGGTGAAATCAGTCAGGCGGGTGCCGACACCAATCACCACATCTGCCTGCGCCGCCAGCCGGTTGGCCGCCTGCCCGCCGGTCACACCAATTCCGCCGACGTTGAGCGGATGGGACGACACCACCGCGCTCTTGCCCGCCTGCGTTTCGGCAAAAGGTATCTGGCTGCGTTCGGCAAAGGCCTGGAAAGCCTCATGCGCCCCGGCGTAACGCACGCCGCCGCCGCAAATCAACAATGGCCGCTGCTTGCGCGCCAGCAGTGCCGCCGCCTGCGCCAGACGGGACGCATCCGGCGGACGACGTTCCAGATGGTGTACCCGGCGCTGGAAAAAGGCCGCCGGATAATCCCAGGCTTGCCCCTGTACATCCTGTGGCAAACACAGTGTCACCGCTCCGGTATCGGCCGGGTCAGTCAGCACCCGCATGGCATTGAGCAACGCGCTCATCAGTTGCTCGGGGCGGGAGAGGCGATCCCAATAGCGGCTAACCGGCCTCAGGCTGTCATTGGTACTGAGGGTCGCATCGTGGTACTGCTCGATTTGCTGTAATACCGGGTCGGGCTGACGGCTGGCAAACAGATCGCCCGGCAGCAGCAATAGCGGAATGCGGTTAGCGGTAGCGGTGGCGGCCGCAGTCACCAGATTCGCCGCGCCCGGCCCAACCGATGTCGTCACCGCCATCACACGCAGGCGGCGGTGCTGCCTGGCAAAACCAATGGCGATGTGCGCCATTCCCTGTTCATTACAGCCCTGATACACGCGCAAGTGCCCCGGTTCCTGCTCCAGCGCTTGCCCGATGCCCAGCACATTGCCGTGGCCAAAAATAGTCATCACCCCGGCAAACAGCGGGGTTTCCACACCATCGACCTCAAGGTATTGCTGATTCAGAAACTTAACCAGCGCCTGCGCCATGGTCATGTTCAATGTTTGCATCGCTCTGCTCCTGCACCTGAAGTGGCATTATTCCAGCGTCGGCATCACAAAATGGCTGGTGTGCTGCGTAAGCCTGATGCTGGCAGGCCAGCGGCTGGTCACGGTTTTCATGCGGGTATAAAAACGCACGCCGTCATTGCCGTGTACATTGAGCGCACCAAAGATAGAGCGTTTCCAGCCGCCAAAGCTGTGAAACGCCATCGGCACCGGGATCGGCACGTTTACGCCGACCATCCCCGCCTGCACCTCCTCGCTGAACTGGCGTGCAGTATCGCCATCACGGGTAAAAATCGCCGCGCCGTTACCGTACTCATGCTGGTTGATAAGCGTCAGCGCGGTCTGGTAGTCCGGCACGCGCACCACCGCAAGCACCGGGCCGAAAATCTCTTTCCGGTAAATATCCATCTGCGGCGTCACGTTATCAAACAGCGTCGGGCCGACAAAATAACCCTGCTCATGCCCCGCTACGCGAAGGGCACGGCCATCCACCCGCAGCGTTGCGCCCTGCTCAACGCCGCGCTGAATATAACCGATGATGCTGTCACGGTGAGCCGCCGAAATCACCGGCCCCATGTCATACTCTTTTTCCTCTGTCAGGCCGGGGCCGACGCGCATGGCGGCAATCTGCCGCTCCAGCGACTGGCACAGCGCTTCCGCCGTCTCATCACCCACCGCCACCACCACCGATAACGCCATGCAGCGCTCGCCTGCCGCGCCGTAAGCGGCTCCCAGAATCGCGCTGGCGGCCATGTCCATGTCGGCATCCGGCATCAGGATGCAGTGATTTTTCGCACCGCCTAATGCCTGACAGCGCTTGCCGTGCACCGAGGCGGTACGGTAGATGTACTCCGCCACCGGCGTCGAGCCGACAAAACTCACCGCCTGAACGCGCGCATCACTGAGCAGGACATCCACCGCTTCTTTGTCGCCTTGTACCACGTTAAAGACCCCCGGCGGTAAACCGGCGGCGCTCAGTAATTGCGCCAGCAGCAGCGACAGCGAAGGATCTTTCTCCGACGGCTTAAGCACAAAGGTATTACCGGTCGCCAGCGCAATCGGGAACATCCACATCGGCACCATCGCCGGGAAGTTAAACGGCGTAATGCCCACGCACACCCCCAAAGGCTGCATCAGCGAATGGCTGTCCACCCCGCTGCCGACATTCGCCGAGTGTTCGCCTTTTTGCAGGTGCGCCATGCCACAGGCAAACTCAACCACCTCGATGCCACGGGTCAGTTCGCCGAGCGCATCAGAGTAAACTTTGCCATGCTCATCAGAGATAACGCGCGCCAGCTTATCCATATTCTCTTCCAGCAGCGCCTTAAAACGGAATAACACACGAGCCCGGCGCAGCGGCGACTGCCTGGCCCAGTCGGGGAACGCGTTGGCCGCCGCGTGGATAGCCTGTTCAACTTCCGCCGCGCTGCTTAATGCCACCTGCCGCGTTTGCTCGCCTGTCGCCGGGTTATACACCGGGGCAAACCGGCCACTGTGACTTTCTGCGCGCTCGCCGTGGATAAAATTCGAGACCGTTTCCATCATGACACCTCCGCTGGGGTTAAGGGGCAATTGGCTGCTACCGCATTACTGTATATGAAATGAAAATTTCATTTTAATAGGAAATAAAATAAATGTTGATTATTGTGATCCAGCGTGGATTTTCGAAAAACCCAGCAATAACGCGACCCGATAGCGTTTTATCGTTCAGTTAAGCGGCGAGCCAATTGAATTATTTATTCTATTTTTCACGTTAAACATCAGAAAACGGTTTGAAATGCCGGTTCAACTCACTAGAATCTGAGCGACTGTATCCCGCCTGCGTGACGGAGAAGAATCATGGCGATGGCGACCAACCTGAGAGAATTACAACAGCAAATCCGCGCCCGGTACGACACACTCAGCAAACGCCTGCAACAAGTGGCCCGCTATGTGCTTGATAACACCAATAGCGTCGCGTTCGACACCGTAGCCATCATCGCCGAGCAAGCCGATGTGCCGCCGTCCACGCTTATCCGTTTTGCCAATGCGTTTGAGTTCAGCGGGTTCAATGAAATGAAACAGCTGTTTCGCATGAATCTGGTTGAGGAAACCGCCAGCTACACTGACCGCGCGCGGCTATTCCGTGAAATGGAAGAAGCCGCGCCAGAACGCCCGCAAGACATATTGCATGAGTTTGCGCGATCTAACGCCCAGGCGATGCAACAGCTCGCCACGCGTACCGCGCCTGAAACGCTGGAAAAAGCCGTCGAGTGGCTGGCGCAGGCGCAAACCATTTATATCGTCGGGCTACGACGTTCATTTAGCGTGGCGGCGTACATGGCGTATGCGTTAAGCCATCTGGAGAGTCGGCCGGTACTGGTCAATGGGCTGGGCGGCATGTTTCACGAGCAGCTATGTCGGGTCAGCGAACAGGATGTGGTGGTGTCCATCAGTTTTTCGCCCTACGCGCCCGAAACCGTGATGGCAAGCGAACTAGCCGCCCGCGCCGGGGCGCGCCAGATAGTCATCACCGACAGCCAACTCAGCCCGCTTGCCAGCCTCAGCGATGTCTGTTTCGTGGTAAAGGAAGCGCAGGTGGATGCGTTCCGCTCCCAGTCAGCGACGCTCTGTTTGGTGCAATCGCTGATGGTGTCGCTGGCCTACCGTCAGGGCAACCGCCAGCCAACACGGCAATTATCCTCGCCACCTGCCGCCAAATGACCGCGTGTTTCGCTGCGCCTGCGCCGATGACCATCGCGCGGCGACAGCCTCATCACTCGCCATGAACCGGAAAATCATGGCGAATATTGCCGCATTCACATGCACGTATCTGATGGAAAAAAGTCCCGTCGTCCGGCCTGAAATGATACTCTTGCAGCCCTAGATCAAATAACGTCTTATCAGGCAGTAGCCAGTACAACTGATCCCATAACGGAAAGAGTGATATGAGTAAAATTCGGGTTGGCGTGGTTTTTGGTGGTAAATCCTCTGAGCACGAAGTGTCTCTCCAGTCGGCAAAGAATATTGTGGATGCCATTGATAAAACGCGGTTCGATGTCGTGTTGTTGGGCATCGACAAGCAAGGCGAATGGCACGTTAATGACGCCTCCAACTACCTGCTGAACGCGGATAATCCCAAGCTTATCGCCCTTAATCGCTCCAGCCAGAATGTGGCGTTGATTCCGGGGCAAACCCATCATCAGTTGATTGACACCCAGGGCGCGGGCGCGCTATCGCAGATTGACGTTATTTTCCCTATCGTACACGGCACGCTGGGCGAAGACGGTTCGCTGCAAGGGTTGCTGCGTATGGCGAATATCCCGTTTGTCGGCAGCAGCGTGCTGGGCTCGGCAGTCAGCATGGATAAAGACATCACCAAACGGTTATTGCGCGATGCCGGTTTACAGGTCGCCCCGTTCGTGACGCTGACGCGCGCCAACCGCGCGCGCCACAGTTATGACAGCCTGAGCGCGGAATTAGGCCTGCCGCTGTTCGTCAAACCGGCGAATCAGGGGTCATCGGTTGGCGTCAGCAAGGTGCGCAACCGCGCCGAGTTCGACGAGGCGCTGGCGCTGGCCTTCCGTTATGACCACAAAGTGCTGGTCGAGTCGGCGATTGTCGGGCGGGAAATCGAATGCGCGGTACTCGGTAATGACTACCCGAAAGCCAGTCTGTGCGGCGAAATCGTCCTGCATGACGAATTCTACTCTTACGATACCAAGTACATCAGTGAAGCCGGTGCAGCGGTGGCGATCCCGGCCCCGATGGATGACGCCGTGCATCAGCGTATTCGTGAACTGGCGCTGCTGGCTTTCCAAACGCTGGATTGCCGTGGCATGGCGCGAGTAGACGTGTTCCTGACACCAGATAATCAGGTGATCGTCAATGAGATCAACACGCTGCCTGGTTTTACCAACATCAGCATGTACCCCAAACTCTGGGAAGCCAGCGGCCTTGGCTACAGCGAGTTAATTACGCAACTGATAGAACTGGCGCTGGAGCGCCATGCACAAGACACAAACCTGCAAAGTTCTGTCTCGCCAGAGTAACCCGGATGGTTCGCCGTGCGCCCGGCGCGGCGGTTGCGGCTATCCGCCAGCGTCTCGGCGAGCATGCGTCATTTTTACGACAACGGTATAACCGCAGGTCATATAAACGTAAGTCGTATAAATATAAGCCGTATAAACGCAAAGAGGGCGTACCAGTACGCCCTCTTGTCGCCAGCCAGCCCGGCTGACTAAGCCGGGTTTCTCTCATCAGCATCACACGCGGCTTAACATCGCAAAACTGTCGCTGGTCATAGATGGCTGAAAATTAATTACCTCATAGCTTGCCACCGCCTGAAACGGATCTTGTTTGAGAAAATCCTCCAGTGCGGCACGCTCAATACTGCGGGCCAGAATCACCCCGCCGGTACGCGGGTTCTTGCGCCCCGAGGCGATAAATATTCCCTGTTCATAGCCTCGTTTGAGCCAGGTGACGTGCGATTCCAAAAATCCCTCAACTTCATCCATTGGCGCTGTGTATGTCAGACTGATGATAAACATGGTCGTTCTCTTCATTATCAGTCGGCTATCGGCCAACGCCCGGCTTGCAGCACCATCCGATAACCGTCGGGATCGACAAACGTTTTTCCCAGCCGATCCCAGTAAGGATTAAATGACGTCACCACGCTGAACCCGGCCTGCACCATACGCTCACAGGTTGCCTGCCACCGTATCGGCTCGGGAATGTACAGCACCAGTAAATCGTCTTCCGTCGGAGTCGGTCTGACCGGATGGTGATGGCAAACCGTAAACTCCAGATGCCAGGCCAACCCCGGTAGCCCCAGCATAACACCACTGAATCCATCATGTTGCGCAAACGCGCTTAATTTCTGCAATCCTACGCCATCGCAGTACATCCGTTCACTACGCGCCAAATCCGTGACCGGCCTCGCCACTCGCAACGTGGTCATATTTTGCTCCTTTTGGCTTCCAGATACAGTGATAGCACGGTTTTAAAAAATTGACCACAATAAGAAATCCTCTTTTTTATCATGGAATTATATGGAATAGTACGTTCACTTTCTGATAATGGCGCAACCGATATGTCTCCTCATCATTCCCCCCTGTTCTCCATCCAGCCGGAAGCCGTTGACCAGCCGGAGGTGCTCGCGCTGCTGGCACAGTTGGATGCGTATCAGTCAACGCTGTACCCGGCGGAGTGCTGCCACTTCACTGATTTGCGCACCGTGGCGACGGATAAACTGATTTTTTTGGTTATTCGCCACGCAAACGGCCACGCCGTAGGCTGTGGCGCAATCGTGTTGCGTAAACCGGGTGAGGGCGAAATGAAGCGAATTTACCTCTCGCCTGAGTGCCGGGGCAGCGGAGCGGCCGATCAACTGCTCAGACAACTGGAAAAACGAGCCCATCATGCAGGTTGTTGGGTTATCAGGCTGGAAACCGGCATTCATCAACCTCAGGCGATCCGCCTGTATATGCGCCATGGCTATCAAATACGCGGCCCGTTTCCCCCTTATGGCGACGATCCGTTGAGTGTCTATATGGAAAAAACGCTGGCGAAAAGCGCATAAAAAAAGCATTGCGCCGATTCACGCAAACGCTGTATATTCAACCAGTATTTTTTATGGAGACACAGCAATGGCAGCAATGTATGTAGAGCTGGTTTACGACAAAAGAAACGTGAGCGGATTACCCAACGCGGCAGAACAGATCAAAAACGAGCTGACCAAACGGATTCACCGGGTATTCCCAGACGCGGAGATCAAAATCAAGCCGATGCAGGCGAATGCAATTAACTCCAACGCCAGCAAGCAGGACAAATCCACCATCAATCGCATCGTCGAGGAAATGTTTGAAGAAGCCGACGAATGGCTAGTCGTTGAATAATCATTATCGTCTACGCCAGCCCCCTGCCCACCGCAGCCTGGCGTAGACGTCAACCGCCATCGCTCGTCAGCTCCCGCCCGGTTGTCTTATTTTGCTGCCCCACGGCGAAACCCCATCCCAATTCTCCTATCAGCGACGCATCAGGCAGAAAGTTGCATGCGTGACGGCTCCATCATATAAACGGCGACCGTTTCCTGCCGCTGGAGCGTATTCAAGAACACCACCCGCAGCCCCAGGGAGTGAAAACCGCATTTCAGCAGCACCCTGCCAGAAGCGGTATTTTGCGGTAAATGACAACCGTAGATTTTTTCGATACCCAGTTCATTAAAGGCGAATTGGCAGAGCATGCGGCTGGCTTCAGTGCCCAGCCCCTGCTGTCGAAAGGCCGGTTCCAGCCAGTAACCAATTTCCGGGTGCGCCGTTTCCAGCGATACCAGTGAAATAGCGCCAATAATCTGTTGGCTGCCTCGGTGACAAATGGCATAAGCAATGCCGTTGCGCTGTAGCCAGTATTGCTGGAAATCGGCAATCCAGCGTTGTACCGCTTCAAGCGAGCAGGGATAAGGAATGAGTAGCGTCATGGCCGATATGCTCGGATCGCTATTTAGCAATGTGCAGATAGGCCCGGCATCGTGGCCGTGTAACGGGCGCAGTATCAGGTGTTCGGTGGTCAGTGAGGGTTGTGGCGACATGGTGCTCTCCTTCTCAGTCGCGCCAGCACAGCGGGCATGTGTGCCTTATGGCGTACTGTTTAGGTGGCATTCTCATCGGCCACGGTTCCAGAAAGGTGCCGCGCACCTTTCCGCGCCCAGGAAACCGTTCATGAGTAAAGCAGCGTGGCCACCTGCTCGCTTTCTTCACGGGAATAGCCGCCGTATGTCATCGCCGCGACAAAGGTGCTGCGATCGATATTCGGGTAGACCTGCTCATTGAGCACGATGCGCCCTACCTCTTCAGGGGTCAGCTCGGGAAACTGCCCGTGAATACCGCCCACCACGTCACGGCTGGCATAACCCAGTATGCGAATAATACCGGCGATTTCCAGCGCGGATGTCTCATCCTGATAGGTGGAGTAAATGACATCTGCGATCAATTTCGACGTTAATACGTTCACTCTGGACACATCGCTATAACGACTCCCCAGGGACTGCACGATATGCATGATAGCCTCTTGCGGCCCGTAGCCCCTTTCGCGGATTCGAGCTAATACCGTCACCATTTTTTCTCTCAGATCGTTAAACATAGCGCTGCTCCTTCCGTCGAAATCGATAATCAGCCCGAAGACCGCGAAAACTCCCCCTGGAGTAGAACCGCTATCCTTAACCCTCGCGTCTGGGATGTTTACACCTGAGGCATGACGTATCAGCATCAGGTACATCATGGTATTACTTTCAGCATAGGCGCAGATGCCTATCCTTCCACTGACTTATCACGCTTTAAAGGTACAGGTTACTTTTTTCCATCCTGGCTCACATCTTGAGTATAGACATAGGCTTAACATCTCGCCGGATAGAAACCTCTTCACATATTAACGTCAATTTAACCGGTTCATTACAGCGTGTCCGGTCACATTCTTCGCCGGAAAATATCCGCCCCATGAGAAAAACGGGCGCGTGGCGGTCTCTGCTCGTCCAGCGAAAGAAAACAACGCCTCACTCCTCTGATTAGCCGACTATCACTGCAAACGCCTTGCCCAAGCTGTTATGATGCGGGCAGCAACCATGACGGTGCTGTCTTCAATACCGGGCCATACGCCTATACACATCTTGAAACAACTCTGCCAGGTCAGCGTCGGTCAAAAAACTCAGCGAGATAGCGATAATAAGCCCCCGCAGGGTCATCAATTCAGCAATCAGTGAGAAGGTTACGTCATGATCACCACCGATGGTAATAACGCGGTCGCTTCCGTTGCGTTTCGCACCAGCGAAGTCATCGCCATCTACCCCATTACGCCCAGTTCGACCATGGCGGAACAGGCCGCCGCCTGGTCGAGTGACGAACGCAAAAATATCTGGGGAGACACACCTCGGGTGATTGAGATGCAATCGGAAGCCGGTGCCATCGCCACGGTACACGGCGCGCTGCAAACCGGTGCCCTGTCCACCTCGTTTACCTCATCGCAGGGGTTACTGCTGATGATCCCGACGCTGTACAAACTGGCCGGCCAACTGACGCCGTTGGTATTGCATGTCGCCGCACGCACCGTCGCAACGCATGCATTGTCGATTTTTTGTGATCATTCCGATGTGATGGCGGTACGCCAAACCGGGTGCGCCATGCTCTGCGCCAGCAGTGTGCAAGAAGCGCAAGACTTCGCGCTGATTGCGCAAATGGCCAGTCTGAATAGTCGCTTGCCGTTTATCCATTTCTTCGATGGTTTTCGCACCTCGCATGAAATCAATAAAATTGCGCCCCTGAGCGATGATGTGTTGCGCACGTTGCTGCCACAGGCTGCAATTGATGCCTACCGTGAGCGAGCACTCACACCCGATCGCCCGGTTATCCGGGGAACGGCGTCCAACCCCGATACGTTCTTCCAGGCACGGGAAGCAACCAACCCGTGGTATGACGCCGCCGTTGGCCATGTCGTACAGGCGATGGATGATTTCGCTGGCGTCACCGGCCGCCAGTATCAGCCTTTTGAGTATTACGGCCACCCACAAGCCACACGCGTGGTGGTTATCATGGGTTCAGGCAGCGGCACCTGTGAAGAAGTGGTCGATGCGCTGCTGGCGCGCGGCGAAAAGGTCGGGGTGGTGAAAGTGCGCCTTTATCGCCCCTTTTCGGCACAACACCTGCTGGGCTGCATCCCGCAGAGCGCGCAGCGCATTGCCGTGCTCGACAGAACCAAAGAGCCGGGTGCGCTGGCCGAACCGTTGTATCTGGATGTGATGACGGCACTGGCAGAAGCCTTCTCTCGCGGTGAGCGCTCGCTGATGCCGCAAGTCATCGGTGGCCGTTACGGGCTCTCCTCCAAAGAGTTCACGCCGCAGTGCGTAGAAGCGGTATATAACGAGTTGGCGCTTACTAACCCCAGAGCGCGTTTTACCGTCGGTATTTATGACGATGTGACCCATTTATCACTGCCGCTGTCCGGGCAACCGATGCCGACGCAGATGTCGCTGCAAGCGCTGTTTTACGGCCTTGGCAGCGACGGCACGGTTTCTGCCGCCAAAAACTCGATTAAAATCGTCGGCACCGCTACGCCGTTGTTCGTTCAGGGGTATTTCGTCTACGACTCCAAGAAAGCCGGTAGCCTGACGGTCTCACACATGCGCGTCGGCCCGCACCCGATTCACTCGGCCTATCTCATTGAACAGGCGGATTTTGTCGCCTGCCACCAATGGCAGTTTATCGAGAAGTACAGCATGGTCGATCGCCTGAAACCGGGCGGAATCTTCCTCGTCAATGCCCCGTATAGCGCAAGCGAACTGTGGGCGCGGTTGCCACAAGAGGTTCAGGCCGGTTTAAACCAGCGGCAGGCGCGGGTGTACTGCATTAATGCGGCCAAAATCGCGCGGGAGTGTCAGTTAGGCGCACGCATCAACACCGTGATGCAGATGGCCTTCTTCCACCTGACGCAAATTCTGCCGGGCGAGAATGCACGCGATAAACTGCGCGACGCCATCAGCAGCAGTTATGGCAACAAAGGCCAGGAACTGGTCGAGCGGAACTGGCAGGCGCTGGATGCCACGCTCGCTTCACTCGACGCCGTCGCGCTGGAACCGGTCAATCCGGCCAGCCCACACCGCCCACCGGTCGTGTCCAATGCCGCCCCTGATTTTGTAAAAACCGTGACCGCCGCCATGCTAGCCGGGCTGGGTGACAGCCTGCCGGTGTCGGCCCTGCCGCCGGACGGCACCTGGCCTACCGGCACCACCCAGTGGGAGAAACGCAACATCGCAGAGCGTATCCCGCTGTGGAAAGCTGAACTCTGTACGCAATGCAACCACTGCGTTGCCGCCTGCCCGCATTCGGCTATCCGCGCGAAAGTCGTTCCGGCCACGGCAATGGCGGAGGCTCCGGCGTCACTGGCCTCGCTGGACGTGAAGGCGCGCGATATGCGCGGCCAAAAATATGTACTGCAAGTGGCCCCTGAAGATTGCACCGGTTGTAACCTGTGTGTCGAAGTCTGCCCGGCCAAAGATCGCCAAAACCCGGACATTAAAGCCATCAACATGGAGCCGCGTCTGGAGCATGTCGCGACAGAGAAAACGCACTACGATTTCTTCCTGACGCTGCCGGAAATTGACCGCAGCCAGATTGAACGCATCGATATTCGTACCTCGCAGCTGATTACCCCGCTGTTTGAATACTCTGGTGCCTGCTCAGGCTGTGGCGAAACCCCCTATATCAAGCTGCTGACACAGCTCTATGGCGATCGCCTGCTGATTGCCAATGCCACCGGCTGCTCGTCGATTTACGGCGGCAACCTGCCCACCACACCGTGGACAACCGACGCCAATGGCCGGGGCCCGGCCTGGGCTAACTCGCTGTTTGAAGACAATGCCGAATTCGGCCTGGGCTTTCGCCTGAGCGTCGATAGCCACCGCCAGCGCGCGCTGCGCCTGCTGGAGCAGCTGAGTGACCAGCTCCCGCCAGAATTGGTCGAGGGCCTGCGCGACAGCCGTGTCACCGTTGATGCACGCCGCGAGCAGATTGCCCAGATGCGCCAGTTACTGCAAACGCACACCAGCGATGCCGCGCGCCAGTTGTCAGCCGATGCCGACCACTTGGTCGAAAAATCCGTTTGGCTGATTGGCGGTGACGGCTGGGCTTACGATATTGGCTACGGCGGCCTTGACCACGTGATGAGCCTGTCGGAGAACGTTAACGTACTGGTGCTGGATACCCAGTGCTACTCCAACACCGGCGGCCAGCAATCCAAAGCGACGCCGCTTGGCGCCGTCACCAAATTCGGCGAACACGGCAAGCGCAAAGCGCGTAAAGACCTGGGCATCAATGTGATGATGTACGGCCATGTCTATGTGGCGCAAATCTCACTGGGCGCTCAGTTAAACCAGACGGTTAAAGCCATTCAGGAAGCCGAAGCCTGGCCGGGCCCGTCGTTGATTATCGCCTACAGCCCGTGTGAGGAGCACGGTTATGATTTGGCGCACAGCCACGAGCAAATGCGCCAGCTCACCACCACCGGATTCTGGCCGCTCTACCGATTCGACCCGAGACGCGCCGAGGAAGGGAAACCGGCGCTGGTGACAGACTCACGCGCACCGTCGGCCAGCCTGAGCGATACGCTGCTCAACGAGCAACGCTTTCGCCGCCTGAATACCCTACAGCCGGATGCCGCCGCCCAGCTCTATGCCGAAGCCGAAGCTGACCTACGCCGTCGCTACGATTTTCTGAGCATGCTGGCAGGAAAAGCGGAGAAAAATACGCCGGAATAAGCGCACAGCGCGCCGCAGTATGACAAAGGGAGCATTCTGCTCCCTTTATCGTCTGTTACGTTGACCAGTGGTTATAAATCAACCGTTTTGATGACAAAGAAATGTAATGGATTGTACATCGGGTTTTCCTGTCACCATTCTGAACATATAATGCGCATCCGGCCAGTTGTGAGCCGGAGATACCGAATGATTCCGGTGGCAGTCACCAGGCAGCCAGACGACCAGCAACCCGAGTCATACCGGTATAACAACAATTCCTTTGCCACAATGGCTTTAACACTCAACAAAGACATGAAAATGAGTATTCGCGCGATCCTGACATCAGTAGTTGTAACGGTGGCGGCTTTCAGCCAGACAGCTCTCGCCGTGGTTTATCCCTTGCCAGCGCCAAACAGTCGGCTGGTCGGTGAAAACATTGAAGTAACCATTCCTAAAGACAGCACGGCTCCGCTGGAGCAATTCGCTGCCCAATACCAGATGGGCCTGAGCAACCTACTGGAAGCGAATCCGGGCATCGACGTTTATCTGCCGAAGCCGGGCAGCACCATGATTGTACCGCAGCAGTTGATTCTTCCTGATGCGCCGCGTGAAGGTATTGTGATCAACACGGCGGAAATGCGTCTGTACTACTACCCGAAAGGTTCAAAAACCGTGGTCGTGTTGCCTATCGGTATCGGCCAGTTGGGTAAAGACACGCCGATTAACTGGGTAACATCCGTGCAGCGTAAGAAAGAGCGCCCAACCTGGACGCCCACTGCGGCCATGCACGCAGAATATGCCGCTCGTGGCGAATACCTGCCGCAGGTTTACCCGGCAGGCCCGGATAACCCGATGGGCCTGTATGCGCTCTACATCGGTAAGCTCTATGCGATTCACGGCACCAACGCCAATTTTGGCATCGGCCTGCGCGTCAGCCACGGCTGTGTGCGCTTACGTGCAGACGACATCAAGTACCTGTTTAACCACGTTCCGGTCGGCACCCGCGTACAGTTTATTAACGAGCCGGTAAAAGCCACCGTTGAGCCAGACGGTTCACGCTACGTCGAGGTTCACAACCCGCTGTCACGCACGGAAGAAGAGTTCAATTCATCAGCGCCAGCGCCAATCAAACTGACACCGGTTGTCAGCAAAACACTGGCAGATGCCAGCGTGAGCGAGAACGCCGTCAACCAGGCGCTGCAAAACCGTGTCGGTATGCCGGTCAAAGTCAACGGCCCGGAAGAAACCGCGCCGGTTGCACCGCAGGCTCCGGCCATCCAGCAGACCAGCAGCCCGGATAACACCCAGGCACCGGCTACGACGGTGGTCTCCACCACCGCATCCAGCCAGTCCTAATCCCCCTCATCAGGGCAGCCCATCCGCTGCCCTGATTTTTTCTGGCGCGTTCCTTCGCCGTCAGCCTCACATTTACCTATCGCTTTACCCTCTGTAGCCTCCGGCACAACACGCGGCAACCACCTATGTTAAATAGCCTATGCCCCACCGCCACATCGTGCAGCGCCTGCCTAAATCCGCTATTGCCCGCCAATGAGACTTTCACGCTCAAAATCAATTGACTTGTCATCTATTGATTTGGTTAACTAATACCCATCCGATATTTCATTCACTCCATGAGTACCGTTATGTCACAGACTGAGTCTTCCGCCCGCCGGAATTTTGCTATCCAGTTAGGCCAAACCACCCGCCTATGGCGACGGGTGATAGACCGGGAACTTCAACCCTACGGCTTAACCCAAGCCGCCTGGCTCCCGTTGTTGTTCATTGCTCGTGGCAATACGCCTATCCATCAAAAGGCGTTGGCTGAATCGCTGGGGCTGGATGCCTCGGCGGTCGTCAGAGTCCTTGATAATTTGCAAAAGCAAGGCGTGATCGAGCGTCGTGAAGGCAATGATCGCCGCTTTAAGGAAATACACCTTACCGAGAGCGGCATTGAACTGGTCAACCGGGTAGAACTGATCGCGGCACAAGTACGTCATCACGCCTTAGAAGGGCTCGACGAGCAGGATATCCAACATGTCAGCCGGGTGATAAGCCAGGTTATCGACAATCTCGCTAAAACAGAAAGCCGTCAGTCATGAATCATCACACCTCAAAACTGGCGGGGCTGCGCCGCCTGAATCCGCGTCAGCGTACCTTTTTACTCACTGGCAGCACGCTGTTGTTATTGATAGCGCTCGCCTTGTCATACTGGTTTCACCAGCGCTTGACCCACGTCAACGAAACCGATGCCCGCGTCATGGGTGAGGTCATTTCGCTGGCCAGTCGGGAAAGCGGCTGGCTGGCCGCCCGGCCGGTTATTGATGGCGATATCATCAAAAAAGGCCAGTTGCTGGCTCAGATTGATGATCGCGAAGCCCGTCTAAAACTGGCGGAACAAGAGGGAACGCTGGCTGCCGCCGATGCACAAATCATTTATAGTCAGACCCAACGGCAAGTGACGGATTTAACCACTCAGGCGGCGCTGGATGAAGCGCGGGCCAATCTCTCTTCTGCAGATTCTGCCGTGACCAATGCCAGCTCTCAGCTCGCCCTGGCGCAAAACAATTTTCAGCGCGACGATCAATTACTGAAAAGCAACCTGACGCCACGAAAAACCTGGGACGAATCCCATACGCAATTATTACAACGCCAAAGCGAACTGCATGAAGCACAGGCGCAGCGCACGGCTCGGCAGGCTGCGTTGAATAACGCCGAAGCACAGCGCCACACCTTGCAGGTGCAAGACAGGCAAATCGAGATGCAACGCCAACAGCGTATTGCCTTACAAGCGCAGCTTGATCAGCTAAAACAGGATATTGCAGACCGTGCCCTATACTCACCGATAGATGGCGTAGTGGACAGAACCTTCGTCAATAGCGGCAGTTATGTGCAGGCAGGGCAGTGGATTATGTTGATTCACTCGCCTCATCACGTGTGGGTGGAGGCCAATATTAAAGAAACCGCTATCGGGCAAGTTAACGTCGGGCAATCTGTTGATATACAAATCGATGCCTACCCGGACAAGCATTTCAGCGGCAAAGTGATTCGCGTCGGCAATACCGCCACCAGCCAGTTTGCCCTGCTGCCCAGTCCAAACCCGTCAGGCAACTTCACGAAAATTACCCAACGCGTACCGGTTCGCATCGCACTGGATACCCCTGATGAGAGCCTGAAACCGGGGTTAATGGCGGAAGTGAGCATCCATGTCGCCAAATAAGCCTGTGTTGTCGCCGCTTGAAAGCCAGGCCGCCCGCTTTGGCGACAGCTACCGCTGGCTGGCCACCTTTACCATCATGCTGGGGACGATTGCCACCACCGCCACCGCCACCATCGTGAATGTCGCCATGCACGATATCATGGGGGCATTTGGCATGGGTCAGGATCAGGCGCAGTGGCTCTCTACCGCGTTTCTCGCTTCAATGACGGCCACCATGCTCGTCACGGCATGGACACTGGAGCGGTTTGGCTACCGCGCTACCTATGTCGGGGCACTGGTTATCTTTGTGCTGGGCAGTCTTCTTGGCACGTTTAGCCAAAGCAGCGCAGAGGTGATTATCGCCCGAATTCTTCAGGGCGGTGCCAGCGGCATTATCCAGCCGTTAGCCATGATTATTATCTCGCAGGTTTTTCCGGTTTCAGAGCGAGGCAAAGCAATGGGTATTTATGGCGTGGGCGTGGTGCTGGCCCCGGCATTAGGCCCTGCGGCAGGCGGCCTGATGGTCGATTCTCTCGACTGGCGCGCCGTATTTATGGTGGTGGTGCCATTTTGTCTGGCAGGAATAGCTGCCGCCGTGGTGATTCTTCCGGCTAAAAGCCCTCACCGGGCTGGTGCCACTCATCAATTTGATACCGCAGGGTTTATTCTGCTGGTGATTGCGCTAACCGCGTTGCTGGCGGGGCTCTCAAACGGCCAACGTACCGGGTGGGATTCACTGTTCATCATCAGCCTGCTGGCGGTCGCCGTTATCACGATGCTGCTGTTTATCCTGCGCGAATTCACCACGCCGCACCCGCTGCTCAATCTGCGCGTGTTTGCGAATCCCGCCTTCACATCAGGCTGTATCGTTGCCTTTGCGTTAGGTGCCGGTATTTATGGCTCAACCTATATTATTCCGCTATTTGTCCAGAGTATTCAGGGGTATACCCCAACACGCTCAGGCTTGTTACTAATGCCCGCCGGATTAGCCCTTGGCATGGTATTTCCGCTGGCCGGTTCATTAAGCGATAAACTCAGGCCGCATACGTTGGTGATGATAGGGCTGCTGCTGTTTGGCTTATCATGCTGGTTATCCAGTGAAGCCGACACCGACACGCCGTTCTGGACAATGGCCTGGTGGATTGTGATTGGTCGGGTGGGTTTGGGCCTGATGCTCCCCGCCATGAATGCTGGCGCACTGCGGGCCTTGCCGCCTCACCAGTTGGCACAGGGCGCGGGCAGCCTCAACTTTGTGCGTCAGCTCGGCGGCGCGATGGGCGTCAACCTGCTCTCTGTCTTTATCGAACGGCGCACCACCTTTCATGGCCAGATGTTGTCGCAAGCGTTAATGCTGGATAATACGCGCAGCCCTGATGCGATTCGCCAACTCGGCCTGCTATTCGGGCACGCGGGCAATCCACTTGGCGACCCGCTCAGTACCAGCATTAATCCCGGTATCATGACTTACCTGCTCTCGGTCTTGACGCCTAAAGCGCAAATGTTCGCTTATCAGGATGGTTTCTTTGTCGTGGCATTATTCTTTTTCTTTGCCATGCTGCCCGCATGGTTTATCCGGCCCCGTCCCGTGCTGAACCCAACGGATACTGCCTCGCGCACTCAGGGTTCCTGACACTGTGAAACATCTTCAGAACACACAACATGATGGTTGCCGCCCGTTGCAAAGGCCGTTAAGGTTGGGCGGTTAATTTTCTCACTTCAGGACGCCCGATATGTCCAGCAACACCTTATCCAGTAACGAAAAAAACATCTCCAATGTAACCCTTCCCGATAACGTACTGTCACCTGACTATGACCGGCAGCGCGTAACACCGCGTATCGTTCACATCGGCTTTGGCGCATTTCACCGCGCGCACCAGGCATTGCTGACTGACCGGGTGCTCAGGCAGCATGGCGGCGATTGGGGCATCTGCGAAGTGGTGTTATTCAGTGATGACACCCTGATTTCAGCGCTACGTCGTCAGGATCACCTTTTTACCGTGCTGGAGAAATCGGCACAGGGCAATCAGGCGATTATTGTCGGTTCCGTTTGCCGTTCGCTGCATGCGCGGGTTGAGGGGATCGCGGCGATTCTGGCACAGTTGGCAGACCCGGACGTCGCCATTGTGTCGCTAACCATTACCGAAAAAGGCTATTGTCGGGCGGGTAATCGCGGGGAACTGGATAAAGATAATCCACTGGTACAACAAGATATTGCGCATCCACGCCAGCCGTCGTCGGTGCCGGGTATTCTGGCTGAGGCGCTACGCCTGCGCCGGGAACGTGGCATTGCCCCATTCTCGGTGCTCTCCTGTGACAATGTGCCGGAGAATGGCAAGGTCACACGTCAGGTGGTTATCGATGCCGCTCGCTTGCAAGACGCGTCTCTGGCGCAGTGGATAACCGAGCACGTCACCTTCCCCAATACCATGGTCGATAGAATTGTGCCAGCCGCCACCCCGGAAACGCTGGCTCAAATTGCCCAGGCAACCGGTGTTGCAGACCCATGCGGTATTGCCTGTGAGCCGTTCATTCAATGGGTGGTTGAAGACAACTTTGTCGCCGGCCGACCGGCATGGGAGCACGCGGGCGTCCAGTTGGTAGACGATGTACTGCCGTTTGAAGAAATGAAGTTGCGCATGCTTAACGGCAGCCACTCATTTCTGGCTTACCTTGGCTATCTGGCCGGTTATGAGCACATCAACAACTGCATGGATGACGCAAACTACCGCCGTGCCGTGCGCCACCTGATGCTAAAGGAACAAGCGCCAACGCTACAGGTCAGCGGTATCGATCTCGAGGCTTATGCCGAACAGTTGCTTGAGCGCTTCTCTAACCCGGCGCTCAAACATCGCACCTGGCAAATTGCGATGGATGGTAGCCAAAAACTGCCTCAGCGCATGCTGGCCTCGCTACGCTGGCATCTGGCTCGCGGCAGCGATCACCGCGCACTTACGCTGGGCATTGCCGGCTGGATGCGTTATGTCGGTGGTATGGATGATGCCGGGCAACATATCGATATTCGCGATCCGCTGGCAGAGAGCTTGCAGCACATCGCCCAAAGTACGCCGGATACACACGAAAGGGTACAAGGTTGGTTATCCGTTAACGCTCTGTTTAGCGACGATCTCCGCGCCAACAAAGCCTGGGTGGAAGAATTAACCCAAGCTTATTTATCACTGCGTGACCACGGGGCAGCAGCCACTGTTGCCAGCCTGTTTAAGCATTAATATCAGTATCTGAGGGCATTATAGGCCCGCGACGGGATAAGCGGTTCATCCGGTCGCGGGACATCCGATACCGTTACTCCTCGGCTTGATACTCCAGCACATCACCCGGTTGGCAAGACAACGCGCCACAAATTTTTTGCAGCGTATCAAACCGGATGCTTTTCACCTTACCGGACTTCAGTAGAGAAAGGTTTTGCTCCGTGATACCGATTAACATCGCCAGTTCACGGGATTTCATTTTTCTTTGTGCCAACAGCACATCGAGTCTGACAACAATTGGCATGACAACTTACCAAGAAACTGACCTATAGCCCGATAAAATACTCCGTCTTGCCGCGTGAGGTAAATCACATTCAGGGCAAGCGCAAGCGCCTCATATCACAACCTGATCACAATTTATCGCCATTTTTTACAATTATGCTTGCTTTTTCTTCTCTGAAACTGCGAAATGGTGTTGATGAATTCACCACTCTCATTGGAATGACTTTCTTCACCACCCCATTCTTTTATTGTTAAACAGTAAAAAAACAACACATAACAGCAAACTACTGCGTTTCTCTTCTCTTATCCCTGAATCAAATTAAAAAAACTTATTTCATGATCTCCATGACAGATTGCTATTAAAAGCCCTCAGGAACGGGATGGCTAGTTTACTTTTGTCGCGATCAGGCAAATGATAAGAACATAAGTTCATTTCAAATGAAATAATGTTTTAATATTGTTAGGCGAATTGACTATGAGTAAATCTATTACGTTCAAACACACGCTCTGCTACGGCAGTGCGAACCTGCTAGGCAGTGGCGCATTAGCCATTAGTGGTGCCTGGTTAATGTATTTTTACACCACATTCTGTGGATTAACCTTAGTTCAGGCCGCCGCCATTTTCTCTGTGGCGAGCGTTATCGATGCTATCAGTAACCCTATCATGGGTTACATCAGTGATAACTTCTACAACACCCGTATTGGCCGTCTTTTAGGCCGCCGTCGTTTCTTCATTCTGGTGGGTATCCCGCTGGTACTGGTCTACCCGATGCTGTGGGTGGAAGGGTTTGGTTTCTGGTATTACCTGGCGACTTACATCGTATTCGAGCTGATTTATACCTCGATTATGGTGCCATACGAGACGCTCGCTACCGAAATGACCACCGATTTCAAAATGCGCTCTAAACTGACAGGTTCTAAAGCCATTTTCGGTAAAGTTGCCAACTTCCTGGCTGCGTTCATTCCGGGGCAATTCATCGGGATCTATGGTAAAGACTCTGCCACGCCATTCTTCTACACCGGTTTGGCTTACGGCGCGATTATGTGTGCTGCCATGATTGCTCTCTACCTCACCTCCTGGGAACGTTCTCCATCTGAAGTGACGCGCGAGCACACTCAGAATCTGTTGCAGTCACTGAAGAAACTGAGCACCGATATGGTCTCTACTTTCCGTCTGCGTATCTTCCGTAAACACCTCGGGATGTACCTGTTCGGTTTCGGTGCTGAATGGCTGTTCGCTTCCGCGTTTACCTATTTCATCGTATTCGGCCTGAAACAAAGCACTGCCGTTGTTTCGCAGCTCAACAGCTTCAGTTCGATAATGCAGTTTATCTCGACCTTCCTGTTCATCGGCATCTGCGTGAAAATGGGCTTTGGTCGTCCGTATCGTCTGGCCCTGATGGTGGTTATCGTCAGCGTGATTGCGTACGCCGCGCTGTACTTCACTGGCTGGTCTCAGACAGCGATGATCGTAGTGCTGTTCGGTATCACGGCGGTTTTCGGCCTGAGTACCGGTGGTATCTACTACATTCCGTGGACAGTCTACACCTTCCTCGCCGATGTGGATGAAGTGCTGACAGGCCGCCGTCGAGAAGGGATTTATGCCGGTGCCATGACCTTCGCTGGTAAAATGGTTCGCTCTGTTATCGTCTTTGCGATGGGATGGATTCTGAGCCAGTTCGGTTTCGTCTCTGGCAAGGCAGCTCAACCAGAAAGTGCGGTATTGGCTATCGTTGGTGTCTTCTCTCTGGGTGTGATTGCATTGGCTGTCGTGGCAATCTACTACAGCGCACAGATGAACCTGGATCGCAAAAACCACATGATTCTGTTGCAAGAAATTGCCCGTATCAAAGCCGGTGGTGCCATTGCTGATGTGCCAGCAGAAGCCCGCGCCGTAGCTGAAGACCTGACGGGTTGGAAATACGAGCAGTGCTGGGGCAATAACCCACTCGGAGCACAGCAGGAAGCGCCTGAGCCGGTTGTCGCAACGTCACCCCGTTAAGACTACTGATTAACGTGTTTTAATGCCGCCCACTTCACACCGGGCGGCATTGTTATTTCATCACCCCCACCGATTGGTGGCCGGACATTTCCCTAACGCATTACCTCCAGCCCCTGCCAGCCAACCTCCCCTTGTCCGCCAAACAGACGTTCCCGATACCTGAGCCAACACGTTAGCCCGAACACTCAAGGCCGTAACAGGGCGTTCGCCGATGGGCATCAATGCCCCAGAGGTATAGACATGTGGTACGGATAGTTGCAGGAGACAGGCTGTGTGGTGGGCAAACAAAAGTCAGCGCAGTTGCTCCGGTCGTGGCGCAAGCGCAAGAAAGGTGGATATTACCAGCGGTGTGCTCAGGTCACGGCAATCAGGCCTGTGGCACGAAAGCCGCAGCCTGACCGCCTCATGCCTTAAATCAATGCAGCTTCACGCAGCTCACTTTTCAGGTAGGCGTAATAAATCGGGGCGGCAATAACGCCCGCAATACCAAATGCAGCCTCAAACACCAGCATCGCCAGTAAAATCTCCCAGGCGTGCGCTTTGATACGGCTACCAACAATCTGTGCGTTCAGAAAATACTCCAGCTTGTGAATCAACATCAGGTAAGCCAATGCCAGCAACGCAATCGGTAAAGATATCGATAAGGCGGCGATAAACACAACCGAGTTGGAGATGAGATTCCCTATAACCGGCAACAACCCAAAAACGAATGTCAGGATCACCAGTGTCTTGGAAAACGGTAAATGAATACCGAACCCGGGCAGCAGGCCCAATATAAAAACAGCGGAGAGCACGGTGTTAACAAGTGATATTTTCACTTGAGCAAACACGATATTACGAAATGAAGATGACAACAGCGACACCCGGTGCAACAGCTCTGTTTTCAGCAACGGTTTTTCCAGCGAAGGCTGAATATTATTCAGAGAAATGATAGCCCCAAGAATCATGCCGATTAACATGGTCACGAAACCATGTAAAAAGTCTTTCCCCAGATTCTGGAGCATTTCAACATGCTTTTGCAGCCATACGACAAACTCATGCTGCAACTCTTCCACACTGACGGGCAGATAGCCCGGTAAGTAGGTCATTATCTGCTTTTGCACATCGTTCAGGATAAACGCGATACGGGCATTAAATACACTGGTATCCTTCATCTCCTGCATCAATAATCCGACTAACGTACCAAATAACAGGCTCAGTAAACTGACAACCAAAGTGCTTATCATCGCCACCGCGACTAATCTGGCACGTTTTCCACTGATCACTTTCTGAAAATATGGCGTGAGCAGATTAATGATTTCATACACCAGAAACCCCGCAATAAAGCAGGCCAGCAAGCGCAACTCCAATAAAAGCAGCAGCCCTCCCATGATAAAGATAAAACTTAGCAATCGAGCTTGTTTCAAATTTAACAACTGCATACGACATCCTGTTTCGAACCACTATGCCAGAAGCCTCTCAGCCATAAAGAACACGCCATCTCGTCGCGATAAAACCATCTACTGGCGATGAAATGGTGTTTCAGCTCACATTCTTAGCGTTTTAGTGACGAAATACCAGCAAGATTCTCACTCCGTCGAGCAACGTTTGATACTCAGGTAGCCGAGAACGCATCGGCAATGTCGGCTATCACAGCGATACCTTCGTTGCCGTGCAACGATGTAGAGACCCTTGTGCCAGCTATCGCCCGGCAATATGGCCGCATTAAATAACCATGATAATAGTGTTGTTTAAATGCGGTTATCCACGAACAGGATATAAAGGTGAGCAAGCGGCCACTATTCACGTCACGCATCACGTACAAAGGTACTCAACATAGGAACACGGAAAAAGAACACATTTTAATTAATTAAGTGTATTTAATTATAAAAACTTGATGCGCTGGATAAGCGATATCCGTTATCGAAACGTATCGATATTAAAATCACAGCGAGGCAGAAAATGGGGGAGGATAAATCGAATGGAAACAGCTCACAACCGGCAGCAAAAATGCATTAACACGGGCAGAAAAATCTTGCTTACGATGCCATATTTGTCGGGATCTCACTCTCATCCTGATTAAGGATCAACAGCGATAACACTCTATCTTCCACATTCAGCTTGGAAAAAGAGAGCGTGCTCAAGGGTTTTTTAGCGAAACCATCCGATAGTAGATCCCAGGCGACATGGGTACTAAGTAAGTCATTGTTTGTCATAAAATCTTGATAGGCAAAGCGCACATTCACAGGCAACACATCATCGATAGAGGCAGGAGCGTTAGTACCGCTACGTAAACCAAAATGCGCATTAAACGCAGAGTTTGCGCAAAGTATCTTACATTTCTCGTCAATCACAGCAATCGCACGTCTGTCATTATGGACAGGGGCGCTTAACATACTCATTATCTCGTTCTGTCCAAATATCAGACTCATATAAACTCTGCCTTCTGCTATGTGAAATATATCTCTCGGTGATATCCACGATATTGCCGGAAAACGAAAGATAGTTTTAAAATCAGCCGGATATTTATCCGACAATCATAATAATTAAACCGTTGATATAATTGGAATTAAGCCAATCAAGACAGAGACTTGCAACAGGGAGGTTAATTCCCTTCGTTATTATGCAGTCTAATAAATATAAATGTATTCTTTCAACAGACTATATAGACCTCTTTGACTGAACGTAAATCGAAATTGTCTATTACACTAATCAGGCTATTGATTACTCACATTCTGGTTACAGAAAAAACAAACTGGCAACGAATAATCCCGTTTTCTCTGTTTTTTAGAGGTCGTTTGCACTATATCTGCTTTTAACAGCAGTTGATCGTTCAAATAAGGCCGATCTTTTGCCCTTTTGATCATGTAGCCCGATCTGGATCTGGTTAACGATAGTAAAAACCAATCAAAATGTGTTTTTCATTAATAGAAATCTTCAACAAAACAGATCGCGCGATCTCTGCCGATAAAAATGTGAACTCCTTCGCATAAAGCAGCCACATCCCCCGCACTGCGGCCTCACACATATCGATATAAGACTATTCTTGAATAGCAAATGCCTCAGCCCTTTTCAGCAATGCGTGATCCGTCGCGCAAAAAAGAAACAAATGTTAACGGCTCGCTGTTATTAACCTTTGATTGACATAATATTAACAATGTTTAAGGAGAAGCGCTATGAGCCAATATAATAAGCACCCTATACCCACAACTATTGCAGAAAATGCGTTAATCACCGCCGAAAAATACCAGAAAATGTATCAGCAATCGGTTCAGGATCCTGATGCTTTTTGGCGGGAACAAGGCAAGATCGTTGACTGGATCAAACCGTATCAGCAGGTGAAAAATACCTCCTTTGATCCCGGTCATATCAGCATCCGCTGGTTCGAGGATGGCACGCTGAATGTGTCAGCAAACTGCCTCGATCGCCACCTAGACACTCAGGGTGATCAAACAGCGATCATCTGGGAAGGCGATGACAGCCGTGAAAGCCGTCACGTGAGTTACCGAGAATTGCACCTTGCCGTATGCCGTTTTGCGAATGCACTAAAAGCAAAAGGGGTTCGTAAGGGCGATGTCGTCGCTATTTATATGCCAATGGTGCCAGAAGCCGCTGTCGCCATGTTAGCCTGCGCTCGTATCGGCGCAGTACATTCCGTCATTTTCGGCGGTTTTTCGCCAGAATCCATCGCCGGGCGGATCGTCGATTCCAGTGCCAAACTGGTTATCACCGCCGATGAGGGTATCCGCGCCGGGCGTGCGATTCCATTGAAAAAGAATATTGACGAAGCGCTGCGTAACCCCGCTGTGACCACCGTCAATCACGTCATCGTGTTCCAGCGCACCGGTAAAGCGGGTCACTGGCAGGAAGGCCGCGACCTCTGGTGGCATGATGTTATCGCTCAGGTAGATGATGACTGCCCGCCTGAAGAGATGAATGCCGAAGACCCGCTCTTTATTCTCTACACCTCAGGTTCGACCGGTAAACCCAAAGGCGTGTTGCATACTACCGGTGGATATCTGGTCTATGCCGCCACCACATTTAAATATGTGTTTGATTACCATCCTGGTGATGTGTATTGGTGTACGGCCGATGTGGGCTGGGTAACGGGACACAGTTATCTGTTGTATGGCCCGCTGGCCTGCGGTGCGATTACGCTGATGTTTGAAGGTGTTCCTAACTGGCCTAGCGCCAGCCGTATGGGTCAGGTTGTGGATAAGCATCAGGTTAATATTCTCTACACCGCCCCGACAGCGATTCGCGCGTTAATGGCCGATGGTGATAAAGCGATTGAAGGTACTTCTCGTCAGTCACTCAAAATCATGGGTTCTGTTGGCGAGCCGATAAACCCGGAAGCCTGGGAATGGTACTTCAAGAAAATAGGTAACAGCCGCTGCCCTATTGTTGATACCTGGTGGCAGACAGAAACCGGTGGTTTCATGATAACGCCGCTGCCGGGTGCGATTGAAGCCAAACCAGGGTCAGCCACGTTGCCATTCTTTGGCGTTCAACCCGCGTTGGTAGACAATCTTGGCACGCCGCAAGCAGGTGCCTGCGAAGGGAATCTGGTGATTACAGATTCCTGGCCCGGCCAGGCCCGCACACTGTTTGGCGACCATGAGCGCTTTGAACAAACCTATTTCTCCACCTTCAAAGGGATGTACTTCAGCGGTGATGGCGCGCGGCGCGATGAAGATGGTTACTACTGGATAACCGGCCGCGTTGACGATGTATTAAACGTTTCCGGGCACCGTCTGGGCACGGCGGAAATCGAATCGGCACTGGTGTCTCACCCTAAAATCGCTGAAGCGGCCGTGGTCGGTATTCCCCATAGTCTCAAAGGGCAGGCTATCTACGCTTACATCACCCTCAATCATGGTGAGGAACCCACCAGCGAACTTTATACCGAGGTGCGCAACTGGGTGCGTAAAGAGATTGGCCCTATCGCGACGCCGGACATCCTGCATTGGACCGACGCACTACCGAAAACCCGATCCGGCAAAATCATGCGTCGAATTCTACGCAAGATTGCCGCTGGAGATACCAGCAATCTCGGGGACATCTCTACGCTTGCAGATCCTGGCGTCGTAGAGAAGCTGCTGGAAGAAAAGCAAGCTATGGACAACACACCGTCTTAATCGTTATCCGATAAAAACAGCGTCATCCACACCAGAAGCTCTGTGTTATCTGGTGTGTGATGGCACCTGAAAAACAGCCGTCCGGCAGGACGATACGTACTACCTGACTGGAGATTTATGATGAATGATCTCATTTATCAACGGATTGAGGCTAACCCCAAGTTTCAAGAGCTTGTGCAGAAACGGCAGCGTTTTGCCGCCTTTCTTTCACTGATCATGCTGGTACTGTACATCGGTTTTATTTTATTGATTGCATTCGCACCCGGCTGGCTGGGAACGCCCATTGCCCCTGGCGCAGGCACCACCCGTGGTATCCCATTGGGTATCGGTCTTATTATCATCTCCTTCACGTTAACCGGTATTTACGTCTACCGTGCTAATCATGAGTTTGATCGCCTGACCAAAGAACTGCTCAACGAGGTGCAAAAATGAAAAGCCGTCTTTTGCTGCTGACTGGTTTGCTGGGGCTGCCACTGTTCGCACAGGTAGCATGGGCGGCGGATGCCGTCTCCGGTAATGTGCAAAAACAACCACTAAACGTACAAGCGATCGTACTGTTTGTGTTGTTTGTCGCCGCCACACTTTACATCACCTACTGGGCCTCCAAACGTACTCGCTCGCGCAGTGATTACTACACGGCTGGCGGAAATATCACCGGTTTTCAAAACGGCCTGGCTATCGCAGGCGATTACATGTCTGCGGCCTCTTTCCTTGGCATCTCCGCTCTGGTTTACACATCGGGGTTTGATGGCCTGATTTATTCGCTCGGGTTTCTGGTTGGTTGGCCTATTATTCTGTTCTTGATAGCCGAGCGGTTACGTAACCTTGGGCGTTATACCTTTGCTGATGTCGCCTCTTACCGGTTGCAGCAAAAACCGATTCGAACGCTCTCAGCCTGTGGTTCGCTGGTCGTGGTCGCCCTCTATCTGATTGCGCAAATGGTCGGTGCAGGCAAACTTATCCAGTTACTGTTTGGCCTGAACTACCATGTCGCCGTCGTGTTAGTGGGCATCTTGATGGTGATGTATGTCTTGTTTGGCGGCATGCTGGCAACCACCTGGGTGCAGATAATCAAAGCGGTCTTGTTACTGTGTGGCGCAACATTCATGGCATTAATGGTGTTAAAAGCAGCCAATTTCAGCTTTGACACGCTATTTTCCGAAGCCATGAAAGTCCATGCCAAAGGCAGCGCAATCATGAAGCCGGGTGGACTGGTTTCCGACCCGATATCCGCATTGTCACTTGGGTTAGGGTTGATGTTTGGTACAGCGGGTTTGCCGCATATTCTGATGCGCTTTTTCACCGTCAGTGATGCCAAAGAAGCTCGCAAAAGCGTGTTGTTTGCCACTGGCTTCATGGGGTATTTCTACTTCCTGACATTTATCATCGGCTTTGGTGCCATTTTGTTAGTCAGCGCTAACCCGGCCTTCAAAGATGCGGCAGGCGCACTGATAGGCGGCAACAACATGGCAGCGATTCACCTGGCTAATGCCGTCGGCGGTAACTTCTTCCTGGGCTTTATCTCTGCCGTCGCATTTGCCACGATTCTGGCCGTTGTCGCTGGGCTTACGCTGGCTGGCGCGTCGGCGGTATCACATGATTTGTACTCAAACGTTATCAAGAAGGGGCAAGCAACTGAGCGCGATGAGCTGAGAGTGTCAAAAATGACCGTATTAGCGCTGGGTGTCGTCGCCATTCTGTTGGGGATTTTGTTCGAGAATCAAAACATTGCCTTCATGGTAGGCCTGGCCTTCTCTATCGCCGCCAGCTGTAACTTCCCGATTATCCTGCTGTCAATGTACTGGTCTAAGCTGACAACACGTGGAGCCATGATCGGTGGCTGGGCCGGGCTGCTAACAGCCGTGATATTAATGATTTTGGGGCCAACTATCTGGGTGAAAATTCTGGGTAATGCCACCCCTATCTACCCCTATGAATACCCGGCGTTATTCTCGATGCTGGTCGCCTTCATCGGTATCTGGTTCTTCTCGATTACCGATAACTCGGCTAATGCCGTTGAAGAGCGCAATAAGTTTAAAGCGCAGTTTATTCGTTCACAAACTGGCCTTGGTATTTCCAAAGGGTCTTCGCACTAACGAAAACATGGCATAACGCCAGTTATGCCATCTCTTCTCTCTTCTGTTAAGCCGGGTCTCCCCGGCTTTTTTATTACACCTTCTCGCTTAACACCGCTTCGAGTAAATCGAGCTCTCTGAGCATTTTTTGCAAGGTTTCATTGCTGATACGCTGCGTGGCTCGCAAGTGATAGAGTTCGGCACGCTCGGCATTCACCGCAGCCAACCGAAAACGCCGCTCAAGGTTCTCAATCGCCATACTGTTTTCCAGTTCATCAGTGCCTGCGACCCGTCGATGCAGCATCCCGATAACTCGGGCACTTACTTCGGCTAAAACCTGCTCATCAAGGTTTTCCTCACGATCGGCGGCTAGCCGCTCCTGCATTTTCTTCAGGCTGTCTATTGCCACCTGCGCCATTGTTACGCGGGCGATGCGCTCTTCTTTTTTCTGCATGCTGTGATCGGTCAGCGTGATGCCTTTTAACAATAAAGGCAGCGCCAATACACCACATAACAGAGAAAACAGAATCACGCCGGTAGCAATAAACACCAGTTGATAGCGGGATGGAAACGGCACGCCATCGCTGAGATAAAGGGGAACCGACAATACGCCGGCTAACGTAATCGCCCCCCGCACGCCGGCAAAGGTACTGATCCAAATTTCACGCGATGTATAGCGCGCAAATAACATAGGATGTTTGTGATTAACCACTCGGCTATAGAGTTTCACTAACCACAACCAGGCAAAACGCAGCAGCAACAGCGCACAATAGACAAGCAAAATATCGGCAAACAGCATCCAGGTTTCGATAGTCGGGTCGAGTTCAGCCTGCACGATGGACTCTTCAATCACGCCGGGTAATTGCAGCCCCAGCATCAGAAACACCATACCGTTGAACACAAACTCCAGCATATTCCACACGCCATTGGCTCGAAGCCGCATATTGAGCGGTGCCTGACGCAGCAATTGCGTTCTGCTCATGGTCATGCCCGATGCTACTGCCGCCAAAATGCCTGATACGCCGAAATGCTCGGCAATAAGGTAGGCAGCAAAAGGTAATAACAGCAGCAGAACAATTTGCGTTGCGGCATCATCGTCCGTTTGGTGGCCCAGCAAAACCAGTGATTTACTGTAAATCCAGGCCACACCAATACCCGCCAGCAAACCACCAAGCGCCACCTGCAAGAACGCCAGCGTAGCGCCCGCGACACTAAAGACCATGGTGCCCATCGCAATCGCGACAGCAAATTTCAGCGAAACCAGCGCGGATGCGTCATTCATCAGCGCTTCGCCTTGCAAAATCCCCATGAGTTTTTTCGGAATGCGATCTTCACCGACGATGCCAGACAGCGCGACAGCATCGGTGGGCGATAATACTGCGGCCAGGGCGAACGCCGCCACCAAAGGCATTTCCGGTATCATCCAATGCAACAGATAACCGATACTCACCACCGTCACCACAACCAATACCAACGCCAGACCAAGAATTTCCCGCATATGCAGCAAAAACTCACGGGTTGAGGTTTTCCAGCCATCGGCAAATAGCAATGGAGGAATGAACAGCACCATGAATAATTCGGGATTAAAATCAACATGTAAGCCGAACTGAGGCCAGGCTAGCATAGCGCCTAGCGCAATTTGCATCAGCGGCAGTGGTATCTGAAAAGGTAAAATACGGGTAACAACGCCAGAAAGTGAAACCACCAGCGTCATGATAAGAATGGTGAAAAATATTTCCATGTGTTCCCTGGTTGCCTGCCATTACATGAAACGCATCCAAACTGCGATAAGCCACGCAGCCCACACTATCTATAGAGTAACATTTTTCAATAATAACAAGATATTGTGTGATGAACAGGAAACAACAAGAAAATCAGCAAAGAAAAACAAAAAAGGGGAACCGCAGTTCCCCTTAATAAATTCGAGCATCACGCTTAACAAAGCGCGTTAAAGCGCCCAGCCGCCGGCATAGAACACCACCAACGCGACCGCAATGATAACCGTACCAGCGTTAAGCTTACGCCATTCACCGCTAAATAGACGCCCTAACACCAGTGAACCAAAACCCAGCATAATGCCGGTCACAATGTTACAGGTCAGCACGATAAATACAGCACATACCAGGCCAGACATGGCATCAACAAAGTCGTTAAAATCCAGTTTGGAAACATTACTTAGCATCAGCAAACCGACATACATCAGCGCGGGTGCCGTAGCGTAAGCCGGTACCAGATAAGACAACGGTGATAAAAACAGAATCAGCAGGAACAACGCCCCAACCACCGTGGCCGTTAATCCGGTTTTACCGCCAGCCGCCGTACCCGCCGCTGATTCGATATACACTGCCGCAGGCGACGTCCCAACCAGGCTTGCGAAAATGCTGCTCACAGAATCAGCCGTTAGCGCCCGTCCACCATTAGTGATTTGCCCTTCTTTATCCAGCAGGTTCGCCTGCCCTGCAACGGCACGGATAGTACCGGTTGCATCAAATACTGCCGTCATCACCAGCGCAAGCACACTTGGTAACACGACTGGCTGCAACGCGCCTTTGATATCCAGAGCAAAAATCAGTGACTGACCATTCGCATCACTCAGACTAGGCAAGGCGAATAATCCCTGATATTTCACATTGGGGTCAAAAATCAAACCAATAACTGAAATAGCGATAATGACAATCAGTATCCCACCAGGGACACGACGCTTTTCCAAACCAATAGTGGCAGCCAGGCCAATCAGCGACATGATAACCGGGAACGCGGTGAAGTGCCCCAGCGCAACGGGCAAACCATCAATTGGATTTTTGATAACAAGACCAATACCATTGGCCGCAATAATCAACAAAAACAGGCCGATACCGATACCGGCACCGTGCGCAACCCCGGTAGGCAAGTTACGCAGTATCCAAGAGCGGATACCTGTGGCCGAGATGACGGTAAACAGCACGCCCATCATAAAAATAGCGCCCAGCGCAACCGGTACACTAATATGCTGCCCCAGCACCAGACTAAAAGCGGTGAACGCCGTCAGTGAAATTGCGCAACCAATTGCCATCGGCAAGTTAGCCCACAACCCCATCAACAACGAGCCAACCCCTGCAACTAAACAGGTGGCAACAAATACTGCGGCCGGAGGAAAACCGGCTTTACCCAGCATCCCCGGAACAACTATCACTGAGTAAACCATTGCCAGAAAGGTCGTCAGGCCCGCCAGCACTTCCTGACGAACGCTACTTCCGCGCTGTGTAATCTTGAAGAAAGCATCAAGCGCGCAGGTCGGGCGCGCCGTATCGTCAACCTGACGAGTCGTCTTAGACATTATATATCCCCCTGAATTGTCATTCTTATCAAATAATTATGGTTATCGAGCATCATCATCGGCACAGGGCTAACAAGAAGCCTATGGCGGGCACACGCACTGTTCAGGTGCAAAATAGACTGCCATTTTACCCGCTCCAACCGCTACGCAAACGATTAACCACCGCATTACAGAGAGGCCGAGCCCTGCCTGTTGCTATTAAGGCCGCAGATTATCCTGCCTTCTGGAGATCCATTTCAACTGCTATTCCTGCCAGTATCGCCGGACGTGATACCCAAGGCTCCGCCATAAAACACACAAACGCACAGTGATGAACAAAGATGAAACAAATGTCCGCTGCAGAAGGTAAAGCAATACATTGATTTTAATTGAAAAATAAAACAGTGGTTCAGAATCAACCGACCGATGGCTCATTTTTTTGTGATGAACATCACGAAAAAGTTGACCCGAAGTTAATCGAGGTGTATCTTTAAAACCGTGAAGAGCATCACATAAATAATGAATCGACTAGAGGAATACGACAATGACCTTTCTGAAAAAAGTTATCGCTATGTTTGAAAATTTCACCGTTAACTTCGGTATGTTCAACAACTAATTCTATTCAGTGTGTGGGGGTAAAACCGATGAGTATTGTCCGTCAAATCACTCAAGTATTAAAAGCGTTGGGCAAAACCTATCGCGGTGTTAACCCATACGCTCTGTTTCGTTAAGTAATACATTATCTCTCCTTCTTATTACGGCTACCTTTGGGTAGCCGTTTTTTTTATTTACAGTAATACTGTAGGTTCATTGCTTTAATTTTCTATATATTATTTATACGGGTGTTAGAATTATTTTTTTAATATGAATTTTGAAAGAAGTTGAAGAGTAAGCGTAAAAACATTTTCTTAATTAAATATAGAAATAGTTAAACCGCAGAGGTATATCTATTTTAATTTAAAGAAGAAGCTAATTTTTATTATAAAAATGAGTATTTCATAAAGAATTATATTTATCTCACAGAGAAAACTTCGCCTTCAGCCATTAGAAAGAAAAGTGATAACGAAGGTAACTTCTTACATACCAAAGAAAGTGACGTGATAGTATATTTCTATTCTTATAAGCACCAATATGTACAGCCTCAATATTTGGATAATAAATAATTTCTATATTTTTCCTTCTCGCCCTTCTGCAAATATCCACATCTTCGAAATACATGAAAAAACCTTCATTAAATCCATGTAAAGATTGATAAACATCCACTCGAAATAGAAGAAATGACCCTGCAGCCCAGTCGATAGGAATAGGTTTTTTTATTTCTGATTTATCGTATACGTCCAGTCGTGCTCTGTTAAAAAAAGCAGACCATGGTGCTAATAATGATGGGAATTTTTTTATAGAATTCTCAGGGTGTTTTTTTTCCTTGTCTTTAAAAAGGTTAATTGTACATATTTCCGCACGTTCTCTTTCAACGATGTCATGAAGCTTTACCAACTCAGCGACATCAATAATTACATCAGGGTTCAATACCAGAAAGAAATCAGCACTGGACATGCATAGATTATGCCGACAATAGTCGTAAACATAATTATTATTCTGTGAAAACCCTAATCCATACTTTTCGTTGAGTAATGTGATTCCTGATTTTTCTGCATACTCAAGTAACTGGGTGCTGGGTTTCGTATTACACTTAATAACAACCGTAAAATTTTTAGCCAGTACAGATAACACATTACTCTCAATAATTAGGGCATCACTGTTATGGCTGACAACAGAAATAAAAATATTAGTCACAATATCAACCCTTCTTATTCAACGTCGGCGTATATCCTGTAGGAGCCATTAGCAAAATAGCTTTAATTGACTCCACATTAAAATCATGACAACATCTATCTAACTTATCCAATAACAGTTGCATATCTTGCCAACTGAGTTTTTCCTCTTGTGCTGTCATAATTTTAGGATGATCGGTTCCCTCTACATTTTCACCGATCAATAATTCTTCATATAATTTTTCTCCTGGTCGTAACCCAGTAAATTTGATCGCAATATCGCCCTCATCACTATACCCTTCAATGTATTCTTTCATCCCCATCAAATTGATCATGCGTCGTGCGAGATCAAGAATTTTGACGGGTTCCCCCATATCTAATACAAACACTTGACCGTTCATTCCCATAGCACCGGCTTGTATAACAAGCTGTGCTGCCTCAGGAATCAACATAAAATAACGAATAATATCTGGATGGGTTACAGTAACAGGCCCTCCTAGACGTATCTGTTTCTTGAATAGGGGGACAACAGAGCCTGATGACCCTAATACATTACCAAAACGCACCATCGTAAAAATAGTCTGATGCTGGCGTTCCGCCAATGCTTGTAGAATAAGTTCAGCCATTCTCTTGCTGGTGCCCATTATATTCGTAGGGCGAACGGCTTTATCCGTTGAGATAAGCGTAAAATTGGTGACACCCTCAGCAATAGCTGCTTCAGCACAAGCCAGAGTACCAAAAACGTTATTACGGATTCCTTCGATAACGTTCTCCTCAACAAGAGGAACATGTTTGTATGCTGCCGCGTGATAGATAGTTTCTACCTGATTGGCTTTTATCAGCTTTTGCACCCGATTCTGTTTTTGTACAGAACCCAGTGCAGTCACAATTTTCGTTTCTAATTTCAGCCGTTTTTTGATGTTTTGTAATTCTTGATCAATGGTATAGAGGTTGTATTCATTTAGTTCGAACAGCACCAAGACACGAGGACGCTGTGTAAGTATTTGGCGACATAACTCTGAACCAATAGAGCCACCGGCCCCTGTGACCATCACTGATTTGCCAGAAATATTTTTTGCCATTAGTTGTTTGTCTGGATCAACCGCTTCACGGCCTAATAAATCCGCCACATCCAGATCGCGTATTTCAGTTGCAACGGCTTTACCTGCCGCAATATCTTCAACAGAGGGAACCGATTGCACTTCAATTGGCCAATGCGATAATTTTTCCAGTAACCGTAAGCGTTGCCCTTTCTTGATGTTGTTCACTGCCAATAGCAATTTCACGGGTTGATACAGAGGTTTTAATTTTTCAAATTCACTGCTGTGATGAACTCGAATACCGCAAATAATCTGCCCGATTTTTTTTTCATCATCATCAAATATCACTACCGGGTGATATTCATCCCCCTGAATCAGCGCATAGAGCAGATCTCGCCCCGTCGAACCAGCACCATAGATAAAGACGTTTGGCTTCTGGCGCTTGTAATAGTGGTAATAAAAAGTACGAATAAGAACGCGAGGACTTCCCAGTGCCAAAGTGGCCAAACCCGCATAGATGAAAGGCACACTGCGTGGTACAAAAGATTGAAAAAAGAAACTGCTCAATGACAGGCTAATCGCAGATAAGATGACGGATAAAAAAACATATCCCATTGCAGGTAGCATCATGTAGCGCAATACGGCCCGATACATGCCACAGCGGATAAAAACTAAAATAGTGATAGAAAGGGTGACGACAAGGCTTGCAATTTCAGCATAACCGACCTGAAAGGTCATCGTACCCAGGCGAACAGCCACAGCCAGATAGAGCGAGACAATAATGGCGATAACGTCATACAGTACCGTCACGGTGCGCTTCTGGGCGCGTTCAGCATTAAGCAAAAGCGAAATGAATTTTAACATCAAGAACCTGAATGTTTGGATGTGACAGTAAAGTGATATTAATCGGGTATTTTAGTGGTCTGCTAATGGCTTGACCAGTCGTGTTATGCTGAATTTTGGTTAAAGATCTTGTGGGCGCTATCATCGTGTGCTGCTTCTTACGCCAATAGTATCGCATTGTTCGTTTTTATCGCTATACCGTAGTATGCGATGACAGTATGCGGCGACATTTATCGCCTCATCGTTAATTGCCTCATCTTACTGGGTATGGGTTTTAAATCAGGTAATTATCTTGAAAATATTTGTCACAGGCAGCAGTGGTTTTGTCGGAAGCCGGGTGATAGCTCTGGCGCAACAGCAAGGCATCTCCTGCGTAGGTCAGCGTAGCTTGAGTGCTGCCAGCGAAGGCGAGCCGTCCCTCTTTTTTGCGAACCTGACGGAGTCTACCGACTGGAGACCCGCGCTACATGACATTGATGTCATTGTGCATTGCGCAGCCAGAGTCCATCAGATGAATGATAAACAGGATATGCTGTCGCTTTATCGGCAGACCAATGTGGCAGGAACGCTGCAATTGGCCAGACAGGCAAGTGAGGCTGGGGTAAAACGATTTATTTTTATCAGTTCCGTCAAAGTGAATGGTGAACAAACCGCAGCAGGGCAGCCTTTTTGCGCAGAGGTCGTGACTCCGCCTACCGATCCCTATGGATTGAGTAAATTCGAGGCAGAGCAAGGATTGTTAGCGTTATCGCGCGAAACCGGTCTGGACATCGTCATTATTCGTCCCCCCCTGGTCTATGGGCCTGGCGTTAAAGCGAATTTTCAGTCAATGATGCGTTGGATGATGAAACGCGTTCCGTTACCACTGGCTGCCGTTGACAATCGCCGCAGCCTGGTATTTATCGATAATTTAGTGAGTTTAGTATTATTATGCCTTGAGCACCCTTTAGCTGCCGGTAGAGTCTGGATGATTTCGGATAATCATGATGTCTCTACCGCAACATTATTGGCTGATATGGCTCGTGCGTTAGGGGTAAAAAATCGTAGCTGGCGGTGCCCGGTGGCATTTCTGAAATATGCGGCGGCAATGTGCGGTAAACGAGCGATGGCTGAACGCTTATTAGGCTCGTTGCAAGTCGATATATCTGATACCCAGCGCTGCCTTGGCTGGCAGCCCAGCATCCCTTACCATCAAGCCATGCTAATTACAGCGAATGCGTTTTTAGCGCAATCTGGTGAGGCTAAAAACGCCAAATAGCGGAATATTTTTCATTTAAAACAGATGGTAAACGTTGAGCGGTAATTATGTTGCGTATTTTTGATGTCATGCTTGCTCTGATTGGAGTGCTGTGTTTGTGGCCTGTCATGGTCGTGGTTTATCTGTTGGGATTATTCGATACGGGGTCTCCGATATTTGTTCAACAGCGTGTTGGCAAACGGCAACGCCCGTTTAATCTTATTAAATTTCGCACTATGGCGGTGAAAACAGAATCGGTTGCGACACACCTTGCGAGTCGTGCGGCTATCACGCCGCTCGGATCTTTTTTACGTAAAACCAAGTTAGACGAATTACCGCAATTGATTAATGTGCTCAAAGGTGAAATGAGCCTGGTCGGGCCGAGACCTTGCCTGTTTAATCAACAGGAGTTGATTGAAGAACGGCAAAAGCGGGGGGTGTTTGAGGTGTTACCGGGGATTACAGGTCTGGCCCAGGTTAATGCGGTAGATATGTCTACACCACAAAAACTGGCCGAGTACGATAGGCAGATGATAGAAACAATGACGCTGGCACATTATTTCACCTATTTAGTACAAACTGTCGTTGGTAAGGGCTCTGGGGATCGCGTTCGCTAATGCATTGAGAGACGCCTTTTATGGCAAAGGAGTGAAACCGTACCGCGATACTCTTTGTAATCGAAGATACGCTCTGCAATCGAAATGATTTTCTGCAAATCTCATGTAAACGCATGGAGTTTGTATCGTAAAACACGTGGTCTATTAAATGTGTCGATCGTTATCTAAGGAGAGAAAATGTCCGTTTCTGCACGTAATCAGCTCAAGGGTATTGTGTCACAAGTCTCCGAAGGCGCAGTAAATAGCGAGGTCGTATTGACGCTGGAAAGCGGCGAGCAGCTCACGACTATCATCACGCGTAGCAGTGTGGTGGAACTGGGTCTGGAACCAGGAAAAACCGCCTTGGCGTTAATCAAAGCCCCTTGGGTGGTTTTAGCATCAGCCGATTGCGGCCTGAAATTCTCCGCACGTAACCAGTTTTCCGGCACGGTTGACTCATGCATCAACGGGGCGGTTCATAGCACGGTTCAGATAGCCACTCACGCCGGGCTTATACTGCATGCAAGCGTCACCAATGAAAGTGTCGTTGAAATGGGATTACAGCCGGGCAGTAAGGTCATCGCCTTAATTAAGGCTTCCAGCGTTATTCTGGCAACACCATGCTAATACCGTGACACAGTCAGGAAAATGTAACCACCGCGCATGGTCGCTATTTGGTAATATTTACACTCCGCCTCTCCTCTCTTAACGGGAATTCGGGTAATCTTAACCGCTCCGGCAGCAGGCTTTATGCGCTCGTTTGCTGCCGTTCATCCTCTTTTTTTACATTCACTGTGTATTCCTTTGGGTTGGCTGGATAACGACACTGTCGGGCATAGTTGGTTTGTAAGAACTGGCTGGCGTCGTATTCAGGAATATTTCATCATGACTCAACAAACATTTACCCGGGATTTGCTCCATCCGCGCTATTGGTTACTGTGGTGTGGCTTGGCCATTTTGTTTCTGCTCGTGCAATTACCGTACCCACTACTGATGCGGTTAGGAAGTGCATTGGGGCGGGGATCACGTTATTTTCTTAAACGCCGTGTTGCTGTGGCCCGCCGTAATCTGGAACTCTGTTTTCCTGAGATGACGGTTGAAAAGCGTGAAAGCTTGCTAGAGGCGAATTTCGCCTCACTCGGTATGGCGCTGATGGAAACCGGTATGGCCTGGTTTTGGTCAGACAAGCGTGTCAGGGCGTGGTTTGACGTTTCAGGATTTGAACACTTGCAGCACGCCGGGCGTGAGCAACGTGGTGTTATGGTCATTGGCGTTCATTTCATGTCGCTGGAGCTGGGAGGGCGTGCAATGGGCCTTTGTCAGCCGATGATGGCGATGTATCGACGTCATAACAATAAAGTAATGGAACTGGTGCAAACCTGGGGTCGCTCGCGATCGAACAAGGCGATGATCGACAGGAAAGATTTGCGGGGTATGGTGCAGGCATTAAAAAGCGGCGAGGCGGTATGGTTCGCGCCCGATCAGGACTATGGCCCGAAAGGCAGTGTCTTTGCGCCATTCTTTGCTGTGGAACATGCGGCAACAACTTCGGGTACATTTACCATTCATCGTTTAGCACAGCCGGCAATTATCACCACAGTATTGATTCGAAAACCAGACTTTAAGGGCTATCATCTGGTTATTGAGCCTGAATTGCAGGACTACCCTTCCCAGGATCAACAGCTTGCAGCAAAATATATGAATCAGATTATCGAACGGGAAATTCTGCGTGCCCCAGAGCAGTATCTATGGTTGCATCGCCGATTTAAAACCCGCCCCGATGGTGAGTCGTCGCTGTACTGCTAAACCACCCTGATATTTTTCTGAGAGTTAGGATAAACATATAGTGTCAAACAAGGGGCATAACTGTTTGGCACTATATATTGTTATCAAACGCGAACACACAGACCTTCCATCCAATTAATAGATAAAACTTTCAGTATATGAGGAAAGAAATATATATTCGCACTCCTACAAAAAACACTTCGGCATCCATGCCCTAACATTGATTATCAACATATCACTAGAGAAGTGGATGCAGCATCAACAATAAAAATTTACCAGACAACGAAACTTAATTCGTCTATTTATAAAATTTATGCACCTCGAGCCACTGAATTTTCCGGCGTTTTTTTGACCGTAGGAAAAAATTTACATTTTAAAAGAAAGAAGAAGACAACCAGCCAAATAGAGAATAAAGGTGCAGAAAAAACCATGTAACGGCTAACTGGTGCAACGCTCGTAAAAAGAATTGAAGTAACTAATGTACGAGCTAGTAAACAAGCCGAAATAATCCCCATCCAAATAAGCGTCGTACTACTAATCTTCTTCAGTGGGAAAAGAACGACCAGAAAACAAATAAACCATAAAAATTTATCGTAATGTGAAACGATATACTCTCGAACCATATGCATCCGCCCACCGAACTGTTTCTGCACAACGGCCGGGCGGCGATTATAGGCATTATTAAAATTGTCTGGATCAAAATCGTTACGAACACCCAGACCAGAAAAATCATTTGTTAAAAATACTGTATCTTTTAATAAGAACGCAGAGGAAGAAACTATATACCCAATCCAATGACCAAAGTTAGGATCAAAAGGATAAGGCAGAGGTAAGGTATAAGATGGTAGCTGTCCCTCATTTAATAATGTCTCAAGCTCGCGTGTAGCAGCACTCAGTTTTACCGCTTTAGTATGGCCATCCTGAGCATATTTACTATCTAGCGCATTATTAATTGCCCAAATAGTTCGCGTAGGGTCTATTTCCTTTTTACCGACAAAAGAAGAGGAATGCTGACGCAATAACTCATAATACCCTTCTCGCTTAGTTATATCTGATGCAAACTCAGCAAAAGCCGGGCTCTTCTCAAGGGCAAGTTTAAAAGAATTATTTGTTATTGGTGCATATCTTACCGCATCATCAGTTTTAATCCGGTTAAGCTGATTGAGAAGCTTAACTTCATAAGAGAAGAGTCCTCTATAACCATCAACACCAAAATAAGAATAATTTAATGATGAAACAATTTTAAATAAAATTAAAATTGGAAGTAACATGACAATCAAAAAATAAATTAATTTCTTTTTCTCAATCTGCCGATAAAAGAAAAAAATAGAAATCACTAGCGAAGCAATTAGAACAAAAGAAAAAACTTCTTCACCTTCTCTTGTTAGTATAATAAAAGCAGAATTAATGGAGAATGCCCCACCTATAAGATAAGGAACGTTACCACTTTTAATACGCTGCAGTATACTTAATAAGATACCAAACTCAATAATATATAATATTAATAGAACAGGCTCTCTTTGCGCCTCGGTAAAACTACGGATGGTATATGGGTTTAGTATAACTGCAACCAGAACAGCAATAGCCAGGAGTTTGCCTAACTCTTTCCGAAGTAATATAGCCAACCAAGATATTGATGTAATAAAAGAAAACTCCAAAAATAATCTAAATGGAATGCCAGTTTTCATTACAACCCATCCGAGTAAAGGAAAGAATGGAGGGCGAATAGGATCTTGTGAATGCCCCCAGTATCCTGCATTAACCAGATAAGCAAGAGCATCCGTATCATACTCTCCCCCGACTATTTCGGTTGTAGAGCCAATAATAAATCTAAAGAATAGCACCAGTAAGACAAGTAACCATATAAACCGATCTTTAGAAAGGGGGATAACGCCATATAGATTTTTCATGACATAACCATTTTTTCAAACAATTTTATAAATCTGTGATTGTTAAACACAATCAACAGACACGCAATATCATGTAGGTGGTATTTTTATAAGAAACGTTCGACTTCGGTCTTAAAATATACTAGATATAGAGTTAATACTATATGATAGACTTATTTTTATGAAGTGGCCTAAAAAACAAGATGATAAAATTACTCACTCCACATATAAAAGGCAATGGATGGTCATAAAAATAAGACAACCCAATAAAATAAAATAAAATAAAATAAAATAAAATAAAATAAAATAAAGGATAAAAGAGCAGAAAACTCCGTACTTATCAAGCAGGAGCCCCTGTATAATTTAATTAATAAATAGAATGACTTTCAATTTAAACCCAAGAGATAAATTCGTCAAAAAAACAATGAGAATTTATTTGGTAAGATAATTATCACTCAGCCATTGGAGTGTTTTTCTTACACCAGTTTCAAGATCTATAGCGGGAAACCAATTCAACTCTTTCAAGGCTAATGAATTAGATAAAATACTTACCGGAACATCAAAACTTCGACCTGGTTTATACTCACATGAAACCTCTCTTCCCAAAACTTTTTCAATAGTATTTTTTATGTCTATAAGGGATGCTCCGGTGCCAGAGCTAATATTAAACACGCGATGCAGGCCATCATAAGTCAATGCCTTAGCAAAAGCATCGGCCAAATCGGCCACATACAAAAAGTCTCTAGTAACACTTCCATCACCCCAGATCTCGATGGTTTTATTTTGTAGTGCGAGATAGGAGAAAATTGTTAGTGCGCCTTGTGCAGTATTAACTTTTTGTCTTTCACCATAAGGATTTGAAACCCTCATAGAGAATGCTTTAATACCATATTTTCTTTCAAAAATAGCGAGATATTTCTCAATAGCAAGCTTAGTTACACCGTAAGAAACCATAGGTTCTGTAGGGTGCTGTTCATCTATAGGCAAATATACAGGATTCCCGTACACCGTTCCCCCAGATGAAATAAAGATAATTCGAGAGACTTTCTTTTCCGCCATTAAATTCAGAATCTGAATGGTACCAAGAACGTTACTCTCAACATCAAAAAATGGATTATCGTTCGAACTTTGCGGTAACGTTGTTGACACAAGATGATAAACAACATCAATATTGTTTAGTGCAGAATTAATATCATCTTTATCGCAGAAGTCACCTTCTATCCACGTAACAGACTCTTCAGCAGAAAACTCTCTGAATGGTTTAACATTCTTCCTATCAAGAACAACGATATCATGTCCATCATGCAGTAATCTATCAACTACTGCTGAACCAATAAATCCACCGCCGCCTAATATAAGTACTCTCACATATACCCCGTAACTGAAAGCTTATCAATATTAAGGTACATTCCCAATATGATAAAAGTAAAGAACTCGAGAATGCTGTCTATCACAGCCCCAACTATTTGGGGCTGGTTTTATTTCTAATATTATATATTAGATTAATTAATATCACCAATATGTGAAATCGTTGATGTATAAATGCTATCATAAGACTCAAAGAGTTTTTCCTCACTAAATTTAGATGCCGCATGAGGAACATTATCTTTCAATAAATCGTACTTTGTAGAGCTAGCATTTGATAATTCGACAAATATCGATGCCAACTCATTTACAGGAATTTTCCAATCATTAAGATTAAATAGAACACCCGCATCACCCTGCGGGGACTTAATCATATCAGCAATTTCCCCAACATTACTAGCAATAATCGGTTTACCAGCAAGTAAGCAATCAATGAGAACTAAAGGAAAACTCTCACCTTTAAATCTAGAAGGGAGTAAACCAATATGTGATGCACTAAAGTAATCACGAATGTTACTTCTAAAACCCAAGAAATGAACACTTGAGGATGCTTTAGACTTTGATAATGACTCATAGCAGTCACCTTCACCTATTAACAAAAGATGAATTTTTCTTTCACTAGATTCATTAGCTATATTTATTGCATCTATAGCCTCAGCCCAACCTTTCTCTGGAATAGCTCGACTAACCAAACAAATAACAAAGTCACTCTTATTAATCCCCAAGGACGAGAGATCGACGGGATTAATAGCTAGTTTTGGTAATGCATTATTTATTTTTACGAAGCCGAGTTTTTTCTGAAAATCTATCGAGAATGGAGTCAGGTTTTTCTGTGCTGTATATACAACCTTATGAATAGAGCGCTCCATTAATCCCAAGCAATGTTTTCTCTCTTGCTCTGGAATCATCTCGTACATACCATGCATAGATATTACTCTAGCAACTTCTTTATTTTCTAATAACAATGCAGCTAGAGACATATCAACACATGCATGGTGTGAATGGGTAACTTCAATCCCTAAATCTGTGGCTATAGCTGACAGCTGTTCTCGGTTAATATCTTGCAACAATGGAATATTCTTATTTAGCATTTTACGAACGCCAATTTCTGTAGGCGCATCGTACCAATTAAACAAGGTAACAGCATATCCATTTTTCTGCATTATATTGGCTAACAATATGGGGAACGTTTCGCCACCGCCTGCCGCAAGAGCATATGTAGACATCAACAAATTAGGTTTTCTTTCTGAGGAAGTTGATCTCACTCGCTCTATATTAAAGTATTCCGATAGAACATCGAATGATTCATCAGAGTTAAAAATACTCCATTGCTTCTGTACTTCTTTTTCTAACCTAGGTAATACATTATTGTTAATCTTATATAGTGACACAATCTGTTTAGCAACAGCCTCATACTCTTGATAATAGATCGGTTTTGATTGATTCGAGGTCGATGTGTTTTTCTCATGCTGCCTATAATAGTTTGTACTATGAGGCGTATAAGCAACAAGACCACCTCTAATTAAATGGAGATAGAAAACCCAATCACCACAGATTTTCATCGAAAACCATTTCTTATCATCTAAGACTTGCAAATCTCCAGGGTGGCGAAATAAAGCACTACTAACATTAGCAACCAGATTACCAATACCCCAAGACTGATTTACAAGATAATGAGCTGATTTTATGAAGTCTTTATCTAAATTTTTTACATCCAGTCCTCTCAAATATTCATCGGAAGACCATATCTCTTTTTTATCATCACCAGAAACAAAAACAGTCCGGCAGAAGGACAGCATTACGGCTTCATTACTAAATTTCTTGACGTTATCTTCCAGAAAATTAGGTGAGCAATAATCATCACTTTCTGCAATCCAGATTAAATCACCTCGGGCCAAAGAGAATCCCTTTTTCCATTGAAAGAAAACACCACCTGAGTTTTCCTCATTGATGAAAATTCTTGTATTCTCTTTATACCGTTTAGCATACTCCTCTAAAACATCTCTACTATTATCTGTCGACTTATCATCTAACAGTATCACCTCGATGTTTTTATAGGATTGATTATAAATTGAATCTAATCTTTCTTTTAAATATTTTTCATGATTATAATTAGGGACAATTACTGACACCAGTGGTTCATAATCAGAATGGCCAGGCAATGTATAATTATATCCATCAGAAAAACCATGATTAGAGTTACTATTAACTAAATTAATATCTTCAGCATGACCATTACTCTGCGGTAAGGTATTTTGAGGAGCATTTCTTAATAAAAGAGTATTGGCTCTATTCTTTAATCCTTTGATACCCTCACGGCTATAAATATTTATCACTTTCTTCATCAAAACATTATAAGAACCATAATAGCGGTGTGCATAAGAAAGCGCATTAAATAACTTGGCAATTTTTATTTTTGGGGAGGAAATTAATTTTGAAATTATGTATTTTATCATATACTTAGCTTTATTATATATTTTCCCAAATAGTCTCACCGGTGAGGATATTCGCCACGAAGTAGACCGTTTAATTTCTTCAATGTAATTGAAATAAGAGTCTGCAGTATTATGCAACTCACTATTTATTATATTTAATTCAGAGAGTGATAGATTGAGATTTTCTTTTTCATCTTCTAGCCTTGATTTTTCATTTTTTAGAGATTCGATCTCTTCCTCAAGGACTCTTTTATCTTCAATCACCTCCTTAATTACTAAATCCTTGGCATCCAGAGATAGAGTAAGCTGATCTCTTTCATCTTCAAGCAATCTAATATTATCCAAAAGATTACTTTTTTTCTTTATTGCATTGCTAATAATTGATTTGCTAATATTTAAATTAAAGTCTGGGCTCTCATCAATCAGACTCTCACTTTCATCAAAGAGCTTGACGGACTCCATAAAGACGCCTTCCCTTTCCGTCATATCCTTTATTAATAATTCTTTTTCATTCAATAAGTTTTTTATATTATCAACTTCATTAGTTAGTTTTTTAATTCTTTCATTTTGAAGGATTAGGACTGTACTATCTGGGTTTTCCGCAGAATCGTTAATAACTCCAGATACTTTATTTGAATAGCCATTTGTAAACTCTGATAGCTCTTCGATAATTCTATTATCAAAGTGTTCAGCAAAACTGGCGTCTTTAAGAATTACAGCAACAAAGTCATTCCATGCTCCGCCACTAGCAACCTCGCCCTCCGATTTTTTGCCAACAAAGGACTCTAATAGCAATGCATTATGCCCATTTCTATTAGCCCAGTTCACCAATGCATGCCCTGAGTCAGGATAAAAACGCCAACAATCGACTGGCCAGCGATGTACGAATCCATTACTTGGAGCGTTTAAATATAGAATCCCATCTTTTTTTAAAATCCTTAATGCCTCAAGCAATACAAGCCAGAAGAATTCAGAATGTTCAAAGCAGGATGAGCTTACCACAACATCGACAGAGTTATTGTCAAGTGGCAACCGATATGGGTCATTAATAATAATATCGACACCGTTTCCTGCAACAAAGTCCATTCCTATATAACTAGAGCCTTCAGGTGCAATATCTCTTAATGAACCATTTACGTTCTGGGAGCCAATTTCAGCTATTACCAATTCTTTATTCATATGGTTTTGGCAATATGCTTTAAAGAACATGCCCCCGTAATACATAGCTGATTGATGCATCAGTATTTCCTCAGAATTCACTTAGGCTTTGAGATATAATTTTTACATCATCAAAAATTGGCTACTGCGATAAAAATTAAGTTATATCACTTAATAGATAACTCAATATCTCGCATAGGTATACCTACAAGGCCAAAACATATAGAGCTCGCGTGTACTTTGACCATCATTGCATCATAAACCCAGTGCAATTGAACATGTTTTTCCTGTGTACCATCAGCTATTGCCGCATTTACGGTATAATCCCCCGTTGGTAACATAGGTAATTTAAAATGGAATCTTGCAACTACTGTTTGACCCGATTTAATTTCTGATGGAGTATTTTTATATTTTAAATATGTATTATCACCAAAAATAACCTGTCCTAGTCTGTCTTTAAAATCAAAACCAACTATGGGTTGAAATATATCTTCTTTAGCAAAACATCTCACTTCTAAAATAACGTTCTCTCCACCGACTATCCAAGATAGGGGCGTTCCATCAGAATCTAATAATCTAACCGAATTAATTGTTGCACCACCACTACCAAAACTATCCGCATCGCGAGAGAACTTAAAAATCTCAATGTCATTTCTTAATGTGGAGACATTGATCATAGACTCTCGAAAATCCCGGTATTCAGAATCATTGATCTCCTTGACATCATCATGATCAGTAGCAGAGTAACTAATATCCTGTTCCTCTTCATATAAAGAGGCAAGATATTTGGCAGTAATATCCTTTGGTGCGCCTATAGAAATAACCTCACCCTTATCTATATATATAGCTTTATTGCATAAATTAATAACTGCCGCAGTATCATGACTTACAAATAAAACGGTACCCTTTTCCATAAAGGACCGAAGAAATCTCATACATTTTTGAATAAAAAAGGCATCACCAACGGCTAACGCTTCATCAATAATTAAAATATCTGCATCAACATGCGCAATGACGGCGAATGCTAACCTGACAACCATACCACTGGAATAGTTTTTTACGGGTTGATCGATAAACTCTCCAATATCTGCGAACGCAATAATGTCATTAAATCTCTGATCTATTTCCGTCTTTTTTAATCCAAGAACAGATGCATTCATATAGACATTTTCGCGACCACTAAACTCAGGATTAAATCCCGAACCTAATTCGAGCAATGCCGCTATTCGGCCATTAGTTTGGATATCTCCTGATGTCTGACTCAATGTGCCACAAATAAGTTGTAATAATGTTGACTTCCCACAGCCATTCCGACCAATCAATCCGACTGTTTCTCCTTTCTTTACTTCGAAAGATATATTTCGTAATGCCCAAAAATCTTTATGGTATTTTTTATCTTTGCCAGTCAGAGATCGAACTATTGGAGGAAAGATGAACTGCTTTAGTCTGTCTAAAGGATTATCGTAAATCTCATAGCATTTATTTAAATTTTCTACTTTTATCGCAATATCGGATGACATCAGCAAAACCCTTCATTGTATTTTGAAGCTAAAATAGCTAGAGAAAGCTACAAAAATTTAGAGCTATAGGAACAAACGAAATAGTTCCTATTATATTTCCATCTAAAAAACAATATAAAATATAGAAAGCTATATTTAATTAAAGATATGAGTATTTTGATTTTCTATAAAAAGAGATACTGATTTAACCATCTAGTAATTAGACCGAGCAGAAAACCCCTGCGATTATTATTATAAATATAAAGACCCGATAAAGAACTTTATATATTTAGCATGGTTTACTTCTTTATTAAAAATGAAATATATTATTAAATATATCTCTTACTATAGTACATCGGCAAATCCTTTCTTGGTTCTATTAAAGAAAAGATAACCAAAGACCAACACGATTAAAGAAAAAACAGTAATCATTAAAAAGTCAAGAATATCTACTGGCTTCCCCCAAATCATAATATCTCTAACCTGCTCAATGATTAAAGTGAGCGGGTTTATTTTCATAAGATCCTGAAATTGCTCAGGTAAGGAATCGGTTGAATAGAAAATAGGGGATAGGAAAAGTAGTGCTGTTGTTACTAGCCCTGTTATCTGAGAAATATCTCTAATATAAACACCTAATGCGGCTAAAAACCAACTGACACCCAGAGTAATAAAAATTAAAGGCAATAAAATTATAGGAAGTAGTATTATTGTTAATGGTGGAGCACCGGAAAATAGAAAATAAAATCCCGCCCAAACAATAAAACTCATCAACGCTTGAAAAAGTGAAGATATAACACTGACAATTGGTAAAATCTCAACGGGGAAAATGATTTTTTTAACAAAATTCGGATTATTGACTATTAGCAAAGGAGATTTATTAACACATTCAGAGAAAATGTTGTATACAATTAACCCTGAAAATAATAGTAATGCGAACTCAATTTTACTTCCAGTTCCCCCAGGCCATCTAGCTTTGAATACAACACTGAAAACAAAGGTGTAGACAGCCAGCATCATTATCGGATTTATTAATGTCCATAAAACCCCTAAGAAAGAGCCTTTATAGCGAGAGCTTATATCTCTAATGGTTAATGTTTTTATTAGACCGATATGATTATACAGTCGAGAAAGCATGTTCTTTTATACCCCAGTTACTATAATTTTTTACACTCTGCGAATGATTTACCACTTCTATCTTTTTCTGATAAAACCGGAGTCCAATCCTTTGGAAAGGGCCAGTGCACATTAATTTCAGCATCATTCCATAACAATGTACATTCAGATTTGGGATTATAGTAATCGGTACATTTATATACAAACTCAGCCTCCTGAGAGGTGACATAAAATCCGTGAGCAAATCCTTTCGGTATCCACAATTGCCTTTTATTTTCTGCAGAAAGATAGACGCCTACCCACTTCCCAAATGTCGGTGATGATTGCCGAATATCAACAGCAACATCAAAAACCTCTCCAAGTGTTACTCGGACTAATTTCCCTTGAGTATTCTCAGTTTGATAATGAAGCCCTCTAAGAATGCCTTTCTGCGATCTTGATTGATTATCCTGTACAAAATGGCATGGATAACCAGCAACTAATTCATCAAATTTATCTTGTTGCCAAGTCTCCATGAAAAAACCACGTTCATCACCAAATACTACAGGCTCAATAATCTTAACATCAGGAATATCTGTATCTATAACTTTCATAATATCACTTATATGCTTGAATATTATTCAGTGCTTTCTGCCAGTCACTGGGGGAAATATTGAACTGCCTTTTAATTTTCTCACAATTTAATCGAGAATTGGATGGTCTTTTAGCTGGTGTAGGATATGCAGAGGTTGGAATCGGTGAGAGACACGGGACAGACTCTAATACATTTTTTTCTTTAGCTTGAGAAAATATTTCAGAAGCAAACTCAAACCAGCTAACGTGGGGCATACCTGAAAAATGATACACTCCCCATTCAGGGGCTTTCCCACTGTCAATGTAATTGACCATACCAATTAATGCTGTGGCAATATCACCAGCATAAGTAGGCCCACCAACCTGATCACTGACAACACTAATATTATCTCGAGTTGAGCCAAGTTTTAACATTGTTTTCACAAAATTATGCCCATGCTCACCAAATACCCAGGCTGTACGCAAAATCAAATATCTATCTGCTGAGGAAGCGACCGCTTGTTCACCAGCCAACTTACTCTTTCCGTATACGCCCTGTGGTGCGGTAGGCATGCATTCCTCGTACTCATGCTCACTTTCACCATCAAAAACATAGTCAGTGGAAATATGTAATATTACCGCGCCTATAGCGCTGGCAGCTTGTGCAAGATATGTGGGACCATCACGATTAATTGCATACGAAAGCTCAACTTCATCTTCAGCTTTATCTACTGCCGTGTGAGCGGCAGCATTAATAATATAATCTGGACGAAATTTTTTAACAGTGTCAAAAACGGCATTCTTATCCGTAATATCCAGTTCATCGCGATCAACAGCAAGTATATCTGCTTGCGTGGACAGTTGATTGACAAGACAGTGTCCAACTTGCCCTTTACTGCCAGTAATTAATATTTTCATCATGTATTCTTGTCAGGATTTTATTTAACAAGGCTCATCAGATACTGCCCATACTCATTTTTCAACATTGGTTCAGCTAGCGAAACTAAAACATCATCAGACAACCAACCATTACGCCAAGCAATTTCTTCCAGGCAAGCAACTTTCAACCCTTGTACATTCTCAATCGTCTGAACAAATGAAGAGGCTTCATGCAGACTTTCATGTGTTCCGGTATCAAGCCACGCGAATCCGCGGCCAAATAGCTCAACACTCAGCGAACCGTCTTCAAGATACATCTGGTTAATTGAGGTAATCTCAAGCTCACCACGGTGAGAGGGTTTCACTTGTTTAGCAAAATCTACTACACGATTATCATAAAAATATAACCCCGTAACCGCATAATTAGATTTAGGTTTGAGAGGCTTTTCCTCTATAGAAATAGCTTTCATTTCAGCATCAAACTCAACTACGCCAAAACGCTCAGGGTCTTTCACCTGATAGCCAAATACAGTAGCACCCGTTTCTTTTGACGCGGCAGTTTTAAGCATTTTACTAAAAGACTGGCCGTAGAAAATGTTATCACCTAAAACTAAGCAACAACGATCATTACCTATGAATTTATCACCAATAATGAATGCCTGAGCTAAACCATCAGGGCTCGGCTGTACTGCATACTCAATATTAATTCCGAAGTGGCTTCCATCACCCAACAGGCGTCTAAATCCCTCATTATCCTCAGGCGTCGTGATGATTAATACATCACGAATACCCGCCAACATCAACGTTGATAGCGGATAATAAATCATCGGCTTGTTGTAGATAGGCAACAATTGTTTGGAGACACCGCGAGTAAGAGGATAAAGGCGCGTACCAGAACCACCGGCAAGAATAATCCCTTTCATTATTTATTCACGCTCCCTAAACGTTCTCTACTATATGAACCATCTAATACTCGCTCCCACCATGAACGGTTATTTAGATACCATTCAACCGTTTTTCGAATACCACTTTCAAAGGTTTCCTGAGGTTTCCATCCGAGCTCCCGACCGATTTTTCCTGCATCAATAGCATAACGTACATCATGCCCTGGACGGTCTTTTACATAGGTAATCAAATCCTGATATGCTCCAACACCAGCTGGCTTTTGTGGTACTAATTCATCAAGCAGACTGCAAATGGTTTTAACAACCTCAATATTGGCTTTTTCGTTGTGCCCGCCAATGTTGTAAGTCTCGCCAACAACACCTTCAGTAACGACTTTATAAAGCGCTCGTGCATGGTCTTCAACAAACAACCAATCACGAATCTGCATCCCATCACCATAAACCGGCAACGCCTTACCTTCTAAGGCATTTAAAATCATCAGTGGAATTAATTTTTCGGGAAAATGATAGGGGCCATAGTTGTTAGAACAATTTGTCACAATTGTCGGCAAACCATAAGTACGTAACCAGGCACGGACAAGATGATCGCTGGATGCTTTAGAGGCTGAATACGGGCTACTAGGGGCATAGGGTGTCGTTTCTGTAAATAGAGAATCTGTTCCCTCTAAATCGCCATAGACCTCATCTGTCGAAATATGGTGAAAACGGAAAGCTGATTTCCTGCTCGGCTCCAGATGACTCCAGTAAGCCCTAGCCGCTTCCAGTAATGTGTATGTTCCAACAATATTAGTTTCAATAAAAGCAGCAGGGCCATCAATAGAGCGGTCAACATGGGACTCTGCGGCCAAATGCATCACCGCGTCTGGCTGACAGCTATCAAAAACCTCTTTTAAGTCAGCGGCATTACAAATATCGACATGCTTGAAAACGTAACGTTCATGTCCACTAACGTCAGCCAACGATTCAAGATTGCCAGCATAGGTGAGTTTATCTACGTTAACAACGGAGTCCGCTGTGTTCTTGATAATATGACGAACCACTGCAGAACCGATAAATCCGGCACCACCTGTTACTAATATTTTCATAGTTTTGCATCCAGAAAACGAAATATCTGACTTGCTGACCATCAGTTTTTGCGACAAAACCGTACAAATTTTAGGCATGCTACCGCCCTTGGGGGCTCCCAAAGTTCGCCTTATGCCTTCGTTTTGTCGATGCACGTCCGATTTTGTTGAAAAAATGGCCAGAAAAAGGAAAAATAACCCGCATATTCTACATGCCACAGCAAAGGAGGTGTAGCAGTATTGTGACTTACCTCCATAAGAAAACTCAAAATTCACGCCATAAGAGCTTGACGAATAACAAGCAATAGTCCCCACTCCTACTTCAGCACAACAGTCAACCAACACATGCCAAGTCAACACATCAAACAAAGTTGTGACCTAAAATGGAATAAGGTCATTCTGGAAATCAGAAAAGTGAAACTGATTTTCATTATCAAATAAAATCATTTGGCGATTTTTAATCAAGGTAACTATTTTCAATAGATAACAACTGAACCAAAATAAACATTAAAGCCTTATATAAGTATATATCTTTGTTAACACTAGCCTTATTCACCGAAATCCATAGGTGATAAATTAACATTACCAAATAAAACTGACCAATAGAGACATGCATTAACAAAATATTCAATATGCAGTTAATGTTTAAAAAATCAATAAAATCATAAGCATCAATATAACCAACATAAAAACCATATTTGAAAATATATTTCCATGGTTAATTGTTGATTTAATTCCACTGTCTTCATACCTTTACTATCGGTTATGGCAGGATGTTTCATTCACATAAAAATATGTATCCATACGCTACATAATTCGAGTTGCAGGAAAGCCAGCGCGCCTGCAATTTGAAGTATAACGGGTATACATAGCTAGATATTAAGCACAATCTCAAAGCCCCGAGCAAGGTACGATCCCAGTAGAAAACTATTACCGCTATACTGTTTTGGCAGACACAAGCCGTGGTAAATAATCAAAAAACGCAGTCTATGAGACTGATTCGACTCTTGGCGAAAGGGAAGATGTTACACGCGTGATTGGAGCGGGCGAAGGGAATCGAACCCTCGTATAGAGCTTGGGAAGCTCTCGTTCTACCATTGAACTACGCCCGCGCGGGAAGTGAGAGGCATTATAGCGTTATCTGTCTGGCGGGCAAGACAAAACACCGGTTAACTGCGTGTGTTTTGAGCGATTGAATCAAGCCAGTGGTAACAGCAGTGTTTGATAGCCATTCACGATAACCTGGATAGCAAAGCCAGCAAACAAGACTGCCGATATCGCACTGCAATAAAGCGATAAGCGCCCTTTTAATGCGCCGCGCCCGAATTTGATGAGTATCGACATCAGTAGCGTCCAAAGCACGCCGCCTGCAAAAAAACCGGATAAAAACAAGGCAACCTGGCTGGATGACCCATCGGTTGCCTGCGCAATCAGCGTGCCACCGACTGCGGCAAACCACAATAATGAACTCGGCGATGCCAATGCCATTCCTACGCCACTGATAAAGTTCCGCCCGGCGGCCGTCGCCACCACCGGTGCCGATGGCTCTTGTGTCTCAAGCGATAACGTGCGTTGTTGCCGATAGTCACGCCAGGCGCTACGCGCCATACTCAATGACAACCACAGCAACACCGCGCCACCACCTAGCCACAGCAGCCAGCGAACTGGCGTGTAATTGAAGATGACCACCATCCCCAATGCCGAGAGCGTGGCATAAATCAGATCGCCAAAGCACGACCCCAGGCCAATAAAAAACGCCGCCCCCACACCATCGCGCAAGCCACGGTTAATGATCGCCGTATTCACCATTCCCAAATCCAGGCACAGCGACAGCGATAGCAGTAATCCACTCAGCACAACCAGTAACATTGTTTTCCTCTTTTCTATCAGCTTTGCCATCAGCCTTGTTATCAGCCTTCATTTATCGTTTGCCACAGGCATCATGCCACGGCTGGCACCATCATCAACAGTCAGGCAATGAAATGAAAACGGCCCGGCTGTCTTATTCAGGCAGTCGGGCCGTATACCTCTGACGAGCAACCGTTACTTCTGCGGACGCATCGCCGGGAACAGAATGACATCACGAATAGTATGGCTGTTGGTAAACAGCATCACCATACGGTCGATGCCGATACCAAGGCCCGCCGTCGGCGGCAAGCCATGTTCCAGCGCCGTAACGTAATCTTCGTCGTAGAACATCGCTTCGTCGTCACCGGCATCTTTCGCCGCCACCTGATCCTGGAAGCGTTGCGCCTGATCTTCAGCGTCGTTCAGCTCGGAGAAACCGTTACCGATTTCACGTCCGCCGATGAAGAACTCGAAGCGGTCAGTAATTTCCGGGTTCTGGTCGTTGCGGCGCGCCAGCGGCGACACTTCAGCCGGATATTCAGTGATGAACGTCGGCTGGATCAGATTAACTTCTGCAACTTCTTCAAAGATTTCAGTCACAATACGGCCAAGCCCCCAGCTCTTCTCCACCTTAATACCGATGGTTTCAGCGATGGCTTTCGCACTATCGAATTGATCCAGCTCGGCCATTTCAGTTTCCGGGCGGTATTTTTTGATAGCTTCGCGCATGGTCAGCTTTTCAAACGGCTTGCCGAAGTCGAACACCTGGTCGCCATAAGTCACTTCGGTGTTGCCGAGAATATTTTGCGCCAGCGTGCGGAACAGTGACTCCGTCAGTTCAATCAGGTCTTTGTAATCCGCGTACGCCATGTAGAGTTCCATCATGGTGAACTCAGGATTATGGCGCGGCGACACCCCTTCATTACGGAAGTTACGGTTAATTTCGAATACGCGCTCAAAACCACCGACCACCAGACGCTTCAGGTACAGCTCCGGCGCAATACGCAGATACATGTCGATATCCAGCGCGTTGTGATGGGTAATGAACGGGCGAGCAGACGCACCGCCGGGGATGACTTGCATCATCGGCGTTTCCACTTCCATAAAATCGCGGCCAACCATGAACTGGCGAATACCGGCCAGAATCTGCGAGCGCACACGGAAAGTGTGGCGGGATTCGTCGTTGGCAATCAGGTCAAGGTAACGCTGGCGGTAACGGGTTTCCTGATCCGCCAGGCCGTGGAATTTATCCGGCAGTGGGCGTAATGCCTTGGTCAGCAAACGCAGTTCGGTACAGTGGATGGAAAGCTCACCGGTCTTGGTTTTAAACAGCTTGCCGCGTGCGCCAAGGATGTCGCCCAAATCCCATTTTTTGAACTGCTCGTTGTAGATGCCTTCCGGCAGGTCATCACGCGCGACGTACAGCTGAATGCGGCCGCCAACGTCCTGCAAAGTCACGAATGACGCTTTGCCCATGATACGGCGGGTCATCATGCGCCCTGCCACCGTCACTTCCAGGCCCAGCGCTTCCAGCTCTTCGTTGTCTTTTTCATCGAAGCTGGCATGCAGTTGATCGGCGGTGCTGTCACGACGGAAATCGTTCGGAAAAGCGATGCCGTTATCACGCAACGCCGCCAGCTTCTCGCGGCGGGTTTTCAGTTCGTTGTTCAGATCCAGCGCCTGCTCGGCACCCTGGTTTTGTGGTTCAGACATGAGATTCCTTATAACCCCGCTTTTAAACTTGCTTCGATAAACTTGTCCAGATCACCATCCAGCACCGACTGAGTATTGCGTGTTTCCACCCCGGTACGCAGATCTTTAATGCGGGAGTCGTCCAGCACATAAGAACGAATCTGGCTGCCCCAGCCGATATCAGACTTATTGTCTTCCATCGCCTGTTTCTCAGCGTTCTTCTTCTGCATTTCAAACTCATACAGCTTGGCTTTCAGCTGTTTCATGGCCTGATCTTTGTTCTTGTGCTGAGATCGATCGTTCTGGCACTGCGTCACAATATTGGTCGGGATGTGAGTAATACGCACCGCAGATTCGGTACGGTTAACGTGCTGGCCACCCGCGCCGGAGGCGCGATACACGTCAATGCGTAAATCGGCAGGATTGATTTCAATATCGATGTCGTCATCGACTTCTGGATACACGAAAGCAGAACTGAACGAGGTGTGACGGCGACCACCTGAGTCAAACGGGCTCTTACGCACCAGACGGTGTACGCCGGTTTCGGTACGCAGCCAGCCAAATGCATAGTCGCCCATGATTTTGATAGTGGCAGACTTGATACCCGCGACTTCGCCTTCGGATTCTTCAATAATTTCGGTTTTGAAGCCTTTGGCTTTCCGCCCAGCGCAAGTACATACGCAGCAGCATACTGGCCCAATCCTGCGCTTCCGTACCGCCGGAACCGGCTTGCAGGTCAAGATAGCAGTCCGCACTGTCGTACTCGCCGGAAAACATACGGCGAAACTCCAGTTGGCCCAGCTTGCCTTCTAACTGATCAAGCTCAAGCAGCGTGTCATTGAAGGTGTCTTCGTCGTCTTCCTCTACGGCCAGTTCCAGCAGGCCGGAAACGTCGTCCAACCCTTGCACCATCTGATCAATGGTATCAACGATTATCTCCAGAGAGGATCGCTCTTTGCCCAGCGCCTGTGCGCGCTCAGGTTCATTCCATACGTCGGGCTGCTCCAGCTCGGCGTTTACCTCTTCCAGACGCTCTTTTTTAGCGTCGTAGTCAAAGATACCCCCTCAGAACGGCTGTCCGGTCAGACAGGTCCTGAATGCGGTTTTTTACCGGATTGATTTCAAACATGGTCGTCAGATCTTATAGGTTGTTTATCGATGAAAGAATGCATGTAAACCGCGAATTGTAGCGGATCAACGCCGGGGTTTATAGTTCTTTACCGATTTTAGCGGCAGCCGCCTGTCGCGTTTGGCGGGATAAGACCTGACAAATAGTACCGACCAGGATAGCGCCTACTGCAACGACAAAGAAAACGCCGGGGAAAGCCCGGCGTGTATCACGCAACACATCTATTATCGCGAACACATCTATATCGCAAACACATCTATCGCGAACACATCGCCGTATTATTCCGCGTCGATTATGACAACGGCCACAGATGTTCTATCAACAATTGGACGGAACGTTTCCCCCGAAACTCATTGATATCCAGCCGGTAGACCATTTCCACTTCTTTAATGCTCGGATCGGGCCAGATAGCCGTATCGACATTAAACGCGATGCCATCCAGCAACGGTGCCGGGCCGGTTCTACCGAGTGGCTCAAACATGGCTTTCAAGTGGCGCTCTTTGAGCAAGCGCGGTTGCAGAATGCGAAAGCGGCCATCAAACGATGGTTCAGGAAACGCTTGTCCCCAGGGCCCGGCTTCGCGCAACATTTCGGCAGTATCCAGCGTTAATTCCGTCAGCGAAAGCTCGCCATCCGACCACACCACACCTTCAAGCTGAGAAGTATCAAGCCATTCGCCCACCAGCTCGGCAAAGCGGGCGCGGAACTCGTCAAAACGGCTCTCCATCAGTGACAAGCCAGCGGCCATGGCATGGCCGCCAAATTTCAGCATCATACCGGGGTGACAGGTATCGAGGCGTTCCAGCGCGTCGCGCAGATGCAACCCGGCGATAGACCGCCCGGAACCTTTCAGAATGCCGTCGCCTGCCGGTGCAAATGCAATCACCGGGCGATGAAAACGCTCTTTGATACGCGAGGCCAGAATCCCCACCACGCCTTGATGCCACTGCGGGTGGTACATCGCTAACCCGAGCGGCAGCGCGTCGCGGCTACGCTCAAGCTGTTCACAAAATTGTAATGCCTCGACCTGCATGCCCGCTTCTATCTCGCGTCGGCTCTGGTTTAACGCATCCAGTTCGAAAGCCAGCATGCGCGCCTGGGCGATGTCCTGACATAACAGCAACTCAACGCCAACGGACATATCATCCAGACGGCCTGCGGCATTCAGACGCGGGCCAAGGGCAAACCCAAGGTCGCTTGCGACCAGTTGTGAAGCTTCTCGATTAGCCACTTCGAGCAAGGCGCGAACCCCTGGTCGGCACTTGCCGGCCCGAATGCGCCTTAGCCCTTGCGCCACCAAAATCCGGTTATTGGCATCAAGCGGCACCACATCGGCAACCGTGCCAAGGGCGACCAAATCAAGCAACTCGGCCAGATTGGGCTCGGCAATTCCCTGCGCGCTAAACCAGCCGGACTCACGCAACCGAGCCCTCAGCGCCATCATCAGGTAAAAGGCGACGCCAACCCCCGCCAGCGCTTTAGAGGGAAACGCGCAGTCCGGCAGGTTCGGGTTTATCATCGCCTCGGCAGCAGGCAAGGTTTCGCCAGGCAAATGGTGGTCTGTCACCACCACCTCGATACCGCGCTGGTGCGCGTCATCAACGCCAGCATGAGATGAAATGCCGTTATCGACGGTGACAATCAGCTCGGCACCTTTGGCAGCGGCTTGTGCCACCACTTCGGGACTGAGCCCATAACCATCTTCGAAGCGGTTGGGCACCAAATACTGAACTTCGCGCCCGCCCATACTGCGCAGCGCCAGCACCGTCAAGGCGGTACTGGTGGCACCATCCGCATCAAAATCGCCGACAATGACAATACGACGCTGCTGCAATAATGCCTGTTGCAGCACACTGACTGCCTTATCAATCCCCTGCAACAGACGATAATCAAGCAGACCATGCAGGCTACGCTCAAGCTCCTGCGGCTGCGTTACGCCGCGCTGGGCATATAAGCGGCGCAGCAAATCGGGCAATGTATCGGGCAATTGTGTTGAAACTGCCGGGCGACGACGAAGTTGGGTGACTACATTCACGCTGATTTAACCATCACGCTGACTTAACTTAACCATGACGTTTGAGCCACCACCTTGAGCGATGGCTCAATACCGTATTAACCGCCGGATTTCTGAGACGCTTTATGCGCTTCCAGCATTGCCAGCATCTCTTTAGGAGGCTGATAGCCCGGCACCACGGTGCCATCATTGAGCACGATAGCCGGTGTGCCCTGCACGCCGAACAGAACGCCCAGTTGATAGTGTGCGGCAATATCGGTTTTGCAGGTGGCCGGCGAAATCTCATCGCCTTTCATGGCAGCATCAAACGCCTTGTTGCGGTTTGCCACGCACCAGATAGATTGCATCTCTTTTGCCGGTTGGGAATTCATGCCCTGGCGAGGAAACGCCAGATAACGCACGGTAATCCCTTGCGCGTTATAGTCCTTCATCTGCTCATGCAGTTTGTGACAGTAGCCGCAGGTGATATCGGTAAACACCGTGATAACGTGTTTTTCCTGCGCGGCTTTATACACGATCATCTGATCGCTAAGGGCATCGAGGCGGCCATTCAAAATCGTGTTGGTGACATTGACTGGCGTCGCGCCGCTCACATCGTACAACGGCCCTTGTAACAGGTGTTTGCCGTCCTCGGTGATGTAAAGTACACCGTTATCGGTCAGAAGCGTTTTCATTCCGCCAATCGGTGATTCTTTCACTTCCACATTTTGCAAGCCGAGCCGATTGAGCGTTTGTTTAATCGCCGCGTCATCCGCGCGTGCTACGCCGCCAAAGGCCAGGGTCAATAGCGAAAGCCATACGATACGTTTTTTCATGGAATTATCCTGTTATCAAGGCGCAAGCGCCGTGCATGTCCATCATTGGCGGGCAATCCGCCATGACATCCTGTCACTCCACCGGACGTCATGCCCGGGGATGATGTTGTTGATGCAGCGTTTTTAGCCGCTCCGTCGCAACGTGGGTATAAATCTGCGTGGTCGAGAGATCGCTGTGGCCAAGTAACATCTGCACCACACGCAAATCCGCCCCGTGATTCAGCAGGTGGGTTGCAAAGGCATGACGCAAAACATGCGGAGAAAGTTTATTGCTGTCAATAGAGGCAAGTGTCGCATAGTGCTTAATCCGGTGCCAGAAGGTTTGCCGGGTCATTGGCCGGGCGCGATTGCTGGGAAACATCACATCCAGAGTATGCCCATTGAGCAGCCACGGACGACTGTATTGCAAATACTGCTCCAGCCAGTACACCGCCTCTTCACCCAGCGGCACTAACCGCTCTTTATTGCCTTTCCCCACCACCCGCACGACCCCCTGACGCAGGCTGACATCGCTCATCGACAGCCCCACCAGCTCGGAAACACGCAGCCCGGTGGCATACAGCAATTCCAGCATGGCTTTATCACGCAGCTCGATTGGCTGATCGATAGCGGGCGCCGCCAACAACGCATCTACCTGCGCTTCCGTCAGGTCTTTGGGCAGGCGCTGCGCCAGTTTGGGTGACGCCAGCGACGCGCTGGGGTCATCGGTACGCTGTTTTTCGCGGTACAGGTACTGAAATAAGCGACGCATCGCGCTGAGTAAGCGGGCCGAGCTGCTCGCTTTATAGCCGCCCTCCACCCGTTCAGCGAGAAACCCTTGTAAATCGAGAGAGTTGGCCTGCAACACGCCGCTGCCGTGATGCGACAGCCACTGCGCCATCGCATACAGGTCATTACGGTAAGACGACAGCGTATTCTCCGCCAGATTGCGCTCAAGCCACAACGCATCAAGAAACTGTTCGATTAACGCCTGATCCGGTTGTTGCATCTTCCCTCCCGATCGAATAACACTGGGCTCTGCCGTCTATTATGCATGATGGTGCATGTTCGGGGTACAATTCGGTAATCATTCTCAACTTCATCACATCCTGTTGCGAAATGAATCCAGTAACGGATTATATTTTCTTATTCGCCGCTAACCCGGCATGCCTTTCCTGTAAGGCCGGACATCAGACCGGGCGCGGGTTTGAAAAGAAATTTTTTCTATGCATAGAATGCGCGTCCGTGTGTTAAAAAAAAGCAAAAAACTATGCAAGCCTCCATCTCATCCACTCTTGATAATCAAGCTACCGACGCGCCGGTAAACTCGCGCAACAAGGTGGTTGTCGCCTCCCTGATCGGCACCGCCATCGAATTCTTCGACTTTTACATTTACGCAACCGCCGCCGTGCTGGTGTTCCCACATATCTTCTTCCCGCAGGGAGATGCCACCGCCGCTACGCTGCAATCTCTGGCAACCTTCGCCATCGCCTTTGTCGCACGCCCGATTGGTTCGGCGCTATTTGGTCACTTCGGCGATCGCATCGGTCGTAAAGTCACCCTCGTTGCCTCATTGCTGACGATGGGCATTTCCACCGTCTTAATCGGCCTGTTACCGAGCTATGCCACAATTGGCGTACTGGCGCCGATGTTACTGGCGCTGGCCCGCTTCGGTCAGGGGCTCGGTCTTGGCGGCGAATGGGGTGGCGCGGCGCTGCTGGCAACAGAAAATGCACCGGCTAACAAACGCGCGCTGTATGGTTCCTTCCCACAGCTGGGTGCGCCTATCGGTTTCTTTTTTGCCAACGGTACATTTTTACTGCTCTCCTGGGGGCTGACGAACGAACAATTCATGAGCTGGGGCTGGCGCGTGCCGTTTATTGCCTCCGCTGTGTTGGTGATAATCGGCCTGTATGTCCGGGTGTCATTACATGAAACGCCGGTATTTACCAAGGTTGCCAAAGCAGGCAAACAGGTGCGCATCCCGCTGGGTACGTTGCTGAGTAAACATGTGAAAGCGACCGTTCTGGGTACGTTCATCATGCTGGCGACCTATACCTTGTTCTACATCATGACCGTGTATTCCATGACGTATGGCACCACGCCTGCCCCCGCTGGTCTTGGCATTCCCCGGAACAACTTCTTGTGGATGCTGATGATAGCGGTGATTGGTTTTGGTTTGATGATTCCGGTTGCCGGGTATCTGGCCGATGCGCTGGGTCGCCGTAAAACCATGATTGCCGTAACCTGCATTATGCTGGTGTTCGCCATGGCCTTCCCGTCTCTGCTGGGCTCGGGTAATCAGGGGCTTATCATGGCCTTTCTGGTTTGTGGCCTGAGCCTGATGGGGCTGACTTTCGGCCCGATGGGAGCCCTGCTGCCAGAGCTGTTTCCAACCGAGGTGCGTTATACCGGTGCGTCTTTCTCTTATAACGTCTCGTCGATTTTAGGCGCATCCGTCGCACCCTATATTGCCGCCTGGCTCACCAGTCACTACGGGCTGTTCTATGTGGGGGTTTACCTTGCGGCTATGGCATCCTTGACGCTCATCGCCCTGCTGTTAACCAAAGAAACTCGCCACCAGTCACTCGGTTAACCTCTTCTGATTTCGTACAGGGTGGAGGCTGTTGCCTTCACCCTGTACGCCTGCGCCATATTCCGCTAGGCTAGCGCCTTTACTGATGCCATCACCACTCAGACACTTATGAAAATAGGACTTTTTTACGGCTCCAGCACCTGCTACACCGAAATGGCAGCGGAGAAAATCCGCGATGTGCTGGGCGAAGAGCTGGTCGAACTACACAACGTTAAGGACGTTGCGCTTCACACGATGGAGCAGTACGACATCCTGATTTTAGGTATTCCTACCTGGGATTTTGGCGAGATTCAGGAAGACTGGGACTCCGTCTGGGCACAATTACCTACTCTTGATCTGCAAGGAAAAATCGTTGCGCTCTACGGCATGGGAGACCAGGTCGGGTATAGCGAGTGGTTTTTAGACGCACTCGGTATGTTGCATCAGCAGCTCGCGCCGCTGGGCGTGCAGTTTATCGGTTACTGGCCAACAGAGGGTTACGAATTCACCAGCCCAAAACCACTGACGCAAGAGGGGAAACACTTTGTCGGGCTGGCGCTTGATGACGTCAACCAATACGAACTGAGTGAAGCGCGCATTGAACAATGGTGTGAGCAAATCCTGCAAGAAATGTCCGCGTTGCTGTAAACCACGTTATGGGGAGGTCTACGGTGCATAGCAGTGCGTTAAAAAACGGGCATTACGCGCCAGACAGAAAGCCGCTCCCCACAAACAGCACAGGCCATGGCAGGGAAAACGGCTTTCAATAGGTCGCGTATTTAGCGATGACGGGTTTAGTGGTGACGGGAGGACTGAATGCCCGCTAATGGTTGCTGCCGCAATAGCTGGCATAATCGCCGCCACTCTTCACTTCCCATACTGTCAGATGCCAGCCACAGCCGCTGCTGTTCTTTGCCATTCACCGCCCGCAATGACAGCAAGATACCGCTGCGCAACATCCAGGGCCGCCGTACCATCAGCCAGTCCCGCTGTTGCCAACGCAGGCGGTTCTCATCATGCAGCGCTATCTCACCCTGACGCAGTTTAATCACACGCTGGCTGCGCACAAACCCAAACACCACCAGCGTCAGCAGCCCCAGCCATAGTGGTGCATAGCCATCTGGCCAGGGGGCCAGCAGGATCATCAGCACCAGAAAACCGTGCATCATCAGCGAAAACAATTGCATGCGCCAGGATACGCGCAGATCACATTGCCACTGGGCCACGATCTTTATTTCGCGTCTGAATGAGGGACACCATACGTTTCAGGCCCGGATCCTGCGGCTCGCCATGATTCATCAACCAGTTAAACAGATCGGGATCATCGCACTCCAGCAAACGAATAAACTGACGCTTATCATCATCGCTTAACCCGTCATATTCATGCTCAAAAAACGGCATGATGGAGATATCCAATTCGCGCATTCCGCGCCGACATGCCCAGTGAATACGTGATTTATTATCAATATCCATGTTATTTCGCCCGCTTCGCTGTATGGTGACTGCCGCTGGCAACTGACCAGCGGAGTTTTTCTCATTCTACCTGATGGCCTGCCATTAAGAGTAACACTTTGACATATTCTCGCGTATTACTACGCGACCCTTTTACTGAGACATCGCAATAATGCGTGCGCCATCGCACACGCCAAAACCGGATGGTTTGCTTTTCACAACCGTATTCGCTTCGCGTTCCGGTGTGAAAAAAATAGCACCTAAATGACTTGCAAACCCTTGTCGCTCTTTTACCATTGGGCAATCGCTGACATTACGCATCGCAGGATTGTAATATGGCTCATACCTTTACCGCACAACCGCTCTTCTCTTCCACCCACCTGCCCGCCACCCTTATCGCACTCGATGAATGGGCGCTGGTGACAATGACCGGGCCGGACACGGTCAAATACCTTCAGGGGCAGCTCACGGCTGATGTCCCTGCCCTTGCCGCCAACCAACATGTTTTATGCGGCCATTGTGATGCCAAAGGAAAAATGTGGAGCGCATTGCGCCTGTTCCATTATGGCGAAGGGCTGGCCTACCTTGAGCGCCGCAGCCTGCGTGACGCGCAACTGACAGAGCTTAAGAAATACGCCGTCTTTTCCAAAACCACGCTAACGGCTGATGATAGCGTGGTGTTACTGGGTGCGGCGGGTCAGAACATTCGCCACTCTTTGGCCGCACTATTCGACAGCTTGCCTGACGCCGATAATCCGGTCGTGCAACAAGACGGGGCGACGTTACTGCACATTGCGCAGCCTGCCGAACGTTTTGTGCTGGTGCTTAATCAGGCGCGGGCCCAGTCACTACAGGATGCGTTGCTTCCTGCGCTGCCAACCAATGACAGCCGTCAATGGCTGGCGCTGGATATTGAAGCCGGTCTTCCTGTTATTGACAGCGCTAACAGCGCACAGTTCATCCCTCAGGCGACCAATTTGCAAGCATTACAGGGCATTAGCTTCACCAAGGGGTGTTACAGCGGTCAGGAGATGGTGGCGCGCGCCAAATATCGTGGTGCGAACAAACGCGCGCTTTACTGGCTTGCCGGTACAGCGGCGAATGCACCTGCCATCGGTGATGAACTGGAGCTTCAGTTAGGTGAAAACTGGCGTCGTACCGGAACGGTGCTGGCTAGCTGCCAGTTACAGGATGGAACGCTATGGGTGCAGGCCGTGCTCAATAACGACCTGGACGAACAAAGCCTGCTGCGGGTGCGTGATGACAGCAACAGCCGCCTGAATATTCAGGCTCTGCCTTACTCGCTGTTGGACTAACTCACACCGCACGCAGGCGGCCTGAAAGGGCGGGGAGCAACATGCCAGCTCCCCGTACCAATACTCAACAAACCCTGGGTTTACGCCACATACAGGTAGATAGCCAGAAAGTGGCACAGGCTCCCGCCTAGCACAAAACCGTGCCAAATCGCGTGATTAAACGGGATACGTTTGCTGACGTAAAACACCACGCCCACTGTATATACCGCACCGCCCAGCGCCAGCAACGTAACGCCTGCGGCAGACAGCTTTACCGCCAGTTGATATATCACAATCAACGATAACCACCCCATCACCAGATAAGTGATTAATGACAGCACCTCAAAACGGTGGGCAAAAGCCAGTTTGAAAATCACGCCTGACAGGGCCAGGCTCCAGATTGCAATCATCAGCCCATGCGCCAAAGGGGAGTTCAGCCCCACCAGCAAAAACGGCGTATAGGTTCCTGCAATCAACAGGTATATCGCACAGTGGTCTGCTTTTTTCAGCCAGCGCTTGATGCGCTGATGTGGAATCGCATGGTAGAGCGTTGAGGCAAGGAACAACAGAATCAAACTGCCGCCATACAGACTGTAACTGGTAATCGCTGTGGTATCCGCCCCGCTGTTAACCGCCTGCACCAACAGTAAAACCAACCCGACAATCCCCAACACCAAGCCAATTCCGTGACTAATGCTGTTGGCAATCTCCTCTGCCAGCGAATATTCTGATACCTGCGATTTTTTCGTCATAACCTACCTCTTTTTCAACACGTGTGATAAACCCGTCGAACGTACAGCCAACGTGATTGAACACACTTTGTGCAGATTAACTGAGAACCATTCCAGTGTACACCTGTACGCTAAAATAAAGGCTGGCCGCCATCGACAAGCGTTGCGGCATATTCATCACGGGTGACATCCTCTACAATGACCGGGTTAATTACAGGAGGTTAGACATGTCATCAGCGTTACCCGTGCTGGATTTCGGCCCTATGACCGAAGTAGTGCAGTTCTTGATGGAAATCGACAAACTCAAGAGTGTTCAACGCCGTTCAAAGGTGATTGGTACAAACAGACAAGAAGACTCCGCAGAGCACAGCTGGCATTTTGCCGTTGCGGTGATGAGCCTTGCGCCTTATGCCGCACCCGAGATTGACATTGCCCGGGTGCTGAAAATGGCGCTGATTCACGATATCGTGGAAATTGATGCCGGAGACGTACTGGTTTATGACCTCAAAGCCCGTGCCGCCATTCAACAGCAGGAGCAGGCCGCCGCCGCCCGTATTTTTGGCCTGCTGCCGCAACCACAGCATGACCAGTTTCTGGCACTGTGGCATGAGTATGAAGCCGGGGACAGCGCCGAAGCCCGTTTTGCATTGATGATTGACCGGGTGATGCCGGTACTGATGAACCTGCATAACGGCGGCCAGAGCTGGGTGGAGCACGGCATTCGTCTGGAACAGGTATTAAGCCGCAATGCCTTTATCGGCGAGATTTACCCTGCACTTTGGCATTACCTGAAACAGCATCTTGAGCAGGCGCAAACGAAAGGCTGGCTAAAGTAAACAGCACCCGCCAGCGTGAGCGGTATGTCAAACCGCTCACAATACGATTCAACAATATGATTCAACAATAATTAATACGTAATATATTCAGTCTATTGCGACGTTCAGCCCATCTCTCACGTCTTCAGTTTTTGGCCGAAAGCGCCAGTTTTACGCCCAATGAAATAAACAGTGCGCCGATGGTTTTATTTAGCCAGAAACGCACCGCCGTGTTGACTTTCAGGCGGTGGCTGGCCATGGCGGTCGAGACAGCAAGAAAGTGATACCACAGCATGCCGCTTGTATTGAAAATCAACCCTAACACAATGAATGCCAGCGCCTTTTGTGGTGTCTGTGGGTCAATAAACTGTGGCACAAACGCCAGAAAAAACAGCGCAACTTTCGGGTTCAGCACATTGGTGAGAAACCCTTGCCAGTAAACCTTACGTTTAGAGAGCAACAGCGGGCTGGCGGGTGTGAGAGCAGAGGCAGATAGCGTAGCTTTCGCCAGCAGCGCCTGTACCCCCATATAAATCAAGTAGGCGGCGCCTAGCACTTTTACCACGGTAAAAGCGGCGGCGGAGGTCGCTAAAATAGCGGATAACCCCAGTGCGGCCGCCAGCACATGCACCAATGTCCCCGAACCTATCCCCAGCGCCGCCGCTGACCCGACACGCCATCCGCGAGAGGCGCTGTTTGTCATTATCAGTAATGAATCCGGGCCCGGCATAATGTTGAGTAAAATCCCAGACAAGATAAACAGTGACAGATCGTGAATCCCTAACATCCTTCCTCACCTTCATTGTGTTGTGTCTGTGCCATGCCATACATCCTGACACGCAAAAAAACGGGCACTACTCACGTCGTGCCCGTTACAGATACCGTCAGGAAGCCGTGACGCTTACTGGTACTCGCTTACCGGCACGCAAGAGCAGAACAGGTTACGGTCGCCATACACATCATCAAGGCGCTTCACCGCCGGCCAATATTTATGGGCCTGACCCGCCGGGAATACGGCCAATTCACGGCTGTATGGGTGTGACCATTCCGCCACCAGTTCAGCCTGAGTATGCGGCGCATTCACCAGCGGATTATCATCCTGCGGCCACTCGCCTGCCGCAACACGGTCAATCTCGGCGCGAATCGCCAGCATCGCATCAATAAATCTCTCCAGTTCGACGCGGCTTTCCGACTCGGTCGGCTCAATCATCAGCGTCCCCGCCACCGGGAATGACATGGTCGGCGCATGGAAGCCATAATCGATAAGGCGCTTGGCGATATCCATCTCGCTGATGCCGGTGCGCTCTTTCAGCGGGCGCATATCCAAAATACACTCATGCGCCACCCGGCCATCACGACCGGTATACAGCACCGGATAGGCCTCTTGCAGACGCGTCGCCACATAGTTGGCGTTCAAAATCGCCACCTGACTGGCCTGCTTAAGCCCTTCGGAGCCCATCATGCGAATGTACATCCAACTGATAGGCAGGATAGACGCGCTACCAAAGGGCGCCGCCGACACCGCCCCCTGCCGCGTCAGCACACCGTTAATCGCCACCACCTGATGACCGGGCACAAACGGCGCCAGATGCGCTTTCACCCCAATCGGCCCCATGCCGGGGCCGCCACCGCCGTGCGGAATGCAAAAGGTTTTATGCAGATTCAGGTGCGACACATCAGCACCGATGTAGCCCGGCGAGGTAATGCCAACCTGCGCATTCATGTTCGCGCCATCCAGGTACACCTGGCCGCCGAACTGATGCACGATTTGGCACACTTCACGGATAGTTTCCTCATACACGCCGTGCGTAGACGGGTACGTCACCATAATGCAAGACAGCGCCTCATCCGACTGCTGCGCTTTTTCCCGCAGGTCATTGAGGTCGATATTGCCCTGCTTATCACACGCCACCACCACTACTTGCATTCCCGCCATCTGAGCCGATGCCGGGTTAGTGCCGTGCGCCGAACTGGGGATCAGGCAAATCGTGCGTTCGCCTTCACCACGGCTTTCGTGATAACGGCGGATCGCCAGCAAACCGGCATATTCCCCCTGCGCCCCGGAGTTTGGCTGCATGCACACCGCGTCATAACCGGTCAGTCGCACCAGCCAATCGGATAACTGCGTAATCAGTTGACGATACCCCAATGCCTGATCGGGCGGGCAGAACGGGTGCAGTTCGGCAAATTCCGGCCAGGTGATCGGTAACATTTCGGCCACGGCATTCAGCTTCATCGTACAAGAGCCAAGCGGGATCATCGCCTGATTGAGCGCCAGATCTTTACTCTCCAGACGATGCAAATAACGCATCATCTCGGTTTCACTGTGATATTGATTGAAGACCGGATGAGCCAAAATGTCATCCGTGCGCAGCAACGCCGGTGGGATGGAGGCACTGCTGTGGGCAAGCGCGGCATCCAGCGTATCAATATCCAGCCCGTGGTTGTCGCCCAGCAACACGGCAAACAGCGCCAGCACATCATGACGGGTGGTAGTTTCATCAAGCGCTATCCCGACAGCGCCATCCAGATCGGCTCTCAGGTTAATACCGGCGCTCATGGCACGGTGCAGTAACGCTGCTTTATCTGCCACCTCAACGGTCAAGGTGTCAAACCAGGTGTGATGGCGCAGGGTCATGCCGCGCTGCACCAGCCCGGCGGCCAGAATATCGGTGAAACGGTGAATACGGCGGGCAATGCGTTTTAATCCCTGCGGGCCGTGATACACAGCATACATCCCGGCGATATTCGCCAGCAGCACCTGCGAAGTACAAATATTGGAGTTGGCTTTTTCACGGCGGATATGTTGCTCACGGGTCTGCATCGCCATACGCAGCGCGGTATTACCGGCCGCATCGCGCGACACCCCGATAATACGGCCCGGCATCGCACGTTTGTATTCGTCGCGGCAGGCAAAGAACGCCGCATGCGGGCCGCCATAGCCCATCGGCACGCCAAAACGCTGCGCCGACCCCAGCACGATATCCGCGCCTTGCGCGCCCGGTGCGGCTAACAGCACCTGCGCCATGATGTCAGACACCACGCTGATAATGATTTTACGGTTTTTCAGTTCCGCCATCAGCGCACGGTAGTCATGCAGCTCGCCGGTGGTGCCGAGGTATTGCAGCAACACGCCGAACACGCCCTCTTGTTCCAGCGCCTCGTGCGCTTTCCCGGTCACAATCTCAAAGCCGAAGGTCTCTGCGCGCGTGCGCACCACATCCAGCGTTTGCGGATGCACATCCTCTGCGACAAAGAAACGGTTCGCCTGCTTGAGCTTGCTGACGCGTTTGGCCATCGCCATCGCTTCTGCTGCGGCCGTCGCCTCATCCAACAACGAGGCGGAAGCCAGTTCGAGCCCGGTTAAATCCTGCGTCACCTGCTGAAAATTCAGCAACGCCTCCAGACGCCCCTGCGACACTTCCGGCTGATACGGCGTATAAGCGGTATACCAGCCCGGGTTTTCCAGCACATTACGGAGAATGACCGGCGGCGTTAGCACGGCGTGATAACCCATGCCGATATAGCTTTTATAGCGCAGGTTAAGGTTGGCGATAGACTTCAGTTCTGCCAACGCCTGCGCCTCCGTCGCCCCCTCCCCCACCGCAGGCGGCTGCGACAGGTGAATATCTGCGGGCACAATCTGGCGAATCAGCCCGGCAAGAGAATCCGCGCCAATCGCCTGCAACATCTGCTGCTGTTGGCTATCCGACGGGCCGATATGACGCTCGATAAAAGCATGAGCGTGTTCAAGTTCACTGAGGGTCTGGATCATGGGGGGAATTTCCTGCATTTAGCACCGTGATATGCCTCAAACGGTATCAATACGCCGCAGACATACCGCAACAGACAACAAAATAAAACCGATCGCAAAACCTGCGGGCAACGGTCATGCCCTGCCGCCATCAGGCCGCAGGGCTGCCGCGTTATTCGTCTTCGTCGCCGTCTTCTTCTGCCAGCAACGCCTGATAGCCTTCGGCATCCAGCAATTCATTGAGCTCTGACTCATCAGCGGCTTTGATGCGGAACAACCAGCCTTCCGCATAAGGTGCGCTGTTCACCAGCTCAGGCGCGCCCTCTAATTCATCATTCACTTCAACGATTTCGCCACTCAGCGGCGCATAGATATCTGAAGCGGCTTTAACCGACTCGGCTACGGCGCAATCGTCACCGGCGTTCACCGTGCTGCCTACTTCCGGCAGATCGACAAACACCATATCACCCAGCAACTCCTGAGCGTGCTCGGTAATCCCTACGCTGTAAATGCCATTGCCTTCCGCCATCACCCATTCATGGGAGGAGGTATATTTCAGTTCTGCCGGAACATTGCTCATTGCCACTTTCTCCTTACTTAAGCCAAAAATTAAAACTGAACCAGCGCCTTACCGGCGCGGACAAAATTTGGTTTGGTGACATGCACCGGCAGCTCACGATTGCGAATCAGCACGGTTGCCTGCTCACCGATACCCGCAGGCACACGGGCCAGCGCCACGCTGACGCCCAATGTTGGCGAGAATGACCCGCTGGTGATGACGCCCTCTTGCACCACGTTGTTCGCGTCGGTAAAACGCACCGTCTGACCATGACGCAACACGCCTTTTTCGGTCATCACCAGGCCCACCAGTTGTTCGGTGCCTTGCGCCTGCTGGCGCTCCAGCGCCTCGCGGCCAATAAACTGGCGCTCTTGCGGCTGCCAGGCTATCGTCCAGCCCATATTGGCGGCCAGCGGTGACACGGTTTCATCCATGTCCTGACCATACAGGTTCATGCCCGCTTCCAGACGCAGCGTGTCACGCGCGCCCAAACCACAGGGTTTTACGCCAGCGGCCAGCAACTGTTGCCAGAAACTCACCGCCTGCGCCTGCGGCAGGGCAATTTCGTAGCCTGCTTCGCCAGTATAGCCAGTGGTGGCAATAAATAACTCGTCGGCCTGCACACCGAAGAACGGTTTCATACCCGCAATCTGTTCACACTGCGCCGCACTTAACAGGCTGCGCACTTTTTCCTGCGCCTGCGGCCCTTGCACCGCTATCAGCGACAGGTCTTCACGCTCGGTGAGCGTCACCCCAAACGGTTTGGCGTGCTCGCTAATCCAGGCCAGGTCCTTCTCACGGGTGGCGGAGTTCACCACCAGACGGAAATAATCTTCGCTCTGAAAATAGACGATTAAATCGTCGATCACGCCCGCAGACGGCGTCAGCATCGCGGTGTAGAGCGCCTTGCCGGGTTGGGTCAGTTTGGCGACGTCGTTGGCCAGTAAGTAACGTAAAAATTCGCGCACCCGGGCGCCGCGCAAATCGACAATGGTCATGTGTGAAACATCAAACATACCGGCGCTGTTACGCACGATGTGATGCTCATCAAGCTGCGAGCCATAATGCAGCGGCATCATCCAGCCATGGAAGTCCACCATCTTGGCACCATCGGCCAGATGCTGTTGATACAACGGAGTGTGGTTTGCCATTTTTCTCTTCTCTACGCCTTTCTACGTTAGCCGCGCGTTGTGACGCCAGGCCCCACGACGCAAACGTTTATCCTGCCATTGAACTTACCACCGAAATGCGCCCGCCACCACACCCTTAGTCATAAGTTTATCTATATAAAACATAAAACCCCCGACCTGTCTCGCACCATCATCATCAGAATTAAAAACCAAAAATAATTATAAAATAATTTTTTAATCTCACAATATAGTTATTTACTGAACACTAAATACAAAAAACACCGCTATCGAAGTGGGTTATCAGATAACAAAAAAGCATTAATCATTATATAAAGTAATGCGAAAAAAACCTGAAATTAGATTATTTCAGGTCAGTTACGTCATTGTTAATGCCCGTGCAGTATGGCGTTTTGTGATAGCTCTCACGGCTATCTTCCCCTCAGCGCCAGCGCGGTGCTGATGATGGCAATAACCGGAAGGTGGCGGGGTGTAAGAGGTTCACACTGTGGTTTATCAACGAAAACAGGAGCGTAGTGATGACACACAGAATGATACTCAATGAGACGTCATATTTTGGCCAAGGCGCGATAGCTCACCTGACGCAAGAGGTGCAACGGCGCGGTTTTCATAAAGCGCTGGTCGTGACGGACAGCGAGCTGGTGGCGCATGGGGTGGCGGGCAAAGTCACCCGCCTGCTCGATAACGCCGGCCTGCCTTATGATGTCTATGACGGCGTTATTCCTAACCCGACTATTGCCATTGTGCATCAGGGCGTGAAGCGTTTTCAGGAGGCTGCCGCCGACTACCTGATTGCTATCGGCGGCGGCTCGCCGCAAGACACCAGTAAAGCCATCGGCATTATTATCAACAACCCGGAATTTGCCGATGTGCGCAGCCTCGAAGGGGTCGCCGCCACGCGCAAACCCAGCGTGCCGATTTTCGCCATTCCGACCACCTCCGGCACCGCCGCAGAAGTGACCATCAACTAGGCTGTGTCCCTTAACTTAACAACCGCTTTAAAAATAACCTGATCGCTCCCAGTTTTAGCATACTCAGGTAGTTTCTGGCCGTTTTCTCCGAGCGGGTGGCAATACGGCGATTTTCTTTAAGTATCGCAAAGCAACGCTCCACGACATTGCGTTTTTTGTACAGGCGCGTGTCGAGGGGGCGACGTCCGTCCTGACTGGCCTTCTCATTCGATTTAAACGGAATAACCGCTTTTATTCCTTTCATTTTCAAGTGAATGCGAAGGTTTTTACCTGAATAACCCTTATCCGCCAGCACCGCTTTCGGACGTGATTTCAGGTGCCCGCTTTTTCGGATAATCCGACCCGGTTGAGCAACGTTTCCGCGTATCGGCTTTCGTGGGCCTGTCCACCGCTCAGGCAAAAACTCAGTGGTAATCCTGTGCCATCTGTCGCCAGATGGATTTTGGTGCCAAAGCCGCCGCGAGAGCGACCCAGCCCATGGTCCTCGCATTCATCGGGATGTTTTTTTCGCACCGGCGGCCGCTTTCAGGGCGCGAACGTTACTGCCATCCAGCGCGATAACATCCCAGTCTATCAGCGCTTTTTCATCCAGAATCTGGAGTAATTTATTGAAAATGCTGTTCATTATTCCGGCTTTAGACCACCGATTGAAGCGGTTGTAAATGGTTTTCCATTGACCATAACGCTCAGGTAAGTCCCGCCAGGGTGCGCCAGAGCAAAGCACCCAAAATATGCCATTCATGACATGTCTGTGCGCAAAATAAGGACGCCCGCCTCGGGAAGAGCCTCTTTCAGGTGGCAGCATGGGAGAAATCAACGCCCAGGCGTCATCGGGAAAATCGTAACGAGCCAAATTAAAGGACTTTTTGTGGTGAAATCATGTCCCTGATTGTACAAAAAATAGTTACGGGACACACCCTACGTCATCACCGATGAAGAGAAACGGCGCAAATTTGTTTGCGTTGACCCGCACGACATTCCGATTGTGTCGTTTATTGATGCTGACATGATGCGCTCTATGCCCGCCTCTCTTAAAGCCGCAACCGGTATTGACGCGCTCACCCACGCCATCGAAGGCTTTACCACCCTCGCTGCCTGGGAGTTGACCGACATGCTGCACTTAAAAGCCATCGAGATTATCAGCCGCTCACTGCGTGATTCGGTGGCGGGCAACGATAAAGGCGTCGAAGATATGGCGTTGGGCCAATATATTGCCGGAATGGGCTTTTCTAATGTCGGGCTGGGGCTGGTACACGGTATGGCACATCCGCTGGGGGCGTTCTACAACACGCCGCACGGGGTGGCGAACGCGATTCTGCTGCCGCACATTATGGCCTGGAATGCCGATTACACCGGTGAAAAGTACCGTGCGATCGCGCAGGCCATGGGGGTAAAAGAGGCCGCGACGCTGCCGCTGGCACACGCCAGAGCCGCCGCGATTGAGGCCGTCACCCAACTGGCTCGGGATGTGGATATTCCGCCGCGCTTGCGTCAGGTTGGCGTCAAAGAGCAAGACATTCCGGCGCTGGCGCAGGCCGCGTTTGACGATGTCTGCACCGGCGGTAATCCTCGGCCAGCCAGTGTGCAAGAGATTGCGGCGCTCTATCAGTCAATTTACTGACACCAGTCAATTTACTGATTCGCTGCTGTTCACAGAAAAAATGCGCGTCCAGCCAGTCTCAGGCTTCGCCCTGCAACACCTGGCGATGTATGGCAGGGGCAGAGCCCCGTGTCGGAGTGTCAGGACGCGTAGAGCAACCTCGCTGCCGTGGCAGCCATCGTCTGGCGGCACGGCAGTGGGGCTCAAAGGCTGCACGTTATTTATGCAGCAGGTAGGGAACGTAGTTAGATAAGCTGGCTGATATTCACATTTTCCATCAGATAATGGTTGTCGGAGTAATCCACCGGGATCGCGATAACGGCGGGGCCCTCCACCCCCATCGCCTGCCAAAGCTTGGGCACCAGTTCACTGGCTGACTCCACCGCGAACCCTTTCGCGCCAAACGCCTCGGCGTAAGCTTTAAAATCGATCGGCCCGAAGGTGACGCCGGATGTACGCCGATATTTTTTCTCCTCCTGAATTGCCACCATGTTATAGGCGTTATCCACCCAAATGATGTGCAGAATATTGGCGTTTAAGCGCACGGCGGTTTCCAGCTCCATACTCGACTGCATAAATCCGCCATCGCCGGATACCGACACCACCTTCTGATGCGGGTTCACCAGCGCGGCGGCAATCGCCCACGGCAGAGCGACCCCCATAGTCTGCTGGCCGTTGGTCATCAAAATCTGGCGGGCGCGGAAACTGTAGAGATAACGCGCCAGCCAGATATGGAAACTGCCCATATCCACGCACAGCGTCACGTCTTGGTTTATCAGGTCTTGCATCACCCGCACCAGCCGCAGAGGGTGAATGGCAAACCCCTCCATGTTAATCGCCCGGGTGGCCAGCTCGTGACGTAGCTGACGGCGTTCGGCCAGAATCTGCTGCGCCGTTGCAGAGAGTGCAATCGGTGAGCGTAACTGTTGATTGAGCATATCAATGGTGATGCTGATATCACCGACCAGCTCGATATCCGGGCGATAGGCGCTCTCAACCTCAGCGGGAAGCACATCAATATGCACCAGCGTCGCATGACCGCTATTCCACAGCGCAGGCGCATACTCAACCGGGCTGTAGCCGACGGTGACAATCAAATCGGCCTGCTGTAGCAGCTTGTCGCCCGCCTGATTGTTAAACAACCCCACCCGCCCGGCGAAATGGTCGAAATGTTGTTGATCGATAACACCGGCGGCCTGATAGGTGCTGGTGACAGGTAAACGGCTCTGATGCAGCAAGCGGCGCAGCGCATCGGCATTTTTCGGCTGGCTGGCCATCAGCCCCAACAGCAAAATGGGGTTTTTAGCCTGTTGAATCAGGCTGACTACCCGCTCAACATCCGCTGGCGGCGCGCTGTTTAACGTGGGTAATTCACTGCGCGCCAGCACCGCGCTGGTCACAGGCTCGTTGACGATATCCTCAGGCAGGCTGATAAATGCCGCACCGGGGCGGCCAAATTCCGCCGCGCGAAACGCATTGGCCATCACCTCGGAGATAGCCGACGAGACCGTGATTTCGGCGCTGTATTTACTCACCGGCTGAAACAAACTCACCGTATCAAGGCTCTGATGAGTGAGCTTTAGGCGATCGGCACGTTTCACCGCACCGCCCAGCGCGACCATCGGGTCGCCCTCTGCCGTAGCGGTCGCAAGCCCCGTCACCAGATTGGAGCAGCCCGGCCCGGATGTCACCATCGTCACTCCCGCTTTTCCGGTCAGGCGACCAATGGCTGCGGCCATAAACGCGCCGTTGGCTTCGTGGCGCACGGCAATGGTTTGGATGGGTGAGTCTTCCAATGCATCGAATACGCGGTCGATTTTGGCACCCGGGATACCAAAGACATACTTCACGCCTTGTTGCTCAAGGTGTTTAACAATCAACTGAGCCCCGCTTGACCAGCGCTGTTGGGCGTCCCTATTTTCCATCATGTTTATCCTCTGCGTAACGATGTGCTTTTACTGTGAGTCGCTGACTGATGCACGCTTTCACGTTAGCTCTCGACTGAGTGAATCACCTGGTCGAGATCTTCAGGGGATAAATTGGCCTTGAGGAAATCCCTGTCACGAGGAAGGTCAATCACCAGTTTGGCGATGGTGCCGAACGTCAGCACCCCCTCTTCGAGTTGGTAATCCAGAATATGCCCACCGCCTTGGCGGTTATCGGTAATAAAGTGTTCGTGATAACCAGCCACATTAATCCCCTGCACATAAGCAGGACTACGAAAACCGATGGCGCTACCCTGACAGTGTTCAAAATGGAACGTAGGCTGTTGGGCAACCGCTTCGAGCATCGGTTTATAAGGGCGTTCCTGGCGGGGCACCGTGCGGGTTTCAACATGGCTAAAATGGCCATCGATCCGCAGGGCGCAAAACAGATTGTCGGTGGCGACAAAATCGTTAATACGTTGATGAATCGCCTCACGACGAATGGCCCGAGTAAAATGAACCTGCTCGGTTGGCCGGAAAAACGTCATCACCGCAAAAGGTGTTTTCTGATGGGGCTGCGCTGCACGCGCGCTGCCATCTTCGCGTAACTGGAAAATACGGCTGTTAAGCGCCACCAGCTCGCCATCCAGATTATTAAACGTCCCTAATCCGAAATCACCATGCTCCAGCAATTCCGACATCGTGGTCTGGCCTTCATACAGGCCATTAATCAGGCCGCTCATTAATGAGGTCTGATAGATAACGCTTTCTGGATGCTGTTGCTGATGATGAAGTGCAAAGCTGGCCAGTTCCGCAACGCAAGGATCGACACAGTTGACCTCTTTCATATTTTTTCCTTTCCGACGATCGGCAACTTAAATTTTTTTAATGTTTCGCTTGAATATTGACGTGCGTCACACCAAAGTTCCAATACAGAAAGGTGGCCATTTGGAGATCGAAAATATATGGAATTACGTTATCTGCGCTATTTTGTCGCAGTGGCCTCAACCCGGCATTTTACCCGTGCGGCGGAACAACTGGGCATTTCGCAACCGCCACTTAGTCAGCAAATTCAAAAACTTGAGAGGGAAGTCGGTACGCCGCTATTCAAACGCCTGACGCGCGGCGTAGAGATGACCGACGCAGGCGAAGCGCTGTATCAGGATGCCAGCCACATTCTGGAACTGACCGATTCAGCGCTGGAACGGGTGCGCAGCATTGCGCGCGGCGAGCATGGGGTGATTAATGTCGGCTTTTCCTGTGCCGTAACATTCCATCCGGTCGTCCTCACCTTGTTGCAGCACTACCGCCAGCGCTACCCGCATGTGCGCCTGCAACCTCGTGAAGAGCATATCGACCAAATACTGGAAAGCCTGCGCAACCGCACCACGGACATTGCCTTTGTGCGCCTGCCCAGCGATATCGGTGATGAATTCGAAGGCGAGTTGCTGGTCAACGAGCCAATGCAACTGGTATTACCGCAGCACCATCCCCTCAGCCAACAGACACACATCACGTTGAGTCAATTACAGCGTGAACCGTTGATCATTTTCCCGCGTGAACTGTGCCCCAGCCTTCACGACATGATAGTGCGCGCCTGTTATCTGTCTGGCTACCAGCCTGCTATTCATCCGCTGGCTCCGCATATCACCGCCACCATCAGCATGGTCGCGTCGGGGTTCGGCATTACTTTCGTGCCTGAATCACTCTCCAGCATCCAGACCGGCAATGTCACCTATCACGATACCGGCGAGCCCCATCTGACCACGCAAATCGCAGTTATCTGGCGTAAGCACGACCGCAGCGCCACGTTGATGAATATGCTGCAACTGGTGCGACATCACCTGAAAAATCGCTGAGTAGGCAGGCATCGCCTGCTAACGCTTGCCGCAGGCGAACCGGACGGACTATTTCTCTTTACGGCCAGATAAGTTATCGCGCGGGTGCAGCAAATCATGCTCTGCGCTGTTGTCTGAGATGAAAACTGGTATATGATATTGGTTATCATTATCATCAATGAGACAACCATCATGCTGACCGCCATGATAGCTGCCTGCGGGCTATGGGGAGTAAGCTGGTACTTTGGTAAACGCCTGTCGAGTGCGTGGGGAGTGCTGTTGCCTGCCGCATTAATGCCCTTGCTGGCATTGCCTGCGCTGAATCTGACACATCTGAAATGCATCTGTATGCTGGCTATGCTCATTACCTTAAGCATGTTGTTCCATCCTCGTCTGCGCCACTACCTGCTGCTGCCTTCCTGCATTGCGCTGGCAGGCGGCCTGGCGGCACTTTCTGTTACGCTGATGAAAATAGGCTAATACGCCAGCGAGACATGGGATATCAACCGACATAACGTCAACCTGACAGGGGAAACGGTAAAAATCGCGTGAGTCACGTGAGTAAAACGAAAATCGTGATGACGAAGAAGAAGAATCTGTGAGGTTTTGCCCGGAGCATGCGGCGAGGATTGTGAAGATGATGTGGTGCGAAGAGAGGGACTTGAACCCTCACGTCCTAAGCACACTAACACCTGAAGCTAGCGCGTCTACCAATTCCGCCACCTTCGCACTGTGTAAACTACGGTACTACCTGAATATCTTGGCTGAACAAGATATCTTGCTAACGATAATGTGTATCCCAGTGGTGCGAAGAGAGGGACTTGAACCCTCACGTCCTAAGGACACTAACACCTGAAGCTAGCGCGTCTACCAATTCCGCCACCTTCGCAGGTACTGAGTGATACAAATTCGTGGTGATTGTGGTGCGAAGAGAGGGACTTGAACCCTCACGTCCTAGGGACACTAACACCTGAAGCTAGCGCGTCTACCAATTCCGCCACCTTCGCAAACCCAGCAACATTACATCACATAATGCCACCACGGAGGCGCATTCTAGAGATTTTCGCACCAACGTCAATCATTATTTCCGCCAGATACCCGCAGTTGCCGTAAAAAGCAGCACCCGGACAACACGGGCCTGACCCGCGCAGCCAGCGGTTGAGTGGCTGGCATCACGCCGACAGCACGCCCGGTTTACGCCGGGCGATGCCATTAACGGTGTTTATGACGGCGCAGTACGGCGCGATACACCTTAAAGCGCCCGGTTTGCGCCAGCACTTCATGGCTGCCGAAGGTCTCATCCAGCAGCGCCGGGTACGGCAGAAAGGCGTTGGCGACGATACGCAGCTCGCCTTCCATGTTCAGATGAGCGGCCGCACCACGAATCATCATTTCCGCCGCGTGCAGGCTGGTTTGCATGCCATCGTGGAACGGCGGGTTAGAGATAATCAGATCAAAACGCCCCTGAATATCCGAGTAGGCATTGCTGGCAATCACCTGCCCTTCCAGCGCATTCGCCGCCAGCGTCGCCCGGCTGGCTTCCAGCGCCGCCGCGCCAACATCACTCAGCGTCAGGCGAATTTTCGGCGAAATACGCGCAAAGGCGGCCGCCAGCACTCCGGCACCACAGGCGAGATCCAGCACTTTGCCACGACGGTGCGGCTCAAGCGTTGAAAGCAGCAGTTGGCTGCCAACATCCAGCCCCTCACGGCTAAACACCCCCGGCAGCGTACGCACGGCCACGCCATCGACGTCATAATCCAGCCACCAGTCGTCTTGCGAAAAGACGGTCGCGGCGTCCAGACGGCCATGGTATAAGCCACAGCGGCGCGCGCTGTCTATCTTATTGATGGCCGCCACCGGCTCCAGAATGCCTTCAGCGCTGCGCACGCCGCTGCGGTTTTCACCCACGACAAAAATCTCACAGCCAACCGGTAACAGCGACAGCAGATTGGACAACTGGAATTGCGCTTCCTGTTTGCTTTTGGGCCAGTAGTAAATCAAGGTATCGCACCCGGCGACCATGTCCGCCTGCGCCAGCAGCGAAAAATGCACGTTGTCGCCCAGCGCGGGCTGCAACTGCTGCCAATGATGATATTGCGTGGTGTGCACAGTCACGGCCGCCGCCTCAAACTGCGCAGGCAATGTATCCTGCAAATCACCGGCAAACAGCACCCGGCGGGCAACAAATTCATCACTATGGCGCAATATCACTTCACTGGCGGGGGTTAATGCTGACATCAGGTGTGGCTCCTCAATAAACTGAGCGGCGATTATAGTGGTTTGTTGGCGCATGTTCAGCGATTTGTTAGCATAGCGACGCACAATCGCACACGGAGTAAGGCATGACATCAAGACGAGACTGGCTGCTTGAGCAACTGGGGATAACACAGTGGAAGCTGCGTCGTCCATCGGTGCTAAAAGGCGAAATCGCCGTCAGCCTGCCGCCCACGACCCGCTTGCTGATAATCGGCGAACCGCTACCGGCAAGTGATGACCCGGTCGTACGCGATGTGATGCGCAGCCTAAGCCTTAACGACGCACACGTCGTCAGTCTGACGCCTCGCCAAATGGCGATGCTGCCTGAACATACCCGCTGTCACTGCTGGTGGCTGGGCCTGCCTGCCGCCGACGGATGGGAGGGCGTGCAACTAACCAGCCCGACGCTGGCCGAGCTTTACCACGATGCCGGGGCGAAGCGCGCCCTATGGCAACAGATTTGTCACCATGAGCAAACCTTCCATGCCGACCACAACGCTCTCAACACTGACCCAGCCTGATCTGGCGGCCGCATTCGCCATTGAATGCCAAAGCCATGCGTTTCCCTGGAGTGAAGCGACCTTTGCCAGCAATCAGGGCGAGCGTTACCTCAACCTGAAACTGTGCCACGACCAGCAACTGGTGGCCTACGCCATCACCCAGGTGGTGCTGGATGAAGCCACGCTGTTCAATATTGCAGTTGACCCGGCGCACCAGCGCCACGGCTACGGGCGTCAGTTGCTGGAGCACCTGATTACCGAGCTGGAACAACGAGAGATATTGACGCTGTGGCTGGAAGTACGTGCCTCCAACGCCCGCGCCATCGCGCTGTATCAACGTTTGGGATTCAATGAAGTGTCGGTACGGCGCAACTATTACCCGAGCGCCACCGGCCGGGAAGACGCCATTATCATGGCGCTGCCGCTGGGGTAATGATGCCGCGACCAACACCACCGAGCGGCCACTTATTATCTATTACTGTCAATTATCTATTCCGGCCAATATGCACGCTTGCCGTCTGATTGTCAGTTAGCTAACCAAAAGTGATAATTTGAAATGGAAATTATTCTCAATTAATATGCGGTGATATTTTGCGCTTTCCGATTTCAGGAACCCGTTATGTCTGCCGTCAACACCGCAAGCCCAACGCATTTTCAGCAACTCTATCAGCAGCACCACGGCTGGTTACAGGGCTTGTTGCGCCATCGGCTCGGCAACCTGTGCGACGCCGCCGATCTCGCGCATGACATTTTTGTACAACTACTCACGCGCCCGCGTCATTTCGACAGCCACGCCGGGGCCCGCGCTTACCTGAGCGTGATGGCGCAAGGCATGTGTGTCGATTTATGGCGACGGCGCACACTGGAGCAAGCCTGGTTAGCCTCAGTGAGCGCGTGTCAGGCACAGGTAGCCCTGAGCGCAGAGCAACACACCATCATTCTGCAAACCCTGTATCAGGTCGATGCCATGCTGCGCCAGTTGCCGGAAAAAGTGCGCGCGGCATTTATCCTGTCGCAGATAGAAGGCCAAACCTACGCCCAGATAGCCGCTACGCTTGGCGTTAGCGAAAGAATGGTAAAAAAATACATGGCGCAGGCAATGCTGCACTGTCTATTGCTAGAAACAGAACAGATTGACACCGAGAGCATATCGTCATGAGCGCAGAAAAGCGGCCAGATTATGCCGTGTTACAACAAGCGGCGGCGTGGTATGCCAGCCGACTGGAAGCGCCTCCCGACGCAGACGTACATATCCGCTGGCAACAGTGGGTGGCGCAAGATGCCAGCCATCAACAAGCGTGGCGCTACGTAGAGGCCATCAGCCAGCGTTTTCAGCCGCTGCGCGGCGATGTTACACCGCTGGCAGCACAAACGCTGATGACCCCCTCTTCCTCTTTCAGCCGTCGCCAAACCTTGCGCCTTGGCGCGGTGTTGGCTGGCGGTTCACTGCTGTCGTGGCTCGGCTGGCAGTCCCCCGAGCTTCGGGAACCGCTGCTGGCGTTGAGTGCCGATTATCGCAGCCAAACAGGTGAAATCCGCGCACTGACCCTCAGCGACAGTTCACGCCTGTGGCTGGATACCGCCTCTGCGCTGGATGTCCGCTACAGCGCAACCCAGCGGCAATTACACCTGCTGGCAGGTATGGTGTTTATCGACGCAGTCGCTGACAGACAGCGCCCGCTTGTTATCGCCACCCGCGAAGGGCGGGTAACACTCAACACCGAGGAGAAAACGACCGCCAACGGCCGCCTCAGCGTACATCAGCAATCCGGCCACACGCTATTAAGTGTCTATGCCGGGCAAGTCACTGTCACACCGTCGCACCACGATAAAACACAACGGATTCAGGCAGGTACACAGTGGCTATTTGACGCCACAGGCAATGGCACATCGAGTCCGCTTCTGAGTGATGATGCCGACTGGCGGCAAGGTATTCTCACCGCCAGCGATACCTCGTTGGATGCTGTTATCACCCGACTGGCGCGCTATCACCGAGGATATCTGGCCTGCTCGCCTGATGTTGCGGCTCTGCGCGTGGTCGGCACATTTCCTCTGACCGATACCGATAAGGCGCTGACCATGCTCGGCAATGCATTACCGATTCGTATACAACGCCGTGCTGACTGGTGGATAACGGTTGAAGCAGCCTAATAAACCACCTGATGAAATGCATCATAAAAAAACTGCGCTGTCGGTTCCCTTTTTACCTCGCTGGTTCGATTCCTGAGTTAAACATGATAAATATTTACCCAGGGATACCACACCATGATGCACACTCCTTCAGCGCCGATAACACCACTGCCTCTCAGCACTGGTCAGCCCAATACTCGTTGGCCCAATACCTCAGTGAAAATGCTGGCTCTGGCACTGCATCTGGCGTTGCCAATCCTGTCTTATAGCCACACCGCCCATGCAGCGACGACGCCTGCGCATACTGGCTCTCACCATTATGCAGTAGCCGCCGGGCCACTCAGCCACCAGCTCAACCAATTGGCCGCCCAGTTGGGCATTTATCTGGTAGCCGATGCCAGCCTGACACAAAACCTTAGCGGCCCGGCGCGACAAGGTAATGCCAACGTATCTGATGCGCTGCGCCACTTACTGAGTGACAGCGGACTGATGGCGATAGCCGAGCCTGACGGCAGCTACCTACTCAAAAAACAGCCTGCGCCGCCAACACCATCAGGCGCGGCGTCAATCGCCGGTGATGAAATGTACGTCACCCAACGTCTGAACCTGAACGGCCCGACGGAAGACACCGGTGCTTACACCACCCGCCAGCTCAGTACCGCCACCCGTCTGACACTGAGCCCGCGCGAAACGCCGCAATCAGTCAGTGTTGTCACCCGTCAACAGATGGATGACCAGCACATGACCTCACTGGAAGACGCCATGACCACTTCAACCGGTGTCACCGTGGTTAAAGAAAACTCTTATCAGAGCCGGTTCCAGTCACGCGGTTTTATGATGGATAACGTGCAAGAGGACGGCACCGGCAGCTCGTTTCAAAGTAGCGTTTCTGGTATGGGCTCGGCCGAGTCCTCCAGCGAGTCGCCCGACCTGGCTATTTACGACCGGCTGGAGATATTGCGCGGCGCGTCAGGGTTACTGCAAGGCAACGGCGAACCCGGCGGGACGGTTAATCTGGTGCGTAAAAAACCCACCAGCGATGTGCGCCGTACATTGAGCACCAGCGCAGGCAGTTGGGATAATTACCGTCAGGAAGCTGACGTATCAGGCCCGCTTAATCAAGAGGGATCCCTCCGTGGCCGTTTTGTCGGCGTCACTCAAAAAAAAGACAGCTTTGTCAATGAGATGCACAGTGAACGCCATGTAATGTACGGCACACTGGCCTATGACCTCACCCCTGACACCACTCTCACCACCGGACTCAACTGGCAGAAAACCCATACCGTGCCGGATCTCTACGGTGTACCGATGTCAACCGACTACAGCAGCCTGAACCTGTCGCGTGACACCTTTTTGGGCGCGAGCTGGAACCGCATAACCTTTGAGAAGATCAACACATTTGCTGAAATTGAGCACCATTTTAATAACGACTGGACACTCAAAAGTACGCTGAACTACACCCACTCCAGCGCACTGGGCCGCTTTACCGGTATTTTCGGCAATGGCACCAGCGGCGTCGGCAGCAGCGGCACCGGACGGCTGAATAATTTGCTTGAGCGTGACAATCAGGGCGCACAATGGAGCTACACCTTGAGTGCCAACGGGCCATTTGAGTGGCTTGGACGCAGCCATGAGCTGGTCGCTGGTATCGATTATCAAAAGGAGCATTTCGATAATCTGTTTGGCCGCATCACCGATACGCGCGTGGTCAATGTCTATCACTGGAACCCCGCTGCACTGACCGAACCGCGCTGGCCGGGTTACAGCAATAACTACACCTATGACCTTGAGCAGAAAGGCCTGTTTACCACCAGCCGCTTTACGCTGGCCGATGACTGGAAACTGATTGTCGGCGCACGCTACAGCCAGTTCAACTACAGCAATAACCTGCGCAACCTTAACAGCGGCGCCGCCAGTTCGACCCATTTTAGCGCCAGTGACCAGATAACCCCTTATGGCGGCTTACTGTGGAATTTTGCCGAGCATTACACCTGGTATCTGAGCTATGCCGATATCTACAAACCGCAGGAAAACATTGACCGCAATGGCAACCTGCTGCCCGCCGTCACCGGGAAAAATTACGAAACCGGCGTAAAAGGCGAATTTTTTGACGGCGCGCTCAACACCTCTGCGGCGCTGTTTCGTATCGTGCAGCAAAACCGGCCGCTTGAAGACGTGAACTGCCCAGGCACACTGACCTGCTACCGGGCAGACGGCGAAGTGGAAAGTCAGGGACTGGAACTGGAAGCGGCAGGCAAGCTGGCAACCGGACTGCAACTGGCGGCCGGTTACACGCTCACCAACAGCAAATACCTGAGCGCCGACGACAGTTCACAAGGCCGTCGCTACAGCCTGAACACCCCTCAGCATCAGTTTAAGCTCTATACCCGTTATCAATTACCGGGGCGCTGGAACGCCTGGACGATTGGTGCCGGGTTGACGGCACAAACCGATACCACCACCAGCCGAGGCATCACACAGGGCGGTTACACGTTGTTAAACGCTAACCTCAACTACCGCTATAACGATAACCTCAGTTTTAATCTGGCCGGCTACAACCTGACAGACAAGGTCTACTACGTGAATGTCTCCAATCGCCATCGCGGCGGTAATAATTTCTATGGCGACCCACGTAACCTGATGCTGACCGCGAAATGGGCCTTCTAAACATGAAGGTGAGTACCAAACCACACGGTCAGTACAGCGGGAAAGCAACAGGGAGAGCAACATGACCAGCTTGCGGCGTTTTTGCCAGTTAACCGCGCCGCTATGGTTAAACCGCCGGGCAGCGGGGCTATGGTTACTGCTGCTGGCGGAGATAGCGCTAACACTTATCGTAGTATGGATAAGCGTACAATTTGCTCTCTGGAGTAAACAGTTCTATGACGCGCTGGCGGATAACTTCCGCCACGCCGACATCCGCGCGCTGTTGCTCGGTTATCTCGGTTATACCATATTATTTGTGGCGGTTGCGGTATGTGCCAGCGGCCTGAAAAAGTGGCTAATACTGTGCTGGCGCAGGGAAATGACGCAGCACGTTGAACACTGCTGGTTGCAGCATCACGCTCACTACCATCTCCATTTGACGCCACAAGGCGCGCCGGATAACCCCGATCAACGTATCGCTGAAGATATTCACCTGCTGACCGAACAAAGCCTGACGTTGCTGTTATCGTTGATCAAAAACAGCGCCCGGCTGTTTTCATTTCTGGCGATTCTTTGGCAAATCTCAGGTACGCAAACGCTGACACTTGGCAGCATCCACCTCGCTATACCGGGCTATCTGGTGTGGGTAGCGCTTGGCTATGCCGCAATTGGCAGCGCAATTACCCACTGGCTTGGCGCACCGCTCCATCGCGTTAATGCCAGCCTGCAACAGGCCGAAGCGGAATACCGCGCCACCTTGCTGCGCACCCATGACCACAGCGAACAAATCGCCTTTCATCAGGGGCAACCGGCCGAGCAGCGGCGTATGCAGCACCACTTCAGCGCCATAGTTAACCGCACCAGCCAACTGATAGGCCGGGAATTCCGGCTGGAGAGCTTTACCACCAGCTATTTTCGCCTGAGCCTGATTTTACCGGTGGTTGCGTTGCTGCCGCTCTATCTGATTGGGCAGATCTCGCTGGGCGTCATCATGCAAGCACGCGCGGCATTTGGTTACGTGCTGGATGCCTTTGGCTGGTTTGTTGACAGCTACCGTGAACTGGCGCGTTGGTCAGCCACCGTCAGCCGCCTGTGGGAGTTGCAACAGCGGCTGGCCGGGCTGCCCCGGAGCCCCCGGCCACCACGCCGTGGTAATACTTTACATATCAACAAATTGCACCTTCACACACCACAAAACAAAGCACTCCTGAAGCCGGTTACGCTGCACCTGCCACCCGGCCATTGGTGCCAGTTACGTGGGGCCAGCGGCTGCGGTAAAACCACCTTGCTACGCGCACTGGCAGGGATCTGGCCATTTTATACCGGTGAGATTCTCTTCCCGGCAGGCCGGGTGATGTTTTTACCCCAAAAGCCCTACCTGCCGCCGGGCACCCTGCGCCAGCTTCTCAGCTACCCTCAGCCGGATATCCAGCAAAATGAGCGACTCCATTTTGCGCTGCAACAGGTAAACCTGATGTCTCTTGCCGACGAACTCGATCAGGCGTCTCTCTGGTCGATGCGGTTATCCGGTGGGGAACAGCAGCGGCTGGCGCTGGCCCGGGCTCTGTTACAGGCACCGGTACTGTTGTGCCTTGATGAAGCTACCAGCCAGTTAGATGATGACAGCGCCTGGCAATTGATGCTGATGCTGCGCCAGCAACTGCCCGAGACACAGGTGCTGGCCGTTACCCACCAGCGCATTCTCTCAACGCTGTTTGACAGCGCAGTACACGCCATGCCAGACCCGCAGCACGAGACCGCCGTGGCCGGATAGACAGGCTCACGCCATGTGCCTGAGCACGCCTCTTGAGGAAAACACGCGGGGGAAACGCAGCATAAAACATCAGAACACGCCTTTCGGCTGAAAAAAAACAGGCCCGGTGAGATCGGGCCTGTTTGCGCTATCCGTCTCAATCAGGCATCACGCCTCGGCTTTATCGCCCAACAGTACCGATTCCAGCGCGATTTCGATCATCTCGTTAAAGGTGGTCTGGCGCTCGGCAGCGGTGGTCTGCTCGTGGGTCCGAATATGGTCAGACACGGTGCAGATAGCCAGCGCTTTCGCGCCAAATTCCGCCGCCACGCCGTAAATACCGGCCGCTTCCATTTCCACGCCCAGAATGCCGTATTTTTCCATCACGTCGAACATGTGCGGGTCAGGCGTGTAGAACAAATCGGCGGAGAACAGGTTGCCGACGCGGGCGTTAATACCGCGTGCTTTGGCCGCATCCACTGCATGACGCAGCAGGTCGAAGTCGGCAATGGCCGAGAAATCGTGATCTTTAAAGCGCATGCGGTTGACTTTGGAATCGGTACACGCGCCCATGCCAATCACCACGTCGCGCAGTTTCACGTCTTCGCGTACCGCACCGCAGGACCCCACGCGGATGATTTTCTTCACGCCGTATTCTGTTATCAGCTCTTTGGTGTAAATCGAGCAGGACGGGATGCCCATACCGTGGCCCATCACCGAGATGCGGCGGCCTTTGTACGTGCCGGTGAAGCCCAGCATGCCGCGCACGTTATTCACTTCAACGGCGTTTTCCAGAAAGGTTTCCGCGATGTATTTGGCGCGCAGCGGGTCGCCCGGCATCAGTACCACGTCGGCGAAGTCACCCATTTCTGCATTGATATGTGGCGTAGCCATCTCTTTTCTTCCTTATCGAATTCGATTCAAAATCATGACGATAAATTATAGCGCCGCGAACAGCGGGCTGTCACAACATTGCATTCACAGCACTGCGGTCACAACACCGCGTTCACAACCTTGCGGTCACAGCATGATGTGTCACAGCATTGCGGTGCCGTAATCCATCGGCGAGACGCCAAAATAGCGGGCAACCGTCTGGCCGATATCGGCAAAGCTGGTGCGGTGGCCGTAATCACCCGGCGCAACCTTCGGCCCGTAAATCAGCACCGGCACATGCTCGCGGGTGTGATCGGTGCCGGGCCAGCTTGGGTCACAACCGTGGTCGGCGGTCAGAATCAGAATGTCGTCCCCTGTCACGCGCGCCAGCATCTCCGGCAGGCGTCGGTCAAACAGCTCCAGCGCGGCGGCATACCCCGCCACATCGCGGCGATGGCCGTAGGAGGAGTCGAAATCGACAAAGTTGGTGAACACGATGGTGTTATCACCCGCCTGCTCCATCTCGTTGAGCGTGGCGTCAAACAGCGCGTCGATACCCGTCGCTTTGACTTTTTTGGTGATGCCGACGTTAGCGTAGATATCGGCGATTTTCCCCACAGACACCACCTGACCGCCCTTTTCATCCACCAGCTTTTTCAGCACCGTCGGCGCAGGTGGCTCAACCGCCAGATCGTGGCGGTTGCCGGTGCGCTGGAACTGACCGGCTTTCTCACCAACGAACGGCCTGGCGATCACCCGCCCGATGTTGTACCCGCCGTCAGTCAGCTCTTCACGGGCGATTTCACACAGTTCATACAGTTTATCCAGCCCGAAGGTCTCTTCGTGGCAGGCAATCTGGAATACCGAATCCGCCGAGGTATAGAAAATCGGCTTGCCGGTTTTCATGTGCTCCTCGCCAAGCTGGTCAAGAATTACCGTCCCTGACGAGTGGCAATTGCCGAGATAACCGGGCAGCCCGGCACGTTCAACCAGCCGGTCTAACAGTGCCTCGGGGAAGCTATTGTGTTCATCACGGAAATAGCCCCAATCGAACAGCACCGGCACCCCGGCGATTTCCCAGTGGCCGGACGGCGTATCTTTACCAGAAGAGAGCTCGCTGGCATAAGCGTAGCCACCGATTATCTGCGCCTGTTCATCTAGCCCCGGCGGGAAGTGGCCGGTGGAGCCTTGCGCCGCTTTGCCAAGCCCCAATCGGCTTAGGTTTGGCAACTGTAACGGCCCCTGACGCCCGCTATTGGCGTGGCCCTGTGCGCAGGCGTGTGCGATATGGCCCAGCGTATCTGAACCTGCATCACCGAACTGCGCGGCATCTGCGCTACTGCCGATACCGAACGAGTCCAGCACCATAATAAATGCACGTTTCATCTTGTTATCTCCTGCATCGTGCGTAAGGCACAGCATGTCCATCCAGTATAGATGTCCGTCACGTCGGGCGGCGAGGATCAGATGTCCGCCATATCCAGCCGACGATAAATCAGCGGACAGGCTGCGGGCGGCACCTCGTCAATCTGCACCGCAGCGCGCAGCGCCTCTGCCGCCTGCTGCCAGTCAGACTCGGTTCTGGCGTGGATAACCGCCAGCGGACTCGCGGTATCCACTTTATCGCCCAGGCTGACCATCTCGCTCAACCCGACACTGCTATCAATGATATCACTGGCCTGACGTCGCCCACCACCCAGCGCCACCACCACCATACCCAGCGCACGCGCATCCATCGCACTGACGAAGCCCTGCCGTTCGGCAAACACCGGTTTGCTCAAGGTGGCCGGTTGCAGATAACGATCGTAGTGCTCGACGAAATCCACCGGGCCTTGCTGGGCGGCCACCATCCGGCCAAACACCTCGGCGGCGCGGCCATTGTCCAGCACCTGCCTGTAATTTGGCGCGCGCCTCATCAGCATCACGCGCCAGCTTGCCAGACAGCAACATGGATTCGCACAGCGCCATCGTCACCTCAAACAGGCGAGGATTACGCTGCTCGCCGGTCAAAAAACGCACCGCCTCACGCACTTCCAGCGCATTACCGGCGCTGGAAGCCAGCACCTGGCTCATGTCGGTCAGTAACGCGCTGGTGCGGCAACCGGCATTATTGGCGACGCCAACAATCGCACGCGCTAACTGTTCAGACTGTTCATAGGTCGGCATAAACGCGCCGGAACCGACTTTGACATCCATCACCAGCGCATCCAGCCCTTCTGCCAGCTTTTTCGCTAAAATCGAGGCGGTAATCAGCGGTATCGAGTCCACCGTTGCAGTAATGTCGCGGGTGGCATAAAAGCGCTTATCGGCGGGAGCCAGCGAGGTCGTCTGGCCGATAATCGCCACACCGACCTCACGGATAATGCGGCGAAAACGTTCATTATCGGGCAAAATATCGAGCCCCGGGATCGACTCCAGCTTATCGAGCGTGCCCCCGGTGTGGCCAAGCCCCCGGCCAGAAATCATCGGCACATAGCCGCCACAGGCCGCCACCATTGGGCCTAGCATCAACGAGGTGACATCGCCCACGCCGCCGGTCGAGTGTTTATCCACCAGCGGGCCGTTCAGATTCAGCCCCGACCAGTCCAGCACCGTACCGGAGTCACGCATCGCCAGCGTCAGCGCCACGCGTTCATCCATGTTCATGTCATGAAAAAAGATGGTCATCGCCAGCGCGGCGATTTGCCCTTCAGAGACGGTATTATCCCGCACGCCATTGATGAAAAAGCGGATTTCTTCAGCACTGAGCGCATGGCCATCCCGTTTTTTACGGATAATTTCCTGAGTCAGAAACACATTGTTCTCCTGTATAGCGCAAAACATGCGCCGAAAAAGCGGGCACATTAGGTGAAAAACAGCCAGGTTATCCGAGTGAGATGACGGAACGACCGGCTCCCCGCCGCTACATCAATCACCCGCCATATACAGGCTATTGATGGGTAGCCTCGCGATTAATACGCGCTTTTCTCACCTGAAGCCGCATGGCCGAGCGTCGTAAGCAGGCTGCCAAGCAAGCCCGATGCGCCAAAACGGAAATGGCGCGCATCTGCCCAGCCTTCACCCATGATGCTGTCAGCCAGTTGCAGATAATCCGCCGCATCTTGCGCGCTGCGCACGCCGCCTGCCGGTTTGAAGCCAACGTGCTCGCCCACGCCTTTTTCGCGCAGCACTGTCAGCATCACTTCTGCCGAGTGCAGCGTGGCGTTTACCGCCACTTTACCGGTAGAGGTTTTGATAAAATCGGCCCCGGCATCGATAGCGATTTCACTGGCTTCACGAATCAGCGCATCGGTTTGCAATTCGCCGGTTTCGATGATCACTTTCAATAGCACCCCAGCCTGATCGCAGGCCGTCTTGCACGTTTTCACCAAATCAAACCCAACCTGACGGTTGCCCGCCATCAGCGCCCGATACGGGAACACGACATCGACTTCATCCGCGCCGTAGGCGATAGCCGCATTGGTTTCCGCCAGAGCAATGGCGATATCGTCGCGGCCATGGGGAAAGTTGGTCACGGTAGCGATGCGAACGTCAGGCGTACCCTGTTCGCGCAGCACTTTTCGTGCCAGTGGGATAAAACGCGGGTAAATACAAATCGCCGCCGTTTTACCTGCCGGGCTGTTGGCCTGACGACACAGCGCAATCACCTTTTCTTCGGTGTCATCGTCATTCAGGGTGGTTAAATCCATCAGCCCCAGCGCCCGCTGCGCCATTGTGGTCAGTTCACTCATACAACACTCCGCTTTTTGGTCACGCCGAGACATTGGGCGCGATAAGGTTTTTCAGCGATAAGGTATTTCACCGCGATCGCCCACTCTTTTTTGTGTTTTTATTCACATAAAAAAGAAACAATAAACACATAAAACACCATTGGTGTGAATATTATCACAAAAAAGAGGCAATATGGCGAGCACGGTCGATGGTTTATCCCCGCTGGCGCGGGGAACACGTATCGCCCCAGCCTGCCCGGGAGGTCTTTGGCCGGTTTATCCCCGCTGGCGCGGGGAACACCAGAAAATGGGGCCACAGTGCGCGGGCGCGGCCGGTTTATCCCCGCTGGCGCGGGGAACACAAGCCCCTCCGCTTCGAACGCGGCAACAACATCGGTTTATCCCCGCTGGCGCGGGGAACACTTACGCCACCTATAAACCGGTACCGGTACGCGCGGTTTATCCCCGCTGGCGCGGGGAACACACCTCAGTATTTACCGTACCGAATCTATCCTGCGGTTTATCCCCGCTGGCGCGGGGAACACACCGATCGCCAAGGGATTTAGGCGAATTGCATCGGTTTATCCCCGCTGGCGCGGGGAACACGTTCCTGGAGTGACGGTGTAGGCCCAAGAAACCGGTTTATCCCCGCTGGCGCGGGGAACACCGCCGCATACGGAGCAATTGGCTCTCCCGTATCGGTTTATCCCCGCTGGCGCGGGGAACACAATTTTTACGTGAAGTTTTGTTGTAATCATAGCGGTTTATCCCCGCTGGCGCGGGGAACACTCTAAAAGTATATACTTGTTTTCTAATGACTTTTAAAGCCTGAAAAATTCCACCAACTTTTTTATGTTGTTAAAGAGCGCTAACTTATTGATAAATAAAGACCGTAATGTACCTCACCCGCCGCCACCGATGAATGGCGTCAAACGGGCAGCCTTTATCGGCCTGTCACCGTAAAATAGGCGCTAAACCACGAAAAGGAAATGACGTGAACAGCAGCGACAGCATATGGTTCTTATATCTGCTCCGCACCGAGGCCGGGGCGCTCTACACCGGTATCACTACCGATGTGGCGCGTAGACTGGCGCAGCATCAGGCCGGTAAAGGCGCGCGGGCCTTGCGGGGGAGAGGGCCGCTGACGCTGGTGTATCACTGTGTAGCGGGCGATCGCTCAACGGCGCTGAAATGGGAATACCGCCTTAAGCAATTGAGCAAGCAGCAAAAAGAAAGGCTGGTGCAACACCAGCCTGCAACACTTAGCGAGTTTTCACCGCTGTTTAGAAACGATTAAACGGTTCGGCATATTCCACCAGGCCGCTGGTGCCCTGAAAATGGTTATCCGCCAGCGGATAGACCTGAAAATCCGCCTCACAACCGAGCCAGCGACAATGGAGCTGTTGCGCTGCCGCTGGCACAAAGCCGAAGCGCGCGTAGTAATTAGGATTGCCCAGCACCACCACGGCGGTATACCCGAATTCATTGAGCGCATCCAATCCTTCATACACCAGTTGCTCGCCAATCCCCTGACAACGGTGCGCCTCGTCAACCGCCATCGGCGCCAGTGCAACCCATTGCCGGTCTTCCCCTGCCAGCGTTACCGGGCTGAATGCGGCATAACCTATCACGCCGCCCTCATCGTCGGTGGCAACGATACCCAGCGTCAGTTGGCCATCCTCACGCAGTTGCTGAACCAGCTCGGCCTCAGCACTGGTGGGAAACGTGCGCCGTAACAATGCATCAATGCCGGGTGCATCTACCGGAATTTCGACACGAATCAGCATGATACCGGCACGTGCGCGCCGACTGGCTGCGCACCCTCCTGTAAACCAGCGGCGATAAACCCGGCCAGCTGTAGCAAACCGGTACGCAGCGGCGCAGGCATGTTCTCAAGCTCAATGGCATCCATCAAATTTTTCACATACAGCCCAAGCTCGGTGTCACCCTCAATGCGCAAACGACGCTGGAAAAACAGCGTGTCCGGGTCTTCAAGACGCGCAGCAATCAAAATCAGGTCGTTGGCATTCGCGCTAAAGCTGACATCCGCCAGCGCATTATGGCTGATAGCCAGACGCTGATTACGCAACGTCACAAACCACTGCAAACCGATATCCTGTACTTCAACGCGCAACCAGCGCCCATCCAGAAAATCCAGTTCCCCCTCTTCCAGCGCCTGACGAAACTGCCATTCCAGCAGTTGCTCCAGCACCCGACGTTGCAGGAAAAAAGGCGTTAACGTTAACGGCTTACTCAGTAAGCGCGGCCCTTGACGCACAATCTGTGCCCGTAGTTTTTCCAACACTGGCCTACTCCTCATAAAGCGATACTGTCTGACCGATATGGCCCTCATTTTGCCACATAACAGGAAACGGGCAGCACGGGTCTACATCAATAAAAAGCGCCAGACCGGTGTTTTTCGCTTCACCTCGCCCTGCCCGGCAGACCGACAACCACCACCCAACGGGGTAAATTTAGCCTGTTATTCAGCAAATCACGAACCGAAACGCCCGGTAATCCCCTTTTATGCTGGTTTAAATCAAAGTTAACGGGGATTCGCTTCACTAAGATTCGCTTTTATTGCCAACAGGCCCGCTGCCAAGGCCGATATGAAAGGATGTAACCATGGAATTGCTTTGCCCCGCCGGGAATTTACCGGCACTGAAAGCTGCCGTCGATCAGGGTGCCGACGCGGTGTACATCGGGCTGAAAGACGATACCAACGCCCGCCACTTCGCTGGCCTGAATTTCACTGACAAAAAATTGCAGGAAGCGCGCGATTACGTCCATCAGCATCAGCGTAAACTGCATATCGCTATCAATACGTTTGCGCACCCTGATGGTTACTCACGCTGGCAGCGAGCCGTGGACACCGCCGTACAAACGGCCGGGGCAGATGCGTTGATTCTGGCTGATTTGGCCATGCTGGAATATGCCGCCGAGCGCTACCCGGGCGTTGAACGGCACGTTTCAGTGCAGGCATCCGCCACCAATGAGCAGGCGATTCGCTTCTATCAGCGCCATTTTGACGTCGCACGGGTGGTGTTGCCGCGCGTACTCTCGATTCATCAGGTGAAACAGCTTGCGCGTACCAGCCCGGTGCCGCTGGAAGTGTTTGCCTTTGGCAGCCTGTGCATTATGGCCGAAGGACGCTGTTATCTGTCGTCCTATTTAACCGGCGAGTCCCCAAATACCGTGGGGGCCTGCTCGCCAGCACGTTTTGTCCGCTGGCAACAAACCGAGCAGGGGATGGAATCTCGTCTGAATGATGTGCTGATAGACCGTTATCAGGATAACGAAAATGCGGGTTATCCCACCTTGTGTAAGGGTCGCTATCTGGTTGATGGCAAGCGTTATCACGCGCTGGAAGAACCCACCAGCCTCAACACGCTGGAGTTGCTGCCGGAACTGATGGCGGCCAATATCGCCTCGGTAAAAATCGAAGGTCGCCAGCGCAGCCCGGCCTACGTTAGCCAGGTGACAAAAGTCTGGCGTCAGGCGATCGACCGCTGTAAAGCCGATCCGGCCCATTTCAGCGCCGCCCCACAATGGATGGACGCGCTCGGCGCGCTCGCAGAAGGCACACAAACCACACTGGGCGCTTACCACCGTCAGTGGCAGTAGCGGGAGAACACAATGAAATATTCACTAGGCGCACTGCTTTACTACTGGCCAAAAGCTGACATTGAGGCTTTCTATCACGCCGCCGTTACCAGCAGTGCCGATATCATCTATCTGGGTGAGACGGTGTGCAGTAAACGGCGCAGCATGAAAGTAAACGACTGGCTCGCCTTAGCGCGTGATGTCGCGCGCAGCGGCAAGCAAGTGGTTATCTCCACGCTGGCGCTATTGCAAGCCCCCTCTGAACTCAATGAGCTACAACGCTATGTGGAAAACGGCGAGTTTCTGCTGGAAGCCAACGATCTCGGTGCGGTTAATATGGCCGCCGAGCGCGGTCTGCCGTTTGTCGCCGGACATGCGCTGAATTGCTACAACGCCTATACCCTGCGCTTGCTGCACAAACAGGGCATGATGCGCTGGTGTATGCCCGTCGAGCTGTCGCGTGATTGGTTGCAACACCTGCTCAATCAATGTGATGAACTGGGCTTTCGCCATCAATTCGAGGTGGAAGTGTTGAGTTACGGCCATCTGCCGCTGGCCTATTCCGCCCGCTGTTTTACCGCCCGTTCGGAAAACCGCGCCAAAGACGAATGCGAAACCTGCTGCATCCAGTATCCACAAGGACGCCAGATGCTGTCGCAGGAGAATCAGCAGGTGTTTGTGCTCAACGGTATCCAGACTCAGAGCGGTTACTGCTATAACCTCGGTAATGATTTGGCATCCATGGACGGGCTGGTGGATATCGTGCGCCTGTCACCGCAAGGGCCTGACACGCTGGCGATGCTGGATCGCTTTCGCGCTAACCAGCACGGCGAAAACCCGCTGACGCTTGAAAATCAACACGACTGCAACGGCTACTGGCGGCGTCTGGCCGGGCTAGAGCTGGTGGAGTAATGCCGGGCTAATAAACGCCAGATTCATTGAGGCTATCAGGACGATGCGCACGCATCGTCCGTTATCTGCCGTAAAGACAGCGTAACATCTCATTCGTGTTTATTTTCAACTGACCCGTTCAGCTTTCTAACCTGATGAGTGACGCTTATGACCGCTAACGTTCCTTTCTCGCTGCTCGATTTGGCGCCCATTCCACAGGGCAATACCGCCCGTGATGCATTCCACCATTCTTTGGATCTCGCGCAACACGCGGAAAACTGGGGATACCAGCGCTACTGGCTGGCGGAACACCACAACATGACCGGCATCGCCAGCGCCGCAACCTCGGTATTAATAGGGTATATTGCCAGCGGCACACAACACATCAAACTGGGTTCCGGCGGGGTAATGCTGCCAAACCATGCGCCGCTGGTGATTGCCGAACAGTTCGGTACGCTCGAATCGCTTTATCCTGGCCGGATTGAACTCGGGCTGGGACGCGCACCGGGCACTGACCCGCGCACTATGCAAGCACTACGCCGCCATCTGCACACCGATCTTGACGATTTCCCGCGCGATGTCGCCGAATTGCAGCGTTATTTCGCCGCCGCCCAACCCGGCCAGCCGGTACAGGCGGTGCCAGGGCAAGGGCTGAATGTCCCTCTCTGGCTACTCGGCTCCAGCCTCTACAGCGCACAGTTGGCCGCCTCAATGGGGTTGCCGTTTGCCTTTGCCGCTCACTTTGCCCCGGATATGCTGTTGCAGGCGTTGCAACGTTACCGCGACAATTTCCAGCCCTCCGCGCAACTGGAAAAACCGTACGCGATGGTGTGCGTTAATGTCATTGCAGCCGAGAGTGACCGCGATGCCCGCTTCCTGTTCACCTCGCTACAACAGCAGTTCATCAACCTGCGTCGCGGTACGCCAGGGCCGCTGCCTGCGCCGGTAGAGTCGATAGAGGCATACGGCTCGGCAAGCGAACAGTACGCGGTAGAGCAAACGCTACGCCTCGCGGTGATAGGTGCCCCCGCAACCGTACGACACGGCCTGCAAACCTTGCTAAGGGAAACACAGGCCGACGAGCTGATGATTAACGGCCAGATCTTTGACCATCAGGCGCGGTTGCGTTCTTTTGAACTCATCGCTCAGTTACAGCCAGAGGTGATACGCCCGTCTCGTCTTGTTTGACGCCACATCATAGACATAAAAAAACCAGCCCGAAGGCTGGTTTTTCACATCAATAGCGGTTGCTATCAGGCATCGTTAAAACGGCGCGGCGCACGCTGCCCGTCACGATTACCACGACGCTCACCACCGCCTTCGCGACGCTCGCCGCTAAACGGGCGACGGCCATTGCCAGCGCGTTCGCCAAAGTTACGGCCACCGCGTTCACTGCGTTCGCCACGCTCACCACCTTCACGACGCTCGCGACGCTCATGCGGCTGTGCATCGCCCAGCAGTTGCATGTTCATCGGCTTGTTCAGAATGCGGGTACGCGTGAAATGCGACAGCAATTCACCCGGCATGCCTTTTGGCAGCTCGATGGTCGAGTGGGACGCAAACAGCTTGATGTTACCGATGTAACGGCTGCTGATATCCCCTTCATTGGCAATCGCACCGACGATGTGGCGCACTTCAACACCGTCATCACGGCCTACTTCAATGCGATACAGCTCCATCTCGCCCACATCACGACGCTCGCGACGTGCCGGACGCTCGTCGCCACGCTCACCGCGCGGGCCACGATCGTTGCGATCGCCACGGTCATTACGCTCGCCACGACGCTCGAAGCGATCGTCACGCTCACGGAATTCACGACGCGGACGTGCCGGCGCATCCGGCGGCAGGATCAACGGACGTTCGCCCTGTGCCATCTTCAGCAGTGCAGCAGCCAGCGTTTCGACATCCAGCTCATCCGACGGCTGCAATTTCGCCAGCAGCGCACGGTATTGATCCAGATCGCTGCTTTCCAGTTGCTGCTGTACCTTCGCGGCAAACTTCGCCAGACGGCGCTGACCTAACAGCTCGGCATTCGGCAGTTCCACTTCCGGGATGGTCAGCTTCATGGTGCGCTCAACGTTGCGCAACAGGCGACGTTCACGGTTTTCCACAAACAGCAACGCACGGCCAGCACGACCCGCACGACCAGTACGGCCGATACGGTGTACATAGGATTCTGCATCCATCGGGATGTCGTAGTTCACCACCAGGCTGATACGCTCAACATCCAGACCACGAGCGGCAACGTCGGTTGCGATCAGGATATCCAGACGGCCATCCTTCAGGCGTTCCAGCGTCTGCTCACGCAGCGCCTGGTTCATGTCACCGTTCAGCGCGGCGCTGTTATAACCGCTGCGCTCCAGCGCTTCGGCCACTTCCAGCGTGGCGTTTTTAGTCCGCACGAAGATGATCGCTGCATCAAAATCTTCCGCTTCCAGGAAACGGATCAGCGCTTCGTTCTTACGCATACCGTATACCGTCCAGTAGCTCTGGCTGATATCCGGGCGCGTGGTCACGCTAGACTGAATACGCACTTCCTGCGGATCGTTCATGAAACGACGCGTGATGCGGCGAATCGCTTCCGGCATGGTCGCAGAGAACAACGCGGTCTGATGTTCAGCCGGGATCTGCGCCATGATGTTTTCCACATCTTCAATAAAGCCCATACGCAACATTTCGTCGGCTTCATCCAGTACCAGACCACTCAGGTTAGAGAGATCCAGCGTACCGCGTTTCAGGTGATCCAGCAGACGGCCCGGCGTACCGACAACGATCTGCGGCCCCTGACGCAGGGCGCGTAACTGCACGTCATAACGCTGGCCGCCATATAAAGCCACCACGTTAACACCCTGCATGTGCTTGGAGAATTCGTTACAGGCTTCAGCAACCTGCACCGCCAGTTCACGGGTCGGTGCCAGCACCAGCATTTGCGGTGCTTTCAGGTCAGCCTTGATGTTATTCAACAACGGCAGAGAAAACGCCGCTGTTTTGCCGCTACCTGTCTGGGCCATACCCAGCACATCACGGCCATTCAATAAATGGGGAATACATTCCGCCTGAATCGGGGACGGTTTTTCATACCCCATGTCAGACAGTGCATTCAAAATAGGAGCAGACAGCCCCAAGCTAGCAAAAGAGGTTTCAAACTCTGCCATGTAAACTAAGCCTCACTTCAAAATGGCGGCCAGTCTACATAACTTGTCGAGAAAATACTCAATCATTTTCATTGAAAAGTGTGAACCGGCTCAAATTGGATTAAAAAGCGAACAACAAAGCCTCGCCCGCTAAGGCGATAAAGAAATCATCATGATCTCAGGCTGAAAGGTGTTCGTCAGCTATTGCTGGTCCGATCCTGATAGGTCGTCTTGCTCTTGGCCTAACTGCGCCAATTCCAACAATGCATAGCGGTGCTCAACAAAATTGTGAACATTGTTAGCAACCGTCAGCTTGAACAACGCCTCGGCGGTGTTCTTGTCCCCCAGACTTAGGTAGTGCTTACCTAAATAGAAGTCAGTTTCACTGAGATGCTCGGCGAGCGAAGTGTTATCCTTAGCTTCTTCCTGAATCCGCTGCATCAAGGTTTTCTCGTTGATGTAGCCCAGGTAGAATTCGACAATCGTCCATCCCCACACACCTTTCTTTGCCCCCTCGTAGCGTTCTTTTAACGCCGATTTGGCCTTCTCGGGATTGATTTCTCTCTCCACCAGATAAAGCCACAGGGAACGGAAAGGATCATTAGGATCGTCGCGATAAAACGCTAGCAGATCATCCTGCGCCAACAGGTAGCGACCGCCGTAGTACAAAGCGATGCCCCGATTCAAACGCGCATAATTGTAAGTTGGATCAAGCTCTAATACAGAATCAAACGCTTCATAGGCAGCATCAAAATTGCCTGCCTGCGTCAAATAAATGCCGAGATAATTAAATACCTCCGGCATATCAGGGCGGATAGAGAGCGCTTGTGAAAAATCATTTCGCGCCAATGCCCGCAACCCGAGGCTATCATACAGCACTCCGCGCTCATATAACAGCTGTGCCCGCTCATCGGGAGTAATTGCCCGGCTCGCCAGAATTTGTTCCATGCGTGCCAGAATGACTTCCTGTTGCAACGTAGGCTGCAACGGGACGGCCAGCAATGCATCTTTGCGCCAATCCGTGTTGCTGCATCCTGCCAGCATGATTGCTGTCGCAACATAACACCAGCGCAAGAAAGGCTTCATTTCCCACTCCCGAAGACAAACATTGGATGAACATCCTGTCCCCGACTGCTCAGTATAAGGATATCCGTTCCTTATAATACACGCAGCTCCTTCACTCTGTAAGGAGCTGCCAATCGATTATCCGTTATTATTCTTCACTGGAAACCGGAACAGTTTCCTGAGATTGAGCAGTTGCTTCTTTTATGCTCAAACGGACGCGACCCTGACGGTCTACTTCCAGCACTTTGACCGGTACTTCCTGGCCCATCTGTAAGTAGTCAGTCACTTTCTCAATACGCTTGTCGGCGATTTGAGAAATGTGTACCAGCCCTTCTTTGCCGCCGCCAATCGCTACAAATGCACCGAAATCAACAATGCGGGTCACTTTACCTTGGTAAATACGACCCACTTCGATTTCAGCGGTAATTTCTTCGATACGACGAATGGCCAAACGGGCTTTATCGCCATCAGTAGACGCAATCTTCACTGTACCGTCATCTTCAATCTCGATGGTGGTGCCAGTTTCTTCGGTCAGCGCACGGATAACCGAGCCACCTTTACCGATGACGTCTTTGATCTTGTCAGTGCTGATCTTGATGGTGTGAATACGCGGTGCGAATTCGGAGATTTCACCACGCGGCGTACTGATAGCCTGTTCCATCACGCCAAGGATGTGCAGACGCGCACCTTTTGCCTGATTCAGCGCTACCTGCATGATTTCGCGGGTAATACCTTCGATTTTGATGTCCATCTGCAACGCAGTGACACCTTCACGGCTACCGGCAACTTTAAAGTCCATATCGCCGAGGTGGTCTTCATCACCGAGGATGTCAGACAGCACAACGTAGTTGTCGCCTTCTTTCACCAGGCCCATCGCAATACCCGCGACAGCGGCTTTAATCGGCACGCCCGCATCCATCAGCGCCAGCGATGCGCCGCACACGGAGGCCATAGAAGAAGAACCGTTGGATTCGGTAATTTCAGATACCACACGTACGGTGTACGGGAAGGCTTCTGGTTTCGGCATCACCGCCAACACACCACGTTTAGCCAGACGACCATGACCGATTTCACGGCGTTTCGGCGAGCCAACCATACCGGTTTCACCCACGGAGTACGGCGGGAAGTTGTAGTGCAGCAGGAAGCGGTCGGTACGTTCGCCAGTCAGCTCGTCGATGGTCTGTGCATCACGCTCAGTCCCCAGCGTCGCCGTCACCAGCGCCTGAGTTTCACCACGAGTAAACAGCGCAGAACCGTGCGTACGCGGCAGTACACCTGTGCGCACATCCAGACCACGGATCATATCTTTTTCGCGACCATCGATACGCGGCTCGCCACGCAGCACACGGCTACGCACCACGTTCTTCTCGATGCTGCCGAGAATATCGCGCAGTTCGTTTTCGTCCAGCGAGTCATCTTCCGCCAACAGCGCGGCCACAACGTCAGACTTAATCACATCAACCTGAGCGTAACGCTCCTGTTTTTCAGTGATGCGATAAGCGTCACCCAGACGTGCTTCCGACAACGCCTGTACGCGGCTATGCAATTCCACATTGATAGCCGGAGCTTGCCATTCCCACTTCGGTTTACCCGCTTCAGCAACCAGCGATTTGATATTTTCAATCACAACCTGCTGTTGATCGTGGCCAAATACCACGGCACCCAGCATTTGATCTTCACTGAGCAGATCCGCTTCAGATTCCACCATCAGTACTGCGCCTTCAGTACCCGCCACCACCAGATCCAGACGGCTGGTTTTCAGCTCTTCCGTGGTCGGGTTCAGCACATACTGATCGTTGATGTAGCCTACGCGCGCAGCACCAATTGGGCCGTTGAACGGAATACCCGACAGACTCAGTGCGGCAGAGGCACCGATCATCGCCACGATATCCGGGTTAACTTGCGGGTTAACGGAAACAACCGTGGCAATAACCTGAACTTCGTTAACGAAGCCTTCCGGGAACAGCGGGCGAATTGGGCGGTCAATCAAGACGAGAAATCAGCGTTTCGCCTTCGCTTGGGCGACCTTCACGACGGAAGAAACCGCCAGGAATACGGCCAGCTGCGTAGGTACGCTCTTGATAGTTAACCGTCAGCGGGAAAAAATCCTGCCCCGGTTTAGCGTGTTTGGCACCCACAACGGTCACGAATACCGCTGTGTCATCCATGCTAACCATAACGGCAGCCGTGGCCTGACGAGCCATCATGCCGGTTTCCAGCGTTACGGTATGTTGGCCGTACTGGAATTTACGAACGATCGGATTAAGCAAAATACTATCCTTTACCTGAGGAATACACGGCGTCAGCGATTGATTACGTCAGACACAGTGAAACCAGTTAAATACCCGATCCTGCCACTACATCCTCGCGACTAATGACAAGCCTCACACTGCCATTGGCAGATAATACTTCTCATTAGCCGCGCGAATCGCTGTAATAACGGATCATTTTTGCAACAGCAATACATTACTCTGTTTTGCTGGCACTTCCTAGAAGAAAGGGGCCAAAAGAGGCCCCTTTCTCCTGAAACTCGTCGAATTAGCGACGCAGACCCAGACGTTCGATCAGGGTGGTGTAGCGTGCCAGATCTTTACGTTTCAGGTAGTCCAGCAGCTTACGACGCTGAGATACCATGCGCAGCAGACCACGACGGCTGTGGTGATCTTTTTTGTGCTCGGCGAAGTGGCCCTGCAGATGGTTAATCTGTGCAGTCAGCAGTGCAACCTGAACTTCAGTAGAACCGCTGTCGTTTTCGCCACGGCCAAATTCCGCAACGATCTTCGCTTTTGCTTCAACGCTTAGAGACATGATTTACTCCAAATTATAGATAATATAGAAACAGGTGCCGATCTCTAATTCAGCGACCCGGGATTTAAGCCGCGCCATTTTACTCTTAGCCCACCCCAATCGCAAGGCGATACGGCATCTAAACACGCCAGAGCGCGCCTTTTCAGATAGATGGCTGTAGCGCAGCGACAAGCATGTTATCAGGCAACGACCTGGGAGAAATTCTCGACGACTAACCGACGGGGCGCTACGCGACCTTCATCATCAATTTCGCCCATACCGATAAACTTGCGGGATTCACCTTCGGTAATACGCACCATGCCTTCTACAGGCGCCCCCGGCGCACGCACCGCCTGACCGAGTTTTAAATAACCTGCGACAACAGAAGATAAGTTAACCTCGGCAAATGCCTGTACTGCGGTATCCATCGGCAACAGTAAGTCATCCAGCAGTTCGCCAACGGGACGTTCCTGAGTCACGGCCTGCTCGTGCAGCGCTTGCAACTGTGCCAGCGTCACCATCCGTGCCGTCGGGTATGTTGCAACCTGCAAACGACGCAAATAGATAACATGCGCGCCGCATCCCAGCTTTTCGCCCAGATCGTCAATAATGGTACGAATGTAAGTGCCTTTTGAGCAGTGAATCTCAAGCTCCAGCTCATCCCCTTCCCAGCGAATGAACAGTAGCTCATATACCGTAATATCACGCGCATCGCGGGGTACAACCATACCTTGACGCGCATACTCATACAGCGGGCGGCCTTCGTACTTCAAAGCCGAATACATGGAAGGCACTTGCTGGGTATGGCCACGAAAACTGTCTAACGCCAGCATCAGCGCATCGTTATCAAATGTGACTGGACGCTGGGTTATCAGATTACCATCCGCGTCTGAGGTATCCGTCCGTTGACCGAGACGGGCAATGACGCGATAACGTTTATCTGCATCCAACAAGTATTGGGAAAATTTTGTCGCTTCACCGAGACACACCGGCAGCATACCGGTTGCCAGTGGGTCAAGCGCCCCGGTATGCCCGGCTTTGTTGGCATTAAACAGGCGTTTCACCTTTTGCAGCACATCATTTGATGATGCACCCTGCGGTTTATCTAACAACAGTACGCCGTGAATATCCCGGCCACGACGACGAGGACGAGACATTAGCCCTCCTGCTCATCATCAGCAACATGGCGCTGCGCATCACGCCTGACGACATTTGTCACCAGATTTGACATTCTCATCCCTTCCACCAGCGAGTTATCGTACGAGAAGGTCAATTCAGGTACGACACGCAACCGCATTGCCTTACCCAGCAGCATACGAATAAAGCCGGAAGCATCCTGCAACGCCTTGATTCCCACTCTAATTTGTTCCGGCTCATTGTCATTAAGAAACGTAACAAAAACCTTGGCATAAGCCAGATCGCGAGACACTTCGACACCGGATACCGTCGCCATACCAACACGCGGATCTTTCACCTCGCGTTGAAGGATAATGGCTATCTCTTTTTGCATTTCCTGCGCCACACGCTGCGTGCGGCTGAATTCTTTCGCCATGATGAATCCTCAGGGAAAAAGCGGGGGGCTCTCGGCCCCCCAGCATGAAAACATCAGGTACGTGCTAGCACGTATTACTCGATGGTGCGTTTAATCTCGATGGTTTCAAACACTTCGATCATATCGCCGGTGCGAACGTCGTTGTAGTTCTTCACGCCGATACCACACTCCATACCGTTACGGACTTCGTTGACATCATCTTTAAAGCGGCGCAGTGATTCCAGTTCGCCTTCAAAGATAACCACGTTGTCACGCAGTACGCGGATAGGATTGTGACGTTTCACCACACCTTCCGTGACCATACAACCAGCAATAGCGCCAAATTTCGGTGACTTGAACACATCGCGAACTTCAGCCAGACCGATAATTTCCTGCTTATACTCAGGCGCCAGCATACCGCTCATCGCCTGTTTCACTTCGTCGATCAGATCATAGATGACCGAGTAGTAACGCAGATCCAGACTTTCCGCTTCAACCACGCGACGAGCAGAAGCATCAGCACGGACGTTAAAGCCAAGGATAATGGCGTTGGATGCCGCAGCAAGCGTAGCATCGGTTTCGGTGATACCACCGACGCCGGAGCCCACAATCTTGACTTTGACTTCGTCGGTAGACAGTTTTTGCAGTGAATCGGAAATCGCTTCGACAGAAACCCTGAACGTCGGCTTTCATCACGATGTTCAGTTCGGACACTTCGCCTTCGTTCATGTTGGCAAACATGTTTTCCAGCTTCGATTTCTGCTGACGCGCCAGTTTCACTTCGCGGAATTTACCCTGACGATAGAGCGCCACTTCACGGGCTTTCTTCTCATCACGCACGACTGTCGCTTCATCACCTGCCGCAGGCACGCCGGACAGACCCAGAATCTCTACCGGAATAGACGGGCCAGCTTCTGTAATTTCACGGCCTAATTCATCGCGCATCGCACGTACGCGGCCATATTCGAAGCCACACAGTACGATATCGCCTTTGTTCAGGGTCCCTTCACGCACCAATACGGTCGCAACCGGGCCACGGCCTTTATCCAGGAAGGACTCAATCACCACGCCGCTTGCCATACCACTGTGAATCGCTTTCAATTCAAGCACTTCAGCTTGCAGCAGGATAGCTTCCAGCAGTTCGTCAATACCGGTACCGCTCTTGGCCGATACGTGAACAAACTGCGATTCGCCGCCCCACTCTTCTGGCATGATGCCGTACTGTGACAGCTCACTTTTAACGCGATCCGGGTCAGCTTCCGGTTTATCGATTTTGTTGACTGCAACAACAACCGGCACTTTCGCCGCTTTAGCATGCTGAATGGCTTCGATGGTCTGCGGCATCACGCCGTCATCGGCTGCAACAACCAGCACCACGATATCCGTTGCCTGAGCACCGCGCGCACGCATTGCGGTAAACGCGGCGTGCCCCGGGGTATCGAGGAAGGTGATCATGCCATTATCTGTCTCAACATGATAAGCACCGATGTGCTGGGTAATACCACCGGCCTCACCTGCCGCCACTTTGGTCGAGCGAATGTAATCCAGCAGCGAGGTTTTACCGTGGTCAACGTGGCCCATAATGGTCACAACCGGCGCACGCGATTCTGATTCGGAAGACAGCCCCGTATCACGATCGCTCATTACCGCTTCTTCCAGCTCGTTTTCACGGCGCAGGATCACTTTGTGACCCATTTCTTCCGCCACCAACTGTGCCGTTTCCTGATCGATAACCTGGTTAATGGTCGCCATCGCGCCCAGTTTCATCATGGTTTTGATGACCTGAGAGCCTTTGACCGCCATTTTGTTCGCCAGCTCGGCAACGGTGATCGTTTCACCGATGATGACATCGCGGTTGACCGCTTGCACCGGCTTATTGAAGCCCTGTTGCAGCGTGCTCGGTTTACGCTTGCCTTTACCGCCGCGAGTCACCGCACGGGCTTCTTCGCGATCGGCTTTTGATTCAGACAGGCGGCTGCCTTTTTTCTGTTTGGTCACTTTAGTGCTGCGAGCACGACCGCGACCACCTTCTACCTGACGATCGTTCTCATCTTCCGCTTCACGCGCATGATGAGACGTAGTGACATGGTAATCAGAGTCTTCGGTCTCTTCGCCTTCTTTTTCCCAGCGTCCGGCATTTTCTTCTGCCATCTTGCGAGCCTCTTCGGCAATACGGCGGGCTTCTTCTTCGACTTTAAGACGGGCTGTTTCCTCCGCCTTACGCTTGAGTTCAGCCGCTTCCGCTTCGCGACGCGCTTTCTCAGCCTGAGCTGGTTTAGTCATACTATCGTTCTGTTGATTGCTCACTTTCTCTTTTTCCGCTACGTCACGCTTAGCTTTTTCCACGGCCTCACGTTTGGCTTGCTCTTCAGCAACAGCACGCTTTGCCTTCTCTTCTTCCTCACGTTTCGCTTTATCTTCAGCTTCCCGTGCGGCTTGTTCTTCGGCTGCGCGTCGCGCCTGTTCTTCCGCTTCACGCCGTGAACGCTCTTCCTCTGCTGCTTGCTGCTGATCTTCCAGAGGGTCGCGTTTTACATAAGTGCGCTTCTTGCGGACTTCTATTTGCACCGACTTGCTCTTGCCACCGGTGCTAGGAATACTCAATGTGCTACGTGTTTTGCGCTGCAATGTCAATTTACCTGACGCACCGCCGCGTTCACGGTTTAGATGCGCCAATAAGGTTTCTTTCTCTTGCTGAGTCACAGAATCTGACGCGGATTTGGTAATTCCTGCGTCAGCAAACTGCTGTATCAGGCGGTCAACCGGCGTCTGGATTTCTGCGGCCAGCGATTTTAGGGTTACATCTGTCATGCTGTTCCTTTCCTGCTACAGTTCGTTATTCATTGCCACCAAACCAACAGATATTACGTGCAGCCATAATCAGCTCACCGGCTTTCTCTTCATCAAGCTCTTCAATATCGGTCAGGTCGTCGACGCCCTGCTCCGCAAGATCTTCCAGCGTACACACACCACGGGCAGCCAGTTTAAACGCCATTTCGCGTGAGAGCGATGGTAAATTCAGCAAATCTTCTGCTGGCTGGCCGCCGCCACGATTTTCTTCGTTAGCCAGCGCGAGTGTCGTCAGTGCGGCTTTAGCACGTTCACGTAATGCTTCAATGGTGTCTTCATCAAGGCCGTCAATTTCCTGGAGCTCGTGCATCGGCACATAAGCCAGTTCTTCCAGCGATGAGAAACCCTCTTCAACCAGTACGGTGGCAAACTCTTCGTCAACGTCAAGATACTTGGTAAAGACGTCAATCGCCGCATGGGCTTCTGCCTGATGTTTCGCCTGCAAATCTTCAATGGTCATCACATTCAATTCCCAGCCACTGAGCTGAGATGCCAACCGAACGTTTTGACCGTTGCGCCCAATTGCCTGTGCGAGATTTCCAGCCTCAACAGCAATATCCATGGTGTGTTTATCTTCATCCACCACGATAGAAGCCACATCCGCAGGAGCCATTGCGTTGATAACAAACTGTGCCGGATTATCATCCCACAGCACAATATCAATACGTTCGCCGCCCAATTCGCTAGAGACAGCCTGAACACGCGCACCGCGCATCCCTACACATGCCCCTACTGGGTCAATACGCTTATCATTTGTTTTTACAGCGATTTTAGCTCGCGAGCCGGGATCACGCGCAGCAGCTTTAATTTCAATCACTTCTTCGCCAATTTCCGGCACTTCAATGCGGAACAGTTCGATGAGCATTTCAGGACGAGAACGGCTGACAAACAGCTGTGCTCCGCGAGCTTCCGGGCGCACGGCATACAACACACCACGGATACGATCGCCTGGACGGAAATTTTCACGCGGCAGCATGTCTTCACGACCAATCACAGCCTCAGCATTACTGCCCAGATCCAGAGTGATATTATCGCGATTTACTTTCTTAACGACACCGGTAACTATCTCGCCTTCCTGCTCGCGGAACTGATCCACCACCATAGCGCGTTCGGCTTCACGAACCTTTTGGACGATAACTTGCTTGGCCGTTTGAGTTGTGATGCGGTCAAAGGTGACAGATTCAATTTGATCTTCAATATAACCGCCAAGATCTATCGAAGGCTCTTCAAATTGTGCCGCTTCCAGCGTTATTTCACGCGTTGGCTGCGTCACTTCATTCACAACCACCCAACGACGGAAGGTATCAAAATCGCCGGTTTTGCGGTCAATACAAACGCGCACGTCGATTTCTTGTTCATATTTTTTCTTTGTTGCTGTCGCCAGCGCCGTTTCTAGCGCTTCAAAAATTTTCTCACGCGGTACAGCCTTTTCATTGGAAACCGCTTCAACAACAGCCAGAATCTCTTTATTCATCCTAGTTGCCTCATCCAAACTTTAAAAGTGGGGTACCAGATTCGCTTTCTGGATGTTGCTCAGCGCGAACACTTCATCTTTGCCTTCAACATTGACAGTAATCATCTCGCCTTCAACAGATTTGATGATGCCCTGCCACTTGCGACGATTCTGAACCGCCATACGCAACACCAGGCTAACCTCTTCGTTGAGGAAACGCTCATAATGCGCTGCCGTAAAAAGAGGACGATCCAAACCAGGCGATGACACTTCCAGGTGATAGGCAACGGATATAGGATCTTCGACATCCAACACCGCACTGACCTGGTGGCTAACATCAGCACAATCATCAACAGTGATACCATCTTCACTATCAATATAGATACGCAGTGTAGACTGGCGTCCCCGGATGAACTCAATCCCCACCAGTTCATAGCCAAGGGCTTCAACAGGTGCCGAAATCATCTCTGTTAACTTTTGCTCTAATGTGGACAAGCCCACCCCCAAGACATAAAAAAAGGGCCTAATAGCCCAGTCATTCTGTTGTCAGATAACAAAAAACCCCGAGATATCGGGGCTTTATGCAACTGGACCCTGTTTACCGCACTCTGCTGCGGCGTAACTTACCATGAAATATTCTTTCAAAATCCACTGTATTGAGCGAAGACAATGCGAAACAGTTTATTTGAAAAAAAACTTTTTCTGGGAAGTTAAGTGGTTGCGGGGGCCGGATTTGAACCGACGACCTTCGGGTTATGAGCCCGACGAGCTACCAAGCTGCTCCACCCCGCGTCCGAAAACGTGGCAAATACTACGCTGACAACCGCTAAATTGCAAGTTATCTATAGGATTGGTACCGAGGACGGGACTTGAACCCGTAAGCCCAATCGGGCACTACCACCTCAAGGTAGCGTGTCTACCAATTCCACCACCTCGGCATCACAATTTGCTTTTACCAGCAGCATGGTGGCACTGCTGGTAAGACGTCAGCGATTATTTAGGAATATCGCTTGACGGTGCAGCTGGCGCTTTAGTTTGCTCGGCTTTCGCCGGCGCAGCTGGCTGATTCAGGTTTTCCCACTCACTGCTTTTTTTGCCGTGGCCGGAACTCATGTTGCCAAGAATCAGACTGAGTACGAAAAACAGCGTGGCAAACAGCGCCGTCATTCGGGTCATAAAGTTGCCTGAACCACTAGAACCAAACAGCGTAGCGGAAGCTCCGGCTCCGAACGACGCGCCCATATCTGCACCTTTACCTTGCTGTAGCATAATGAGGCCGACAAGCCCGATTGCTGACAACAGGAAAATAACCAGAAGAGCTTCGTACATAGTTGTACCCGTTATTCGCCTCACATGAAATTAAGTGAGGTATCAATAAGTTTTTCGTTTACCCGCGATTGATTGAGCAGGATTAACAACATCCTCTACAAAGCGGGTCTGAATACTAACTAAAGCCTCAGCAGTGCGCAAGGGTAATTTCTATCAATAGAATCAATTGCAGAAAAAACCGCCACAAAGAGTAAAAACAATACGACTGACAACCAAGCACGCCACGTTCGCTGATGGCAAAAGTCAGGCACAGAAGATAATTTACATCTATTCTGTGCCTGAATGACACTTATCAGGCTGCTTTGACTGCATCGGCAATGCGATGCGCCATCTGCGTCACCATGGTTTCTTCTTCGCCTTCAACCATAACGCGAATTAGCGGCTCAGTACCCGATTTACGCAATAGTACACGACCACGGCCAGATAATTGCTCCTCAACCAGACGTGTGGCCTGTATGACTTGCTCATTTTCCAGTGGATTACCGTCACCAGTAAAACGCACATTCACCAGAACCTGCGGGAATAATTTCATTCCACTGCACAAGTCATGCAAACTCATGTGATTACGTACGATTGCGGTCAATACTTGCAATGCGGCAATAATCCCATCGCCGGTGGTGGTTTTATCCAGCAAAATGACGTGCCCTGAGTTCTCAGCACCAATCCGCCAGCCTTTTGATTGCATCATTTCAAGCACATAGCGGTCCCCCACCTTGGCTCTTGCAAACGGGATGCCCAACTGTTTTAGCGCCACTTCGAGACCCATATTACTCATCAGCGTGCCAACCGCACCGCCGCGTAGCTGGCCTTGACGCAGAGCTTCTCTGGCAATGATATAAAGGATTTGGTCGCCATCGACTTTATTACCGAGGTGATCCACCATCATGAGGCGATCGCCATCACCATCAAATGCCAATCCGATATCCGCTTTTTCCGCCAGTACCCGAGCCTGAAGTTGGGTGACATCGGTCGCACCACATTGCTCGTTAATATTCATGCCATCGGGCTCACAACCAATAGCAATTACTTTCGCGCCAAGCTCGCGCAATACGCTCGGAGCAATGTGATAGGTCGCGCCATTCGCACAATCTACAACAATCTTTAAGCCATTCAGACTTAGCTCGCTGGGGAATGTACCCTTACAAAACTCAATATAGCGGCCAGCAGCGTCAACAATGCGGTTGGCTTTACCCAGCTCTGCGGACTCAACACACGTCAATGGTTTCTCCATCTCCGCTTCTATTGCTTCCTCTACATCATCCGGCAGCTTCGTTCCATCAATAGAAAAGAACTTAATCCCGTTATCATCATAAGGATTATGTGATGCAGAGATGACAATACCCGCTTCTGCGCGGAAAGTGCGCGTCAGGTACGCCACAGCAGGAGTGGGCATCGGCCCAGTAAAAGAGGCGGATAATCCGGCAGCAGCAAGGCCCGCCTCTAAGGCTGACTCCAGCATATAGCCGGAAATACGGGTATCTTTGCCAATAATTATCTTGCGCGATCCATGCCGAGCTAACACCTTTCCAGCAGCCCAGCCCACAATTTTAAGACAAAATCAGGAGTGATAGGCAGGTCGCCGACTTTGCCTCGAATACCATCAGTACCAAAATATTTGCGACTGCTCATAATCTGTTGTTATTCCTTCTCTGAAAGCGTTGCTTCAACGACACGTATTGCATCAACGGTCGCTTTGACATCATGAACCCGAATAATGTGGGCTCCTTGCATCGCGGCAATAACCGCACATGCGACACTCCCATGCACACGCTCAAGCGGTGGGACACCCAAGAGTTGCCCAATCATCGATTTTCTCGACATCCCAACCAGTAGAGGCAAACCAAACCGATGTAGTGTATCCAGATGCGCCAAAAGACGGTAATTATGCTGCAAATTCTTACCGAAACCGAAGCCGGGATCGAGTAACAGCCGCTCGCGGGCAATACCTGCCATGACACAACGCTCAATATGATGCTCAAAAAACATCGCAACCTCACCCACCACATCATCATAATGCGGTGTGTGCTGCATGGTTTTGGGTATACCTTGCATGTGCATCAAACAAACGGGTAAGCCAGTCGCAGCGGCAGCGTCAAGCGCCCCCGGCTCGCCCAAGGCACGGATGTCATTAATGAGATGAGCCCCCGCCTCAGCGCAAGCGGTTATCACCTCGGGCTTGGATGTATCAACGGAAATCCAGGTCTCGAAACGCTGTGCCAACGCTTCCACCACCGGAACAACGCGATCCAGTTCCTCTTGAGTGCTGACTTCATCGGCACCGGGCCTCGTGGACTCGCCACCCACATCGATGAAGGTCGCACCAGCCGTAATCATGTGTTCTGCATAAATCAGCGCTGAATTCAACGTATTATGTTTACCACCATCAGAGAAAGAATCTGGAGTAACATTCAATATTCCCATCACCTGGGGGCAAGAGAGATCCAACACCTCACCGCGTACATTGAGCTTCATTTTTACCTCTCACGCTGTTACGTGCTATCTATCGGGGTTCATCAGTAAAAAACCCCGGCAAGCCGGGGTTTTAGAGAGATGACGACACGACCACTGCGTACGCCATGCAACGACTGATTACACCGTTATTTATCGTTCAACGGGCCAGATACCGAATTATCAGATGCTGGCGTCGTCGGTTCATCTGCCGTCAACGGTGATTTGGGCGCGCCCCCACCGTCTGACGACGACGTGTTACCGCCGCCAGCCGCAGGCTCTTCCCAGCCAGCCGGCGGGCGTACATCTTTTCGCGCCATCAGATCATCAATCTGAGGTGCATCGATTGTTTCGTATTTCATCAATGCATCTTTCATCGAATGCAGAATGTCCATATTGGACATCAGCAACTCTCGGGCACGTAAATAATTACGTTCGATAAGCGCTTTCACTTCCTGATCGATGATACGCGCTGTTTCATCAGACATATGCTTGGCTTTCGCAACAGAACGGCCAAGAAAGACTTCGCCTTCCTCTTCAGCATACAGTAGTGGCCCCAGTTTTTCCGAGAACCCCCACTGAGTTACCATGTTGCGAGCAATAGACGTCGCCACTTTAATATCATTCGATGCCCCTGTAGAAACATGCTCTGGGCCATAAATGATCTCTTCAGCAAGACGACCACCATAAAGCGTAGAGATTTGACTTTCCAGTTTCTGACGGCTGGCGCTGATAGCATCACCTTCTGGCAAAAAGAATGTTACCCCTAAGGCACGGCCACGAGGAATAATCGTCACCTTATGCACAGGGTCGTGTTCCGGCACCAGGCGGCCAATAATCGCGTGACCGGCTTCATGGTAAGCAGTGGATTCTTTCTGAGCCTCAGTCATCACCATAGACCGGCGCTCTGCGCCCATCATGATTTTGTCTTTTGCTTTTTCGAACTCAACCATGGACACAACACGCTTATTACCACGCGCAGCGAACAATGCAGCTTCGTTGACCAGGTTAGCGAGATCGGCACCTGAGAAACCAGGCGTACCACGCGCAATCACCGATGCATCAATATCCGGTGATAAGGGTACTCGGCGCATATGCACTTTAAGAATCTGCTCACGCCCGCGCACATCGGGCAACCCGACAACAACCTGACGGTCAAAACGACCGGGGCGCAGCAACGCAGGGTCAAGCACATCAGGACGGTTAGTTGCAGCAATGACGATAATGCCTTCATTGCCCTCGAAACCATCCATCTCAACCAACATTTGGTTAAGTGTTTGCTCACGTTCGTCATGCCCGCCGCCAAGACCTGCGCCGCGCTGACGACCAACAGCATCGATTTCATCGATAAATATGATGCAGGGGGCAGCTTTCTTGGCCTGCTCAAACATATCACGTACACGTGATGCACCGACACCCACAAACATTTCAACAAAATCAGAGCCCGAGATGGTAAAGAAAGGAACCTTTGCTTCACCCGCAATAGCTTTCGCCAACAGGGTTTTACCGGTTCCTGGCGGGCCAACCATCAGCACGCCTTTGGGAATTTTCCCACCGAGCTTCTGGAAACGGCTTGGCTCTCGCAGATACTCGACCAATTCAGCCACTTCTTCCTTCGCCTCATCACATCCGGCAACATCAGAGAACGTGGTTTTAATTTGGTCTTCTGTCAGCATGCGGGCTTTGCTTTTACCAAAAGACATTGCACCTTTGCCGCCTCCGCCTTGCATCTGGCGCATGAAGAAAATCCAGACACCAATCAACAGCAGCATTGGGAACCAGGAAATGAAGATCGACGCCAACAGGCTTGGTTCTTCTGGTGGTTCACCGACCACTTTCACGTTTTTGGTCAGGAGGTTATCCAGCAATTTTGGATCGTTGACAGGGATGTATGTGGTGTAGCGACTGCTGTCTTTTTTGACAACGTTAATTTCGCGCCCGTTGATGCGTGCTTCCCGGACCTGATCCTGATTCACTTCAGTCAGAAAGGTTGAATAATCCACCCTACGGCCATTCGACTCGCTGGGCCCAAAGCTCTGGAATACCGACATCAGCACCACCGCGATGACTAACCAGAGAATCAGGTTTTTCGCCATGTCACTCAAGGGATTAACCTCATATTACAACTGTATTAAAAAATAGCGTCAGATTACTACAGTTTACGACCTGTCGCTACAATGTACACCTCACGGGAACGAGCACGTGAAGCATCTGGCTTACGAATCTTAACCGTCGTGAACAGGGAGCGAATCTCGCGCAGGTACTCATCGAATCCTCCGCCCTGAAAGACTTTCACAACAAAACTGCCACCCGGAGCCAACACATCCCGGCACATTTCCAGCGCAAGTTCCACCAGATACATAGCACGAGGAATATCAACGGCCGGGGTACCACTCATGTTCGGGGCCATGTCTGACATCACCACCTGAACCTTTTGGTCTCCCACCCTTTCCATCAGGGTTTTGAGCACTAATTCATCACGAAAGTCGCCTTGAAGAAAATCGACACCAACAATTGGATCCATCGGTAAAAGATCGCATGCAATCACACGGCCTTTACCACCAATCTGACTGACGACATATTGTGACCAGCCGCCAGGTGCCGCTCCCAGATCAACCACGGTCATTCCGGGCTTAAACAGCTTGTCAGTTTGCTGTATTTCATCAAGTTTAAACCAAGCGCGCGAGCGAAGCCCTTTTTTCTGCGCTTGCTGTACGTATTTATCGCTAAAGTGTTCCTGCAACCAGCGGGTTGAGCTTCCAGAACGCTTTTTGTTAGCCATCGATTTTCCAACTATTATTGATTAAACCAGTTATTGTTTTGAAGCCGCTGTCATTCTGAATCCGTATTGTTTGAACCAGCGTTGCTTTAGGCAGTATCTATTTGTCTCGCTTTCTTACGAAAGCTTCTACGCGTCATGCAGTATCGGTTTGACGCAAGGTAAACACCACAGACAGCACCTCAATGATAGCCAATCATTATAGCCGGATTGGTGATAATCATGAGATGGCGGTAGAATGGTCTGTTTTCAATCCTAACCTAAGCAAAAAAGACGATGAATCTGAGTAACAAACAAAAACAACACCTGAAAGGCCTGGCCCACCCGTTAAAACCGGTTGTTATGCTCGGCAATAACGGCCTTACTGAAGGTGTCCTGGCTGAAATCGAGCAGGCACTAGAGCATCATGAGCTGATCAAGGTAAAAATTGCCACCGAAGATCGCGAAACAAAAGGGTTGATTGTCGATGCCATTCTGCGCGAAACCGGTGCCAGCAATGTTCAGGTCATTGGCCATACACTAGTACTCTATCGTGCGTCAAAAGAACGCAAGATTGTGTTGCCGCGTTAACATTTTCCAGTTCAGAGTACCTTGTTTCACCACAAGGTTCCATGACCCGCTGGTGAGAAAAAAGGCCGATATCGGCCTTTTTCTTTTCTTTACAATTTACCATCACGGCAGATTATCTAAATAAATCAAAGATACTCTACTTTCAGGATCTCATATTCTACAACGCCGCCGGGCGTGGTGATCGTGACGACATCATCTTCTTCTTTACCGATAAGACCACGTGCAATCGGTGAGTTAACCGAAATCAGATTTTGCTTAAAATCGGCTTCATCGTCACCCACGATGCGATAGGTTTGTTCTTCTTCGGTATCCAGATTCATGACCGTCACTGTCGCACCAAAAATAACGCGCCCATTGGCCGCCATTTTGGTGACATCAATGATCTGGGCGTTAGACAGCTTGGCTTCAATTTCCTGAATTCGGCCCTCGCAGAAACCTTGCTGCTCACGGGCGGCATGATATTCAGCGTTCTCTTTTAAATCGCCATGTTCACGCGCATCTGCGATAGCGGCAATGATCTCAGGGCGACGTACCATCTTCAGGTGTTCCAGTTCTTCGCGTAACTTTTCGGCACCGCGCAACGTCATCGGAAATTGTTTCATATTGTCACTACCTCTAAAAAATCCGTACGGCTCACATCACCGTCATCCTGATGCGGTAAAATCACCGACAGCAGAATCTCTCCATGCCAGTGCATTCTGACAATTTAAACAAAAATAGCCTAGCCCGGAATTTTTGTTCCAGACCAGACGCTTTTGCATTTTGATATGCATTTTACCCCAGAGTTCCGGCAGGGTCATCGTTTACTTTAGCCCTTGATGCGCCGTAGTATGACCACCTCATTTCCCGGTACTTAGTTGAGATTATGCGTTTTTTATCGATTCTGACTGGCTTTCTTTGTGCTGTCACGTTCAAGGTGGGCGCAGCCCCCATTGATGAATACACGAAATATTTGCCTGATGGCGCCAATCTGGCACTCATTGCGCAAAAAGTAGGGGCAACGACCCCTGCCGTTGACTATCACAGCCAGCAAATGGCGCTGCCAGCGAGTACGCAAAAAGTTATCACCGCACTGGCTGCGTTACTACAGCTAGGGCCGGATTATCGCTTTACCACCACAATGGAAAGCCATGGTGCGCTTTCAAACGGCGTATTACGCGGCAATTTAATTGTCCGGTTCAGCGGCGACCCGTCACTCAAACGTCAGCAAATTCGCAATATGGTGCAAGAGCTGAAAAAGCGAGGACTACGCGAAATTGGCGGTGATGTGGTTATCGATACCTCCGTTTTTGGCAGCCATGATAAAGCACCGGGATGGCCCTGGAACGACATGACGCAATGCTTTAGTGCGCCGCCGTCAGCAGCCATTGTCGATAAAAACTGTTTCTCTATCTCACTTTACAGCGCCGCCAAAGCGGGAGAAAACGCGTTTATTCGCGTAGCCTCTTACTACCCGGTTCATATGTTCAGCGAAGTGCGAACGCTGGCAAAGGGCTCGCCTGATGCCCAATATTGCGAGCTGGACGTCGTGCCAGGGGAGCTTAACCGTTTTACTGTTACCGGCTGTCTGACTCAGCGTGCAGAGCCGCTGCCCTTGGCATTTGCTATTCAGGATGGAGCCAGCTACGCAGCGGCGATTGTGAAAGATGAATTGCAGCAAGCGGAAATACATATCACCGGCAGCTTGCGTCGCCAATCCGTACCGAGTGCAGCAGGCACTGTATTAACACAGACACAATCGGAACCGTTGCATGATTTGCTGACCATCATGCTCAAAAAGTCAGACAACATGATCGCAGATACCGTATTTCGCACTATCGGTCATGAGCGCTTCAAAGTGCCGGGCACCTGGCGTGCGGGCTCCGATGCGGTACGCCAAATATTACGCCAGAAAGCAGGGATTGACCTTGGTAACACGATCATTGTGGATGGCTCCGGCTTATCGCGACATAACCTCATCGCTCCGGCCACAATGATGGAAGTGCTGCAATATATTGCTCAACATGACACAGAGCTTAACTATATCAAGATGCTGCCGCTGGCAGGCTATGACGGAACACTACGCTATCGCGGTGGTTTGCATGAGGCAGGACTAGACGGTAAGGTCTCCGCCAAAACGGGTGCCTTACAGGGGGTCTATAATTTGGCAGGATTTATTACCACAGCCAGCGGTCAACGTATGGCATTTGTACAATATCTGTCTGGTTATGCCGTACCGCCGGAAGATCAGAAAGAAAGACGCATTCCACTCGTGCGCTTCGAAACCCGCGTCTATAAAGATATCTATCAGAATAACTAGCAAAAATAAAAAATTCCCTTATCTGCAAAGCAGATAAGGGAAACATACACAACTAACAAGCAAATTTTTAGCTACACGGCACCATTGTGATAACGCCGGGGCCGAGAGTAACAATTAATGGCTTCCCTCAGCGCTGATAGACGATTTCAACCCCTTCATCATCATCTTCATCCCAGTCATCATCCCATTCTTCTTCCGCCTCAGCCTGAGCAACGGCAAGCTGTTCGCGATGATAATCGTCCCACATGAAGTCCACTTTTTCCGGCGCTTTGCTCTCGTGTTCTTGCATAGCCTTCGGTTGGGTATTCAGGAAACTCATCACATCCCAGCACAGTGCATTCACACCTTCACGGCTGGCCGCAGAGATCAGGTAATATTTGCCTTCCCAGCCTAATGCTGCGGCAATGTCTTTAGCACGTTTTTCCGCTTCGGCTCTATCAAGCAAATCAACTTTATTAAACACGAGCCAGCGTGGTTTTTCTGCAAGATCGGCGCTATAACGCTGCAACTCATTGACGATCACTTTCGCGTTCTCAATGGGATCAGACTCATCGATCGGTGCCAGATCGATAAGATGCAACAGCACCCGACAACGTTCGAGATGCTTCAGGAAGCGAATGCCAAGCCCTGCGCCTTCTGATGCCCCTTCAATAAGACCGGGAATGTCTGCCACCACAAAGCTCTGCTCACTATCCATACGCACAACGCCCAGACTTGGCACCAGTGTGGTAAAGGGGTAGTCAGCCACTTTGGGTTTGGCTGCTGATACCGCGCGGATAAAGGTTGATTTACCCGCGTTTGGCAATCCCAGCATGCCCACATCCGCTAACAGCAGCAATTCAAGCAATAGCTCACGTTCTTCGCCCGGCGTACCATTGGTTTTCTGCCTTGGCGCTCGGTTGACGGAAGATTTAAAACGCGTATTGCCGAGGCCATGCCAGCCGCCTTTCGCCACCATCAGTTGCTGTTGATTACGGGTCATATCCCCCAGCACTTCCCCCGTGCTTTTATCCAACACTCGGGTACCTACCGGCACTTTGATGGTAATGTCTTTGCCCCGCTTACCGGTGCAGTCGCGGCTTTGGCCATTCTGACCGCGTTCTGCGCGGAAAGATTTCTCAAAACGGTAATCAATCAGGGTATTAAGGTTTTCATCGGCCAGCAAATAGACGTCACCGCCGTCACCGCCGTCACCGCCATCCGGGCCACCGTTGGGTATATACTTTTCGCGACGGAAGCTGACACAGCCATTTCCACCGTCACCTGCCACCACCAGAATAGTGGCTTCATCTACAAACTTCATGAACTGTCTCCGCAAAAAACCAATAGAGAATGATCGACGCGTTTGAATAATTTATTGGTTCTCTTTGGCGCAACAACCTGAATTGATGACAGATAACCGTAGCATGTCATCTGCCATTGGAAAACCGACGCATCAGAACCGTTCTGATAAAAGGGCGCTGATTGTACCTGCTTGGCGCAAGGATTTCACCTGTATTAAAAATAATCAGCGCCAATTTTCTTTACCTGACCTCTTTTATAGCACGGGCACTTTTACTCTGAAACCGGATCACTTCGCGCTAAAAGCCCTTCGCCCAAAAGCAATAAGATGATGGCCTATTGCTGCAAACATCGCCCCCGCTACCACGACAAATGCGCCAACATAACCGAGGATATTCAGTGATGGTGCAGCGAATAACCCCGGCCAGGCTAATGACAGAAAATCGGAAAATAGCAATGTAAACAACGGTGTTAACGTAATAATGGTGCTGACCTGAGCTGCTTGCCAGCGAGCCATGGCCTCAGCTAAAGCGCCATATCCCACCAACGTATTGGCGCCACAAAATAGCAGGCAGGCCAGTTGCCAGCCAGATAGCTGCATCAATACCGCTGGTTTTGCTAGCGGTGTGATGAAAAGCACGCAAAGTGAGTAAAGTAAAAAGAGCAGTTGCTGTGAGGTAAGCCGACGTAGCAGCACCTTCTGCGCAACGCCGTAAGCGACCCATACCGTTGACGCACAGACGCCTAAAATAATGCCTAGCGTATAATCCGTCAGCCGGGTGAACAGTTCTGCCAGACTGTTGTTGAAAAACATCAGCAAACCAACAATCAGTATAACAGCGCCAATCACCTGATTCAGGCGCATTTTTTCTTTAAGAATCACGACGCTTGCGACCATCAAACCGACGGTTGAAAGCTGTCCGATAACCTGTGAGGCGGTTGGGCTAAGGTATTGCAACGATGAGCTGAATAGAACGAAGTTACCGAGCAGCCCGCCCGTTGCTATCAAAAGCAAAATCCACCAGCGCTGATGGTTAAATAAACGAGCGCGGGGTAATGCGCGTTTTCGGTAGAGAAACAAGCCCAGTCCAACCGAGGCGATTAAAAATCGGTACCAGACGATGGTATAAGGCTCCATCACCACCAGAACCTGTTTCATCGCAATTGGCAGCGCCCCCCAACATATCGCCGTGGTTAGCGCCAGACAAAATCCGATGCCAGCATTCTGTTTCATCACATCACCTGTATTGTCACTGACATATTTTATTGCACGGCTAAAACGTAAAAAGCCCTGCAACACGTTGCAGGGCTTTCGGGTTCAACCTGATACCGGAAAATTACTCAGCGATGATGCTGATGTATTTACGGTTGTTCGGGCCTTTAACTTCGAATTTCACTTTGCCGTTAGACAGAGCGAACAGGGTGTGGTCTTTACCACAACCTACGTTGCTGCCTGCGTGGAATTTAGTGCCACGCTGACGAACGATGATGCTGCCAGCCAGAACTGATTCACCGCCAAAGCGTTTCACACCAAGGCGTTTGCTTTCTGAGTCACGGCCGTTACGAGTTGAACCGCCAGCTTTTTTGTGTGCCATTAATCCGCTCTCCTAAAACTTAAGCGCTGATGCCAGTGATTTTCACGTCAGTGAACCACTGACGGTGGCCAGCCTGCTTACGGTAGTGTTTACGGCGACGAAACTTAACGATTTTAACTTTCTCGCCACGACCGTGAGCAACAACTTCAGCCTTGATTTTGCCGCCTTCGACGAAAGGAACGCCGATTTTGACATCATCACCATTGGCAACCATCAGAACCTGGTCAAACTCAACAGCTTCACCGGTTGCGATGTCCAGCTTTTCCAAGCGAACGGTCTGGCCTTCGCTTACTCGGTGTTGTTTACCACCACTTTGGAAAACTGCGTACATATAAAACTCCGCTTTCCGCGTGCTTTCATGAATGATTTGAAGCGCGCTATAAATATTCACAATAGGGCGCGAATTCTACGCAAAAAACCTACTGATGACAAGCCTAGAATCAATCAATGTGAAGAAAAAGGATACAACCCGTGAACTGTCGTTTATCTGTGTCATTTTTCAAGTACAATCCGGCCTTATGTTACCCTTTCAGTGCCGATACCATCACCATTTTCACGGCAGAAACACGAGCAATCAGCTGGCAGAAACAATGAATTTAGAGCAAATCACAGCGTTAAGCGCACAGGATATGGCCGCCGTCAACCAGACCATACTCGATCAGCTCAACTCCGATGTTGCACTGATCAATCAGTTAGGACATTACATTATCGGCGGTGGAGGCAAACGTATTCGGCCAATGATTGCGGTATTGGCCGCAAGAGCGCTGGATTATCAAGGCGATAAACACATTGCCGTGGCGGCATTAATCGAGTTCATCCATACGGCAACACTGTTACATGATGATGTTGTCGATGAATCCGACATGCGTCGAGGTAAAGCCACCGCTAATGCAGCATTCGGTAATGCAGCCAGTGTGCTGGTCGGTGACTTTATCTATACTCGCGCCTTTCAAATGATGACCAGCCTGTCATCACTTCCGGTGATGACAGTGATGTCTGATGCGGTAAACGTGATTGCCGAGGGCGAAGTGCTGCAGTTGATGAATTGCAACGACCCTGACATCACTGAAGAAAGCTATATGCGAGTTATCTATAGCAAAACCGCACGTCTGTTCGAAGCCGCGGCGCAAGCCTCTGCGATTTTAGCTGGCGCGTCCCCGGCACAAGAGACCGCGCTGCAAGAATATGGCCGTTATCTCGGCACCGCCTTCCAACTGATTGATGATTTGCTTGATTACAGTGCCGACGGCCAAACGTTGGGGAAAAATACCGGTGATGACCTCAATGAAGGCAAGCCAACGCTACCGCTGTTGCATGCCATGCATAACGGTAATGAGGAACAGCGCGCGATGATTCGTCAGGCTATCGAGCAAGGTAATGGCCGCCACCTTCTGGAGCCGGTTCTTACTGCAATGCACGCTTGTGGCTCTTTAGACTACACCCGCCAACGTGCCGAAGAGGAAGCCGACAAAGCGATTCACGCGTTGCAAAACTTGCCTGCCAGCGATTTTCGTACCGCGCTCGAAGGGCTGGCGCATCTCGCAGTGCAACGCGATTTCTGATCCTGCCGTTTAGCCGTTCTGCCCTGGCCTGTCATCCAGACGGGCCAGCACGCCTCTGGCACCTTCACGCAGAATGTGCCCAATCAATAAAGTACGCTCTTCGGCGGACAATTCGTGATAAAGCTGCAGCCAGGTATCTTCCTGCACCCGATTATCCCGTAGCGTGTACTCCTGCGCCGACAGCTCATACAGAGCGGGACGCGTGCGTAGGCTGATGCGTTGGCAACCGGCTACATGTCTACCTATCAATAACTCTCTGACGGCTTCAGGCAGACTCCAGATAGCATACTCAACGGCTTTTCCTCGCCCTCCCTTTCTTCGCCGCCTCTCCCAGCCATGCTCTCTGGCTTTTCTATTCAGCCCCTGACGTGTTCTCGGTAATCCTGCGACACCAAGGAGTTCATTCGTAGCAAACCATATTTTTTCCACCATCGTTCTCCCTTTCATGTTCATCCTGATATGAATACGCAACCATGTTACCAAAAAACGACGTTACGTTTCCATATAATTTAGACTAATTTTATCCGAACGACTAATTCGTAACGGTTAAATCAAGAACTAATATGGACAACGACAGACAGCCAATAGCTCAGACATGACGGAGCAAAGAAAATGTATGAAAATAGCGCATGAATGGAAAGCGCATAGACAGAAAGCACATGAACGGAAAGCATATGAAGGGAAAGCACATGAAGCCATTCCGCAACAAAAGTCGGGAATGGCTGGTGGGTTTAATAAGAGAATTTAATCAGAAAAATCTTTTATCAAAGAAGCGGTTGCCATATTGGCAAGCCCTAGCTGCTTCAGGGTAGAAGAGACGCCCTCACGCATGATATAGGCAATCAACTTCTCTCGTTCAGGCACAGAAAGCTGATGGTAAATCTGAATCCAGACCGACAGCATATCCGACGGTTTAGCCGAATATTCACCTGGAGTTTCCTGCATCAGCAGAGTTTGCTGAACAGTTTGAGGCAAGCTATGAATAGAATATTCTACTCCACGTCCTTGTACACCTTTGCGGCGACGCTTTTCCCAACCATCTTCTCGGGCTCGCTTATTCAATCCTTGCCGTGATTTAGGGAGTCCGCCAATACCAACCAACTCGCTGGTCGCAAACCACTCTTTTTTCATGTCCTTTTCATCCCGATAGTGATACTCGTTACCTAATCAGATCCATTTGGAAATTAATTTGGAAATATTAAGGAGCTTGGTGCTATATTATTTCCAAATAATGGTTCATGGTTAGCGAAACCATTCACCATTAGCTGTTAGTTATACCATTAATACGCTGTCGTCTTAATAGCAATAAGGGAAGGATTATGAATTCAAGGAAAAGTGACTGGCATTCCGCCGATATTATTGCGGCCTTAAGAAAGAAGGGGACAACACTTGCCGCTGTCTCGAGAGCTGCCGGACTCAGTTCTTCTACACTAGCAAACGCGCTATCACGCCCATGGCCAAAGGGCGAATGGTTGATAGCCAATGCATTAGGCATTCATCCATCAGAAATATGGCCCAGTCGTTATTACGACCCGGAGACACAAGAGCTACTTGATAGAAAAAAGTTGATCCGTCCCGCTGCCGAATAACCGCCGACAAAAAAGGCCGGATCATAGTCTCCGGCCTTAATTACACAGTGATTATTTGGTTAATTCACGATCACTTATTGACGAATTCTTCACCGAGCGCAATATCTTGCTTTAACGTATCCAGCATGCTGACCAATGCTTGCTGTTCAAACGCACTCAATGCGCCGATGTCTTTATGTTCTGCTATGCCATCTTTGCCTAACAATAAGGGTTGAGCGAAGAAACGTGCATATTTACCATCGCCCTCAACGTAAGCACACTCAACCACAGCGCTCTCACCCTGCAACGCACGCACCAAAGACAAGCCAAAACGCGCGGCAGCCTGGCCCATAGACAGCGTAGCAGAGCCGCCACCGGCTTTCGCTTCTACCACTTCTGTACCTGCATTTTGGATACGTTTGGTCAGATCAGCAGCTTCCTGTTCTGTAAAACTTACGCCCGGTATTTGCGACAGTAACGGCAGAATCGTAACACCAGAGTGACCACCGATCACCGGCACTTCGATATCCTGAGGTAACTTGCCTTTCAGTTCCGCAACAAACGTATTGGAACGAATAATGTCCAGCGTGGTGATACCAAACAACTTGTTCTTGTCATAGACCCCGGCCTGTTTTAGCACCTCTGCCGCAATAGCAACGGTGGTATTCACCGGATTCGTGATGATGCCAATGCAGGCTTTAGGGCAAGTGCGGGCAATTTGGGCAACCAAATTACGCACAATACCGGCATTCACATTAAATAGATCGGAACGGTCCATACCCGGCTTACGGGCAACTCCGGCAGACATGAGGACGATATCAGCACCTTCTAATGCTGGTGTGGCATCTTCACCACAAAAACCTTTTATCTTGACGTCAGTAGGGATATGGCTCAGGTCAACAGCGACACCGGGCGTAACAGGGGCAATATCATAAAGAGAGAGCTCTGAACCTGAAGGAAGCTGGGTTTTAAGGAGAAGAGCAAGGGCTTGACCAATACCGCCTGCGGCTCCGAGAACTGCTACTTTCATCCTAAACTCCTTTATTATGTTAAGTAAAAATTACCGTGGATGCGTTTAGTTAAAAACGTTTATGCTCGCGAGAGTGGCCTGAATGCAGACCGGTTTTTAGGGTGGCACTGCACAGGTACGCAGCGATAACGTACGCAGTGATGCATAATAGACTAACCATCTGTATGATTTCTTTAAGGTAATTAAAATAACAGACGATTGTATCCACCCTTGGCATAAGCCCACGACTGATTAACGGGTGTGTTACATTACACCGACCATCAGCCTCCAAACAACATCATTTTGATAACATTTATTTTACTTTTATGTGATTCACACCACATTTTTTGATACCCCGGTAAAGTAAGCATCCATAAAAGGCCAAATCAGCTACAGAATGCCAACAATTCGCTTCCATAGTCGTTCTTATTGCATAAAAATTCATTCATCTGCATAATATCCGCATGATTCCTTTTCCCTATACGGTACGCTATGCGTCAGTCCAATAAACAAGAAGATCTGGTTAAGGCGTTTAAAGCGCTGTTAAAAGAAGAGAAATTCAGTTCGCAAAGCGAAATTGTGCAGGCGCTACAGGATGATGGCTTTGAGAATATTAACCAGTCTAAAGTCTCCCGCATGCTGACCAAATTCGGTGCGGTACGCACCCGCAATGCCAAGATGGAAATGGTCTACTGCCTGCCCGCAGAACTGGGTGTCCCCACCACGACCAGTCCGTTGAAAAATCTGGTGCTGGATGTTGACTATAACGATGCCGTCGTTGTGATTCACACCAGCCCAGGCGCTGCGCAATTGATTGCACGTCTGCTGGATTCATTAGGAAAATCAGAGGGTATTCTCGGTACTATCGCTGGCGACGACACGATTTTTACCACTCCAGCTCGCGGGTTCAGTGTCAAGCAACTCTATGAAGCAATCCTGGTATTATTCGAACAAGAGCTCTAAAAACGCCAGGCGGCCATCGCGCACGTCGTCAGAGTACGAGTGGCGTATACGAGGAGGTCTGCGCCCATGGGCACTGGGCGCAGCTTTATCTATCATTCAAACCGGCTTTACACCGCAGGCAATTCAGCTAACGGCCAGCGCGGGCGAACGCTAATACCGAGCTCATCGCGCGAGCCTTGTGCAAGTCGTACTGCCCCTGCATAAGCAATCATCGCGCCGTTATCGGTGCAGAATGCCGGGCGCGCATAAAATACCTCGCCACCGCGTTTAGCCATAAAATCGGCAAGGCGTTGGCGCAATGTGCGGTTCGCGCTCACACCACCAGCAATCACCAAGCGCTGACACCCGGTTTCATCTAACGCACGACGGCATTTAATCGCCAACGTATCAACAACGGCGTCTTCAAATGCGCAGGCGATATCAGCCTGAGTTTGCGCATCGCCGCCATTCTCACGAATGGTGTTTGCGGCAAACGTCTTCAAGCCGGAAAAGCTGAAGTCAAGCCCGGGGCGATCGGTCATCGGGCGCGGGAAAACAAAACGCCCCGCGACACCCTGTTGCGCCATTTTGGACAACAACGGCCCACCAGGATAATCCAACCCCAGCAATTTCGCCGTTTTATCAAACGCTTCGCCCGCCGCATCATCAATCGACTCACCAAGCAGCCGATATTCTCCCACGCCGGTGACACTGATAAGCTGTGTGTGACCACCGGAGACCAGCAACGCCACAAACGGAAATGCAGGCGGATTTTCTTCCAGCATCGGTGCCAGTAAGTGCCCTTCCATATGGTGCACAGGCACAGCAGGAACATCCCAGGCAAACGCCAGCGCACGTCCGACCGTTGCGCCCACCAGTAGCGCACCGACGAGGCCCGGCCCGGCAGTATAAGCGACACCGTCAATATCCGTAGATTGTAAACCGGCTTCGCTCAGAGCCGCCTGAATTAACGGCACGGTTTTTCGCACATGATCACGAGAAGCCAACTCAGGCACCACACCGCCATAATCGGCATGCAATTTTACCTGGCTATAAAGCTGGTTCGCCAGTAACCCGGCCTGAGTGTCATAAATCGCAACCCCGGTTTCATCACAGGATGTTTCAATACCCAATACGCGCATGGCTGTTTTCACTCTCACTTCTTCTTATCGCGACCAGCGTTAGCCGCAGACTTTAGGCTGTGCGCAGTCTACCATAAGCCAACTCGCAGGGGAGCAAACCAACATCGTGCGTTTTATGATCGCCGATAGACTTTACAAACTGGCCTTGGTTGCAGTAGAATTCCGCACCATTTTGAAAAGGCTGGCACAAGGCCAGCGGCAAACCGAATTTACTGAGGTGAGAGGCACATGCCGGTAATTAAAGTCCGTGAAAACGAGCCGTTCGACGTAGCTCTGCGTCGTTTCAAGCGTTCCTGTGAAAAAGCAGGTGTATTGGCTGAAGTTCGTCGTCGTGAGTTCTATGAAAAACCGACTACCGAACGTAAGCGCGCTAAAGCTTCTGCTGTGAAACGTCACGCGAAGAAGCTGGCTCGAGAAAACGCACGCCGCACTCGTCTGTATTAATTTTCAGGAGGCGTTGCCTCCACCGCGTGATTAATCCGCAGACTTAGCAGTTGCATACGAAGGCCGTGCTTTCCGAAAGGAATGCGCGGCTTATTGTCGTTTTACAAGCATATAGATATAAGGGGCTTATGGCTGGACGTATTCCCCGCGTATTCATTAATGACCTGCTGGCACGCACGGATATCGTTGACCTTATCGATGCCCGCGTCAAACTAAAAAAGCAGGGCAAAAATTACCACGCGTGTTGCCCGTTCCACCACGAGAAAACCCCGTCGTTCACCGTCAATGGTGACAAGCAGTTCTATCACTGTTTCGGTTGCGGCGCCCACGGCAATGCCATCGATTTTCTGATGAACTATGATCGTCTTGAGTTCGTTGAGAGCATCGAAGAGTTGGCGGCCATGCACGGGCTAGACGTGCCTTATGAGGCTGGCAGCGGCCCGACTCAGTTAGAACGCCATCAACGTCAAAGTTTGTATGAGTTGATGGAACAATTAAGCGCTTTTTACCAACATACATTAACTCAGCCTGTCGGTTCACCCGCCAAAGATTATCTGGCGAGACGGGGATTAAGTGACGAGGTGATTCGGCAATTCGCGATTGGATTTGCGCCACCGGGCTGGGACAACGCCTTAAAGCGTTTTGGCCGCGACAGCGAGAACCGCACCACGCTAACCGATGCCGGTATGCTGGTAACAAATGATAACGGCCGTACTTACGATCGCTTCCGCGATCGGGTCATGTTCCCTATTCGTGACAAGCGTGGCCGTGTTATTGCCTTTGGCGGACGAGTGATGGGTGAAGGCACGCCCAAGTACCTGAACTCGCCGGAAACCGAAATTTTTCATAAAGGCCGCCAATTGTATGGCCTGTATGAAGCACAGCAGCGTCATCCAACGTTAAAACGGCTGCTGGTGGTAGAAGGCTATATGGATGTGGTTGCTCTGGCGCAATTTGGCATTGATTATGCCGTCGCTTCGCTTGGTACATCGACCACCGCTGATCATATCCAGTTGCTGTTTCGCGCCACCGATCAGGTCGTGTGCTGTTATGACGGCGACCGCGCCGGACGAGATGCCGCCTGGCGAGCGCTGGAAACGGCTCTCCCCTATTTAGACGACGGCAGGCAGCTACGCTTTATGTTTCTGCCTGATGGTGAAGACCCGGATACCCTGGTGCGTAAAGAGGGGCATGCCGCCTTTGAGCAACGAATCGAGCAGGCAATGCCATTGTCAGCCTTTTTATTTGACTCATTGTTGCAACAGGTTGATATGAGCACCCCTGACGGGCGAACCAAGCTGAGTACGCTGGCACTTCCGCTGATAAGTCAGGTGCCAGGTGAAACATTACGCTTATACTTACGTCAACAGCTTGGCAACAAGCTAGGGTTGCTGGATGACAGCCAGTTAGACCGCCTGTTACCCAAACAACAGGAGTCTGCATCGTCTTACCAACCACCACGGCTAAAAGTCACAACTATGCGTATACTGATAGGACTTTTAGTGCAGAATCCACGGCTGTCTAAAGAGGTGCCTGAACTGGCGCTGGACGGTGTGGATGAGAGCAAAGTACCGGGGTTGAAGCTTTTTTTAGAGCTGGTTGATATCTGTAATGAAAGCCCGGGGATGAATATGGGGTTGCTGCTGGAAAAATATCGCGAGAATCATTACCGCAAGCAGCTTGAAACCCTGGCATCCTGGGACCATATGATTGAAGAAGATGAGCTCGAAGAAAAATTCCGGGTTAGCCTGGCCGAGCTCTATGACCAGTTGTTACAGCAACGCATGGAAGTGCTGATTGCGCGCGAAAGAACACATGGCTTAAGCATGAACGAACGCAAAGAACTGTGGTCGCTGCAACTGGCGCTAACACGAAAGAACTGATTTCCTGCGGCTTAACTGCCGATAAATAGTAGGGTTGATCCCTACAGCGTGCCGCTACAGGGGCTGCGGCAATAAGAAAAATACCCCTAATGTTATTGTTAGCGACTTACGCTGACCGACACCAACCCCAATATTCTGAAGTGTGGATACCGTCTTATGGAGCAAAACCCGCAGTCACAGCTCAAGCTACTTGTCACCCGTGGTAAGGAGCAAGGCTACCTGACCTATGCCGAGGTCAATGACCATCTGCCGGAAGATATCATCGACTCCGATCAGATCGAAGACATCATCCAGATGATTAACGACATGGGCATCCAGGTGATGGAAGAAGCACCGGATGCCGATGATCTGATGCTGGCCGAGAATACTGCCGACGAAGATGCCGCCGAGGCAGCCGCGCAGGTATTGTCGAGCGTTGAATCCGAGATTGGACGGACAACCGACCCGGTGCGTATGTACATGCGCGAAATGGGTACGGTCGAGCTGCTGACTCGTGAAGGCGAAATCGATATCGCCAAACGCATTGAGGACGGTATCAATCAGGTACAGTGCTCTGTAGCCGAATACCCGGAAGCTATCACCTATTTACTGGAACAGTACGATCGCGTTGAGGCCGGTGAAAGCCGCCTGTCTGATCTGATAACCGCGTTTGTCGATCCGAACGCCGAAGAGGATTTGGCACCAAACGCCGCGCCAGAAAGCACAGAAATGGCCGACGAAGACATCGATGACGACGATGAAGATGAAAACGAAGAAAGCGACAGCGACGATACCGATGACGATAACAGCATCGACCCGGAGCTGGCCCGTCAGAAATTCACCGAACTGCGCGACCAGTACGAAGCGACCCGTCTGAGCATCAAAGCCCATGGCCGCAGCCATGCAAGCGCGATTGAAGAGATCAACAAACTGTCTGAAGTGTTCAAACAGTTCCGTCTGGTGCCAAAACAGTTTGATCTGCTGGTCAATAACATGCGTTCCATGATGGATCGCGTCAGGGCGCAAGAACGCCAGATCATGAAACTGTGTGTTGAACAGTGCAAGATGCCGAAGAAAAACTTCGTCACCCTGTTTACTGGCAACGAAACTAACAGCAAATGGTTCGAAGCCGCGCTGTCACTGAACAAACCCTGGTGTGAAAAACTGCGCGAAGTTGAAGAAGACGTGCTGCGCAGCCTGCAAAAATTACAGCAAATTGAAGAAGAAACCGGCCTGACCATCGAGCAGGTAAAAGACATCAACCGCCGTATGTCGATTGGCGAAGCCAAAGCGCGTCGCGCCAAGAAAGAGATGGTTGAAGCGAACCTGCGTCTGGTTATCTCAATTGCGAAAAAATACACCAACCGTGGCCTGCAATTTCTGGATCTGATTCAGGAGGGCAACATCGGCCTGATGAAAGCGGTAGACAAATTCGAATACCGCCGTGGCTATAAGTTCTCCACCTACGCCACCTGGTGGATCCGTCAGGCGATCACCCGTTCTATCGCGGATCAGGCGCGCACCATCCGTATTCCGGTGCATATGATTGAGACCATCAACAAACTCAACCGTATTTCTCGCCAGATGTTGCAGGAAATGGGCCGCGAGCCGACGCCGGAAGAACTGGCTGAACGCATGCTGATGCCGGAAGATAAGATCCGTAAAGTCCTGAAGATCGCCAAAGAGCCTATCTCGATGGAAACGCCGATCGGTGATGATGAAGATTCACATCTGGGCGATTTCATCGAAGACACCACGCTGGAGCTGCCGCTGGATTCCGCTACCTCGGAAAGCCTGCGTTCTGCCACCCACGACGTACTGGCGGGCCTGACCGCACGTGAAGCCAAAGTGCTGCGCATGCGTTTTGGTATCGACATGAATACCGACCACACGCTGGAAGAAGTCGGCAAACAGTTCGACGTCACCCGCGAACGTATTCGTCAGATAGAAGCCAAAGCGTTGCGTAAATTGCGCCACCCAAGCCGTTCTGAAGTGCTGCGCAGTTTCCTGGACGACTAAACCTTTTCGTACCGCATGAACCCCAAACCCCCGCTCTGCGGGGGTTTTATTTTGTACGCCAGGCATGAAGCCGCACCACACCGTCATCCCAACGCAACCAGATCAAAGTAAAGTAGCAATAACTGGCCGTAAAGTGGGCACAAAACAACCATATAGCCATCAGGCTATAGACCCAACCCGATGGATTCCCTATAATCAACACCCGCTTGGCCCCTTAGCTCAGTGGTTAGAGCAGGCGACTCATAATCGCTTGGTCGTTGGTTCAAACCCAACAGGGGCCACCAAATAAAACAAGGAGTTAGATGAGAAATCGTCTGACTCCTTTTTCTTTGAATGCAATTTGGGTCAGGTAATGGGTCAGGTAAGGAATTGCCTCCCAGCCCTCTTCACCTCGCCGCCAGCATCCCCGGATAATGTTTGGCAATAATGTCGTTCATCCGATCGATCAAGTCAGGGCATTTAAAGGTGATATGCCCGGTGCCTTTCTGAAAGTAACGCACACCAGGCTGTGTCCCTTAACCTCCCTACACGCTAAAAAGTGCTGCAAGAATCATTTCCGAAAGGTGGTTTTTGGTTAAAAATCCATCGATTTTGGTCGTGCTTTATCGCTTAAACGCGTTTTTTTGCACAGTTATAACAATGCTGAACTGTGCGAAAAACAGTTACGGGACACGCCCTAGGACGGGTTCCCTCTTAGCGCTGAACGTTCCTATCACTCCCCATCAATTAACATCACTTAGTTGTTAATCATTCAACCCACTAGTAGGTAGTTGGATGTCAATAAAGTAAGTAAAGTTATGTCATGACTGGACTTAAACAGGAATTAACATGACCCGATTGTTCTCTTCGCTAACTTGCAATCTAACAGTTAGCAGCAACGCATCAATCACCAGGCGCCTGCGCCAATGGGCAATGGTCGCAGTGGCGGGCGTTGCCCTCTCTGCGTGTGTGGGAGGAGCAGCCTCTGAAGGCATGACCAGGCAGCCCCTGCCGCACGTGCTCACGCCGCCAGCCATGGGGACTCCGATGAGTGCCACGGTTGCGCCATTGCAGCAACAGGGGTTCATTGAATCCGAGCGCTTTATCAAAGGACAGGCAGCTCGTTACCGCATTAAGGATGCGATGCAGGATGCACAGCGTATTGATGGTTCTAATCCTTATGTCACCCGCGTACTGATACGTCGTCCTACCGATCCCGCCCGTTTCAACGGTACCGTTGTGGTGGAGTGGCTAAACGTGACACTGGATCAGGATATCGATTTTGTATTCGGTGCCACCCGCGAGCTGATGTTGCGTGAAGGATATGCCTGGATTGGGGTCAGTGCGCAACATAATGGTGTTGATGCGATGAAGCGCTGGAATCCAGCACGCTATAGCGCACTTAACGTCACGGCGTCGAATGTCGATCCGGTTGATGGCAGTCTGATTGACCCGCCCAATCCCCTCATCATGGCTAAGGGTGGCGATGTACTGGCCTGGGATATTTTCTCTCAAATAGGCGCACTGGCAAAAGCGGGTAATACCGATCTACTGGGTGGCTTGAAAGCCAAAAAAGTGATCGCTGCCGCCGAGTCTCAATCCACACTCAAGGTTTCCACTTACTACAATAGCATTCAGCCATTGCACCATGTGTATGATGGTTTCCTCTTCTACGATCGCAGTGCGACATTGCGATCGGATGTCGATGCCAAAACGATAGCGATTGGTACCGAGATCTTCACGGCCTTAATGAAATCCGCCCCTCAGCCAGATACCGACCATCAACGCTGGTGGGAAATTAATGGTGCCTCACACTTCTCGCTGGATGAAATCGAGCACTATGTTGACCCGATGATTAAGCGCGATGCGGCTTTCCGTAATGCACAAGGGAAAGCCATGACCCTCTCGGAGATCACGGCAAAAAATGGCCCCTGCACCCCGGCGACCATTTATAGTCGGGTGCCGAATGGTGATGTGATGAAGGCGGCGTTGAAAGCTCTCAACATCTGGATTAACGGCGGGCCAGCTCCTGCAAAGATGCCCCGGTTTGTCGTCGATAACCAGACGCCTCCCCAGTATGTCCATGATGCGAATAATCAAATCGTTGGCGGTATCCGCACGGCGGCACAGGACGCGCCGATGGCTCGTAATGCCGGTATCGGTAAGGGCCCGTGGTTCTGTGGGCCATCTGGTAATCATGTAGACCTCACTGCGGCCGAACTTTGTCAGCGCTATGGTAGCCACGAGAGCTATGTCGAACATGTAAAAGCCGTCGTTGCCGCGAATGTACGGCAAGGCGTCGTGCTGCCGGAAGAAGCCAATAAGACTCTCGAGCAAGCACAGGCGCTGACTTTTGCTTGCCCCGTAAACTAAACGATGTATCTCATCCACGTTGAGGAAACACAGACCATGACACTAGAACAACGAATTCAAAAGCTGGAAGATCAGGCCGCTATCAAACGCCTGGTAGACATGTTCGCCAATATGGCCGACCGGATGGATATCGCTAACCAGATGTATCTGTTCACTGAAGATGCCGCTGTGGAAACATATTTTGGCGACACGCTGTTTGCCTCCATGCAGGGACGTGAACAGATAGCCCAGGTCTTCTCCAGCTTCATCGCCAATTTTACGACGATGTACCACATGAACGGCCAAATCGTGGTCGATATTGAAGGCGATCGCGCTTCATCAACACACTATTGTTTAGTGACACTGATATCTGAACAACAAGGCAAGCAATACAAAAACCTGAACGGCATTATCTATCAGGATGAGTATGTACGTCAGAACGGACAATGGTTGATTGCTAAACGTCAGGCCCGTTTCACCTGGCGAGATACCAGTGAGCTTATCGCTGAATGAGGTTAAGTCTCTAAAATAAATACCGCCTGGCATGCCGTGATACCGGTTTGCCAGGTCATTTTTTGCCTCTCATTGTAATGGGCCAGGCTCTTCATACTCATGCCAAAACAGGGTGGATATCGCGCGATGGTAATGCAGCCGACATACTCCACACCATGTTAGCCTAAAGACGATTTCCCTTTGCTATAAGCAAGCTGCAATTCCTCTTCGCTAAGTACAAACTCCTGGCTGTCGGTCAGCCGCTCAACCGCCAGATCTATGAAGCGGCGAACCCGTGCTGGCTGGGCCTTGCGGCTGCCATAATAGAGAAACAGGCTGTGTATCTGACTCATGTGTTCGAGCAACAGGGGAACCAAACGACCTGCCCGAATGTGCGCCGCCGCCGTTGGCCCGGCAAGCTGGCCAATGGCCTCCCCTGCCAGTACAACGCCCAGCTCTACCGTCTCATCATTGGTCGATATCGCCGGGCGCACTAACTGCTCCTGCATATTTTCGCCAACTTTCACATGCCAGGGGATAACATGCCCGGAACCCGCATGACGAAACACACTACAGCGGTGTATACCAAGATCGTTCAATGTCAATGGGATACCATATTTGCGCAAATAGGCAGGAGACGCGCAGATGATAAGCTGCAAGGGAAATAAACGGCGCGCGATCAAGCCATCCTGTGGTGAAACACCAATCCGAAGGCCCACATCCACTCTCTCTTCTACCCAGTTGCCGATGCGGTCATCAAGCTGCACATCCGGCTGGACTTCTGGATAGCATCGGCAATATTCGTCCAACACAGGGCCGATGATCGCCTGAGCCACCGACCGTGGCCCGACGATCCGCAGTGGGCCTGCAAATGCCTCACGGGTTTGTTTCGCCGCCGACAAAGCCTGCTGTAGACCAATCAAGGCGGGTTGTGCGGCCTCTAAAAAGCGTTGACCCTCTTCGGTCAATGACATGCTGCGAGTGGTACGGTGGAACAAGCGTACCCCCAGGTAAGTCTCCAGCTGTTTCAATGCTTTGCTGGCGGCCTGAGGAGAGATCTGTTGAGCCTCTGCCGCCTTGCTGAGACTGCCTAATTCCACCGTACAGACAAAGGTTGTGATGGAGCGCAATTCACTGATCATGGTTTTTCCCAGTCATTAACATTATTTAGTTGTAACTGATTCATCCGTTTACTGTCTAGTTTGATGTTTTAGGCAGATCTATAGTTCACGCTATCGACAGTCGTTCCGACATCAATGCATATAAAGAGACAAGCAAGATGGACAACTTCAGTTTTTACAACCCAACCAAAATAGAATTTGGTAACGCTAAAGAGCAGCTTATCGGCGAGATCCTCGCCGGGCATGGCATCAAAAAAGTGCTGCTGACCTATGGTAGCGATCGCATTAAAGAGAATGGTCTCTTCGCCACGGTGAGCGCCAGCCTGAATGAACAGGGCATCGCGTTCATCGAATGCGGTGGCATCATCAGTAACCCGCTCATCTCAAAGGTTCGTGACGCTATCACCATCGCGAAGGAGCAGAACGTCGATGCGATCCTCAGTGTCGGTGGTGGATCTGTGCTCGACAGCGCCAAGGCGATTGCCGCAGGTAGCCTCTACCAAGGGGATGTCTGGGATCTGTTCGTCGGAAAAGGCCAGATTGATGCGGCTCTGCCCGTGTTTGCCATCCTGACGCTGGCTGCGACCGGCAGTGAAATGAATAGCGGAGCCGTCGTCACCAACGACGACACGAAGGAGAAGTTCGCCATCAACTCGGTGCATCTCTTCCCGAAAGTCTCCATCGTCAACCCGGCACTCATGCAGAGTGTTTCGCGCGACTATCTGGTCTACTCAGCCGCTGACATCATCGCTCACTCCATCGAGGGTTACTTCACCGCGACGGTACAGCCCAAAATCCAGTCTCGTCTGGTGGAGTCTGTTATTGCCACGGTGCTGGAAACCACAGAGCAGTTGCTGGCCGATCCTGCCAATTACCATGCCCGTGCCGAATTCGCGTGGGCAGCGACCCTGGCATTGAACGGCTTGACCTATGCGGGCACCTCAGGTTTTGGTTATCCCAACCACATGATCGAGCACTCCCTCTCTGCGCTGTTCAATGTGCCGCACGGCGCAGGCTTGTCGGTGATCATGCCCGCCTGGATGAAATGGTTCCACGGTCAAAATCCGGCCCAGTTCACGCGCTTTGCTCAACATCTGTTCGGTTTGAACACAGCCGAAGAGGGCATTGCGGCCCTGGAGACGTGGTTTGACAAGATTGGGACGCCAATCCGCCTTTCCCAACTCGGTATCAAAGAGACGGATCTGCCCGCTATCCTCGCAAACCTTGAGGGTAACGCTCGCTGGTTTGGTCTCGCCGAGACGTACACTGAAGACGTGCTGGCCACCATCCTGAAACTGGCGCTATAACACGCCACGGGGCGTTAGCCCCGTCCCCTCTCGATTCCCCTTATCAAATCAGTGCCTGAGTGTGACAGGACAACGTGGTGCAAACCACCGGGCTAGCCGCTCGGCGGGAATCTAAGGAAACGCCCGGCGGGTTTATCGCGGTCTTCTGGCGTCTATGACGGCCCCATTCATCCTCATCCGGTAGCCAGCTACCGGGCCGCGTTATAGCCAATGTACGCCAGTTTGAAGTACGCCAGCTTGAATACAGCTTCTTAATGGGGCGATGAATTTACTGTCATAACAGGAGATGATGATGGCAATACTGCAACAGATGATTATTTTTTCATTACTGATCATGGTTGGGGTTATCGCCCGGAAAAAACGGATAATCACCCAAGAGAATACGCCGCAGCTTACAGCTCTGGTATTAAATATCACTATGCCAGCGATTATCCTTGCCAGTATGACGGGTAATGCGCCGCATATAGCCGAACGTGATCTAACGGAGGTATTTGTCATCGTCGCGGCCACCCTTATATTGCTGATCCTGAGCGGCAAAGTTTTGGCGCGCCTCCTGAATTATGGCCGAGAATATGAAGGTATCATCATCGTTATGACGACATTTACCAATATCTCAATGATGGGAGTGCCGATGATCTATTCGCTGTTCGGCACCGATGCCATGATTTACATGACCGCTTTCCTGCTGCCGTATAATATTTTGTTCTTTTCCTATGGCTATCGCTGGATGAGCGGCAAACGCATTCAACCATCCGGCGGCTATTGGCAGAGGCTACGGCAGTTGCTTAATCCAGGGATTGTGGCCTGTTTGCTGGCTCTGCTCCTCTACCTTGCGCATATCCAGCTCCCTTACCTGCTGGCACAGCCACTCCACCTGCTAGGTGCCGTCACCGGGCCCTTGTCCATGATGTTGATTGGCTCCTTCCTGCTGGATATGGACTGGCGCGAAGCCATTGGCGATAAGAAGATCTGGCTTTACACCGTTATCAAGATGGTGGTGATTCCTGTTATTATCATGTTGATCATGAAGCAATTTATTGAAAATCGCCTGCTACTTGGCGTGCTGCTGGCGGCGATTTCCACCCCCGCAGGGGCTGGTGTGCCATTGCTGGCGCAGGCGCTGAATAAAAACGCCTATCCGCTGGCACTCAAAGGTGCCGCCCTGACCACCATTGCGGCCTTATTGACCATGCCCATCGTCGCCGCCATCACCCAACTTAATTAACCAATACGCCACTTTATTGTGGCCTAAAAAATAAAACACCCGATCCTTAGTAATTATTGCGGAATTCAACATGACTATGAAAATTCAGTTCACCATGACGATACCCCATTATCTAACCCTCGCTAATTATTCATGAATACGTAATATTCGTCGCTGATTAGCTTTTTAAACAACATTAATGAAAGTCATTCATAACGCCTATCGCGTTTGGTGCGATTATTAATAACCATACTGTCGCTATCATTAAGCGAATTATCACTGTGCTTGCAGGTTTTTATGACCCACTCATCAACAGTGAAGACCACAGGGCTGCTTTTCATCATGATTTTAAGCGCGCTTATGGCCTTTACCTCTCTATCAACCGATATTTATCTGCCCGCGATGCCGGTCATGGCAAAAGATTTACGGGGAAATGCAGAACTCACCATCACCGGGTTTTTGCTAGGCTTTTGCCTCGCTCAACTCATCTGGGGCCCCATCAGCGATCATTTGGGTAGACGCCTTCCTTTAATGATTGGGATGGTGCTATTTATCGTGGGCTCTGCCGGTTGTGCCCTTTCGAATAACATAAATCAAATCATTTTCTGGCGAGTCTTTCAGGCTCTGGGAGCCTGCACCGGCCCTATGCTGGCGCGCGCAATGATACGTGACTTATTTAGCCGAACCCGTGCGGCCCAGATGCTGTCAACATTAACGGTTGTCATGGCAATAGCTCCCATTATCGGCCCACTATTGGGTGGGCAGATGATTAAATTTACCTCCTGGCATGCCATTTTCTGGTTGTTGACGGCCATCGGGGTATTCATGTTGCTGTCACTATACTGGCTACCAGAGACATTGCCCGTCGAGCGAAGAGTCAAAGCCTCATTCGCTGGTGCTTTTCAAACATATTACCGGTTACTCGGTAATGCGGCCTTTATGAAAGTGACGCTCTGCTTAACGTTTTACTACATGGCGCTTTATGCGTTTATTGTGGGTTCACCCTTTGTATATATCACTCATTTTCATGTTGCAGCACAGCACTATGGATGGTTGTTCGCGGTCAATATTCTGGGTGTGATGGGACTGAGCACGGTTAACCGCCATTTGGTGCAGCGCTATTCTCTTGAAGTGTTATTAAAGAGAGCGCTTCTTGTTGCCGCCGCTGCTGCACTCGTGCTGGCGTTTGCGACAAAATTGAATCTAGGCGGAATCACCCTGATTATTATCACCGTCTTCGTGATGTTTTCAATGAACGGCATTGTTGCTGCTACCGCAACGGCTGCCGCGCTTGATGCCGCACCCGATTCAGCGGGTTCAGCATCGGCACTGATTGGTTCACTTCAATATGGCAGCGGTATTATCTCATCGTTACTTCTGGCCATGTTCAATGATGGAACGGCCTGGACTATGGGCTGGATTATCACGTTATTTATCCTCACCAGCACGCTCATAGCAATGACCACCCGGGTTAAGAAAAGGGCCATATCCTAAATTATTTGAGTTGACGGAAGGGTGTGGCTCTGCGAGCTCACAAGGATTTAATCAAATCAGTGACGGGATGAGAGAGAATTCGGCTCACCGAAACGTTGGGACATGACGGATATTATTGGCCACCTTTAAATAAGGAAATAAAGATAATGCGAAAAATAAACGTTATAAGCAAAATGGTCGTAATGATATTTTTATGCCTTACAGGGCAGGTCGCTTTCGCCTCAGAAAATACAGCAGCGTCACAACGTGTACTGATTGTTTATTTCTCGCAACCTGAGGAAATGACACCTGATAACGTGGACGGTTTTTCCGGTGCCAGCGTGCTTCAGAAAAACGTGCCAGAAACCGGTAGTACCCAGTACATCGCACAGCTTATTCAGCAACAGACGCAGGGCAGTCTGTTTCGTATCGAAACAACAATCCCCTATCCCCGCCAGCATGATGCGCTGCTGCAATTCGCCGAAAAGGAACAACAAACAAGAGCACGGCCCTCATTCAAAACGCCGCTCCCGGATCTGAACAAGTATGATACGGTCTATGTCGGTTATCCCATCTGGTGGTATACCATGCCAATGGTGATATATGCCCTTTTTGAGCAAAATAACTTTGCTGGAAAAACGATTATTCCCTTTACCACTCACGGTGGCAGCCAATTGGCGGATTCGTTACGGGAAATCGCACGCAGGCAGCCCCAGGCGAAATTAGTGACGCGCGCATTGTCTATATCACGCAATGATATATCAAACCCTGAAATACCGGATCAGGTAAAGCAATGGGTGCAACAAGTCAATCCACAACATTAATATACTGCCATGAAAAAAATTTATTTTATTCAGGTGATACTGGATGGAGGAATGGCCTTATTGTTACTGATATTAATGGGGTTTCATCTTCATGGTGAGATGATACATGAATGGTCTGGCATGCTCTTTACACTGATGATTATTCTCCATTTATATCTGAACAAGCATCGGCTCTGGGCTCTGCCACCCACGCTCCCTGCGGCTATGCGTGTTATTAACCGAGCGGTTAATTTCGTAACACTCATGGTGATACTGGCCGTCATCGTCTCCGGCGTTATGATCTCTCGCCATGTTTTTCCTGATTTTCCATTTCATAACCCGAATACATGGGTTAGAAAGCTACATATGACGGCAGTCTACTGGGGCATGATCATAATTGCGGTACATATCGGCTTACACTGGAAAATGCTGGCTAAATTTTTCTGTTTCGTGCTGAAAATCCCCGAGCATTCCTGTTTTTCGAACATCATTACACCCTGTATATTTTCGGTAATATCGCTACTGGGTCTGTACTGGTTTCTCTCCACAAACTACCTTGCTTATTTACGCATGGCGGTTGATTTCTCCTTTTTTGACTATGATGAATCTGCATTTATTTTTTATTTTCGCTACATAGCCATTATTATTTTATTTGCATTAGCCACCCGTTTTTTGCTTTGGTTGTTTGTTTTCAGGGCTCAAAAGATAGTGCCTTCACAAGGTACGGCCAACGTTAACAACCGTATTCATGAATATGACAAATAAGGGTAATCAGGGGTTCTCAATAATCTGCCCTGAAAGTAAAGGTATCATTGAGCCGCAAATATAACCGAGGGCATAATCTTGCAGACATTTTTAAAAACGCTGTTCATTTGCCTGATGGCAAGTGCTCAGGTAGTTCAGCTCGCCAATGCAGAACCAATAGTCATTCAGAAACAGGGAAGCTTTTCCGCTGGTGGCACCATCATCACTGCGCCCGGAAAATTTGACGCAACCGAACCGCTGAATTCCGCAGGCCAAACTTATCATGGCGATCACGCATCGGTGTTTTACCAGATCCCTCGCCATCCTCACAAATACCCCATCATCATGCTGCATGGTGCCGGTCAGTTCTCCCGCACCTGGGAAAGTACGCCGGATGGCCGTGAGGGATTCCAGAACATTTTCCTGCGCCGTGGTTTCTCAACATATCTTGTTGATCAACCGCGTCGCGGCAATGCAGGGCGTAGCACGGTAGAAAATACCATTACACCTAAGCCCGATGAACAGATGTGGTTTAATCAGTTTCGGGTAGGCATCTGGCCCGATTATTTTAAAGGCGTTCAGTTCTCTCACGATAAAGCAGCGCTCAATCAGTTTTTCCGTCAAATGACGCCGAACACCGGGCCGTTTGACATCAAGGTGATCGCTGACGCGATGTCCGCCGTTGTCGATAAATCGGGCCCGGCAATCCTCTTCACGCATTCTCAGGGAGGTGGCCCCGGCTGGTACACGGCAATGAAAAACGACAAGGTAAAAGCCATTGTTGCCTTCGAACCGGGTAGCAGTTTTGTCTTCCCAGAAAAAGAATTACCCGAGCCAATGCCAAGCGCATTCGATACGCTAAAGGGCGAGCCTGTTCCGCAGGAACAGTTTATGGCTCTGACCAACATTCCGATTCTGATTATTTACGGTGATAACATTCCTGATAAACCGGTAGCCATGCCCGCACAAGACAGTTGGCGAGTACGCCTGGCAATGGCCAGGAAATGGCGCGATGTGGTGAACAAATTCGGCGGCGATGTAACCGTGATACACCTGCCAGAAATAGGAATTACGGGTAATACTCATTTCCCCTTTTCTGATTTGAATAATATCCAGATTGCTGACCTGGTGAGCCAGTTCATTAAAGAAAAAAAGCTTCAGTAATTGAACACTTAAAAAGCATCAAGCCTATTTTTATTTATGAAATAGGCTAATTAGCCCTAGTCAATTGGGTGTGCTAATAAAACCGATCACGCTGCGTTATGCTGTGACGAAACAGCAGCCAAAGGATAATGATATGCAAACAGTAACACTAAATAACGGTATTGAAATGCCACTCGCAGGTTTTGGCGTCTTTCAGATGACGGAAGCAAGTGAGTGTGAACGTGCAATTATTGACGCCATCGAAACGGGTTATCGTTTGATTGATACAGCGGCATCCTATCAAAATGAAACACAAGTCGGGAATGCGATAAAACAAAGTGGCGTAAGCCGTGAGGAAATATTTGTTACGACGAAACTGTGGATACAGGATGTCAGTTATACCGGAGCGAAAGCCCAGTTTGAACGCTCATTAAACCGGCTACAGATGGACTACGTTGACCTGTATCTGATTCACCAGCCTTACAATGATATTTACGGTGCCTGGCGGGCAATGGAAGAGTTATATCAGGCGGGGAAAATTCGGGCTATTGGCGTAAGTAATTTTCATCCAGACCGACTTGCTGACCTCATCGCATTTAATAATATCGTGCCAGCCATTAATCAAATTGAGGTTAATCCGTTTAATCAGCAGTTACATGCCGCTCCGTGGATGTTAAGCCGTAATATTCAACCCGAAGCCTGGGCTCCATTTGCCGAAGGCAAAAACGGTTTATTCGAGCATCCGGTACTGACAGCTATTGGTAATAAATATCACAAGCGCATAAGTCAGGTGATTCTGCGCTGGCTGGTACAGCGCGGTATTGTGTCTCTCGCGAAGACCACCAATAAAGCGCGCATGGAAGAGAATATTAATATCTTCGACTTCGAATTAAGCCCTGAAGATATGCAGCAAATCACGGCGATGGATACAGCAACGAGCGTGTTCTTCTCGCATCGCGATCCGGCGCGAGTTGAATGGCTAACAGGCCGAAAACTGGACATCTAAGCGATAACTCACTGAGGTATTTAATGATGCAAAAACGTTTTCTCGGTAAATCCGGGCTCGAAGTTTCCGCGTTGGGGCTGGGTTGCATGGGCCTTAGCTACGCCTATGGCCCTGCTACTGATGCTCGTCAGGCAATTGAACTGATTCGTACTGCGTTTGAGCGTGGCGTCACGTTCTTTGATACCGCTGAACTGTACGGCCCCTATCTGAATGAAGAGGTCGTTGGCGAAGCATTACAGCCTTTTCGTGACAGTGTCGTGATTGCCACCAAATTCGGCTTCACTTTTGGCGCAGATAATAAGCAGCAGATTTTAAACAGCCGCCCGGAGCATATCCGCAACGTGGTTGAAGGGTCACTAAAACGCCTGAAAACTGATGTTATCGACTTGTTGTATCAACATCGCGTCGATCCTGATGTCCCTATTGAAGACGTCGCGGGGACGGTCAAAGATTTGATAGCCGAGGGGAAAGTCAAACATTTCGGGCTTTCTGAAGCCGGAGTACAAACCATACGCCGTGCCCACGCTGTGCAGCCAGTTGCCGCATTGCAGAGCGAGTACTCCATGTGGTGGCGAGAGCCAGAACGGGAAATAGTGCCGCTGCTCGAAGAACTGGGCATTGGGTTTGTGCCATTCAGCCCGTTAGGTAAAGGATTCCTGACCGGAGCTATCAAGCCGGATGCCACATTTGGTGAGGATGACTTCAGAAGCAAGGTTCCTCGTTTTGCGCCAGAAGCACTGGAAGCCAACGAAAAACTGGTCGCTCTGTTGGGTAACATCGCTACCGAAAGAGGCATCACGCCTGCACAAATCGCGCTGGCCTGGCTTCTGAACCAAAAACCCTGGATTGTTCCCATTCCTGGCACGACCAAACGCCATCGATTAGAAGAGAACCTGGCTGCCGTTGACGTGTCTCTTTCCCGCAAAGAGACCGATGACATCACCCAGGCGCTTGAAACCGTCAACATCGTCGGTGAGCGTTATCCCGCCTCGCTACAATCACGCGTTGGCAGATAACGAAAATACTCAGGGGGCATTTTCATTTCGCCTCCTGAGTATTTAAGTATCATGAGAGGGAAGCGGGCCCCGGCATTTTTATCGGTGGGTATAGCGTAATGCATCAATCAACAAAGCAAACGCGGGTGGATGCTGTTTTCTGCTGGGATAATAAAGGTAATAGCCAGGGAATGTGGGGCACCACTCCTGCAATACCGCCATCAACTTACCCGATGCCAGTTGTGGCTGGATCATATCTTCTGGAATAAAAGCCAGCCCAAACCCAGACTCCGCCGCATCAATGCGTTCGGCAAGATGATTAAAGGTCAGTTGTCCCTCAACCTTAACCTGTAGCGGTTTCCCGTCTTTCTCAAATTCCCAGTGATACAACCCTCCGAGGGTAGGAAGCCGCATGTTAATACAGCGATGATGCTGAAGATCGTGGGGCGTCTCAGGAATAACGTAGCGGGAGAAATAATCGGGCGAGCCAACCACGACCAATCGCACATCGGGGCCAATACGAACCGCTACCATGTCTTTATCCAGGCTTTCTCCTAGCCGAACACCCGCATCAAAGCGGCCTTCCACGATATTAACAAAGCCATTATCGACGACCAGTTCGACATTTATTTCAGGATATTCACGCAGGAAAGGCTTGAGTTTTGGCCACACCAGGCTTTTTACCGCATGCTCGCCTGCAGAGAGTCGGATATTCCCTGCAGCAATACCGTTAAGCTGTATCAGTTGTTCAAGATCCAATTCCAGTTCAGTAAGACGTGGCTCAAGACAGGCAATAATTCGCTCGCCTGCCTCGGTAGGTGCCACGCTGCGGGTTGTGCGGGTTAACAAACGCAGATTCAATCTGGCCTCCAGCGCCTTCATTGCGTGGCTCAACGCCGACTGGGAAACACCCAGTTTCGCCGCTGCTCGGGTAAAACTCCGCTCCCTGGCCACGACCATAAATAGCTGTAGTTCGTTGAAGTTTTCTTTAAGCACGTCATTTACCCTTAATATATTCGGCCAAATCTAATTATGAGAAGTGTTCATAGACGTAATTATCTTAACCCCATTACTCTCAACAATCGCTATTGCTACACTTTATTTCGAACAGCACTTTATTTCGAATAACAATTCATTCTATTACGCGAAAGGTTAATTATGAAGATATTAATTGTCGGCGCGACAGGGAGTATTGGTCGCCATGTAGTTGCAATGTCAATAAAAATGGGGCACCAGCCAAAAGCACTGGTGCGGAGTAAACAAAAAGGTAAATTGTTACCGCAAGGTACTGAAATCGTCTACGGGGATGTCAGCCTCCCGGAAACACTGACAAAAATAAGTGACGATATTGATGCCGTTATTTTCACACTGGGATCGGATGGTCAGGGGCGTATTGGCGCACGGGCCATTGATTACGGTGGCGTGCGAAATATTCTGACAACACTAAAGCACAAGCCGGTACGCATTGTGTTAATGACAGCAATCGGAGTCACTGACCGAGACGGAGCCTATAACCGCCAGACGGAAGCACATGACTGGAAGCGGCGCTCAGAACGGCTTGTGCGCGCCAGCGGCCATCCCTATACCATCGTCAGGCCCGGCTGGTTTGACTATCACCAACCCGACGAAGAAAAAATTGTCATGCTGCAAGGCGACACGCGCCACTCGGGTACTCCGGCTGATGGCGTTATTGCCCGTATACAAATAGCCAGGGTACTGGTTAGTGCGTTAACAGATGACAACGCTAACAATAAGACGCTGGAGTTAATTGCAGAGTCTGGCTATGAACAGTCAGATCTTAGCCCGCTCTTTTCTTCTCTACAGCAAGATTCCATCGAGCGAAATGATGGCATATTGGATAGAGATAATATGCCGCTACTTTCAGAGCCACAATCCGTCATTGACGACCTCAGCGCCATGGAAAACAGACCTCGTCGATAAGGATTAAAAGCGTGCTGATTTATCGATAAGAAATAAGGTATTATTTCCAGCTCCAGTCAGGCTGGAAACGGAGTGAAGAAACACATCCGTTTCCAGTTTCAGGAATATTCCACACTATTTATTAATACCGAAAATGCCCTGATATTAAATGATGAAATCATCATGAATGATATTTTTATGGCAGCGGTATTTGTCCCAATCGCCCCAACCTGTATCTTACGCACCCTATTTTCTATTTTTAGGATACGCTCTCGGCAGGTTTCCCACAGACGGTGTAAAAGCCAATTTAAACGTTAAACCATCACGTTATAGCGAAAATTGTACGCCATACGTGATGGTTTATAGAGATAGTTTATAGGGATAATTTATAGGTAATGATTTGACGTGAACATACGCGGATGTTCACCCTGTGAGGTAATCAAAGGGTTTATTGGGGGCGCAACTCACCATATTTAAACGATGCCGTCGCACCGCCATCAATAAGCAAATCGCTACCGGTTACATATGTGCCATTCGCTCCGAAAAGAAACTCGGCAAGCGCGCCAATTTCATCAGGTGTTCCCCCCCGGCCAGCGGGAGACTTATCCAGCATATTGCGATAGAAAGCGCCCCTTTCAACGCTATTCAGCTCATCATAAGCCAGCGGCGTAAAGACAATACCTGCGCTAATACAGTTAATTCTCGCGCCACGTTTGCCCCATTTAACCGCTTCAGACATAACGCGAAGAGCATTACAACGCTTGGAAATCTGGTAAGCGTATAAGCTGTCGTCAATATTTTTTACCAGAGGCAGTTCAAGCAGTGCTTCCGGGGGCAACGTTGCCAGTTCATCGGCCTGAGCCTGAGTAAGAGCATCAACCGCCAGGCGATGGCTGGATTGTGAACCAATCACCACGCAAGAGCCCCCCGGGGCGATAACCTTACCAAATTCCTCAAACAATACCGCGCTGCCGTATAAATCAACCCGGATAAGATCCTGTGCTTTTGCCTGAGAAGGCGACAGCCCTGCGGTGTGAATAATTCCTTTGATCTCACCCAGATCACAGGCTGTTTTAACGAGTTCCTGTATCGATTGACGTGAACTGACATCGACAGTCGTCGTACTCACCTCGAAGCCTGCACGAGAAAGGGTATTCTCTGCCTGCTGCGCATTTTCAATTTTAATATCCGCCAGGAGAATATGCTTCCCAACACTCACTCGTCGTGCAATCGCCTGGGCAATCGATCCACTACCTATAACTACAATGATATCTTTCATTCATCGCCCCTTATCTATTCTATGGATAATAACCGTGACTTTAGGCTTTCAGTATAAGTTCACCTCTGCCACTCACAGTGAAAAGCATAGCGGTTAGAAAAAGGCAGAGTAAGTTGATTGGCGGACTTACCCTTATGAGCCTTACTCATAAATAAATGCAGTGTCCATGTTCAAATTACACCATGATCTTCCTGCTAAAATAAGCCAGCACACTGCGTTATTCTGGTGAAATCATTACCGGATATTTAAATCTTTCGTGCCAGAAATTTTTCTGTACCGGGATTACAGCATTACATTGGTATTCATCAACATAAAATTTAGCAAGCGTTCTGCATCCATCACTTTCCATCCTGATAAACGACTTAAAAGATATGATATTCATCATATCGTTATGGTTAGAGGCGTACCTGCTCCGCTCCTGGCAAGACAAAAAACCATTTTGTCTATCATTGACAAATGTCACTAAGTGACAGATTATCGATGTGGCGATGTACTCATTGGCTGTCTCAGGCATGCTCTTCGTTTCATGAATCGGTACTTTTCCTGATTCTTAACATGAAGGTATCGATGCCTGTCTTGTGACCAAACTCACGAATTATGCCTGAACGCTATCCAACGTAATGTCAAAAACCACCTATGAGCAGGATGTTAAACATGCAAAAAATTGATGCGAGTGTTTCCGGTCAGTTCAAGATCGGCGGGGATATGGCCATAAACCGATTGGGTTATGGCGCAATGCGTATTACCGGGCCGGGTTTTTATGGTGAGCCAGAAGATCGTGATGAAGCGCTGCGTGTGCTTAAACGTGCGCCAGAACTGGGTATTAACTTTATTGATACCGCCGATTGTTATGGCCCGTTTGTCAGCGAAGAGTTGATTGCCGAAGCGCTTTATCCCTACAAATCAGATCTGATTGTTGCGACCAAAGGCGGCCTTGTCCGTCCGGGGCTGACGGAAGGGCAGTGGCCGATTATTGGCGATCCCGCCTATCTTGGTCAGGCCGTTCGCATGAGTATACGTCGCTTGAAGGTTGAACGTATCGACTTGTGGCAGTTGCATCGGGTTGACCCAAAAGTCCCGGAAGCAGAACAGTTTGGTTTTATTAAGGATATGATTGATCAGGGTTTTATTCGCCATGCCGGTTTAAGCCAGGTAACGGTCGCGCAAATTAAAGAAGCGCAGAAATACTTCCCGGTCGCAACAGTTCAAAATATGTACAACCTGGTCACTCGGGATGATGAGGATGTGCTGGATTATTGTGAAGAAAATAACATTGGTTTCATTCCGTGGTTTCCACTCGCTTCAGGTGAGCTTGCCAAACCGGGGGGCGTTGTCGATACGATAGCCAAAGCGAAAGGAGTGACGCCAAGCCAAATCGCACTGGCATGGATGCTTAAACGCAGCCCGGTCATGCTGCCCATTCCCGGTACAAGCAAAGTTGCCCATCTTGAAGAGAATGTCGCTGGCGCGAGTGTTGTGTTGAGCGATGAGGAGTTTGCATTGCTTGACGCAGCCTCACCACGCCCTTAATCACAGCGGCACCGCTGCCGATTCTTTTGTCACCGGATGATGCTGCTGACAGGCCAGCCTTCTAAGCTGGCCCTGTTACTCTCTGGCCTGATTTCTCTCTGGAGCGAAGATAATCATGAAAACATTCTTGAGTATTGGTACGGGGCCAGGCATTGGCCTTGCCACTGCCGAACGTTTTTCTACCGAAGGTTTTAATACCGTACTCAGCGCTCGTCATCCTGAACGGCTAGAACAGTACGTGCAAAAATGTCAAAAAGCGGGACGAGTCAGTACGGCGATGGGGGTGGATGCCGCCGATCCCGAACGTGTTCAACAATTGCTCACAACAGTGTTCCAACAGTACGGCGCTATCGACGTTCTGCACTACAACGCTGCATCATTGCGGCAAGCAACCATCACAGAGCAGCCCGCTGACACGTTTCTATCGGATATCTCGGTCAACATTGTGGGTGCAATGGTTGCCATTCAGACGGTTCTCCCCTTGATGCTGGCTCAAGGACAAGGAACGATACTGCTGACCGGCGGCAAATTTGGCGTGATGCCTGCGCCTGAATATATTTCTCTCAGCGTCGGTAAAGCCGGGATCAGATCACTTGCCATGGGATTATTTGACGATTTAAAAAAACAAGGAATACACATTGGTACGGTCACAGCATCAGCCTTAACCGGTGCTGATTCAGCCTGGAGCCATGGTGTTGCGCAAGCATTTTGGCAACTTTACTCTATGCCTTATGATGACTGGGTGGCTGAAATTGCATACCCTTAACGTCGTTTTTTGGATATGACGCCTTTAATCGCTCATGCAAAACGGCATAACCGCTTCCCAGGGAATACAGATGGGTTTAAGAGAAAGAAAGAAAGATCAAACGCGTCGTCAGATATTGGAAGCGGCACTGGTATTGATTGGTCGCCAGGGTTTCGAAGACACCACCATTAATCAAATTGCAGCCGCCGTCGATATTTCGCCAAGAACGGTTTTACGCTACTTTCCAACAAAAGAAGACGTGATCGTTAGCTGGGTTGAAGACGGTATGGCCATTTTCCTGTCTTGTCTTGATAACCGCCCCACGGGTGAACCGGCTCATTTGAGCCTTCTTGCATGTGCACGTGAACTGCTGAAATTGTATCAGGAACGCGCCGATTTTTATCTCACCATCGAGCGCGTGATTGCGTCATCATCAGGAATCAGCGCCCGTAAGCATGAGATGTCGGCAGCACTGAGTGAAAAAGTGTCTCAGATTCTCTCTGCCCGAGCGGCTTTTTCAGAAACCGCACCACTTGCCGCTGAACTCTATCCGACGGTTGTTTTTTCGATGCTGAGGGTGGTGATCCATGCCTGGGTCGCTATGGATGGGCAAAAGCAGTTACTTGAACTGTTCGATGAGACCGCTAAATTGATTCGCTTTCAGTCATGATTGAATCGCAAACTTGTTAACAGACGCCTGTCAGACTGTAGGGCGCAGTGATCCTCTACCCACGTAATGTGGACACAGCCCTAAGCGAGATTTTCGTTTTCAAATTGTTCTGGACGACCGCCAGCGCGCCATCTGTAGCGCATCGCAGGCCAGTTTCGCCGTCATTCGTGAGGACATCGACCAGCCAATAACGGCACGAGACCACAGGTCAATCACCACCGCCAGATACAACCCGCCTTCAAATGGCGTGTCGTTGAGCGTGCTTGCCCAGCAGGTAAGTTAATGACTGTTGCCAGACAGTCACAGGCGGCAGGCATGCCGATGCCTCCCGCGCCGGGGATGGTGTTTGCATGGATGCCCTCTTAAGATAAACGCTGAAGGTGAAGGAAATGCCGATGTTCATCCCCCGCTGCCCAAACTGTGAGGCAGTTCGGCGGCGAGCGCATCGATGGCCAGCCGACAGCGTAGTGGCAAATAATGTGCAGCAGGCCATATCGCATAGCAGGCCATCACCGCGCTTGGGCGATCGCGCCAGATCTCAACCAGTTCACCACGGGCTAATCGTTCTCGCACCAGCCAGTCGGGTAGCCAGGCGATGCCCATTCCCTCCACTGCGGCATCGGCAATCACTTCGAGATCGTTAAACCGCATCCGTGAATTGACGGGCACATCGACCAGTGTGCCTGACGCATCCGCCAGTCGCCACGGCAGCGCTGTCTCTTTGCGCCAGTATGCCAGCAGCGCATGTTTGGTTAACTCACTGATATCGAGTGGTGTTTCTCTGGCAGCAAGATAGGCTGGCGCGGCACACAGTACCTTACGTTGGCCCGTAAGCCTGCGGGCGCGTAGCGATGATTCATTGCCAAGCGTGCCGCTACGCAGCGCCAGATCGAACCCCTCGGCAATCAAATCGACATAGCGATCGTTAAAGTTCAGCTCAAGCTCCAGCCGGGGATGCAAACGCGCATAGCGGCGCAAAATCGGCGCGATGCAGTGGCGGCCAAACAGAACCGGCAAAGAGACACGCAGCGTCCCTGACACTTCTCTGCGCCCCGAATCGAGCTGCGCTTCAGCCGCCCGCAGCTCATCAATCGCCCGCAGGCAGCGCTCATAATATTGCTGCCCATCTTCAGTCAGGCTTTGTGTTCGGGTGGTACGTTGAAAAAGTTGCACGCCGAGCCGTTCTTCAAGGCGGGCAATCGCTTTTCCTACCGCAGAGCGGGTCAAAGAGAGCCGCTCACCGGCTTTAGCAAAACCACCGGCTTCAACCACTTCCACAAACAGTTGTATGCCATCGAATCTGTCTAACATCGCCTCTCCAATTGAAGAATAAAAGGAACCAGTGAGTGGAAATTTATCCGCTAATTATGAATTAAATTCTACATTATAGTGTTGTGGCGGATAAGCACAGCGATTGGTTAATACATCCCTTTTAGCGATGAACTCTCTAATCGATTGTATTTGAAAAATAAAAAAAAGATCGGCCATGCGACTGGCACCTGAGCCAACGCGCACGCGCCTAACACCAACAAGGACTCCCGATGTTAATTTCCATCATCGATGACAGAGGCGCGCGTTACCCGTCAGTTTTACCCCGCCTGAACCAGGCTCGCTAACTCCACCTGATGTCACAACAATGAGGAACCTGAAGATGAAACTGCTTTGTCTGGATATTCCCAAACCCGGTGCCACGCTGGAACAGTATGAACCACATATGCTCGATGAAGTGCGCCACGGCTGGTCGCTGTATAAAAGCGGTTTGGTGCGTGACATTTATTTCCGTCAGGACCGGCCCGGCGTCGCTATCGTCGCGGAATGCGACTCGGTCGATGCCGCCAGAGTCGCCTTAGCGGAATTCCCTCTCGCGAAGGCGGGCCTGATTGACTGGGACATTATTCCGTTAGGCCCGTTCACCAACTGGGAAGCCTTGTTTGCCAGGGCTCATGCCTGAGTACCGCCCGCTCACGCTCTGGCAAGACAGATAGGCCACGACATAACGCACGCCGCTTACCGGCCGGTCGCTCATGAACAGCGGTGATGAGCGCCGCCTCGTTCGCCACCCTGTGCTCATTGCGGGCCCACCCCCTAACCAAACGAGTGAGGCCGCTTATACGGGCGACGGGAAACACCGCGCCCGATGCGCTTCGCTATCGATATCGCCTTACTCAAGGCACAAGGAATGCAAACATGACCGAGACGATTAAACCAATTCTTTGCGTTGTAACCAGCCACCCTATTCGGGGCGACAGCGGTGAACCGACCGGTTTCGCGCTGGTTGAACTCACCCATCCGCTAGCGGTATTTGAAAAAGCGGGTATCCCGGTAGAAATCGCCTCTCTGCGCGGAGGCCACCCGCCGATCGATTTTTTTGATTTGACCGATCCGGTCAATGATCGCTTCTGGAAAAATAGCGCCTTTCGCACAGCACTGGCTGACTCTCACATACTGGGTGAGCTGAACCCGGCTGATTACTCAGCGGTTTTCTTCGCCGGTGGCCACGGCACCATGTGGGATTTTGCCGACAGTGCGGCGGTACAGCGCACCATCAGGGAAATCTGGGAGGCAGGCGGCATCGTCTCTGCCGTTTGCCACGGCCCGGCCGCGCTGGTGAACGCCACCTTGTCTGACGGCAGCTACCTTGTCGCAGGCAAACGTCTGGCGGCGTTTACCGATGAAGAAGAAGCCGCCGTCGGATACAGCACGGTCGTGCCCTATCTGTTAGCCAGCACGCTAAAACAGCGCGGCGCGTTGCACCAACCGGGCAGCGGATTGGGCGGAGAACGTGGTCAGCGATGGACGCCTTATCACCGGCCAGAACCCGGCATCGGCCCATGGCGTTGGCGTTGCGCTGGTGGCGCAGTTGCAGGCGAACCGCTAATACGCTTCCCGGCAGGCGGCCAACCGCCTGTCGGGATTATCAAGCCCCTCTTGTGACGCTGTCTTTAGCGGCGCATCAGCGCGCGTGCCGTGGCGCTCATGACCATCCCGACAGCGCGGCCAGATTCGTCAAAGGCTGGCGGTAAAGACTTGCCTGCTGATATCAAGCGTAATCTCCTGGCGCTCCCCCAGTTGCTGCATACCGTGTTTATCGAGCTGCTGAACCAGTTCGTCAATGGCATTTTCACCGATGCCATAATCCGCAAGATGCGTTTTGACGCCAAGTTGTTCAAAGAACGCGCGCGTATTGGCAATCGCCGCCTCAATACGCGCCTCATCCGCGCCGCTGTTCAGGCCCCAAACACGCTCGGCATACTGCAACAGCTTCTCACGCTTGCTCTGACGACGCACCTGCAACATGGCCGGCAGAATAATCGCCAGCGTTCTGGCGTGATCAATACCGTAAAGCGCCGTCAATTCATGGCCTATCAGGTGCGTTGACCAATCTTGCGGCACACCGCAACCAATCAAGCCGTTCAGCGCCATTGACGCCGCCCACATCAGGTTCGCGCGGGAATCATAGTCAGCCGGTTCACTGACCACTTTCGGGCCAATCGCTATCAGGGTTTTGAGCAGGCCTTCAGCAAAATAGTCTTGTACATCCGCCTGTACCGGATATGTCAGATATTGTTCGAGGATATGCGTAAACGCATCCACCACACCGTTCGCTAATTGTCTTGCCGGTAGCGAATAGGTTTTCTCCGGGTCGAGAATCGAGAACGCGGGAAAAACATGGGCAGAGGCAAAAAACGCTTTCGTCTTGGTGAGCGCGCGGGTGATGACCGCATTGTTATTCATTTCTGAACCGGTGGCAGGCAGCGTCAGTACCGTGCCGAACGGCAATGCGCCAGAGACGCTGGCACCGACGGTTGCCAGAATCTGCCAGGGCTCCCCGACATAGCCTGCCGCCGCTGCAACGAATTTGGTGCCATCGATAACCGAGCCGCCGCCAACGGCCAGCAAGTAGCTGATTTTTTTCTGGCGGACAATATCGACGGCACGCATCAGGGTTTCATAGGTCGGGTTCGGTTCAACGCCGCCGAACTCATGCGCGATACGCGCACCGAGCGCCTCCCTGACTTGCGCCAGCGTGCCGTTACGCTCGGCGCTTTGCCCACCATAAAGCACCATCACAGTGGCATTAGCAGGCACCAGCGTGGCCAGCTCGGGCACCCTGCCTGCGCCAAAGATAATGCGCGTAGGGTTATAAAACTCGAAATTATGCATAACGGTGATTTCCTGCGGATCAATAATCAATCATGTCGCGTCGCCCGGCTAAACGGGCGGCGTATTACGCGGCATTATTGCCGCCGGTATTTAAAACAGTAATATGATGTACAGTTGAATCATTAATAACTTGATGTTGATGATTGGCGGTATTCCCTTTAGCACCCTGAGCGTAAATAACGGTGGAACAGCGATGGAACTGACACAGCGCGTGCGAGCAATCCTCTCTTTTGTGCAGGCGGCCGACGCCGGAAGCTTTGCCGCAGCGGGGCGGGCAATGGGCATCAGTGCCGCTGCCATCAGCAAAAATATCTCGGGTCTGGAAGAGACGCTGGGCGTCAGGTTGATGAACCGAACCACCCGCACCCTCAGTCTGACGGACGAGGGGCTGGCGTTCCTGCGCCAGGCGCGCATCGCGCTCGAAGCGCTGGACGCCGCCTCCGACGTGCTGGCCCAGCAGCGCGTTGAAATCAGCGGCCATGTGCGCATTTCTACCAGCGCCTCCTTCGGCAAAGAGTACATTCTGCCTGCCCTGCCGGGGCTGCAAACACGCTACCCATCCCTGAGCGTCGAGATTGATTTCGATGACCGCGTGGTCGATTTTGTGCGCGATGGTTACGACCTGGCGCTACGGGGCGGCCAAATCGCAGACTCCGCCCTGATAGCCCGTCCGATCTGCCGCCTGAATATGGTGCTGGTTGCCTCACCGGACTATTTGCAACAAGCCGGTATTCCTCAAACGCCTCAGGCGCTTTTGCAACATCGCCTGATAGTGCGGCGTTTTCTAGGCGGGAAGATCTCTCCCTGGAGTTTTCACCGCGACGACGGCAGCATCATCACGCTTGATATCAGCACGCCAGCATTAACGCTGTCTGCACCGGAAGCGCTGACGCAGGCGGCCTGTCAGGGGCTCGGTATCACTCAGGTCGGCGTACATCACGCCTGGCCACACCTGTTATCCGGGAATCTCAAGGTCTTGCTGCTGGGAACGCACCAGCCCGGCAACTACGAAATGGTGCTTCAGTATCCGCATCGGGCGTTGATAGCGCCTCGCGTCAGGGCTACGGTGGAGTACCTGCTTGGCACCTTTGCCAAAGAGAAATCCCTGCATGTTTCACTCAATGAACTCGCGGCATTTAGCTGTACATAGTCTTTAACTGTACATCGTCTTTAACTGTACATAGCCTTTAACCGGACATAACTGCTGAATTAACAACTTTAGGTTAATTATTTTTCAACCATACGTGCCATTAAGTTTACGATGGAAATCGTTAGAATACGTCTCACTGGATTGACGCCCCCTATCCGTAACAGGATATCCGTAACAGGACATGCCGCATCATGTGTTGCCTCAGGCAATCATGATGTTATCCACCGTCAGGCGTAGCAACTGTAGCAGCACATTGCACCGTGAAGCCCGCAGCAGAAAAGTGGCGCACCGGTATTGGTCTGCCGCAATACACACGCCCTATTCCAGATTTATCGCTATCATTCTATTGTTAATGAGGTCGTCATGAATATTCGTCAATTTACTTTTTCTGCCTTAATGCTTGCTACTTTATCCCAAAGCGCAATGGCGGCTGATAATGCCAGCCCTGCACAACACGCAGAGAAAATGGGTTCGGTTTCCGCTACCGCATCATCGCTGGATAGCCTGGAAAATAAACTTGCGCGTTTAACCAAAGCGTCTGGTGCTACAAGCTATAAAATTATTTTCGCCAACGGGAATAATGATATTCGCGGTGTCGCACTGACGTACAAATAAGTTATCTAACGGAAGAAATACCTGAAACCCGCGTAGAGTACCTTTATGGAAATAAAACATCTTTCACTGTCTGTGAGGAGATGTCGTCGGCTAATGGATATGTTTTTATTCAGGAGTGCTTCTCATGAAAAAAGAAATCATTGATGATTTAATTACATGGATAAATTCTGATTTAACACGCCCACTGCGCGTAAAGGATGTTGCACGTAAAGCGGGGTACTCACAATGGCACTTCCAGCGCATGTTTTATCACATCACCCGGCAAAGTCTGGGGAATTATATTCGTGAGCGCCGCCTGGCTCAGGCCGCTCACGATCTCGCCTGCACGAATGAAAGGATCATTGATATCGCCATGAAATATGGTTATGACTCACAGCAGTCCTTTTCACGGGTGTTTGTCAAAACCTATCAAATAACGCCGTTTAGTTATCGTAAACAAGGTAAAGCCGCGCGGCTATCTTGTACCAATCACTAATAGGCATTGCCAGCAGGTAATGCCTGTTAACTTTCTGGCTGAATATTATTTGCAGGGAATAAACCGCACCGCTGCACCTTATTTATTGTTTTAATATTAGGCTGTCTTCGGTCTGCGTAAATAAAACCGGCGCACGGCGCACACAATTTGCTATTGGCGAATGCATCAGTCGATATCGAATTGCCGGGTGTGCCTGTGCGAATATCGGCAGCATAGCTTGCCGGGCATATTGATAGGCCGTCCATTGCCGGAATTCCTGGAGCGGTGGGATCGTGACCGGTTCGCGGTTATCAAAACCTATCAAGGCCGCCTCCACGAACGCCCCAATGTCCCTCGCCACAGAGGAACTCTCGATATTGGCATCGGCGTGCTGCCCAATCTCCGTGGGCGTCGCCGCAGGAAGAACGGCTTGAACGTAGACCCCACTGGGAGCCAGTTCCAGACTGAGTCCCTGAGAGAGAAACAGTACGAATGCTTTGGTGGCACCGTAAACCGTCGCCCCGAATTCCGGCGCTAAACCTATCACGGAGCCAATATTGATAATGGCACCCTCGCCTGCCGCCGCAAACCTTGGAGAAACGGCGCGGGCGAGCCTGACCAGCGCTATCGTATTGAGGGCGACAAGTCGTTCAATATCGTCAGGCTGTTGTTCAAGAAAATGCCCACCAATGCTCATCCCGGCGTTATTCACCAGCACCCCAATGCGGCGGTCTTCACGCAGCCGCGCCTCGACCACGGCAAGTTCATCGGGCTGCGTGAGATCCACCGGTATAACATCGACAGCAACGCCGCTCTTCTGGCGCAGATGGGTTGCCAGGGCATCCATCCGTAGACGATCGCAGCCAACCAACACCAGATCATGACCACGGCTGGCAAAACGCTCGGCATAGGCTGCACCAATGTCAGATGAAGCATCGGTGATAAGAACCGAAGGCGTCGTTTTCATGCAATTGCTCTCTTGTTAGGGTGATATAGATGATACTCATCATGTTTACAAATAGATGATGAATGACCTATATTATAAATGTCAACCGACATTTATAATATGAGGGTTCGCCACATGCACTACACCACGTTTGGTCGTAACACCGGTTTACGCGTATCCGAGCTGGCGCTCGGCACAGGCAACTTTGGTACCCGCTGGGGCTACGGTTCAGAAAAAGAAGAGGCGAAACAGGTATTTGATCGCTATACCGATGCTGGCGGCAACTTTATCGATACGGCTGATGCCTATCAGTTCGGCCAGTCGGAAGAGTTTATCGGCGAGTTCATCGCCGCTGAACGCGATCGCTTTGTCGTCGCAACGAAGTACACCCTAAGCGCGATGCCGGACGCAGGCATCTCTCGAACCGGCAACAGCCGTAAGAACATGATTTCGTCGGTGGAAAGCAGCCTTAAGCGACTGAAAACCGACCGTATTGATATCCTGTGGGCGCATTTTGACGACCAGCTAACCCCGCTGGAAGAGATAGTCCGCACCTTTGACGACCTCGTCCGCGCAGGGAAAATCCAGTATGCCGGGTTATCTAATTTTCCGGCCTGGCGTATCGCCCGCGCCGATACGATAGCAGAGCTGCGGGGCTGGTCGCGCATTGCCGGTATTCAGGTGGAATACAGCCTGGCGCAGCGCACCGCCGAACGAGAACTGCTGCCGATGGCCGAAGCACTGGGGCTGGCGGCAACGCTTTGGTCTCCGCTGGGCGGTGGGCTGTTGACAGGAAAATACCGCAACAGTAATGAAGGCCGTCTGCAAGGATTTGGCGGCAGGCTGGTACACATCGAACGGGATACTACGCTGCTCGATGAAGTCATCGCGGTGTCACAAGAGCACCAGCGGCAGCCGCTACACATTGCCATTGCCTGGCTGCGACAGAAAGCGGCGCATTCCAGCACCAGCCTGATCCCCATTCTGGGCTCGCGTACCCTGAATCAGTTGGATGATACTCTGGCGGCTCTGGAGGTGACGCTCACTGATGAACAGATGGCGCGCCTTGATAGCGCCAGCGCCATCTCGCTCGGCACGCCGCACGATCAAATCGCCGGTAGTCTGCCCCGCGCTCAGGGTGGTGACAGCGCGCGCATCGCCGCGCCACGCACGCCCCGCGCCTGATCCGTTTAATCATTATTGATGAAAGGCATCATCTATTGAGTCCGATATTTTCATCCACTAAGATGATGCCTGTCCGCTAATGAGGAGAAAACTATGGCCCGTGTATCAAAACAGCAGATGGAGCGAAACCGCGAAGAAATCATCCATGTCTCTTCACAGCTGTTTCGGGAACGCGGCCTGAACGGCGTCAGTGTGAATGACTTGATGGCGGCAGCGGGATTAACCCACGGCGGCTTCTATGGACACTTTGCGTCCAAGGATGAACTGGTGGCAATTGCCAGCCGCAAGACGTTCGAAGACGTCAACACACAATGGCAGGCAATCAGCCAACAGCCGGGGAAAAACACGCTGTCTACGCTACTAGACGTCTACTTGTCTGCCCGACACCGTGATGACGTCAAAGATGGATGCGCCATCACCGCCTTAGCCGGTGACGTGGCCCGGGAAAGTGCAGAAAAACCGATACGTGAAGTGTATCTCAACGGTGTGAAGGACATGCTGAATAGGCTGGAGTCCCTTTCCGACAAACACGATGATGAACAGCGCCAGCAGCAGGTCCTGACGCAAACCGCGCTGTTAGTCGGCGCACTGATGTTATCGCGCGCGACGGCCGGAGATCCGCTGTCGGACGCCTTTATCATCGCCGCCAAAACAGCACTACTGAACGAAGCGTAGTACATCGGGGCATAGTACATCGGGGCGTAGTACATCGGAGCATAATAGTACATCGGGGCCGTTAAATTAACGCGAGCGCATCGCTCGCATCCAGCACCGTGAAGGAATACTGGCGCTGCGAAGAGAGAATAATGCGTTGGTCGTGGGTGACGAAAATCGCCTCTATTTCCGGGTGCTGCGACAGGTAAGCCAGCCCTTTTTCCACACCCATGCCATACAGCAGCGTGGTGTAGATATCCCCCTCGATTGAGGCATCGGAAATAATGGTGACGCTGAGTAGTTCGTTATCCAGCGGGTAGCCGGTTCGCGGGTCAAAAATGTGGTGATAGCGCCGCCCGTCGCACTCGAAATAGCGCTCATAAATGCCGGACGTCACCACCGATTTATCCACAACCTGTATCACCCCGAGCAGTTCACCGTTCGCACCAAACGGTTTTTGCAGCCCAATCGACCAACCGGCCTGCATTGTATGGCGAGGGCGGCCAAGGGTTTGCACGTTGCCGCCCAGATTAAGCAGGGCATGGTAGCAGTGCTGCTGGTATAAAAACTGTTTGATGACATCCGCCACGTACCCCTTCGCTATCGCCCCTAAATCCAGCTCCATCCCCGTAAGCGCCAGAAAAACCGACGAGGCCTGCTCATTGAGCACTATCTGTCGCGGGTCGGTCAGCGCCAGCGCCGCGCTTAACGTCTCGGCTGCGGGCACCCGCTGCCCCTGAAAGCCGACTTTCCAGCACTTCACCACCGGCCCGATGGCGACATTAAAGGCGCTGTCGGCAAGCAGGCTGACGTCACGGGCGCGTTTTATCAGGTTAAACAGCCGTTGGCTCACCACCACCGGGTGCTGGCCCGCCGCCCGGTTAATCGCCATCACCTCGGACTGTTCACGGTTCACCGTCAGCGCGTCCTCGAGCTGCGCGATGCGTGCAAAAACGCGCTGCGCCAATGCCGGGTCTGCTTGCGGTAACGTTAAGTGAATCGGCGACCCCATCAGCACCGTGGCATAGGTACAGGCACCGGCGTGGTGGCAAGACAGGTTATCCGATGACATGGCAAGACCTCCTGATGGATGCGAAAACGGCGGCCTGCCTGTCGCGCGCAAACAGCCTTGCAGAGACGGCCCCTGACGCCGTTACGGTGCCAGGGGCCGAAGTCCGGCTTACAGACGGGCGTAAGAGGCGGCGTTACGGCCCGCCTGAATCCCGAATACGATGATATCCGCCACCGCATTGCCGCCAATACGGTTGCCGCCGTGGATACCGCCGACCACCTCACCGGCGGCAAACGCGCCACGGATCACCCGTTTTTTGCTGTCCAGCACGGCGGTATCGCTGTTAATCACCACACCGCCCATGGTGTGATGCACGCCCGGCGCAATACGAATGGCGTAAAACGGCCCCTGATTAAGCGGGTGGCGCAATGCCGTCTTACGGCCAAAGTCACCGTCATGCTGCCCGGCAACAAAGCCGTTATAGCGCGCAAGCGTTGCCGATAACGTCTGTGCGTCCATTGCCAGTTTCTCAGCCAGTTCAGCGCAAGAGGCCGCTCTCACCACAAAGCCACGGGCCAGGTATTCGTCGGCCGCTTTATTCTTCAGCCTGACCTGCTCATCAAACACAATGTAGGCGTATTTTTCCGGCAGGCCGATAATGGCAGCCGACACCTTGTCGCGGGTTTCCATTTCGTTGAAAAAGCGCAGCCCTTGCTGATTCACCAAAATCGCCCCGCCGCCGCGAATCGACTCGGAGATAAGATAAGAGGTGCCTTGCTCCACCGTTGGGTGAATCTGAATTTCGCCCAAATCCACCGTATCCGCGCCGACTTTCCTGAGAATATGAATACCGCTGCCGGTCGCGCCCTGATGATTGGTGGTGACAAAACCGGCCAAGTCCGGGCGGTACTTCACCACCATATCGCGGTTAGCGCTAAAGCCACCGGTGGCAATCACCACGCCTTTGGCGGCAATCGTCAACTCATCATTATCTTCATTACGCACCCGCACGGCACAAATCGCGCCGTCGCGGTGTTCAATATCGATAAGCGACGTATCCAGCATCACATCGATATTGCGCTGATTGATGTTTTTCACCAGCCCGCTTATCAAAAAGCCGCCGACCGCCGAGCCATCTGCCGGACGGTGGGTTCTGTCCACGCTCATGCCGCCGGTGATGGTGATATCGTTCAGTTCGATGCCGCGCTCCGCCAGCCACTCAATCGCCATCGGCGCACCATCGACGAATCGTTTCAGCAATTCGGGATTATTTTTATGCTTACCGCCTTTCAGCGTCTCCTCGTAGAAGTGCGTGGGGTTATCGTCAATGCCTTTCATCTTCTGAAAACGCGTGCCCGCCGCATTCATCCCGACCGATGCCTTAATGGTGTTGCCGCCAATCGTTGACATTTTCTCGACGATCAGCACACTCGCGCCATCATCGCTGGCCTGAATCGCCGCCGCCAGGCCTGCGCCACCGCTGCCGACCACCACCACATCATAACGGTGCATTTTTGAAGGGTTGCCGCCTTCGGCGAGGATGGCCGCCTTGGTCGATTTCGCCATGGCGCGGGACACCGCTTTTTTCACCGCTTCACTCTGGGTGGTCGCGCCGGACACGGCATCCACATGCGGGCTGTTGGCCTCAAGAATGCGCTGACGGATCACCGCAAAATGCTGGCGAAACGCCGGATCTTGCGCCGTGTCTTGTTGCAGTACGACATCGGCAATGCGATCGGTTTCCAGGCTGACGCTTATCACCATCTCATGGCTTTCATTCGCCACCGACTCCTCAAACACGCCTGCTTTGAACTTCTTCGCAGACAGGCTCATGTCGCGGATTAACGCTTCTACCAGCGAAAAACGCCACAGCGGTTCAGGAATGGTCAGGGCTTCGCGTTGGGTGCTATCCATCACCAGCTCAAGCGTGTTGCCAGCGGCGATACGGGCTGCCCAATCCGGGTAGGCGATGCAGGCTTTACCCACCGCCACCAGCGAGTAGCCGTGCTCCAGCGCCACTTCAGCATCAATTTTATTCACCACGCCACCCACGCCGACAACCGGCACCTGAGCCAGCGTATCTGAGCGCATGGCGCAATATTTTTTGATTAATGGCGTCGGGTCAGTGGTATCAACGATGGACGAGCGCAGCGTATGCCCCATTGAGAAGTGCAGGTAATCCAGGCCGCGCGCCGCCAGTTTTTCCAGCAAATAGAGCGTATCGTCAAAACGAATGCCCGGCACTTCCAGCTCTTCGGGGGAAAAACGGTAGCCGATAATAAAATCTTTCCCGGCATACTGGCGCGCCATCTGATGCGTGATATCCAGCACAGCCAGCGGAAAGCGGGCACGATTATCGCGGCTGCCGCCCCATTTATCGTCACGCTGATTAGAGTGTTCAGAATAGAATTGCTGGATAAGGTAAGTATTGGCACCGTGAATTTCCACCCCGTCAAACCCGGCGGCAATCGCCCGGCGCACCGCAGCGCCAAAGCGGGCGATGGTGGCCTCAACTTCGTCGCCACTGAGCGCACGCGGCACCACCGCGCCCTCGCGCGGTGCGGCAATGGCGCTTGGCGCAACCGGCGTGCGCCCGCCAATCAGCTTCGGCTCCACCATCCGGCCACCGTGATAGATTTGCACAATCGCTTTGGCCCCCTGAGCTTTAATCGCCGAGGCAATCTTGGCCAGGCCATCGATTTTGTTGTCGTTATCGATGCCAATCGCCCCAGGAAAAGCTAGGCCGCCATCATCAATAAAACAGCACTCCACGATAACCGCACCCAGTTCACCCGCGCGCACCTGATAGTATTCCACCAACTCTTTGGTGACAGATCCATCATAAAAGCCGGTGCAGGTGGTCATCGGGGCCATCAGCAGGCGGTTTTTCAGCTCAACGCCGTTGGGCAAGATAAACGGGCTGAAGACCTGGTCATGATTCGTCATAAATAGACTCCGTAAATTAACAATGTTTTATAGGCTTGAAATGGGGTATCGGTTTATTGTTTTTGATTTTGCTTAGTGGGCCGATGTCATAACGTTAATATGAGTGTCTTTTTAGTTTATAAATAATCAAATTAGTTAATTAACTAATTATTCAGCACAATGTCACTATGTTGTTTAAATCGTGATTCAGTAAAAAATAACTTAGTCACATTCACTCAAAAGGGCGTAACGTTTTATTTACCTGAGATAATGGCGGGTATATACAGTGGCGCGATAAAATCGGCCTTGTTATGCGAAGGTGCCGGTAAAAAGCCTTAAAAAACGAGACACTACAGAAAAACTATCGTATTCATCATGACATGAATGACGAAAAAGCACGCAAGGCATATTCCGGTTAGACAGAAAATGAAGAAGGAAAATCAGCAAATAAAAAAGCAGCGTTAAAATAAAAAATAAAACACCGGTTTATATTTTATTTTAACGCACGATAATAAAAGAATCTGACAGATAAAAAGACCATAAGGGCGGCAGCCAATATTCTTTACCGCATGCGATTATTCGGCGCATGTTTTCCGATGCGCCTTCACCGTGAAGGTGAAGGCAAAACATCAGCAGAGAATACCCATCACACCATATTGCCCGTTCTGTTCTCTCTAAGCGTGCAGTGCAACGATAGCTTATCAAGGCGACGGCAATAAGAACGTTTTAAACTGCGGCGTCATCATCGTTTCAAAGCCTTTATCGGTCTTGGTAATCAGGTAAACCGCCAGCCCCTGCTGTTTGGCCAGTTCCAGCGCTTTTTCCGGGCCCAGCACCATCAGGCCGGTGTCCCAGCCATCCGCTTCCAGCGCGGTGCGGGCAATCACCGTGGCTGAAACTAACTGGTGGGTAATCGGCCGCCCGGTGGCCGGGTCGATGACGTGGGAGTAGCGCTTGCCGTCCTGCTCAAAGTAGTTGCGATAGCTGCCGGAGGTGCTGATGCCGTAACCCTGTAAATCAACGGCGGCTTGTATCGCGTTCTCTTTATCGGTCGGTTTCTGGATGGCCACCCGCCAGGGTTGCCCCTGCCCGTTTACGCCACGGCTGGAAATCGCGCCACCGACGGAGACCAGATAATGGCTGATGCCGTTGCGGGTCATCAATTGCGCCAGCACATCCGCGCCATAGCCTTCGCCAAGCGTAGACAAATCCACATACAGATCCGGCAAGTCTTTCTGAAGCCATTCCCCCTGGTGCGTGCTGATAAGCCGCAGGTGCTCCAGCCCGACTTTACGCCGCGCCTCATCAATTTGCGCCTGCGTGGGGATAGTCACAGGCTGCTTTTGCGGGCCAAAGCCCCACAGGTTAACCAACGGCCCGACGGTAATATCCATCGCGCCGCCCGTCGCACGGCCAATACGTTGCGCCGCCAGAATGATATCCGCCATGCCGCTGGGGATAGGCTGTGGCTCGCTGCCGCTGTAGCGATTAAAACGCGATAACACCGACTCACTGCGGTAGGTGGAGATATCGTTATTCGCCTGTTCCAGCACGGCATCGATATCATGCTGCAATTGCGCGCTTTGCACCGGCAACTCGCCGCTGATTTTCACGCTATAAAACGTACCCATCGTTTTACCTTCAAACACCGTCAATGGGCGTGATACTTCGGTAGTTGCCGGTTTACAGGCACTTAACAGGCCGATAAAAGCAAACAGCCATACCGATTTAAGGGCGCTCGTCGCCATGAGAAAAACTCCTGAATCACAATGACGCGCTATTGATAGAGCAAGCGGCAGCGATTGGAAAGTAACAAATGGCGAAAAGTTGTTTAAACGCAGAACAAAACCGGAAGGGAGAGCAAACGGGCGCGAATCAACGCGCCCGCACAGGGCGGTCAGCGTCGGGTTTATTGCGCCGCTGGCGGGGTTTTCTCTTTCAGGCGTTTAGCAAAATTCTCGTTAAACTGCTTTTTCTGCTCCGGCGTCAGCACATTGTACATTTTGTTCTGAATCTCCAGGTGTTTGAGCATTTGAGCTTTATTGGCCTGCGCCATTTGGTTAACCACGCTGTCTGCCTTGGCTTTATCAAAGCTATCAGCGGCAATCAGGCTGTGCCATTCGCTACGCTGCTCGGCTGAAGGGCGGGTCATCTCTTTTTTGGCATTCTCCATAATGTCGCGCATCTTCTGGCGCTGTTCATCGCTCAGATTCAGCCCTTTAAACATCATGTCACGTTCCATGCCTCGTTCACCGTCATGATGTTTCATCATGCGCCCGCCGTGGTCAGGCGGCGTATTATCCTGCGCATAAACAACGCCCGCACTTCCCAACGCCAGAACAGAGGCCACTACCATCGCAGTTAATTTAGACATAAGACATTCCTTCACATTACGGTTTTTCGTTATCAACGCACGGTTGTGCGTCAACCTTTGTGATGAGTATAGGCCGCTAAATTTCAGTGAACCGAGGGCTTGGGTAAAGCTATGCAAGGGCAATATTCACAATTCGGCCAATTGTGGAGAAGGTGACAATATTGCGTAAGCGCGGCGCGATACGGGAATAAAAAAGGCCGTTGTCCTGCGTGGTTCGCCAGACAAGCGGCCAGAGCAATAGCGGGCGTAGCGCCGGGCGGCGTCAGCCTCACCCGGCGATAGCGGTTTCATTATGCTTGTTGTGCCTGCAACAGGCGTTTTTCACGCCGGATTTTGCGCTCTTCCATGATGGCAACCATCGCCATCAGAATGATACAACCTATCGCGGCGGTATCGAGCGCGGCAAAGGTGCCCGCCCAGCCGGTCAGCCCAAAGATGGGCTTGCCATCAGCAATCATGCCAAGGCCGAGTTTGGCAAAGCTGTCGCCAATCAGGTAGGCGAAGGTGCCTTTGATGCCGTCAGCGGCGCTGATGGCTTTCTTCGGCACGAACCCGACCGCCGCCACACCAATCAACAACTGCGGGCCAAACACCAAAAAGCCGAGTGCAAACAACGACGCCAGGTAAACATATTGGTTGCTGGCATGCTGATACACCCCGAGCGTGGCGATAATCAGCGCCAGTGCGACACAGGCCACCAGCCCACGACGGCCATTGGCCAAATCAGACAACCAGCCCCACAGCAACGTGCCCACCAATGCGCCGATCTCAAACAGCGTAAAACCCTGAATCGCGACTTCTTTGGGCAATTTCAGCACCTGATAGGCATACACGGTAGACCACTGATCGATGCCAATACGCACCACGTACAGGAAAATATTGGAGAAACACAGCAGCCAAATCACTTTGTTTTTCAGAACGTATTCAACGAAGATCTGCCATTTACTCATGCTGGCGTCTTCGGCTTCCTGATCTTCTTCAGAAATGGCTTCGTCAAACAGCTCTTCCGCCTTACCCAGCCCGTACGACTCCGGCGAATCGCTGCCAAAACGCAGGCCGATAAACCCGACGACCAACGCAATAAGGGAAGGGAAAACGAACATGCCGATAACATGGCCGTTAAACAGATAGTTAGCGCCAAACAACGCTACGCCCGCTGCCCCGGCACCGCCCAGATTATGGGAAATGTTCCACAGCCCCAGATAGGTGCCTCGCTTACGACGCGGCGTCCATTTGGTGATGGTGGAGTAGCTACACGACCCGCCGGTGCTCTGGAAAAAGCCGCTCAAGGCATAGCACGCAATCATCAGAAACAGGCTGACGGAACCCGCCCCCATGCTGGCGCTAAAACCCAGCATACAGATAGCGGAGAGGATCAGCATAAACGGCAGAAATTGTTTGGTATTTTTCCCGTCAGCGTAATAGGACACCAGCGTCTTCCCCACCCCATAGGTGATAGAAAAGCCAAGGCCAATCATGCCAAGCTGGGTCATGCTCAGGCCATAGGTACTGATCATGTCATTTTGAGCGATGTTGAAATTCTTGCGGATCAAATACATCGTCAGGTAGCCAATGAACACCACCAGATAGGACTGCATGAAAGGCCTGAACCACATTTTGCGCCGCACATCGAGCGGCAAATCCAGCGTCGGCTGACGCACCTGGTTTAGAAAGTTGAGCATGGTATTTCCCCTTACAAGACGGGCGCTGTTATTGCTATGGCGAGTGATGACTATGGCAGGTGATAACTATGGCGAGCCGTTGTCATAGCCAGTAGTTGTCATAGCAAGTTGTTGTCATAGCCAGTAGTTGTCATAGCTAATTGTTGTCATAACGAACAGTTGTCATGAGGAATTGTAAGAAGCCACGCGCCAGCGAGCCTGAGGGAACATCCTGCTCCCTCTAGGAAATTTTCTCGGTTTTAGCGCTATTAACAATAAACAGTGAGGCGAATCACGCCAGCGGAGGGGAAGGACGCGGCGAGGACGCGCGCAAAAATGGCAGCAGCAACAGCGCAGAAACACCGGCGGCCACCGCGATAACGGCAAAAAAGCCCGTCCAGTGCCAGACTTCCATAATGCGCGCCAGCGGCCAGCCAGACAGCGATGCGCCCAGATACGCAAACAGCCCGACAAACCCGGTCGCGGCACCGGCGGCGTCTTTGTGCGAACACTCTGCCGCCGCCATGCCAATCAGCATTTGCGGGCCAAACACGAAAAATCCGGTAGTGAAAAAGCAGGCGGCCTGCATCACATAGCTGGCAAACGGCATCAGCCACAGCGACCCGACGGAGAGCAAAATGCCCGCAGCAAAAATCAGGTTCATCGGCCCGCGATTGCCATTAAACAGCTTGTCAGAGCCCCAGCCCGCGACCAGTGCGCCGATAAACCCGCCCAGCTCGAACATGGTCACGGCTGAGTTTGCCGTCACCAGATCCACGCCAAGCGTTTCCGACATATACAGATTGCCCCAGTCGTTGATGGCCGCGCGCACCACGTACACCAGCACGTAGCAGCAAGCCAGCAACCAAATATAGGGGTTGGTAAACACATATTTGCGCAGGATCTCGCGCCGGGATAACCCCAGCCCTTCTTGCTGCTGGGTGATTTCCAGCGCATCACGCCGCCACTCGCCCACGCTCGGCAGCCCCAGCGTTTGTGGCCGGTCACGCAAGCGCCAGCACAAAAACAGCCCGGCGATAATGGCAAGCCCACCGGCCATCATCATGCCCGTGCGCCAGCCGTAGTGCAGTGTCGCAGCGCCAATCATCATCGGGATAAGCGCCCCGCCGACGTTATGCGCCGTATTCCACACGGCCCACCAGCCGCCGCGCTCCGTGCGTGAGTACCAGCTGGTCAGCAGCCGGGCGCACACCGGCGCGCCCCAGCCCTGAAAAAAGGCATTCACCATCCACAAGATGGCAAACGACCACAGCGAAGAGGAAAAGCCGAACAGAATATTGACCACACCGGTCGCCAGCAAACCGATCCCCATAAAATAGCGGGCATTCGAGCGATCGCTGACGATCCCTGACACAAACTTTGATGCGCCATAGGTGACGTAGAACAGCGTTGCCAGCAAACCGATATCGGTACGCACCATCAACCCGCTGGCGAGAATTTCCGGCACGGCGGCATTAAAACTCTTACGCGTGAAGTAGAACAACGCATAGCCGAGATAGAGCGTAATCAGAATATGGCGTCGCCAGTAGCGATAGGTGGACTCGATCGCCGCCGGATCGCGCAGCGCGGGCGCACTGGCTGGAATGTTCAAAAAACTGCGCATCAGGATACCTCAGCATCAGGCAGTGGCAGCGTGACCGTCAGGCGGGTGCCGTGCGTACACGAAAGCTGCAACGTGCCGCCCAGCGCGGTAACGCGCTCGCGCATGCCAAGCAAGCCAAATCCGTGTGCGCCGGAGCCCGGCGGTAGCCCGCAACCATCATCTTCAATCACCAGCGTCAGCCACTGCCCGTCCTGCTGCACCTGTAGCGTCACCGCACTGGCATTGGCGTGTTTGACAATGTTGTTTAACCCTTCCTGACAGACGCGAAACAGCGTCACCCTCACCCCTTCACTGAGTGAGGTTTCATCAATTTGCCAACGCAGGTGGCTGACGATGCCATAGGCTTCCAGCTCCATTTCACGCAGCAATGAGCGCACCGCCTGCTCCAGCGTCAGGTCATCAAGCTGGCGCGGGCGTAAACGCCCCATCAGGCGGCGCACCGAGTCATAGACACTGAGCGAGAGTTTTTCTATCAGCGCGCCGCTTTGCCGGGCGCTGGGGTGTACCGGTGTCAGGCGCAGCAAAATACCGGCCTGGGTGCGAATTGCCGTGATCGTTTGACCGATATCGTCATGCAGCTCGCGCGCCACATCCCGGCGCACGCTCTCCTCGGTTTCCAGCAGCCGCTCCGCCAACCGGCGGTTACGCAGCAGTTGGTTTTGCAGCGACAGGTTTAGCTCGCGCAGGCGCTGAATGCCCGCGCCCAGCAAGAGCCCGGTGAGACTCTGGGCCAGCAGCGAAAGCAGTAAATCCACCGGGTGTTCATGCCAGGTCTGGCTGGCTATCAGGGCGATGGCATTCATCAGCGTGGCGATGAGCGCCCCTTGCCAGCCGTAGTGCCAGGCCAGCGCGATAATGGGCAACGCCAGACAAAACGGCGTAAAGCGCGACAGTTCAGCCGGTAAACCCAGTTGCAACCACAGGCTGATGACAAACAGCAGCAAATACCACAGCAGATGACGCCCGCGCCAGTTCACCGGCTGGGAAACCAGCGCCGGGCCGAGCGGCAACCAGGTGGCACTGGACAGGTAGTGCCAGATAAGCAGGCAGGCCGGTGACAGCGTTAACCCGCCGGTCAGCGTCAGCAGCAGGACGGTAAACGTCTCCTCACCCCGGCCAAGCCACGGCAGCGACTGCAACAGCGCCGCCGTCACCAGCGCGCCGCCTTGCCACAGCAGCGTGTGCCAGTCATCCCGGCGCGGCAGGCGCGATACCAGCAACACCGGCAGCAGGGTTAACAGGCTACCGAGCAGTAGCAGCGACGGGTGCGCCAGTTTCACCTCCGTCACCAGCCAGGCGATAAGCCCCCACTCGCTGGCCAGCAATACCGGCCAGAAACGGCGCGGCGCTTGCAGCATCAGCCCGAGGCGCAAACCAAACGGAAATAGCAATATCGCCAGATCCGGGCGCACCACCAGATGCAGGCTAATGCTCCACAAACAAAACCAGGCGGCGGAAAAGGTAAAACCACAGGCCAGTGCGGCGATAAGTCCGGTGACAAACACGTTCGTCACCACCCATCAAACATACGACGCGCCAGCTCGACATCATTGCTGACACCCAGCTTTTCCATCAGGTTCGCCCGGTGAACGTGCACGGTTTTTGGCGACAGCCCAAGTTCGGCGGCGATGGTTTTCACCGCCATGCCTTGCGCCAGTTTTTCCGCCACCTGCCGCTCGCGCCGGGTCAGCGGGTCTTGGCGGCCAGAGGCCAGCTTTAGCGCGATGTCCGGCGTCAGATAGCAGCCCCCACCGGCCACGGTTCGCACCGCCGCCACCAGCTCATCGGGGCTGCACCGTTTTGAGAGAAAACCGCGCGCGCCGGTATTGAGTGCCTGCTCAATCAGCGCCGGGCTGTCGTGTACGGAGAGCATGATCACCGCCATGCCTTTGGGCAGTTGGCCGAGCAGTTCAAGGCCCGACATATCCGGCATAGAAATATCGCAAATACACACCTGCACGGCGCGCCCGGGCAGACCGGCCAGCGCCTCACGCGCACAGCCGAATTCGCCCACCACCTGCATGTCCGGTTCAAGCCCGAGCAATTGGGCAAAGCCAGAGCGCACAATGAGATGATCGTCAATCAGGGCGAGGGTAATCATGATGTAACCAAGACAGGCAAAGAGGGGCTTACCTTAGCGTTAAGCCCGCATGTGTTCAAGCGTTGAGCAATAGCCAACCCCTCGTTCTGTGAGCCTGTGCGCGAACCCAGCGCGACAAACCGGCACCAGCGCGTATTTCGCCCTCCTGCTGCCGCGTTTGCCGTGCAATCAGGGCACCGTCAGCTCACAGTAAGGAGCGGTGAAACGCGGCGGCTTCGGCGGCTAACGCCTCGATATGGGCGCGGATCAGGTTAATTTTCTGCAATAGCGGATTGCGCTCAGGCGACACATCCATCATGTTAACCCGACTCACCAGTTCGTTAAGACGCGCACATAACTCCGCTTCCCGCTGACGCGCCTGCATTAATTGCAAATGAAGATGCTGATAATCACGTTGCCATACCTGTTGCTGTCGGCCCACACTGACTTCCAGCGCCTGCAATGCACTCTCCAGCCGTGCCTGCAACTCTTCAATACACATAACCTTTCCTTCGCTGATCTACCCTGCGGATTATACTGGCAGGCCTGCACGACAACAAATGCCGGCAGGCAAGCCTTGCCAACCGGCTATCACCGCGAACGCGGCGAGGTTTTTACAGCGCGTAGCACCACAAATTTGGCATTACTGGCCACATTCTCACAATTGCCGAACAAGCGTTTGAGTTTGTGGAAGTAATCCAGATGACGATTGCCGACAATGCGCAGTTCACCGCCGGTCATCAGGCAGCGGCGCGCATCGAGAAACATTTGCCAGGCGATATCATCCGTCAGCGCCTGCTGCTGATGAAACGGTGGATTGCACAGCACGGCCTGTAGGCTCTCTTTGGCCACGCCCGCCAGCGCATGGTTGACCACAAAACTGCTGCGCGCCCTATCCTGCGGCCGGTTTTCCTCTACATTAAGACGGCTGGAGGCGATCGCCATATAGGATTCATCGAAAAAGCTGACATACGCCAGTGGGTTAAGCGCCAGCGCCGCCAGGCCAAGTACGCCGTTACCGCAGCCCAAATCGGCGATTTTGCCCTCGATCTGGGTTGGCAGATGCTGCATGAAAAAACGGGCACCGATATCCAGACCGCTGCGGGCAAACACATTGGCATGGTTGTTGATGCAATAACCGCTGTCATCAAGCGTCCAACGGGTGATAACGGGCGTGGCCCTGGCGCTATCGGCCTGCGGCTGACAGTGAATCAACCGCGCTTTCTTCCAGGCCAGCGACGTGCGCGTCGGCCCCAGAATCTGCTCGAACAGTTCAAGCGTAGAGGTGTGAATATCGCGCGCTTTGGCCGCTGCTATCACCACCGTGTGCTCTGTCACCACCGCGCACAGCTGGCGCAATTGATGTTCCAACAGCGCCAGTGTTTTAGGCACCTTTATCACCACCAGTGATGGCGCGTCCGGCAACGCACTGAGGCTATCTTGCAGCGTCACCGATTCCGGCGCATAGCCATTAAGCGCCAGATTATGGCGTGTCGCCAGTTGGCTGAGATAGGAATCACTGATGCTATAGGGCGCTTGCGCCTGTAACGCACAGGCCAGCGCGCCGAACGCATCGTTAAAAATCAGCGTCGGCCCCGGCCCGCAAGAAATGGTCGCCAGTTCCCGTAACAGGTATTCATCAGCGGCATCCCACGCCTGTAGCGTCTCCTGACGTTCAGAGTGCGGATAACGCACCAGCGTCAACGGGGAGTTTTCCAAAAATAGTTGGCTCATAGCCGCTCCTGCAAAGCGAAATCTGGCGCTGTTTATCCCTTAAAACGACGCTACAGTAAATGATTTTTCTGCCTTGATGCCATCCCTCCCGCTCAGGCCTGCATTTTGCCGCTGACAAAAGGCGATCACATGCCAAAACAGACGCCGTTTTTATGGCGAATTTAGCCTGCCTGACGGTTGACCCTCTCGCGTAACTCACCTATCTTTGATAATGCAAAGGGGAGTAACTTCTCGCTGGTTAATCGTCATTACAGTGCTGCGGCACTCGGTTACCAGGCAACCTTAATGACTCGATTCGCATGACACTGGATTCGCATTAAGTTGTAAGTGAGACCTTGCCAGAAGGCGAGGTCCATTTGCAGCATAGTCATCGCAAACGGCCTGTGCCTTCTGACACAGGCCGTTTTGTTTTTCTGATAAGACGGTTTTCTGATAATGACATGTTTTGATAACGACATGTTCTGATAACGACATGTTCTGATAACGACATGCTCTGACGACAACATGATTGATGAAAACGCTCACCGGCTGGCATGCGCCGCTGGAATACGGGCGAAGGGAGACTGGTATGGTAACGATAGGAACCCCCATGATGTGGGGCAGTTTTGCCATTATCGTCGTGGTAATGCTGGCGATTGATTTGCTGTATCAAGGCAAACAAGGCGCGACGGTCATGAGCTTTAAACAGGCGGCGGTCTGGTCATTGGTGTGGGTGATGCTCACGGTGGCGTTTAACGCAGGCTTCTGGTGGTATCTCAGTCATACCGCAGGCCGTGAAGTGGCCGATGCCCAGGCGCTGGCGTTCTTTACCGGCTACCTCATCGAGAAAGCGCTGGCGGTCGATAATGTCTTTGTCTGGCTGATGCTGTTCAGCTATTTCGCCGTACCCGCCCAATACCAACGCCGGGTGCTGATTTATGGGGTGCTGGGCGCGATTGTGCTGCGCACGATCATGGTGTTTGCCGGAAGCTGGCTGGTGTCGCAGTTTCAGTGGTTGCTGTACCTGTTCGGCGCGTTCTTGCTTCTTACCGGCATCAAAATGGCGCTGGCGAAAGAAGATGACGCGGCGGTGGGCGAAAAGCCCATCGTGCGCTTTTTACGCAACCGCCTGCGCATGACGGACAACCTGCACGGCGAGCGTTTTTTCATCCGCCAGCATGGGTTGCTGTACGCCACCCCGCTGTTTCTGGTGCTGGTGATGGTGGAAATCAGCGATGTTATTTTTGCAGTGGACAGCATCCCGGCGATTTTCGCCGTCACCACTGACCCGTTTATCGTGCTGACCTCAAACCTGTTTGCCATTCTGGGGCTGCGCGCCATGTACTTCCTGCTGGCCGGAGTCGCGCAGAAGTTCTCGATGCTGAAATACGGGCTGGCGGTGATCCTGGTCTTTATCGGTATTAAAATGATGCTGATAGACCTGTTCCACATTCCTGTCGCGATGTCACTCAGCGTGGTGGCGGCTATCCTGTTGGTGACTATCCTGATCAATATCTGGGTTAACCGCCGCGCCGGGCGCTAACGCCTGCCGACAACATCCTGCGTAAAAATACGCCCCGCCTGTGGTGGCGGGGCGATGTCTCAGGCGCTTTTGGTCGATGACTGCGGCTCATCGGCGCGAAACGGGTCGATGCCGTTACGCTGCATCCGCCAGAAACGCATGATATTGAAGCCGTTTATTACCAGAAAGCTGGCTTCAATCAACGAACCGCCGATAGAGCCGAGCCAAATGTTGTGCGTTACCCACAGCGCCGTGGAGCACCAAATGATGCAACGGGTGGTCAAACCATGGGCGCGGAACAGTGCCCAGGTGCTGCATACGGTGCCGATAATCGGCAGCAATTCCATCGGGTGTTTAACACCCGGCAGACCAAGCGCCAGCGTCAGCGCAATAAACACAAACATCACGGCAATATTGCTGGTTTTCAGCGTTACCAGAGTACGGCCAGAATTCAGCATGGCGCTCATGCCTGCGGCATTCGCCCCCATCAGGAAGAAGTGACAGGCAATCACCGCGCTATAAACGGAAAGCTGTATTTTGAATTTTTTATCATTGCGGTTAAAAAACATGGTGATACCGACCATAAAGGCCAGTACGCCAACTGCCTGGGCAAATACATAAGAAGTCATGATCCCCGCCTTAAAGTAGGGCCGTCAAAAAAACGGCGCTCATAAAAATGAAACACCGTTTTATTTTATTTGGAACCGGGCAGGTTTTCAACGCAAGAATGCCGAATCGCGACATTCCCGCGTTTTCAGTCTTAAAACGCCAGGCCTTATAACATTATTTTTTATAAGGTCTCTGGCGATTAAGGTTTTTGGCGATGCAGTTTTTTGCGATGCTGCACACCGCGCACCCCGGAGTCAGCGTTACAGCGTGACACCGCTTTTGAAGATAGCCAGTTCACGGAAGTCGTTAATCTCGTTCTTCGCCAGCTTGCCGTTGGCAATGTCAACAATCAGATCAACGAACTGCGCGAGCAGGTCATCCATCGGCACATCGTGAATCAAACGACCGGCATCAAAGTCAATCCAGTGCGGCTTTTTCTTCGCCAGTTCAGAGTTGGTTGCCAGTTTCACCGTTGGCACAAAACCACCGTAAGGCGTGCCACGCCCGGTACTGAACAGCACCATATGACAACCGGCACCGGCCAGCGCGCTGGTAGCAACCGCATCGTTACCCGGCGCACTCAGCAGGTTCAGCCCCGGCGTGTGCAGGCGCTCACCGTATTTGAGTACGTCCACCACTTTGCTCTGCCCCGCTTTCTGGGTGCAACCGAGGGATTTCTCCTCAAGCGTGGTGATGCCACCGGCTTTGTTGCCCGGCGACGGGTTTTCATAAATCGGCTGGTTATGTTCAATGAAATACTGTTTGAAATCATTGACCATGTGCACGGTTTTCTCGAATGTGGCCTCATCGCGACAGCGGCTCATCAGAATGCGCTCGGCACCAAACATTTCCGGCACTTCCGTCAGCACCGTGGTGCCGCCGTTGGCAATCAGATAATCCGAGAAGCGCCCCAGTAACGGGTTCGCCGTGATCCCAGACAGGCCATCCGAGCCGCCGCATTCCAGACCAAACTTCAGTTCGCTCAGTTTGCCCGGCTCGCGCGCATCATTGCGCATCGCCTGATACAACTGGTGCAAGCGTTCCAGACCGGCTTCGACTTCATCTTCCTGCTGCTGGCAAATCATAAAGTTGACGCGCTCGGCATCAAACTCGCCCAGCGTGTCACGGAAGGCAGACACCTGATTGTTTTCACAGCCCAGACCAATCACCAATACCGCGCCCGCATTCGGGTGGCGCACCATGTTTTGCAGCATGGTACGGGTGTTCTCATGGTCTTCGCCCAGTTGCGAGCAACCAAACGGATGGGTGAACAGGTATACCCCGTCGATCCCTTCCGCGTTGTTGGTTTCCTTCAAAAAACGCTGTTGGATCTGGCGGGCAATCCCGTTGACGCAACCGACCGTCGGCAGGATCCACAGCTCATTGCGAATGCCAACGCTACCGTTATGCCGACGGTAGATCTGCACGTCGCGATCCGCCATCTGTGCGGGCAGGCTGATGAATTCCGGCTGGTACTGATACTCATCCAGATCGCTCAGGTTGGTTTTCGCGTTCTGGGAGTGAATGTGTTCACCGGCAGCGATATCAACCAGCGCATGGCCGATAGGCAAACCGTATTTGATAACCATCGCGCCTGTGGCGATCGGTTGCAGGGCAAATTTATGCCCGCGAGCCACCGGCTGCGGCAATGTCAGCGAGACATCACCTGCGAAGACAGTTTCATCCTGCGCCAAATCGCGCAGGGCCACGGCCACATTGTCCAGTGAGTGAATTTTGATAATGCTCTGCATAGATAGCACCTTTGCGATTAGCAGTAGTTTGCCAGCGCATCACGCATGCCGCGATCAACGATAGCCTGCAATTGTGCCGTCACCTGTTCAGCCAAGCCCGCCACCTGGGTCAGGTCCTGCTCCCAGTGTTCGGCATCCGCCAATACGGTGTTCACCAGTTGCGCAAGCGTGGTGTTACCCGCCGCAACGCCGCTCCACAGCGTGGCATAACGCTCCAGCCAGTGCGCATCATCCTGTAATGGATACTGTTCACCATTGCGCTCGCCACGGTAGAACGCGATGAGCGCCGCCAGCGCAAACGTCAGGCGCTGTGGCAGCTCGCCTTTGCTTTCGCGATAGGCCAGTAACTGCGGCAGGATGCGGGTACGGAATTTGGTCATGCCGTTAAGGGCAATCGACAGCAACTGATGTTGAATGAACGGGTTTCTGAAACGGCTTAATACCGCCTGGGCAAACGACGTCAGTTCATCGTGCGGCAAGTCAAGCACCGGTACGATTTCATTAGCAATGGTGGTTTCTACAAACTGGCTAACCTGCGCGTCATTCATTGACTCGCCGACCGTATCCAGCCCGGCCAGAAACGCCACCGGCACCAGCGCCGTATGCGCACCGTTCAGAATCGCCACTTTGCGCTCTTTATACGGTTTGATGTCATCAACGATGCGGATATTCAGATCCAACTCGTTGAGATGCAGCTCGTTTGCCAACCACTGCGGCCCCTGAATCACAAACAGGTAGAAGTATTCGGCGGTATCCAGGAAGCTGTCCTGATAGCCCAATTCCTGTTGCAGCGTCTCGACTTCGGCGCGCGGATACCCGGTTACGATGCGGTCAACCAGCGTCGAGCAGAAGGTGTTGTGCGCGTTCAGCCAGGTGGTGAATGCCGCAGGCAGTTCCCACTGTGCGGCATAACGCAGTACCAGCTCTTTGAGCTTGTCGCCGTTGTAGTCAATCAGCTCGCACGGCAGCAATACCCAGCCTTTATCGGCAGCGCCGTTGAAATGGTTGAAACGCTCAAACAGCAAGCGGGTCAGTTTCGCCGGGAAGCTGGCCGGTGGTGTATCGGTCAGTTTGTCATCGGCGTGGTAGCTAATACCGGCTTCGGTGGTGTTGGAAAACACAAAGCGAATATTGGCATCGTGCGCCAGCGCCAGATACTCGTCAAACTGGCGATAGACATTGATTTCACGGTTAACGGAGCGAATCAGGCGCGGCTCACGCACCGCTTCGCCCTGCTCATTCAGACCACGAATGATGGTGGTGTACAACCCGTCTTGTGTATCCAGTGCAGGCGGGAAATCGGTATCAATCGGGCGAACAATAACGATACCGGCATCCAATGCGGTATGTTCATTCAGCAGATCTAACTGCCAGTCCACAAAAGCGCGCAGGAAATTGCCTTCACCAAACTGGATGACGCGGTCAGGGTGACGACGGCCAGGAAAATCACGACGATTCAGCGTTTGCATTAACAAGCTACCTCAGAACACGACACTTCGGGACAAACGCCAGTCGATACAACCCTCAGGTCATTAAAACGGCGTCAGGTCAGCACGACAGCATCAGGGCGGTGGATTAAACACCCTGCGCCAGCCCGAAATCACAATATTGACAAACGGGCCCGTCGTGGCGCCCGCACTCTCTTTTTCTTATAACTCGATGCCGAAATAATTTTTGGCATTACCAAAACAGATGTTTTTCACCATCTCGCCCAGCAGCGGTAAATCGGCTGGCGCTTCGCCATCGGCAACCCAGCGGCCAATCATCTGGCACAGGATGCGACGGAAATATTCGTGACGGGTGTAGGACAGGAAACTACGGCTGTCGGTCAGCATGCCGACAAAACGGCTCAACAGACCAAGCTGCGCCAACTGCGTCATCTGACGCTGCATACCGTCTTTCTGGTCGTTAAACCACCAGCCTGAGCCGAACTGCATCTTGCCCGGCATCCCTTCACCCTGGAAGTTACCGATCATGGTGCCCAGCACTTCGTTGTCACGCGGGTTCAGGCAGTAAAGAATGGTTTTCGGCAGCAGATTCTCTTCGTTCTGCTTGCTCAACAGGCGCGACAACTCTTGAGCCATCGGGCGGTCGTTGATGGAGTCAAAGCCCACATCCGGCCCCAGCAATTTGAACTGGCGCAGGTTGTTATTACGCAGCGCGCCAATGTGGTACTGCTGTACCCAGCCACGGCGCGCGTATTCCGCACCCAGCCATACCAGCACCGCCGTTTTAAACTGTGCCACTTCCAGCTCGCTCAGGCTTTCACCAGACAGACGACGCGCCAGAATGCTGTCCAGCGTGCTTTCATCCGCTTCGGCAAACAGCACCACGTCCAGCGCGTGGTCAGACACTTTACAGCCGTGAGCCGCAAAGTGATCGAGACGTTTGGCCAGCGCGGTTTGCAGGTCGCTAAAACGGCGAATATCGGTATCGGCAACTTCACCCAGCTTCGCCATGTAATCGTTAAAGCTGTCGAGTTCGATATTGAATGCTTTGTCTGGACGCCAGCTCGGCAGCACTTTAATAGAGAAGGTTTTGTCCTGAGCTACCGCTTTGTGGTGCTCCAGGCTGTCAATCGGGTCATCGGTGGTGCCGACCATTTTTACATTCATCTGCTGCATGATGCCGCGAGCGGAAAATTCATCACGCTCCAGCAAGGCATTGGTGCGATCCCAAATCTCTTTGGCGGTAGACGGCGACAGCACCGTGCCGGTAATGCCGAATGGACGGCGCAGCTCCAGATGTGTCCAGTGATACAGCGGGTTTCCGATGGTATGTGGCACCGTGGCGGCCCAGGCTTCAAATTTCTCCCAGTCGCTGGCGTCGCCGGTACAGAAACGCTCTGGTACACCATTGGTACGCATGGCACGCCACTTGTAGTGATCGCCCTTCAGCCAGATGTCATACAAATTTTTGAAGCGATAATTTTCAGCGATCTGCGCAGGGGGCAAATGGCAGTGGTAGTCAAAAATCGGCTGATCCGCAGCAAAATCATGATACAGACGACGAGCGAATTCAGTATCCAACAAGAAATCTTCACTTAAAAACTGGGGCATGTTTGTTTCCTCACACGACATTTGCCAATCAAACACGGTCACGCACAAAAAGATATCACACCAATTATCAACGATAACCGACACCATTAGTGAGGTCATGATCGCAAAAATGACAGAAACCACTTCCAATTCGGGCTTTTTTACGCTTACCCCGGCCAAAAAAGCCTTTTTAGCGCCCGATTTCGTTTATTCCCCAGCAAATTCGTGGTTTTGTGATATCACTCAACTTTTAAATTGGTATGACAAATTATTGTAGCGCTGCCTGATGAGGGGATTCAATCTCAATATCGTCAACAGCATTGATATTCCCACTGGAAAACAATAACGCGCGCGGCGGGATTGCCGTTGCGGCCCGCCCGCCAGCCATACCCGGCGGCAGGGCAACCAGTCAGGCGGCAACTCCCGCTGGCATGATGGATACACGCGTATCTGGTTATGTTCAGTGTGGTCTATACCTATCGCAGCAGACGACTGACAGGTTTGCCGCGATGCTTACACTCGGAGAGATATTTAACATGCACAAGATCAAAGGCTTGCGCTGGTACATGATAGGTCTTGTGACCGTCGGTACCGTTCTGGGCTACCTGACGCGTAACGCAATCGCTGCCGCCGCGCCCACATTGCAAGAGCAGCTTCATATCAGCACTCAGCAGTATTCCTACATCATTGCGGCCTACTCCGCCTGTTACACGGTGATGCAGCCGGTAGCCGGTTACGTGCTGGATTTACTTGGCACCAAAGTGGGTTATGCCATGTTCGCCGTGTTGTGGGCTGTCTTCTGTGCCGCCACCGCGCTGGCGAACAGTTGGGGTGGCCTTGCTATCGCGCGTGGTGCGGTAGGGATGGCGGAAGCCGCGATGATCCCGGCCGGCCTGAAAGCCACCAGCGAATGGTTCCCAGCCAAAGAGCGTTCTGTCGCCGTGGGTTACTTCAACGTCGGTTCCTCTATCGGTGGTATGTTGGCTCCGCCGCTGGTGGTGTGGGCGATTATGGCGCACAGCTGGCAGATGGCCTTTGTTATCACTGGCGTACTGAGCCTGATGTGGGCAATCGGCTGGTTATATTTCTATAAACACCCGAAAGATCAGAAAAAACTGAGCAACGAAGAGCGTGACTACATTCTGAACGGCCAGGAAGCGCATCATCAGGTCGGCAATGCCAAGAAAATGTCTGCCTTACAGATCCTGCGTAACCGCCAGTTCTGGGGCATCGCGCTGCCGCGTTTTCTGGCAGAACCCGCCTGGGGCACATTTAATGCGTGGATCCCGCTGTTCATGTTTAAGGCATATGGCTTTAACCTGAAAGAAATCGCCATGTTCGCCTGGATGCCGATGCTGTTCGCTGACCTGGGCTGTATTGTCGGTGGTTATTTACCGATGCTGTTCCAGAAACACTTTAAAGTGAACCTGATTGTGTCGCGTAAAATGGTCGTCACCATGGGTGCGCTGCTGATGATTGGGCCGGGGACTATCGGCCTGTTCACCAGCCCTTATGTGGCTATCGCTCTGCTGTGTGTTGGTGGCTTCGCCCATCAGTCGCTGTCTGGCGCACTGATTACGCTCTCCTCTGACGTATTTGGTCGTAACGAAGTGGCAACGGCGAATGGCCTGACCGGTATGGCCGCCTGGACAGCGAGTACGCTGTTTGCGCTGGTTGTTGGTGCGCTGGCTGATACCATCGGCTTTAGCCCGCTGTTTGCGGTACTGGCTGTATTTGACGTACTGGGTGCTATCGTTATCTGGACGGTGCTGAAAAACCACTCCGCCAACGACGAAGACAGCAAACACGAAGAAATGAAAACCGTGCAGCAGCACTAAGCCGCACGCGAGAAAGGTACGCGCCAGCGTATTCTGATACGACAAATTTCTGCTTCACCCTGTTCATCCGGTATCATGGGGTACCGGATGAACACACTCTCCCAGATGTTATACCGAAAATCATGTGCGTTGCAGGAAGGAAGACGGTGACATCCCGCCGACAGCCTTTTATCCTGAAGGTCGCCGTTAGCTGGCGTATGCGCTGTTTTCTCTCATGCGACGGCGATAACCAGGCAGCACACCGCAATATTCGGCGTTAACTGTGACAAGCATGCGGGTTACAACACACGGCAAGTGGTATAACAACTCTGTTCCAGAGGTATCATCTGCATTTTAACGAGATAATCTAACGAGATGAGATAGTTGCTGTGACGCACATGGCCTCAGGGAGCGTCCGCTATCTTAAGAGCAGGCACCATGGCACTGACAGAATCCAGACGGCTCTACCAGCAGTTAGCCGCAGAATTGAAAAAACGAATTGAGGGCGGCGTTTATCCGGTGGGTGATAAATTACCGGCTGAACGTAATATTTCCGAAGAGATGAATGTCAGCCGTACCGTGGTACGCGAAGCCATCATCATGCTGGAAGTGGAAGGTTATGTGGAGGTGCGCAAAGGGTCGGGCATCCATGTTATTTCCAACCAACAGCGCCAGTTGCTGGCCGTCAACGGCAGCGATGCCGACTTCCTGACCGCCGGGCCGTTTGAATTATTGCAGGCGCGCCAGTTGATAGAGAGCAATATCGCCGAATTCGCGGCGACGCAGGTGACGCGGCAAGACATCGTTCAATTGATGGACATTCAGGAAAATGCCCGTCAGGAAGACCGCTTTCGTGATTCTGAATGGGATCTGAAATTCCATGTCCAGGTTGCTCTGGCGACACAGAACTCGGCGATGGCCACCATCGTAGAAAAAATGTGGAGCCAGCGCATCCATAATCCTTACTGGCGTAAATTACATGAGCACATCGATGACAAGTCGATAGAGAGCTGGTGCGAAGACCATGACCAGATTCTGAAGGCGTTAATTCGTAAAGACCCTTACGCTGCCAAACTGGCAATGTGGCAACACCTGGAAAACACCAAGCAGATGCTGTTTCGCGCCACAACCGATGATTTCGAATTTAATGTTGACCGCTACATGTTTGCGGAAAATCCGGTGGTTCATCTCGAACAACTCGCCAATAATAAATCCTGATAATCTCTGTGTGATAACCCGCTTTGCCTCCGTCTTTCGGAGGCAAATAACGTGATTCAACGTCGAGTTCTGTCAGAAAGTGTAAAATATGACAGAAATCACAATCCATCCTAAAAAAACAGGTCGTTATACGTTTTTAGAACGTGGTATTTTCCTATCTCGCCTGCGGTGCTTTTGTTACAGTTAGAACACTTTTTTTACGTTTAACTGCACGCAACGCGTTCTGTCGGATGAAATAGCCAAAAATCGACGTTTGATGGCAGGAAAAAGACGTTGTAAAGCCGCGTATTTTCATCAGACTGATACCCTGAATTCACCTTCAGGCAGCAGGTTGACCGCATGACATGGCCGGTTTGCCCGATGAGTGCATCATTTCATCGTATACACCCATGACAACGGATGCGCGTGAAGGAATACGCACCTAAAAATAGCGATAACCGCTCGGCTCATCAGGTTTGGCCACCTTGCTCCAACCGGGTGCCAGCGGGCTCTTAGCACAGTACCTCCAACGCTGCAGTACAGGAACACCAGATGGATATAATGAAAGAACTTTTGTATGCGCTCTGGCACCAAAACTTTGATGTCCTCGCCGATCCCAAACTGGTGGGCCTGATTTACATTTCTTTGTTTTTAATCCTGTTTCTTGAAAACGGCCTGCTGCCCGCCGCTTTTCTACCCGGCGACAGCCTGCTCATTCTGGTGGGGGTACTGATAACCAAAGGCACCATGAGTTATCCTCTGACTATCGTACTACTGACCACAGCCGCCAGCCTTGGCTGTTGGGCCAGTTACCTGCAAGGCAAGTGGCTTGGCAACACCCGTACGGTGCAAAGCTGGCTATCACACCTTCCCTCTCACTACCACCAGCGGGCACATCAGTTGTTCCATCGTCATGGTTTGTCGGCTCTTTTGATTGGCCGCTTTCTGGCGTTTATCCGTACGCTGCTCCCGACGATTGCCGGACTTTCCGGGCTCGACAATACGCGTTTTCAATTCTTCAATTGGATGAGCGGTTTTCTCTGGGTCATCATTCTGGTCTCCTTTGGCTTTGGGCTGGGCAGTTCGCCGCTGTTTCTGCAATACGAAGACAAACTGATGTCTTGCCTGATGCTGTTGCCGCTGGTGCTGCTGTGCATCGGCCTGGTAGGGTCGTTGTGGGTGCTATGGCGCAAAAAACACGCCGCAGCGGGAAAGGGAATAAAATAATGCCCTTTGCCCGGATGCTACGACCACTCTGGCGGTTGCTGGTGTTGTTACTGCCGCTGGCGGCCCTGCTCACCACCTCTTCACAGCATTTGCCCGACGAAGTGATGCTACACATCACGGCTCGTCATCAGGGAACGCCGCTGCCGGATGGCTTCTACATTTATCAGCGGCTCAACGAGCACGGCATCGCGATTAAAAGCATTACGCCGGAGCATGACAGCATTATTGTACGTCTCTCGTCACCCGAGCAAAGCGGCGCAGCGCGGGAAGTATTGCGCATAGCGCTGCCGCAGGCTCTGGTGATTGCACAGCGAATCAATCCCGCCTTACCGGAAGGCCAAAGCTAGCGCCGCTCCTCTGCCACTTATTGAATATGACGTATCGCTAAAGAATGGATTTTAGGTCTTTTCCATCGTTCATGCCTATTCACCGGGCTGTTGCGCTAGCCGTTTTGGTGTCAGGTTAGCCAGACGGTCAATTTTTCTGACAGAAAACAACAATTTTACTTGCTGTCATCCAGTCGGTTTCCTCTCTAGTATGCCTCTCATCGGCGACGCGCTTTGCGTCACACACACACTTTCAAACAGCACGCCGGATGCGCTTTTATCGATGTTGCGCCGGCCATGAACATACAACTGGAGAGATCGATGAAAAGTTTTGAAAATGCACTGTTGATGATTGCCCGTATCCTGTTACCGATCCTGTTCATCGTTGCCGGTTACGGCAAACTGGGCGCATCTTATGCGGCAACCCAGCAATATATGCAGGCAATGGGCGTTCCCGGTGCATTACTGCCGCTGACTATCTTGCTGGAACTGGGCGGTGGTCTGGCTGTGCTGTTTGGTTTCCTGACTCGTACCACTGCTATCATCACCGCCGTGTTTACCCTGTTAACGGCGTTTATTTTCCACAGTGACTTTGCTCAGGGCGCTAACCAGCTGATGTTCATGAAAAACTTGTCTATCGCGGGTGGTTATGTGCTGCTGTTTGTGACCGGGCCTGGCGCATTTAGCCTCGACCGCCTGCTGAATAAAAAGTGGTAATCACCGTCTGTCATCGACATGACACAGCCTGATAATCTTATGGCGGCCATTGGCCGCCATCGTCATTTTGCAGAGGAGAGCGCGCAATGGGATTGTTAGTTGACGGCGTATGGCATGATACCTGGTACGAAACCCAATCGTCAGGCGGCCATTTCAGGCGGCCACAGACATTTTTTCGCCACTGGGTCACACGCGATGGCGAACCCGGCCCGACGGGCAGTGGCGGCTTTAAGGCCGAACCCGGCCGTTATCACCTCTACGTCTCATTGGCGTGCCCCTGGGCGCATCGCACATTATTGCTGCGAAAACTCAAAGGGCTGGAGCAGCACATCGGCGTCTGTGTTGTACATCCCTTGATGCTTAATCAAGGCTGGACTTTTGCAAACGACTTTCCACACACCACCGGCGATACGCTCTACCAGCACGAATATCTTTATCAGTTGTACTTGCAGGCCAAAGCCGATTACAGCGGACGCGTTACCGTCCCCGTACTGTGGGATACCCACCAGCACACCATTGTCAGCAACGAATCCGCCGATATTATCCGCATGTTTAACAGCGCGTTTGATGAATGTGGCGCCGCCCCTGGCGACTATTACCCGCCCGCGCTGACCACACAGATAAATGAACTCAACGCCTGGATTTACCACCAGTTCAACAACGGGGTGTATAAAGCAGGTTTTGCCACCAGCCAGCAGGCGTATGACGACGCGGTCAGCCAGGTATTTCAGGCGCTCGATCGCCTTGAGACATTGCTTGGTGAACATCGCTATCTGACCGGAGATAGCTTAACTGAAGCGGACATCCGACTGTGGACGACGTTGATCCGTTTTGATCCTGTCTACCACACGCACTTCAAATGTGATAAACGCCGCCTCACTGACTACCCTCATCTCTACGGCTATCTGCGTGAGATTTATCAAATGCCAGGCATCGCGGATACCGTCGATATGGATAACATTCGCCATCATTACTATCGCAGCCATGCCACGCTCAACCCACAGGGTATTATCTCCGTCGGGCCAGAGATTGATTTAACTGCGCCGCATGGCCGCGACAAGCGCGGCTAAGAGATGTCGCTTAACGCCTTGCGCCTCATCATCTGAGCACCGCTTATCACACTACCGGTTATCACACTCATGCCGGTTATCGTGGTGCTCCGACGGTGCGGCGTTTGCCATCATGATGCGTTAAAAATGCGGGGGATTTCGCGCAAGAACCAGGCTTTAGCTTCACCCATACTGTCACGTCGCCAGGCCATGATTATCTGCCCTTCCAGAATATTTTCCGGGCTGACCACCCGTAACCGGCCTTCAGCAATATCCTTAGCCACCATATCATAAGGCATAGTGGCTACACCGAGCCCGGCCAACAACGCCCGGCGTTTATCATCCAGCGAGCTGACGGTAAGCCGTGGCTGCTTGTCGAGTAGCTGCACAGTAAGCACAGGCCGTTCGCGCGCGGTGTCAGCAATTGCAATGCCGCGATATTTAACACGGCTCACTTCTGATAAGGGTTCGGGCTCGTCATGAATGGGATGATCCGGGCTTGCGACATAAACGTTTTTGATAGTGTAAAGCTTGCGGGTATTAATTTCAGATGACGATCGAAAATGCATATCCGGGGCAATCACGATATCCGCTTTCCCCTGCTCCAGCCGCTCCCAGGCACCCGCCAGCACTTCCGTCAATAAAGACACCTGCGTATTGGCTTTCAGCGACAACTTATCGAGCAGCGGAAAAATACGATCAATGGGAACCAACGCCTCCAGCACGATGGTCAGATGCGTTTCCCACCCTCTCGCCAGCGCTTCGGCATCCGTTGTCAATTTATCTGCGGCTTCCAGCAGGATGCGTCCCCGCTCCAGCAGCATGCGCCCCACGTTGGTAAACTTCGTACGATGCCCTGAGCGGTCAAACAGCACCACGTCCAGCTCATCTTCCAGCTTTTGCATGGTATAACTCAGCGCAGAAGGCACACGCCCCAGCTCATCCGCTGCTGCCGCAAAACTTCCCCGTCGGTCAATCGCATCCATTACGCGTAATGCTTCCAGTGTTAATGCCCGTTCCTTTGCCATGTTTCACTCATTCAGGATTTTTGAACGTGCCGACCAGATTAACTGGCTAACAATCCATCGTCCAGACAATTACTATCGCGTTATCAATAATTCTCAGGATCGAATACCATGATCATCAGTAGAGCAGCGAAACAATGCGGTCAGGCAGACTACGGCTGGCTACAGGCACGCTATACCTTTTCTTTCGGTCATTATTTCGATCCTGATTTATTGGGGTTTGCCTCGCTACGCGTCCTGAATCAGGAAGTGCTGGCTCCAGGAGCGGCTTTTCAACCAAGGACTTACCCGCGAGTGGATGTGCTGAATATCTTGCTGCAAGGGGAGGCCGAATACCGTGACAGTAATGGCAACCATATCAGAGCGAAAGCCGGTGACGCCTTACTGCTTGCCACGCAGCCTCATGTCAGCTACAGCGAGCACAATCTCAGTGAAAATACCGCGTTAACGCGACTGCAATTATGGCTGGATGCCTGCCCCATGCGGGAAAATCAGTGCGTACAACGCGCCACTCTAACGGATGCGCCTTACCAGTTGCTGGCCGCACCGGAAGAAACGGAGTCCGGTCTTCATCTGCGTCAGCAGGTATGGATACATCATCTGAATCTGGCAGCACAGACGCAGCACACACTGACGCTACATGGCAGCCGTGCTTACCTGCAATCTATCTACGGCACGGTGCATATTCAGGGAAATGGTGAAACAGCCCACACCTCTACGCCTGAGAAACCCTGTTCAAACTTGCTTCATTGCGGCGATGGCGCATTTGTGAAGCAGGAAAATAGCCTGACGCTCAAGGCTGAAACCGCGACCCGGTTATTGTTGATAGACCTCGCCGCCTGAGCCATACATCAGCCACCCCTATTCATGACATTCAGGCGTTATCCCGCTCCGGTTGCGCCTCGCCCCACGCCGATACCACATTTCGGTGTTTTAATTTAGTCATGGTAAGATGAGGAAATTATCTCAACCTCGCCTCAGGGTTACTGCAATGGATCCAACCAATCTGGACACTCTCCTTGCCCAGGCTGAACAGCTTTGCCAGCAACGTCATGTGCGCCTGACCCCACAGCGGCAGGAAGTGCTGCGTTTAATGGCACTGCAACATGGTGCCATCAGTGCGTATGATTTACTGGATCTACTGCGTCTGTCAGAGCCACAAGCTAAACCCCCCACCGTTTACCGCGCACTGGATTTTCTTCTGGAACAAGGTTTTATCCACAAAGTCGAATCGACAAATAGCTATGTTCTTTGTCATCACTTTGAAGAGCATAGCCACACTTCGGCGCTGTTTATCTGTGACCGCTGTGGCCAAGTCACTGAGCGTCAAACGCAAGGTATTGAAGAAACATTGCAGCAACTAGCCAGACAGTCAGGATTTGCGTTGCGTCATAGCGTGGTGGAAGCACACGGTTTATGCGGCGAGTGTCAGAAAGTGGAGTCTTGTGAACATCGGGATAGTTGCAGCCATGACCACAGCATTGTGGTAAAAAAACGCTGACTGCGCACGCCAGAGGCGGGTTGCAAGAAGGCTTGCTCAAGAGGACTGCTAATGTTGCGTGAGCCTACAGGCAGCTTGTAATACGAAGGCAAGCACGCCTATTTCCCCTGATACCGGAGTGTGAAGTGGCACAGCACTTCACACAACTCGTTGCACTATCAGGTTCTCTTTCACTTAGCTCTCTTTTCACCTGGCCTTCTTTTTACCTGGCTTTATTTGTCGTCTCTTGGATTTGTCGTCCTCTGGCGCGCGGTTTACCGTCGCGCTGTAGACTATGCTTGGTGATAGCCATCGGTGTTGATTGGTTTATGACTGAGGCTGAATACCATCGCACGCCAGAGGGCGTTAGCGCCGATGGAATAAGCTCGACAGAGACAACCTACCCGCCAATGAAAGAGATACGGTTATTATTCACAAACACATCTATTCATGAACACATCGCGGTAATGAGGGCATTACCCCCAGTTACTATTACGGATGACCCCGACAGCCAGCCCTTCAATGGAGAACGCCTGCTCGCGTAAATCAACCACAATAGGTGAAAACTCTTTGTTTTCCGCCAGCAACTGCACCACGTTACCCTGTTTTTTCAGGCGCTTAACTGTCACTTCATCATCAATGCGCGCCACCACAACCTGCCCATTGTGCACATCTTGTGTTTTATGTACCGCCAGTAGGTCTCCATCCAGGATGCCTATGTCTTTCATTGACATACCGCTGACACGCAGCAAAAAATCCGCACTGGGTTTAAACATGGCGGGGTCAACCTGATAGTGGCACTCAATATGCTGTTGCGCTAACAGCGGCTCACCGGCAGCCACGCGGCCAATCAGCGGCAACCCCAGATCTTCCTCTTCCATCAGTAGACGGATACCACGGGAAGCCCCGGTGACAATCTCAATCACGCCTTTACGCGCCAATGCTTTAAGATGCTCTTCAGCCGCATTCGGCGAACGAAAACCAAGCTGACTGGCAATCTCCGCCCGGGTCGGCGGCATACCACTTTGAGAGATATGATCGCGAATCAGGTCATAAACCTGCTGTTGCCTGGTAGTTAATGTTTTCATTCCGCCCCCTGTTTGTTTATACAGTTTCGCTGTGAGTATATACAGGGATACTGCCAATGGGAACCGCGATATCGCCTATTGCGCGGAATTTTCCGCGCTTATGCAAGCCATTACGCAAAACGGCTCCATAATAGCGACACCCAAACCACCGCAGCGAATAAGCAAGCGACCAAAACCGCAGCAGAACCGATGTCTTTTGCCCGCCCGGATAACTCGTGATACTCGAGGCCGACGCGATCGACCACCGCTTCAATCGCACTGTTCACCAGCTCAAACAGCACGATCAACACCACAGACCCTACCAACAACAACCGCTCCAGCGTGGAAACGGGCAATAGCCCTGCGACAATCACCGCCGCCAGCAACAATACAGACTCCTGACGAAATGCGGCTTCATGCTGCCACGCCTGCTTCAGACCTTGCAGGGAATACCCGGCAGCTTTGACAATGCGAGTCATTCCTGTTGTCTTATTCATGATAACTCCACCTGTAATTTGTGATTGGCCGCAATTTTAACGCGTCCACATGATTGCATCACCACAGATATCCTGTTGGGTTTCTGTTATCCTTGGCGCGCATTGCTAACAAGAGGCTTTTGGTTGTTATGTCAGGTTGGCGTAAAATTTACTACAAGTTACTGAATTTCCCTCTAAAACTCTTAGTAAAGAGTAAGGTTATTCCACAGGACCCCGTTAACGAGCAACGTCTGGATCCTTCAAGGCCAATATTTTATGTGCTGCCTTACAGTTCTAAGGCAGACCTGCTGACGTTGCGTACAAAGTGTCTGGAGCTAAACCTGCCAGACCCACTGCAACCCCAGTATATTGATGGCAAAACGCTGCCTAGCTATGTTTTCGTCAGCGACGGCCCGCGCCTGTTTCGCTATTACGTGCCGAAACAACAGTCCATCAAGCTGTTTCACGACTATCTGGATTTGCACCGCAATAACCCAGAGCTGGATATACAGATGGTGCCTGTTGCAGTGATGTTCGGTCGCTCTCCTGGGCGGGAAGGCCAGCATCAGGGCATGCCGCATCTGCGCTTGTTAAACGGGATTGAGAAGCTGTTTGCCGTTTTATGGCTGGGGCGTGACAGCTTCGTGCGCTTCTCGGTGCCGGTATCCCTGCGTTACATGGCAACAGAGCATGGCACGGATAAAACCATCGCCCACAAACTGGCACGCGTAGCCCGCATGCACTTCTCTCGCCTGCGATTAGCGACAGTCGGCCCAAGGTTGCCCGTGCGTCAGGCGCTGTTTAATCAACTGCTGGCTTCCCGGGCAATTGCCAAGGCGATTGATGACGAAGCGCGCGTCAAAAAAATCTCCCATGATAAGGCCCAGCAAAACGCGATCACGCTGCTTGAAGAGATAGCCGCTGATTTCTCTTATGAAGCGGTCAGGCTCTCTGACCGGGTTCTGAGCTGGACGTGGAACCGGTTATATCAGGGCATCAACGTACATAATGCCGAACGCGTGCGTCAGTTAGCGCAAGACGGCCATGAAATCGTTTATGTGCCTTGTCACCGTAGTCATATGGACTATCTGTTGTTGTCTTATGTCCTTTACCATCAGGGGCTGGTTCCGCCACATATTGCGGCTGGCATCAACCTGAATTTCTGGCCAGCAGGCCCGATATTCCGCCGCCTTGGCGCATTCTTTATCCGCCGTACCTTCAAAGGGAACAAGCTCTATTCCACCTTGTTCCGCGAATACCTGGGGGAATTGTTCACCCGTGGCTATTCCGTCGAATATTTTGTTGAAGGCGGCCGCTCACGCACCGGGCGACTGCTTGAGCCCAAAACCGGTACCCTGGCGATGACAATTCAGGCGATGCTACGCGGCGGTACACGCCCGTATTACGCTGGTACCGGTGTATATTGGCTACGAACATGTGATGGAAGTCGGCACCTATGCCAAGGAGTTGCGCGGCGCAGCGAAAGAGAAAGAAGGGTTCCTGCAAATGGTGCGGGGGCTGCGTAAATTACGTAATCTTGGTCAGGGGTATGTCAATATCGGCGAACCGCTAACCCTATCAACCTACCTCAACCAGCATGTACCGCAATGGCGCGATGCGATTGACCCCATAGAGCCGCAACGCCCGGCCTGGCTAACGCCAACCGTGCAGCACATTGCCGATGACATCATGGTGCGCATTAATAATGCCGCTGCCGCCAACGCGATGAATTTGTGTTGTACCGCACTGCTGGCTTCTCGCCAGCGGGCGCTGACGCGTGAGCAAATGGAAGAGCAGTTAGAGTGTTACTTGCAGCTACTGCGTAATGTGCCTTACAGCCGCGATATCACGGTGCCGAACAAAACCGCAGCCGAACTGCTGGAACACGCGCTGGGGATGAACAAGTTTGAGGTAGAAAAAGATAATGTCGGCGACATTATCATCCTGCCGCGCGAACAGGCGGTCTTGATGACTTACTATCGCAATAACATTCATCACCTGCTGGTGCTGCCTTCATTGATTGCCAGTATCGTCATGCACCATCGGCGTATTCACACCTCCGCGCTGTTGCAGCAGTTGGCCTTAATCTACCCGCTGTTGCAGGCAGAGCTGTTTTTACACCATGACAAAGCCGACCTGCCGGAAATTCTCGATAACCTGGTCGCGGAGCTGGTCAGCCAGCGCCTGATTATCAACAACGACGGCGAGTTAGAGCTAAACCCGGCACGCATTCGCACCCTGCAACTTCTGGCTGCAGGCATTCGTGAAACCTTGCAGCGTTATACCATCACGCTGGCGCTGTTGCATGCGAACCCGTCCATCAGTCGCGGCGCGCTGGAAAAAGAGAGCCGCAGCATGGCGCAGCGTCTGTCTGTTCTGCATGGCATCAACGCGCCGGAATTCTTTGATAAAGCCGTGTTCTCAACGCTGGTCAATACCTTGCGTAACGAGGGCTATTTCAGCGATAACGGAGAAGCGGTACAAGAGCAAGTGCAGGCCATGTATGCCATGTTGGGTAATCTCATTACCCCAGAGGTGAAGCTGACTATCGAAAGCGCAAGCCTTGCGCAAGAGAGCGCAGCACCGGCAGACGCAGAGCCGGTGGAGAGCGCGGAAAAACAGGGCGACGCGGAGTAATGCATTCCCCTGCGGTACACGTTGCCGCAGGGGAATCGTGCTTACAAGCTGAATAGAATGCCGAAAAACAGCACCATACCAACGTAGTTATTGTTTTTGAATGCGCGAAAACAGTTATCGCGCTCACGCCCGGCAATCAATTTCTGTTGATAGGCAAACAACGCCGCCGCCGCCAAAACAGACCAGTAGAACACCTGCCCTAATGCCATCATCCGGCCAAGCGCCAGCATTGCAGCTAATGTCATCAATTGCAGTACGCCGATGATAAGCGTGTCGTGGCTGCCAAACAGAATAGCGGTAGATTTCACGCCGATTTTCAAATCATCATCGCGGTCAACCATTGCATATTCGGTGTCATAGGCAACAGTCCAGCAAATGTAGGCGAAAAACATCAGCCAGCAGGTCGCCGGTAACGACTCGCTGACGGCAGCATACGCCATCGGGATTGACCAGCCAAAAGCGGCCCCTAACACCAGTTGCGGCAAATGGCTGACGCGCTTCATAAACGGGTAAACCCAAGCCAGCGCGAGCGCCGCCACCGACAGCCAAATCGTCATCTGGTTCATGGTCAGCACCAGCCCAAAGGCCAGCAGCACCAGTACCACAAACAGCACCTTAGCCGATTGCTCACTCACCAACCCCGAAGGCAATGGGCGCGATGCGGTGCGTTTCACATGCCCATCGAAATGGCGATCGGCATAATCATTGATGACACATCCGGCGGCACGCATCAGGAAAACACCCGCCACAAACACCAGCAACGTCCAGGTTGTCGGTGTGCCGCGTCCGGCCAGCCATAATGCCCACAGCGTTGGCCATAACAACAACAGTGAACCAATCGGATTATCAATACGCATCAAACGGCAATATGCCCCACAGCGTCCTGACATAAACAGTCTTTCCAACGCCTGATTCTCCTTCTGCACTCAGTTCTGACAAACATCGGGGAAATAGAGGGGAGCCTGCGGTAAAAATAGCTCGGTAATCAGCAGAGGATTACCCGATAACAGCAAGCGCGAGCGCCGCACCCATAGCGCATCACATCGCCCCATTTGAATCACATCGCGCGGTGGCGGCCCCTGCAAAAACAGGTAGCGTCCTAACGGCGTCGAACCGACCTGGGTCAGGTCAAGATCGGCTTCATCCAGCGTCTGCTCAGGTATTACCGTGCGGCCAAACAGCCAAGGCGTACCATCTCCGAGCAGTGTGACCTCTCGCAACCAGTAACGCTCACTCAGTGGCAACAGGGCAGACTCCCCGGCAACATCCGGCGAGGTGATAAATCGCTCCTGATTCACTTCGACACTCAGCTTTAGGCAATAGCGCTCCAGACGGCGTGTCATCGAGTCGTGATAAATCAGCCAATCAGCAGCCAGTGCAGGAATATCCTCTGGTGCGCACCACATCGCCGAGCGCAGGCGAGCTAAAGCCTCATCAGACATGTATCCCCTTCCACCCGGTGTTTAATAAATAAAATAAGCGGCCTTATTGTAGCGCAGACGCGCCTTAGCGCGAAGCTATGCCTGATTGCCAATCAAAATACCGTAGCAACAATTTATCAACGTCACCTTAACGATGCAGGGATAGCGTTAGCCGTAAAAAAAAACGACCCGGCACATGCCGGGTCGTTACTTCAGCTATCAAAGCCTTAAACTATCAAGGCAAGGCGACAACATCGTCACCTGCATGTGGCAATTACATCATGCCGCCCATGCCGCCCATGCCGCCCATACCGCCAGCAGCACCTAAGTCAGGCGCGTCGCCTTTCGGCAGCTCAGTCACCATACATTCGGTGGTGATCATCAGGCCAGCAACGGAAGCCGCATACTGCAGCGCAGAACGGGTCACTTTGGTCGGATCCAGAATACCCATGTCGATCATGTTGCCATACTGTTCAGTGGCCGCGTTGTAACCGTAGTTACCTTCGCCCGCTTTCACGTTGTTAGCAACCACAGACGGCTCTTCACCGGCGTTGGAGACTATCTGACGCAGCGGCGCTTCCATCGCGCGCAGCGCAACTTTGATACCGACGTTCTGGTCTTCGTTCTGAGCAGTCAGAGAAACCAGTTTAGCCGCTACGCGCACCAGCGCCACGCCACCACCGGCAACCACGCCTTCTTCAACGGCAGCACGGGTCGCGTGCAGCGCATCTTCAACGCGGGCTTTCTTCTCTTTCATTTCGACTTCGGTCGCAGCACCGACTTTGATAACCGCAACACCGCCAGCCAGTTTAGCGACGCGCTCTTGCAGTTTTTCACGATCGTAGTCGGAAGTCGCTTCTTCGATCTGCTGGCGAATCTGGGTAACACGACCCTGAATAGCCGCTTCGTCGCCCACGCCATCGATGATGGTGGTGGTGTCTTTGTTGATGACCACACGTTTAGCCTGGCCCAGGTCTTCCAGCGTCGCTTTTTCCAGCTCCAGACCGATTTCTTCAGAAATCACCGTACCGGCAGTCAGGGTAGCGATATCTTGCAGCATTGCTTTACGACGGTCGCCGAAGCCCGGTGCTTTCACCGCAGCCACTTTCACGATACCGCGCATGGTGTTAACCACCAGCGTTGCCAGTGCTTCGCCTTCTACGTCTTCAGCGATGATCAGCAGCGGTTTGCCTGCTTTGGCAACGGCTTCCAGCACCGGCAGCATTTCGCGGATGTTGGAGATTTTTTTGTCAGCCAGCAGAATGAACGGGCTTTCCAGTTCAACAGAACCGGTTTCCGGTTTGTTGATGAAGTACGGAGACAGGTAGCCGCGATCGAACTGCATACCTTCCACCACGTCCAGCTCGTCTTGCAGACCAGAGCCTTCTTCTACGGTGATAACGCCTTCTTTGCCCACTTTCTCCATCGCTTCGGCAATCAGTTTGCCTACGGTTTCATCGGAGTTAGCAGAGATGGTGCCGACCTGAGCGATCGCTTTGGTATCCGCGCAAGGTACAGACAGTTTTTTCAGTTCTTCAACAGCGGCAATAACGGCTTTGTCGATACCACGTTTCAGATCCATCGGGTTCATACCCGCAGCAACGGCTTTCAGACCTTCGTTGACAATGGCCTGTGCCAGTACGGTCGCAGTGGTGGTACCGTCGCCCGCAGCGTCGTTCGCTTTGGAGGCTACTTCTTTCACCATCTGTGCGCCCATGTTTTCGAACTTGTCTTCCAGTTCGATTTCACGTGCTACGGACACGCCGTCTTTGGTGATGGTCGGAGAGCCGAAGGACTTGTCCAGCACTACGTTACGACCTTTCGGGCCCAGCGTGACTTTGACTGCATCAGCCAGCACATTTACGCCACGCAACATTTTTACCCGAGCGTCATTACCGAATTTTACGTCTTTAGCTGCCATTGGTAGTTTCCCTTGAATTCGTTTCGTTCAGTACAGAAGATTACGTGAGATTAGGCTTCAACAATCGCCAGGATGTCGCTTTCAGACATGATCAACACTTCTTCACTGTCGATCTTCTCAGTCTTCACACCGTAGCCATCATTGAAAATGACGATATCGCCTACTTTCACGTCCAGCGGTTTCACGTCGCCGTTCTCCAGGATGCGGCCATGGCCAATGGCCAGGACTTCACCACGGGTAGATTTACCCGCTGCAGAACCGGTCAGAACGATGCCGCCAGCAGATTTTGACTCGACTTCTTTGCGCTTGACGATCACGCGGTCATGCAATGGACGAATTTTCATTGATAGCTCTCCTTTGAGAAAGTCCATATCAGTTTAGGTAAAACGCCGGTCATCCTCTGACAACCGGCCTTGTGGTGAACTAAGTGGGGACGTTTGATAGCGCTTCAAGGGAGGAAAACAATTTTTTTTGCATTAAAGCGCACTTTTTTTGCCGACCCACCTTTTTTTTGCCGACCCACCTAGCCGGTTCAACACTAACGCCGGGTGACGTCATCATCCGATGACGAACCATCACGGTTTTCAGTACGTGGATGATGCAACGACGGATGGTCATCTTTACGCTGGAACTCGCCGTCAAACACATTGCCTGACGTGCCGGAACCCGCCGTTCCCGAACGGCCACGCCAAACCTGCAAATGCGGCATCAGCTTAAGCGTCAGGTGCTTTTGCACCGGCGGCAGCAACAGCAGTAACCCGAGGAAATCGGTAAAAAAGCCGGGCAACACCAGTAAAAAACCGGAAAAAATCAGCGAGACGCTTTTCACCATTTCAGCAGCCGGACTTTCTCCCGCCTGTAAACGCTGCTGCATCAGCATAATGTTCTTCAGGCCCTGGTTGCGCACCATTGACACGCCAATACAAGACGTCAACACCACCAGCAATAGCGTCAAGGCCACACCCAGCACTTCAGCCACGCGAATAAAAATGGAGATTTCGATATAGACGAATAAAAAAATCAGCAAAAACGGTAGCCAGCGCACCTGGAACTCCTGTGGTTACATTAACCCATTGATAAAAAATAAATTTACACACTAATCGACCCATTCTTACTGCGCCGGGTCATCATGAACGGGTATGAAAAGACGCCCTGCTTGCGTGGTACAGTACAGAACTTCAGGCGGCCCGTATCGGCGAACGATTATCAAGAGATGGGAGTGACAATGCCCTTTTTCAAGCCAAAGGCCGCGATATCGTTCGCCGCCATCATCAAGGCCATGACTCTCATCACAGTTCATACAGCAAGGGGGAGAACACCGCCCAGATGTGATCGGGGCAACGGAATTCCTGCATGACTACAGAATATCATAACAACAACGGCAAGCGTGGTGGTTAAACATTCTGCTGCCGTCCTCCACGGTAAGACGATACATCCTATAAATTCTAATCGACAGAAGTAAAAGAGAAGGCTCTCATGTCAGATAACATTCGTATTGAAGAAGATCTGTTAGGTACGCGCGAAGTTCCGGCCGATGCTTACTACGGTGTCCACACACTGCGTGCGATAGAAAACTTCTATATCAGCAACCAAAAAATCAGCGATGTGCCGGAATTTGTACGCGGCATGGTGATGGTGAAAAAAGCCGCTGCCATGGCAAACCGTGAACTTCAGACCATACCGCGTAAAATTGCCGACACCATCATCAAAGCCTGCGACGAAGTGCTGGTTAACGGTAAATGCCTCGATCAATTCCCGGTAGACGTGTTTCAGGGTGGCGCGGGCACATCCGTCAACATGAACACCAACGAAGTGCTGGCCAATATCGGTCTGGAGCTAATGGGGCACCAGAAAGGCGAATACCAGTACCTCAACCCCAACGATCATGTGAATAAATGTCAGTCCACTAACGACGCCTACCCGACAGGCTTTCGTATTGCGGTATATAGCTGCATTCTGAAGTTGGTCGAAGCCGTTACTGTGCTGTCCGACGGGTTTGACAAAAAAGCCAAAGAATTTGAAAACATTCTGAAAATGGGGCGCACCCAGCTACAGGATGCCGTGCCGATGACGCTGGGCCAGGAGTTCCACGCGTTCAACGTGCTGCTAAAAGAAGAGAATAAAAACCTGCTGCGCACCGCAGAGCTGCTGCTGGAAGTGAACCTTGGCGCGACCGCTATCGGTACACGCCTCAATACCCCCGATGGCTATCAGCAACTGGCGGTACAAAAACTGGCAGAAGTCAGCAAACTGGCCTGCGTCCCGGCAGAAGACCTGATTGAAGCGACCTCTGACTGCGGTGCCTATGTGATGGTACACAGCGCGCTGAAACGTCTGGCGGTGAAACTGTCTAAAATCTGTAATGACCTGCGCTTGCTCTCCTCCGGGCCGCGCGCTGGTTTAAATGAAATTAACCTGCCGGAATTGCAGGCCGGTTCCTCCATCATGCCAGCCAAAGTCAACCCGGTGGTGCCGGAAGTGGTCAATCAGGTGTGCTTCAAAGTGATTGGTAACGACACCTGCGTCACCATGGCCGCTGAAGCAGGCCAGTTGCAGTTGAACGTGATGGAGCCGGTTATCGGCCAGGCGATGTTTGAATCCACCCAGATTCTGACCAATGCCTGCTATAACCTGCTGGAAAAATGCGTCGAAGGTATCACGGCAAATAAAGACATCTGTGAATCCTACGTGTTCAACTCTATCGGTATCGTTACCTACCTCAATCCGTTTATCGGCCACCACAATGGTGACATTGTGGGTAAAATCTGCGCCGAAACCGGTAAGAGCGTGCGTGAAGTGGTGCTGGAGCGCGGCCTGCTGACCGAATCCGAACTAGATGACATTTTCTCGGTACAAAACCTGATGCATCCAGCGTACAAAGCCAAACGCTACACCGAAGACCAAGACGCGTCCTAACTCCGTAATGTCTTCTCTGTAAGGCACGTCAGTCCGTTAGGGCTGCGTGCCTTTGTTCTATCCACTATTTTGCGCGCTGCAAAAGGCCAGCCTTTACCCATAATCATAAGAAAAAGATATGGAAAGACGTTTTGCAATGTCACGGGCAACAAAATCAGAAGGAACATCAACATGCTTATTCTGGAACTCTTTATCGTACTCCTCGCTATTTATCTGGGGGCCAGGCTTGGCGGTATCGGCATCGGTTTCGCCGGCGGGCTAGGGGTACTGGTGCTCACGCTGGGATTTCATATCAAGCCAGGCGCGATTCCGTTTGACGTAATAGAAATCATCATGGCGGTAATTGCCGCTATTGCCGCGATGCAGATAGCAGGCGGTATGGACTATCTGGTGAGTCTGGCGGAAAAACTGCTGCGCCGCCAGCCACGCTACGTCACCTTTCTCGCACCGTTAGTGACGTATTTCATGACGCTGCTGGCAGGCACTGGCCACACGGCGTTTTCCACCCTGCCGGTTATCGCCGAAGTCGCCAAAGAGCAAGGTATTCGCCCCTCACGCCCGCTGTCGATAGCCGTGGTCGCCTCGCAAATTGCGATCACAGCATCGCCGATTTCAGCCGCCGTGGTGTTTGTCGCCGGTCTGCTGGAGCCCAAGGGCGTCAGTTATCTGGCGCTGCTTGGCATCTGCATTCCCAGTACGCTGATTGCCATTCTGCTGACGGCTGTCATGACGAACTTTTTGGGTAAAGAGCTGAAAGATGATGAAATCTATCAGGAACGCCTGCGTAAGGGCGAAGTGTCCTTACGCGGCCAAGGCCAGCAGGTGCTGAAACCGGGTGCCAAACGCTCTGTCGGCTTGTTCCTTATCGGGATCATTGCTGTGGTGCTGTATGCCACCGCCATCAGCGACACCGTAGGGCTTATCCACAACCCGGTGTTACCTCGCAACGAGGCGATTGTGGTGTTCATGCTGACTATCGCCACGCTGATTTGCCTCACCTGTCGCGTCGATACCGCACAAATTCTCAGCGCCAGTACCTTTAAATCTGGCATGAGCGCCTGCGTGTGCGTAATGGGCGTTGCCTGGCTGGGTGATACCTTTGTCAAAGCACACATCACCGATATTCAAAGCACCGCCGGTACACTGCTACAAAGCCACCCGTGGATGCTGGCCGTCGTCTTGTTCTTCGCCGCCACCTTGCTCTATTCACAGGCGGCAACAGCGAAAGCATTAATGCCCGCCGCGCTGCTGCTGGGCGTCAGCCCGGTGACGGCAATTGCGTCCTTTGCTGCCGTATCGGCGCTGTTTGTGCTGCCTACCTACCCTACGCTGCTGGCGGCGGTAGAAATGGATGACACCGGCTCGACCCGTATCGGTAAATATGTGTTCAACCATGCGTTTTTGATCCCAGGCGTAGTGGCGATTTCGTTGTCAGTCGCCTTCGGTTTTGTGATAGGCCACATGGTGCTCTGACGTTTCTGGCGCACGGGCATGACTCCATGCCCAATCGTAAAGTTTTTTGGGATCGACCCTATCAGGGCGATCCCGCCTTATCATCCCCCGCCTTGCACGCTATAGTGTCCTCACCGTTACCCTTATCGAGGTCACGATGTCCGACTCAACACCCCCATCCGCACCGCACAACGCGGTGGTGGTACTGTGTACCGCACCGGATGAAACCTGCGCCCGGCAACTGGCCCAGTCAGCGCTAGACGCAAAACTGGCTGCCTGTGTCACCCTATTGCCGGGGGCAACCTCTCTCTACTATTGGGAGGGAAAACTGGAACAGCAGACGGAGATTCAACTGCTGCTTAAAAGCGACAGGGAACACCAGTCCGCCTTGCTGACTCACCTGAAACAACAGCATCCTTACCAGACACCAGAACTCTTGGTGCTGCCGGTCGAGGGTGGCGACAGCGACTATCTCTCATGGCTCAACGCATCTTTGCTGTAATCATGCTCTGTCTTGGCGTACTACTGAGTACGTCGGCTGCGGCACAAAACCCGTTCGGGCGTACCAGTCAGTCTCAGTTTGTTCCTGTCGATCAGGCGTTTACGCTGGATTTTCAGCAACGTGACCATACTCTCACCGTGAGTTGGCTCATTCGCCCCGGCTACTACCTTTATCGCCAGCAAATCGTACTGGAAAGCCCTTTTATCGACGGTGGCACGGTCAATTTGCCGCCCGGCGAAGCGCATGAAGATGAGTTCTTCGGCAAGGTAGACGTCTACCGCCAGTCACTGACGCTGGCTGTGCCGCTGCGTGACATTCCTGCCGATACCACAATCCGGGTTCGCTATCAGGGGTGTGCGGAAAAAGGGTTATGCTATCCACCGGAAACCCGCGACCTGCCGCTGAGTGCCACCACCATCACGACCAACAGCGGCGCATCCACCTCTGCCGCTGCGTCTTCACCGGTAACGGCCCTCCAACCGGTGCCCTCCGTGGAGCCTGTAACGCGCCCCTTCTCTCCGCTTTGGGCTCTGTTGATTGGTATTGGCGTTGCCTTCACGCCTTGCGTACTACCGATGTACCCGCTGATTTCGGGGTTGATTCTGGGCCAGCGTCAGCGTTTGTCCACCACGCGTACCTTGCTGTTAACCCTGCTGTATGTGCAGGGCATGGCGTTGTCCTACACCCTGCTCGGCCTGATTGTCGCGGCAGCGGGCCTGCACTTTCAGGCGGCCCTGCAACACCCTTATGTGCTGATTGGGCTTTCTGCGCTGTTTGTCGCACTGGCGCTATCCATGTTTGGCCTCTATAACCTGCAACTGCCCTCTTCCCTGCAAACCAGGCTCACGCTCTGGAGTAACCGTCAGCAGGGTGGGTCTGCCATCGGCGTCTTTGCCATGGGCGCGCTGGCCGGGCTGATTTGCTCGCCCTGCACCACGGCTCCGCTCAGTGCGCTACTACTGTATATCGCGCAAAGCGGCAACCTGCTGGCTGGCGGCGGCACCCTCTATTTGTATGCGCTGGGAATGGGGCTGCCGCTCGTCGGTGTCACCCTGTTTGGCAACCGACTGCTGCCCAAACGCGGCCCCTGGATGACCCACATCAAAGAAGGGTTTGGCTTTGTCATTCTGGCGCTGCCGGTATTCCTGCTGGGACGCGTGCTGGGTGAAGTCTGGGAATGGCGCATGTGGGCGTTACTTGGCGTGGCGTTTTTCGGCTGGGCGTTCGCCCTCAGCCTGCGCAGTCATACCGGCGGTATGAGAGTGGTACAGATTTTACTGTTTCTGGGCGCGCTGCTGGCGGCACGCCCTTTGCAAGATTGGGTATTTGGCCCCGCTGTGCCGGACACGTCGGCATCAGCCCGGTTGTCATTCACCCGCGTTGGCTCGCTCGGTGAACTGAGCAATGCGCTGGCACGTAGCGAGGGGCGCATCACCATGCTCGATCTCTATGCTGACTGGTGTGTGGCCTGCAAAGAGTTTGAAAAATATACCTTTAGCGATAGCGGAGTGCAGGCATCACTCATGGCGCTACAGCGGCTGCAAGCCGATGTCACCGCCAACAACGACACACAACGGGCGCTGTTGCAGCACTTACAGGTTTTAGGATTACCGTCTATTCTGTTTTTTGATGCCAGCGGGCGCGAAATTCCTGGCTCACGGATAACCGGTTTGATGGATGCGGCGACGTTTTCATCTCATCTCAAACAATTGCCGCGATAGCATCTGCCGATATAGCATCAACCGGTATAGCATCTGCCGGCACAGCATCGCGGCTGGCCGCTTGAGCAAGCGCTATCGACCAATCAAGCCTGCAATACAGGCAACACGGGAGACACATCATGCAACGGGAACAGGTACTGGAACAGGCGCTGGTGTTGCTGGAACAAAGCGGTTTTGCCAACATCACCGCCGAGAAGCTGGCGCAGCAACTGGGCATCAGTATGGAGGCCTTAACCCCGTTCTGGCCCGATCGCGATGCTTTGCTCTACGATTGCCTGCGCTACCACAGCCAGCAAATTAGTACCTGGCGCAAACAGGTGCAACTTGACCCTCAACTCAACCCCCGGCAAAAGCTCCTGATACGCTATCAGCGCTTGCAGGACGCCGTGCGCCAACAACGCTTTCCCGGCTGCCTGTTTATTGCCGCCTGTAGTGCCTACCCTGACCCGACGCATCCTATCCACCAGCTTGCCGAACAGCAAAAGCAGGCCTCTTTTCAATACACCCGGGCATTACTCGACGAACTGCAAACCGATGACGCCGACATGGTGGCGCAACAGTTAGAGCTGGTACTGGAAGGCTGCCTGAGTCGGTTGCTGGTAAAACGCCAGTTGTCCGACGTGGAGGTGGCGAAACGGCTCGCTGAAGATATCTTGCACATGGCACTGTGCCGTAAACATGGCGCGCTGGCATAGCCATCAGCACAATACTCACACATTAATGAACGGCAAGCGCCGATTATTTACGCAAAAAATGCAGGAATGCCGAAAAAGCAGGCAAACTCACCATAAACCAACGAATTCACGTTGACGAGATCGCCTGAATCCGGTTTAATGCGCCCCGTTGCCCGGATAGCTCAGTCGGTAGAGCAGGGGATTGAAAATCCCCGTGTCCTTGGTTCGATTCCGAGTCCGGGCACCATATTTAGAAAAACCAGCCTACAGGCTGGTTTTTTGCTTTTCAGCTTGCGGACTCTCCATCGAACACCGTTCGATGACTCGCTTCTTTGAAGCCCATTACGTGTTAACGCAGCAATTGCGACTGAAACCGATACTACCTGCCAACCAAAACTCGCTTACCTTTCAATTATCACCAGCCATTTACTGATGCGCACTCAGCAGCACTGCACTTATGTTTTCTACATCATGCCAGACCCGCAGAAAAAGCGGGCTATTAAACTGCTGTTCAATAGCATCAAACACGTCATCGCGAATCCCGCTGGAAGTGCAGCACCGACACGTTTTTCAGGTTTATACGTTTTGAGGCGTCGAGTAAGTTGGCATTGAATTTTGGCTAATTGCTGAACAAAAATGCGGGGTATATACTGAAAGTATGCATAGAAGAGGAGCACTATCATGAAACACCGCGTCAGCGTTACCGTGGACAAAGACAATTATCAGGTTCTGAGTGCTGCCGGAGTCAACATTTCCGGGCTGGTGAATGATGCCATTGGCAAAGAAGCCCGCCGCATCAAGGCTGAGGAGTGGAAGAAGGAAAACCGCGAAGGGATGGAAGAAGTCGCCCGATTTATCGCACAGCATGGCTCCTTTGCGGATGAAAACAGGAACTGGTGATCATGCAATTCATTGTTTATGAATATAAACGCGCCAGTCACTACACAATGCTTGTTGATGTACAAAGTGATATTGTCGAGACACCGAAGCGGCGCATGGTCATCCCGCTTATCGAATCACATCGCCTATCCGAGAAAGTGAATAAAACATTGTTCCCTCTGATTAGCATCGACGGCGAAGATTATCGGCTGATGACGACTGAATTATCGAGCGTTCCCGTTGAAGTTATTGGTGAAGTTATTGCGGATCTTGGCGACTACGCGGATGAGATCAAGGATGCTATTAATCTTATGTTTTGGGGGATTTAGAGTGTTTACATAGCACTATCCACAGCATGGATATGCTGAAAATTGCCTAAAAGTGAATTGTTAATTTAAGCGGCTACTTACAGTGTCAAACCATTATGTATAAAGTGGGTTACCTTTAATGACAACCCACTTTATAACAATACATTTACCAAACTATTTCATTTTCCTATAGATGTAATTATTTCCTGGTATATATTCCTTTCTTTGCATGAGGTTAACAATTTTCACGTTTTCACCATGTTTAAGATATTTGTATGTAAAATATCTAGAAACTTTGTCTTCATGGGTGGAGAGAATCAGTTGTTTTCCTTTGAAATCGTTTCTTAGTAGTTCAATTAAAGATGTCATATTGATGTCATCCATTGTCTGAACGGGGTCATCTATAAATATACTTGAAAGAGCATTACAGTAAGTTTTATTTATCGCCAGAGTCAGTGCGATCACAATAGTTGATATTTGCCCAGAACTCATTGTGTTAATAACATCATGATCACTATTCCAATTTGATACGAACCTTACATTCTTAAGTTCATCCTCACCAGTTGGATCTTTAATAAAAATCCCTTTCCCAATACCTGCCTGATGCGTTTGGAGTATTTTTCCAGAGTAAATGTAAAATGGAATTTCAATATCTGTTATCAATCTCTTTCGATACCTCCTTATTTGACTCCTAACAATATCAATAATATCACTAACGTCATTGAAAGCTCGTTCTATATCATCCATTCTATCTTTAAGTACTTTTAGTTCATCAATAACGATACGTAATGAATCAAAATACAAACCTTTTATATAACGCTCTTTCTTTTCTAAGTTCTGGATATCTATTTTCAATAAAAATTCTTGATTGCTGTTGAAATACTCTCTGTAAATCCGTTCAAAAACTCCATCTCCATCGGCCTCATAATAACTTTCTGGAACATTACTGATCAATGCAAGAATTCTAGACATTAATACTTCAGCAACTGAATTGAGATTAATCTGCTGACCATTTATTGGGTAATCATGAATCAACAAATCTTCATGTTCGATCCCTTCAGAGTCAAGCCAATTCCTTAGTTTCTCAAATCTAGACTTAGTCGAGTTTGCTTTATTGAGCTCAATCAAATCCTCAGAACTAAAGCATACTTGCTGGGTAATATAGGCACTACAAATTTTAATTAATGGCTGTAAATGATTTTTATTAAAAAGATCTCGTGATTGAACCAACAGTTTTTCCTGATCAGAGAGTTCTGTTCTGATTAACTTTGCATTTTCTGATATAGCATGAGTAAGAGATGAATGAGTTTGATAGTCGTGACCGCAAAGTAAACAAGAGCTTTCTTCTGGTAAATGATGTACATATTTAGACATAACATCATGATGCTTAATTATTTCAGAATAAACAGTACTCAAACCTTTACTCTTATTATTCTCTTTTTCAAGCATAGACAAAGCAGTTTCAAAAATCACAAGTTCTTCAATTGACAATATTGAAAATAATTTTTCAAAGTTGACATTATTTTTTATTCTTTCAATATCTAAGCTCTGTAGAGCTTCTAATGAAGATTTCACAAATTCGTAAGAAATTTGCTTTTCCATATAAAATTCATAATTAGATACCGCATTAAAATATCCAACATATAAACTAATTAGTTCCTTTTGTGATGCTGCAATTTTTATCGTACGACCCCGAATAAAAAAGTTGCGATATTTGACTAATTCTTTTATGCTATTAACCTCTTGCAAGATAATATTGAGTTTTTCCTGATTGAACTCAGGTATCGAACTTGCATCCCAGAATGGGTAATCTGAAGTTTCAACCAACCATGGAAATATATGAAAGTGAGACTCACTCCCTCCAATTAATGTACTCACATCGTTATCAATTTTATATAACTTTTTTATATCGTCTATCTGTGTGGAAATATTTCTTTTAGCTGAAGATAGTTTACCTAACACTCCGCTTAATTTATTTAAATTCTGCTCAGAGTCTTTAGTATTTCCAAATAATCTCGCTAGTTCTTCGGCTCTTTGCACTTCAGTATTGTTTTTTAGAAATCTTGATGTTTCTTCTTGTTGAACATAATGGAACAAGAGAAAGTCACGTGAAAAATCATTACTACAAAAATATTTATTTAAATCACTTTCAGATAAAGGTATTGCATTTCCTTCAATAATTTCATACAACTCCCAAAGCTCGGTAAACTTGGATATCTTCTTAGAACTATTGGGGATTTTATTTTTTAATTTCCTTCGAAATACTTTGGTTTTTCCTTCTTCATCATCAAACTCAAGAGTAACCTCAACCTCATTAGCCCCGTTATGTGCTACAACTACATCTGTAGGATTCTGTCTATTTTCCAGTGAAGTCAACCTAGAAATATTTCCAGTCAACCCCAGTTCAATTGCATCAAAAACAGAGGTTTTACCGTATCCATTTGGACCATCAAGTAAAATAAGATTATTGTCATTAAAATTAATGCTATACGCGTTTCCATCAAATACTTTAAAATTCTCTAGGGTAACCTTTTTTAACTTAATCACCTTGCTTCCCCCACGTAACTACAACCAAATCATGAATGTTATTATCAGTCCATTCAGATTCATTAGAAATTAATTTTTTAAAAATATATTTCTGATGTTGAGTTAATTTATTTTCAATCTCCCCATTCAAATCTATTAATTCCTTTTCTTCAATGGAGTAAGTCAAAAAAGGAAGTTTAAGAAATAATTTCACTATTAATGAATAATAGTTAGAGGCATTCACACTTGAGTTTTTGAAAGATATAAATGATTCCCCATCATGCTCATTAATTACATCATTCAATACTCTATTTGAGAGTTTATTTATACTTCTCACCTCTAGGTATTTCACCAAATCCTCGAGTTCTGAATCTGTATACGCAATTACATTCTTTTTGAAATTATAAAGATCTTCTTCAATTCTTAAAGCTGTTAGCCGGTCAATATCGTTATCATTTTGACAAATTATTAATGTACAGTTTTTCTCAAAAAATCGTTCAACCTTATCTGAGCCTATGATTTCCTCAAATAATAACTGTGCTTTTTCCTCTAAAATTAATTTCATTTCATCATTGGATTGATTCAATGATTGCAGTAAAACAAAATACTCCTCTCTCTCCGTTGACTCTTCTGGGTAGAATATATAAAACAATTCATTACTATGAGATGTATTAAATTCCAACCTCTTATATTGATTACTCAAAAAGATATTTTCTATAATTTCTATTATCATAACAACGCATCCTTTGCAGTTTGAATAGGTATCAATTTAATTAATTTTAGCGGCTCTACATGCTTCTCCCTTATAACCGAGTCGAATTCTAATGGAGCTTGTGAATTTAAATCTAATGTCGGTGAAAATTCATAAACTTCCGTCCCATTATATATAATATTTCCTATTTCATATAATAACTCATTTACGCCTGGGTTCTCTATTATTCTTCTCGCAATTCTTTCAGCAGAAATCATGCCAGCAACAATAGTTGTGGGTAAATAATTCCCCTTCGGTAAAGGCGAGGTTCGATATGTGAACTTGAACTTATGTATATCACATGATGAACGTCCATGATTCATCGAATATAATATTTTAACTAAAACATATCTAATACCATTTTCATCTACACAAAAAGCATTTTCGATGTTAGATGCATGTTCGAGATAAGTATGCGGTGAAAAACTACGATAATAAGACCACAGTTCCTGTGGACTTAACGAGAGTAAATAATTTCTCGCTGAACTGAGATTACATATTTCCCCATCAGCTGGTAGACTGTAATCATCTTCATCAGACATATACTCATCTATTTTCCTAGCAAAAAAATCTTTAAATTGAAATGCCAGATATTCGCTACTGATTTCTTCACGATCTTGAATAAGTGACTGCAAAACCTCAAAAAAACTTATCTTTATTTTTTCATCCTGTTGTTTTTGTTTGTGTCTAATGGTTATATATTCATCCATCATTCCAAGAAAAAAATGGAATGTACTGGTTATTTGTTTTCCAGTGGCAGGCTTACCTCTTAACTCTAATGCTTTTTTAATCTCTACCTCAATCTTCGTATTTATTAATGATAACTCGCAAAAATCATTTCCATCGTCATATATGTAAGTTTTAAGCCTAGTAAGGGAGTCATTAGATTCATTATGTATTGAATCAAGTATCAAATAAATTTCATCCGCTGTTTTTCCTTGAAATGCAGTACGTAGAATAGAGGCAGTTTTTGGTATACCATTTTCCGCCGACACTGCCTTTTCAATCAGAGTTCTTCCATCACGAGGCATGGAATTATATTCAGACAATAATACTCTTAAATCATCTTTAAGTGATTCGATTAAATTGGCGAACGTACCTTTACAACCAATTTTCTTCCATGTATGAATAAAACCAAAAGCATTGTTTTTCTTATATAACTCGAGAGTTATTTCTAATAGTGCATCCGAGTACTTGCTGTAACTTGCCGAATTATATGCTTTTACTTGATGTAATGACTTTGAGATATCATTTTCAATAATTTCAAAGTCTTCAGTATCCTTGTAGTGGTCAACAAAAACTGGCCACAGCGTTAGAGTTTTTCCAGAACAATCGTTCTGATTCATTCGGCGTCAAACCACCATTATATTGATGGGGTCTGAGCTGGCTGTAATATTCCGTGATGTAGTTCGTTATCGCTGCGCTGGCTTCACTAAAGTTGGCGTATCCATTATTCGGCACCCACTCTGTTTTCAGGCTTCTAAAAAAACGTTCCATCGGGCTGTTATCCCAGCAATTCCCCCGGCGACTCAGGCTTTGCTTTATCTGATATCTCCACAGTAATTGTCTGAAATTTCTGCTGGTATAGTGGCTACCTTGATCCGAGTGATACAGCAAATTAGAGGGTTTTCCTCGCGCTTCCCAGGCCATGGACAGCGCTTTCGTTGTCAATGCAGAGTCCGGGAAAAATGACATCGCCCAGCCAACTGGTTTACGAGAAAACAAATCAAGCACAACGGCTAAATAAGCCCAACGTTTACCTGTCCAGATATACGTCACATCACCACACCAGACCTGATTAGGTTCTGTTACTGCAAACTGGCGCTCAAGATAGTTGGGGATCTCTACGTGCTCCTTAGACGCCTTCTTATATCGATGGCCGGGCTGCTGACAACTGATGAGATTAAGTGCTTTCATCAGCTTTGTTGCCCGCCAGCGACTCAGTTTTACGCCTTTGGTTGTGACCCTCGCGGCAATATTACGTGCACCTGCAGAACCATGACTTTCGCGATAGCTTTCACGAACAAGACTGAGTAATACCACGTGTGTGGCATCAGGCTTCTTTGGTTGCCGCCAGTATTTATAGCTGCTGCGATGAACCCCAAACACATTGCACATAACGGCAACGGGAAACCGCGCCCTGAGTTTCTCAACTAATGAGAATTGTTCAGGGAGTCTGACATCAAGAGCGCGGTAGCCTTTTTTAATATATCCCTTTCCATTTCAACACGTTGAAGTCTTTTCTTCAGCTCGCGTATTTCAATCTGCTCAGGTGTCATGGGTGAAGCTATGGGTGATTTTCCCGCTCGTTCTTCTTTCAACTGGCGGACCCACTTATCCATCGTGGATTTGCCGACATTCATTGCCGTGGCAGCGGCGGCAACAGTGTAATGCTGATCGAGTACAAGCTGGGCAGCTTCAAGGCGAAACTCAGGGCTAAAATTGCGTCTGTTACGTCCGGTCATAATGTCACCTGTTTTTGACTATGAGGCGATGATATCACCTCTATTCAGGTGGCCAAATTTAGTGTGCCACTACACCTCGAGCATTAAGCTCCAATTTGAAAAATCTGTATCTACAGGCTGCTGATTGATAAGTGTTAAAGTGTGATAGATAGCAACCTTGCCTTGGTAGTTGAAGCCGCTCCATGAAGGAGACGCATCGAAAGCCATCTAAAGCTCCTTTAAAGTTCACAAAAGGTTAATCATATTAAACTAATATGAATTCTCAGATTGAGTTTAATTTTTAAATATTATGCTATAGTGATAGCAAATTAGCTTTTTCAGCTACAATATGAATATCTTAAAAATCATAGTAAAGCAATGATTTGGATTCAGTAATGCTAAGGTTATGCAGTGTTTAGAACTGTGAACAAGATCGCTGTACCAAATTTCTCATAGATGTCATTAGCCAAAATTATCTCTCTGGTTTCATTAGCGATTCAAATGAACCAGTGCAATACCTCTTATGGATACAAGTGTTACGGAGGAAAAATAGCCTGCGATAGAAAAGTATTATGTTTGTGTCCCACAACCTAGTCTGCAAGTATCCCCATAAAATGAATAATTAGCTTTTAAAGCTTCCCCTTCAAAGTAATTATTCTCTGAGATTAGACCACTATGCACAAAACCAGATTAACTAAACCCCAGTCCATCACGACTCTAAAGTCAGTTGAAGCTGGATAATATCATTATGATTTATTAGCATCATAAGGAATCGCAGGAACGAACCGAGAACTTTCATCGTATGTGGTCCATCAATCTGATCTATCTATAAAAATACGGGTCAACCCACGGGTCTTGACAACTAGAGCGATTAATATTTATGCTACATTTCAACTTAATAGAAAACTGAATGATTCCGAGTCCGGGCACCACTTATTCAAAGAACCCGCCCACAAGGCGGGTTTTTGCTTTTCAGGTTGTATGAGCATCCAGGTACAATGAACCATTCATTTTTCGATATTCACTTGCACAGCATCAATTTCAAATAGATAAACTCCCCGGCAAATCCTCCAACGTCACCATCAGCATCATCGGGTCAATTAGCGAAGGCTCAAATCCCACACGCAGCCCGGCATCCCGTACCAACGCCCGATCAACGCCCTGACCATGTAATGATGTATCTACTGCCAGACGCCCCAGCACAACAACCGGGATTGGATCGGGCATATTGCCGCGAAAGCGTCCGGGAGCAGCATTCGTTGCTACAGCACTGGAAGCCAATCAGTAATACGCCAACAGTTTTAGCCCGTTATCCATAGACGCCACACCGCAACAGAATGAGGAAGTGTCATTGCCTGTTTTTGATGTGTTCACTCCAACTGTAGACCCTCCGTTTCTTGCGCCCCATCAAAGATGCGTGTGAGAGGTGTCTTCCCCGTCCAGTTCCAGCGTTGAAATGCCCTGCAAAATGCCGCAATCATCAACGGATTGCACAGACTGGCAGCGTTGACGTAACGCTGCCAGTTGCGCCTTGAGCTGTTGTAATTGTGCGATGCGCACCTCCACATGCCCGATGTGTTCTTCCAGCAGGTTATTGACGCCCTGGCAACTGGCGGCGGGCTGTTCGCCTAACGCGAGCAGTTCACGAATTTCATCGTGGTTCATGTCTAGCGAGCGGCAGTTGCGGATAAACCGCAGCCGCTCAACATGCTGTGCAGCATAGTGGCGGTAATTGCCCTCGGTGCGATGAGGCGCGGGAAGTAGCCCTTTTTTCTCGTAAAAACGGATGGTTTCCGGGGTGGTGTGCGTGAGTTTTGCCAGATCGCCAATTTTCATGTGATGCCCTCTTGACCCTGTAGCCGCTACAGGGTTTTTACTACAGCAAAACATCGAACAGGATGCAACCATGGCAGAAAAATATGCTCATCGCCCACTACAGTCGCTCAAACCCATTGCGGCGAGTCAACCCGGTCGTGCGCTGCGAAGCCCAAAGATACGCGCGGTATCGCCCGCTTCGCACCTAACTGCACACGCAGCTTGCTGCCATCACGGTTCCAGCGATGCGCTTGAAACATTAACCCAGGCGCAGCGTGACGGTGACTGGCAGCGTACCCCGATTCGGATCATGCAGATGGATTGCCCAACTGAAGAGGCGCTATTACGTAAGAAACTGGGCGGATTAGCGCCGGTCAAGGCAATGGAATTTAACCTGATGCAGCGGGTCATGACCGTTACCCACCGCCATGATGCGTTAGACGAAGTGCTGGCGGCTGTCCGTGCCGTTGGCTTCGAGCCTGAAATTCACCAACCGCAGGGCGCGCACGCCATGCCGCCGGTTGAGAAAAAAGCCTGGTGGCCGCTCACGTTAGCAATCACTATCGCCGCGCTGGCGGAAGTGGTGGACTGGATGCAGTGGCCGGTCTGGTGGGCGGCCGCGCTTGCCATTATCGCCGTGGCCCTGAGCGGTATTGATACCTACCGCAAAGGCTGGGTCGCATTGCGTACCGGCAACCTGAATATCAACGCCCTGATGAGCATTGCCGTCACCGGTGCGCTTATTCTGCAACAATGGCCGGAAGCCGCTATGGTGATGGTGCTATTTACGCTGGCCGAGCGCATTGAAGCCCGCTCCCTTGACCGGGCACGCAACGCCATTGCCGGGCTAATGAACCTGGCACCGCAGAGCGCCACCGTGCAACAGCCGGATGGACGCTGGGTGGATATCGACGCACGCCAGATAACGCCGGGCAGTATTGTGCGGGTGCGCCCCGGCGAGCGTATCGCGCTCGATGGCGACATCATCAGCGGCCAGTCTGCCGTTAATCAGGCGCCGATTACCGGTGAAAGCCTGCCGGTGGACAAAGGCGTTGGCGACCCGGTTTTTGCTGGCACCATTAATGAAAATGGCGCATTTGAGTATCGGGTGACGGCCGCTGCCAATGACACCACGCTCGCGCGCATTATTCACGCCGTCGAGCAGGCTCAAGGTGCCAAAGCCCCGACGCAGCGTTTCGTTGACCAGTTTGCCCGTTTCTATACGCCGCTGGTGTTTGCCGCCGCCCTGCTGGTGGCAACGTTGCCGCCGCTATTTGGTGCCGGTGAATGGCTGGCGTGGATTTACAAGGCACTGGTGCTGCTGGTCATTGCCTGCCCCTGTGCGCTGGTTATCTCAACGCCGGTGACGATTGTCAGCGGGCTGGCGGCGGCGGCGCGACGCGGTATTTTGGTTAAAGGAGGGGCCTTTTTGGAGAAAGGCCATGCGCTGCGCTGGCTGGCGCTGGATAAAACCGGCACGCTGACGCAGGGCAAACCGGTACAAACCGGGTTTTATCCCCTCAATGAGACAGAAGCTGCCCGCTACCGCCAGTTAGCGGCAAGCCTGGCGGCACGCTCTGACCATCCGGTATCACGCGCGATTGCCGAGGCTGCCGCCAGCGCCGCCACCGACTTACTGGCGGTGACAACCTTCAGTGCCGTTGCCGGGCAAGGCGTCATCGGCACGCTGGAGAACCAGCGCTATTTCCTCGGCAACCTGCGTCTGGCGCGTGAATGGCTGGGAGAGGAGACCGCTGAGGCCTTAACAGGCCAATTTGCCACCCTGGAGCAGGCCGGTAACACCACGCTGGCATTCGGTAATACCGAGCGTGTGCTGGCTATCATCACCGTGGCGGATAGCGTGAAGCCCTCCAGCCAACAAGCAATCAGCGAGCTGCATCAGTTAGGGGTTCGTACACTGATGCTGACCGGTGATAACACCACGGTGGCGAAGGCGATCGCCCGGCAGGTTGGCGTCGATGAGGCGCACGGTAATCTGTTACCACAAGACAAGCTTGCGCACATTGAGCGGCTGTGTGCGCAGGGCATGGCCGGAATGGTGGGTGATGGCATTAACGACACCCCGGCGCTGGCCCGCGCCGATATTGGTTTTGCTATGGGCGCGATGGGCACTGGCAGCGCCATTGAAACGGCGGATGTCGCGTTGATGAATGATGATTTGCGCAAAATCCCCGAATTTGTGCGTATATCAACGGCGACGCGCGCCATTCTGATACAAAACATCGCGCTGGCGCTCGGTATCAAAGCGCTGTTTCTGGCGCTGACGCTGCTGGGTATGGGCACCATGTGGATGGCGGTGTTTGCCGATGTCGGCGCTAGCCTGCTGGTGGTCGGCAACGGTTTGCGCTTGTTGCGCCAGTCTGCCGGGAACCACTGACGCGACGGTGAGCATCGCGCCACGCCAGCGCATAAATGTAAGTACCCACCATCGCTCAGAGAGGCTTGTAACCGGGCCTCTCCGCCCTCCACTGACGATATCCGCAGCATCCATCAACACCAATCGCGTGAAACCCGCCAGCATGGGCGCACGATGCCCGAGAGGGAAAACACGTCGAAAAGAAAAGTGGTGCAGTCATCGCCATCACGCCCGTTTGCAAGCGGGTGTGCTGACAGGTGCCCCCCAAAAGTGAGTAAATGCTCACCACTCAATACGATGATGCCCCTTCCACCGCCCCATTCTGCCGGGGTCATTGCACCATAGCAGAGCAAGGCGACGCGCCAGAATGTGTCAGCTGTATGCCGATAGCTACACCTGTTATGGCTACACCCGTTATGGCTACACCCGTTTCTGTGCTGCGGCTCAAGCGACTACTGGCATGCTAGTTGCTAGGAAATAACAAGCGAGCAGATGATGGCGCGCCCGTCCAGAAAGACGAAAGCTTATCCTGCAAAACCGGGGAATAGCAGGGAGCGATACCCCATTGTATTCAGGCAACCGAAGTATTCAGGCAACCGAACAAGGAGAGAACATGATCACGTTGGAACAGTTTAACCAGCTCAGTGTCAGTGACGCCGTGGCGCTATTGGCACCCTGCGTGGCGCTGCCCGGATTTGCAAAACACGTTACCGCCGGTCGCCCTTACGGCAATCGGGCTGCGCTGCTGGCCGCCGGATTGCAAGCGACCCGAGGCTGGCAGGGTGAAGAGCTCGCGTTGGCATTGCGTGATCATCCGCGTATCGGCGACACCAGCCCAGGCTCGCTCTCGCACCAGCAGCAAGCCGGGCAACACGATAATTATTCCCTGGCGCAGGCGCTGCGCTGCGCGAATGCCCGCTATGAATCGCGCTTTGGCCGGGTGTTTTTAATTCTGGCCAAAGGCCGCAGTGGTGAAGAAATTTTGCATATTCTGCATCGGCGGCTACAAAACAGCGAACAGCAGGAAACCGCAGAAGCGCTGGAGCAGTTGCGCCAGATTACGTTGCTACGGCTGGAAAATATGGTGGGTGAATAGGCGTGAGCAATCGCACATTAACGCGGCTTCACCGCCTGGCCGCCGTGTTAAACCGACCAGATGCGCCGACATATATTCCAAACAGCACCGCGCCACATGGCCCGGCGGTGCTGACTCGCGCAATAAAAAAACCCCCTTTAGACACATTCAAGGGGGTAGATAACCACAAGCGAGCAGGTGAAGCATGAGGGAAAATAATGAAAGAAATCATGACAATCGTATTGGCGAGCCTGCCGTCATCGCCGGTATTATCCGGCCTTAACCGCAGGCGCACGCCATTGCTTACTGCGTTCTTATCAGGTAATCGAACGCGCTCAGTGACGCTTTCGCGCCTTCGCCGGTCGCGATAATAATCTGTTTATAGGGCACCGTCGTGCAGTCTCCGGCAGCAAACACCCCTTTCACGCTGGTTTCACACTTCGCATCGATAACGATTTCGCCGATACGGTTACGCTCCAGCGCACCTTCCAGCCAACCGGTGTTCGGCAACAGGCCGATTTGCACGAAAATCCCTTCCAGCGCCAGCTTATGGACGCTCTCGGTGAGGCGGTCTTTATATTCCAGACCGGTCACTTTCTGGCCGTCGCCCAGCACTTCAGTAGTCTGCGCATTCACAATTACATCGACATTCGGCAGGCTACGCAGTTTTTGCTGCAATACCGAATCCGCTTTCAGTTCGGGTGCAAACTCCAGCAAGGTGACATGTTTCACCACACCGGCCAGGTCGATGGCGGCTTCCACGCCGGAGTTACCACCGCCTATCACCGCGACATGTTTGCCTTTAAACAGCGGGCCATCGCAGTGTGGGCAATAGGTCACACCACGAGTACGGTATTGATCTTCACCCGGCACGCTCATGTTGCGCCAGCGTGCGCCAGTGGCAATGATAACGCTGCGCGACTTCAGCACCGCGCCAGAGGCCGTTTCAATCTGGTGCGGCTGGCCGGGTTGCGTCGCCGGGATCAGTTTTTGCGCGCTTTGCACATCAATGACATCCACGTCGTAATCATCAACATGGCTTTTCAACGCGCCAGCCAGCTTCGCGCCTTCGGTTTTCGGCACAGAAATGTAGTTTTCAATATCAACAGTATCGAGGATCTGGCCGCCAAAACGCTCGCCCATCAAACCGGTGCGAATGCCTTTACGGGCCGCATATACGGCGGCTGCCGCCCCTGCCGGGCCACTGCCGACGATCAGCACATCGTACACCGGACGGCTGTTGAGCTTATCGACAACGCGAGCGGTCGCGCCGGTATCGATTTTACCGACGATTTCCGCCAGGCTCATGCGGCCCTGGCTGAAATGTTCGCCGTTCAGGAATACCGTGGGAACGCCCATGATATTGCGGTCTTTGATCTCATCCTGAAATACGCCGCCGTCAATCGCGGTGTGGGTCACATTCGGGTTCAGGATGGCCATTAAATTCAGCGCCTGCACCACATCCGGGCAGTTGTGGCAGGTCAGCGAGTAATAGGTTTCGAAATGGAACTTACCGTCCAGGTCACGGATTTGCTCGAGCAGTTCCTGCGCCTCTTTGGACGGATGCCCACCGGTCTGGAGCAGTGCCAGCACCAGCGAGGTAAATTCGTGCCCCATCGGTGCGCCAGCAAAACGCGGGCCGCTGGCCGAACCGGGGTTTGTTACCAGAAAAGAGGGTTTGCGTACCGGTAAGTCATTATTTTCAAAGAAACTGACCTTGTCAGATAAACCGGCAATTTCCGTCAGCAGCGTCCGAACTTCCGCTGATTTGGCTGAATCGTCTAGCGTCGCCACCAGCTCAACCGGCTTAGTCAATTTTTCCAGGTAAGCTTTCAGCTGGAGTTGCATAGTATTGTCGAGCATAGAATATCCTTGGCGTTGGCGTAAAAAATCGGGTGCAACGCACCCGATAAACGAATTGAAGCGCTGGGGAAACGAGAACGTTAGATTTTGCCAACCAGATCCAAAGACGGAGCCAGTGTGGCATCGCCTTCTTTCCATTTTGCCGGGCACACTTCACCAGGGTGAGAGGCCACGTACTGAGCGGCTTTTACTTTGCGCAACAGGTCGGATGCGTCACGGCCAATGCCTTCGGCTGTAATTTCTACCGCCTGAATGATGCCTTGCGGGTCAACGATAAACGTACCACGGTCAGCCAGGCCTTGATCTTCGCGCATGTTTTCGAAGTTGCGGGTCAGCGCGCCAGTCGGGTCGCCAATCATCGCGTATTTGATCTTAGCGATGGTGTCAGAACTGCTGTGCCAGGCTTTGTGGGTAAAGTGGGTATCGGTGGAGACAGAGTAGATATCTACGCCGATTTTCTGGAACTCGTCGTAATAATCCGCTACATCGCCCAGTTCAGTCGGGCAGACGAACGTAAAGTCAGCCGGGTAGAAGAAGAACACGCTCCATTTGCCTTCGATGTTCTGCTCGGTCACTTCGATGAACTGACCCTCTTTGAAGGCCTGATTTTTAAACGGGGTTTAACTTTAGTATTAATAACGGACATCACTGTTTCCTCATGTGTTCCAATGTGTTTGGCTTGGGTTGTAAGGTACAGAAATGTGACTGGTGTCGCTAATGCGTTGTCCGTATCGAATCAATAAGCGATACCTAACGTTTTGCCAGCAGGCTGATGACAAACATCCCACCAAGCCCCGCAGTGACAATACCAACCGGTAGCTCCTGAGCAGGCAGCAGCACCCGGCTGAGGGTGTCGCCGCCACACAGTAAAATAGCGCCCAATACCCCACATAGCGGAACAAGTTTGAGATGACGTACCCCAGCGAGCGGTCGGCACAGATGCGGCACCATCAGCCCGACGAAACCAATTACCCCTGTTAGCGAGACGAAGAGCGCGGTAGCAAGCGCACACACCATAAATACTTCAATGCGCAGGCGGTTAACGTGTACCCCCATCGAGAGCGCGGTTTGCTCACCGGCCAGCAAGCTGTCGAGCGCTCGCCAGCGCGTTACCACCAGCGCAACCAGCAGCAATAGACTGCACAGCGCCAGCGCTAAATTGTCCCAACGCGCCATGCCAAGTCCGCCCAATGACCAAAACAGTACCGAACTGGCGGCGCGCTGGTCGCCGGAGAACACCAGATAACTGGTAACAGCGCCAAACAGAAATGAAATCGCCAGCCCGCACATCACCAAATGCTCGGCCTGCCGACCTCGCCGCAAAAAGAACAGCAGCATCACCGACATAGCGGAACAGATCCCGCCAACAAACGCCGCCACCGGCAATGTGAACGGGCCAAACCATTCGCCAAAGCGGGTTATCACCAGCACCGCACCGGCAGACGCGCCGGAAGAGAGGCCAAACAGGAACGGGTCAGCCAGATCATTGCGGGTGGTGGTTTGCAGCAATGCGCCGACAATCGCCAGACCCGCGCCGGTAAGCGCCGCCAGTAAGGTGCGCGGCAGGCGTAATTCCACCACAATACGCCGCACGCTCTCCGGCACGCTGCCGTCATGGGGAATGAGCGCTGCGGCGACCTGCGCCAACGGAATATGGATAGCGCCAATTGCGGTACTGAGCCCCATCACGCCTATCAGCAGGGCCAGCAACAACACCGTAGACAGCAGGTAATATCGCGGCATCATCGGCCATTTGCGCTGTTGGTTCTCGGGCTGGCTCATGAAGAAGGCGTATCCGGGTAGAGCACGCGGGAGAGCTTCTCAATGGCGCGAATATTGGCGGGCCCCGGCGTCAGTTCAGCATACTGCAATCTCAGGTAGCGCTGGTGCTGTACCGCCGGGGTATATTTCATCAACGGATGCACTTGCAGAAAGTGCTGTAACGCCGCCGCACCGCCGCCGTTTTGGTAATCCAGCAGGATAATCACATCCGGCTCCGCAGCAGAGACTGTTTCCCACGAGGTGGTCGCCCAGCTCGCCTGCATGGTTTCCATCACATTGCGCCCACCGGCGGCTTCGATAATCGCCGTCGGCATGGCATACACACCGCTGGTGAAGGGTTTGTCTTCGCCGGAGTCATACACGAACACTTTTTGCGGCGCTTGGCCTGACGGGGGTTTCGGCAGCGCGGCGAGTTGCTTCTGCCATTGGTCAACCAACGCCTGCGCCTGCTCTGCGCGCCCAAAAATACGGCCAAGCGTTAGCATGTCGTCATACAGCAATGCCATGCTGGCACGTGGGCGCGGCTTATCTTCAAAAATACAGCTCTCACTCAACACCAGCGTTTGAATGCCATACCTGGCGAGCGTCTGCGGCGTTACTTCACCGCCCACTTTCATGCCGTAATTCCAGCCGGCGAAAAAGAAATCCGGGTTCGCGTTCAGCAATGTCTCAAGCGACGGGTATTTGGGCGAAAGCTCGGCAATGCGGCCCATTTTCTCACGAAACTCCGCCGTCATTTTGTACCAGCCGCTGATACCGGTCAGCCCCACGATCTGCGGCTGTAAATTCAGGGCAAAGGCCATTTCAGACATATTCAAATCATTGATGATGGCGCGTGAGGGTGCCTGATTGAAGGTCAACGGTTTACCACAGCTTTGCACGGTGACAGGGAACCCCGAAGCCTGCGCAACGCCACCGCCGCTCCCCCATAATATGCCGCTGCTCACCAGCCACACGGCGACGCCCGAGACCACGCGACGTAATCGTTTAGCACTAAAAATCTGTTTCATGCTGATCCTCTGATGGTAAAAACGATGCGCCCGTCGGCACATCAAAAAAACGTAAAGGCTGGCCGGTTTGCGGGTGCGTTAGCAAAAAACTCTGGATACCAAACACCGGGTACAGGCTTTCGCTGGCCAGGGCGCGCGCGGGGGCGTCCCAACACACCTGACGCCCCTGAGACAACACCAACACCCGGTCAGCGAAGGATTCCACCAGCGACAGGTCATGCAGCACGGCGATCGCCGTCATGCCACAGCGTTTGACGCGCGCCAGCATCGCGGCACGCCCGACCGGATCGAGGTGGTTGGTCGGTTCATCGAGCAGTAACACCTGCGGGCGTTGGGCCAGAGCCCGGGCCAAAAATGCCCGCTGCCGCTCACCGCCTGACAACGCGGCCAGCGGTCTGTTACGCAGTTCAGACAAACCGGTATCGTTCAACGCCTTTGCAACCCACGCCTGTTGCTGCACGATTGGCATCACACCGGCTTGTGGCAAGCTCCCCAGCGCAACATAATCCATCACCGTCAATGCCAGGCAGGGCGTATCGTTCTGGCTCATCAGCGCCATACGTCTTGCTCTGTGCAAACGGGATAACTGCGATAGCGGCGTCTCATTAAGGCAAACGCAGCCCGTAGCGGGGGGTAAATCATGTAATAGCGCGCGCAACAGGGTCGATTTACCGCTGCCATTCGGCCCGATAACCGCAAGACACTCCCCCGCTGCCACCTCAAAATGCATATCTTTTAGTAAGGTTCGCCCACCGCTATCGGCCACACTCAGGTTTGTTACCGTTAAGCGTGCAGGGGTTAACATCCGCATTACGCCTTACTCCCAACGTCAAGTTTATTATGTTATAACATAACAAATAAAATCAACGTAGTCATAATGGCCGCTATCGGTCACGCCAGGTTTAGTAGCACGCTTAGAAATGACGAGGTAAGGTATGAAAAACATCCGCTACATGGCGGGTCTATCCGGGACAAGACTCACAGGGGGATTATGATGAAACTCAAGCTGTCACTGGTTTTTCTCTCCTTCACGGCGGTCAACGCCGGGGCGTTTCAGGCCAAAGTCGCGCCGATAGCGCCAGCCGATGCCAGCCGATTGGCGCAGGCTCAAGCGGCATTCAGCCACGGCAATACCGCAACAGGCGCGCTGGGTCTGTGTGATGCCACGTCAGTCAGCGGTTGCCATTGCCCGTTTTGCACGCAGTTGAGGAGCATTGGCCGTTAACCCTGAAGCCAGTCAGGGTTAACGATGGTCATGGCGGGCATGGCTAATCGCTCGCTATCCGTGGTGTGGCGTGGGCCAAAGCGCGCAGTGGGCTGAGTCTTCGCCGCTCTCGTACCGCTCACACCCACTCCTGCGCCCTATCCAGTACGCGACTCAGCGGCAGATGCGCCTCATATTGCTGCCACAGGGTTTGATACCATTGCTCATCACCCAGTTGGCGGTGAATACGCAAAATCGTGCTCTCGCACTGGCGCGTCGCTATGGCATACAGCCCAGGGTCGCCCTGCTTCAGCACCGCCAATAACCGGCGCATTTCCACCATATAGCCACGGGCGAATACCGGGTCATGCTCCAGAATGTTGCGGCTGTTATCAATCAAATCGCACAGCTTGATGCTTTGCGCCTGCGGACACGCCTGTGCGCTGTGTAACAAATTGGTATTCTTGCGATGAATACGTTCGCCGCCGGTGCTACGGGTGAGCACATCGGTCAGCATTTCCACATAGGAGGCGACCTGCGGCCCAAACGCAGCGTCGATATCCGCAAGCGTAGCGCGCGTATCTTCTACCGTGTCATGCAGCCAGGCTGCGGCAATCATCTCTGGCGATGGGCCTATCGACATCAGCAATCCCACTACCGCTTGCGGATGAACAATATAGGGCTCGCCGGTGTATTTACGCTTTTGACCACATGCGGCATGGGCTTCTGTCGCAAATATTCGTGCCCGTTCAGTCAGCGTCATTTTTTTCACTCCTTCACGCAGAAAAGCTTACCGCACCGATCCGTATACAGACTCGGTACACATGCGATTCCCTGATAATTCAATGAATATACTGCACGAATAAATATACGTTATTGGCAACCCTGCCCAGTTAGAAAATATAAGAGAAAGCATTTCTCATATTAAGATATAGGCATCTCTTTTCTCTAAATAGCGCCAATAAAACCCGTTCTGGAAATAATATGAACGTTGAATGGAATAGACCTGCGCAATGGGCATCAGCCCGTCAATATGCTCTCACACTCACGGGCACTCAATACGCCGTGTTTTCAGTATGGCACAATGTTGTCAGATTATCGTGAGGGTTCTCTGTCGCCGTGCGTAACCTAAGCGCTAGATATCTATTAACGCAAATGTAGCCATCGCTCACTGAGTTGCTTGTGGCGCCCCCCTGACGTCAGTGCAAAAAAACAGGTGGCGCCAAAGCCACCTGTTTTCGCTCACTCACGGGTTATGACGAGTGGCTGACATCAGTATCAAAAGGTTTCCCAGTCATCCTGGTTATTTTTGGCTTTCTTCGCGGCCGGTAATGCACCAAGAGAGGCCGGTTTCGCCAGTGCCGAGCGCGCTGGCGCACTGACCGCCGGACGATTCGATGTGCTATCGATACGAAACGCCGAGACCGCCTCACTCAATCCAGCGGCTTGTTCGGCCAGCGATGCCGCTGCCGCCGTAGATTGCTCGACCAGCGCCGCATTCTGCTGAGTGACGTTATCAATGGAATTAATGGCTTGCCCGACCTGATCGATACCCTTGCTCTGCTCCTGCGACGCCACCGAAATCTCGGCCATGATGTCGGTCACGCTGGTGACAGCGTTGACGATATCCTGCATCGTTTCCCCGGCGCGGCTAACCTGACCCGACCCGGTTTCCACCAGCGTGACGGATTCGCTAATCAGCCCTTCTATCTCTTTTGCGGCCTGGGCACTGCGCTGCGCCAGTGAACGCACTTCCCCGGCAACGACGGCAAAACCGCGCCCTTGCTCACCGGCTCGCGCCGCTTCCACCGCAGCGTTCAGCGCCAGAATATTGGTCTGGAAGGCAATACCATTGATGATGTTGGTGATTTCTGAAATTTTCTTCGAGCTCTGGTGAATGTTACCCATGGTTTTCACCACGCCTTCCACCAGTTCGCCCCCCTGACGCGCCTTGCCAGACGCATTTCCAGACAGCTGGCTGGCATGGTTGGCATTTTCAGCGTTGTGGCGCACGGTTGACGTCAACTCTTCCATACTGGCGGCCGTCTGTTCGAGGGCGGAAGCCTGCTCTTCAGTACGAGAGGAGAGATCGCTATTACCAGCGGAAATCTCGGTAATGCCCTGATAAATCGCCTCCACGCCATGACGTACATTGCTGACCGTGCGCGCCAGCGACTGCTGCATATTTTGCAAATAATGGCCCAGTTGCCCCACTTCACCGCGTCCCCACTGTGCCAGCGGCATCGTCAGATCGCCGGAGGCAATATGCTCAATGCGCGCAACCAGGGCGCGCAGAGGATTGATAATCACCCGACGCAGGCACAGATAAGTAAAGAGGGAAACCAGCACCGCCACCACAAAACTTACCGCCATTACGCTATAGCCAAATACCGACTCTTGCTGCGCTTCGCTATTGAGCGCTTCGGCGCGCTGGGTGCGGATAGCGACCACTTTTAGCAACACATCGTTATAGGCCAAATCCAGCTTGCGAACGACTTTCCATTCGAGGCTGACGACATCATCGTAGCGACCGGCTTTCACCGCTTCGAGCATCGGCCTGACGCCATTATTCACGTATTCGTTGTAGCGCTGTTGCAGCGCATCCTCCAGCGCCAGGTCTGCCGGGGTTTTGACTTCCCGGTTCTGGTAGGTGGCAAAGCTGTCTGCCGACTGCTTCAGGCGGCCTTCCGCCTGTTGAACGCTGCTGTTCGCCGTCTCTTTATCGCCCTCTTTTGCAGCGGCAGCGGCCTGAATCAGCATCAGGCGAGCCGTGCGCAAGTGGTTAGAGCTGTTCGACACGCCGAGTCGTACCTGAATTTCGGCGGTAACGTCATTCAGTGAACTGTTGCTGCGCATCAGAAAATGCACGGAAAAGCCGATCGCCAGTGCAAACAAAATCAGAATCGCACCGATGATGGAACTGAACATCGGCATTAATCGCCAATGATGCCAAAAACTCACGCCTGACGACGAAGCGGGCACAGCAGTGGTATTCATCATTTTTTTTCCTTGTAGAGGGCACACGATCATTCAATGCAGACAAAACATGACAATTGGTTATCGGCCTGTTAATCCCAGAGATTAATGCGTACCAAAGGAAAAAAATCAGCGGCAGATAAAGCAGAAAGGCAAAAACACCGAGGGTAAAATTTATAATGCGTTGATATTCATTAATAAAAATAAAACCAACGCACATTTGATAAGAAAAAAGCCAAAAAACGACGCCAAAAATCAGTGCAATTGCCCAACGGTCAATCATTGAAAAACATCAAACATTACAAAAAGATACTGTATCGATGCGGGAATATTGCGCCTGCTAATCATGTTGCAGCAATGTAAATGCGCACGTGTCACATAGGGTGACACAGCGCGCGTTTACGCCTTCGCCGGTTCATGACAATTCAGTGCGTGAAAGCGCTCGGCATAAACGCCATCACGTTGCGCAAAGCGCAAGGCTTGCGCGCGCTTTACCACAATTTCCTGCGCCTCTGGCTGTTGTGCCAGTAATGAAAGCGTTTCATCGATGAACGCCGCCAGCGGCATAGCGTGCGGGTCAAACCCCCATTCACCCTGTAGGCCAGTCTGCACCCAGGGGGGAATTATCTCTATTACACGAACAGCAGAGTGACGCAGTTGATAGCGCAGCGCCTCAGTATAGGCATGCAGCGCAGCTTTACTGGCGCAATACGTCGGGGTGATGGCCTGCGGCAAAAATGCCAGCTCGGAGGTGACATTGAGTATCGCCGCCTGCGGCTGACGCAACAAATGCGGTATCAGCGCTCCCGTCAACCACAATGGCCCGGTCAGATTCGTCGCAAGGGTGTCGGTGATGGTGGATAAATCAGGCCGGGTGAGATCCTCACGCCGCTGAATCCCGGCATTATTAATCAGCACATTTAGCGCGGGAAACGCCTGCGTCAATTCAGCCACGAACGCCGCTGTCGCCTCGGTGTCACGCTGGTCGAACACCCGCCAGGCCATGCCCTGGCAAGATGCCGCCGCCGCACGCAACGCGGCCTCACACCGAGACGCAATAATCACCTGATTGCCGCGCTGGTGTAACGCCTGCGCCAGCCCAAAGCCAATGCCCGAACTCCCGCCGGTAATCAGTATGGTATTTCCCGTCATCTTCATACGTCAGCCTCCTGATATTTATGACATTCATCAACAGGATAACGCGCTATCGCCATGCACTCATCAGAGAAACAAAAACGTGGTGATATCGCGCTCACGCCAGAGATAACGCCCGCTAAAGCAGCGCCCGGCGGGAAACTCAGGCGAAAGAGACGTCAGAAGTTGCAGGGTAAAGGTTTGCTGCGCGGTATCCAGCGCCGTCATTCGGGCGTCAAGAAAATCAAAATAACACTTCACCTGTGGGTAGAGCGCCTTAAACAGGCTCTCTTTGGCGGAAAAACTCAGCGTCAGCATCTGGGCAAACTTCACCGGGGCATGGCGGTGCAGCCAGTCATACTCCATGTCATCGGCAATACCGGGCCACAGGCTATCGGCACGCGCATCGCTCATCCAGGATTCAATATCCAGCCCGACGCCGCATATCTGCTCATCGCAGCGGTGAACCGCACACAAGACATGATCGACATTGTGGCTGATGGAGCCAGCGATGCCAGTAGGCCATACCGGCGCGCGATCAACGCCACTGGCCAATACATACCCGGAAATATTCAGGCGCGACAGGACACGCTTTGCCAAATAGCGCCCGGCGAGGTACTCCGCCTGCCGTTTGGGAACCGAGCGCTGCACTTCCACGGGCATCACAATCTCCGCTGGTGCAAACAGCGCCTCGCGATACGCCGACAAATCAAAATGACAGCGGGCGCAGTACCCCGGGTAAGCCCGCCCACTGCCGGGCATAGCAAAGGTTAACCATTCAATCTCGCGAATAAATAAAGAGAACATATCACCACACTCAGCCACCGGATACGGCGCTACCACATCATCCTTTTGCCTGTTCATGTGCTTCCCTGTTGGTCGCTTTCACCTGACGGTGCCTGCCCGCGCAAAGCACCTGTTGTTGAGGATAGCTGAATTCACGCTAAAGCGAGGTAAATTCGCGCTGGCGATGACGTGCCTGCGCAGGCAATCACGCCACACCTTCGTGGCGATATGCGGCGTGGCGATATGCGGTTTGCCTCATACCGGCGACGAAATTCGGTCAAACACGCGCAGCGTGTTAGCCAGCAACGTTCCGGCAATCACCTCCGGCCACTCTGCGCGCAGCTCACAAAGCGCATCGAATACGGACGTAATACGTTCCGGGCGGTTGGGTTGCCCCTGAAAACCATACACCGGCATATCGGGCGCATCGGTTTCCAGTAACAATCGGTCAAGAGGCAGGCGGGATATCGCCTGACGGGTTTTGTTGGCGCGCGGATAGGTAATGGTACCGCCAACGCCGATGTAATACCCCAGCCGAATAAAGGCCATTGCCTGGTCATAGCTACCGGCAAAACCGTGGATAACGCCAGTGCGAGGAACCGGGTGACGGCGCAGCAGTTGCGCCAGTTGGTCATGGCTGCGGCGCGAGTGCAACATCACCGGCAGATCGTGGCGTGCCGCCAGCGTCAATTGTGCGCGAAGAAACGCCTTTTGCCGCTCAAATTGCGGCTGCGGCATGTACAGATCCAGGCCAATCTCCCCCACAGCCACCACGCGAGGATCTGCTTGCGCCAGCCGTTGAGCAAGGCTCGCCAAATGAGCGTCCTGATGTTGTGCAATGTACAGCGGGTGCAAACCGAGCGCGGCATATAACGCAGGCCAGCGCGCACTCAGTTCCATTACCCGCTCGAAATGCGCTTCCGCAACCGCAGGCACAATCAGGCGATACACGCCTGCTTGCGCCGCTCTGGCAAGACTTGCCTCGGCATCATCGGCAAACAGGGGGAAATCAAAATGGCAATGGGTATCAACCACGCCGGTTTGCGTAACAACGGTATGCGCAGCCTGTGCGCTGGAAGATGAGTCGTGCAAAACAGTGCCTCAATGCCGCCTGTCATCCTCTAAGGATACCTTGTCTTGCGCCTTTCCGTAATATTCCTGCATCACACCGGCTAAAAAGCCGTGATTGCCGCAAAGCCAGGCCGACTCGCTATCGACGCATTCGGCCCATAATTCCCACAGCGTGCCCTTCCACTGCTTCCACCGTCCAATAACGATATCCAGATTCATCATGGTGCCCTCACAAAGCGTCATGGGATAAACCATCGAAGCCAGTGTAACGCCGCAATGTGACAGTCTCTGTGCCATGGAGTCTGGCTTGGCTCCGCCCTGATGCAGGGCCGCTTAGGGTTTTACCGTCAAAATATTTTTGACGCGTTTCACACCGCTGACGGCCCGGGCAATCGCCTCGGCCCTGTCTGCCTGCTGCTGGCTTACGACCTGGCCGGTTAACAACACGATGCCATCATGAGTTTCAACCTTCACATGGCGTGAAGGCACACGGCTGTCAGCCAGCAATTTGGCTTTAACAGCGCTGGTGATAAGCGCATCATCCGTGTACTCACCGATCGACTGGGCGCGTACTTGCGCGCTATCGTCGCTTTTGAACTGCAACTGATTATTGACAGATTTCACGCCGGGTATTTGAGTCGCTATTTTTGCCGCGCGCACAACCATCTGTGGATGGCTGACCACGCCCCGGAGTAATACAACGCCGCCCTCGGTCACAACAGAAATATCGTTACCGTCAATGGTTTCATCTTGCAGCAACGCGCCCTTCACCTGCGCCGTTAATGTGTTGTCATCGACAAATTCAGCCACCAGGGTGATAGAGCGGTCTATTTTTTGGTCTATGCCTTGCGCAGCCAGTTGCGCGGCTGTGGTCTGTTCAGCCTGTGCGGATGAAACAAGCTGAAGTGCCGTCAACACCACTAACACTACGCCAGGCCAGGAGGATCTTCTGGTTTGATTCATCGCTGAACTCCTTCTGATGATTCAACATACATACATTCATACATTTACTCACTCCGGCACCACCGTCACACCGGAAAACTTACCACTAACTAACAAAATAAAAACAATATAAAAAACCAAAAAGAAACTAAAAACAGCGACGGCAACTATAACCCAGACGGGGAAAAAGCCCAGCCATGCATCAGTCATGGTCGGCGGATTTCGGATTTGTCCGGCGCAGGCAACAACGCCATAACCGAGAGATGTCTATGTCTAGCCGAGCAACAGATTGAAAGAGATAGCATGAGGCAGAAAAAAAACCGCCCGCGCAAATGCGCAGGCGGTTTTGGGTGAGGCGTTTTGGGGTGATTAATGCTCGCGAGTTTTGTGGAACTTCACGTCAGGATAACGTTCCTGAGTAAGGTTGAGATTCACCATCGTCGGGGCAACATAAGCCAGATTGTCACCGCCATCCAATGCCAAATGCAGTTCATTTTTGCGTTTGAACTCTTCAAATTTCTTCGCATCATCGCATTCTACCCAACGCGCCGTGGAAACGTTCACCGATTCATACACCGCTTCCACGTTGTATTCGGTTTTCAGGCGCGCGACGACCACGTCAAACTGCAACACCCCGACCGCACCGACGATCAGGTCGTTGTTAATCAGCGGACGGAACACCTGCACCGCACCCTCTTCAGAAAGCTGCACCAGCCCTTTCAGTAGCTGTTTTTGCTTGAGCGGGTCACGCAGGCGAATGCGGCGGAACAGTTCCGGCGCAAAGTTAGGAATACCGGTGAATTTCATCTCTTCACCCTGCGTGAAAGTATCACCTATCTGGATAGTACCGTGGTTATGCAAACCGATAATATCGCCCGGATAGGCCTCTTCCACATGGGAGCGATCGCCCGCCATAAAGGTCAACGCATCCGAAATCACCACATCTTTGCCGGTACGCACCTGACGCAGCTTCATGCCTTTTTCATAGCGGCCAGATACCACACGCATGAACGCCACGCGGTCACGGTGTTTCGGGTCCATGTTGGCCTGAATCTTGAACACAAAACCGCTGAATTTCTCTTCGTCAGCCTTCACTACGCGCGCATCGGTTTTACGTGGCATCGGCGCCGGTGCCCAGGCCACCAGCCCATCCAGCATATGGTCAACGCCGAAGTTACCCAGCGCCGTACCGAAGAACACCGGTGTCAGTTCGCCATGCAGGAACGCCTCTTGCTCGAACTCGTGCGACGCGCCTTTGACCAGCTCCAGCTCATCACGCAGTTGTGCCGCCAGGTCTTCCCCCACGGCGCTGTCCAGTTCCGGGTTATCCAACCCTTTGACGATGCGCACGTCCTGAATCGTGTGGCCCATCCCGCTCTGATACAGATAGGTTTCATCTTTGTAGAGGTGGTACACGCCTTTGAACAGCTTGCCGCAGCCAATCGGCCAGGTAATGGGCGCACAGGCGATACTCAGCTCACGCTCTACTTCATCCAGCACTTCCATCGGGTCACGAATATCGCGGTCGAGCTTGTTCATAAACGTCAGGATCGGCGTATCGCGCAGCCGGGTCACTTCCATCAGCTTACGGGTACGATCTTCTACCCCTTTAGCTGCATCGATCACCATCAAACAGCAGTCTACGGCGGTCAATGTACGGTAGGTATCTTCCGAGAAGTCTTCGTGCCCTGGGGTATCGAGCAGGTTGACCAGACATTCACGGTAAGGGAACTGCATCACCGAGGTGGTAATCGAGATACCGCGCTGTTTTTCCATCTCCATCCAGTCAGATTTGGCGTGCTGATTAGAGCCGCGCCCTTTGACCGTTCCGGCGATCTGGATGGCCTGTCCGAACAGCAGCACTTTTTCCGTGATGGTAGTTTTACCGGCGTCGGGGTGAGAAATAATGGCGAATGTCCGGCGTTTTGCGACTTCGCGAGCGTATTCACTTGGAGACATGTTATTCAGGCTTCTTCAATAATGAGGTATCGGCCGCCATCATGCGCAGCACGCCGCACCCAAAAAATAGAAAATAAGACAGATAAAAGCTGTCTGATGCCAATCAATTAAGCCATCAGGACGCACCAGGGGCGCGGCCGCTCGGCTAAGAGGTTTCAGCACTTTTTACACGCATTGTCCCCCACGCAGGCTTAAGTGACAGGCATCGTAACAACAGATGGATAAGCGCAGCATTTTCTCTGATTTACCGGCGCGGCACAATCTATCATGACGCAAACACTGCCGATCATGACGTAAACACTGCGGTGATAACGCAAACAGTATATCAGGCGCGACACTGCGCCATCAGCAAACGGGGCAGGCAACGATACACCGTTTTCCACACTAACCGCTGACAGGGAGAGAACGGGCACGGATAGAAATGGCACGGATAGAAATGGCACGGATAGAAAAAATCGCGCCGGTCTCTTATGCTGCTATTGCTGCTACGGCCCGGTTTTCCTAATCGCGCCCATTGAAAGAGGAAATAGCCATGCCTGATTGGAACCCCGAACTCTACCTGCGCTTTGCCAACGAACGCACCCGCCCGGCCATTGAACTGTTATCCCGAATTTCCCATCCGGCCGCCACGACTATCACTGATTTGGGGTGTGGCCCCGGCAACAGCACCGCGTTGCTACATCAGGCGTGGCCGCAGGCGCGAATCACCGGGGTTGATAACTCGGACGCAATGTTGCAACAGGCTCGCCAGCGTTTGCCGGGCTGCACATTTCAGTTGGCCGACATCGCCAACTGGCTCCCGGATACGCCGCAGGACATTATCTATGCCAACGCCTCGTTGCAATGGTTGCCGAACCATAGCCAACTGCTGCCTAACCTGGTGGCGCAACTGGCACCGGGCGGGGTACTGGCGGTACAAATGCCGGATACGCTGAACCAGCCCACCCATCAACTGATGCGTCACATTGCCGCCGAAGGGCCGTGGCGCGAGCGGTTTGGCGAGATAGACCAGATTCGGCAATCACTGCTCAGTACCGCCGAATATTACGACCTGCTGGTCAGCCATGGTTGCGAGCTGGATATCTGGCACACCACCTATCATCACGTGATGGCGGGCGCACCGGCCATCATCGAATGGTTGAAAGGCACAGGCTTGCGGCCATTTCTGGCGCAGTTGAACGCGCAGGAACAGCAGGATTTTCTGCAACGGTATCAGGCGAGATTGCAGGCGGCTTACCCGGCGCAGGCTGATGGCAACACCCTGCTAACCTACCCGCGCCTGTTTCTGGTGGCAACGCGGCGCAAGTGACCGGCAGGCCTCATCTCAGGGCGGCGGTGTTTTCTTGTCATCCGGCACGGTAGCGGGGGCGTCATGTGCGGGCTCATCATCCTGAACCGGCGTATTCGCCGTCAACAAATACGGTGACTGCTGCCAGCGGGAGCGCCGATGCTGTAGCAGCGTGCGGGCCAGAATAATGCCTATCGCCAGCGCCATCATGATCATCAGGCGCAGGATATTGGTGGTGTTGTCCACCTGACGCGCTTCGGTCGCCAGCACATGGGTATCCAGCGTCAGGCGCAGAAAACCGATTGGCCCGTCTTTACTGTTAATGGTTTCAACCACCTGATGGTTGAAATAGCTGCCCGCCCGGCTACCATCAAGCGCCAGCCGATCGCGCACCGTGACCTGCTCGCCTGCGCGCGCCAACAGTGTGCCATCTGGCTGATAGAGCGCGGCATCAAGAATACGGCTATGGTCAGTAAGCTGGCGCAACATCTCTTCAATTCTGGCGCTGTTATCGCCGTTGCCCTCGATTAACGGGGTCAGGCTGAATGCCACCTGACGCGCCAGCGTGCGTGCAAGCTCATCAACCTGCTCCGATCGCGCCATCTGGTGGCTAAGGCTAAAGTAAGATGCGCCCTGCAATAACACCACCAGCAACGCCAGGCAAATAAGCACAATAGCCGTACGATGTAAGCGAAATTTTATTCGGGCCCGAACCATGAACGTACCTGCGCGATTTGAAGAGTTTCATGTTGCCAGAAGCAATAGCGATAGGATAGCTTGTTGCGTTGATTTATGACCATCCACCCCACCCGTTTATCACGACCCGCAGGAAAGGATATTTAACCCATGTCGAACCGTTTGACCTATAGCGATCTGCCCGATGAGATCAATTGCTGGCCAAATCTCCCTTTGTCACTCAGTGACGACGAAGTCATGCCGCTCGACTATCGCGCTGGCAACACTGGCTGGCTGATGTATGGCGACGTGCTCGATAAATACCTGCTCTCCCGGGTACAGCGTCGTCTTGACGATCCGCTGGTCGTGGTCAGCGCCTGGAGCGTGGAAGAGTATCAGGTGGTCAGGCTGGCTGGCACCTTAACGCCGCGCATCACCAAAGTGGCGCACGATCTGGGGCTGGATGTCGCGCCGATGGATAACACCCCTAGCCTGCGCGCACCGGGCCTGCTGGTCATGGACATGGACTCCACCGCCATTCAGATTGAGTGCATTGATGAAATCGCCAAATTAGCCGGTACCGGCGAGCAGGTGGCGGAAGTCACCGAACGCGCCATGCGCGGCGAGCTGGATTTTTCAGCCAGTCTGCGCCAGCGCGTCGGCACACTGCGTGGCGCTGATGCCAATATCCTGCGTCAGGTTCGCGACACATTGCCGCTAATGCCGGGGCTGAAAACCATGGTCAGGCAATTGCAGGAGGCGGGCTGGCAATTGGCTATCGCCTCTGGCGGCTTTACCTATTTTGCCGATTACCTGCGTGAAGAGCTCGGGTTGGTCGCCGCCGTCGCCAATGAAATGGGCATGCGCGACGGTAAACTGACCGGTGAAGTGGTGGGCCCGATTGTCGATGCGCAATACAAAGCCGATACCCTGCACCAGTTGGCTGAAAAACTCGGTATTGCGCCACGTCAGACTATCGCCATTGGCGATGGTGCCAACGATTTACTGATGATCAAAGCCGCCGGGCTGGGCATTGCCTATCACGCCAAACCCAAAGTCAACCAACAGAGCGCAGTCAGCATTCGTCACGCCGACCTGACCGGAGTGCTGTGTATTCTGAGCGGCAGCCTGCGGCACGAAAAAAGCTGAATCGTCAGGCCGCATTGGCAGCCGCAGGCAACACATGAATAGCCAGCAGTACATACCGTAAGCAGTACGTCGTAAGCAGTACATGCCGTAAACAGGAGGGAAATCATGGCCAAAGCCGTTAAACGCGCCTTTGTCTGTAATGAGTGCGGGGCCGACTACCCTCGCTGGCAAGGTCAGTGCAGCGCCTGCCACGCCTGGAACACCATTACCGAAGTGCGGCTGGCCGCCGCCGCCTCCTCAACACGCAGCGACCGTTTCTCCGGTTATGCCGGGGACGGTGGCAGTGTGAGCCGGGTGCAAAAACTCTCTGAGATTAGCCTCGAAGCGCTGCCGCGCTTTTCTACCGGTTTTCTCGAGTTTGACCGGGTGCTCGGTGGCGGCGTGGTACCGGGCAGCGCTATCCTCATCGGCGGCAACCCCGGGGCCGGTAAAAGCACCCTGCTGCTACAAACCCTGTGCAAGCTCGCCGAACAGATGAAAACCCTGTACGTCACCGGCGAGGAGTCGCTCCAGCAGGTGGCGATGCGCGCTCACCGCCTCGGCCTGCCTGCGCAGCACATCAATATGTTGTCTGAAACCAGCATTGAGCAAATCTGCCTGATTGCCGAGCAAGAACAGCCTAAGCTGATGGTCATCGACTCGATTCAGGTGATGCATCTGGCGGATATTCAGTCCTCTCCCGGCAGCGTGGCGCAGGTGCGCGAAACGGCGGCTTACCTGACGCGTTTTGCCAAAACCCGTGGCGTCGCCATTATCATGGTCGGCCATGTCACCAAAGACGGCTCGCTGGCGGGCCCCAAAGTGCTGGAGCACTGCATTGACTGCTCAGTGCTGCTCGACGGCGACGCTGATTCCCGCTTTCGCACCCTGCGCAGCCACAAAAACCGCTTTGGTGCGGTGAATGAGCTGGGCGTTTTCGCCATGACCGAGCAAGGCCTGCGGGAAGTCAGCAATCCTTCGGCCATTTTTCTCAGCCGGGGCGATGAAATCACCTCCGGCAGTTCGGTGATGGTGGTCTGGGAAGGCACCCGCCCGCTGCTGGTGGAAATTCAGGCGCTGGTCGATCACTCGATGATGGCGAATCCACGCCGGGTGGCCGTCGGGCTGGAACAAAACCGGTTGGCAATTTTACTGGCGGTGCTGCACCGTCACGGCGGCCTGCAAATGGCCGACCAAGACGTGTTCGTCAACGTCGTCGGCGGCGTGAAAGTGACCGAAACCAGCGCGGATCTGGCGCTGCTGCTGTCGCTGGTGTCCAGTTTCCGCTCGCGCCCGCTGCCGCAGGATCTGGTGGTGTTCGGCGAGGTCGGGCTGGCCGGTGAAATTCGCCCGGTGCCAAGTGGACAAGAGCGTATCACCGAAGCGGCAAAACACGGTTTTAAGCGTGCTATCGTGCCGTTTGCCAATATGCCGAAAAAACCTCCCGCCAACATGCAGGTGATGGGGGTAAAAAAATTATCAGATGCGCTGGCTATCCTTGACGATCTGTAAGACCTGTCTGATAGATTAGCCACCACGCGACGCAAGACAGTGGCGACGTGCATGTCACCGCTGAGTTACTATTACGCATATACAGATTACGCATATACAGAAAGCGTTTCTAACCTGATGCAGCGCGCCCGCCCCGGACGGACATCCGGCAGGTAGCGCGCCTTATCCGTCGCACCGGAGTAGCAAAGCATGTCCCCCTACGATTACCTGAAAACGGCCATCAGACAAAAAGGCTGTACTCTGCAACAGGTGGCCGATGCCGCAGGCATGACCAAGGGTTATCTGAGCCAGTTGCTGAATGCCAAAATCAAAAGCCCCAGCGCGCAAAAGCTTGAATCACTGCATCGCTTTTTGGGGCTGGAGTTTCCCTACCAGCAAAAGAGTATTGGCGTGGTATTCGGTAAATTCTACCCGCTGCACACCGGCCATATTTACCTGATCCAGCGCGCCTGTAGTCAGGTTGATGAGCTGCACGTGGTGCTGGGCTATGACGAGCCGCGCGACCGCCTGCTGTTTGAACACAGTTCCATGTCGCAACAGCCAACGGTCAGCGACCGACTGCGCTGGTTGCTGCAAACGTTTAAATATCAAAAAAATATTCATATTCATGCTTTTAACGAGCAGGGCATGGAGCCCTATCCGCACGGCTGGGATGTCTGGAGCCGGGGTATCAAGCACTTTATGGCGGAAAAAGGCATCGACCCGCGCTATGTCTACACCAGCGAAGAGCAGGATGCGGCGCAATACCGCGAGCATCTGGGCATCGACACCGTACTGATCGACCCGAAACGATCGTTCATGAACATCAGCGGCGCGCAGATCCGCAACGATCCTTTCCGCTACTGGGAATATATTCCGACCGAGGTGAAACCGTTTTTTGTGCGCACCGTGGCGATTCTGGGCGGCGAGTCGAGCGGCAAATCGACGCTGGTCAACAAGCTGGCAAACATGTTCAACACCACCAGCGCCTGGGAATATGGCCGCGATTATGTGTTTTCTCATCTGGGCGGCGATGAGATGGCGCTACAGTATTCCGATTACGACAAAATCGCCCTGGGGCAAGCTCAGTACATTGATTTTGCAGTGAAATACGCGAATAAAGTGGCGTTCATCGATACCGACTTCATCACCACGCAGGCGTTTTGCAAAAAGTATGAAGGCCGTGAACACCCGTTCGTACAGGCGCTGGTTGAAGAGTACCGTTTTGATCTGGTGATTTTGCTGGAAAACAACACGCCGTGGGTGGCGGATGGCTTACGCAGCCTCGGCAGCTCGGCGGATCGCAAAGCCTTTCAGGATGTGCTCAAGGCGATGCTGGCGGAAAACAGCGTGCCTTATGTCCACATCACAGAGTCTGACTACGACAACCGATTTCTGCGTTGCGTGGAGTTGGTGCAACAGTTACTCGGCCATGAGCGCCAGATCCCCAAAACCTGAGCGACGTTCACTCAGAATCAGAATAGGCAGACCAGCGCCAGTAGCGGGAAGGGGTTATCACTTCCGGCAATGGAATATCCCAATGCGCCACAGGCAGCACCGGCACCTGTTGGCAATCATGGGCCAGCCCAATCGGGTAAGGCCCATGGGTACGCCAGTGCTGCAAGGTTCTATCATAAAACCCGCCCCCCATGCCTAGCCGCTGGCCGCTGGCATCAAACGCCACCAGCGGCGTCAACAACACGTCCAGTTGCCACACCGGCAGCACATCGCGCACATCCAGCCGGGGTTCCTCTATTTTCAGCCGATTTCGCACCAGTTCGGTGTGTTCGCTATAGCGTAAGAACAGCAAATGCCCGGCGCAAAAGGGATGCAACACCGGCAGGTAGACCTGTTTTTGTTGCTGCCACAGCGCGGCGATTAATGGCTTGGTATCCAGCTCACCATCAAATGACAAAAACAGCGCTACCCGGCTGGCCGACGCGACTCGCGGATGGGCCATCACCCGGTCAGCCGCCTGGTGAGCAAACTCGCCTTGTTGCTGCGGGCTTAAACTGCGCCGCTGCGCACGCACCTGTTGACGAATCTGTTGACGTAACAACGTGGTGTCGGTGTCGGAAAAAGCACTGGCTGAATTCATGCACAGTCACAGATGAAGAGAAAAGAGGCGATGATAACGAGAAAAGAAAGAGGGAATCTCCGAGATGCCGCCGCAGGCTGTAACCCTTGAACCCTTGGTTCAAGGTGAACGCAACGTCGCAGTCTTAAGGCTTCTCGGGCGAACCGAGCGTGCTCACCAACCACGGAGCATTACATTCTAAAAGTTGAAATATCGGCTCAGGGGACTTGCCCGCTGACGAACATCTCAGAGAAATTTTGTTCTTTCACCGCTACCTTACCACGTCTGGCAGCGATGTGTTACTCCCAAAAACCGTACTTTTGTCAAAACGAGACGTGCTACTCAAATTGCGCGCCCTGACGCTCGGTAATACGGCCTTGTTCCAGCAACGCTTGTTCAATTGTCTGCTGCAACATACGGATGCGTTGCTCCATATTGGCAGCGTAATCGCGGGTTTTCAACCGCTCTTGCGCCAACTCATGGCACACATTCAGCGCGGCAATAAACACCAGTTGCTCGGTGTTCGTCACCCGTGTACGCACCTTGAGGTCGTGCAACCGCTGGTTAAGATCTTCCGCAGCCTGATTCAGCGCATCCTGCTGTTCTGGCGGACAATTCACCCTTAACGAACGGCCAAAAATCTGGATATCTACCGGTTGTGCAGACATGTCACCTTCCTGCCTTGTGTCATTTCACGCCCGCATGAGGCTCACCGCTGCGCGACCCGTGACCGGGCCTGAAAAAGCGGGCGCTACTATATATATCCCAAATCGAAGATACAAGCCCTTTATCCCCGTTGCGGCACACGCCATCGCCACCGTGTCACTCAGGCAAACGCGCCGGATGGCTTATCGGGAGATGGAGCTTGCTGGTATCGCAACGGAGCTTGGTGGTAGCATAACACGAACCACCCGCCAACGACGATGAATGCGCATGTCCATACAGAATACACTTCCCGGCTACGAAGCCATCGAGCAGTTGTTACATCAGCATCAGGTTGCCCTGACTGCCGCAGAAATGCATGGCCTGATAAGCGGCATGCTGTGCGGCGGCAACCATGATGAGAGCTGGAAAACCTTAACCGTTGAACTGACTAACGACGGCCTCTCCTTCCCGCAGTCGCTGTCACAACCCTTGCAGCAGTTGTATCAGGCCACGCGCGATACGCTGGAAGAAGAAGGCTTTTTATTCCAGTTGTTCTTGCCGGATGATACGCAAGAAGACGTGAGCGTGTTCGATCGCGCAGACGCGCTGGCCGGTTGGGTGAACCATTTCCTGCTTGGCCTGGGCGTTGTGCAGCCCCAGCTCGGCAAGCTGAAAGGTGAGATTAAAGAAGCCATTGACGATCTTCGCAATATTGCCCAGTTGGGTTATGACGAAGACGAAGACAAAGAAGAGCTGGAGCAGTCTCTGGAAGAGATTATCGAATATGTGCGCGTCGCCGCTATCATGTGCCATAACGAGTTCATTCGCCCAGTGATGCCTGCGCCGGAAAAACCGAAACCGACGCTGCACTGATGCAATGCTGCAACAGTGCAATCATGCAACAGTGCAACGCTGTAACAGCGCAACCGCTGTTATGCTGATAGATAGCGTGTAAAGTTAGCGATAAAACGTTACCGATAAACAGTGTATTGATGCCTTTCAGGAGTGGGTAATGACCCAACAAGAATATCTCCGCCGCCGTCTTTCCCTGCTGGACAAGATGGCTCCGGGCAGTGCGGCAATCCTGTTTGCCGCCCCCGAAGCACAACGCAACGCCGACAGCGAGTATCCATACCGTCAAAGCAGTGATTTTTGGTATTTCACCGGCTTCAATGAACCTGAAGCTGCGCTGCTGCTGGTAAAAAGCGATGAAAATCACCACCACAGCGTGCTGTTTAACCGCGTGCGTGATGTTACCGCTGAAATCTGGTTTGGTCGTCGCCTCGGTCAGGAAGCCGCTCCCGCCAGACTCGGCGTTGATCGGGCATTGCCCTTTAACGATATCGGCGAACACTTGCATCTGCTGCTTAATGGCTTAGATGTGGTTTACCACGCTCAGGGCGAATACGCTTACGCCGATAAACTGGTGTTTGCAGCGCTGGACACCTTGCGTACCGGCGGCTCACGTAAAGGCTTTAAAGCCCCGCCAACCCTGACTGACTGGCGTCCCTGGGTGCACGAAATGCGCTTATTCAAATCGCCTGCGGAAATCGATATCCTGCGCCGCGCCGGTGAAATCAGCGCACTGGCCCACACCCGCGCGATGGAGAAATGCCGTCCCGGTATGTTCGAATACCAGTTGGAAGGCGAAATCCACCACGAATTCAACCGCCACGGCGCGCGCTATCCGGCTTACAACACCATCGTTGGCGGCGGCGAAAACGCCTGTATTCTGCATTACACCGAAAATGAATGCGCACTGCGCGATGGCGATCTGGTGCTGATCGACGCTGGCTGCGAATACCAGGGCTATGCGGGCGACATCACGCGCACGTTTCCCGTCAATGGCAAATTCACCCCGGCACAGCGCGCCATTTATGACATTGTGCTGGAATCGGAACAGCGCGCCATTGAACTGTTCGCACCGGGCCGCAGCATCCGTGAAGTGAATGAAGAAGTGGTCAGGATCATGCTGCGTGGCCTCATCCGTTTAGGCATCCTGCAGGGCGACGTTGACACGCTATTCAGCGAACAGGCGCACCGGGCGTTTTTCATGCACGGCCTCAGCCACTGGCTGGGTATGGATGTGCATGACGTCGGCGATTACGGCAGCAGCGACCGGGGCCGGGAACTGCAACCAGGCATGGTGCTCACCGTTGAACCCGGTTTGTATATCGCACCGGATGCTGACGTTCCACCGCAATATCGCGGCATCGGCATTCGTATTGAAGACGATATCGTCATCACCGCAAACGGTAATGAGGTGCTGACCGCAGCGGTAGTCAAAGACCCGGATGAAATTGAAGCGCTGATGGCGAACGCCGCCAGCAAGAGTTGACGTTGCCACCACATCGGAGCAGCAATTACACCATGAGCATCATCATTGTGGGCGGCGGCATGGCGGGCGCGACGCTGGCGCTGGCGCTGTCGCATTTGTCCGGCGGCAGTATGGCCATCGATTTGGTGGAAACTCACCAGCCCTCACAGCACCCGCACCCGGGCTTTGACGCACGCGCTATCGCACTGGCGCAAGGCACCTGTACTCAATTGGCGGCGATAGGCGTGTGGCAGGCATTGTCATCCGTGGCAACGGCCATCACCGATATTCACGTCAGCGATCAAGGCCACGCAGGTCGGGTACATTTGCAGGCGCGCGATTATCATCTGGCGGCACTAGGCCATGTGATTGAGTTGCATGAAGCCGGTGAACGCCTGTTCTCCTTGCTGCAACGCGCTCCCGGCGTGCGCCTGCACTGCCCGGCAACGGTCATCTCTTGCGAGCGGCAGGCGCAAAGCGTCAGCGTATTGCTCGATAACGGCACCCGGCTCACTGGTCAATTGCTGGTTGCCGCCGATGGTTCACGCTCGGCGCTGGCGCAACAGGCGGGCATCGAATGGCAGTCCTCTTCCTACTCGCAAGTGGCGGTGATTGCCAATGTCACCACCGCTGAAGCGCACGGTGGTCGAGCCTATGAACGCTTTACCGCCCACGGCCCGCTGGCGCTGTTGCCGATGAGCCAGGGGCGCAGCGCGCTGGTCTGGTGCCACCCGCTATCGCTGCAGGCTGAAATTGACCACTGGAGCGAGGCGCACTTTCGCCAGCAGCTCCAGCGTGCGTTTGGCTGGCGACTGGGTGAGTTTAAACAGGTCGGTACACGTCACAGCTACCCGCTGGCGCTGGTCAAAGCCAGCAAGCACATTGGCCATCGGCTGGCGCTGGTCGGCAATGCGGCACAAACGCTGCATCCGATTGCCGGGCAAGGGTTTAACCTCGGCCTGCGCGATGTGATGACGCTGGCGCAAACGCTGGTCGATGCAGCGTGCCAAGGCGAGGACATCGGCGGTCAGCAGGTGTTGCAGCGTTATCAGCAGCGCCGCTTGCCGGATCAAAACCATACCGTGGCGCTGACCGACGGCCTGGTCAAACTGTTCTCTAACCAACGGTTGCCGATGGAAGTGGGCCGTAATCTGGGGTTGATGGCGATGAACCACCTGCCCTTGCTGCGCTATGCGCTGGCACGACGAACGCTGGGTTGGGTCGAGCGTTAACACAGACAGGAATTCATTCTCTATGCAATCATTTGATGTGGTTATCGTGGGCGGTGGTATGGTCGGTCTGGCGCTGGCCTGTGGCTTACAAGGCAGCGGCTTACGTGTCGCCGTGCTGGAAAAACACGACGTCAGCGCGCCGTCCCTCAGTGAGCACGCGCTACGCGTCTCGGCTATCAACGCTGCCAGTGAAGCGCTGCTGCGCAAACTCAATGCCTGGCCGCTGATTGAAGCGCAGCGTCTTAGCCCCTACAACAACATGTATGTCTGGGATAAAGACAGCTTTGGGCAGATTCATTTTTGTGGTGAAGACCTCGGTTTCACCCGGCTCGGCCACATCATTGAAAATGACGTGATTCAATGGGCGCTCTGGCAACAGGCAGCACAATCGCGCGATGTCACGCTGTTCTCCCATGCGCATTTGCAACAGGTGGCCTGGGGAGAAAATGAAGCCTTCATCACCCTCGACGACGGCAGCATGTTGACCGCACGGCTGGTGGTCGGTGCCGATGGCGCGCACTCCTGGTTACGCCAACACGCCGATATCCCGCTCACTTTTTGGGATTACGGCCATCACGCGCTGGTAGCGACAATTCGTACCGAACACCCTCACCGGGCGACGGCGAGTCAGGTGTTTCACGGCGACGGTATTCTGGCCTTTTTGCCACTCAGTGACCCGCACCTGTGCTCGATTGTTTGGTCGTTGCCGCCCGAACGGGCGCAAGAAATGGAACATGCCCCGCAGGCTGAATTTGAAAAACAGCTGGCCATCACGTTCGATATGCATCTGGGCCGCTGCACGCCAGAAAGCGAACGCCAGTGTTTTCCGCTGACCGCACGCTACGCCCGCAGCTTTGCCGCACACCGGCTGGTATTGATGGGCGATGCCGCACACACTATTCATCCCTTGGCCGGTCAGGGCGTCAACCTCGGCTTGATGGATGCGGCAGAATTAATCGCCGAGCTCAAACGGCTGCAAGCTCAGGGGAAAGATATCGGCCAACATCTCTACCTGCGCCGCTATGAACGGCGACGCAAACACAGCGCCGCGATGATGCTGGCCAGTATGCAAGGGTTTCGCACGCTGTTTGCCAGCCGCCACCCGGCCAGCGGCCTGTTGCGCGATATCGGGCTGAAACTTGCCGATACGCTGCCGGGCGTGAAACCGACGCTGGTGCGCCAGGCCATGGGGCTGCATGACTTACCGGAATGGCTGGGCCACACGCGATAACAGCGCCAGTCTGACAACAGACCCTAACCGATTCGGCCACATTGCCTCTTCGTTGATGATGACATCACCTTTCATCGAAGAGGTATTCCGCCGCATGTGGCCGCTGGTGAAATACCTCGCCCACACGTTCAATGTGGTCGAGCGGAAAAGCAAGCCAGTGATGTTTACTTTATATCCGTGCTGCACACATTCTCGATCCATACCATTATTTATCAGTACATTTATTTTCACCCTACATATATAACCCATCAGCAACAAACATGTAAAAATATAAAAACCCCGCAGATAAATAATCACAAAATATATTATCACTAATAAATATCGCTTTAAAAATGAATGCACTCACTTTTCTCGAATAATTAAAAAGAAAAGCGTATGCTATTGAGAATGGCAATTCTAATGGTTCACAAAATCGGCATGGATTGCCTTTTACATTAAAAATATCAAGGAGATAAAAATGCAGGCTCGCACTATTAAGGACAAAATCATACTGGCGATAATTATTGGCTTTATTGCCGGGATAATCTGCGCCATCGCTAAATTCGGCTGGGAAATACCGTTCCCACCAAGGACACCGGCAAGAGATCTCACTAATCCGCCGCAACAGCTATTGCAGCAGTTAGGAATGTCATTTGATCTCTCGCATCTGACGTATTTATTTAATGGCAATCCGCGTCCTATCATGAGCTTTATTATGCACTTTGGTTTTTCAATTACCTTTAGCGTGCTCTATTGCGTGGTGGCGGAATTCTGGCCGCGAATCAAACTGTGGCAGGGTGCATGCTACGGTTTGGTGCTGTGGGCGGTATTCCATGTGGTACTGTTGCCGCTGTTCGGCACCGTGCCTGCGCCGTGGGATCAACCGTTTGCCGAACATTTCTCGGAAATTTTTGGCCACATGTTCTGCTTCTGGGTGGCTGAACTGGCGCGACGTGATTTGCGTAACCGCTTCACCCGTCAGTCAGAAGACGACGTGCGGCATCCACAACACGCGCACTGAGTCCGGCCTGCGACTCTCACATTTCAACGCGCCCTTCCTCATGCGGGTTAGGGCGTTTTTTCTGTCTGAGCGTGTTTTTTATATTCTTTTAAGCATTAAAAATAATTTTTTATACTTTTACATAGCACTGCATTCCCCCCTAGAGTGGTGCCATAACCACTATCCTTATGACAAGGTCTAGCTTGAGGACTCAGGGAATGGAAAAATATTTTTCAGTATCAAAGACATATAAAAAACCGGCTCACACACCCCTTTTCACCGCCGGATTACTGGCGCTGACCATTACCGCTACGCCTGCGGTTCACGCGGCGGACACCCCGGTGCAAGGCGGTACGCTCACTATCGGCCTTGGCAGCGACACCCCGGTTATCGACCCGTCTATCACGGCCTTTTCCGTCGCCGCACTGGTGGGGCGCAATGTGGTGGACTCGCTGGTCGGTCAGGCACCAGACAATAGCTTTACACCATGGCTTGCCGAGCGCTGGGACATCACCGACAACAACACCCGGTATACTTTCTACCTGCGCAAGGACGTGACGTTTAGCGACGGCACCAAACTGGATGCCGCAGCGGTAAAATACAACCTTGAGCGCATTCTCGACCCGAAAACCACCTCCAGTTACGCTAAGTCGCTGCTGGGGCCGATAGACAGCATCACCACCCCGGACGATTACACCGTGGTGATAAGCTATAAAACACCGTTTGCCGCCCTGCTACAGGGTCTGAGCCTGCCGTATCTCGGCATTCAGTCCGCGACTTACCTGAAGAACACGCCAAACACCAGTAATACGGTGGTCGGTTCCGGCCCGTTCATTCTGGAATCGTTCGTCAAAGGCAGCGGCAGCCAATTGAAAAAACGCCCGGATTATCACTGGGGCCCCGGTTACGCTACGCACACTGGCCCGGCGTACCTTGACCGTATCGAATTCAAATACCTGCCGGAATCTTCCGTGCGTCTTGGCGCGTTAAGCAGCGGCCAGGTGTTGGCGATAGACGCCGTTCCCCCTGCCAATGCGGCCAGCCTGAAAAGCGACCCGAAACTGGAACTGATTGCGCGCGAGAACCCCGGCGTTAACCGGGTATTGTACCTCAACACCTCGCGTGGCCCGTTCCAGGACGTAAAAGTCCGTCAGGCTTTTCAGAGCGCGGTGGATGCGGCTTCTGCCGCCAAAGTGGCGTTTTTCGGTACGGTAAAAGCGGCTGATAATATTCTCGGCCCCTCGACGCTTTATTACGATAAATCAGTCGCTTCACTGTGGGGCTTTGATATCAACAAAGCTAACCGCCTGCTCGATGACGCTGGCTGGAAAAGCAAAGATGCCGAAGGCTATCGCACCAAAGAGGGCAAACGCCTGACGGTAAACTTCGTTTACAGTACCGCATCGTCGGAAGCCACTGATGTCACGCTGTTCCAGGCGGTGCAGTACCAGGTGAAACAGGCCGGTATCGACCTGCAACTGAACCCGGTGGATGCCGGAGGCTTTACCAGCCGTACCAACGGCAATGACTACGATATTGCGTCCAACTACTTTGTGCGCGCCGAGCCAGACATTCTGCGTACCGTGTTTGACTCCAACTACATTCCGCCGAATGGCAACAACTTCAGCCATGCCAGCGCGCTGGATGACAAGCTGAGAAAAGCGATTGGAGCCGGTGATGCCGAGCGCCAGCAGCTCTACAGCCAAATCCAGCATGAACTGATAGAGCAGGCGTATGCCGTGCCATTATTCGTGCCAGCCTTCCAGTTAGGCCTGTCGAAGAAGGTGCAAGGCATTAGCTGGGCCACTAACGCGAAACCGAACTTCTATGATGTCTGGCTTAAACCGTAATCTGGCCGTCGCGGCCCTCCAGCGTCTTTTCACCATTGTGGCTGTGCTCTGGGGCGCAGCCACCCTGACATTCATTGCCGTCAAGCTGGTGCCCGGCGATCCGGTCGCTATCCTGAGCGGGGGCGATAATGTGGTGGATGCGGCCTACCGCACCGCGCTGATTAAGCAATTCGGGCTCGATCAGCCGGTTTGGGTACAATATCTGCACTACTGTGGTCAGGCGCTGCTTGGCGATTTTGGCACCAGCTACCAGTACCGCCAGCCGGTTATCGGCCTTATCGGAGAGGCGATGGGGCAGACGGTGCAACTGGCGCTCAGTGCGCTGGTGCTGGCATTGCTGCTGGCTATCATTAACGCGCTGCTGACTGCGGGCCGGAATCAGCGCTTACGCGCGCTGCTCTCCTGGCTGGAGCTCACGCTCCTGAGTACGCCGGTTTACTGGGTAGGAATTGTGCTACTGAGCGTGTTCAGCTTTCATCTACAGTGGTTCCCGGTGATGGGTAACGACGGCGTGATTGCGCTGGTCTTACCGGTCATCACTCTCAGCCTGCCGCTGGCGGCGCTATTAAGTCAGGTGCTGCGCGACGGACTGGAAGAGGCGCTGTCACAGCCCTTTGCCCTGACGGTACGCACTCGCGGCGTCAGTGAAAGCCTGTTACGCCTGCGCCATGCGCTACGCCACAGCGCCCTTGCCGCCTCAACGCTCACCGGAACGCTGCTGGCGGGCGTATTAAGCGGTTCGGTGCTCACCGAAACGGTGTTTGGCCGCACCGGTATCGGCCAGATAACCCTGCACGCCATTGAAAGCCGCGACATGCCGCTGGTGCTCGGCCTGGTGATGCTCTCGGCATTGTTATTTGTGGTCATCAACCTGCTGGTGGATGCCTTATACCTGATTATCGACCCCCGTTTGCGAAAAAAGGCGAATGCCTATGAGCAGTGAACCGTTAAACACGACCTCTTTCATGAACAGTCTTTCACTGGCGCGCATCAACGCCTGGCGCAGCGCCTTCTTTCGTAGCCCGTGGCGCGCCCCCACCACGCTGCTGCCAGCTATCGCGGTATTACTGCTGCTGCTGGCCGTGTTCTTCCCAACGCTATTTACGCCACTAAAACCCGACGATATCGATATCAGCGCCGTGCTTCAGCCGCCGGGGGCCGGACATTGGTTTGGCACCGACACGCTGGGGCGCGATGTGTTTACTCGCGTGGTGTACGGCACGTCGCTGTCGCTGAGTATCGGCGTTGGCGCAATGCTGATAGCCTGCGCAGGCGGCATTCTGCTTGGCACGCTGTCGGCGCTGGCCCCGCGTGCCGTGCAACAGGTGCTGGTGAGGCTGCTTGATATCATGCTGGCCTTCCCGGAAATGCTGCTGGCGCTGCTGGTTATCGCGGTACTCGGGCGCGGCCCGGAAAATACCCTGCTGGCGGTCGGCCTTGCCGGTATCGCCGGTTATGCGCGGCTGGTGCGTTCACAGGTGCTGCAAGTGCGCCAATCCGGCTATGTCGAGCACGCGATTGCGCTGGGCGAAAGCCCAATCTACATCGTGCTGCGCCATATTGTGCCCAATACGCTTAGGCCTTTGCTGATTCTGGCGACTATCGGCATCGGTAATGCCGTGCTCTCTGCATCGGCGCTCAGTTTTTTAGGCTTAGGCGTCGTGCCGCCCACCGCCGAGTGGGGAGCGCTGCTGGCTGATGGCCGCAGTTTTCTGGATATTGCCCCCTGGGTTAGCCTGTTTCCTGCCAGCATCGTCGCATTATCTGTGATTGCGATTACGCTGCTGGGACGCCGCCTGCAAACCCTGCTGGCCAGAGGAGAAGGCTGATGAGCCAGACAGACTCGCCATTGACGACAGCCGCCCCGCTGCTGCGCGTTGAAGATTTGCACGTGACATTCCCCGGCCCGCACGGGCCGGTCGAGTCCGTTCGCCACCTCTCTTTTCAGGTCAACCCCGGTGAGATTCTGGCGCTGGTGGGCGAATCCGGTTCGGGTAAATCCGTCACCGCCCGCACGCTGGTCGGGCTGGCCGGTGAACGCGCTCAGGTTCAGGCAAACGTCATCGAACTGGTACGTCACGACGGCAGCCGCTGTAACCTGCGCACCCTGAATGACCGGCAATGGCAACAGATTCGTGGCCGCGAGATAGGTTTCGTCCTGCAAGATGCACTGGTGTCGCTCGACCCGTTACGCCGCATCGGTCAGGAAGTGGCCGAGCCGCTGCTTACGCACCGGCTGGCAAGCCGCCATGACGTTGCCGCCCGCGTCGCCCAATTACTCAGTGACGTCGGTATTCCTGACCCAATCAACCGCGCCGCCCAGTACCCGCATGAGCTCTCCGGCGGCCTGCGCCAGAGGGCACTGATAGCCTCCGCGCTGGCTGCTGGCCCCAAATTGCTCATCGCCGATGAGCCAACAACCGCGCTGGATGCCACCGTTCAACAGCAGGTACTCAAGCTGTTTACGGCGCTGGCCGAAGCCGGTCATGGCGTATTGCTGATAACGCACGATTTGGCGGTTGTCGCCCAGGTCGCCACCCACGTCATGGTGATGCAAAAAGGGGCGCTGGTCGAACAAGGCGATGCGCGGCAGGTACTCTCCTCGCCACAGCACCCCTATACCCGTAAACTGCTGGCGGCTATTCCAACCGCCGCGACCCGAGGCCACTGGCTGGCGGGCGAAAACCCGCTGGGTTCGCAGGCCTCGGCGCACCTCTCCTCGCTGACAAGAGCAGAGCGACCACATGGTCTGGCATTAGAAGTGGATGGCGTATCAGTGAGTTTCCGACGCCCTGACGGTAGCCGTATGACGGCGGTCAACACCCTGTCGCTCACCGTTGAACGCGGCGAGACGCTGGGGATTGTCGGTGAATCCGGTTCGGGTAAAACCACCCTCGGTAAAGTGATGCTGGCACTGCAATCGCCGGATAGCGGTACGGTGAAACTGGCAGGGCAGCCGTGGAGCCACCTGAACGAACGCGAGCGCCGCCCGCTGCGCGCGCGCATTCAAACCATCACGCAAGACTCTCTCAGCTCATTCGACCCACAATTCACCATTGAGCAAATTCTGCTGCAACCGCTGCGATTACGGCGCGATCTCAGTGCGCAGGCCCGCCAGCAACGCATTATCACGCTGCTGGAACTGGTTGGGCTCTCGCCAACGCTGCTACCGCGCAGGCCGCGCTCGCTCTCCGGCGGGCAGCGCCAGCGTATTTCCATTGCGCAGGCGCTCGCCGCCGAGCCTGACGTATTGATTTGTGACGAACCCGTCTCTGCGCTGGATGTCACCACTCAGGCGCAGGTACTGGACTTACTGGTGGCATTGCAACACAAGCTGCGCCTATCGATGGTGTTTATCTCGCACGATCTGGGCGTAGTCCAACACATGAGTCACCGCATCGTGGTGATGAAAAATGGCGATATCGTCGAGCGCGGTACGGTAGAGCAGATTTTTAATCAGCCGCAACATCCCTATACCCGGCAATTGCTCGCCACCGTCGCCCCGGTTGTCAGCACAACGCACGCCCCCTCTGCGGTGAGCAACGACACCCTCAGCGCAAGCCTTGTCTGACGTACTAAGGGTATTTACCGCACTGGGTACACTAAACCGGTGTGACAGCCCGACTAAACGGGCTTACACCGGTTATTTATCCCCGCCACGATTCCGTAAACCACACGCTAACCGCTAGCCTTTGCCGATAGACTGAAAACGCTGGCGATAGCCGCTTGGCGTCACGCCAAACGCCTGATGAAACACCACCGAGAAGTAATTACTGTCATCAAAGCCGCATTCAGCGGCCACTTCACTGATGGTCTGGCGGTTATAGCGCAGTAACTCCATGGCGCGGCACAGCCGGAGCTGGCGCAAATACTGCGCGACGCTCATGCCGGTTTGCTGTTTAAAGCGGCTACGCAGGCTGCGCATACTGATGCCATGCAACTGGCAGAAATCCTCCAGGCGAAAGGGGTGCGCGATACTGGCGCGCAATGCATTCATCAGCAGGTCGAGCTGCTGGGCATCAGCCAGTTCGGTGCTGTCTGGCGCATAGCGATAACGCAGCGCCAACAGCGCAATTTGCAACAACAGCACTTCACTGAGTTGCAAAGAGAGCGGATCGGACTTCATGCACTCCTGCGCCAGGTTTTCGACCTTTTCACGCAGCATTTCCATGCTATGGGTGGCAAGCCGCCAATAACGCTGCGACTGCGGCACGTCAGCGCCGGGTAGCAGATGCTGCCAGTCCGTCGGCAAGGTTAAGCGCTCACGAATGTAGAGGATGTTATCGAGCTCCAAATCGTGTACCGATTCGTAGCTATGGCGATCGCGTGCGGAAACATAAAACAGATCGCCGCAGGTAATACGATAGGGCACATCATTCCACAGATGCAGCCCGTTACCGCGCCAGACTATCACAAGCTCGTCAAAGTCATGATGATGCAGCCCAAAAGCAGGCTGCGGGCTGCGTTCTGCAACCGTTACTCTTGTTTTATCGGTAAGAAAATAATCTTCCGTCAGTAATTTCAACCCACGCGATGTCAAGGCGCATACACCTATTGCTCAGTTGCCTATTGCTCAGTCGTTACCCGTATGCGCCTTGGGGTATATCACATCCGTTGGCGCAATGCTTTGGGAGCCAGCGAAAAGGCTTTACGAAACTGGGTAGAGAAGTGATTACTATCACTAAAACCGCAGTCATGGGCAATAGTCGTGATGGAATCATCACTCTGTTGCAGGCGACGGCGCGCTTCCAGCAACCGTAACCGGTTGAGATAGCGCTGGGGCGTCATCCCGGTGTGTTGCTTCAACTGCCGGTGCAGCGTGCGTAGCGAGAGCGAAAAGCGCTCTGCCATCCCTTCCCAGTCAACATCGTCGCAGAAATTATGCTGTAACCAACCCAGCAGCGCCTGAATGCCTTGTTGTTCGCTACCATCAGCCTCGGTGCGAAAGCATTTTTGCCTCAGCAGCACCAGAATTTGTAAGAACAGGCTTTCACTGGTCGCCACATTTTCTGCCTTATCACTCGCTGACAGCGCTGCCAATTGCATAATCAACTGTTTAACCTGCTGTTGCGTGGCGCTGTTGACCTGCCACTGACCCAGCCATTCGCCATTCGGCCCGTAAGGTAAAAACGGGGCGATATCTGACAGGAAACGAAAACCACGCGGCGAACGGTACAAAACATTGGTCAAGTGCAGCGACTCCACCTGTTCAAACAAATGGCGATCGTTGTCACGCACAAAAAACACCGCGCCGCTGCATAACGCAAATGGCTGGTCATTAAAAACATGCACCCCGGCACCCTGTTCAACCAGCACGATTTCCCAAAAATCGTGATAGTGCTCAGGGAAGGCACCTTGTGGCATACGCGGTTCCACCGCTACCGTCGCTGCCTGTGAAGCAAAAAACTCATCGCCATGAAGTTGTGCCATGTCGCCTTCCCCCTGTTCCTGTCCTGCCACATTTATCTGCGAATATCACCTGGCAGGATAGTAGTCAGAAGGCGTGCTCCCGCGCCTTAAAATAGCGCCGCGCAATTGCCGCTGCGAGGTCATTTTTTCAAGATTGCACCGCTAAATCGCTGAAATGCGGGCAGGATCACAGGCACAAAAACAAAGCATAACGCCCGTCTCCCGGCGCTTATCCGACCAAACTGTGAAGTGCTTCACAGTCAACTTTGCCATTTTGCCAACCCGTTTTTACAGATGGCACTCACCAAAAGGTCATCCCGCTTTATCTTTTCTACACTGAGCTCACAGTCATAACGTGTCCGGGCAAGGGCACTCTTACGCACTATCACGCACTATCACGGGAGAACGGCATGGCTTTCAGGCATTGTGTAGCGATTGACCTCGGCGCATCCAGCGGACGAGTGATGCTGGCCACGCTGGATACCGACACCCGGCGTCTGACGCTGGAAGAGGTACACCGTTTCAGTAATGCATTGCGGTTATGGCAAGGCCACCACCTGTGGGATCTGGATGAACTGGAGCGCCAGATTCGCTATGGATTACATCGGGTTGATGCGCGCGGCATCCAGCTCACCAGTATCGGCATTGATAGCTGGGGCGTTGACATGGTGCCGTTGGATGCGAATGGCAAGCGAGTCGGCCTGCCTTATGCGTACCGCGATCACCGTACCGATGGACAGATGGCGCAAGTTATCGCCGAGCTTGGGCGCGAGCGGCTCTACCAACAGACCGGCATCCAGTTTTTGCCGTTCAATACGCTGTATCAGCTGCGGGCCCTGCGCCAGCAAAACCCGGCTGACTGGGCACAAATCGCCCATCTGTTAATGATCCCTGACTATTTCCAGTACCGGCTAACCGGGCAAATGGCATGGCGAATACACCAACGCCAGCACCACACAATTGCTGAACCTGACCAGCGGTAACTGGGATAGCAACCTACTTGATTACCTCGGCATACCACCGCAATGGCTGGCTTCCCCTCAACAACCCGGCCATCAGGTCGGCCAGTGGACGGCCCCCAGCGGCCGCACGGTGCCGGTCGTCACCGTAGCCACCCACGATACCGCCAGCGCAGTGGTTGCCGCCCCGCTACAGGATAGCGACAGCGCTTATCTCAGCTCTGGCACCTGGTCACTCATCGGGATGGAAAGCCCGCAGCCGCTGACCAGCCGCGCGGCGCTGGCGGCTAACATCACCAATGAAGGCGGCGTGGCCGGAAACTATCGGGTGTTGAAAAACATCATGGGGATGTGGTTGTTGCAGCGCGTTTGCCAGGAACAACATGTCACCGATTTACCTGCGCTACTGCGGGATGTGGCGCAGCAACCGGCCTTTCTAAGCCTGATTAACCCTAATGACGCACGCCTGATTAAACCCGGAATCAATGAGTGTGGCGCTGCGCACGCTTTGCCGCGAACAGGGGCAACCGGTTCCCGACAGCACCGCCGCGCTCGCGCGCTGCATTCTCGACAGTCTGGCGCTCTCCTACCGTCAGGGCCTGATGACATTAGGGCAATTGCGCGGTCGCGCTTTTGAGCGGCTGCACATCGTTGGCGGCGGCAGCTGTAATACGCTGCTCAACCAGCTGTGCGCCGACGTCTGCCAGATACCGGTGCTGGCCGGGCCAACCGAGGCCTCGACGCTCGGCAACATCGGCTGCCAATTAATCGCATTGGGCGATGTCGCCGATCAGCGCGCATTTCGCCAGTTGCTAACAGAAAATTTCCCGCTGCACACCTTCCTGCCGCAGCGGCTTGATACCAAACAACAGAGTGATTTTTCTGGTCATTATCGCCGCTTTGAGGCGCTGTGCCAGGCTAATGAGGAGCTTACCGTATGAATACCGCGATAGACACCGCCTGGCAGTTGGCCAGAGAACGTTATGCGCGACTCAATGTGGATGTGGATGCCGCACTGCGTCAGTTAGACAGTATCCCGGTGTCAATGCACTGCTGGCAAGGGGATGACGTTGCAGGCTTTGAACATAATGGTGGCGCATTGACCGGCGGCATTCAGGCAACCGGCAACTATCCGGGTAAAGCCCGTAACGCCACCGAGCTGCGGGCCGACCTGGAACTGGCATTTCGGCTGATCCCCGGGCCAAAACGCCTTAATCTGCACGCGATTTATCTGGAGTCAGACACACCGGTTGCGCGTAACGCCATCGAACCGGAACACTTTCGCCACTGGGTTGAATGGGCGAAAACGCACCAGTTAGGGCTGGATTTTAACCCTTCTTGTTTTTCACATCCGCTCAGTAGCGACGGTTTTACCTTGTCCCACCCGGATGAAAACGTGCGCCGTTTCTGGATTGAGCACTGTCAGGCCAGCCGCCGCATCTCGGCCTGGTTCGGCAAAGAATTGGGCACTGCGTCAGTCATGAATATTTGGATACCGGATGGCATGAAAGACCTGACGGTAGACCGGCTGGCCTTCCGCCAACGGCTGCTGGACTCGCTGGATGAGGTTATCGCTGAAAAACTCGACCCGGCCCACCACATTGATGCGGTAGAAAGTAAGTTGTTTGGCATCGGTGCCGAGAGTTTCACCGTTGGTTCCAATGAATTCTATATGGGCTATGCCGCCAGCCGCCAAACCGCGCTGTGTCTGGATGCCGGTCACTTCCACCCAACCGAGGTGATTTCCGACAAAATTTCCAGCGCCAGCCTGTTCGTGCCGCGTCTGTTGCTGCATGTCAGCCGCCCGGTACGCTGGGACAGCGATCACGTCGTGCTGCTTGACGATGAAACACAGGCGATTGCCCATGAAATTGTGCGCCATCAACTGTTTAACCGGGTACACATCGGTCTGGATTTCTTCGATGCCTCGATTAACCGCATCGCAGCCTGGGTCATCGGCACCCGCAACATGAAAAAAGCGCTGTTACGCGCCTTGCTTGAACCTACCGCCATTCTGCGTGAGCTGGAGCAAAACGGCGACTACACCGCGCGTCTGGCGCTGCTGGAAGAGCAAAAATCACTGCCCTGGCAGGCCGTGTGGGAACACTACTGCCTGCAACAGGATGTCATGCCTGGTGGTGAATGGCTGCAAGCCGTTCGTGATTATGAAAATACCGTTCTCTGTCAACGTTAAGGATTTAGCATGCAATCAATAGTTTCCTCCTGGTTTGTACAGGGAATGATCAAAGCCACCAGCGATATGTGGTTAAAAGGTTGGGATGAGCGTAACGGCGGCAACATCAGCCTGCGCCTTGAGCAGTCAGATGTGACGCCGTTTGAGAGTGATTTTTACCCTCAGCCGCGCCACGAAGCGCTGTCGCAACCGATGCCGCAACTGGCAAACCAGTGGTTTATCGTCACCGGATCGGGCAAATTCTTTCGCAATGTCCAGTTAGACCCGGCGGATAATTTGGTGTTACTGCAAGTTGACCACGATGGCGCGGGCTACCGCATTTTCTGGGGGCTGTGCAATGGCGGGCTGCCGACATCCGAACTGGCTGCACACTTTCAGTCACACTGTGTGCGCATTGATGTGAGCGGCGGGCGCGATCGCGTCATCATGCATTGCCACGCCACCAACCTGATTGCCCTGAGTTATGTGCTGGAACTCAACAGCGCTGCATTCACCCGTGAATTATGGGAAGGCAGCACCGAGTGCCTGGTGGTCTTTCCTGATGGCGTGGGTATTGTACCGTGGATGGTGCCCGGTACGGATGCCATCGGCACCGCAACGGCAGAACAGATGCAACACCACTCGCTGGTACTGTGGCCGTTCCACGGTATTTTCGGCACGGGCCCATCGCTGGATGACGCCTTTGGCCTGATCGACACAGCGGAAAAATCCGCTGAAGTGATGGTAAAAGTGCGCTCAATGGGTGAAAAAAAACAGACTATCGCCACCGAAGAGTTAATTTGCCCTTGGCCAGCGTTTTGGCGTGACACCGATGGAAGCCGCATTAAAATACGGCGAGTAACAACGGCGTTAATCGGTTCAGGATGCCGTGTCGGTCGCGGTAATTGTGGGTTGTAATGGTGAAATCCCACACACGACAGCCTCGACATGGCAAACAGGGATGTGCCGTCAACCTGGCATCACGCGAATGGATACATGACAACCACAACAGGACAGCTACAACAGGACAACCGAGCAATGTTAAGAAAAGCCTTTGTAATGCAGGTCTTCCCTGACTGCCATGAGGAATATCAGCGCAGGCACAATCCGATATGGCCTGAGCTGGAAACCGTATTAAAAGCGCACGGCGCTCATCACTACAGTATTTTTCTCGACCCGACGCGCCACCTGCTGTTCGGTTATGTGGAAATCGAATCGGAAGAGCGCTGGAATGCGATTGCGCAAACCGAGGTTTGCCAACGCTGGTGGCACCATATGAAAGACCTGATGCCCGCCAATGCAGATAACAGCCCGGTCAGCACTGAACTCAAACAGGTATTTTGGCTGGAATAAGCGCCCGGCAGGGCAACCTGCCATTTCCTGGCGAAGAGTAATCATACTCATGATATGCACCTCAGCCATCGCCCGCCATGCTCACGGCAGCGATGATTACGCCAGTGATTGATGGGCACATTAATCGTTAGTGCGATAAATATTTTCCTGGTAGGAAAAAAGAAAAAAACGACGCAGTAAAAATCTCAGTATCTTCAATAAAAACAGAAGATTAACGAATCACACCCACCGCAAAAAAGTCAAAAATACAGCAAAGTACAAAAATCTCACGCCAGAATCACAAAAACACATTTCAGAAATAAAAAAACATTTTACCAAAATGATGACTTGCTCTCATGCGAGCCGTAAATTTTTGCACTATTCTGCCGTTACTAAAGACACTTTCCCTCCCAGAAAAGAAAACAACTATGAAGAAATTTTCGCAATTAACCGTTTTCGCCAAGCTCCTGTCCGGGTTCTCGGTTCTCATTGCCATGATGCTAGTGCTTGGCGTCGTCGCGATTTATCAGCTTAATTCCAGCAATGACAATATTGGTCATTTCAAAAATGATCGCATGCCGGGCCTGCGTTACGCGCTGGAAATGCGCGGCGTACTGTCTGAAATTCGACTGCAGCAGGTGCAATACATCGCCTCGAAAACCCCGCAGGAAGTCGAAGGGCACCGCGTAGAGTTGCTGCAAAATCAGGATATTTTTCTCAATGCACAGGCTAACTATGCCAAATTGCTGAAAAATGCACCGCAGGATAAACAAGCGCTGTTTAATCAAGTGGTCGATAACTTCAAGAACTTCGTTGATGTTAACGTCAAGGTGATTGATGCCGTTAACGGTGGCCGTCTGGATGAGGCCAGCAAAATCAGCGGTGCAGTCTCCTCTAAATACCGTACTCAGTTGATGAAAGATTTGGCGCAGTTGGTGAACAGCGAAATTGTAGCCGGAGAAGAAGCCGGTGCAGTTTCGGAAAAAGGCTACCAGAGCGCCTTATATGTGCTGTGTGGCCTGCTGGTGCTGGCGCTGATCGCCACCATCGTCATTGCCACCATGATTGCGCGTAACCTGTCTCGTCAGTTGGGTGGTGAACCCACTTACGCGGCCGCCATCATGCATGAGGTGGCATCCGGCAACCTGAGCGTACCTATCGAACTGCGCGCAGGCGACACCACCAGCCTGCTGGCAACCATCAAATTCATGAACGACAGACTGGCCGAAACCATTCACAGCATCGTCGAGGGCAGTGAATCGATGTCTCAGGTGGCCGACGAAATTGCACAGGGAAATAATGACCTGTCGCAGCGTACCGAAGAGCAGGCCGCATCACTGGTGCAGACCTCCTCTAACATGCAGCAGATCACCGAAACGGTGAAACGTAACGCCGAGAATGCGCATCAGGCCAGTGAGCTGGCGCGCCAGACCTCACAAACAGCGGTGCATGGCGGCAATGTCGTGGATGACATGCTCAAGCGTATGCATGAAATCTCCGACAGTTCGCAGAAAATTGTCGATATTATTGCCGTGATCGAAGGTATTGCCTTCCAGACCAACATACTGGCGCTGAACGCTGCCGTTGAAGCCGCACGCGCCGGGGAACAAGGGAAAGGCTTTGCCGTGGTAGCCGGTGAAGTTCGCAACCTGGCGCAAAAGAGCGCCAACGCCGCAAAAGAGATCAAAACCCTTATCGAAGGCACGGTGGAGAAAATCACCGACGGCTCGCGTCATGCCGATACCGCCAGCCATGCCATGGATGAAATTGTCAGCTCTGTTACCAAAGTGACAGACATTGTTGCTGAAATCTCGATGGCATCCACCGAGCAGCATCAGGGCATTCGTGAAATCGGCGTCGCGATTGAACAGATGGACCGGGTGACTCAGCAGAATGCGACGCTGGTCGAAGAAGCGGCGACTGCTGCGCAGTCAATGACTGAGCAAAGCGAGCAGCTGCGTGACTCGGTGCGTATCTTCCAGTTGAAAAGCACCAATAACAGCTCATCCAGGCTGCGCCTTAATTAAGCGATAGCCTCGCTACCGGGTATTTATGCTAAAGGCCGGGTCATTGACCCGGCCTTTATTTTTACACCCCAGGTTCCTGCTGGCTGGTCGCCTAAACGATCAACGTTTATTTCAGGCGACGGACTGTTGCTGTAGCGCAAGCGACAACGCCTGCGCCGTCTGGCGTAATGGCTCCAGCAGCCTCGCTTCACCGACTTGCCGCAATTTCACCGCCGACATGGACAGCGAGATAGCATATTGCACCTTATGGTGGGCATCGAGCACCGGCGCGGCAATACAGAACACGCCAGCCTCATGTTCTTCTCTGTCAAACGCGACCCCTTGCTGGCGCACCCATTCCAGTTCCTGGTTCATTCGCGCCTGCTCGGTAATGGTATAGGGCGTGAGCTTGCGTAAATTCGGCTGCTGGCGCTGCCAGTAAGACAAAAATGCGCCCGGCACGTCATCTGCCAGAAAAAGCTTGCCCATCGCGGAGCTAAACAGCGTCATCTGTTGACCAAGGTAGGCGCGGGTACGGAGCATACCGGTCGTCGGCTCAAGCTTATGGATTAAAATGCAGTGATCGCCATCGCGTAGCGAGAAATTCACCGTTTCCCCCGTCGTGGCATTGAGCCGCTGCAACAGCGGCACCGCTTGCCTGATGACCTCAGGAGGAGCCAGAGACTTTTGCCCGACGGCAATAAACTTGGTGGTCAAACGATAACTGCCCGCCGCTGGCGCCGGGGTAACGTAGCCGCACGCCTGCAACCCTTGTAGTAAGCGGTGTACCGTACTTTTATTCAGATTGGACAATTCAGCCAGATGCGCCAACGGGCACCCGTTCGGGTAATTGCTCAGAATATCGATAAGCAGAAACCCTCTCACCAAACTCTGATTGCCGGAAGCTTTATCCTGGCAGGTACTTTCCCTTGTTTGCGCTCTCATGCTCGCCTCTTCCCGACCCCAAACAAACGCTTATCGATAACATGATTTCGTATTAAATGACGTGATCTTGCGCCACTCTGCCAGGGAAAATTTACACGCTGTTATCTACCTCATATTCCAGCGGATAGCGCGCGCCGGGCAGCGGCGCGTCTGGCCATGGCGGTTTGCCCATGTGTTACGGTGAACCCGACACCCCATCGCCAAACGGATACAACGGCTGTCATGTCATTCGATATTATGTTGAAAACACGATTTGGCTCGCTGGCAATAAATGCGGTAGCCATTAAATAAACATTTACATTAGAGACATCACAACACTATATTTAGCCTGTTCTGTTTTTTGGCGACGTTTATTTTTCATTTATGTTTACGTCATTTTTTTAATTTACAAAACATGGCCTGATATATTTCTCACTCTGAATAACCAAGTGACTTTAATGCTACGGCGTTGCCCTATGCGGAAACGGCCTATTGTCGTAATAACCCAGCCAGCGTAATAGCATGATAAATCGGCACAGTACAGCGCCTATCCAACAGTGCGCTTAACAGCATTTTCTTGTGCAACTTGCAGAATGCCAGAGATATCGGGGGTATTTATTCAATGAACCCTTTGCTGCTTTTCTTTCTTGCTTTGGTCTTTATTGCCGATGGCCTGATGGTATTTCTTATTCCCGTCATGGTGTATGCAGAAACCCATAGTATGAGCTATTCCGGCCTCTCTTATGCATTATGGTGGCTGCCGCGTATCGTGCTAATCCCGGCGCTGGGGTCACTGATTGATCGTTTGGGTATTCGTCCGGTATCCATCGCCTCTGATGCGACCAAAGCCTTTGGCTGCCTGCTGCTATGCCTGGTGCTGAACTTTGCAGACCAACCGCTGACCCTGAGTATTGCCGCCGGTCTGCTCGGCGCCTGCATTTCAATCGGTAATGCCCAGACGCTAACCGCCATGGAAAAATTGATTGCATTACGCAGTCAGCAACTGGATCGGGATGCCAATCTGCTCACCCGACTGGATCTGCTCGGTATGGTATTTGGGCCGGTTATCGGTATGCTGCTATACGAATACAGTTTCATTACGTTATTGTATATCGCTGCAACGCTCTATTTATGCAACGCCTATTATTTTCTAACCTCTCGGCTGTTTACTTACACATCAGAATATTCACACGATAATAAAGAAAACACAGCCTATTTAGCATCTAATTATCTTATGACTTCGTTATCGATGCTAAAACGCCCATTTATTATTTTGATGATTTTGCTGGCAATGGGAAATAACCTGTTTGATGGGTTAGTTGAATCCAGCGGGGCGGCATTAATTGAACAATATATGGGCTTGTCAGTAAAATATTTTGGCTTTATCGATTTGTGTGCCGGTGTCGCAGGCTTTTTATCTACACTCTTGTACGCCAGCGCGCTAAAACACCTGAGCCGTGAACGTTTGCTGGCTCTGGGGCTCATTTTCATTGTCGCGTCATCGTTGTTACTCACCCGTTCACTCACACAGCCAGTGCTCTTTATCAGTTGCTATGCGCTTGGCATTATCGGCAAGGTTTTTACCGGCAACATCATGCGCAGCCTGCGATTAAGGCTAATCCCGACCGACCGGCTGGCCAGCGTCTCTTCGCTGATAATGATGCTTAACCAGTCGGTTTTGCCGCTGGCGGGAGGGATGCTCTTTTTCTGCGAGTATTACCGTTGGCCATTAATGTATTGTCTGTATTTCGCCATCGCGCTCTCTTTGCTGGCGGGGATAGGGTTGCTGATTGGCCTGCGGCGAAAATCAGTTGCACAGTCACTCTGCGCCACCCAGCCAGACCATGCGGCATAAGACAGGCGGCCTGAGCGTGTCAATCTATGTCCAGGCGTATAAAAACGTTATCCCGACGCCCTCACCCAGCCAGAATGTCATGCGGGCTCCCACAGGAGCCCGCACGCAAGCAAGACACCGTCGGTGCTCTGCCCATCGCATTAGTACCAAAAATAAATCATTACAAATGACAAAATAACACCAGTAAACCACATGGCAACATGCCACCCAGCGCTACGTTTGGTTACGAATCGATCATCGCCAGCCCTCACGCTTTACGTTACATACGGTGTGTTGCGTGCAATGACGTGGTATTGCCTGCCGTCGCAGGCCGCTATTCGTTGCCCGGCAATACAGATTTTTTCCTGAAAAAACGCCCTTTTATCATCTGGAGAGACCATGTTACGGACAATATGCCTTGCCGCCTGCCTGATAAGCACCAGTGTGCTGGCCGCACAGAGCCACGATCTGGCTGCGCAGGTCAATCAACGCCTTAGCTACATGAAGGATGTCGCAGGTTACAAAGCCGCTCACCATTTAGCCATTGAAGATTTACAGCAGGAGGAGAACGTACTGAAAGCCAGCCGTCAGCAAGCCACACAGTACGGGCTGGATGCCGATTCCGTGACGCCGTTTATTCAGGCACAAATGGATGCGGCGAAAGCCATTCAGTATCGCTATCGCGCGGACTGGCTCGCCACGCCGGAAACAAACTGGCAGCCCCGTCCGTTAGACGAGGTTCGGGCCAGCATCGCCACACTGAACGCCGCCCTGCTACAGCAACTGGCTGAGACACTGCGCCAGCAAGGAGGGACTCTCAGCCAACTGAATCACAAGGCGTTTCTCCACGCCGTGACGCAAAAACACCTGTCTGAACAGGACAAGGAACGGCTGTTCTCGACGCTCAAACAGGCCACATTGCAAAAATAACCTGCTCAGTGCGCTCACGTGGCGCACTGTGACGCCAGGCTCGCATGAGACAAACGCCTGCTGACGTATCCTGATGACAGGCTGATTGATGCTACGCATAATTTTTTATGCGAATAACGCAAAACCTATTATCCCAAATAACATTATCCAAACCGGTGAGTGAATAATATCACTCATATAATTACATCTTTCAGAAAAATAAAAAACCAACGCATACAACTCGTTATCATTTTCTGACAAAGACAGTTTTATAAAAACTTGTATTACCAAAATGAAATTCTACACTCATAAAACCAGAACAATATTAAGGCCTGAAATCACCATGCATTAATTAGCGTAAAAATACATTCAACATAACCTCTTCACTCAATAAAAATGGCCAATACCGCCATTAACACGTATTGAAATAACTACCACCCGGCACGATATCGGGTGAATAAAAATATAGTCAAAAAAGGAGCGCAACATGTCTGCAATTATCACCTCTGTCTATGGCGGCAATGGTGGAAGCCCGTTCATACATAAAGTTGTTTACAAACTTGGCCTGCGAACCGGCAGCCGTGTTGATCAAATACAGATTAATGACGAGAATCACGGCGGGAACGGTGGCAGTGCTTTAGGTGCGATTACCCTTGGAAATAATGAATATATTAACCGGGTTGACCTACGTTCAGGCTCCGAAATAGATTACGTGAAATTTACCACCAACAAAGGCACAAGCCTTGGCGGTGGCGGCAACGGCGGTGGGGCACATGTTTTAGAGAACGTGCGCGTTCTTTATATCGGTGGCCGTTCCGGTTCGCGGGTTGATGCGCTCGATATCACCTATGTTAAAGATTATGTGCCATCAAAAGTCGTTGCAGAAAAAGTCGGTTTTATTCTCAGTTATGTTGCACCGTTTACAGAGCTGGAAGAATATACCGACTCACATCAGAAAACTGTCGATAGTTATAAGCAAGTCACCGAACATATGCTAGACCAAAAATATAGCGCCAGCGTACAAGGCGAATATTATGTCAAAGTATCGACCTCGACCGACATCGAAATAAAAGACACCAATTTAACGACAATTGAATCCGAGCTGACCCGGGAGCTGCAACACAGCATCAAAAAGACCACCAAAGTTCCTGAGAATTATGTCGGTATTACTGTGGTGAGCGGTACAATTTTACTCGGTGAAGATAATAATTACTGGATGCACCCCAGCACTGAGCCCTCTTATTCCGTTATCAAACAGACTGATTATACCAACATGCTGAATCACTATGATTTAACCGGTGAGCTGTATACTCAAATGCCCGAGCTGAAGAAATATAAAAAAGTGCAAAACGGTTTCGTTTTTTATGCGGAAACCGTGCAGGAATAATCCCCTTCATGCCAACACCCCTCGGATGAAGACGGTTCGGTTGACCGCATCCGTCTTCGCTCCGGGTTAGGTTTATGCCTGTCAGGCGGCGCAACAACAGCGCGGCTGACAGGCTTCGCCAACATTCAATGCGGCCACAGGCGCTCAACGCGGCGACAAGCGCGCAATGCGTTGCCCGCTCACCAGCGCTGCCAGCGCCGCAAAGCTGCCTGCGGCCAGCAATGCCACCTGAGTCCCCTGTGTACTGAACAGGTTAAACATCAGCGCCACCAGCGCTGCACCACTGGTCTGTCCGACCAGACGCGCAGTACCCAGCATACCGCTGGCCCCACCGCTACGATGGCGCGGTGCCGCACTGATAATGGTGTGATTATTGGGTGACTGAAATAAACCAAACCCCGCGCCGCACAGCATCATACGCAACGCAATATCCCAGTAGCCGGGCGAAGCAGGCAGCCAGGCCAGCGAGTAGAGCCCCAGTGAAAACATCATCAGGCCAAGCGTACATAACACACCGGCATTCACCCGTTCAATCAGTCGGCCCGCCAGCGGAGCGATGACGACCGTCGCCAGCGGCCAGGGCGTCAATAACATTCCGGTTTCAATTTCATTGAGGTGCAACACGTGCTGGAAATAAAACGGCAGCGATACCATCGCCAGCATCTGCGCGCAAAATGAACCGATAGACGTGGCAACAGAGAGTGCAAATACCGGGATTTTCAACAAATCAACCGGTAACAGCGGCGATTGTTGACCAAGCTGGCTGCGAAAAAAGTAAAGGCCAATCAGTAACGCCAGCAATAGCTCACCCAGCGTCAGCCAGCCGCTCTGCTGTTGGGCAAAACCGCCGAGTGCGATAAAGAACAGCCCAAACGTGAGTGCGTTGAGCAACGCGCCCGTCGTATCAAAACGTTGCGCTTTTAGCCCCTCATTACGCGGTAAGAAGCGCCAGCCCAATCCCCATGCGACAAGACCAAACGGCACATTGATGGCAAACAGCCATTGCCATGACGCGACACTCAAAATACCGGCGGCAAGCGTTGGCCCCGCCGCGCTCGACACCGCCACCACCAGCGAATTAATCGCCATGCCACGCCCAAGCTTATCTTTGGGGTAGATGAGCCGAATCAGCGCGGTGTTCACACTCATCAACGCCGCCCCCGCCAACCCTTGCAGGATGCGGGCAATCGTCAGCGTCGTCAGAGAATCAGACAAGGCGCAAATGAGCGAGGTCAGCGTAAACAGCACCAATCCAACCAAATAAATACGGCGATAGCCGATGCGGTCGCCCAGTGACGAAAGTGACAGTAACGTCATGGTTATCGCCAATTGATAGGCGTTGACTATCCAGATAGATGACGCCGGGCTGGCGTTAAAATCAGCCGCGATACTCGGCAGCGCCACGTTTACAATCGCGCCATCGAGCACCGCCATGGCAATACCGAAGGCAATGGTCAGCACTGCACCGATACGCGCAGGCATTGGCAAACCGTCCGCAGCCACGGAGGAAGCCTGTGAAGACGTTGTCATATTCAAGATAGCATCCAAAAAAACAGACGAAAAAGGGGGTGGTTACACGTTATTGCTGCGCGTGTTGTTGTTCCGCTACCCTACTGGGTTTAAACCGATGAAGCAATTGATGCAAAACGCAATTTGTGCGCTATCGGGTTGATGAGCGCCATGATTTTTTCTGCCTGACCTGGCATAGTTAACACCTGCTAATAACGTCTTGTGTTAACGAACAGGAATAACATGGCCGCGACTTCACGCTGGACGCGCGAACAGCTGTTGATTGCCTTTACACTCTACAGCCAGTTACCGTTCGGCAAACTGCACGCCCGTAACGCCGACATTAAACACTATGCTGCGCTTATCGGCAGAACCCCTGCGGCACTGGCGATGAAGCTGGTGAATCTTGCCAGCCTCGACCCGATGATTATCGAGTCAGGCCGCAGTGGGCTCACACAGGTCTCAAAAATGGACCGGGAGCTGTGGCAGGAGATGGACTGCGATCCCGATGCCTTCGAACGGCAATGCCAACAGGCGATGGCGGCGCTACTCCCGTCAGATGCCGCTATGCGCTACGCACCATCGGCCCAGGAAACGCCTGCCGATTATTACGGCCAGGAGCGCCAGCGCACGGTCAATACCCGCATCGGCCAGCAACTGTTTCGTAAACGGGTATTGAGCGCTTATCACGAGCGTTGCTGCATTACCGGGCTTGAGGAGCCTGCGTTACTCATCGCCAGCCACATTGTGCCGTGGCGCGAAGCGCCGGAACACCGGCTTGACCCCAGCAACGGCCTGTGCCTTTCTGCCCTGCACGACAAGGCTTTTGATATCGGCCTGATTGCAGTTAACGATAATCTGGAACTGCTGCTATCGCCGCAGTTAAAAAAACGCAAAAATTCGGCAACCGCTGACTTATTCGCGGCTTACGAAGGCAAACCGCTGCAATTACCTGCGCAGGCGTGTTATATGCCTAACCCGGCCCATTTGCGTTATCACCGTGAACATATCTTCGTAAAACGCTAACAGCCTGAGGCTGTTGGCAACTAGCGAGGTGGCCTTGTGAAGGGTGAAGTTTGTTAGGTCAGTGAATAAATTTCTTGGCTGCTGCTTCATGACACGTGCGACCTTCGGCGTTCGCCTTCGTGGTTCGGACTTGCGCTACGTCGATGTGGCTCACCCGGCGACGTCGGCCACCATCGCGCCGTTTTTGACGCGGCAAAGAGGCGTCGCCCTGAACTTCATGCGTTTGTCAGCCGTCTGACCTTGTTTTTGTGCGCCTTTAAGGATGTCAGATTAAGCCCATTATTATTAGACAGGCTAATAATATATTAAATTTATTGATTGGCCTTATAATAAAAACCCCGCCATTATCCCCGCTGTGCCGCAACAGCATGCACTGTTCACCCCTGTCCGTCTTATCGCTTTAGAGATAGCCAATCATGTCGATACCTGTTTTTATTACCGGCTTTATGAGCAGCGCTGGCCTTATTGTTGCCATCGGCGCCCAGAACTCCTTCGTGCTGCGTCAGGGTATGCGCAGGGAACATATATTCTGGGTCAGTTCGGTGTGTTTTTTATGCGACATGCTATTAATGACGCTTGGCGTACTGGGGCTGGGTAAAATGATTAACGACAGCCTGCCCGCCCTCATCACCCTGACGCTGGCGGGGGTTATCTTTTTGCTGTGGTATGGGTATAACGCGCTGAAAAGCGCCTGGCGCGGCAACCATCAACTGACGCTTGCCACCAGCGCTGAAAGCCTGCGGCAGCGCCGAACCGTTATCGGTGCGACGCTTGCCGTCAGCTTGCTCAATCCCCATGTTTATCTCGACACCGTGGCAATTATCGGCGGCATCTCTTCGGCTATCGCCCCGGAATTGAAGCTGTTTTATCTGGCCGGAGCCATCAGCGCCTCAGGGCTTTGGTTTTACACCATTGGCTACACCGCCGCCGCCTGCTCACGCTATTTCGCCAAACCCGTGACATGGCGCATTATCGACAGCCTGATTGGTTGTTACATGATAATCATGGCGTTGCAGCTGTGCCGCTTTTTGTACCAGACATCATCCCTGCACGCCTAATGGGATTATTTACCGCCAGCATAAGTGGCGGCCCCCATCGCGCTGACGTAGACATTATGCGCCTGACCGGTGTGTTTCATCGCCAGCCAGAAAGACGGCTCTGCTACCAGCATCGATAGAGGACGCCACTGCAATGCAGTCTTATCAGACTCAGCAGAGCGATATAAACCGAACCAGCCGTCAAACCCGGTCTTGTCGGCAACCGGAGCCAATGCAACCACCGTGGTTTCAGGCTGGCCGAACAGCTGTAGCATCCGTTCCAGCCAGCCAATTAATTGCGCGTGTGATAGCGCTTCCCCGGCGTGGCCGTGTAACACCCCGGCATACAGGCAAACCGGCTGGGGTTTCAGCTCCAAAAATTGGCTCGCGGACAGCGCTTTCCCGGTCAGGTGTGTATCGTCCCACCCTTGCGCAGCGGTGCGCAGGGTTTGTGCATCGCTGGCGGCGAAGAGATCCAGCCCCAGCAACAGGTAATGGCGCTCATCCAGAGGATGCGGCTCAGAGGCTATCACCGGCAAAGCAAGGTCGGCACCTGACAGCCACTCAGGAGTAAACGCCTCTTTTTCTGAGAAAATTTTCTCAATCTGATGAATGTTTTGCCGGGCATTGAAGTCACAGCGGTAGAGAATATCGAAAAAAGTTTCCCCTTCAATCTCACGCGTCATCACTGAAGGAGGCACCGGCATCGACAATGCCAGCGTATTTAACAAATCCGGTAAGTAGCGCAACGCCGCCACTTCGGTATCGGTGCTCTCGCTACGTACCCAGGACTTACGTCGGTACTGCTCTTTTATATGGTAGCCTTTCATGGTGTTCCTCCCGCCAATAAATGTCCTCACACCATAATTCGGCACGGCGGAATTCTCTTCGGTGGTACAGCGGGAAAAACAGGCAAGGGCTCGGAGATGCGCTGGTGGCAGGTAAATGATTGCTGAGGCATAGACAACGAACAGGCATGACACTGGCGTGATGAACACCGATTTCCATCAAGCCAGTCAATTTATTCACTTTAGATAAAATGTACCGCCATCAAAAAAGATCGCTTCGGGTAAAAAACGGTCCAAAAATGTGCTCTATATGAACCGTCATACCTTCATCATCCAAAGAGCGCTTATTAATTTCATCACCACTTTCATCATAGATATAGCTATGAAAACCGGGGCCATAATCAGTAGATTCCAATATCATGGATTTATCCGATGATGTATTATTAGAGCGAATCTTCATAATATAGTAAGGATATAATATGGCGACATGAATCGTGTCCATTTCTCCCACAGAAATAATGAGAACAATCACAGACACCAAAAACAAACCCATATCGGCAGCGGCCTTGGCAAACAGGCCAGAAAAAATGGTAAACAATAATTGGATTAGCCGGACTACAACCCATATCAGAAGAATAAAAGACAAGAATAAAGTTAGCACCGCTCCGGGATAAAAAGAGAGAATAAAACCAATCGAAAACATCAGTGCCGAGTCACGAACAAAACGCCGCGTATAGGCTGATTTAAATGGAAGTAACTTCATGATAATAATCAACAGCGCCTTACTCAGAAAGAATAAGAGAAACATGAACGATAGCTGTTGATAAGTCAAACCGACCCTCGAATCTTGCCAGAAAAAACCAATCGAACATCCACCCCCATTAGTTCGTCATTTTTTAGCGCGTCAAATCAGGAGAAAATAGGGTAATACCGGAATGTTTGCGCGAAAGAATGGCGGGGCTCAGGCGAAAAAACAGCGATACACACTCAAGGGATCGAGAACGTGACGGTGGCAGCCTGCGTGCCGAGACTCTGCGCCAGCATCTGCGGCGCGATGACCTTGCCAAGCGGAGTATAGCGATAGGATGTAGGAAAGGTGGCATAGAACAACACCAGCGTTTTTGAGCCGTACAGCATCAAATCGCCTTGCTGAATCAGGCCCGGAGCCTGCGGGTTTATCGGTAAGGGGTCGGCCAGGTCGATGAATTTTTCATTGCCATTCAACTCCGCCATGTGGAGCGTGAGCGGCAACTGTTTTAGCCAGGCCGTCACCGCCGGATTATCGTATAACTCAACGTCAAATATTTGCTGATGAATCGTCATTTTCACTCGCATGGTATTTTCCTTTATCGATGCATCCGGCTGATGGCCTAACGGTGCGGCATCACTGCAATAAAGATACCCGCTGGAGAACAGGGCCATCAACGTCACAATAGCCGGTCGCCAATATTGCATGGTTAAGCTCCAGAGTATGTATTACCGCAAGCATCAGGCCGCCTTCTTCCGGCGGCCTGACATCACACTAATATTATTACTTTAGATTAGCTTTAAAGAACGAGGTCAATTTCGCAAATGGAATTAAGCCGGTTCTATCATAGAGGTCAACGTGGCCCGCACCCGGTACGATATACAGCTCTTTCGGCTGGGCTGCGCGTTTATACGCATCCTCGCTAAATTCTTTCGAGTGGGCGTTATCGCCGGTAATAAACAGCATCGGACGCGGTGAAATAGTTTCAATATCGTTAAACGGATAGAAATTCATGAATTTCACGTTGCTGGTCAGTGTCGGGTGCGTTGTCACCTGCGGTGACGAACCTTTCGGTGTAAATTCACCGCGCGGCGTGCGATAAAAATCATAAAACTCTTTTTGCACATCGGGTGTATCGGCCTCAATTTTATGCACCGTACCGCCGGTATATTTAATCGCGCCGCCGGTAAATTCGGCATAACGCTGTTCGGCTGCCTCAGCAATAATTTGCTTACGTTGCGCCAGCGTTAAAGAGTGGTGCAGCGCATTGCGGTTCGCCGACCCCATATCATACATACTCACCGTCGCTATCGCTTTCATGCGCGGGTCAATCTTGGCGGCACTGATGGCAAAACTGCCGCTGCCGCAGATGCCCAGCACGCCAATACGGTTGCGATCGATAAATTCACGCGTACCAAGATAGTCAACGGCAGCGCTAAACGCCTCTGCGTAAAGGTCGGGCGCAACGGCATTACGCGGCTGCCCGTCACTCTCTCCCCAGAACGAAAGGTCGATAGCCAGCGTCACGAAGCCTTGCTCTGCCAGCTTCTGGGCATACAGGTTCGAGCTCTGCTCTTTGACGGCTCCCATGGGATGGCCGACGATAATCGCCGGATGCCTGCTCGCCTGATTAAGCCCTTTCGGCATAAACAGATTGCCGGTGACAGTCATCTGATACTGGTTTTTAAAGCTTACCGTTTGTTGGGTAACGCTATCGCTTTTATAAAAATTATCCGCGCCATTCGACATATCAGCGGCGCTCACGGCAGAGGTCGTGAACAACAGACCAAACAACAGGGGCAACGTTCTCATAACAGTGTCCTCAGTGGGGAATTACGCCGTCAATGTGGCGTTATCAATAACAAACCGATATGTCACATCACCTCTAAGCATGCGCTCATAGGCTTGGTTGATATGATCGGCACGAATCAGCTCTATCTCGGCCACAATTCCGTGCTCGGCGCAAAAATCGAGCATCTCCTGTGTTTCAGGGATGCCGCCAATCATCGAGCCAGCAATCGAACGGCGTTTGAAAATCAGGTTAAAGACTTCAGGTGAGTCATGCGGCGAGGCGGGTGCGCCAACCAGCGTCATGGTGCCATCACGTTTTAATAAGGCGGTGAATGCATCAAGGTTATGCGGTGCTGCCACAGTGTTGATAATTAAATCAAAACTCGCAGCGTGGGCAGCCATTTCAGCGCCATCACGCGACACCACCACCTCATCGGCCCCCAGCGCTATTGCGGCATCGCGTTTCGCCGCAGAAGTGGTGAAAGCCACCACATAGGCTCCCATCGCATGGGCCAGCTTCACGCCCATATGCCCAAGCCCGCCAATCCCGACGATACCGACTTTTTTACCCGGGCCCGCCTGCCAATGGCGCAATGGCGAGTAGGTGGTGATCCCCGCACACAGCAGCGGCGCAACGGCAGCCAGTTGTTCCTGTGGGTGGCGAATACGCAGCACATAGCGCTCATGCACCACGATTTGCTGGGAATATCCGCCAAGCGTATGCCCCGGCGTATCCGGGGTCGGCGCGTTGTACGTCCCGACCATATGGTCACAGTAGTTCTCCAGCCCATCGTGGCAGTCATCACACTGCTTGCAGCTATCGACAATACAGCCCACGCCAACCAGATCGCCGGTCGCAAACCCCTGTACCTGCTCGCCGGTCGCTAACACACGCCCCACGATTTCGTGGCCGGGAACACAGGGGTAACGCGTCCCTGCCCATTCGGCGCGCACCTGATGCAAATCAGAGTGGCAGACGCCGCAATAGGCAATCTCAATCCTGACATCGTGCGGGCCAGGCTCACGACGGCTAATCTCCATCATTTGCAGCGGTTGCGTACTGGAATACGCGCCAATGGCCTTAATTTTCATTGCATGGACTCCTCAATGGCATGGTTACACGCCCGGGTCTGTACCCGGTTACACGCTGTTTTCCTGCTGAAAATCTTACACGGCGGGTGTATCCTGACTAGCTAATGAATACTTAATAGGCTTATAAGCAAGGGTTATTAATGGGCATGCTGGGGGCTGGATGAAACGTAATCTGAACGATCTGCTCTATTTCGTGACCGTCGCTCGTGAAGGCAGTTTTACCCGTGCGGCCGCACTGCTCGGCGTCACTCAACCGGCGATCAGTCAGGCGATTTCAGCGCTGGAATCTCGCATGCAGATTCGCTTGCTGACCCGCACCACCCGCAGCGTTTCCGCCACGGTTGCCGGAGAGCGTTTGCTGCAAGCCATCGGCAGTCGGATTGATGACATTGAGGCCGAACTGGATATGCTCACCGCGCTGCGCGACAAGCCTGGTGGTACAGTCCGTATCACCTGCGGCCCCGATGTGCTACGCACTACGCTGTTACCCAAATTGGGCCCGTTATTACGCGAATACCCGGATATTCACATAGAGTTTGATGCCAACCATGGCTTCAGAGATATCGTGGCAGACCGCTTCGATGCAGGCGTAAGGCTTGGCGACACCATTGATAAAGACATGATTGCCATCCCTATCGGCCCCCAATTACGCATGGCTGCCGTCGCCTCACCAGACTATTTCTCCCGCAACCCCATTCCCAAAACGCCGCACGAACTGACCCAGCATCAATGCATTAACCAGCGCATGATCCGCTCAGGAGGGCTCTATGTATGGGATTTTGATCAAGACGGCGGCGATTTAAACGTCCGCGTCAGCGGGCAGCTCATTTTTAATACCTCTTTGCATATCGTTGACGCGACACTGGCAGGGTTAGGCATCGCCTTTTTACCGGAAGAGGAATTTGGCTCGCACATTAAAGAAGGCCGTTTAATCCGTATCCTGGAAGAGTGGTGCCAGCCCTTCCCCGGCTATTACCTCTACTACCCCAGCCGCAAACAACCCTCCCCGGCATTTTCACTGGTGGTTGACGCACTGCGGGTCAGGCCGAAAAACCCCGACACATCGTTATCGCCATAACACACTTCGCGCGCACGGTACGGCCTATCGTGCAAACAACCAACATAAAAACAACCGACATAGAAATAACTCACATAGAAAGTGCGCCGTTCAGCAAGTCAAGACAGATAACTACTGGATTTCAGGCATAAAAAAAGACGTCGGTTGACGTCTATTTATATACTGTTGGTGCGAAGGCCGGACTCGCACATTGCATGTAACCTCTTGATTTAATATTAATTAAAATAAAGACTAAAGACATTATACCAACACAGATACCAACGCTTGAAATTGTTAAATTTGGGACTCGAAGCCGCGCAGATGTTTTAGAAGGGAAGATTGGCACCTGACAATATCATTGCACCAGAGCATCATGCATTTAATTTACTGTTCCCTACGCTAAGCACTCTTTTAAAACTCAGCGGGGTTTCTATTTCCAGAGACACAGGAATCTGCGTGGATTTCCCGCTGTTATACGCTGCCGTTGCACCAACGAAACGATAAGGGACATTTAAACACTCTAAAGTTTCAATAATCACGGCTGAAGATCCCCCTGGTGCGGAAGGCATGATGTTGCCAGTAATACTATTTTGACGAGCTTTGGTGTATACCCCGTAGCCCACCTTCAGTAATACACCTTCACTGACCAGATTACGTAATACTTTGCCAACTTGGGCATAGCTGCCAATATCCTTGAAGTCATCACGAGTGAAGACATAACGCGTGGAACTCTTCAGCCTAGACTGAATACGATCTCTCATCATCATGTTCTCCTTCATATACTTATCGAAGATAACGATAATTCAGCGATCTTCTCGTGTATGCCACAAATCGACGATATAAATAGTGTTGTGCTGAATTTCATAGTGAACCTCGTAATCATCAAACAGAATTTTTCTCACCTCACGGGGTTCATATCTTGTCTGAGATACACCGATTCTTGGATGATCAACAAGCTCTGTTGTTCCGATGAACAGGCGATCTAACACATCGTCAGCATGCTGCCGACTGTACTGGCTGGCAAACCGATAAATGCGCTCTAGGTCATCCTGTGCCTTTTGTGTCCAAAGTATTTCCATTGATTACGACTTTTTCAGTTTATTGGCAAAATCGAGAACATCAGCATGGTTTACCACCCTTCCAGCATCAACATCAGCAAGGCCTTGCAAAATCCGTTGATGCTGACGTTCTCTCTCTTCGATCATTGCGGTCAATGCTTCTTTAATCACCCAACTTTTCGACCTATCCAATTCAATAGCCAGGCTTTCAACCGCAGCAGCAAGCTCGGCGGGTATCTGAGCACTAATAGTCTGTTTTGCGGGCTGTCCCATGGAAATCACCTTTTAATAAAAATTAATAACACTTATTAAAATAGCATAATTTTGTTAGTACCACTACCAGTGACAAGTACAGCATCAAGCATCCCTGCTACGTCATACGCTCACCTCGCCGCCAGCATCCCCGGATAATGTTTGGCGATAATGTCGTTCATCTGATCGATTAAGTCAGGGCGTTTAAAGATGAGATGCCCGGTGCCTTTCTGAAAGTAACGCACACTAAAATACGTATCTTCGTATTCTTGCTGATGAGGATTATCACGAATATGGTTCATCAGCCGGATAGTCACATCACCCCGGTTATCAGGAATGGGTTTGCCATCCAGCAAGGACAGCATCCGCTCCAGATCGGCCAGTTGATCGCGTCGCCAGCCCCAGTTCAGGCCAAAGCCCCAACGGTGGTACGTCACCAGATTACTGATGATGATTTTCTTACCGAAGTAGCAAGGATGGTTGGTTTTGTAATCCCACGATAACCCTTTGAATACGTTAATCACCCCGCGTTCGAATACCTCCCGCTTGCTCTGGTGAAGTTGTTCAAACGTGCTGAGAATATTGGCTTCGCTGATGGTCGGCAGGTCGCCCTCGTCCAGATTCTTATGCCACTGGCTGCGGGCTTGTGCGTCCATCAGTGACAACATGCCGGATTTCAGCATCAGGTCGCGCCAGATATGGCTGTCCAGCGTGCGGATAATGGCTGGCATCGCCTTGTCAGGCGTTTCTGTCAGCCAGCAATCATAGCGATGCCCTGGTTTCAATGCCCAGTCTTCAACGGTGCCGCCACCGATAGTCGCCGTTAGCGTTGAAATGGCCTGTAACTGGGTCAGAAGCTGTTCTATCTGTTGCAGCGCGGCATCACGTCCAGTGACGATACGCGCAATGTTGGTCGAGCCAATCAGCTCGGTGTGGTCGGTTAACACCTCGGGTTCAGTTTGCATAGTGTGTTGTCCATACATCACAGCCAATACGCCAGCCGGTAAGGGCTGGCGTATTATGCATCGGGGGAGAAAGAAAAATCGGTTTGGCGTTGTGTGACTGGAAAGCGGCTCGCAGTCTTTATGGCTTGAGCAGGCCGGTGGCGCGTCTGGCGCGGAGAATATCGACCGCGTTCAGAAACGGTTTTTGCTCCTGCCAGCTAAAACCGCTGCGATCGATACGCACCAGTTCATAGCGCTCCACCAGAAAGTTCACGGCGTCCGGCAGCGAAACTCCTGCGTCGAGGTGGGCCTGAATCTCGGCTTCCTCGCAAAACGGCGTGTCGTTGAGCGTCAGCCCGTAGTGCTTGTCCAGCAGGTAAGTTAATAACTGTTGCCAGACATTTACAGGTGACAGGCATGACGATGCCTCCCGCGCCGGGGAGGGGGATGGTGTTTGCATGGATAGGCTCTCTTAAGATAAACGCTTAAGGTGAAGGGAATGCGGTTGCCGGTGTGGCCGCCGTGGTCGGGTAAATCGTGATATAGACGTAGCCCGCACTGCCCAGTGTATCGGCCTCGCAGGTCAGTACGCCGTCATGCAGCGTGACGCGTTGCTGTCGGCGGGGATCGAGCTCACCGGTCACAAGCTTTTGCTCCAGTTGTCTCACCAGCAGTGGGAAACGGTGTTCCAGATGGCAGGCCACGGTTGCACTGAAGGTGCCGGTCACACCGGCACGGTCGGCGAGAAAATGCAGGTGACACCCTTCCTGTACCAGCCGGGCTCCAAAGCGCGGTTTCAGAGTGTGTTCAAGTCCCCATTCCAGGGCATCCGATAATGACAAGGTACTTTTCTCCTGACAGGTTAATGGAATGACAGTGAAAGGCATTACAGCCAGCCACGTTCGGCGAACGACACCACCTGATTGCCGCCAATCACCAGATGATCCAGCGTGCGGATATCCACCAGCTCAAGAGCGCTTTTCAGCCGCTCGGTGAGCGCCCGGTCCGGCGTGCTCGGTTCGGCATGGCCGGACGGGTGGTTGTGTGCCAGGATCACCGCCGCCGCGTTGTGGCGCAGGGCCGCCTTGACGATTTCTCTGACGGGAATCTCGACATGATTAATGCTGCCCAGCGCCATGATTTCCCGGTCTATCAGGCGATGCTGGTTATCAAGAAACAGCACCATGAACACCTCCCGTTCCAGCGGAGCCAGATGCAGTTGCAGCCACATTCGGGTATAGGAGGAGGCGGTAAACGGCTCGCCTGGCTGGCGCAGGTGGCGCTCCAGCAGGCGCTGGGCCCGGCGGATGATGCGCTGCTCATGTTCGGTAAACGGGGTCGGTAAAACCGGTTGATTCATCGGGGGTCTCCCTGAAAACACAAACAGGATTTAGTCGGCATGTTGCAGCAGCGACTCCGCCAGCACCCACAGCGCCCGGTTGAGCCGCACATCGTTGTCGATACTGCTGACGGCACGGGTGCGGGCCCGTTTCCCCTGTGGGTTGCGACCGGGCAGCCCGCCCTTTATCAGGTTCTCCTGAATACGCTGGAATGTGGTCCACAGGTCTTGCCGGTCGTCCTGCCAGCGGCGCGGCGTCAGGATTTGCGCTGCCGTCACCGGCTGATGCGCCTCACCAAAACGGTACGTCAGCGCGGCGTTTGCCAGCGCGGATTGCGCCGGAGGCGGTAACAGCAACGACTGCATGGCATCGCGTTTTTCCTCGATGCGCTCAAAGGTATCCAGCACCTCATACGCGCCTTCAATCACCCGGCCCACCACATCGCCTTTATGGGGCACCCGCACCTCACCAAAACTTTCGCCACAAATCAGCCCGTTCTGGCACACCTGTCGGAACATCCCCGGCAACATCTGGTACGAACTGGAGCCGTCATGACTGTTGAGCAGGATGATTTCCGGCACCTGGTGGCCGGTGATTTGCCCCTCCCGACGCAGGCGCAGCATGTGTTTGGTGTGCTCGCGGCGGCTGTCGTCGCGCACGCGGGTCTGGCAGGCAAAGAACGGCTGGAAGCCTTCACGTTGCAAATTATCCAGAAGGGTAATCGTCGGAATGTAAGTGTATCGCTCGCTGCGGGATTCATGCTTTTCCTCACTGAACACACTGGGTACAGTGCGAAACAGCGCTTCGCGGGTTAGCGGACGGTCACGGCGGATAAGGTTTGCTGCGCCAAAGCGCGAGGCCAGACGGGTCATGATGAACTCCTTGAGATGGCTGAAAATAAAAAGCCCGGACGCACAGGCGACCGGGCTCGGAAAACGAAAACAGATGGGTAATGCAGAATTAACGGCTCAGAAGAACACCGCCCACAAAGCGCGAGCCACGGACACCACGGTATCGCGCAGCGTCTGGATAAGCGTGCGCACCGTGGCCGGTATCAGCGGCAGACGGCTGACGGTATCGAGCGTGCTGCCCACCGTATCGGCAAAATCATCGCGGGCTTTTTGAGTGACACGTTCGCTACGAAGGGGCGGCTGTAGCTGTGTGACCAGCGGGCTGCTGGCTTCGCGCGGCAGGCTTGCCACCATCAGCGCCGCCATGTGCGACAGCCCCCAGCGCAGCCGCACCGAAACCGCGCAGACCGGGTGCACCGGCAAAAACAGGGTGTGCAACAGGGTGATTTTGCGCGCAAGGCTCTGCCGTTGTTTGGCAGACAACGCCTTCATGCCGCCCTCAGTGGGTTCAATCTTGTCCGCCTGACTGACCACAAACAGCACCTTGTGCCGCCAGGCTTCGCCAATCACCTGATGGTAAAAATGCTCGTCCACCGCCAGCGCCCGGTCATCGGCCTTAACCAGCCACAGCACCAGATCGAGATGCGGAAGTTGCTGGCGATACATCGTGGCATACTCCGCATCACGCCGTTCACTTTCACCGACTCCAGGCAGGTCTACCAGCGTCATGCAACGCTCACCCACGTTCAGGCGCAAGCGCAACGGCCCACGGGTACAGGCCGACACATCACTGACCGGCGACACCTCACCGGCAAACAACGCATTACACAGGCTGCTCTTGCCCGCACCGGTCTTGCCCATAATGCCGATAACCGGCTCGTAGTGGGTCAACTGCCGGATATGCCGCCAGATTTGCGCTGTCACCCACTCCGGCAACCCCGACAACGCCTGACGCAACGGCGCAGGCCCATCCTGATGATTCATATCATGTCCTCGGTAAACACAAACGGCAGCACCGTGAGGCGCTGCCGTTAAGGGGAAGGTTCGGGGAGATGATATCTGTCTGAAAATATTTTAAAGCAGGGCCTGGGTTCACCGTCACTGTTGAAGCCCGGTATTATTTTCTGTTCTTTTTTACGCGTATTGCCTGGTTTGTTACCATTATCACATCATCGCTTTTCACGAGCGCAATGGCCTGGTCAGATAAAGCTCGTCTTCTCACGCCCATAACAAGCATCTTGTTTTGAAAAATCGTGATGGGCATCCAGTAGAGATAGCCTGGTGCTAACTGTTTATTCTTTTTCCTCACCAACGTACTCAGTGGTGCCCGGCCAATTTCCCTCACATCCAATACCTGAATAGCGTGATAATCCAGATAAAAATGATCTTTTGAATCTATATTTTCTTTGACATTGACCAGCGTGACAGCATATATGAAATCGCAGACCTCCCCCACGCCTTCAACATGTTTCTTTTTGCCACTTATTCTTACAGCTAGAATTTTTACGCCATCACCCTTTATTTCATTAATAAATTTACGCGCAAAATAAGACCCCTCGCCAACCTTCATATTTATATCATTTATAATTCTTTCGTAAAACTCGTCAATTTTGACAGTGAGGTCATCATACTCTGCGTTTTCCTGAAAAATTCTAACGCTGCCAAGACTAATTTCAAACCAGCAATCACCGGAATAAAAATAATCCCGTAGCGAGTTAAAATACAGAGACTCATACCATTTAATGCTTATTTTTTCAGGAATGATGCCATCGCTGGGAATATCGTCTTCATCATGCGGGTGCCTTTTCTGGTCAATAGCAAAATCAAGCAATTCACTGACAAGCTCGGATCGCGATCGTTTACCACGGGCAGCGACGTACTTATCCAATGCCTCCAGCGTGGTTTTCCTGATACTGAACGAACAAATCCTGGTGTGCTTTTCCATCGTAAAACGTTCTCCCACCGTTTTCCCTATCACCCACGACTCAAGGCGTTCACCCGAAAGCAGCCAGGGTGCTTTCCGCACTGCCGCATGTGGGCACCACCAACAAGAATAGGTTATTAACCTTAACTAAAAATAAATTAAAAACAAAATATTGCAAGATTAGCATTTTGATACTCAGAAACAACGGGAGGCATCACGAAGAGGTCGTAGCCGGGCGTTACGCGTTAAGCGCACGGAAGACTTCATGCGGAGAAAATCGCTTCTCGGTAAGCAGAGAGAACGGGCAAGTGCCAGTATGGTGGCGAGGTGTGGTCAGGTATGCCGGTCAGCCGATTATCCACATGAACCGTCATTGACGGTTTTCACCATATGGGCAGTGATTCGGGGCGAATGCACGGAGTCAAAAACCGGCAACCGTCGTAATATCATGACAGCTGGAAAAATAAAAACACCGTGCAATCCTTAACTTCAGAGTAACCATCCGAAAATTTATCTCCAGATTATCTGCTAACCGTGGTGCATCTGATAAGGCTTTTATTGAACCGGGGAGATAAAAGGGAGTAATCATAATTGTCGGATTGGTAATATATATACGGCCATTCTTCACTTCATATCAAAAACAGTATTCAAATAACACCCTAAGACAATACCAATCCCTCACGCATTTACCAGAACAGTCTCCTGATAATATTTTTACATCATCTCCGCTCACTATGTCTTTAACCCAAAGAAGTGATGAGAGATGAACAGAGAAATCATTGTTGATGAAACCTATGGGCCGCTATGTCGTCATTATGTCGCCCGAATCGAGGAAACCCTTCACAAAGCGCTAAGGGCACACCCCCGTACACTGGCGCTGAGAATAGATTTACACATTCCTGACAGGGACCATATATCGGGCATGGCAATACGCAATAACGTTATCAGCCGCTTTATGGCGTCATTAGCGTCTCAGCTCGAAGCACAAAGGTATCGAAAAATGCAGTCAGGCATTCGGGTACACCAAACTGATTTGCGCTATATCTGGTGCCGTGAATTTGACTGGTTTGGTAACAAACCCCATTACCATGTGGTGCTGTTACTGAATAAAGATACTTACCAGTCACCAGGGCACTACCTGTCAGATGACACCAATCTGGCAACGATGATCATTGCGGCCTGGAACCGGGCATTGGGAATGAAAGTTGCGGACACCCCACTGGCCCGTTCACTGGTGCATTTCCCTGAGAACCCCTGCTACTGGCTCGATGTAAACAGCGAAGAGAGTGAGCGGACCTATTCCAGCCTGATGTTTCGGCTCAGGTATATGGCAAAAAACGCAACCAAGCACCACGAGGACCATCTCCGGGCTTTTGGTTGCAGCCAGCGCTGACGGAGATTTTCCTGCACCGAGGATCTTTTTTACAGCGTGACCGGTTGGTATGGCGGAGTCGGCTGGAGCATCAGATAACCACCGACTCCGGTATCCATCACCCAGCCGGAGAATACCACCATGACCAGCGAACCCAGCCTGCTCAAAGATCAATTCGTCGATATGGCGTTTATCACCAAATTGACCGGATTAACCGACAAATGGTTTTACAAGCTGATTCAAGACGGCGCATTTCCACCCCCCATCAAATTTGGTCGCCGCTCCCGCTGGCTGCAAAGTGAAGTGGAAGCCTGGCTCCAGCGCCGTATCGACCAATCCCGAGTATCACAATGACCTCCATTTTGCTTTCTGAACCATGCTGCGCGTGTCCGGCACGGTGCCAGAGGTGGGTAAACCTTCAAGGATTCTTAATATGCAAGAGACAAAAACACGTCATCACAGCCTGTTGACCCATTACCAGCGCTGGCTGAACGGCATTACCAGACTCGCCATACTTAATGGCATGTGCCACCCGAACATTCAGGCCAGCCATCACCTGATGATTGCCAGCCTGTATTACCCAACCATCGGCCAGGTGAATGCCGTTGTACCGCAATCTCTGTATCGTCTGATTTACCAGCAGCCCTCTCCGCCCTCAATATCAATCGCTACCGATTTGAACATCAGCCTGGAGACAGAAACACTATTGCTGCTGCGACATCCAATGCTGGAAGGTATTTTACTGGGCGAGTGCATTCGCCTGAAGCAACGCTCGTTGGCGAACAAGCTGATTAGCCTGTTTCAGCAATTCAGCTCACCGGAATACCGATACAAACTCGTCTGGCTGTGCTGGTACGATTTAATGCTAGGCGCGCCGCTGGAAGACTGGCAGGAGAATCTGAAGCGTAAAACACCGGGGGAGCTTGGTATCTGGCTGAACAAACGTCAGGACGAGAATGCCCTGCTGACACACATGATGGATGAGTATCTTCTGTTCATTGGGGAATGATGTTGATGAGGTTTTAGGAACAAAAGAGGTGAGGTATTTTCATGTATTTTTGTTAACCCCGGATATCTCCGAAAGAAAAGCTCGAGCTGGCAAGCCCGTTATCAACCTTGAGATATCAAGCCTGCGACAATTGACAATTTACTACGAACTTAATTCCTCTTAGGTGGATTAATCCTCCATCGACACATGCAGGCAGTTAAAGCTTGACCTGGAGGCATTAAACCCGGGTTGTAGTGGTCAACAAAAACTGGCCACAGCGTTAGAGTTTTTCCAGAACAATCGTTCTGATTCATTCGGCGTCAAACCACCATTATATTGATGGGGTCTGAGCTGGCTGTAATATTCCGTGATGTAGTTCGTTATCGCTGCGCTGGCTTCACTAAAGTTGGCGTATCCATTATTCGGCACCCACTCTGTTTTCAGGCTTCTAAAAAAACGTTCCATCGGGCTGTTATCCCAGCAATTCCCCCGGCGACTCAGGCTTTGCTTTATCTGATATCTCCACAGTAATTGTCTGAAATTTCTGCTGGTATAGTGGCTACCTTGATCCGAGTGATACAGCAAATTAGAGGGTTTTCCTCGCGCTTCCCAGGCCATGGACAGCGCTTTCGTTGTCAATGCAGAGTCCGGGAAAAATGACATCGCCCAGCCAACTGGTTTACGAGAAACAGATCAAGCACAACGGCTAAATAAGCCCAATGTTTACCTGTCCAGATATACGTCACATCACCACACCAGACCTGATTAGGTTCTGTTACTGCAAACTGGCGCTCAAGATAATTGGGGATCTCTACGTGCTCCTTAGACGCCTTCTTATATCGATGGCCGGGCTGCTGACAGCTGATGAGATTAAGTTCTGTCATCAGCTTTGTTGCTCGCCAGCGACTCAGTTTTACGCCTTTGGTTGTGACCATCGCGGCAATATTACGTGCACCTGCAGAACCATGACTTTCGCGATAGCTTTCACGAACAAGACCGAGTAATACCACGTGTGTGGCATCAGGCTTCTTTGGTTGCCGCCAGTATTTATAGCTGCTGCGATGAACCCCAAACACATTGCACATAACGGCAACGGGAAACCGCGCCCTGAGTTTCTCAACTAATGAGAATTGTTCAGGGAGTCTGACATCAAGAGCGCGGTAGCCTTTTTTAATATATCCCTTTCTATTTCAACACGTTGAAGTCTTTTCTTCAGCTCGCGTATTTCAATCTGCTCAGGTGTCATGGGTGAAGCTATGGGTGATTTTCCCGCTCGTTCTTCTTTCAACTGGCGGACCCACTTATCCATCGTGGATTTGCCGACATTCATTGCCGTGGCAGCGGCGGCAACAGTGTAATGCTGATCGAGTACAAGCTGGGCAGCTTCAAGGCGAAACTCAGGGCTAAAATTGCGTCTGTTACGTCCGGTCATAATGTCACCTGTTTTTGACTATGAGGCGATGATATCACCTCTATTCAGGTGGCCAAATTTAGTGTGCCACTACAGGTCAACCATTCAGAAAGCACTCAAACAAGCCGTCTAAACCAATAGCCGGAGCCATCGCTCCGGCTCAGATTCACTCATTACTCAAAATAATCCATATCCAGCTTAGGCACTTTAACCAAGCGTGAAGAAACACCGACTTCGTTTTCAATCATCAAATGAACCAGGCGTTCGCCATCAACCAGAACCATACCTTCAACGGAATGGGCAAAATCTCGCGCCTGAGAAGTAAAACCGGAAGTGGTGATAAACACACCACGTTTCGCCTTTTGTCCGGCCAGCGCACCATAGAACGCTTGCAGTTCTGGACGGCCAACGGTGTTTTGCCAGCGTTTAGCCTGTACGTAAACCTTTTCCAGCCCCAGCTTATCAAGCGAAATAATACCGTCGATACCACCATCACCGGTGCCGCCTACGCGTTGCAGGTCATCCCGATGCCCGCCATATCCCAGACGATGAAGAACATCCAGAACGATAACCTCAAAACGTGTCGGGGATACTTGTAACAGATTTTCCAACAGCTCATCAGCAACTGCGTCCCGCAGCTCTTTTAACGCCTGATCAAGACGATCGTCCGGGCTGCTTTTTGCCAGCTCTTCCTGGTTCAGTATGGCTGGCCTTGGATCAAGATCGACAGCATCAGGTTGCTGCTTAAGCTTCACGTTCATAAAATCAAGCGCCAGATAGTTCACTTCCTCTTCAGTGAGTGGCAGGGGATGGGCATGTACCCAATTAACTCCTTCTGGCGTTAAGCACCACTTGCCTCTGGATAAGCTTTGCGATAACCCGGCTCGCTTCAGGCGGTCATGTGCCCAACCAGCCCGATTTTTATAAACTAACTGACCGCTGGCAATTGCTTCTGACCGCTGATTATCATCAAGATTAAGTGCTTCAGCAGCGGCTTCGTGCGCATCGCGAGCCGGTACGCCATCAGGTTTACCTGCCAAATAGCGGAGTACTGGCTCAATAAATTTATCGTAGGTAGGAACGGCCATGGAAACATCCCTGATAATGTTTTTATTGGATTGGTTATCAAACCAATCAGCTATAAATTAGTTGGTTACTCAGCAACCAAGTGTACTTCCAACTTATGAGGACGGTGAACATATACACCATTGTTACCCATTTTGCTGCCCTAGGGAAAATCTCATCCCTACATCATAAATCAGAAAAAATCACCCCGGCCATCCCATCCAGACGTGTTTTTACTATTTCCCATGCAGGCATCACCTGTCCCATTAGCCGATAAAAGCGTTCGCTATGGTTATGCTCAGCGATATGACACAGTTCATGTAGAATCACATAATCAATGCATTCACGGGGGGCTTTGACCAAATAGGGGTTGAGCGTCAACCGACCATGAGGAGAGCAACTTCCCCATTGGGTTTGCATCGTTAAAAGGCGTAGTTGCGGACGTTCACTTACCCATAATGCCTGTTCCAGCATCGCCTCTAATCGCCTGGAAAAAACCTCTTTAGCTCGGGTTTTGTACCAATCCACAAGCAACTGCCGAACCTTTGCTGCGTTTCTCTGGTGTAGCGTCACCTCCAGCTTGCCGCGCAACATCTTGACGCCCTGTATCCCTGATGGCTCTTCAAGAACCTTTAGCAGATATTGCTTACCCAAGTAATAATGACTCTCCCCGCTAATGTACTGCCGTGGAGTGATGTATTCACGCTGCTGGCGAAAATCACGTAGTTGTTGATATATCCAACGACCACGCTTTTTCACCGCATTCAGTACTGCATGATCGTCAGCATCCTTGGGTGCTGAAACAACCACCCTGCAATCTGGGTGTACTTTTATCAGCACGCGTCCAACTGACTGGAGACGCGAAACGCAGTCAAAACTAATTCGCTCATCACCGTAAAAAAAACACATTGACCTATGTGGACGTTGAGCAGACACGAATTAAACCCCACTCAACCCGACTCGGGTGATTTGTACGATCATCTCCACCATCTTTTTTGCTTGATCCATACCACCGCCAATCGCCTTGCATTCTTTAAACAGCATAGGTAGCAGTTTCTTACGGATATCCGCTTCAATGTTTTGTGGATTAATCGAGTTTTCCGCTACCGAAACGTCGACAAGCTGATCGAGAGTAAATGCCAGTTTTACCCATTTGTGCCTGTACCTGTGCATCAACAATCGCAAAAACCTCCGGCAGAATTTTTCTGAATACACCAAAATAAGCTTGAGCATGGTGATTACCGGCAAATGCATCAGGGATATCATTCAGCCGACGTTCTTGTACTTGCTCTTCAAACTCACGAAACAGCAGGTATTGCTTCAACGGATGATCAAATAACTTCTCCGCTTCTTCAATCGCCTGACGCAATAGCTTAGAAAAAGCCTCCTGTGCGTAAGGGTCGTCACGCAGTTGCTGTTCAATCATCCGCGTGACGCGTGTTTTGATGATGTCTGTTTCGTTGCGAGTTTTCTCATCGCTCCAGTCTTCGGGTTGCTGGAATTGCCCCATCTGGCTCACTTCATATACGCCATCGGGCTCTCGGACCTCAACACCCACCACGTGTTTATCCAGCAGTTTTTTCACCTGAGCAGCGTACTCATCGTAGTCGATACGCTCGCCCGCATCCTGCTGAACTAACTGGCGTAAGCTAGAGAACTGACTCACCGTTTCTTTATAGTGATAACGATCATCATCACTGAAGCTCTTATCTTCAAAGAACGTAGCAGATTGCAATGCTACTTTCAGGCAACTGGCAAACGCCGTCAGCGCTTCGTAGAAGTCTTCACGCACCCTCAGATGAATATCGACAAGTTCGCCGTTTCGCTCTTCAATACGTGGTATTAGCACCTGGCGCAGTTGCTGGGTGTCATTCTTATTTTTCACACCAGAAAAAATTGCCCACAGATTTTTATAAAGCTGAGGGAGACGTTTGTACTCCGTGCTCATCTGGCCGTAGAGACCAACAAGATCGTTGATGTCGTAACCGCCTTGGGTACGGGAAGCGAGCTTTTGGTAGTGCTGAATGGTGGTATCCAGTTCGCGGAGAATGCCGCGATAATCGATCAACAATCCAAATTTCTTTTTCGGATGTAAACGGTTAACGCGAGCAATCGCCTGGATCAGGTTGTGCCCTTTAAGCGGCTTGTCGATATAGAGCACGGCGTTTTTCGGCTCGTCAAAGCCTGTCAGCAGCTTATCGACCACAATCAGGATTTTGAGCGAATCATCTTTATCAAAACGCTCGATAATATGCTGGGTATAAACCTGTTCATCCTGCGAGCCAACATTCTCTTTCCACCACTGCGCCACTTCCGGCATGGTGGATTCATCGATCTCAGTATTACCCTCACGGGTATCGGGCGAGCTAATAACCACCGCTGATTCAAATAAGCCTGCTTCATCAAGATATTTTTTATACTTAATCGCAGAGACCTTACTGTCACAGGCGAGCTGGCCTTTTAAGCCATCATCAATATTCTTGTCGAAGTGGTTAGCAATATCCAATGCGATAAGACGGATGCGATCGTCTGTGCTGTATATTTGCCCCTTTCTGGCAAACTTACGTTTGAGATCTGTTTTTTGTTCGTCGCTTAATCCTTCGGTAATACGTTCAAACCAGCTATCAATCGCACGTTCATTAACATCAAGGTCAGGAATTACGCTCTTCGTATAACAGCGGCGTTACCGTTTTGTCTTCCACTGCCCGCTGCATGGTGTAGGCATGCACAATCGGACCAAACTTATTGGTGGTTTTATCGTCTTTTAGCAGCGGGGTGCCGGTAAAAGCGACAAACGCGGCATTAGGCAATGCCTGCTTCATGCGGATATGGTTTTCACCGCCCTGGCTACGGTGGCCTTCATCAATCAAGACGATAATATCTGAGCTGGTATTAACGCATCCCGGCAGCCGAATCGCGGTATTAAACTTCTGAATCAGCGAAAAAATAATGCGCTCCGTCCCTTTGCCAATCTGCTCCGCCAGCCGCGTACCGGAGGTCGCGATAGCAGATGCTTTATCTCGTTTCCCATACAATTCGCCGCCAGAAATAAAGGTACGGCTGAGTTGTTTTTCCAGGTCAATACGGTCAGTCACCACCACAATGCGGCACTGCTTTAGGGTTTCATGCAGAATTAGCACCTTGCTCAGAAAAACCATCGTGAATGATTTACCAGAACCGGTGGTATGCCAAATCACGCCACCTTCACGCCCACCATCAGGACGTTTGGTATTAATACGCTCAATCAGACGCTTGATGCCAAACACCTGCTGATAGCGGGCAACAACCTTCCCCACTTTCTTATCAAACAGCGTAAAGTAGCGAGTCATCTCCAACAGACGAACTGGCGACAATAGGCTAATTAACAGCTTATCTTGCCCGGTAACGGCAAGTTCACCGCTCGTTATTAACTGTTGATACCAATCCACAATGGCTTGAGAACGATGGCTGAACAGCGCAGTGAATTGTTCTGTGGAAAGTGAGTGATTCTTGATGGCATACATCTCAGCATCCGAGATATCCTCTTCACGCCAGTTCGCCCAAAACTTCGCTGGCGTGCCGCAGGTGCCGTAACGGCCATCATGACCATTAATGGATAACAGTAGCTGGCTGTAAGCGAATAAACGCGGAATTTCATCGTGCCGCTGATTACGCAGGCTTTGCGAAATCCCTTCATCAAGGGTTGGGCCTTTTTTGGCATTACTATCTGGACGTTTGGCCTCGATAATCGCCAGCGGAATACCATTCACAAAACAAACGATATCCGGCCTGCGCGACTCAATACCATTAGAGCGAGTCACACTGAATTCTTCAGTAAAGACAAAACTGTTATTCACCGGATTATGCCAGTCAATCAACGCTATGGTGGGGTTAGCCTTTTTACTATCAATAAACTCAGTGACAGAAATACCGTACATCAGGTGGTTATAGAGTCTCTCATTGGCGGTGAGCAAACCTTCATTCAAAGCCGGGCTGTTTACTTCGGCAATCAGGTTATCAATCGCTTTATCGGAGAGCGGATAGTCCCGTCCTGCAAAAGTGAAGGTACGCTTTTGCAATTGCTCACGCAGAATCTGGCTTAATACCACCTGATCCGACTTATTACCACGTGCCTCCTGCGCCTGATCAGGCGTAATATATGACCACCCAAGACTGGTGAGTAATGTTAGTGCCGGTATTTTAGCGCTGTATTCTTCCTGAAATTTTGGCACATGTTGCATACTCATGGCGCATCCTTAGTTTTTGGATTGGTTTGCCACTGTAATAGCTCAGTGATATCCCGCTCACCCTCTGCTTCTTTTAAACGACGCTGTTGCTCGGCGAACTGTTCATATTCAGCCTGAGCCTTATCATCCGCCATTTTCTTGCTGATCGTACCTGCACCTTTTAATACATCACGATCGTTGAATTGCAAGAATTGATCTAATTTTTCCTGCCAGTCGCGTAAAAATATCTGCTGGCGTCGTCTGGCCTGATCTTCAGCAAAATCCAGCCACATATTGACCACGCGGTTCAGTTCATCAACTTCGCTTTGATTGAGATAATTTTTGGCGACGGTGACATCCCCTTTACGCACTTCGTCACCCTTGAAGCTGGTCAACCCCATATGCGGAAGACTGGCATCGGCGCGTTGGTGAATAAGTTCAGCCGCCGTTTTCCCGGTGCAAGCAAAATGCAGTTTATTCTGGATAGTCTGGAAAAAGAGTGTGGTCTCTTTCAGTGAAGGCTGATAATCCGCAGCGAGAGCAAAGATTTCCCGTACCCGTAAATAGACGCGCCGTTCGCTGGCACGAATATCTCGGATGCGCTCCAGCATCTCACCAAAGTAATCGGGCACCACTGACGGGCCGACCGGCGGATTTTTCAGCCGCTCATCATCCATCACAAAGCCTTTAATCAGGTATTCCTGCAAGGTTTGCGTGGCCCATTGGCGGAACTGGGTGCCCCGGGTTGAACGAACACGATAACCAACGGCCAGCACCGCTTCAAGGTTGTAGTGATCGATCTCTCTTGCCACCTGACGCTTACCCTCTAAACGAACTATCCGGAATTTCCGGATAGTTGAATTTTGAGCAAGTTCGTCTTCAGCAAAGATGTTGACTAGATGTTCGTTAATGGTTCGCACATCTTTACCATACAGCTCCGCCATTGAAGCCTGCGACAGCCAAAGCGTTTCCGCTTCAAATCGGCATTCAACACGAGCACGGCCATCATCGCTTTGGAACAGCAGGAATTCACCTGCCGGGGCTTGAGGTAAGTGCTTAGCCGTCATGCTGCCTCCGTTTTCACCCGGCGTTTACCGGTGAGCAGTTGCTGCATCAGGGCTTTTTTTTCTTGCTTTAGGTGGTTGAGCTTTTGTTTTAGGGTTTCGATTTCTTGGTCTGCAATGTTAAGTGATGTTGAAATTGCTTTTTGCTCCTCTAAGCTTGGCAACAAAATACTAAATTTTTTCACCATGCCCGCATTTAGATTAGACTGTGTACCTTGTTGCCCTTGAAGTTTAATTTTTTCTTTCAAATGACTTAGAAAAAAATATAAATACTCATAGTGCAAATCTTGCTTCGGACGTATACCAAGAATTGCTTGAGAAGAACAAAGTGGGACTCGAGCAATACTACATTCTCCAATAGAAGCATACATTGCATAAAGAATGGTATTTTCAGGATATAGTTTCGCAGAGCTATTTTCCAAACCAATATTAGAAAGAGTCTTATCAGTAGATGTGATCCACTTCCCTTGACTTGTCATATCAGCTATCGAGACCCAAGGAATACCACCATTGTAGTATTCCTTAACAGAGGATGTAGGAGTTCCACCACTGCTCATATTGGCAACAGCTCCCAATATCGTTTTTTTCCACTTATCACTAAACCCCGGAAAACGTTTCTTTCCTGTAACCAATTGCTGCATCAATGCTTTTTTCTGCTGCTGGCTATTGTTGAGCAGTTGCTCAGTGGTAGTGATTGCCTTATCCCAGGTAGAAAGGATTTCGGCGATTTTCTTTTGCTCTCCGATAATGGGGATTAAAATGCTAACTTTAGATAAGTCTTTTTGCCCAATATTTGCTCGAATTGCACCTTGACCTAATTTAATTGCTTGTCTTCTATAACTAGAAGCTTGAAACAAAAAAGCTGAATAGTCAGGAATAATTTCATTTGCTTTTGGACGTCCCCTGATCACAAAACCACCAAAAGTGGCAACAGCATTATCTAGATAGACTGCTGCCATTGCTATTTCTTCAAATGTTTCTGAAGTTCGATTAAACAGTACATCGCCATACTTCAATTGGTAGTCGCTAAGCTGTTTCTCTGAGACCTGAACTCGACCAATAATCTTAGATTCTGTGAGAATGACATTTCCAAAAACATCCATAACGTTGACAAATTTATAGCCACTACCGTATTGCTCTTTTTCAGTATTTAAGCCATTTTTAAACTCAAACAGATTCCCTAAAGTATCTTTTTTCCACCCCTTAGGCACCATAACCCAACTCCTCCAGATACTTCTCCATTTCCAATTCCAGCTCAGCCAATTGTGCTTGCAGTTGCTTACGTTCGGCGCGGACCACCATCAGGTCAATTTCCTCTTCTTCTTCAAAGGTATCGACGTAGCGGGGAATATTCAGGTTATAGTCGTTATCGCGTATCTCTTGCAGGCTGGCAAGATAAGCGTATTTATCAACGTTATCACCTTCGCGGTAGGTTTTAACGATTTTGGCAATATGGTCTGCACTTAACCGGTTTTGCGCCTTATCGGTGGTAAACTCTCGACTGGCATCGATAAACATTACGTTATCGTCAACTTTCTGCTTTTTGAAAATCAGAATAGCAGCAGGAATGCCGGTGCCAAAAAAAAGTTTTTCCGGTAGGCCGATCACCGCATCCAACAAATTTTCTTCAATCAGTTTCTGGCGGATTTTCCCTTCGCTGGAACCACGGAACAGTACACCATGCGGTACTACCACCCCCATGCGCCCACTTTTCGGTTTCAGCGTTTCGATCATATGCGAAATAAAGGCGTAGTCACCCTTAGTTTTCGGCGGTAGGCCGCGACGGAAACGGCTGAATTTATCGCTTTCCACCTCACTGTATCCCCACTTATCCAGCGAGAAGGGCGGATTAGCGGTAACGATATCAAACAGCTTAAGGTCGCCATTCTTATCCAGCAATTTAGGGTTACGAATGGTATCGCCCCATTCAATCTTGTGGTTATCTTCGCCGTGCAAAAACATGTTCATTTTCGCCAGTGACCAGGTCGAACCAATCGCTTCCTGACCATATAACTCATACTGCTTACTACCATGGTTTTGTACCACTTTACGGCCGCATTTCATCAATAACGACGCAGAACCACAGGCAGGGTCGCAAATGGTATCACCAGGTTGCGGATCGAGTAATTCCGCCATCAAGTCGGACACTTCCGGTGGGGTATAGTACTCGCCTGCCTTCTGGCCGCTATTAGCAGCAAACTTACCAATCAGATACTCGTAAGCATTGCCGATCACATCTAATCCACCGATACGGCTAGGTTTTAGGTCCAGATCTGCACAGGAAAACTCTTCAAGGAGATCTTTTAGAATCCCGTTCTTTTGCTTCTCTTCACCCAGCTTGTCGGTATTAAAAGAGATATCCTGAAACACGCTTTTTCCCGCGTCTTTCAGTTTTGTGCCGTTAGCTTCTTCAATCGCGTGCAGAGCTTTATCGATGCGCTCGCCATTACCCGGTTCATTGCGATGCTGAAAGAGCGTGTAAAAACTGGCCTGTTTTGGCAGAACAAAACGCTCGTTCTTCATCATCTCTTCGATCAGTTCTGGTTCATCACCATATTCAGCCTTATAACCATCGTAATGATCCTGCCAGACGTCCGAAATGTATTTAAGGAACAGCATGGTAAGAATGAAATCTTTATAGGTGTCGGGGCTGATGGTGCCACGGAAAATATCGCACACACTCCATAACACATTGTTGATACGGTTCTGGTCGATCTTGTTGCTCATAACACATTAATCCTTAAGTAATTGTTGTAAAATACCAAGTTCAAGCTGATGGCGGTTATTCTGTAACTGACTTATAAGTAGTTCTTCTTTCTGCCAGACTCGTTGAAGCTCAATAATTTTTCGCTGTGTTTGTATCGATGGAACAGGAATCTTTACATCCAGCAAATGCGGCTTTAGTAATGAGCTGAATGCCCGTACCACTACGATTAAACATTTGTTGCGTCATAGGGTGGTTTAGTACCCAGCACAGATACTCTGGTGCGATCGCATTCATTTTTCGTAGAGGTGTAACGATCAAAAACTGGCTCGTAGCTACCACTGGAATATCGCTACGATAGATAACAGCGACGTTTCGGTTACCTCTAGCGGCAACGACAATATCATTTTGTTCAAGGAATGGCGGTTTAACGCGCTGCTCCCAACTTATTGCTGGTAAAACAGCTTGATCTCCCTGCCAATCCTGATCAAGGTCCTTAATTTGTAATATGCGCACATCCCCGTCAGGTACTGGTTCTATTGCCCCCCGGAAGGTGTAGCCTGAGCGGATGTCAGCCATATCAACTAGCTTAAATAACTGTATTGGCATAATGGCCTCAGTTGAGTACACCACTCCTGGTGTACTTGTCTTAAAGGAGGATTTAAGGGTCTAGCTTTGAGCTAATAAGGACCCTCATGTCAATAATCTGCATCCCTACCATTTTATCTGTGCAGCCAAAGAAACATCACCATAACCAGAACAACCCAGCGAACTTACGCAGCAATTTGGTTAGTGACAATGACCCATGTAAAGTCATAGAGTTAGCATTAGGCTCTGCCGGATTTAATTCTGTTGTTACGCGAAGTGTAATAATCTTCTTTTGCAGATCGTAAGAAATTTGGTAAACTGCCATGGTTCAACTCTCCTATCCTAGTTTAGACGCTTTGGGTTTGAGACAACGCGACAGGTTGCAGTCTGTCGCAAAAACCACCCTCTTATCTGTAGAAGAAGTACTGTAAGAAAAGTGATTTGATAAACATATTGTTGATCGTGGAAGCACGTTCGTCAATAATTATTATACAGTAGAAACTCTACAGAAATTAACTTCATCTAAAAGTATAGGCACGGTAATTGATTGTCACCTGGCTGTATTTTCTTGATAATAATCAGTCTGTTACTATCAGTAGTTTTTAAAATCAAACGCACTAACTGCCTTCTCCCGATTCGCATCGAGGAAATCCGCCCACCATTGCAGCATCAGTTTACGCTCGTCCAGGTGCTCGGCTTTGTGGATGTAGGCCGCTCGTACCGAGTTACGCTCCATATGGCTCATCTGGCGTTCTACCGCATCACGAGACCATAGGCCCGACTCGATAAGCGAGCTACAGGCCATGGTGCGGAAACCATGGCCGCAGACTTCTACCTTGGTGTCATACCCCATCACTCGCAGCGCCTTATTCACCGTATTTTCACTCATGGGTTTACGCGGGTCGTGGTCGCCAATAAAGATAAGCTCATGGTCGCCGCTAAATTGCTGGATTTGTTTCAGCGTCGCCAGTGCCTGTCGGGAAAGCGGCACCAGGTGCGGAGTACGCATTTTTGAGCCACGGTGAGAGTGTTTTACGCCGTCGATAGGTTCGCGCTCCGGGGGAATCGTCCACAGGGCGGTATCAAAATCTATCTCTGACCAGCGTGCAAAGCGCAGTTCGCTGGAGCGGATAAAAATCAATAACGTCAGTTCGACCGCCAGACGGGTTAATGGCCTGCCGGTGTAGTTATCGATACGTCGGAGCAGTTCGGGCGTGTGCTTGAGATCCAGTGCTGGGCGATGCTGCCGATTGCTGGACGCCACCGCCCCTGCCATTTCCTGCGCCGGGTTGTAATCGATTAATCCGCTTTGTACGGCGTAGCGCATTATTGCGGTTGTGCGTTGCTGGAGCCGTGAGGCGACTTCAAGGCGGCCTGATTGCTCCACCGCCTTGATGGGCGCTAGCAGGTCACGGGTTTTAAGTTCGGCGATGTTGCGTTTGCCTATTGCCGGGAAAAGGTTATCTTCCAGGCTTTTCAGCACACGTTGGCTGTGCTCCTGCGACCATTTTTTATTGGTGGAGTGCCATTCTATTGCCACCTCTTTAAAGGTTAACGCTTCGCTTTGTTCAATCTTATCGGATTTCTTTTTGTCGCCGGGGTCAGTGCCGTTTGCCAATAACTTCCGCGCCTCATCACGGCGTGCTCTGGCATCAGCCAGAGAGACATCAGGATAAACCCCCAGTGCCAGCATCTTCTGTTTACCGCCAAAACGGTACTGTAAGCGCCAATACTTTGAGCCATTGGGATGAACCAGCAGATGCATACCATTGCCATCGGTCAGCTTGTATTGCTTATCCGAAGGCTTGGCTGTTCTGACTTTGATATCAGTGAGCGCCATACTTACCTCCTCCCCGTTGGTACAAGCATTATCGAACCGAAAATACCATCATCTGTACCAACAACTGTTGGTAGATGTACATAGATGTCGGTTGACCCTGAGAGAATGAATATAGCGGGAAAGGCGGGTAAATACTGGATTTCAGACATAAAAAAAGACGTCGGTTGACGTCTATTTATATACTGTTGGTGCCGAAGGCCGGACTCGAACCGGCACGTATTTCTACGGTTGATTTTGAATCAACTGCGTCTACCGATTTCGCCACTTCGGCACGAAGTAGTACTTTGCGGAAAACGTGGTGGATTATACCGAGCTGTGCGTTGGGTGCAACCAGAATCATGATGTTCACGTTGCGAATGCTGAAAAAATCGTCTCTTGCGGCAATTTACCCGCCAATCGGCGGTTTTCAGTGGTGACATATACGTGATGCTATATAAGCGGCGGGCAGCTTTGCCCGCCAGAGACGCCACGCAATGCTATCGGCGTTTTAATAACAGCACGATGCTGATAAACAGGAATAACGCGCTAGGTAGCAACGCTCCCAGTATCGGCGGCAGGTGATAAACCAAACTGAGTGGGCCAAAGATTTGATCCAATACGTAGAACAGGAAGCCGAAGCTGATGCCTATGACAATACGCACCCCGGCAGGTACGCTGCGTAGCGGGCCAAAAATGAACGACAATGCCATCAGCATCATGACCGCTACCGATAACGGCGCAAATAGCTTGTTCCACAAGTTGAGCTGGTAGCGCCCCGCTTCCTGACCACTCTGATTCAAGTAGACAATATAGTCATACAAGCCACGAATCGACAGCGCATCCGGGTCTAATGCCACTACGCCGAGCTTATCGGGCGTCAGGTTGGTTTTCCACTCGCCACTTAACGTCTGGCTGCCGCCAATCTGCTTTCCATCAGACAGTTCAGACTGTTCAACCTGCGAGAGTTTCCAGGCACCATTTTCATACACAGCGGATGACGCATAGCGAATCGACAGCAATTTACTTTGGTTATCAAAATGATAAATATTGATACCCGCCAGTTCATTGGCTCCTGCGACTCGCTGGATATAGACAAAATCATTACCGTCTTTTGCCCACAGGCCAATTTGAGTAGACAACATCGAGCGGCCATACATCATCTGCGAGCGGTAATTACGCGCCATCTGTTCCCCGGCCGGGGCCAGCCATTCGCCAATCGCCATCGTCAATAACACCAGCGGAATCGCAGTTTTCATGACGGCAGCCGCTATCTGCAAGCGGGTAAAGCCAGAGGCCTGCATCACCACCAGTTCGCTGCGCGTGGCCAATTGTCCAAGCCCGAGCAATGCCCCCAGCAATGCCGCCATCGGGAAGAAAATCTCGATATCTTTCGGCACACTCAGCAGCGTATATAGCCCGGCACCAGCAACGGAGTAACTACCCTGCCCGACTTTGCGCAACTGATCGACAAACTTGATGATGCCGGAAAGCGACACCAGCATGAATAACGTCATCATGATGGTGTTAAAAATAGTTTTACCGATATAGCGGTCTAGAACTCGAAACATCTCAGGCCGCTCCTTTGGCTCGTTGACGGCTGCCAGGTTTTAGGCTGGCTCGTAACTTACGCACCGCCACGCTATCCCAGACGTTAAACAATACGGCCAGCGCCAGATAACTGACATTCACCAGCCACATCCAAAACAGCGGGTCGAGCTTGCCTTTACCGGCATTGGAGCGCAACGAGCTTTGCAGCAGGAAAAAAATCAAATACAGCAGCATAGCAGGCAACATACTCAACACTCGCCCCTGACGCGGGTTGACGACACTCAGTGGCACCACCATGACAGCCATAATCAACACGGCAAAAATGAGCGTTAAACGCCAATGGAACTCGGCGCGAGCCGCAATATCCGATGATTGCCACAAGGTTTTCATGTCCATTTGATCGACATTGCTCGGATCAACAGAAACCGGTTGATAACCGATGATGGCCTGATAGTTGGTGAAATCGGTAATACGAAAGTCACGTAACATCGCGGTGCCTTCATAACGGGTTCCACTATGAAGTGTAACCACCTGAGAGCCGTCGGCTCGCGCTGCGACGTTACCGCTATCCGCCACGACGACCGATGGACGAGAATTTTCACGCGGATGTAGTTGCGCCAGAAAGACGCGCTCAAAGTTGCCGCCATCGGCCTTGCCAACAAACAGCACCGAGTTGCCGTCCTGCGTTTGCTGGAACTGCCCTTCCGCCAGCGAAGCCATGCCGGGGTTGGCCTCGCGCTTCCGCCAGCACCTCATCCTGATGGCGGGACGACCAGGGGCTCAACCACACAACGTTAGCCGTCGCCAATATCGCGGTCAGTAACGACAGCAATAGCGCGGCTTTTAACAATACGGCTTTACTGAAACCACAGGCATGCATCACCGTGATTTCACTTTCCGCATACAGCCGCCCCAGAGTCATCAACAAACCAAGGAACAGGCTCAGTGGCAGAATAAGTTGCGCCATTTGCGGCACGCCCAGCGCCAGCAGCGACAGCACCAGATTGGTTGGGATATCGCCGTCTACAGCGGCACCCAGTATCCGCACCAGTTTTTGTGAAAAGAAAATCAGCAGCAGGATAAACAGGATAGCCACCTGGCTTTTGAAGGTTTCTTTTACCAGATATCGAATGATGATCACGCTTAATTACGCCTGTGAAAACTTGTATTTTTGCAGGAAAGTCGATAGTTTTTTCGCTAACTCGCCATTTACACTCATTTGTGGCAACCTTCGTCGCTAAAACGTTATTAAAGCACCCTGATTGACCGGGTGTTTATCAGAACCTGCTGAGAATACTCTATGCAGATTCACGACGTCGTTTAAATTAACACAGGTTATGTTAACGCAACGGCGGGAAAATATTACGGAGTGTCATATTCTAGCCGTAGAGCCCGCCTTTGTCTTTAAAGATTCAGGAGAGTACATGGAGTTCAGCGTAAAAAGCGGTAGCCCGGAAAAACAACGCAGTGCCTGCATTGTCGTCGGCGTGTTCGAACCGCGTCGGCTGTCCCCTATCGCAGAACAACTCGATAAAATCAGCGACGGTTACATCAGCGCGCTACTTCGCCGTGGCGAACTGGAGGGCAAAGTTGGGCAGTCCCTGCTTTTGCACCATGTACCTAACATCCTTTCCGAGCGCATTTTGCTGATTGGTTGCGGTAAAGAACGCGAGCTGGATGAGCGCCAATATAAGCAGGTGATTCAGAAAACCATCAATGCCCTCAATGAAACCGGCTCGATGGAAGCGGTCTGCTTTTTGACCGAACTGCATGTCAAAGGGCGCAACACCTACTGGAAAGTGCGTCAGGCCGTCGAAACCGCCAAAGAAACGCTCTACACCTTTGATCAGTTGAAAACCAACAAGGTCGAGCTGCGCCGCCCGCTGCGCAAAATGGTGTTCAACGTGCCAACCCGCCGCGAGTTGACCTCCGGCGAGCGCGCCATCCAGCATGGCCTGGCGATTGCGTCCGGTATCAAGGCAGCTAAAGATCTGGGTAATATGCCGCCGAATATCTGTAATGCGGCGTATCTGGCTTCACAGGCGCGCCAGTTGGCGGATGGCTACAGCCAGATAACCACCCGCGTTATCGGTGAGCAGCAGATGAAAGAGCTGGGCATGAACGCTTATCTGGCTGTCGGCCAGGGCTCGCAAAATGAATCGCTGATGTCGGTTATCGAATACAAAGGCGACCCGGACAACAACAGCAAGCCTATCGTGCTGGTCGGCAAAGGCCTGACCTTTGACGCCGGCGGCATCTCCATCAAGCCAGCCGACAGCATGGATGAGATGAAATACGACATGTGCGGTGCCGCCAGCGTATACGGCGTGATGCGCGTCGCTGCCGAGCTTGCGTTGCCGCTCAACATTATCGGCATTCTGGCTGGTTGCGAAAACATGGTCGATGGCCGCTCTTATCGTCCCGGCGACATTCTGACCACCATGTCCGGCCAAACGGTGGAAGTGCTGAACACCGACGCCGAAGGCCGTCTGGTGCTGTGCGATACCCTGACTTACGTTGAGCGCTTCGAGCCGGACGTGGTGATTGATGTCGCCACCCTGACCGGTGCCTGCGTGATTGCACTTGGCCACCACCTGACCGGGTTACTGTCGAACCACAATCCGCTGGCGCACGAATTACTGAGCGCTTCGGAGCAAGCGGGCGATCGCGCCTGGCGCCTGCCGCTGGGCGATGAATATCAGGAACAGTTGGACTCCAACTTTGCCGATATGGCGAACATCGGTGGGCGTCCGGGCGGGGCGATTACCGCCGCTTGCTTCCTGTCGCGCTTTACCCGTAAGTACAGTTGGGCACATCTGGATATCGCGGGCACCGCCTGGCGCTCCGGCAAGGCGAAAGGCGCAACCGGTCGCCCGGTCGCCCTGTTGTCACAGTTCCTGCTCAATCGTGCCGGGCTGAACGACACCGAGTAAGCGTGGCTAAATGCTGTGCCAGAAGGGTCAGCATCGTCACTCCTTTCCGATTTAATCCCCGCACCGGCGGGGATTTGTTATTCTGTCTGTGACCTTCATCGGTATGCGGAGCATCATGAAACACGCCCTTTTTTATCTGCTGGAACACGATAATCACAGCGGAGAGTTGAACGCCTGTGAGGCGCTGGCCTGCGATATTGCCGCCGCGCGCTGGCGTGCCGGTCAACGGGTGCTGATTGCCTGTGCCGACCAGCAACAAGCCTTCAGGCTCGACGAGGCGCTGTGGCAGCGAGAACCGCAAGCCTTCGTGCCGCATAATCTGGCCGGAGAAGGCCCGCGTCAGGGGGCACCGGTGGAGCTGGCCTGGCCGCACAAACGCGGCAGCGCGCCGCGCGAACTGCTCATCAATCTGCAACCCCAATTCGCAGATTTTGCCACCGCTTTCCATGAAGTGATAGACTTCGTTCCTTACGAAGAATCCCTGAAACAGTTGGCGCGCGACCGCTATAAAGCCTATCGCAGCGTCGGCTTCCAATTGACCACGGCGACGCCGCCAACTCACTGAATTTTGAGCATAATGGAAAAGACATACAACCCGCACGATATTGAGCAGCCGCTGTACGAGCACTGGGAACAACAGGGCTATTTCAAGCCCCATGGCGACACCAGTAAAGAAAGCTTCAGCATCATGATCCCGCCGCCCAACGTCACCGGCAGCCTGCACATGGGTCATGCTTTCCAGCAAACCATTATGGATACGATGATCCGCTACCAGCGCATGCAGGGGAAAAACACCCTGTGGCAGGCGGGCACCGACCATGCCGGTATCGCCACCCAGATGGTGGTCGAGCGCAAAATCGCCGCTGAAGAAGGCAAAACCCGCCATGATTATGGCCGTGACGCCTTCATCGATAAAATCTGGCAGTGGAAAGCGGAATCCGGCGGCACCATCACTCGCCAGATGCGTCGCCTGGGCAACTCGGTAGACTGGGAGCGCGAGCGTTTCACCATGGACGACGGCTTGTCCAACGCGGTGAAAGAAGTGTTTGTGCGCCTGTATCAGGACGACCTGATCTACCGTGGCAAACGTCTGGTGAACTGGGACCCGAAACTGCGTACCGCCATTTCCGATTTGGAAGTGGAAAACCGCGACGTCAAAGGCTCGATGTGGCACCTGCGCTACCCGCTGGCGGACGGCGCGAAAACCGCCGACGGTAAAGACTATCTGGTGGTCGCCACCACCCGCCCCGAAACCGTACTGGGCGATACCGGCGTAGCGGTCAACCCAGAAGATCCGCGCTATAAAGATCTGATCGGTAAGTTCTTGATCCTGCCGCTGGTTGGCCGCCGTATTCCGATCGTCGGTGACGAACACGCCGATATGGAAAAAGGCACCGGCTGCGTGAAAATTACCCCGGCGCATGACTTCAACGACTACGAAGTCGGTAAACGCCACCAGTTGCCGATGATCAATATCCTGACGTTCGACGGCGATATCCGTCAGGAAGCGGAAATCTTTAATACCAACGGCGAAGCCAGCACCGCCTACAGCAACGATATTCCAGAGGCGTTTCGCGGGCTGGAGCGTTTTGCTGCGCGTAAAGCGGTGGTCGCGGCGTTTGACGCGCTGGGTCTGCTGGAAGAAATCAAAGCACACGACCTGACTGTCCCTTACGGCGACCGTGGCGGCGTGGTCATTGAACCGATGCTGACCGACCAGTGGTACGTCCGTGCCGCTGTGCTGGCCAAACCGGCGGTGGAAGCGGTGGAAGATGGCCGTATCCAGTTCGTGCCGAAGCAATACGAAAACATGTACTTCAGTTGGATGCGCGATATTCAGGACTGGTGTATCTCTCGTCAGCTGTGGTGGGGTCATCGCATTCCGGCATGGTACGACGACAGCGGCAAGGTCTACGTTGGCCGTGATGAAGCCGAAGTGCGCCGCGACAATAATCTGGCGGCGGATGTGGCGTTGCGCCAGGACGACGACGTGCTGGACACCTGGTTCTCCTCCGCCCTGTGGACGTTCTCCACGCTCGGCTGGCCGGAGCAAACCCCAGAGCTGAAAGCCTTCCACCCCAGTAGCGTGATGGTGAGCGGCTTTGACATCATTTTCTTCTGGATAGCCCGCATGATCATGATGACCATGCACTTCATCAAAGATGAAGGCGGCAAGCCGCAGGTGCCGTTCCATACCGTGTACATGACTGGCCTTATCCGCGACGAAGAAGGCCAGAAGATGTCCAAATCCAAGGGCAACGTGATTGACCCGCTGGATATGGTGGACGGTATTTCGCTGGACGCGCTGCTGGAAAAACGCACCGGCAACATGATGCAGCCGCAGCTGGCGGAAAAAATCCGCAAGCGCACCGAAAAACAGTTCCCGAACGGCATCGAACCGCACGGCACCGATGCGCTGCGCTTTACGCTGGCGGCGCTGGCCTCTACCGGCCGCGACATCAACTGGGACATGAAACGTCTGGAAGGCTACCGCAACTTCTGTAATAAGCTGTGGAACGCCAGCCGTTTTGTGCTGATGAACACCGAAGAGCAGGATTGCGGTTTTAACGGCGGTGACAAAGTGTTGTCACTGGCAGACCGTTGGATCCTGGCGGAATTCAACCGCACGGTGAAAGCCTACCGCGAAGCGCTGGACAGCTACCGTTTCGACCTGGCCGCCAACGTGCTTTACGAGTTCACCTGGAACCAGTTCTGTGACTGGTATCTGGAGCTGACCAAGCCGGTGATGAACGGCGGCAGCGATGCGGAACTGCGCGGCACGCGCCATACGCTGGTGACAGTGCTGGAAGCGCTGTTGCGTCTGGCGCACCCGATCATCCCGTTCATTACCGAAACCATCTGGCAACGGGTGAAAGTGCTGAAAGGCGTCAGCGCCGATACCATTATGCTGCAACCGTTCCCGGCCTTTGATGCCGCGCTGGATGACGAGCAGGCATTCAACGATCTGGAGTGGATCAAGCAGGCTATCATCGCGGTGCGTAACATTCGTGCTGAAATGAACATCGCCCCCAGCAAGCCGCTGGCGCTGCTGCTGCGCGATGCTTCTGCTGATGCCACCCGCCGCGTGCAGGATAACCTCGGCTTTATTCAGACGCTGGCGCGCCTTGAGAGCATCACGCTGTTACCGGCAGGCGACAAAGGCCCGGTTTCCGTCACCAAACTGGTGGAGGGCGCTGAATTGCTGATCCCGATGGCTGGCCTTATCGACAAGGCCGCCGAGCTGGACAGGCTGGCAAAAGAAGTGGCGAAGCTTGAAGTGGAAATCGGCCGCATCGACAGCAAGCTCTCCAACGAAGGGTTTGTGGCGCGCGCGCCTGAAGCCGTTGTTGCCAAAGAGCGTGAAAAACGCGACGGCTATGCCGCAGCCAAAGTAAAACTGCTGGAGCAGCAGGCCGTTATCGCCGCGCTGTAATCCGCGCGTTTTCCCGCGATAATGGTCGCGAGAAAAAACCACACACCACGGCCGCTGACGCCGTGGTGTTTTTTTATGCCATCAGCGCAGCGATAAATGCAGGAATTGATTGAATTCGCTGGCGGTGTAATCAGCAAAGGCCCCGCCATTCACAAAACCATAGCGACGATAAAGCGCCAGCGCCGGTTCAAACGCCGCTCCGGTGCCGGTTTCCAGGCTGACCCGCGTGACACCGCGCTGCCGGGCTTGTGCCAGAATATGCTCCAGCAAACGCGCCGCCACGCCCTGGCGCAGATAATCTGGATGCGTGCGCATGGATTTGAGCTCACCACAGCCATCCGCCAGCATTTTTAATGCGCCGATACCGGCAATTTTCTCACCCTGCCAAACGCTCCATACGGTGATATCTGGCGTTTGTAACCCGCTGAGATCCAGCGCGAATACCTGTTCAGGCGGTGAGTTATCCTGCATTCCCGCCACATGCAGAGCAATCAGCGCCCTTGTTGCTGCACCGGTCAGATAATCAACGCGGATGGCCCACGTATCCTGCTCATCTCTCTGCTGCTCTCTCGTCGCCATACTGTTTCGCTCCACTGTTTTCACTTCATCACCCACACTCAGGGAATGCAGATAGCCATCAGGTAGCGCACCGGCTCTGGGCCGGGGTTATAAAAACCTGACGATCCATACAGGCGATAGCGCAGGCTGTCGCCCGAGCCAAGTTCATACACCTCATCATCCAGACTCAGATGTAGCTGACCACTTAGCAGGTAAATGTGGTGCTCAAGACCCGGCAGCGGCGGCGCGTTATAGCGGATGCGGGCCGCAGCGGGCAGCTCGCCTTGAATCATTTCGGCGCGAAAACCGGCACAAGGCGGCGACACCGAGCGACGAATAAACCCGGTTTCCGGGTCTATCCATACCGGCTGTTGTCGCGTATTCAGCGGCTGAGGCGGCTGAATCTCGACGTCTGCCAGCAGGCGCGACATCGTACAGCCATACACCGCACATAAACGCCCCAACAGCGCCGCGCTCGGGCTGGATTGCGCCCGCTCCAGCCGTGATAGCGTCGCACGGCTGATGCCACTATGTTGTGCCAGATCGTCAAGCGACCAGCCCTTCTCGCGGCGCAAACTGGCCAGCCGCGTAGCAATACGTTGATCGAGATCGGACAGTTCAGGTTCCATACACGCTCTCTTTTCTCAAATTTAAGATAAAATCCCATAAATGAAACAAAAGATCAATCCGGCTTCTTGACGCGCGAGTGGTGTGACAGTGACAGTGACGAAATAACGGCGAGAGAGGTGGACGATCGCCAAACCGCCTTTATCACCGAAGGTGAATTCACATTGCCTTTTGCACGCGATGCCGTTATCAATAACGGGGTTTTTGGCCTGTGCGAGTCCCGGTATAATCCGTCGCACCCTTCTTTTTGCGTATCAGCCTGATTTGATTAACCGCGCCTGGACTGATACCACATCGCGCCTGGCAAGAGTGAGTAACATAACAATGTCTGCGTCCCTGTCTTTGCTGACACGTCCCATCACCGCTTCAGACAATGCGGCTATTGCAAGCGTGATCCGTCGGGTTTCCGCTGAGTTTGGCCTGACCGCCGACAAGGGCTATACCGTCTCCGACCCCGATTTGGATCGGTTATTCGAGCTCTATAGTCGCCCTAACAGTGCCTACTGGGTGGTCGAGTGCGGGGGTGAGGTGGTCGGTGGCGGCGGCCTGGCTCCATTGGCAGGCGGTGAAGCCGATGTGTGTGAATTGCAAAAAATGTATTTTCTTCCAGAGGCCAGAGGCCAGGGTATCGCCCGTCGCTTGGCCGAGCAGGCGCTGGCGTTTGGCCGCGCTTGTGGTTTTGCGCGCTGCTATCTGGAAACAACCGCACACCTGACGCGCGCCGTCCGTTTGTATGAAACGCTGGGTTTTGTCCACATTCCTCACGCCATGGGCCACACCGGCCACGTTGATTGTGAGGTCAGGATGCTAAAAAACCTGATGCCTTAATGCCGCTGCGCTGGGCCAAAGGCATCATGGCGCTTAGGCTGCGAAGCGACAGAAACAACGCCAGAAACGATGCCAGAAACAGCATCGCCCGGAAAACCGGGCGATGAACAGATAAGGATTTGCAGCACACGATAACGGTATCCGTCACCGTTAAAACGTTAAAACGAAAAATTAGTGGCGTTTACCGTCATCATCTTCGTCATAGAAGTCTTCATCTTCACCGAACTCGTCATCATCCTCATCCTCACCGTTCGGATCTTCAAAATAGGTGCCCCAACCGTCGTAATTCACGCCGTGACGTTCCGCCAGCGTTAACAGTTGTTCGACCTGCTCGTCGATAAGTTCGGCATTCAACGCCACTTCGCTAATCGCATCGCAGCACATCAGCACCGCGCCGTCTTCCATTTCCATCTCTTCAGCATCAGTGACTTCATAACCCAGCTTAAACGCCTCTACCGCGACTTTTTCCAGCTCTTCAAACTTCTCGGCCGAGAAATGGTGCTCAATGGTGTAAAGCGCATCGGGATCGCTGCCATCTTCCAGCAACTCCTCAATGATTAAGCGGGTTTCTTCACGTTGTTCTTCCAGCAGTTCACGGTTTGCCATGTCTCAGTCCTCGTTAAAGCGGCAAAGATACGTTTATTTTCACACAGGCCGCTCGCGCTCTCCACCAGAAAGTTTGAACGTGACACTTGAATTTGAATATTTACACATATAAAGTGAATTTTAATTCAACCAATAGCGTTGAGCCATATGGAGATAACCCGCATGAACCCGTTTTATAAACGTCATTTTTTACGGTTGATGGACTTTACACCGGCTGAAATCAACCAACTGCTGACGCTCGCCGCCACCCTCAAAACGCATAAGAAAAGCGGCACCGAGCCTCGTCACCTGCAAGGTAAAAACATCGCACTCATCTTCGAAAAAGATTCGACCCGCACTCGTTGCTCTTTCGAAGTTGCTGCATACGATCAGGGCGCGCAAGTCACCTACCTCGGCCCCAGCGGTAGCCAGATTGGTCATAAAGAGTCCATGAAAGACACCGCACGTGTGTTGGGCCGCTTATATGACGGTATTCAGTATCGTGGTTACGGCCAGGAACTGGTGGAAACGCTGGCGGAGTTCTCCGGTGTGCCGGTGTGGAACGGATTGACCAATGAATTCCACCCGACCCAGTTACTGGCGGATTTGCTGACCATGCAAGAACACCTGCCGGGTAAATCGTTGTCCGATATGAAACTGGCTTACGTCGGCGATACCCGCAATAACATGGGGAACAGCATGCTGGAAGCGGCCGCCATCACCGGGTTAGATCTGCGCCTGATTGCGCCGAAAGCCTGCTGGCCGGATGCTGCGCTGGTGGCGGAATGTCAGGCGGCGGCGGCAAAAATCGGCGGCAAGATAACACTCACGCAAGAGATAGCCGCCGGCGTCAAAGACGTGGATTTCATCTATACCGATGTGTGGGTGTCGATGGGTGAAGCCAAAGAGGTGTGGCAACAGCGCATTGACCTGCTGCGCCCCTATCAGGTGAATAGGGCGATGATTGCCGCCACCGGCAACCCGCAGGTGAAATTCCTGCACTGTCTGCCCGCGTTTCACGATGAAAAAACCACGCTTGGTAAACAAATGGCCCAGCAATACGATTTGCATGATGGCATGGAAGTCACTGACGACGTGTTCGAATCCACCCACAGTATTGTGTTTGATCAGGCAGAAAACCGCATGCATACCATCAAGGCGGTGATGGTCGCCACACTCAGCCCACACGTTGAGGCATAACCACAGCGCCGCAGCCAACGATCACGCGCTGATGAATATTATTCTTTTTTCATCAGCGCGCGGAGATCCCGAATAGACTCAGAGCTGTTCACCGTTAGAGGCAATCACCTGCTGATACCAGTAGAAGGATTTTTTCGGGCGACGGGCCAGCGTGCCGCTGCCGTCATCGTGTTTATCGACATGGATGAAACCGTAGCGTTTTGCCATCTCGCCGGTAGTAAACGACACCAGATCGATACAGCCCCACGGCGTGTACCCCATCAGATCGACGCCATCTTCCCATACCGCCGCTTTCATCGCTGCAATGTGTGAACGCAGGTAATCGATACGGTAGTCATCCTGACATACGCCGTTTTCATCCGGCTTATCCAGCGCGCCAAGCCCGTTTTCCACAATAAACAGCGGCACTTCATAGCGCTCATACAAACTGAGCAACGCATAGCGCAGGCCAGTTGGGTCGATTTGCCAGCCCCAGTCACTCGCGGTTAAATGCGGGTTGGCTATCGAATGCTCAGAGCTGCCATCCATGCTGGCATCAATGCGGTTGTGTACATCGTGTTTAACGACGTTGGACATGTAGTAGCTAAAGCCGATGTAGTCCGCCTTCCCTTCACGCAGGATCTGCTCATCCTGTGGCTCCATGACTATCTCGTAGCCTTTTAGCGCCCACTCTCGTTTGGCGTAGGCTGGGTAGTGGCCACGTACCTGAACGTCGGTGAAATAGAAACGATCGTGCATTGAACGGGCGGCCAGCATGACATCATCAGGATGGCAGGAGTACGGGTAATAGGGCACGAACGCACACATGCAGCCAACCTGGATATCCGGGTTGATGTCATGGGCTTTTTTCACGATTAACGCGCTGGCGACAAACTGATGATGCACCGCCTGATACATCGCCTGTTCCGGTTGCGCTTTTTGCGGGAATTTCACCCCGGAACACATCCAGCCAAAAATCTCCGCCGAGACATTTTTCTGGTTATTGATCTCATTAAACGTCATCCAGTATTTCACTTTATGACGATAGCGGCTTATGACCGTGGTCGCAAAATGTACAAAGCACTCCAGCGTTTTGCGGCTCATCCAACCGTCGTACTGCTGCACCAGATGCAGCGGCATCTCGAAATGGCTCAATGTCAGCACCGGTTCAATACCGTGTTTGAGTAACTCATCAATCATGGCGTCATAAAACGCCAACCCCTCCTCACAGGGTTCGGCTTCATCGCCGTTGGGGAAAATACGAGTCCAGGCGATGCTGGTGCGAAAACACCTGAAGCCCATTTGCGCAAACAGCGCAATGTCTTCTTTGTAGCGATGGTAAAAGTCGATAGCCTGATGGTTCGGGTAGTGTTCATCTGGCAGCACGCCATCGGTGATGCGCCGCAATTTGCCATGCGCGCCAGCCGTCAGCACATCCACGACGCTCACGCCTTTACCGCCCTCATTCCAGCCACCTTCAAGCTGGTGGGCGGCCACCGCACCACCCCATAAAAACCCGGCGGGTAATTGACTCATCTTTTTTCCTCTCACAGAAACTGAAACCGGTTTCAGAATACAAGAACACGTCATAACTGCAACCGGTTTCATTAAAACGACAGGAGAAAAGATAAGCAGCGCAGCGCGAGCAACAGCGGCCCCATCGCCAGGTCAACACAGGGCGTATAACGAGGAAGCAAGCAGGAGGCAAGGAGAAGGACACAGACTTCTCCCTGCTGAGGGCAGGCGCTTAACGCGCCAAAACGATCAGATAACTAGCGCAGCATTAATCTTCACTACGGCTTTACGCACATGGGCAGGTTCTCCCACGGCGCACAGTGGTTTGTGGACTTCACCCGGGAAGAACACCACAAAATCACCGCTATTGAGTACGAACTGTTTTTCCTGCTCGCCAGCGGCCAGGAAAGCAATGTCTTTATCCGCCAGCCAGTCTACATCCGGTTTACCGGCAGGCAGGCTGCTGAAGGTCATGCCTTCTGTGCCATCCAGCACAATCTGGATATCCAGATATTTGGCGTGGTATTCGGCGCGGCGTTTTTCAAACGGCTCGGTGCTGTCATTAGAAATCAGCACAAACACGTTATTGCCATCGATATCGTGCTTACCCAGCGGGGTATCAGCATTGATGTGCTGCTTCACATACTCAATGGCTTCACGCAATTTAGCTGGCAAATACGGCACCAGCGCCAGTTGGTTGACATTACCGGTAATCATCATCGCTCCTTATTAAAATGAAATAAAAAAATGAAACAACGTTTTGCTTCCTTATACTCTTGTCCGCCATTGCTCGCCAGCCGGTGAAGGCAAAAAAGTGATCCGACCCGTGCGGTGAGTGTCATCACTGCCGCCCGCTTGCTCTGTTATCAGCCGAGAGGGGTCGCCAGAGGCGCAGTAAACGTCTGACGAAGAGACATCCGCAACCGATTGCCAACCCACAAAACAGGGCGTTTTTCTGCTTGAATTCGCCTTTTCGGCGCGTATAATTCCCGACAATTTGCCGGGAGGAAACATGTTCAACACAACCGTTTTTGTGGATGCCAAACCGCAACTGCCTGCTGGCAGCATGACGGCGTTTTTTCTTCCGTTGCCTGACAGATGTATAAAAAAAGCCCCTCGTTGAGGGGCTTTTTTTTGCCTGTCGCCGCCAGCCATTTGTTTGTTTACCGGGCCTAACCGAGGGGAGCATAGCCACATGGTCAATCCGCTATATAAAAGACACATCATCTCAATCAACGATCTCAGCCGGGACGATCTGGAACTGACGCTCAAGGTAGCCGCCAGCCTGAAAGCCACCCCACAACCGGAACTGTTGAAACACAAAGTGATTGCCAGCTGCTTCTTTGAAGCGTCCACCCGCACCCGTCTGTCGTTTGAAACCGCCATTCACCGCCTGGGGGCTTCGGTGGTCGGGTTTGCCGACAGCAGCAACACCTCGCTCGGTAAAAAAGGCGAAACGCTGGCCGATACCATTTCGGTCATCAGCAACTATGTGGACGCGATTGTGATGCGCCACCCGCAGGAAGGCGCAGCACGGTTGGCGACAGAATTCTCCGGCGGCGTGCCGGTGTTCAACGCGGGCGACGGTGCCAATCAGCACCCTTCCCAAACGCTGTTGGACTTGTTCACCATTCAGGAAACACAGGGCCGCCTGAATAACATCAATATCGCCATGGTTGGCGACCTGAAATATGGCCGCACCGTCCATTCACTGACCCAGGCGCTGGCGAAATTCGACGGCAACCGCTTCTACTTCATCTCCCCGGATGCGCTGGCGATGCCGGACTACATCCTCAACATGCTGGCGGAGAAAAATATTCCCTACAGCCTGCACACCAGCATTGAGGAAGTGGTGCCGCAGCTGGATATTCTGTACATGACCCGGGTACAGAAAGAGCGGCTCGACCCGTCGGAATATATCAATATCAAATCGCAGTTTATCCTGCGCGCCGCCGACCTCGACCACGCCCGCGACAACCTGAAAGTGCTGCATCCGCTGCCGCGTATCGATGAAATTACCACCGACGTGGACAGCACGCCTTACGCCTATTACTTCCAGCAGGCGGGCAACGGTATTTACGCGCGCCAGGCGCTGCTGGCATTGGTTTTGAACCGCGAACTGGTTCTGTGAGAGAGGAGCATACAGCATGACTCAGGACAATAAATTACAGGTAGAAGCCATCAAACGCGGCACCGTCATCGACCATATTCCGGCGCAGGTTGGCTTCAAATTACTGACACTGTTCAAACTGACCGCCACCGACCAGCGCATCACCATCGGTCTGAATCTGCCGTCTAACCATCTTGGCCGCAAAGATCTGATTAAAATAGAAAACATTTTTCTTACTGACGAGCAAGCCAATCAACTGGCGATGTACGCACCGCAGGCCACCGTCAACCAAATCGATAATTATGAGGTGGTGCGCAAGCTGCAACCCCAGTTACCTTCACACATCGAAGGCGTGCTGACCTGCCCGAACAGCAACTGCATCAGCCGCATCGAGCCGGTTAATTCGTCGTTTAGCGTTAAACAACGCGACGATGAGGTTCACCTGAAATGCAAATATTGCGAGAAAGAGTTTGAGCGTCAGGCGGTGCTCAACAGCCATTAAATCTGGCGTGGCCGTCAGGCAATCGATGACTCTATTGGCCTGACGGCGCAGTTTTTGAAATAATGCAGCGCTCGCCATTTTTAATCTTAAGGAGATACCCATGTCACGCATTATCAGTACGGAACACGCCCCTGCCGCCATTGGCCCTTATGTGCAGGGTGTTGACCTTGGCAGCATGATCTTCACATCAGGCCAGATCCCGGTCGATCCGAAAACCGGGTTAGTGGCAGACGACGTCACCGCACAGGCGCGCCAGTCACTGGAAAACGTGAAAGCCATCGTGGAAGCCGCTGGCCTTAAAGTCAGCAACATCATCAAAACCACGGTGTTCGTGAAAGACTTAAACGACTTTGCCACCGTCAACGCCGCCTATGAAGCCTTCTTCACCGAGCACAACGCGCCGTTCCCGGCCCGTTCCTGCGTAGAAGTGGCCCGTCTGCCAAAAGACGTGAAAATCGAAATCGAAGCGATTGCCGTGCGCGGTTAAGGCCTTTTTTATCGACCTCTCACCTGCCATCGTGATTAAAAAAATAATCGTTGATGGTGGGTGTTATATTCTTGACTGCATCATTCCAGGATGTGAAAACAGCCTTTTCTCATTGTTTTAATCCATATTAAAATTTTCAGTTACTACGACTCAGAGGAAAAAGATTATTTACCTGAGGTCAACTTCGCTTATATCTCAAAAATCCCCGAATAAAAATAACAATAAAAAGGCATTAAACATCCTCCGATATACTTCAAAAAAATGATGCTGCGATGTAAAACGAGTTATTACGATGGGATGACTCGACCACATAACACAAATAATTGATATTTAATTTCCTTATAACTTAACAAGCATTAAGCTAATTAATTTAATATTAGTTAATGGATAAATTTGATTCATCTTGCAAGGTGTAGTAAAATATTAGATATGTGGTTATTTTTATTGAGTTTTCAATTCCAGACAAATTACCATTACAGTACAAAATGAGATAGCGACAAAGATAAAATGGCTACTATGTTATGAAAAATGATATATTAATCGATAAAATAAAAAAATTCCTTGTCTTTTCAGCGATATCCGGCATTGGTTGGGTGCTGGACTTTTCTACTTTTAGCACGCTCGTTTTGCTTGGGGGCATTCAAAGCCACATCGCAAACTTTATCTCATCTTATGTTGGCGTAACCTTCGTATGGTTTGTATCACTAGGAAAAGTTTTTCACTCTACAGAAAAATCCGTTTCTTCAAAAATTATCATCTATTGGGTATTCCAGTTTCTATCAATTCTTTTTTACTCAAAAATCATTCATGAAATAAGTATTTTTCTGCCAAATATCCAATACTTTTCGTCTTACGGAAAGTCATTAGAAATAATAGCCAAAATAATAGCAACACCACTGAATCTGGTTACTAATTTTATTTTTATGCAACAACTCGTCAAGTTGTTCAAACCAAAGTCAAAATAGAGAATCCATGATGAAAGCACTGGTATTTATTCCAGCCTACCGTTGTGAAAACCAAATAAAGCGTGTGATCAATCAATTCACACCAGATGTCCAAAAATGGATTGATACTGTTATGGTCGTGGATAACCGCTCGCCTGACCAAACGCTTGAGGTTGCAATCGAAACAGGCAAACAGGTTCTAACCGACTGTAATTTTATTGCATGGCGCAATGATGATAACTATGGTCTTGGAGGGTCGCACAAAGCAGCCTTTCGCTATGCCATTGAGCATAAATTTGACTATCTAATCGTCCTGCATGGCGACGATCAGGCTGATATTCGTGATCTGATCCCCTTTATTGAGAAAGGTGCGCATAATGACCTAAGCTGCTTTCTTGGCGCTCGTTTTATGCCTGGAAGTCGGCTCCAAGGGTATTCTTTATTCAGAACCTTCGGTAATTATATATATAACATGTTGTTTTCATTGGTAGCTTGTAGAGCTATTTATGACTTAGGCTCTGGATTAAATATGTAACCGTTTAGCGGATTTCAGAGACTTCTACTATAAGATGTTCCCCGATGATTTAACATTTAATTATGTCATGCTGTTAGGCAGTTATTATCACAAACAGAAAGTGAAGTTTTTCCCTATTAGCTGGCGCGAAGAAGATCAGGTGTCAAACGTTAAGCTTTTCCGTCAGGCGGTTAAAGTGCTACGACTTCTTAGCGGTTATCTTTTCCGTCGTGGTAAATTTCTGTCTAGTGAGATGAGAAACACATCTTTTGAACAGTACAGCGGAAAAATTATTTACTCGAAGAGTAAAGGAAATACAGAGGCTGAATGATATGCGAAGACTGTATTGCTATATCGGCTTGCTATTCTTATCTATAGCGCTATGGATATGGCACAGCACCGACAATTTAATAGAAACATTTAGTGATAGTCACATATGGGGGCTGTTAGGGATTAGCCTGCTTTATCTGTGCTCTCATCTCTTCCGTATGATGCGCTTATTCCTGCTCACATTGGATGAGAGGGATAAAGCCTTCCCAATGCTGAGTGCCCATGTGTTGACTGCATTTCCCAGTATTTTCCTACCATTTAAAATAGGCGAAATTATTCGCCTTTACTCGTTTTACCTGGTTTACGATAGACGCCAAAAAGCATTTGCTGTATGGGTCGCTGAACGTTTTGGCGATATCGCTGTGATAACAGTATTTATTCTTGGTTTATATTTCCTTAACGTCCCTGTTCCTAAGGAAATGAGAAATGTTTGCCTGTTTTTCGTCTCCGCCAGCAGCCTTGGTTTAATGGCACTATTTGCTATTTCTCGAGTATCTATTTATTTAAATCGACATCTTGTGCTAAACAGCCACACTCGAAGGGGGCTGCTTATCCTTAAGATAAGCTATAGATTCCGCCAGTTCGAATTAGATGTTTATAAGTCATTGGAAGGACGCCGCAGCGGCTTCATGTTGCTCTCCGTACTCATCTGGACTGTCGAGGTACTGGCGCTGTCATTGTTTACAAATAATTTATGTTATTGGCCAGCCAGACTGGGCAACGCTTTTCTCAAGCGGCCTGTTAGCCAGTCTTCCCGGTAACTCGTCGATTGCGCCTAATTTTGGTTTATATCAATCAATAGCAATTATTTTCCTGACATATATCTTTATCGGCCTGGTACCGCTGATTGCCCGAATCAAGACATTGAAGGTTAAACATGACTAATCCACAAGAAAAAATATTTATTATATTCGATGATCGTGAGCTGGTAAGCGGCGAGGTAAAAAGCATTGTTGGTCGCCGTCACTATGGTGAAATCACTTTTAAACGCCGCCAATTATTCTCACATTTAAAAGATGCCTTACCTGAATGGGCGCAAAAAAGACTGCTATTCTTAAGAAATAGTGAAGATCTGCCAGCGATAAAATCAAAAATTATTGCAAAAGCGGATAATGCTTCCGTCTGTGTTATTGCGGGCAGAGCAGGTTTTATTAACCTTGATCGTCTGGTTCAACTTATTGAACGTCTTCCTTACGCTGAAGAGAACTTCACCGATCGGCTGTATAAGCCACTGCTTGTATTCATGAAAAACACCCATGAGTTAATTAACCGCTGGAGTGATTTTTGTGACTCACCGTTACATTTGTGGGATCAAGTCTGGCAGGATACTCAGCGAGTACAATCCGTCGAACCATTAGATCTCGCGAAAATCCGTGATTTTCTTAGTTTCACCAGTGGGTCTACCGCAACGCGGCACTTTAATGAGATTAAGGGTGACGCTTATTACTATACTAAGTGCTCTGCTGATAAGAAAAAAATGCTGGCTGAGTATTCATTTTATAATCTCGTTCCAGAAGCGATGCGGCCTTGGTTAATCCAGACTTTCGGCTATGAGGAAACCACCGATCAGGCATCTTATAAAATGATGCGTTATTACCTGGCGGATGCTGCATTGCAGTGGGTCCATGGCGCATTTGACTTTGATACATTCGTGCCTTTCGCCGAGCGCCTGCTGTTTTTTATTGCAGAGCGACCACAAAAAGCCTGCTCGGTTGAGCAATCAGCAAAAGATGCCAACACACTGTTCGTGAAGAAATTAAACGAACGGATTGATGCATTACTGGAGATGAAAGAGGGTCAGAGGATTAATAATCTGATGATAAGCACGAGTGAAGATCTGGATATTCGTGCGCTCCGCGATCGATACCTCAAATTGTATCAACAACACGAAAAAGCGTTTGCGTTTAATTATCAGGTTGTTGGGCATGGCGACCCCTGTTTCTCGAATGTGCTTTACGATCAGCAGCGCTACCTGATGAAACTAATTGATCCGAAAGGAGCAGTCACTGAAGAGGGGCTGTGGACTCATCCTCTGTATGATTTGAGTAAAGTCTCACATAGTGTCATGGGAGACTATGACTTCATTAACAATGGTCTTTATAACGTTGGGTTCTCCGACGATAACCGTATGCAGCTCAATATTAAGCATACTAACCATGAAAAACTGAAGTCAGAATTCATTCGTCAGGTTATCGCAATGGGGCATGATCCAAAGATTATGCGATTAGGTGAAGCGTCACTGTTCCTATCCATGCTCCCCTTGCATATTGACTATCCGAATAAAGTCGTTGCATTTATCCTAACGGCTAAACATATTCTCGATGAGATTGAAGGAAGCTATGTCTAAGCATATTGATGGTACTCTCGTTGTCGATATCGACGGAACGCTCTGTGATATAAAGAAAAAAGATCAGAGTTATGCTGAGTTAGTTCCTTACCAGCCAATGCTGGATAAGTTACGCGAATACCAAAGTAAGGGCTATACCATCCTGCTATATACCGCGCGTAACATGAAGACGCACGAGGGAAACCTTGGTCTTATCAACCGCCATACCGCACCTGTGCTACTGGAGTGGCTGGATAAGTGGAATGTGCCTTACGATGAAATCTTGTTTGGCAAACCCTGGCCTCGCAAGCACGGCTTCTATATTGACGATCGCGCTGTCAGACCAAACGAGTTTTTAACCATGAGTGAAGAAGAAATTCATAAATTGCTAGGTCAAGAGTAAAGAGATGAAGAAGACCAATATCGTCATTACCATGGCTGGCCGTGGTTCGCGTTTCTATGATGCGGGTTATACCGTTCCTAAATATGAAATAGTCGCTCATGGGCGCAGTTTGTTTGACTGGTCAATGCTTTCCTTATCAAACTTCATCTGCGATGAGGCCCGCTTCGTCTTCGTTTGTCTGGCCGAAAACCACTCCGCCGATTATGTTCGCACGCAGTGTGCCGCGCTTGGTATTAAAGATGCGCACGTGCTCGAGCTGGAAGGCCTGACTGACGGCCAGGCGACCAGTGCTTATCTTTCAAAGCATCTGTGGCACCCCGATGCCTCACTACTGGTATACAACATCGATACCTTCGTTGAGCCAGCGGCGCTACATCCCAATGATATTCAATCCGGTGCTGATGGTTGGGTGCCCTGTTTTCAGGTTCCGGGCGATCATTGGAGTTTCGTGCAAATCGGGCAGGATGGCTGGGCGACACAGGTCGCTGAGAAGAAAAGAATTTCAGATTACGCTTCAATAGGTTTGTATTGGTTCGCCAACGCAGCAGAATATGTGGAAGCGTACGATAAGTTCTTTGCTGATTCTGCCAACTTAGTGAAAGGTGAGCGCTATATTGCCCCACTCTATCAACAGTTGATCGCAGAGGGTAAAAAGATCGCTATCGCTGATTTACCAACCAAACAGGTGCATGTTTTAGGTACGCCGGCAGAGCTTGACATATTCCTGGCCAATAAAGATATCGCCGACGTATAACCGCATCAGCAATAAGGCAGCAAACGACGGAATATCGCGTTATATGAACTAGTGATAACAGGTTTAATCTGGATTGATTAAACCTGTTCTTTATAGGCGCACTCTCATCTTAAAACCACGCCTCTCTCTCCCAATCATTCATACAACATCATCCCCATCATCGCAGCCCTGTGCCCCTCTAAAAGCGCAAATTGCACCAACTTGATGCAATTCATCACGAAAGTCTGCGATAAGTAGCTCATTTACCACGTTGGCATATTTTCTGCATCACTCCATGCATCTTCTATCAAGCGGAATGCAGGGGATGACAATGATAAAAATGACGCTTCCGGGGGCGGCTTATTACGATGAGATGCTCACCGCAGCAGGTCAGCAACGCCCGCACTATGATGCCTACTGGCAATGGTTGCAGCAGACTGACCAGCACGCTATCCGCCAGAAGAAAGAGCAGGCGGAATTACTGTTTCACCGGGTGGGGATTACTTTTAATGTCTATGGCGAAGAGGGCGGCACCGAGCGCCTGATCCCGTTTGACAGCGTGCCGCGTATTATTCCGGCCCATGAGTGGAAAATGCTCGACCTCGGCATTCGCCAGCGGGTCAAAGCCCTGAACGCCTTTCTCTACGACATCTATCACCAGCAGCACATCCTGAATGCCGGTATCGTGCCCCGTGAACAGGTGCTGGCCAACGAGCAGTACCAGCCCTGTATGCAGGGTGTTGATCTGCATAATAATATTTATGCGCACATTACCGGTATTGACATGGTACGTAACAGCGACGGGCGCTATTACGTGCTGGAAGACAATTTGCGCACCCCTTCCGGCGTCTCTTATATGCTGGAAAACCGCAAAATGATGATGCGCCTCTACCCCGACCTTTTCGCCAGCCAGCACATCGCCCCGGTTGAGCGCTACCCCAGTTATCTGTTGCAGACGCTGCGTGAAAGCACCCACGTTGATGACCCGACCGTGGTGGTGATGACGCCAGGCCGCTTTAACAGCGCTTACTTTGAGCACAGTTTTCTCGCCCAGCAGATGGGGGTTGAGCTGGTGGAAAGCGCCGATCTGTTCGTCAAAGAAGGCGGTGTCTACATGCGCACCACCGAAGGCCCATGCCGGGTGGATGTCATCTACCGCCGCCTTGATGATGCATTCTTAGACCCACTGGCCTTCCGCGCCGATTCCATGCTCGGTGTGCCGGGTTTGCTGTCGGTGTATCGCACCGGTGGCGTGGTGCTGGCCAACGCCATCGGCACCGGCGTGGCGGACGACAAATCCATCTATCCATATGTACCGGAGATGATCCGCTTTTATCTCTCCGAGGAGCCGATTCTCGGCAATATTCCCACCTGGCAATGCCGCAAGCCTGAAGACCTCAGCTATGTGCTGGCGCATCTCGACAGCATGGTGGTCAAAGAGGTACACGGAGCCGGTGGCTACGGCATGCTGGTCGGCCCGAAATCGACGCGCCAGCAAATTGAGGAGTTTCGTCTGCGCTTGCTGGCTAACCCCGGCAACTACATCGCGCAAGATACATTGGCGCTCTCCACCTGCCCGACCTTTGTCGAAGAGGGGCTGGCCCCGCGCCATATCGACCTGCGCCCGTTCGCACTGTATGGCGAGGAGATAAGGCTGGTGCCGGGCGGCCTGACGCGCGTGGCCCTAACCGAAGGCTCATTGGTGGTGAACTCCTCGCAAGGGGGCGGCACCAAAGACACCTGGGTGATGGAGGAGGACGAATCATGTTAAGCCGTACCGCCAGTGAACTGTATTGGATGGCGCGCTACTTAGAGCGCGCTGAGAGTTTTGCCCGGGTGCTGGATGTCACCTACAAACTGTCGATGATGCCGCGCCACAATCAGCAACAAAACGATCTGGCACTGCCGCTCAACCTGACGTTTACCCACGAACTGTTTCAGCAGCGCTATGCCCGTTTCACCATGAATAACCTGCTGAATTTCTTTGCGCTCGATAGCCACAACCCCAGCAGTATTTACAGTTGCATCGAGATGGCGTGGAACAACGCCCACGCGGTGCGCGGCAGTCTGTCATCGGAAGTGTGGGAGTGCATCAACACCACCCGCATCGATATCCGTAACCTGCGCCAGTCGGGGGTGGATAAAATCGGTATCGACGCTTTTTTTGACTGGGTGAAAGAGCGCGCCCACCTGTTTCGCGGCGCGATGTTCGGCACGTTGCTGCGTAACGACGCCCAATGTTTTATTCGCATCGGCACCTTGATTGAACGCGCCTATGCCACGGCGCAGTTACTCTCGGTCAAAGACCAACAGCTCAACACCGACCCTGACCCGGTACGCGAATATTACCGGCTGGATACCCTGCTGCGCGCCGTCAGCGCCCGTGAAGCCTACCACAGTATCTATCGCCAGCCGATTGACCGGGAAACCGTCACTGAGCTGTTGGTATTACGCAACGACGTGCCGCGATCGCTGCACGCCTGCGTCGGCGATTTGGTGCAGCAACTGGAGATGATCGCCAATGAACGGGCGCGCGTACCGCAGCGGCTGGCCCACCTGCTGCACGTCGAGCTGCGTTTTGGCTCGCTTGACGAGGTGCTGGCCGATGACCTGCAACCCTACCTAAACCGCTTTATGATGAAAATCAACGAACTGGCTGACAGCATCCGTCATACCTATCTGGAGGCGCTATGAAACTGACCATCAATCACCTCACGCACTACCGCTATGATGAAGAAGTGAAATTCAGCACCCAGTACCTGCGACTGACACCGCAGAGCTCGGCGCGCCAGCATATCCGCGAGTGGAAACTGACGCTGCCGACTGCCGCCGTCGCGACGACCGATGCCTATGGCAATCTGATGCATGTCTTAACGCTCGACAGCCCGCACCATGACATTCTGATTCACGCGCAAGGCGTGGTGGAGATTGCCGAAAATATCGAGGAATCGCAGGAAAGCGACGATGGCCTGTCGCCACTGGTGTTCTTGCGCAACACAGAGCTAACTCAAGCCGATGACGCGATACGCGACTTCGCCCGGCGCTATTATCGGGAGGCCGACCCGCTCGGCAGCCTGGATACACTGATGGCAGAATTGCGGCTGAAAATGCCGTATACTCCGGGCGCGACGCAGGTGCAGGACACCGCCTGCGTCGCCTTTGCCAAGGGCAAGGGCGTTTGTCAGGATCACACCCATGTCTTCCTGGCCTGTTGCCGCAGCCTGCGTATTCCGGCGCGCTATGTCAGCGGCTATGTCTACAGCCGCGATACCACGCATGTCGCCATGCACGCCTGGGCTGAAGTGTGGTTTGACGAACGCTGGCACAGCTTTGACATCACCAACAATACCCGCAGGCTCAATCAGCATTTGCGCCTGGCGATAGGGATGGATTATCTGGATGCCTGCCCGGTGCGCGGCAGCCGCCTTGGCGGTGGCTGTGAAGAGATGTTCTCGCAAGCGGCTGTCAGCCTGTTCGAACGCCAGCCATTCGAGCGCCAACAACAGGTACAGCAACAACAGCAGCAATAGCGAGAACGGTAAACCCTATTTCGTTGAGTCGGTAAAAAGGTACTGTATGACCTACTGTGTGGCCATGCGTCTGTCTGACGGGCTGGTTTTCGCTTCTGACTCCCGCACCAATGCGGGGGTTGACCACATTGCAACCTTCAGAAAGCTTCATGTCTTCCATCAGGAAGGCGAGCGGGTGTTGGTGATTCAATCGGCGGGCAATCTTGCCACCACGCAGAGCATCATCAGCCTGCTTAAGGCGCGCATTCACGCCCAGCACACGCCGAACCTGATGCAAACCAGTACCTTGTATGAAGCCGCTACGCTGGTGGGGGAAACGGTACGCGAGGTTATCCACCGCGACAGTCTGGCGCAGCAAAATGGCGGCAGCACCAATTTTGGCTGCAACCTGCTGCTGGGCGGTCAGATTGGCGATGAAGCGCCGCGTCTGTTTCACATCTATCCCGAGGGGAATTTTATCGAGGCCACCGCTGACACCCCCTACTTCCAGATTGGCGAAAGCAAGTACGGCAAACCGATTATCGACCGGGTGCTGACGGCAGACACGCCGCTGGAGCAGGCGATGTGCTGTGCGCTGATTTCGATTGACTCCACGCTGCGCAGTAACCTGTCGGTCGGCCTGCCGCTGGATGTGATGATTTATCGCACCGGTCGCTTTGATGTCAGCGAGCAGCGCCGTATCACAGAAAATGACCCCTACTTTGTCACCATTCGCAAAGCCTGGTCAGAAGGGTTACTCAATACCTTCCGCCAGTTACCGCCGTTTCCAGAGCAGTAACCCCAAAACACACCGCCGGGCAGCGTCTTGAGATGCCCGGCGTTGCGCGATGATTAGCCAAGAGGTTATTGGCCAAGACGATTATTGGCTGAGACGATCGCTCTTCACCCAGCCTTCAAACATCACACCGGCTTTGTTGTAATAGGTGATGGAATAAAACCCCTTCCATTCACGATAGGCAGTGACACGATCGCCCGGCACAATAAACACCCGTTTGTTCAGGCACTCGTCATGTGGCCCGAAATAAAAATAGAGCCGGTCTTTGCCTGAAACGGTATACGCTGACGTATTACCGGTAATCACTTTGCCGTTGTCTGCCGCATACAGGTTCAACCCTTCACACTGGGTCGATGCCATTGGCACCGTGGTGTTCTTGCTATTCGCACCGCTATTATTCGCGCCGCTATTGCCATTGCCACTCGCACTGCCAGTAGCACCCGCAGCAGCGCTGGTGTTATTGCCGGTATTCGCCGCCAGCGTGGTTGCAGGCGCACACCACGCCGCCGCCAGCAACATTATCAGGTTGAGAACACGGTTAAATCCCCGCGCACCGCTCTCTCGCTTTACGTCCTTCACGCGCATACGTTCCTCATCAATACTTCAGCCAGGGTGATTAAATGCCCGCTATCTTACCAGTAACCTTTTGTTTTCGCTGTATAGGCTTTATTTAATCGGTTAGCTCCACTGCGCCATCACCTCTTGCAGCCAGCCGCAGCGCATTTCCGGCACTGCCAGCAGTAACTGCCGGGTGTAGTCATCAAGCGGTGCGGACAACGCCTGCGTGACCGGCCCCTGACGCACAATGCGGCCATGACGCAACACCGCCACGCTATCGGCCACCTCGCGCACCACGTGCAGATCATGGGTAATAAACAGGTATGCAACACCGGTTTCCTGCTGAATTTGCCGCAACAGCGCCAGCACCTCGCGGGCCACCAGCGGGTCAAGCGCGGAGGTCGGCTCGTCGCAGACGATCACCTGCGGCTGTGCGGCTAACGCGCGGGCAATACACACGCGCTGCTTTTGCCCGCCGGAGAGCGCCGTCGGGTAGCGCTGCGCCAGCTCCGGCGACAACCCCACCTGATGCAGTAAGTCATGCAACCGCGTGCGCCGCTCGGCACGGTGCAGCGAGGTCAGGCACACCATCGCGCGCTCAATCTGCACACCAACCGGCAGACGCGGATTGAGCGCGGTATCCGGGTGTTGATGAATCATCTGAATCGCCTGTAACTGCGCGCGACTGCGCTGCGCCAACCGAGGAGGCAACGGCTCGCCGTTGAGATGAATCTCCCCCCCGGCCGGGGCCAATAATCCGCACAATGTGCGCCCCAGTGTCGATTTGCCCGAGCCGGATTCGCCAATCACCGCCAGCGTTTGCCCGCGCGCCAGTTGTAATGAGAGATCGTGTAACACCGGTTGCTGATGATAGTGCGCCCCCAAATGCTGCACGGTCAGCACCTTGTCGTCACTGGCGGGTTGCGGTGTTTTCGGCTCGCCGCGCGCCTGGAGCAAATCACGGGTGTAGGGCTGGGTCGGGTTTGCCAGCATCTCGGCTGTCGCGCCGATTTCCACCTGCTTGCCGTGGCGCAACACCATAATGCGATCGCTAATTTGCGCCACCACCGCCAAATCATGGCTGATATACAGCGCCGCCACGCCACTGAGCCGGATAATCTCGCTGATGGCATTGAGCACGCCAAGCTGGGTGGTAACATCCAGCGCCGTGGTCGGTTCATCAAAAATAATCACATCCGGTTTGGCGCACATCGCCATGGCTATCATCGCGCGCTGCAACTGCCCGCCGGACACCTGATGGGGGTAGCGCTGAAAAAACGTCTGCGGATCGGGCAGCGAAAGCTGGCCAAACAGCTCGATAGCGCGGCTGATAGCCTGCTGGCGCGTCAGCACCCGATGACGCACCGCGCTTTCAATCACCTGCTCGCCAATGCGCTGCGCCGGATTAAACGAGGCACTGGCAGACTGCGCCACATAAGCGATGCGTCGCCCGCGCACCTGTCGTAGCTGTTTTTCCGATAACGCGGCTAAATCCTGCCGGGTATCGCCCTGACCAAACCAGATATGGCCGTCAGCAATGCGCATCCCGTGGCGACAGTGGCCCAAAATCGCCTGACCAATGGTGGACTTGCCCGCGCCCGACTCACCAATCAGCCCCAGCACCTCACCCTGATGCAGGCTAACGCTGATGTCGTCAACCAGCGTGCGATCACCGGCGACCACACGCAGTTTCTCCAGCCGCAATAACTCATCCATGGCGGCCCCCGCGCCAGTTGCGCCCGTCTTTATCAAGCAACCAGTCCGCCACCACATTAAGCGACACCGCCAGCAGCGCGATTGCCGCTCCCGGCACCAGCGCCGCCCACACGCCAAACAGAATGCCGTCTTTGTTATCGCGCGCCAGCCCGCCCCAGTCCGCCGTCGGCGGCTGAATACCCAGGCCCAAAAACGACAGTGCCGAGAGAAACAGTAAAATAAAGATAAAGCGCAGCGCAAACTCCGCCACCAGCGTGTTACGCGCGTTCGGTAAAATTTCCTGCCACAAGATCCAGCGCATCGACTCACCGCGCAGCCGCGCTGCTTCGATAAACTCTTGCGTGGCGATATCCAGCGCCAGCGAGCGCGACACCCGCAGCACGCGGGTCGCCTCCAGCACGCCCAGCACCAGAATGATGATGAAGGTGCTTTTCGGCAGCATCGCCAGCACCACCAGCGCCAGAATCAGGGTCGGGATCGCCATCAGTACATCGTTGATGCGGGAAATCAGTTGATCGACCGCACCGCCGCACACCCCGGCCAGAAAGCCAAGCCCGGTGCCGATAACAAACGCCAGCAGCGCCGCCAGCGCCGTGACAGCCAGTGAGGTACGGGTGCCCCAAATCAGGCGCGAGAACAGGTCACGCCCCAGATTATCGGTACCGAGTAAGGCATGCGGCATCGGCCCAAGCCAGGCACCGCCCACCACGCGATCGGCCGGATACGGCGCAAGCCAGGGGGCGAACAGCGCCACGCCAATAAACACACTCAGCCCCAACAGGCCGAGCACCACGGAAGGTTTCACAGCAGGCATTAACAGATATCCATTCGGTTGACGGGTTTCACCGTCGGGCATGACGCAAACGCGGGTTAGCCATCAAAGAGACCACATCCGCCAGCAGGTTGAGCAGAATATAAATCGCCGCCAGCACCAGCGCACAGCCCTGAATCACCGGCATGTCACGTTTACTGATGCTATCAACCATATACTGCCCCAGCCCCGGATACACAAACACGTTCTCCACAATCACCACCCCCACCATCAGGTAGGCAAGGTTAAGCACGATAACGTTGATAATCGGCCCCCAGGCATTGGGCAACACATGGCGCAATAGAATAGCGGAAGGCGACAGCCCTTTTAACAGCGCGGTATCCACATAAGCGGCGTTTTGCGCACTGATTAGCGCCGCGCGCGTCATGTTGCTCATGTGCCCCAGCACCGCCAGCACCAGCGTCAGGCACGGCAGCGCGATAGCGCTCAGGTGCGCGCCCAACGGCATCCCGGCGCTGACACTGCTGTTACTGGGCAGCCAAAACAGGGTGATGGAAAAAATCAGGATCAATAAGTAGCCGGAGAAAAACTCCGGCAACGCCACCGCAATACGGGCGAGAAGATTGAGCAGCCGGTCAAGCAGGCTGCCCTGAAAACGTACCGACAAAAACCCCATCAGCAGCGCCAGCGGGACAGCAATTAACGCGGTGCAACCGGCCAAAAACAGCGTGTTCTCAAGTCGCCAGGCCAACACCGGCGCAATCGCCTGGCGGCTGGTAAAGCTCTGGCCGAAATCCCCTTGCAACACGCCCCACAACCAGCCGACATAACGCGCCAGCGCCGGTTTATCCAGCCCGAGCTGGGCATTGAGCGCACGCACCGCCTCTGGCGTCGCCGTTTGCCCTAAAATGGCGGTCGCCGCATTGCCGGGCAGTAGCTGAATGCCGGCAAAAATCAGCAGCGACACCACCGCGACCATCACCACGCCAGCCAGCAAACGCTGCAACGTCAACCCCAGCAGCGGGTGATGTTCACTCCATTGATTCACAGCCACCCATCGATTCACAGCCGTGCGTCGGTGCAAAAATGTCACAATATCCGCCTTAAGCCAGCCACACTTTTTCCGCTGCGCGGTTGCCACTGAGCGGGAAGCCCGGGATTGCCGTCAGCCCTTTCACCTTGTTGCTGCACGCATCCAGCGCGTCGGCATACAGCGGGATGATTTCACTGCCTTTATCCACCAGCATCACCTGAATGTCGTGGTAAATCTGGCGGCGTTTCTCTTCGTTTTGCTCACCGCGCGCCGCGCGAACGAGCTGGTCAAACGCGTCGTTCTTCCACGCCGACTCGTTCCACGGTGCCTGACTGGTGAACACCAGCGACAACAGCGCATCGGCCGTCGGGCGAATCGACCAGTTGGAGGAGACAAACGGTTTCTTCATCCAGACGTTATCCCAGAAACCGTCATCCGGCACGCGCTCGACATTTAAGGTGATACCGGCTTTTTGCGCCGCCACCTGATACAACTGCCCGGCGTCCACCGCCCCTGGGAAACCGGCATCGGCCACCGAGAGCGTCAGCGGGCCGCTAAAACCGGACTTCTGCCAGTGCCATTTGGCTTTTTCCGGGTCATACGGGCGTTGCGGCAGGTCTTTGGCGAAATAGCGGTTAGACGGGAAAATCGGGTTATCGTTCGCCACGCTGCCGTATCCACCCAGCACGGTGTCGATAATTTGCTGGCGGTCGATGCCGTATTTCAGCGCCAGACGCGCGTCTTCGTTGTTAAACGGCGCAACATCGCCCAACCCGGCAAAGGTAAAAATCTGGCTGTCGCGCGAGCGCAACAGTTGCAGCGTCGGCATCGCCTGAATACGGCTGACGATACGCGGGTTCACGCGGTTGATGATATGGGCCGAGCCGCTCACCAGCGCCGCCACGCGCGCCGTAGAATCATTCATCGCCAGTGTTTCCACCGAGTCCACATGGCCGCGCGCCGGGTTCCAGTGGTTCGGATTGCGTTTCACCAGCGTGCGCACGCCCGGCTGGAAGCTGTCCAGAATGAACGCGCCGGTGCCGATGCCTTTATCGAAATTCTCATTTTCCGGCGTGATGGCAAAATGCACGTCGCCCAACAGCGCGATAAATTCCACGTTCGGTTCATTAAGGCGAATGGTCACTTCATGGCTGTCGGTTGCCTCTATCGCCGTCACCGGATCAAGATAGCTTTTCACCGACGAGCTCGATTTCTCGCCGCGATGGTGGTTGAGTGAATAGATGACGTCTTTGGCGGTCAGCGCACGGCCATCGTGGAACTGCACGCCTTTGCGGATCTTGAGCACCCAGGTGCGCCCGCCCTCTTTGCTCTCCCACGACTCCGCCAGCGATGGCGTCAGCTCGCCTTTCTCATCCAGTTCGACCAAATTGTTAAACAGCTGGGAGCCGACAAAGTACATGTAGGTTTCAAACCAAAAAGCCGGGTCGAGGCGGTCAGAACTGGAGGCGTTATCCACCCCGACAATCAGATGACCGCCCTTTTTCGGCGTGTCTTCTGCACCAAAGGCCATACCAAACGGCAGGCTGGCCGCAACAGACAGGGCGCAGGCGCTCTTAATAAAATGACGACGATTCATGTTGTGTTCCCTTTGTAAGGCGCCACCGCTGCCGGTGGTCATTATCGTTATGTTTTTACACTGTCATCCGGTTGTTATACATCCGGTTGTTATACACCGGGTGTGTGCGGCTAACCGTCGTGGCGGCTAAACGCCTGCGCCAGACGCGCAATGTGCTCCGGGCCAATACCACAGCAGCCGCCAACCAGCGTTGCGCCCTGCGCCACCCACTCCTGCGCCCATTGCAGGTAGCCTTGCGGGTGCGTGTCGGTACGTAGTTGACTCAGCCCTTCATTGGCACCGCGCTGATTATCCTCAGGCTCGAACGCATTCGCATACACCCCAACCCCAGGCGCACCGGCCTGCTCACCAAAATGCGCCCGTGCCTGTGCCACCGCTGAGGCCATCACTTCCGGGCGGCTGCAATTAAATAACAGGTTCGCCGCTTTCAGCCGTAGCGCTGCTGCCGCTGCGTCACTCACGCTTTCACCGGAGCGCAGCCGGGCGTTGCCGTTGGCATCCAGTTCATCTTGCAGCGTAAATGACAACCACAGTTCGCGCGGGTCATCGGCCAGCAGCTCACGCACCAGCGCCACTTCCGCCACCGCGCTTTGCGTTTCCGCCAGCCACACATCCACATACGGGCTTAATGCGTTGATAAGCGTATTGAGGATAGGCGTGGCGGCGGCGGCATCAAACAAGTCCGGGCGGTAAGAGCCCAGCACCGGCGGCAGTGAACCGGCAACCCGCACCGCATGAGGAGCGGCATCCGCCGCCTGACGCGCCAGCTCACCGGCAAGGGAGGCCAACGCCGCGCCGCGCGCTGCAAAGACCGCATCACCAACATGAAACGGCACCACCGCATAGCTGTTGCTGGTTATCACCTGCGCACCGGCGGCGATAAAGCTGTCATGCACCTGACGCACATGTGCGGGCGACTCCATCAACGCCAGTGCTGACCACTCCGGCTGGCGAAACGGCGCACCGATTCGCGCCAGCTCGCGCCCCATTCCCCCATCAAGAATCACAACATGCTCTGCCATTGTCTTTCCTTCCCGTTGCGTCAGTACACTGCGTCGTTATTTCACGCCACCATACAAAAAGCAGTTATGGAAGTCTAGATGCCTTGATAGCTAAAAAAGGAGAAATGACTGCCATTCCCACACTAACGCTCTCCCGCTTACCCCAAATTGATTACGGTTTATACAAGACTGATTTCTCTACGATGCCCAAATTTCATTGAGCCAGGTCAATTTTGGCGTGATAAAAGCAGGCACACCCTCGGGCAAATTCAATATATAGTGTCTATCCTTTTTATCGTGACCTACATATTGTGTTTATCCACAAACCATCCACAGCCCCCGCATCCGTTGTCCGGTGCGGCTTTCGCCTGTGGATAACCTCAACAACCGTTGCTGGAAACGGGAAACACACCGAGGAACAACATGAAACCAGTAGTGATTAAACGGGACGGGTGCCAGGTACCTTTTGACGAAAACCGCATCAAAGATGCCATTATCAAGGCATCGCAGGCTGTCAACGTTAACGATGAGGATTACTGCGCTACCGTGGCCTGTGCCGTCGCTCAACATATGCAAGGAAAAGCGCGCGTTGAGATCCATGACATTCAGCATACCGTGGAAAATCTGCTGATGTCTGGCAAGTACAAACAACTGGCTCGCGCCTATATCGAATACCGCCATGACCGTGATGTCGCACGCGAGCGTCAGGGTCGTCTCAATCAGGAAATTCGTGGTCTGGTTGAACAAAGTAATATGGCGTTACTGAACGAAAACGCCAATAAAGACAGCAAGGTTATCCCCACCCAGCGTGACCTGCTGGCCGGGATTGTCGCCAAGCACTACGCCAAACAGCATATTCTGCCTCGTGACGTAGTGCTGGCGCACGAACGCGGCGAAATTCACTATCACGATCTCGACTACTCGCCATTCTTCCCCATGTTTAACTGCATGCTCATCGATCTGGGCGGCATGTTGACGCAAGGGTTTAAAATGGGGAATGCGGAAATTGAGCAGCCAAAATCCATTTCTACCGCCACGGCGGTGACAGCGCAGATTATCGCGCAGGTCGCCAGCCACATTTACGGCGGCACCACCATCAACCGTATTGATGAAATTCTCGCGCCATTCGTCACCGCCAGCCATGAGAAACACAAAGCCGTCGCTCTTGAGTGGCAGATACCGGACGCCGAAGGCTACGCGCACAGCCGCACGGAAAAAGAGTGCTATGACGCCTTCCAGTCACTGGAATATGAAGTCAACACCCTGCACACCGCCAACGGCCAGACGCCGTTTGTCACCTTCGGTTTTGGCCTCGGCACCAGTTGGCAGTCGCGCTTGATTCAACAATCTATCCTGCGTAATCGCATCGCCGGGCTGGGTAAAAACCACAAAACGGCGGTGTTCCCGAAACTGGTGTTCGCCATCCGTGACGGCGTGAACCACAAACCGGGTGACGCGAACTACGACATCAAACAGTTAGCGCTAGAGTGCGCCAGCAAGCGCATGTACCCGGATATTCTCAATTACGATCAGGTGGTGGAAGTCACCGGTTCGTTCAAAACGCCGATGGGCTGTCGCAGCTTCCTTGGCGAGTATGAAGAGAACGGCAAGCCTATCCACGATGGGCGCAATAACCTTGGCGTCATCAGCCTGAACCTGCCACGCATCGCACTGGAAGCGGGTGGCGATGAAGCCCGTTTCTGGACATTGCTGGATAAGCGCCTTCAGTTGGCGAAAAAAGCGCTCATTGACGCGCATCGCGCGGCTGGAAAATGTCAAAGCCCGCGTAGCGCCTATACTGTATATGGAAGGGGCCTGCGGTGTGCGCCTGCAAGCTGACGACAATATCGCCGAGATTTTCAAGAATGGCCGCGCGTCCATCTCGCTGGGCTATATCGGCATCCATGAGACCATCAACGCGCTGTTTGGCGATGAACAGCACCTGTTTGATGATGAAACCAAGCGGCAAAAAGCCGTGGCGATTGTCGCCCGCCTGAAAGCGGCAACCGATAGCTGGAAAGAGGAAACCGGCTACGGTTTTAGCCTGTACAGCACACCGAGCGAAAACCTGTGCGATCGTTTCTGCCGTCTGGACACGGCTGAATTTGGCGTGGTTTCCGGCGTTACCGACAAAGGTTACTACACCAACAGTTTCCATCTCGACGTGGAGAAAAAGGTCAATCCGTACCAAAAGATAGACTTTGAGGCCCCTTATCCGCCGCTGGCTAACGGTGGTTTTATCTGTTACGGCGAGTACCCCAACTTGCAGCATAACCTCAAAGCGCTGGAAGATGTGTGGGATTACAGCTACACCCGCGTGCCCTATTACGGCACCAACACCCCCATCGACGAGTGCTACGAGTGTGGTTTTACCGGTGAGTTCGCCTGCACCAGCAAAGGCTTTACCTGCCCGCAGTGCGGCAACCACGACTCGGCGCGCGTGTCGGTGACACGTCGGGTATGCGGCTATCTGGGCAGCCCGGATGCACGTCCGTTCAATGCCGGTAAGCAAGAAGAAGTCAAACGCCGGGTAAAACACTTAGCTAACGGTCAACTGGGCTGACAGTCTGCCTCGCCCCCAAGCCAAGGGGTGGCGCATTCGGCTCTAACGTTAAGCGATGCCGCCCCCATGGGCGGCCTTTTGAGCGGTTATCACTATGAACTACCATCAATACTACCCGGTGGATGTGGTCAACGGCCCTGGCACCCGCTGTACGCTGTTTGTCGCGGGCTGTGAGCATCAGTGTCCCGGCTGCTATAACAAAAGCACCTGGCGGCTCAACTCAGGCCATCTCTTCACCGCCGAACTGGAAGACCGCATTATCGCGGATTTGCGCTCCACCGAACTGCCGCTGCAAGGGCTGTCGCTCTCAGGCGGCGATCCGCTACATCCGCAAAACGTGCCTGACATACTGCGCCTGGTGGCGCGGGTGCGCGCGGAGTGCCCGACAAAGGATATCTGGATGTGGACGGGTTATCGGCTCGATGAACTGAGCCCTGCCCAGCAAGAGGTGGTGAACCTGATTAACGTGCTGGTCGATGGACGTTTCGTACAAGAGCAGCGCGATTTGACGCTGGTGTGGCGCGGCAGCCGCAATCAGGTGATTCATCACCTGCGTTAAGCCGCCGCGTGCTTTGTGGTTCGTTTGTTGTGGTTCGTTTGTTGTGGTTCGTTTTGTCGCCCGTGTCATCGGCACGGGCAACCGCGTTACACGGGTTCCGCCACCGCAGCGCGGCGCGTCCACAGGTGCTTTTTGCCAAACCCGAGCGCGTTATCAGTCATCTTGATTTCGTTGAGCGACAATTTCCAGATAGGCGCGCTGCTACTGCGGGCAATCGGGAAGCGGGTAATATAGCGATGACGTGCCAGCGTTTCCTCTTCCCCGCTCAGGCAACGGATTTCCCCCATAAACTGTATGCCTTTAATCAGTAACACACTTTTAGGCTGACCATTGACCGTACCCGCGACTCTGGCGCAACGACGCATAATGACGCCGTGCCGGGTGTCCGGTTCCGTCATCAGGTAAAAGGCGACCTGTTCATCGTCAAACACATAAAAGCAGTTGGCACACCATAAATCGTCATCAGCGCTGACACATAACGTCAGCACATGCAATTTTTTCAGATAGCGGGAAATCACTCCCAGGGTATTCTCTGCTTCCACGGCCTCTCCCCCGGTGGAACCTCGTTAATCCATGGCCGACTGAGAACCTCAGTCTCCTTATCACGAACTGCACATAATGCCACTTCCCGGGCAAAATAAAGACCTGTTGCGCGGCTATTTTGCCGACCCCAACGTGAAAAAAGGGATAACGTCTTCACAGAAAAGGTATTTCCGCTGGTGTGACCAGTTAGTTTCTATTCCGGCAAAACATATTATTGCCGTTATTCTGAGCATATCTGTGCCCAAACCCTATTTCAGCCATCAACCGGACGGCCACCAACCGTGCCATCGCTGCGCGAAAACAACCGCTCTCCGCGCCAAAAAAACCATCACGTCGTCAGCCAACATAGTTATCAACCAACATGGTTATCAACCAATATGGTTATCAGCCAACACAGTTATCGGCCAACACAGTTATCGGCCAACATGGTTATCAACCAACATAGTTGCCCAGCCTCGCGCGGTGATAATTCAAAATAATGTGAAGTGAATAATATATTGCTTAATCAGGCTTTGATTTCCTTGCGGCACTGTATCCTTAATACCTGAAATACCCACCAAGGAGGAAAAGAACGATAAAAAATAGTCAATCGAATAATCATCCGATATATCAGAACGTTTCTTGTTAATGAGAATAAGTATTAACACACTAAAAATGAATTAAATAGCATTAGCCGGCGATTAACTATAATTGAACACACAGCCACATCCTGTAGATCATTGCATTGCGAAAAGGCGCATATTGCAGAGATAACGGGTCAGGAAATACGGGTCAGGAGAGCCTGTTTAATCGTTCTATACCCCAAATAATTCGAGTTGCAGGAAGGCGGCAAGTAAGCGAATCCCGATGAGCTTACTCAAGTCAGTGATTCGGGTGAGCGAACACAGCCAACACACCGGCAACGTGAAGGATGACGGGTATACCGGCACCATTCGCTCAATATATCCGTTACGTCGAACATACTAGGGAATCTGACAACCGTTGCAGAGAAACCCGGGAGAAAAAATGAAAAACTACAAAATTGGTACTCGGCTATCCGTAGGGTTTGGAATACTCATCGCGTTCTCGTTAATCATGTTGGCCAGCGGTATTTATCAGCTGCGCCAGATTAGCCAAAACGCAGAACAAATCATGCAAATACCGTTGCGCAAAGAGCGTCTGGTGGCGGACTGGGCTGCCACGCTCGCCGCCGGTATCCAACGGGCGACGGCCACGGCGCGCAGCAGCGATGCCTCGCTGGCGCAGGTTTTCGCCGTAGATAATGCCAATGCCACCAAAGAGAACAACGAACGTGCCGCCCAGTTTACGGCGCTTGTCTCATCCAATGAGGAAAAGGCGCTGCTGGATAAGCTAAACGTTGACCGTCAGGCTTATATCAAGGCGCGAGACGATATTTTTGCCGCCAAATCCGCTGGCAACGCCGACCTGGCCAAACAGTTGTTTGAACAAAAACTGCAACCGGTCTCCGTGGAATACCAAAAGAGCATGAGCATACTGCGCGACTACCAACGCACCGGTATTGACCGCATGCGCGTAGAGATTGCCGATCGCGCCAATAACAGCTACCTGTTCCTCGGCGGACTGGGCGTGTTGATTACCCTTATCGGCTCACTGCTCGCCTGGATGCTGACCCGCAGTATCGTCCAGCCGTTGCAAAAAGCGGTGCGGGTGACGAACGCCGTTGCCAAAGGCGACCTCACCGAAACCATTATCCCGCAAGGGCGCGACGAACTGGCGCAACTGCAACACGCGCTACAGGAAATGACGCTGCAACTGCGCACCGTGGTGGGCGAAGTGCGCGAAGGGGCCGAAGCGATCGCCGGAGCCTCATCACAGCTCTCGGCAGGCAATCAGGATTTGTCTAACCGTACCGAGGAACAATCCGGCGCCCTGCAAGAAACCGCCGCCTCGATAGAGCAGCTCACTTCTACCGTTCGGCAAAATGCCGACAACGCCAGACAAGCCAGCCAGTTGGCGCAAGATACCGCCAGCCAGGCCCAGTCAGGCGGCCAACTGGTCGGCGATGTGGTGCAAACCATGGGTGCCATCGACAGTTCCTCCAAGAAAATTGTCGATATTATCGGCGTTATCGACAGCATCGCGTTTCAAACCAATATTCTGGCGCTGAATGCCGCCGTCGAAGCAGCCCGCGCCGGTGAACAGGGTCGCGGCTTTGCCGTGGTTGCAAGCGAAGTGCGCAGCCTGGCCCAGCGCAGCGCCTCGGCCGCCCGGGAAATCAAAGAACTTATCGATCACTCGGTACAAACCGTTGACGCAGGCAATCGTCTGGTGGAAAAAGCCGGGGTTTCCATTCAGGGTATTGTCGATGGCGTGCGCAAAGTCAGCGAGCTGGTGGGTGAAATCAGCGTCGCCAGTCAGGAGCAGTCGCTCGGCATTGAACAGGTCAACATGGCCATCAATAAGATGGAACAAACCACGTTGCAAAACGCCTCGCTGGTGCGAGAAGGCACCGATGCCACCCAAGCCTTACAGCAACAGGCCGAGCAATTAAAACAGGTAGTGAGCTTGTTTCATCTGCAACAAACCGGACAGAGCGCGTACCGTGCATCCAGCAACCAGCCGCTGCTCGCCAGCACCCCGGCAAAACCGGCGGCGGCGAAAACACTGGCCTTAAAACCCGCCGCCTCCTCGCGCAAAACCAAAAGCAGCGAAGATGACTGGCATTCATTTTAATCATCAGCCTGCGTAACGCAGTTCCATAAGCAAAAACCCGATGACGCGTACCGCCCGTCATCGGGTTTCTCTTTTTTACCCCGCTGGCGCGGGGAACACGGCAAGCTGGACGTTATCTATATTGGCACAATCGGTTTATCCCCGCTGGCGCGGGGAACACTTCCACCGGATCGACATGTATATGCCTGCCATACGGTTTATCCCCGCTGGCGCGGGGAACACAAAACGAGCGAGTCATAGTTGCCATACATCCCCGGTTTATCCCCGCTGGCGCGGGGAACACATCAAGAATTTTGCTCCAAAATATTTTTTCGTCGGTTTATCCCCGCTGGCGCGGGGAACACTCTAGGGCTGGGCCGTCATAAACAATTCTGAACGGTTTATCCCCGCTGGCGCGGGGAACACATCTGAGCCCGCAGTCGCTGGGTTTCCAATGCCGGTTTATCCCCGCTGGCGCGGGGAACACTCTTGCGGGCCTCTTGGCGATCAGCGATAGCCCGGTTTATCCCCGCTGGCGCGGGGAACACAATAATCACATATAGACACTATATCAGGCACTCGGTTTATCCCCGCTGGCGCGGGGAACACCAATAGATACCAGATTGCGAGGGTACTAATGACGGTTTATCCCCGCTGGCGCGGGGAACACGACATATTTATTGCCGTTATTATCGACCTGAACGGTTTATCCCCGCTGGCGCGGGGAACACCCGGCACTATACAGAGCAAAGAAATAATTACTCGGTTTATCCCCGCTGGCGCGGGGAACACTCCAGAAACTTGAACCGGGAAATAAAGTCCGGCGGTTTATCCCCGCTGGCGCGGGGAACACGCTCAATCACGAGTAACCTGTTAAGAGAGGATCGGTTTATCCCCGCTGGCGCGGGGAACACTATAGCAACTGATCCCGATGGTGAGGTGTGGGCGGTTTATCCCCGCTGGCGCGGGGAACACAGTGTCTTAACATAAACATTAGGCACAACACCCGGTTTATCCCCGCTGGCGCGGGGAACACATTATTCAACTCGATATAGTCCGCTCAAGGTACGGTTTATCCCCGCTGGCGCGGGGAACACCAAGCCTTGCGGCACTGCTGGATATGGCCGAACGGTTTATCCCCGCTGGCGCGGGGAACACTTCTCTACAATCGCGATAACCTCATCATCGGTCGGTTTATCCCCGCTGGCGCGGGGAACACTGGTCAGGGTGGCTTCATCAATGAGACAGGCGCGGTTTATCCCCGCTGGCGCGGGGAACACGCTGAATCAAAAAAGACAGCGCGGATGCTGGGCGGTTTATCCCCGCTGGCGCGGGGAACACCTTTTTCGGCGTCCATGTATGACTGGATCATGCGGTTTATCCCCGCTGGCGCGGGGAACACTGTCATAAGCCGCCAGTTTTTCCCGTTCTACGCGGTTTATCCCCGCTGGCGCGGGGAACACGTATCTCCCTTCTTACAGTGCATAGAAATACCCGGTTTATCCCCGCTGGCGCGGGGAACACCTTGTTCTGCTCGATGAGCTGGGGACTCATGCCGGTTTATCCCCGCTGGCGCGGGGAACACTCGCGCACGTCCGATGACAGCGACCGGCTAACCGGTTTATCCCCGCTGGCGCGGGGAACACTTTCCACGTCGACCACAGATCGGGCATTCGCCCGGTTTATCCCCGCTGGCGCGGGGAACACTTGCCGGGAGTATAATAGCCATGTCTTTCTCACGGTTTATCCCCGCTGGCGCGGGGAACACCCATCCACCAACGAGCGCTTTGGACACCTGTCCGGTTTATCCCCGCTGGCGCGGGGAACACTCTAAAAGTAGATACCTGTTTTATAAGGTATTTTAAAGGCCGTAAAATTCTACCGATTTTTCCCGGTTGTTAAAGAGCGCTAACTTACTGATTTTCAACAGGGTGAAAAGAGACTAACCGCAGGCCATCGAGATCCACCGGCATCCGGCGGTTTTCACCGTAGGTCTGGAACTCGAAACCGGACTCGGTGTTGGTGGCCCAGGCCATCACCACATTGCCCTGTTCGGCCAGTTCCACCACCTGTTGCCAGATCATCTCCCGTACCCGGCGCGAGGTGTCGCCTACATACACCCCGGCGCGCACTTCCAGCAGCCAGACCGCCAGCCGGCCGCGCAAGCGCGGCGGCACGTTTTCTGTTACCACCACCAGCATGCTCATGCGCCATGGCCTCGGTGCCCGGCGTCGCCAAAGGGCGTCGGTTCGGGAATGGCGGGCGGTTGTGCGTCTGGCGGTGCCTGCGGCGGTTCAATTTCACCAGCGGCCAGCACGTCTTCAATCAGGGGGATCAGTTTGGCCAGCGTTTGCTGGCTGCGGAAAATATCACGGCAGGCCACCCGCACGTCACGATCGGGCTCCAGCGGGTTGCGGGCGGCAATCTCGAACGCTTTGGGCACCACACCGTCAAACTTGATGATGTCGGCAATGTCGTAGACAAACGACAGCGGCTTGCCGCTATGGATAAAACCGATAGCCGGTGCGTAGCCCGCTGCCAGTATCGCCGCTTCGGTAATACCGTAGAGGCAGGCGGTGGCGGCGCTAATACACTGGTTGACCTTGTCGCCACGCGCCCAGTCTTTCGGGTCATAGCGGCGGCCATCCCATTTCACGCCGTACTGTTTTGCCAGCAGGCTGTAGGTCTGGCGCACCCGCGCGCCTTCAATGCCGCGCAGTTGCTCGACGGAGCGGCGGCTCGGTGCCGGTTCGCCAAAACGCAGTTCGAACATGCGCCGCACCACTTTCAGGCGCAGTTCTTCATCCAGCGCCAGCCGCGCCTGATACAACAACCGGTCAGAACGTGCGCCGCCCGGCTGCCCGGCGGCGTATAACCGCACCCCGGCTTCCCCCACCCACACCAGCAGCGTGCCGACGGTGGCCGCCAGCTTTGCCGCCGCATGGGAGACGCGAGTGCCCGGCTCCAGCATGATGCAGGCCACCGAGCCTACCGGAATATGGGTGCGCACCCCGGTTTTATCGATCAGCACAAACGCGCCGTCCACCACGTCAATCTGCCCGTATTGCAGGAAGATCATTGAGGTGCGGTCTTTGAGCGGGATCGGGTTTAACGGAACGAATGACATAGCCGCCTCCCGCTCAGGCACGACGCAATAGCAACAGCCCGCACCCCAGCGCCCGGCTTTTCCCCAGCCCCTGGCTGACCGCCTGTGCAAAACGCCCGGCGTCGGTGATGCGCAGCAGGCCGTCAAAATCCACCGAGCTGAAGCTCACCGGTGCGCTCTGGCGCGGTTTATACAGTTGATGACGCTGGTAGCCGTCAACGCGACAGGCATTGACCTCAAACCCCCACTGCTCGCCCTGACGCACCAGCCAGTCGGCTGCCGCCTGCTGCTGGCGCGGCCAGATTTCCGCCGGGCTCGCGCCCTGTGCTTTGGCCTGATGTTTGGCATCCATCAGCACATCGCTGCGCTTTTTCTGGCGCGTCACCACCGGGTTGGCGCGCAGGGAAAACGCCAGTTGCATCCCGGCGTTCAGTTGCGGTTGCCACGGCTTGGTGTCCACCACAAACAGGTTGTGATCTGGCCGGGGCGCGCAGGCCGAAAGCAGGTAATAGCGGCTGGCCCCAGGATGGGAGTCCTGGCGAAACAAAAAGCGGCGCTGCTGCTCCTGCGGGAACAGTTGCCACAACCACTGGTGGCTGGCATACACCGGCGATGTCAGCCATTTCGCCGCCATCGCCGACGGCAGCGCCGCCGGTTGCAGCGTGACACGGGAAAAGAACATTACTGACCTCCTTTCAGTACGCCGTGGCACTGTATTCGGGTAGTGAACTGCCAGCGCCGACGGCTGGTGGGCTGGTCGCAGCGATCTACCGCCATCACCGCCCCCTCTGCGTCAACATCCTCACCCGGTTCCCAGTAGCAACTGCCGTCAGGTTGGTTGATAAACGCCAATGCCGGGTCGTTGAGCAATGGCGTATCGTCAACCTGCCACCACACCTCGGCCAGCGACCCATGCAGCAGATGCGGCGCCAGTGGCAACGCCAGCGGGCAACTTTTGCGACCGAGATAGAGCGGGAACACCGGGGTGCGCAGCGCCTGCGCCAGTTGCGAGAGGGTAACGGGCGCGCCCTCGGTCGCACTCACCGCCACGTGGTAATACGCATCACAGCGGTATTCACGGGCGCTCAACAGCGTTTCCAGCCCCTGCTCCGGGTCAGAACACAGCTCATCACGCCGGGTATGGCGCACCCGTTTGCGCTCTTCACGCGGCATCTGCACGGTGTGGTAATCGCGCAGCCAGCCTTCCCGACGAGAAAGCATTCGCACCGCAAAACGGTAGTGCGCGTTAAACTGTGCCAAGCGCGCGTCTTCCTCGCGGCGGATGCCGAGTGCCGCCGCCAGCAACCCCAGCAGCGCAGAACGGCTTGGCACGGGTGAGGTATGGCGCACCTCACCCACCGCCGGTTCCCCCCAGGAGGCCAGCGGCGCGTACAGCTGAAATACCAGATACTCGGTCATGCCACCCTCACTGGCTGATGAAATCCAACAGTTGCGGCAGGCTGCCGACACCGGCTTCAACATTCAGCACGTAATCGCTCATGCCGTCAGCGCCGTAAGCGCGGTTGAACTTCTCCTGTTGGCTTTTCAGCGCGGTGATGGCGGTTTCCAGCGGTTCCTCGCCACGCACCGGTTTGAAAAACGCCACTGACAGCGCACGCGGCTGTGCCGACCCCCGTTCTGCCAGCACGTAAGAGGCGTAGGCGCGGGAGGCAAAGCTATTTTGCTTGCCGGTCGGCGACACGGTCAGCGCCGTTTCGCCCAGCGCCCGCAATGTGCGCTGCACTAACGCGTCATCACCGCTGAGGTTTTCCAGCAGCCGATCGCGGTCGATGCAGATGTACTGATAGAACAACGCCGAGGCAAAGCCCTGCTCGCCCATGTGACCAGAGCCGCTGTTGTCATCACCGGTGTTAAGGTCATCCACCGCCGTGAAAAAGTCATCTTCTACCGTGACTGCGCTGACGCCCAGCGCGTGCGCCACCTGACAGGCCGCTTCCACGTTGAACTCCGGGCTGGAAGCCAGCATGCGGCCAAACAGCGCAATATCGACGCTCGCCACCGCTTTGCGCAGCAGTTTCAGCTCTTCGCTGTTGGGTTTGCGATTTTCGGCAATCAACGTCGCCACCAGTTGGTCTATATGCGCCCGCTCCGGCACGCTGATGTGCGCCAGTTGCTCGATGTCGTATTTTTCCAGCGGATCCTTGCTGTTTTTTTCTTCTTTTTTCAGTTTGCCGAACTGCCCGGCAATCTCTTTCGCCGCTTCTTCGGCAGTTTTGGTGGTGACGCCACCATCAATCAGTTGCTGATACACCTCGCGCCCCAGCCGCCGGGTGCGCTTGCCGATATGCTCGCCCAGCGCGTTTTCAAACACCGCCGAAGTGCGCCAGGCGCGCTTAAGGCTCTGTGATGACACCCGCAGCCGCTCCACGCCGCCGACCAGCGCGGTTTTCGGGCGACCGGCGTCGTCGCGGTTAAGGTTAGCGGGTGCGTAAGCCGTCAAAAAATGCAGTTGAATAAAGGTGGTCATGCCGGTTCCTTGTTGTCGGTCGGGTGGTTTCCGTTAGCGTCTTGCGGGGAGGAGGGTGCCTCGTCCGGTGCAGGCTCCTGCGTTATCTGGTTGTATTCGCACGCCCAGCGCACCGCATTGCGTTTCAGTGGGTTGTGCTGTGCAGGCAGGTTATGTTGCCGGGCATGCCATTCATCCATCCACAGCAGGATGCCGTCTGCCAGCGACGGCAGATTCACGCCTGCGTCGCCGCGAATCGTCACCGCCCGAATCAACAGGCGGCACAGTTCTTCCGGCGTTTGCGCACGCAGCAGCCGCTCGAAACGCAGTTCAGACAGGTAACGCCGGTCGTTGCCCGCACTGACCGGCTCACCCAGTTGCGCGGCGAAACTTTTCTTGTCGTCACTCTTGTCGGCATGGGCCGCCACCGCCGCGAAGATCGCCACACCGAGCAAGCGATGCTGTTTGTCGCCAATAACCTCGGCCAGCATATTCGACAGGCGCATAAACCCCTGACAGGTCAGCGCGCCATAAGGCGCGGCGGCGCGGCGCAACGCCGCCCGCTCCGCACGGCCATTATGGGTGTCGTTATGCCGGTTTTGTAATGCGCCAAACCACGTCTCTATCTTCTGCGCCGCTGGTGGGTTTATCACCAGCGGCGTTGCGGTGCTATTCTTGTAACCTTTCTCGTTGTGGCCATTCTCCTTACGACCGCTCTCCTTGTTACCGTTCTCCCTGCTCCCTTTATCCATTCGCCGGTTCCTCTTGCGGTTGTAATCCTTTGAGCTGTTTCATTGATTTCTGGATGTGGAACAGCTTCACCATGCTGCCGCGCGCCTCGACCGCCTGCGTCAGGTCGCCTTTCTGGTCTGGGTTGCCGAATGTCAGCCGGTCAAACGTGCCGATAAGGTACATGTAGAGCTGGTTGCGCCAGGCGTTAAGCGCCGCTACCGGGCAGCCGCCCCCGGCGATAGAGCGATAAAGCTGCCGGAAAAACTGTTCGGTTTCCTGCCAGAACGACACATCGATGAAGCTGAAATCGCCCCCCACTTCTTTCGGACGGCTAAACCAGGCTGCTTTTACCGACTGGCGCAGCAGTTGTTGGGCGTCGTGCGCCATCTGCAAGCCCAGCGGCAGGTAGTCACGCACCGCCGGGGTAATGTCTTTCCACACCGGCACGTGGTGTTCGTACCAGCAGCGGGCTTTCATGTTGTCCATGTCGTAGCCAAAGCACCACAGCCCGACTTTATGGCGCAGCGGCACGCGCTGATGACTGAGGTTCACTACATAGGCGGGGAGCGTTTCATTGAGTGTATCCTTCGTCCCCAGCACCAGCCCCAGCCAGTCGCGGTAGGACAACCCGCCCGGCTGACCTTTTACCGACAACACCACGCCATCTTTCAATGATTTGCGATAGGGCGTCAGCGGGTGCTGCCAGTGTTCATACTGCACGCCGTAGTTTTTGGTGCGATAGTGCGTCAGTAACTGCCCGGAGTGATCGCCACACAGGTCACAATGGCCGGATTCGGTATGGCTGAAATCAAGCTCGATGCGGCGCGGCATGCCCCAAAACGCCTGCAATGGGTGCGCGTTTTCCGGCGTGACCTTGTCTCTGTCACCTTCGCTGGTGCGGGTGGCCTTGAGCCAGGGGAATACCGACGCATCGCACCGCCCCCGCTCGCCGGAGCTGACGTTGGCCCACAGTTTGCGCCACAGCGGTACTGGTTTTTGCGCATCGTAGGGCATCAGCAAGGTGGTGATCGGGCCGCCGCCACGTAAACCGACGCGATGGCCAACGCCGCCCGACGGCGCGTTGGTTTGCAGTGTGTAAAGCGCCAGTGCCGCACAGTGCGGGCAGATGGCGTTTACTGTGCCGCGTTTGACGAAGTGATCTTTGTTGAGCTTGAGGGTGTTGCCACCCGGCGCATCGATCAATAAACCGGAAATCGGGTTGTTGTCGGCCTCAAGCGATGAGAAATCCTGCATAAACGCAGGTTTATCGCCACCAAACTGAAATGCCGGTGCCAGGTTGTCCAGCGCCTGTATCCAGCCGTCGCCCAGTCCATCACGCCAGATGTCCTCCCAGCACTCTTCATCCGGTGGTGAGTAGGCGGTTTGCAGCAAACCAATCAGCAACTGCCAGGCTGCGCCCTGAAAATCAGGTCGCGGGCACGCCAGATTGATAATCCGGTCGTCGGTCAGTTGCCGTGGAGAAATATGGGTGCGATGCCCGTCCGCGCCCACTACCGGTAACCAGGGTGTGTCAATCAGTGAAAACATGAACCTACCTCTTCAGTAAGGCCTCATCCGTGAGGTCGTCATGATTCCTGTTATTGTTTTCTGCCTCCGCGCGGCCAGAGTCCGCGCCAGCGGCACCGATGTTTCCCGGTGAACAAAAACTGCCTGAGCAGCAAAAAATCTTTTAAAAACAGCCTTGTTACGTTGAAGCTGTGACCAACAGCGCCATGGGTATAAAGACAAATTGATGCCGGTAACGATGGAGCATTTCTTGTTTACAACCTTAAAAGCACCCTATTACCCGGCTACTTTGCTATTCAGTCCGCCGCAACCAACCCGGTGTCTGCACGGTAGTAATGCGCCGCCTCACCCGGCGTGAGCAGTAATACCTGCGCGCCAGGGCGGTGCAGGTGTTGCCGGAAGCGTTCCAGTTCATCGCCCTGTAACGTCGGCCAGCCGTTTTGGTGTTGCTGCCACCAGCTCTTGCGTACCGACAGGCGGCTTCTCTCCCAGCTAAACTCGCCGTCGCCAGCGTAGGGCTGCGGTAGCGCATCACCACTCTCGGCACGCCAGGCCAGATACACATCCTGCGATTCTTCGCCTGTGCGGGTGAACAGCTCGGCGTCATCGCTCCAGCCGCGCTGTGCGGCGGCCACGCAGTACCCCAATGAAAACGTCAGCGAAGATTGCGCCGCAACGGTGCGATCGCCCAGTTGCTTGCCTTGCGCCTGATAATCCCCCTCCTCCAGTATGGCAGGGGCCGCAATACGCTGCTCATACACGCTGTCTATCAGCAAGCGCGCCTCATCCGGCATGCGTAACGCCCCGCGCTCACGCAGTATTGCCTGGGTGCGCCACAACACCGCCTGATGCGAATACACCGCACCGGTGCCACGCAATTCCGCGCCCAGCCAGTCGCGCCCGGCATCCGGTTGCCACGCCGGGGCCAGCACCCACAACACCGGCGCGGCGCGCGCGTCCCGCGCTGGCGCGTCGTCACCCGGCGGTTTACAGCGCCCGTCCGCCCGGCGAATATGCCGTTGCAACCGCCCTGCGCGCTGGATTAACAAATCCACCGGTGCCAGGTCGCTTATCATCACGTCCACATCGATATCCAGCGATTGCTCGACCACCTGCGTGGCAATCAGCACCTTGCCGCGCCGCGTCTCGCCGTTGCTGTGTTTGCCAAAGCGCTCAATCGCCCTGTCTTCAATCGCGATACGGTCACAAAACGCAAACCGGCTGTGGAACAGCAACACGTCATCTGCGGCTATCTCACCGCCCTGACACAGTTGTTGCCAGGCGGTTATCGCGTCGTCCACCGTGTTGCGCACCCAACAGACACACAGCCCGCTCGCCACCGCCTGACGAATGCGCTCAATGGCCTCAGCACGCTGGGATAACCACGCCACCTCGACGGTACGGCGCACCTCGGCACGGGTTGCCACCGGCCATTCATGCAGCGCCTGCGCATTGACCTGGGTAAACCACGGATAGTCGGCCTGCTCTGCCAGTTGACCAGCCGGTTGCTGCACACCCCGGTAAAACGCCTGCACCAACCGCTCGCGCTGCGATGCCGCAAGCGTAGCCGTCAGAACGATCGCGCTGCCGCCCTGGCTGGCGTGGAAAGCCAGCAGGTTTTCCAGCAAGCGGCCGGTGTAGGCATCGTATGCATGCACCTCGTCCAGCAGCAGGATTTTGCCGCTCAACCCCAACAGGCGCAGCGACTGGTGCCGAAACGGCATCACCGCCATCAATGCCTGATCGAGCGTGCCGACGCCCACATCGGCCAGCAGCGCTTTCTTGCGCGAATCGGCAAACCACTGGTTGCACGCGGCACTGGCGCTCCCTTCATCCGGGCCGTAGCGCACCGGCCCGGCCTGCTCTGCGCCCCATAACGACAACCGGAAATCCGCCACCATATCGCGCGCGCCGTGCGCCAGCATCAGCGAAGGCAAACCGGACTCGCTAAACAGTGTGCGATAGGCTTGCGATAACCGGCGGTACATGGCGTTAGCGGTCGCCATGGTCGGCAGGCCGACATACAGCCCGTCGCCATATCCGGCGCTCAATAAGCGATGCGTCAGCACCAATGCCGCCTCGGTCTTGCCTGCCCCGGTGACGTCTTCCAGTAAAAAAAGCTGCGGGCCGGGCGTACTGATATCCACCGTCATGGCCTGCTGCTGCAACGGTGTCGGCTGGCTAATAAAAGGAAACAGCGCTGGCATGCCCTGAAACGGCGCAACGTCGCAGGCGGCGGGCAGACGCAGCACCGCGTTTTCCGCCTGCGGTAACGCATATTCACGCCAGTAATCCGCCAGCGCCATCGGCTGTGAGCAATAAGGGAAATCGGCCTGTGAGGAGCCTATCCAGTCCGCCAGTACCACACAACCGGCCAGCGTCCAGCTGCGCTGCTGCAAAAGCGCGCGCCAGCTTTTATCGCAAAACGCATCGGGAAACGCGGTTAACTGCGGGAACACCGTGCGCAAATCGGTCAGGTAAGCCTGCGCCGCCAGAATGTCATCCGGGTGAAACGCCAGCGCACCGTTATCGTCTTCCAGCGGCGGCTGACCATGGTGGCCGCACATCAAGCGCAGCCACTGATCCATCACATGATGGAATTTATCCGCGCGGGCAACCGCCGGTAGCCAGCCTGCGTCCTGCTCCCAGCGCTCGTAGAGCCGATGACGCCATAACCATAGCCCTAGCGAATCATGCCGCACTGGCGACGCATGCCCGGTGGCACGCACCAGCGGCGCATCAGGGTTCTGGTATAGCCGTTGAAAACTGCGGGCAAATTTACCGATATCGTGCCAGGCCAAAAACCATGCCAGCCATAACGCGGCGCGCTCTTCCTCTAATCCCAGCGAGCGCATGTGCTCGTGAACATGAAAACGATGATGTTTCACCAGCCAATAACCACAGGCCGCCACATCCAGACAGTGATAAGGCAATAAATGATACGGCGCAGCGTTTTCATTTTCAGAAGACGACTGTGCTTTACCCCAATAATGAAAATAAGGTGCAAATAACCGTTCCAAATGGACTGCCTCAGGCATAACACACCTCATCGGCTGATGAGTGATTGACTATAAAGTATGGAAAATTAATATTCTGTGACAAGATAATTTTTATAAATAAAAAAGCGACTTAGCTTGCACATCGCCCTGACTCACTACCGTCTGTTGCATCAGATAAATGAATTCTACGCTATACAGTATATGAGGATGGAATATATCAATCACGCCTAAACCGCTCTTTATTTTGATAATTTTGACACAACAAACATATTTAGGATTTACTGTATTAGTTAGCACATAAATAATATTTAATAAAAAATATTACCTGCCATTTTTATTCTTTACGGTAAATAAAAGAATGACCGCCAACGATAATATGACGATATCAAACCGTTAATTTTTCGTTACCTTCTGACATTTCCTCCCGCAGGCGCGCATCATTAAGTTGATTAGCTAAACCGTTTCTTCTATGTTAGCAAACAGTTTAGTCATTCTGAAAAAGAGAGCCATCATGTCTCATAAAGTATGGGTTTTGGGCGATGCCGTCGTTGACCTTATTCCTGAAGACGAGGAACGCTACCTGAAATGTCCCGGCGGCGCACCGGCCAATGTTGCCGTCGGCGTGGCGCGCCTCGGCGGTGCGAGCGGCTTTATCGGCCGGGTAGGCGATGATGCCTTTGGCCGTTTCCTGAAACAGGTGTTAGCGCAAGAACAGGTAGACATACGCCATATGCTGCTGGATAGCGATCAGCGTACCTCAACGGTGGTCGTCAGCCTGGATGACCACGGTGAGCGCACCTTCACGTTTATGGTGCGGCCCAGCGCCGATCTGTTTTTACAACCGCAAGACCTGCCCGTTTTCAAACGCGGCGAATGGCTGCACCTGTGCTCGATTGCCCTCTCGCGCGAGCCGTCACGCACCACGGCGCTGGAAGCGATGCGCCGCATCCGCGCCGCGCAAGGCTGGGTCAGCTTTGACCCCAACATTCGCCCCGATCTCTGGCGCAACGAAGAGGAGTTGCGCGCCTGTCTGGATAGCGCGCTGGCACTGGCCGATGTGGTGAAGCTCTCCGAAGAGGAGTTCTGGTTTCTTGGCGGCACGACCGACTTACATCAGGGCGCAGCCCTGCTGATGCAGCGTTACCCCATCAAGCGGCTGTTGATTACACAGGGCGGCGACGGCGTCTGGCTGCATGACGGCCAGCAATTGCGCCACTTCCCGGCGCTACGGGTAAACCCGATTGACACCACTGGCGCAGGCGATGCGTTCGTCGCTGGCATGCTGGCGGCGCTGGCGCGTTACGACAGCCTGTACCAGCCGGAAGACTGGCAGGCGGTGCTGGCGCAGGCGCAGCGTTGCGGCGCGCTGGCAACCACCGCAAAAGGCGCGATGACGGCCCTGCCGTTTGCCCATCAGCTGTTCACGGTTTAATCAATCGCGCGCCCCCAGGCCAGCGTCATCCATGCTGGCCGGGTTTTGCAAACGCGATCACAGTTAGCACTGCGGGAAAATAAAATTCCTTGCCAATTCCCTCTGCGGGCATTTAGTTTTCTCTGGCATAACCGGTTTAGCAATTTAGCAAAACAAAAAACCACTCCAGCCAAGGGAACACAACAATGATAAAGCCAGGTTATCTTGCCACCGCCGTGGGTCTCGCCCTCTGTACCACTCAGGCATTGGCAGCACCTTCTGACAGCATTGAAGCGCGCCTTAACGCGCTTGAGCAACGTTTACAGCAAGCAGAAAGCCGCGCAAAACAGGCTGAAGCCCGCGCCGACTCGGCGGAAAAGCAGGCCAAACAGCTGGCGGCCCGCACCACGCAGGTTGAACAGAAGACCCAGCAGGTCGAAAACGTCACGCAACAGGTGGCGCAACAGACCCAGCAGGTCGCCGCCCGCGCCACGCAAAACGAACAACAAACCCAGCAAGTGGCGCAGAAAACCGCTGCCCTTGCCAGTAAAAGCAGCCTGGCCGATGGTTTTGAATTCCACGGCTACGCGCGCTCCGGCCTGGCAGTACATAACTCGGCGACCAGTTCACAAGCAGATATCGGCCCCGGCATGACGCCCGCCGGGCAAACCGGTGGTCATGTCGGCCGACTCGGTAACGAAGATGACACCTATCTGGAGCTGAAACTGGAGCACCGCACCAAACTGGACAACGGTGCCACCACCCGCTTCAAAGTGATGATGGCCGATGGCCAGCGCAGCTATAACGATTGGACGGCCACCACCAGCCAGTTCAACGTACGCGAAGCGTTTGTCGAACTTGGCTCACTGCCCACCTTTACCGGCGCATTTAAGGACACCACGCTGTGGGCTGGCAAACGGTTTGACCGCGATAATTTCGACATCCATTGGATTGACTCCGATGTGGTGTTTCTGGCCGGTACCGGCGGCGGGATTTATGACGTCAAACCGGTCGATGGCTGGAAAACCAACCTCTCGGTCTATGGCCGTAGCCTCGGTGAAATCAGCGCACTGGATAATGAAATTCAGAACTATGTTGTCACCAGTAACAATATGGTCGGCCCGTTCCAGTTCATGCTCAGTGGCCTGCATGCGCGCAACAACGATGTGAAGGAAAACACCGGTCGTAACAGCGCCAACGCCGTCACCAACACCAATGCCGGTGATAGCGGTTATCACGCGCTGGTGGCCTGGCACGGCGACAGTTTCTACGGCCTGCGCGATGGGACATCCAAAGTGGCGTTGCTCTATGGTCATGGGCTGGGTGGCGAGGTGAAGAGCATCGGCTCTGACGGCAACCTGACGCAGAACGCCAACACCTGGCGACTGGCGACCTATGGCACCACGGCGTTGAATAACACCTGGAGCTTTGCCCCGACAATTCTGGCGCAAAGCAGTAAAGATCGTTATGTGCAGGGTGATGATTACCGCTGGATAACATTTAATGCGCGCTTCATTCAGGAAATCACCGAAAATTTCGCCATGGCGTATGAAGGCAGCTATCAATATATGGACTTGAACCCTCAAAGCTATTTGGCACGTAATCAGGTCAGCGGCGGGTTTTATAAACTGACGGTAGCGCCAACGTTCAAAGTGGGCAACATTGCCAATTTCTTCAGCCGCCCGGAATTGCGCTTTTTTACCAGCTACATGAACTGGGATAAACGGTTGGATAACTACTCAAGCAGCGATGCCTTTGGCTCAACCGGTTTCAAAGCTGGCGGCGAATGGACTTTCGGCGTCCAGATGGAAACCTGGTTCTAACCATTAACGGGGCCCGTCACCGCCAGACGGTGACGGACATATGCCCATCGGTTGTTGATAATGAGGAATAGTATGGATATTCGTGCCACTGCAGCCTCCCTGCTCCCGTTACTGGGTGGTAAGGACAATATCGCCAGCGCCGCCCACTGCGCCACTCGCTTGCGCCTGGTGCTAAACGATGACGGGCTGGCGGATAAAGCCGCTATCGAAAAACTCGAAGGCGTAAAAGGGTGTTTCCAGAACGCAGGCCAGATGCAGATAATCTTTGGCTCAGGCCTGGTGAACAAAGTGTATGCGGAATTTATTCAGGTCGCCGATATCACCGAAGCCAGCACCCGTGATACCGCGACGCTGGCCGCGCAAAAACTCAATCCGCTCCAGCGGTTAGCCCGGTTATTGTCCAACATTTTCGTGCCGATTATTCCGGCGATTGTGGCCTCCGGGCTGCTGATGGGCCTGTTGGGTATGATCAAGACCTATGGCTGGGTCGATGCCGGTAGCGCCATTTTCGTGATGCTGGACATGTTCAGCTCTGCGGCGTTTATCATTCTGCCCGTCCTGATTGGTTTTACGGCGGCGCGCGAGTTTGGCGGCAACCCGTATCTGGGCGCGACACTGGGCGGCATTCTCACTCACCCGGCGCTCACTAACGCCTGGGGCGTGGCCGGGGGTTTCAAGACCATGCATTTGTTCGGTCTGGAATTCGCGATGATAGGCTATCAGGGCACGGTGTTCCCGGTGCTGTTGGCCGTTTGGTTTATGAGCCTGGTGGAAAAACGGCTGCGCCGCGTGGTGCCAAACGCGCTGGATATCATCGTCACGCCTTTTTTGACGGTGATTATCTCCGGTTTCGTTGCCATGCTGGTGATCGGCCCAGCCGGACGCATGCTGGGCGATGGCATCTCATTGGTGCTCAGTTCACTGATAAGCCACGCAGGTTGGCTGGCGGGGTTGCTGTTTGGCGGGCTGTATTCCGCGATAGTCATCACCGGTGTTCACCACAGTTTTCACGCTATTGAAGCCGGTCTGTTGGGCAATCCGTCAATCGGCGTGAACTTCTTGCTGCCTATCTGGGCCATGGCGAATGTGGCGCAAGGCGGTGCGTGTCTGGCAGTGTATTTCAAAACGAAAGACAGCAAAATCCGCGCCATTGCCGTACCTTCGGCGCTCTCTTGTCTGCTTGGCATCACCGAAGCGGCCATTTTCGGTATCAACCTGCGCTTTATCAAACCGTTTTTGGCGGCGTTGACCGGCGGTGCGCTTGGCGGAGCCTGGGTGGTCGCCAACCATGTCAACATGACCGCTGTCGGCCTGACAGGTTTGCCGGGGCTGGCTATCGTACAGCCTGGTTCGCTGCTGAATTACCTGATTGGTATGGTGATCGCTTTTGGCAGTGCCTTTGTGCTCTCGCTGTTGCTGAAATACAAAATGGACAACGCATAGGACACGCATCACATGAAGGAAATCCACCTGTTAAAACGCATGGCGTACTCGCTGATGTCTGGGCCATCGCGACAGTCATACGATCCGTATCGGCCGCAGTGGCACCTGTCGCCGTTAGTCGGGCTGATGAACGATCCTAACGGCTTTGTACAGTACAAAGGACGCTACCATCTGTTTTATCAGTGGAACCCGCTGGCCTGCGCCCACGGAGCCAAATTCTGGGGGCACTGGAGCTCGGCGGATCTGGTGCACTGGCGTCACGAACCGGTGGCGCTGGTGCCCGCACAAGACTATGAAAGCCACGGCTGTTACTCCGGCTCGGCGGTGGTGGATGGCGACCGGTTAGCGCTGATGTATACCGGTAATGTGAAGTATGACGACGGTTCGCGCACCGCTTATCAATGTCTGGCTTATGCCACCCCGGCGGGCGATTTTGACAAAATCGGCCCGGTATTATCGCTGCCGCCAGGCTATACCGGCCATGTGCGCGACCCAAAAGTCTGGCAGCATCAGGGCCACTGGTACATGGTGCTTGGCGCACAAGACCTCGATTTACAAGGTAAAATCTTGCTTTATCGCTCATCGGATCTGCGTGACTGGCATTTGCTGGGAGAGATTGCCGGTTCGCGGCTAAATGGCCTGGGCGAGTTTGGCTACATGTGGGAGTGCCCGGATCTGTTTACGCTGGGTGAGGCCGACGTGCTGCTCTGCTGCCCACAAGGTTTGCCTGCCGAAGAGGAGCGCAATCTCAACACGCATCAGTCTGGTTATTTCGTCGGCGCGCTGGATTACGCCACCGCGCGCTTTGACCATCAGGCCTTCCATGAGCTGGATGCCGGGTTTGAATTCTACGCCCCGCAAACCACCTGTGATGACAGCGGCAGAAGGCTACTGTTTGGCTGGATGGGCATACCGGATCAGGACGAGTTCTGCCAGCCGACCCTTAACCACGGCTGGCTCCACACCATGACTTGCCCGCGTGAGCTCACGCTACATGAGGGCAGAATATATCAACAACCCGCGCGTGAATTGCAAACGCTGCGCCAGTTGGAGCACCTGTGGCAAGGCGTGGCCGACTACGCGCCCGCTCTGCCAATAGGCAGCGCAGAGCTGACGCTCGAGACACAAGGTGAATTCCAGATTCATTTTGCCGGGATCATGGTGCTGTGCTGGGACGGTGAGCGCCTGACGTTAAGCCGCCGTAACCGGCGCACCAATGAACCGGAGCACCGCTACTGGCATGATGGCCCGCTGCATCATCTGCACATATTATGTGACCGCTCTAGCGTGGAAATTTTTATCAACCATGGTCAGGGGGTAATGTCATCGCGTTATTTTCCTGATTGCGATGCCACCGCCAGCTTCAGTGGTTCCGGGCACATTACGCTGCGGCACTGGCTGTTAGCCCCGTGCGTGATAGAATAGGACTCCTTTTCATGCCATTGATGGCACAGCACTTGCAAAAGATACCACGGTGAAACCAACCAAACGCGTCACAATCAGCGACATCGCCAGGCTGGCTGGCGTGTCGAAATCCACCGCCAGTCTGGTGCTTAACGGCCGCAGCAAAGAGTTCCGGGTGTCAGATGAAACCCGCGACCGCGTGCTGGCGCTGGCGCAACAGCAGCGTTACCAGCCCAGCATTCATGCCCGTTCCCTACGCTCAAACCGCAGTAATACGCTGGGGTTGGTGGTGCCGGAAATGACGAACTACGGATTTGCCGTTATCTCCCGCGAGCTGGAGTGCCTGTGTCGCGAGGCCGGTTTACAGCTACTGATAGCCTGTACCGATGAGAACGCCGCACAGGAGATGATGGCCGTCAACAGCCTGATCCAACGACAGGTAGACGGCCTGATTGTCGCCTCCAGCATGTTAAGCGACGTTGAATATCAGAAGATCAACCAACAGTTGCCAGTATTGCAGTTTGACCGGGTCATCGGTGACTCTTCGTTGCCGATGGTGGTATCAGAAGCGGTGGAGTCAACGGCAACGCTGGTGGAAAATATCGCACGCCAGCGCCCGGATGAGTTCTATTTCATCGGCGGTCAGGCGCGAATCTCGCCGACCCGTGACCGGCTGGCCGGGTTTCAGCTTGGGCTGGAGCGCGCCGGGCTAGCCTGCCCGACCGAGTGGATTATCCATGGCAGTTACCACTCCAGCGCCGGTTATGAGATGTTTGCGCAACTGTGCGCCAGACTGGGGCGGCCGCCTAAGGCGCTGTTTACCGCCGCCTGCGGCCTACTCGAAGGGGTTCTGCGCTACCTGAATCAACACAATCTCATGGATTGTGATATGCGCTTATGCAGCTTTGACGACCACTATCTGTTTGATTGCCTGCCAATGAAAATCGACACCGTTGCGCAGGATTGCGAAACGCTGGCACGCAACAGCTTTGAGATGATAAACCAGCTTATCGCCGGGCAACCGCTGACGGAAAGCCGGGTCTATGTTCCTACACGCCTGCACTGGCGCTACCCAGGCTTACATCACTGACAGCCATGTCGGGCTATCTTCAGACATAAAAAAACCACCGCTGTTAGCGGTGGTTCTGATAATGCCGTCCCTGATTAAGCAAGCGCGAGACCTTGCCATGTCAAACCCTGCTGCTGCGACATCACCGGGAATACGCGCCTCAGCGTTCTTTTACCCCAACGCTCTGTCACCCCAGCGTACCTTCGCCTCAGCGTACTTTCTCTGCCCCCATCAGGCCAATTTTGAGATAGCCCGCGTCACGCAGCGAATCCATCACCCGCATCAGGGTTTCATAATCCACGCTTTTATCTGCCTGGAAAAAGATTGTGGTGTCTTTATTACCCTGCGTTTTTGCCGCCAGTGCCTGCGGCAACAGCGCTTCGCTGATGGCGTCATCGCCCAGATAAAGCTGTTTATCCGCTTTGACCGTCAGGAATACCGGTTTTTCCGGGCGAGGTTGCGGCGTGGCGCTGGAGGCAGGCAAATTCACGCGTACATCCACCGTTGCCAGCGGTGCTGCCACCATAAAGATAATCAACAGCACCAGCATGACATCAATAAACGGCGTGACGTTGATATCATGCATTTCGCCGTTTTCACTCTGCCCGTCGTTTAAATGTATCGCCATCGCGTTACCCTACCCGCAGCGTGTGGGCCGGAGCTGAGACACGAATGCCGTTACTGGCGGCGATGTCCAAATCACGGCTTTGCAGCAGTAGCACCTGTGCCGCCACATCACTCACGATAGCTTTATAACTGGCCGTCCAGCGGGCGAACACATTATAAATCACCACGGCCGGGATCGCTGCCACCAACCCGATAGCGGTGGCTAACAGCGCTTCAGCAATCCCCGGCGCTACCACAGCCAGATTGGTGGTTTGCGACTGGGCGATGCCAATAAAGCTGTTCATGATGCCCCACACCGTACCGAACAGACCGATAAACGGCGCGATGGCACCAACGGTCGCCAGATAGCCGGTGCCTCGTCCCATCTGACGTCCGGTTGCCGCAACGCGGCGTTCCAGGCGGAAAGCGGTACGCTCTTTAATACCGCTATTGTCATCTGAACGGGCTGAGAGCTCTTGTTCGTTACGGGCGTCGGCCAATAATTGCAGTGTCACGCTGCCTGGAGTGAACACCCCGGCAATATCGGTGGCGTCATCGAATGTGCGTGCGTCACTCAACGCCTGATGCTCGCGATGAATACGCTTTTTCGCCGCCATCAGGCTGATACTTTTACTAAAGAAAATCGCCCAGGTGACGACCGATGCCAACAGCAGCCCTATCATGACGGTTTTCACCACGATATCAGCGTGCTGGTACATTCCCCAGACGGATAAATCCGTGCGCATCATACCGTTGGCTGTCGCCGTCGGCGCGCCGACGGCCAAGGGTACCGGGGCTGGTGCCGCCACTGCGTGCCCTGCCATCACGATTGACAGCGCCACGACCCCCAGCCGACAGGCCACAGCCCGAAACATGCTGCCGGACTTGTGCCAGACTGAAGAACCCCGTTGCTTAATAGTATTGTCAGCCGTATACACGCTGTGCCTCCGCCAAATGATCTCGACTATAACTCCGGGCCGTTCGCCCTTGTGATGGCGAAAATGATACCAAACCCAGAATTAATTGATAGTCGTTCTCATTATTATTTGCGTATTTTGCCGCTCGCCAGTCAGCCATGTGCATGAGACCTCTTCATCTGGCGGAAAAAGCCGCCCCGACCGCCTGTCAGCCGTGATAACGTAAGAAATAGCGAAAGAAAAATAGCCAAACATGTTTTAGCGACAGGTGACAGGTGATTGTTTTATGACAAGTAAGAAAATTGCGACCACGCTGGTGGCTGCCGGACGCAGCAAGCGCGTGACCCAAGGCGCAGTCAACCCGGTGATTCAACGCGCCTCTTCTTTGGTTTTTGATAGCGTGCAGGAAAAAAAACACGCCACGATTAACCGCGCCAAAGGCGCGCTGTTTTATGGTCGCCGTGGCACCCTGACCCATTTTGCGTTACAAGACGCCATGACCGAGCTTGAAGGCGGTGCCGGTTGTGCGCTCTACCCCTGTGGCGCAGCCGCGATTGCCAACGCCATCACCGCATTTGTTAGCGCAGGCGATCACCTGTTAGTCACCGGTTCCGCCTACGAACCGACGCAGGATTTTTGTAACAAAGTGCTGGGCAAAATGAACATCAGCACCACCTTTTTCGACCCGATGATTGGCGACAATATCGCCTCGCTGATTCAACCCAACACACGCGTGGTGTTTCTCGAGTCTCCCGGCTCCATTACCATGGAAGTGCAAGACGTTCCGGCGATTGTCGCCGCTGTGCGTCGCGTTAACCCTGACATTGTCATCATGATAGACAACACCTGGGCGGCAGGGGTGCTGTTCCAACCGCTGGCGCTTGGCGTGGATATCTCGATTCAGTCAGCCACCAAGTATATTATCGGGCACTCCGATGCCATGTTAGGCACGGCGGTTGCCAATGCCCGCTGCTGGGATCAATTACGCGAACAATCCTACCTGATGGGCCAAATGGCCGATGCAGACAGTGCCTACATGGCAAGCCGAGGCTTGCGTACGCTAGGGGTGCGCTTGCAGCAACATCAGGAAAACGGACTACGTATCGCGCACTGGCTGGCAGCGCGCCCTGAAGTGGCGGTGGTGAATCATCCGGCGCTGCCGGGCTGTAAAGGCCATGCGTTTTTCACACGAGATTTCAGCGGCAGCAACGGCTTATTCTCGTTTGTGCTACGGGAAAAACTCAGCCCCTCTCAACTGGCGAACTACCTTGATAACTTTAGCCATTTCCGCATGGCCTACTCCTGGGGCGGCTTTGAATCACTCATTCTGGCCAACCAGCCTGACGAGCTGGCGGCGATTCGCCCGGCTGGTGGCGTTGATTTTAGCGGCACGCTGGTACGTCTGCATATCGGCCTTGAGGACAGCGATGACCTGGTAGCTGATTTGGAATCCGGTTTCAACAGATTGCAGAAAATGTGACGCCGCCAACTCTTCACCCCCTGCAAGCCGCTGTGGTAAGACCGCTAAAGCGTATATGATGAACGGTAACAATGATGACAATACGTTTACCTTTCTTACCCTATGCTGAGGTTCGTTTTTAGCACCTCAGGACAGCGCGGCCTTAGCGTAACGTATCATGAGATATCGAGCCTTTTGCTACGCGGCTTCAGGGGTTAAGCAAACCAGACAGGATGCATTATGAGTGTTCTACATGAAATCGTTAACGCGCTGTGGCGGCATGACTTCAGCGCCTTGGCTGACCCGCAGGTGTTGTGGTTTATTTATGCGATTCTGTTCGCCACACTGTTTCTGGAAAATGGTTTGCTGCCCGCCTCATTCCTGCCGGGAGACAGCCTGTTACTGCTGACCGGCGCATTGATCGCCAAAGGGGTGATGCACTTCGCATACAACGATAACCCTGCTGACGGTGGCCGCCAGCCTCGGTTGCTGGTTAAGCTACCTGCAAGGGCGCTGGCTGGGCGATACCCGGCTGGTGAAAAAGTGGTTGCAGCAGCTCCCCGCTCACTACCATCAACGCACCCATGACCTGTTCCACCAGCACGGTTTATCCGCGCTCCTGGTCGGGCGTTTTCTCGCCTTTGTGCGCACCATGCTCCCCACCATTGCCGGTGTTTCCGGCCTTAGCAACACCCGTTTTCAGATTTTCAACTGGTTAAGCGGCTTTTTGTGGGTCGGCGGAATTATCACCATGGGATATGCCTTCAGCCATATTCCGCTGGTCAAACGCTATGAAGATCAGGTGATGGCGGTGCTGTGCATTCTGCCGCTGGTGCTGTTATTCAGCGGGCTGGTCGGCGTACTGCTGATGGTATGGCGCAGACGTCGCGCACTGGCCTGATACCCAAACATACTGCGAGCCATCGCATGATGGCCGCAGTGTCCTCTCCTTCACGATTCTCTTTCGCCGTTGTCACTACCACGCATTTCTTTCCATTACCGTCTGGCCGGAACGCAGCCTTGCCACTTCATCACCCGGTGTGGTGCCAAAAAAACGTTTGAATTCACGACTAAACTGCGAGGGGCTTTCGTAGCCAACCTGCATCGACGCGGCATTGGCTTTCAGGCCATCCTGTAACATCAGCAAACGCGCTTTATGCAGGCGATACGATTTCAGGTATTGCAGCGGCGACGTATTGGTGACGGCTTTGAAGTTATGGTGAAACGCCGACACACTCATGTTGACATCCGTCGCCAGCGCCTCGACGCTCAGGCTCTCGGCATAGTGATTTTCGATATGGCGCAGCGCGCGGGCTATCTGGCTGAAGTGGCTGTAGCGGTTCATCAGCGCCTGTAGCGAATCACCACAGGGGCCGCATAGCACATGGTACAAAATTTCCCGCACGATCCACGGCCCCAGCACCCGGGCATCTCGCGTATGTGCCATCGCCTCCAGCAGCCGCTCTGCCGCACAGAGTATGGCGTCATTTAACGGCACGCTGTTGATACCGGTAGTGTCTGCGCGGCGCTTATCTGCCCCGCCTTCATCGCCCATCTCTATCAACAGGTCTTGCAGAATAGGGATATCCACCCGAATTGAAATACCGACGATCGGATTGTCCGGGCTGGCAAAACTTTCACACTCAAACGGCAGCGGCACCGTCATCAGCAAGTAATTTTCCGGGTCATAACGAAAATGCTTACCGCCCAAATAGCCGACCTTATGGCCCTGAAAAATAATCACGATACAAGGGTCATATAGCACCGGAGTGCGCGCGCCATGGCGATCGGTGTAGATAACCTTCACTTGAGGGATAGGCGTCTGGCTGATGCAATTCGGGCTGGCGAAAGGCATCGCCAGATTAATTAAGCGCTGGCGTGTAGTTAAGTTTTGCATATATTCATCTCATTCTGACAACAGAAATAAAATGACATATAACCCCCACATAATCACCCTTTCCTTCTATTTTTTGCAGAAACAGGCAATACATAGCGAGAAATGAGCATTGCCGGAAACGCCCGGGAAGACGAGAATAAAATTCCTATTTTGGCAGGTATGCGTTGAGGATCGTCATGAATCAAACCATTGAATTACTTAAACAACATCGCAGTGAACGCAGTTACCTGGATAAACCGATCCCGCAAGAGGTGCTGTCTGCGATTATCGAGAGCGCGCATTTAGCGCCAACCTCCGTCAATTCCCAGCAAGTTTCCATCATCGTCACCCAAGACCCGGCTCGCCGGGCGCGCATTGCCGAACTGGCCGGTGGACAGCCGTGGATTGCCAAAGCCCCGGTGTTTCTCACCCTGGTGCTGGATATGCATAAAACCGCTACCGGTATCGCCATGAGCGGCCATGAACAGCACGCCCATGAAAGCGTCGAGAGCCTCATTTCTGGCGCCACTGACGTTGGCATCGCGCTGGGTACGCTTATTGCCGCTGCGCACGCTTTTGGCCTCGGCATTGTGCCGATTGGCGGCATACGCAACCAGCCGCAAGGCATTATCGATCTGCTGGAACTGCCGCCGCTGACCTTCCCGGTCGCGGGGCTGGTACTGGGCTATGTCGATAAACCGGCTAACCAGAAACCCCGCCTGCCGCTGACCACGTTCCGCCACGACGAAGTGTACCAGGGCGAGGTGCTGGCTGGCGCAATTGAGCGCTATAACCAACTATTAATGGATCACTGGCAGCAAACCGGGCGTCACGACGGCGAACCCTGGGGCAGCAATACGGCCAGCTACTATCAGCGCATCTATTTCCCGAATGTCCTGCCAGCACTGTTACAACAGGGCTTTAAACTGGATAAGTAAACACACAAGAGAGACAACCATGCAGAACTTTACGCTTCATACCCCGACAAAAATTCTCTTTGGCGAAGGCCAAATCGCTGCACTGGCCGCACAGATTCCGGCGGACGCGCGCATCCTTATCACCTACGGTGGCGGCAGCATCAAACAAAATGGCGTGTTCGATCAGGTGATGACGGCGCTGGCAGGCCACGATGTCGTGGAATTTTCGGGTATTGAACCGAACCCGACCTACGAAACCCTGATGAAAGCCGTAGACATCGTGCGCAAGGAGAATATTGACTTCCTGCTGGCCGTGGGCGGCGGCTCTGTCGCCGATGGCACCAAATTTATCGCCGCTGCCGCGCACTACACCGCAGCGGAAGATCCGTGGCATATTCTGCAAACCTGGGGCGCGGAAATCACCCAGGCGCTGCCGCTGGGCGTGGTGCTCACCTTACCGGCCACCGGTTCGGAATCCAACAGTGGCGCGGTTATCACCCGTAAAACCACCGGCGACAAGCAGGCGTTTATGAACGATCGCGTGCGCCCGGTTTTTGCCGTGCTTGACCCGGTTGTCACCTACACGCTGCCAGCGCGCCAAATCGCCAACGGCGTTGTCGATGCGTTCGTACATACCGTCGAGCAGTATCTGACTTACCCGGTCAATGGCAAAGTGCAAGACCGCTTCAGCGAAGGGCTGTTACTGACCCTGATTGAAGAAGGCCCGCGCGCGCTGCAAGAACCGCAGAATTATGATGTGCGCGCTAACGTGATGTGGAGCGCAACGATGGCTCTCAATGGTCTGATTGGCGCAGGCGTACCGCAGGACTGGTCAACGCATATGCTGGGCCATGAAATCACCGCGATGCATGGTCTGGATCACGCCCAGACGCTGGCCATTGTACTGCCAGCGATGCTGAACGAGCGTCGGGTACAGAAACGCGAAAAACTGTTGCAGTACGCTGAACGCGTTTGGGGCCTGCGCGATGGCTCTGATGATGAGCGTATTGATAGCGCTATTGCCGCAACGCGCGCCTTCTTCGAAACCATGGGCGTCCCCACTCGCTTCTCGGATTACCAGCTTGATGGTAGCTCTATTCCGGCGTTGGTCGCCAAACTCAAAGAACACGGGATGACTGCACTGGGCGAACACCAGGATATTTCGCTGGAGATAAGCCAGCGCGTATACGAGGCCGCACGCTAATCACCACCACGCCGATTTTCGGCTACGCTTAAGAGAGTGTCCGGGTGGCGTCACCACCCGGGCCGTCTTCGGCGAAACTCGCTTTTCATTGCCATCGCTCCGGTGGCATCATCTTGATACCTGATTGCCCCTATACCTGCCATATCGCCGGGCTTCACCGCCAAAGGTTCAAGGCAGCACCACAAGGAGAATGACATGACGATGCAACCGCTGGTTAAACTGGCCGATGGCAATGTGATGCCCCAATTGGGCTTAGGCGTCTGGCAGGCCAGTAATGAGCAAGCCAGTGCCGCCGTCACCGAAGCGCTCAACGTGGGCTATCGTGCCATTGATACTGCGGCGATTTACCGCAACGAGCTCGGTGTCGGCCACGCATTACAGAATACCGATATTCCACGCGATGACCTGTTTATCACCACCAAACTCTGGAATAGCGATCAGGCGCATCCGCGTCAGGCGCTGGAAGAGAGCCTGCGTAAATTGCAGCTGGAGTATGTTGATTTATATCTGATTCACTGGCCGCTGCCGGAACAGGGAACCTATGTGGAAGCCTGGCGCGGCTTGCTTAATCTCAAAGCACAGGGGCTGGCGCGCAGCGTCGGTGTGTGCAATTTCCATCCTCACCACCTGCAACGCCTGAAAGAAGAGACCGGGGTAATGCCGGTTATCAACCAGATAGAACTGCACCCTTTGTTTCAACAGCGCATGCTACACACGTGGAATACCACGCATCACATTCAAACCGAGTCATGGAGCCCGTTGGCACAAGGTGGCGATGGCGTCTTTGATAACCCGGTGATTCATCGTCTGGCAAAAAAATATGGCAAAAGCCCGGCGCAAATCGTTATCCGCTGGCATTTAGACAGCGGTCTGGTGGTTATCCCCAAATCCATCACGCCGTCACGCATTCAGGAAAATTTCGCCGTGTTCGATTTCCGGCTGGAAAAAGAGGAACTGAGTGAGATAGCCACGCTGGACTGCGGCAAACGGCTGGGGCCCGACCCGGATCTACCGCGCACTGACGCCGCGCGTAAAGTATAACCCAGCGCTCCCGCCCCTATCGCGTGGGCGGGAACAGCGGGCCTGCGTTACGGTTGCACCACTAACTGACCGGTTGACCCTCTGTCGGCCATTTCCAGCGTCTGGCTGTAATAGAGAAAGGGGAACTGGGCGGTAGAAAACTGGCCAAAATAAACCAGCAGTTCAACATTATTGTCTACCCATACCGTGTCTTTCCAGCCGCTGTCCTCAGGCGGCGTTAGCCCGCCGTTGACGCTGCGCACCAGAAACGCCGCGCCCTGAATATGGAACGCCTGCGGCTGGTCGGCATGCACTATCCAGCGCTCATAACGGCCAAGTTGGGTTTGCACATCAGTGCGGTTCACATCCCAAGGCGCGCCGTTAATCCCCGGTTGGCTATCGCCGAGGCGAAACTCACGCGTACGGCTGACTGCCCCTTCGAGCAAATTATCAGACAACAACCGCGCCGGCAGCGGGTTGGTCACTAACGGCATTAACCCCGTCGGGCGCAACGTCAGCACATTCGATGACACCAGGATATTGGAAGGCTCAAACAAGCCGCGTATACGCTGCATAATCGTGGCCGACGCACCCGCCGTCAGCGTCACTTCGCTCCCCTGCGACATGTCGATGAGCACTTCACGGCGCTCGCCGGGTGCCAATGAAAGCTGATTGAGCACCATCGGCGCAGGCAAAAAGCCCTGATCGTTGGCGATAAGACTCATCGCGCGGCCATCGCTCAGGCGCATCACATAGCGGCGGGCATTCGAGGCATTCAACAAGCGCAACCTGACCCAACCGCGAGATACCTCAACGAACGGGTTCTGCGCCCCATTGATCAGCAGCGTATCCCCCATAAAACCGCCGCTGCCGGGCGGGTTATAGAGCAGTGCGCCAAAATTATCCAGCCGCTTGTCCTGAAGAACGAGCGGGAAATCATCCACGCCATAATGGTTAGGAACCGGCAGTGATTTACTGCTCTCATCTTCTACCAGCCACAACCCCGCCAGGCCGTTATAAACGTGCGCCGCCATGCGATTCGGGGTATTGGCGTGATACCAGCAGGTCGCCGCCCTCTGGCGCACCGGCAACACCGGTGCCCAATCTGTATTGGGCTGGATGAGCCGCCCGCCGCCGCCCATCAGCGAACCGGGGACTTGCAGGCCGCTTACGGTCATGGCGACAGGCTCGTTAAGCCGATTGCTGTAAATCAGCTTCACATCATCATTACTGTATACCCGCACCGTCGGGCCAAGATAACGCCCGTTAAACCCCCATGCCGGGTTTCTGCGTTCACCCGAAAATGCCCACTGCGCGCGTTGCAGGGTGAGAAAAACCGGTTGCCCACGGCGGGACTCCAGCAGCGGCGGCACCGGCAGCGGCGTTTGCCCCGTGGATGCCTGCGCCGTTAACGGCATGGCTCCGGCACACAAGGCAATTCCGCCGGCCTTAAGAAACTGACGCCGGTTCAATGACATAATGACTCCAAAACACGGTTCAATCCGTTATCCATAACGGGACATCCTCCCGCTGTCTCCCGACATTAGCGTTTATCTGCCGCTTCCCGCTGGGCGACTTCTTCATCCAGCGCGGCAATTTTCGCCGCCATCACGTCGTGACAGTGAGCCGCCAGCTCACGCACCTGCTCTTTGCTATAAGCGCGGGTATCAATCGGCGGCAGCATCTCGACAATCACATGACCGTTGTTCCAGCGATTGAGTTTGATTTTGTTATGGGTGGTGGAGACACAAATCGGCACCACCGGCACGCCCGCTGCAATCGCCGCATGAAAAGCGCCGGTTTTGAAGGGCAGCAAGCCGCGTCCACGGCTGCGCGTTCCTTCCGGGAACATCCACACCGAAATGTTACGCTCTTTAATGTGCTTCACCACCTGAGCAATGGTGCCGTGTGCTTTGGCGCGGTTATCTCTGTCTATCAGCAGGTTCCCGGCCAGCCAGTACAGCGGGCCAAAAAACGGTATCCACACCAGGCTTTTTTTACCGACCGTAACCGTACCGGGCATGACCATATTCGCTGCCGTCACCATGTCATAATTATTCTGATGATTGGCAATATAGATACAGTTACCGTCAAAACCGGCAGACTGTGGTAAGCGCAGCTCCAGTTTGATACCGAACACGACAGACAGGCGGCCAAACAGACGGCCAAACCGGGAGACATGACGGGGGTTCTTCGGGGTAAAGAGACAATAGACAAACCCCACCAGAGACACCACCACGCAGAAGACGATGACCACTAAAAACCGTAAAATGAATAACATAGCAACCTCATGAGCCAATAGCCGCCGCTAGTATAGCGACTTGGCGCAAAAATACACGGCGAACCTGCCAGCAGCGCGGGCGCGAACCGGCATCGGACTACGGTGAAAAACCAGAGAAAATCGCCGAACAGAACCACGTTAGCGCCACAGGGTGCCGGTCGAAAAAACGCGTAACACCCTGTGCCGCTTCTGGCGCTTACCACTATTTCAGTGCCAGTTCAGTGCCAGTTCATTGCCAGTTCGTCGCTATCTCGTCGCGATTCACCACTCATCGCTATTCGTCGCTGTTACCGCTGCCGGGCTCCACCGGACTTTGCGGCGAAAAACCGACAGGCACATCAACGTCAATACGCTCGACACGCTGTAACCCGCGCGGTAACGATGTGCCTTTGCAGCCCCGGCTGGCCTGATATTTTTGCAGCTCCTCCGGGCGCAGTGAATACTTACGCTTGCCAGCGTAAATCGTCACCGATGCCTGCGGCGCAATGGTCATCAGCCACTGCACACGGTCTTCGCCACTGGCGAGTTGCGCTGCCGCAATCGACACAATCTTGTTGCCCTTACCTTTTGAGAGCACCGGCAAATCAGAGACCGGGAACAGGAGTATTCGACCTGCGGCGGTAATGGTCAGCAACAGGTCATCGTCACGGGTAATCTCCAGCGGCGGCAATACGCGCGCATGTTCCGGCAGCGTCAGCAGCGCTTTGCCGACGCGGTTACGCGCAACGAGGTCAGCAAAACTGCAAATAAAGCCATAACCGGCATCAGAAGCCAGCAAGAAGCGTTGTTCATCCTGCGCCATCAACACCTGTTCAACGCTTGCTCCGGCTGGCAGCGTCAGTTTACCGGTCAGCGGCTCACCCTGGCCGCGCGCGGAAGGCAGCGTCAGCGGGTCAAGCGCATAACTACGTCCGGTGGAGTCAATAAACACCACCGGCTGATTGCTCTTGCCGCGCGCCGCTGCACGAAAGGCATCGCCGGCTTTGTAGCTCAGGCCGGACGGGTCAATCTCATGCCCTTTGGCACTACGTACCCAGCCCATTTCCGACAGCACAATCGTCACCGGCTCGGAAGGCGACAGGTCATGTTCGCTCATGGCCTTGGCTTCGCCACGCTCTTGCAGCGGTGAGCGGCGTTCATCGCCGTAGGCTTTCACGTCATCCTGAAGCTCTTTTTTCAGCAGGCCGCTCATTTTGCGCTCAGACACCAGTATCGCCTGAATCTGGTCGCGTTCTTTGGCAAGCTCATCCTGCTCGCCGCGAATTTTCACCTCTTCAAGCTTCGCCAAATGGCGCAGTTTCAGCTCAAGGATCGCTTCGGCCTGAATATCGCTCAGGCCAAAGGTCGCCATTAAGACCGGCTTCGGCTCATCTTCGTTGCGGATAACCTCGATAACGTCATCAATCTTCAGGAACGCGATCAGCAAGCCTTCCAGCACATGCAGGCGTTTGAGCACTTTATCCAGGCGGAAATTCAGGCGGCGGCGCACCGTGTCACGACGGAACGCCAGCCATTCGGTCAGGATCTCGCGCAGCCCCTTCACCGCCGGTCGGCCATCCAGACCGATCATATTCATGTTGATGCGATAGCTTTTTTCCAGATCGGTGGTCGCAAACAGGTGGTTCATCACCTGCTCGGGATTGAGACGGCTGGAATAGGGCATTTGCAGCACCAGTCGCGTCGGATTTTCGTGATCGGATTCATCACGCAGATCGTCGATCATCGGCAGCTTTTTCGCCCGCATCTGGCTGGCGATTTGCTCTAGCACCTTCGCGCCAGACACCTGATGCGGTAAGGCAGTAATAATGATTTCCACCTTCTTCTTGTTGTCGTCATCCTTTATCGACTCTTGTTTCCACACCGCCCGCATGCGCACCGAGCCACGGCCGCTTTCGTACATTTTACGCATGTCGTCACGCGCCGTGATGATTTCCGCTTCCGTCGGATAATCCGGTGCCTGTACGTGCGCTAACAGCGCCTCCAGCGGGGTGTCGGGGTCATCAATCAGCGCCATCGCGGCGGCGGCGACTTCACGCAGGTTATGCGGCGGAATATCGGTGGCCATGCCCACGGCAATACCGGTGGTGCCGTTCAGCAGAATATTCGGCAACCGCGCAGGCAACGTTTTTGGCTCGTGCAGCGTCCCGTCGAAGTTGGGCACATAATCCACCGTGCCTTGCCCCAGCTCGCGCAACAGCACATCGGCATACTTCGACAAGCGCGATTCGGTATAACGCATCGCGGCAAACGATTTAGGGTCGTCCGGTGCCCCCCAGTTACCCTGCCCGTCCACCAGCGGATAGCGGTACGAAAAGGGTTGTGCCATTAACACCATGGCCTCGTAACAGGCGCTGTCGCCGTGCGGGTGATATTTACCCAGCACATCGCCTACGGTACGGGCGGATTTCTTGAATTTTGCGCTGGCGTTCAGCCCGAGCTCCGACATGGCATACACAATGCGGCGCTGAACCGGCTTAAGACCGTCGCCAATAAAGGGTAACGCCCGGTCCATGATGACGTACATGGAGTAGTTGAGATAGGCGTTCTCGGTAAACGTATGCAGCGCAAGACGCTCTGCGCCGTCATGAGTTATGTCACTCATTGATAATCCTTAAACCATGGCGTTGCCATGTGCAAAACACGTTATTTTCACTGACCTGCCGCGCCATTATCGGTGTCATCGACGTGCAGGCAGGGGTCAACCCGGCCAACACCTCTATGAGCAAATCTGCGGGCGCTTGACGGCAGTTACACGTCCAGCTCGGCTTTATCGCCTTTTTCCTGCAACCAGTTACGCCGGTCTTCCGAGCGTTTTTTCGCTAATAACATATCCATCGTCGCCAGCGTTTGCGCCATGTCTTGCTCGCTGACAGTAAGCTGCACCAACCGGCGGGTATTCGGGTCCAGCGTGGTTTCACGCAGTTGCAGCGGGTTCATTTCACCCAACCCTTTAAAGCGCTGTACGTTCGGTTTGCCCTTTTTACGCTTGAGCCTGTCGAGCACTCCGGCTTTCTCTTCTTCATCAAGCGCGTAGTACACCTCTTTACCCAAATCGATACGGTAGAGCGGCGGCATGGCGACATAGACATGGCCGTGCTGCACCAGCGCACGGAAATGGCGCACAAACAGCGCGCACAGCAGCGTGGCGATATGCAGGCCGTCGGAGTCGGCATCCGCCAGAATGCAGATCTTGCCATAGCGTAACTGGCTGAGATCGTCACTGTCAGGATCCATACCGATCGCCACCGAAATGTCATGCACTTCCTGGGACGCCAACACTTCATCCGACGACACTTCCCAGGTATTCAGGATCTTGCCTTTGAGCGGCATGATAGCCTGATACTCGCGATCGCGCGCTTGCTTGGCCGAACCGCCTGCGGAATCCCCCTCCACCAGAAACAGCTCGGTTTTATTCAGATCCTGCAAGGTGCAATCCGCCAGCTTGCCGGGCAGCGCCGGGCCGCTGGTGAGCTTCTTGCGCACCACTTTTTTAGCCGCGCGCAAACGCCGTTGGGCGCTGGCGATAGCCAGTTCCGCCAGTTGCTCCGCCGCCTGCACATTCTGGTTCAGCCACAGGCTAAAGGCATCTTTCACCACGCCGGAAACAAACGCCGCCGACTGGCGCGATGACAGGCGCTCTTTGGTTTGCCCGGCAAACTGCGGGTCTTGCATTTTCAGCGACAACACATACGCGCAGCGCTCCCAGAGATCTTCTGCGCTCAATTTGACGCCGCGCGGCAGCAGGCTGCGAAACTCGCAAAATTCGCGCATCGCATCCAGCAACCCCTGACGCAGGCCGTTCACGTGGGTGCCGCCCTGCACAGTCGGGATCAGGTTGACGTAACTTTCACCCAGCAATTCGCCGCCTTCCGGCAACCACAGCAGCGCCCACTCCACCGCTTCGGTGTCGCCTGGAATAGTGGCAACAAAGGGTTTTTCCGGCAGCGTCGTCAGGCCATTCACTGCCTCGCACAGGTAATCACTCAATCCACCCTGATAGCACCAGCGTTGCTCGGTGTCGTTGACGTTATCCTTAAAGACAATCTCCACCCCTGGACATAACACCGCTTTGGCTTTCAGCAGGTGCGTCAGGGAAGTGACGGAAAAGCGCGGGCTGTCAAAAAACGCGGCATCTGGCCAGAAATGTACGCGGGTGCCGGTATTACGACGCCCACAGCTGCCCGTTACCGTCAGTTCCTGTACTTTGTTGCCTTTTTCAAAGGCGATGTCGTAGACCTGCCCCTCGCGGCGCACCGTCACTTCCACTCGGGTAGACAGCGCGTTCACCACCGAAATCCCCACCCCGTGCAGGCCGCCGGAGAACTGGTAGTTTTTGTTGGAGAATTTGCCGCCCGCGTGTAAACGGCACAGGATAAGCTCAACGGCGGGCACGCCCTCTTCCGGGTGAATATCGACCGGCATGCCGCGACCGTCATCGATCACTTCCAGCGACTGATCGGAGTGGAGGATGACGTCTATGCGGCGGGCATGCCCTGCCAGCGCTTCATCAACGCTGTTATCAATCACCTCTTGCCCAAGATGATTGGGACGAGTGGTATCGGTATACATGCCCGGCCGACGGCGCACCGGCTCCAGTCCGCTGAGGACTTCAATCGCATCAGCGTTATAACTTGATTGCGTCATGGTTTGAATGAATGTTGTCGTTGTTTGAATGAATGTTGTCGTTGTTTGAAAGCAGATGATATCCCGCGATTATACGTGGCACTGGCGGTACGCCAAGCGCGGATTAGCGGCTGGAAACCGCGTCACACACAGCGCGCAGCCGGATATCGCGGGAATGTCGGGTGATGGCGCAGTCAGGTCAGTCATCGCTGCCTGCGCCGTGAGGTGTCAGTCTGTCGTCAATCCGAGGAAGTCGATAATCGGCGCAAAATAGTGCTCAAATCCCACAAACGCATGATTACCGCCAGACTCTACCGTCTGCCGACAGGCGGTGTAGTAGGCAACGGCCTGACGATAATCCAGCACCTCATCCCCGGTTTGCAACAGGCACCAGAGCAAATCTGGCGATTCCAGCGGCTCTACCTGCATCACCTTGAGATCGTAAATGTGCCGAGACTCTAACACATATTGCTCGCCGGTGTAGGGGTTCTGCTGCTGGCCTAAAAAATCCTGCAACAGCTCATAAGGCCGCACCGCCGGATTCACCACCACCGCAGGCAGGTGAAAACGCTGTGATAGCCAGGTCGCGTAGTACCCGCCAAGGGATGAGCCCACCAGCCCTAAAGGTCGGCCTGCCCGCGCCATCACCATATTCTCAATGAGCTCGGCGGCCTGCGCCGGATAAGGGGGCAGTTGCGGCACTACCATCTCGATATGCGGGTGTTGCTGGGCCAGCCACTGCTGAATAGCCGTGGCCTTGGCCGATAAAGGTGAACTATTAAAACCATGAAGATAAAGCAGGGTAGGCATCAGTAACCGTCCGAATCCATATCCGGCAGGAATTCGCAGCCTTCCAGACGACAGATGCGGGTTTCCACCGTGCCGTCTGCCAGCAGATCAAGATAACGCCAGCCGGGTGCGACATTATCGATAGTAAAATTGGTGCAATGGGGCTTGAACTGCACACAGGTTGACGGCGTGGCCAGCAAGCGGCGGCCATTCCAGTCCTCATCCATTTCCTGATGAATATGACCACACACCACCGTTTTCACCCGAGGATAGTTTGCCAGCAGCGCATCCAGGCTGTGCGCATTGCGCAGGCTATGCTGGTCAAGCCAGGTGCATCCCGAGGGCAGCGGGTGATGATGCAACATCAGCAGCGTGTGTCGCTGCGCTTGGCGCTGTAGGCTGCGCTCAAGCCATTCCAGTTGATAATCACTCAACGCCCCATGGGGTACGCCAAACACCTGACTGTCGAGCAAAATCACCTGCCATTGATCGCCCAACAGCACATGCTTCGACGGAGCAATACCGCAACGGGCCAGCACATCGACCATCGCGGGCTGGAAGTCATGGTTGCCAGGCAACCAAACGCAAGGCGCGTTAAAGCGGCGAATGCCGTTCGCAAAATGCGTATACGCTTCCTGAGTATGGTCTTGCGCCAAATCGCCTGTGGCAGTGATTAAATCGAAAGTGTTCTGCCGGGCAGCAATCGCATCCAGCACCGCATGATAGCTGCGGTAAGTATCTACGCCGAGCAGGGTTCCCCGCTCGTCGGCAAACAGGTGGGTATCTGTTATTTGTAAAATCCTGATTCTGGCCCCACGCGCCACAGGAAGTGTCAACAGGCTTTCCAAATAGTGTCCTTGGGTCTTTGCTATCTGCTTAACAACGTCATGAAGCCATCACTCTCGCTCGGCGATAGTCTAAAGCGGGCACGTTTAAGGCCAGCGCTATCTATCGATGATGGGTATCAATATGCCTATACGCTAACAAACGGGAACCGACATTGTCCCCCAGGCCAGACAATACCTGAGCCAATCGGCGAGGAATTGATTAATTTGATGCTTTTCATCACGTTGATGTAATTTTTTATTCGGATAATCATAACGTGCCTTAAAGCGGAAGATCTGCTGAGTGGAACACACTTCCGCAACCATCGCATCGTAATACAGCCGCACCACCAGTGTTGGCAGGCCCCAGTAACTGACGATAGGGGCAACCTGTTGAATTTCTACCAACGCGGTATAGCGCGTAGACTCCAGAATCGTTAAACGATAGCGGGTTCCCTGCACCTGATACTCTACCGCTGCCCCCACCTCTTCATTGCGTGGCAACAAACGACGTAATTGAGCGAAATTCATCTCGCTCAGGCGCATCATTTCAGGGAAATCCGGGGTATAACGCTTCATGACTCGCCCACCCAGGCTTTTTTCAGTGATTCATGGTGCAACGCCAACCATTGCAAGGCAATGACAGAGGCCGCGTTATCAATAATCCCTTGCTCTACCCACTGATAACTTTGCTCACGGCTGACCACATGTACCCGGATATCTTCATTCTCTTCCGCCAAACCGTGAATACCGCTGGCGGCGGCGGCGTCCACCTCGCCGACCCAAATCGCCAGCCGCTCGCTGGTACCGCCAGGGCTTGCCAGATAACTCAACGCCGGACGGCAACGCCTGACGACTAACCCGGCCTCTTCCTGCGCTTCGCGCCGGGCAACCTCTTCTTCGCTCTCGCCTGGCTCAATCATACCGGCCACTAACTCGAACAACCACGGCGACGGGCTGGTGTCGTAAGCGGCGATACGGATCTGTTCTATCAGCACGACCTCATCACGCACCGGATCATACGGCAGCAGCACCACGGCATGACCGCGCTCAAGGATCTCGCGGCTCACCTCCTCACTCATACCGCCGTGAAACAGGCGATGGCGAAAACGGTAGCGTTGCAATGAAAAAAAACCTTTATAGAGCGTTTCACGTGCAATAATTTCTACATCATCCTGACTGAACGTACCGGGATGGGCGGTTGGCAAGGCCATAACTCAACTCCTGTGAACAGTACGGCGGGCACGCCATCGTGTGTGGCGAAAACGTAGACAGACACTCACCGTTTTGTGCAATATTTACCGTGCTGAACCCGATAGGGAAAATCAGGCACGGCAATGATCGGCTAAGGATGAGAGCTTACGGGCCTTAACGCAACGCCTTTATGTCCGCCAGAGCTCTGCCCTGCCGGAGCGCCACACCACGCGCCTGTCAGGCATTGTGCCCGGCCCCAAACCGTTAAGTAAAATAGGCTTTTGGGATAACCGCAAGCAAAAGATGGCACGTTCAGCCACCTAATGCGATTAGCCGATTCTGATAGAATCGGTAAGTATCTCGTCTCCAGATGGCGCAACCCTAAGCAACTTTGCTGTACAACAAGGAACGCAAATGAAGAAATTGCTCCCGCTTCTTATCAGCCTGGGCCTGTTCGGCTTTAGCGCCGCAAGTCAGGCAGAAGATCTGCTACAGGTTTATCAGCAGGCCAAAACCACCAACCCAGACTTACGTAGCGCTGCCGCCAATCGTGATGCCGCATTTGAGAAAATCAACGAAGCCCGCTCTTCATTGCTGCCACAGCTGGGACTGGGCTCTGATTACACCTACACCAGCGGCTACCGCGATCGTAAAAACATCAACAGCAACGCCACCAGTGCCTCACTGCAACTGACGCAGTCGATTTTTAATATGTCGCTGTGGCGCTCCCTGACGTTGCAGGAAAAGCAGGCCGGTATTCAGGACGTCAGCTATCAAACCTCCCAGCAGACGCTGGTGCTGAACACTGCCACAGCCTATTTCAATGTGCTGCGGGCCATTGATGCGCTGTCATATATCAGCGCACAGAAACAGTCTATTTATCGTCAGTTGGATCAAACCACCCAGCGTTTTAATGTCGGCCTGGTCGCCATTACCGACGTGCAGAACGCCCGCGCGCAGTATGACAGTGTGCTGGCAAGCGAAGTGAGTGCCCGCAATAACCTCGACAACGCCATGGAAACATTGCGTCAGGTGACGGGGAACTTCTATCCGCAGCTGGCTGCCCTGAATATCGAGCGCCTCGCACCGCAAAAACCGGATGCCGTTAACGGCCTGCTGAAAGAAGCCGAGAACCGCAACCTCAGCCTGCTGTCAGCGCGTCTGAGCCAGGATCTGGCACGTGAACAGATTCGTTCGGCAGAAACCGGCCATTTGCCAACGCTTAACCTGACCGCCTCAACCGGTGTCACCAATACCGATTATTCAGGCTCTCGCGCGGCATCCACAGGGATGAATAATTCATACGTCGGCCAAAATCAGGTCGGCCTGAATTTCTCACTGCCGATTTACAGCGGCGGCTCAACATCCTCCAAAGTAAAACAGGCGCAATATAGCTTTGTCGCGTCCAGCGAAAATATGGAAAGCGCCCACCGCTCGGTGATCCAGACGCTGCGTTCCGCGCACAACAACATTTCCGCGTCCATCAGCAGCATCAATGCGTATAAACAGGCCGTTGTCTCTGCACAGAGCTCATTGGATGCCATGGAAGCCGGTTATCAGGTGGGGACGCGCACCATTGTTGATGTGCTGAATGCCACGTCTACGCTGTATAGCGCCAAGCAGCAGTTGTCAGGTGCCCGTTACGATTATCTGATTAACCAGTTAAACCTCAAACAGGCGCTGGGAGTCTTGAACGAAGAAGACTTGCGTACCTTGAACGGACTGCTCGGCAAACCGGTTCCGACCAGCGCCGCCATTGGCGATGACGCCCCCGCTCCGGCGACCCCTGCGGGTACGAAAGCGCCAGCTAAAGCGAAATCCTGATGTGACAGCAAGAGGGGGCATTGGCTCCCTCTTGTATATTGCACTGACCCATCGTCAGCATCGCACCATTACCGGCGGTTATTTTCCGCTCAAGGGCGCTTTATAAGCAGCGCGCCCTTCTCCTATGCTAAACGCGCTTTACTTATCTATATCAATATGATGGGCATGATGCCCTTTCCTCTGGAATACACCATGAAAAGAACGCCACACATCCGCCATGCCCGTTTTCGCAAGCAATGGCGCTATCGTATTGCTCCTCTCGCTCTGGCAGTAGGCGCAACCTTTATTCTCGCTGGCTGTGAGAAGGCTGACGAAACGGTGTCGCTTTACCAAAACGCCGACGACTGCACTCGCGCCAATCCTTCGATGAAAGAGCAGTGCAACACCACCTACAACAACGCCTTACAAGAAGCGCAAAAAACCGCGCCTAAATATGCCACCCGGGAAGAGTGTGTGGCTGCGTTTGGTGAAAGCCAGTGTACCCAAAATACGACCACGGCAAACGCGAGTTCCCATCAGCAGGGCAGCTTCTGGATGCCGTTGATGGCCGGATTTATGATGGGAAAACTGATGGGGGGCAACAACTATTCCCAGCAACCGATTTTTCGCCCAAACCCGGCTAACAATCCTGCTGGTGGTCAGTACGTCGATGCCAGCGGCAAAAGCTATGGCAATACGATGGGCCGCACGATCACGGTGCCACGGGAAGCAATGGCCCCCAAACCTGCAACCAGTGCGCCATCATCGAGTATCACCACCACCCGTGGCGGTTTTGGCGGCACGGTGAACCAAATGAACAGCGCCCCGCTTAATAACAGCGCGCCAGGAAATCATCCCTCTCAAATAGCTACCCCTTCCGCCACAACGAACACCGCACCCATCACCAAGATGCAAGACAACCGGGATAGCAACCGCACCAGCAGCAGTTATAGCAACGGTAGCAACAGCAGTTACTCCTCTGGTAGCAGCTCTCGCCCAACCAGCAGCGAAGCACCTGCTCGTCGCAGCATGAGTTTCGGTGGATAAGGGGACGGATTGATGAAACGTATTGCCATCCATGAACGTCCTGACTGGCGAGAGAAAGCGGCAGAATACGGTTTCCGCTTCCATACACTGTATGGCGAGCCATACTGGTGTGAAGACGCTTACTATCAATTCACCTTGGCACAGATTGAAGCGCTGGAAAACACCACCGCTGAACTTAACCAAATGTGTTTGCAGGTGGTTGATAAGGTGGCAAACAGCGAAGCGCTGTTAACAAAATTCCGTATTCCACGCCATACCTGGGATTTTGTACGCCACTCATGGCTGTCACGCCAGCCCGCGCTCTACGCCAGACTGGATCTGGCTTATGACGGCAAGGGGCCCGCTAAACTGCTGGAAAATAATGCGGATACGCCAACCTCGCTCTATGAATCCGCATTCTTTCAATGGATTTGGCTTGAAGATCAAATCAATGCAGGCCGTCTGGCGCAACAGGCCGATCAGTACAACAGTTTGCAAGAGCAGCTAATCGAGCGTTTTGCTTATCTACGCAGCCACCACGGTTTCAACAACCTGCACCTCACCTGTTGCCGGGATACCGAAGAGGATCGCGGTACAGTGCAGTATCTGCAAGATTGTGCTCAGGAGGCGGGCATTCCCACCCGTTTTCTGTACATTGATGAAATCGGCCTGGGGAATCGCGGCCAATTTACCGACCTGCAAGACACCACGATAAGTAACTTATTCAAGCTCTATCCCTGGGAGTTTATGCTGCGGGAAACGTTTTCGACTAAGTTGCAAGATGCTGGCGTGCGCTGGCTTGAACCCGGCTGGAAAAGCATTATTTCTAATAAGGCGCTGTTGCCGATGCTCTGGCACATGTTTCCCAATCACCCGAATCTTCTGCCAGCCTACTTCTCGGAAGATAACCCTCCAGCGATGAGTGATTACGTCATCAAGCCGCTGTTTTCACGCGAAGGGGCCAACATTCAGATATTTCGGCAAGGCCAGCGCGTGGCCGCCGCAGACGGGCCTTATGGCGCAGAAGGGTATATCGTACAGCAATTCCAGCCGCTGCCACGCTTTGGCGACAGCTATACGCTCATCGGCAGTTGGCTTGTCGGGGATACGCCTTGTGGAATCGGGTTGCGCGAAGACAGGGAACTGATTACTCAGGATCTGTCACGCTTCTACCCACACATCATTTTGGATTAAGGTTCACGCTTTTAGAGTAAGGTTCACGCGTCCCGGTAACAGGCACACACCACCATCAGAGTGATTTATCCACGTGATGTGTGCCTGCGTCGTTAGCCTACTCGCACTGACATCATACTGAGTGACCCCATCACGATGCCGTCCGTCGGCACCGAAATAGGCTCATCACCATTCCAGCTTCCCAACACATACAACAGCGGCAGGAAGTGATCCGGCGTCGGGTTTGATAACGCAGCGTCATTATGCTGCATGAAGTTCACCAGCGGGTGCTCTGCTGCCTCACCTTGCCAGCGCAAATTGTCACGGACAAAATCATTAAACGATGTCGCCCAGCTATAGGCAGAGCCATCGCCCTGCCATTTAATCATACGCAGGTTGTGCACCACGTTACCGCTGGCGACAATCATAATGCCTTCATCACGCAACGCCGCCAGTTTACGCCCCAATTCGTAGTGATATGACGGGGGCTTGGTGCCATCAATACTGAGCTGCACCACCGGAATATCAGCGTGCGGATAGACTTTGATCAGTACACCCCATGAACCATGATCCAACCCCCACTCTTGATAATCGGCAAACACCGAGACCGGTGCCAGCAATTCCTGAATGCGTCTGGCGACATCCGGTGCCCCAGGCGCAGGATACTGCGTATCGAACAACGCCTGCGGAAAACCGCCAAAATCATGAATAGTCCGGGGTTTATCCATCGCGGTTACGGCGGTACCTCGGGTATACCAGTGCGCTGAGACCGCCACAATTGCTTTCGGACGAGGTATCGTTGCTCCGAGCGTCCCCCAGGCCTGCGTATACTCATTGTCTTCCAACGCATTCATCGGGCTACCGTGGCCCAAAAACAGTGCTGGCATCCGGGAAGTGCTCATAGCGATATCCTTAGTAACAAAGTGAACGTCTCAACGACCTATGTTTGTTACTTTACCGCTACTGTTTCGCCGAAGCTGTCGGATTCCGGTGATGATGATTGTCAATAAATTTGATGATGTTGGCATGAACGCCGCAAGCCACACGAACAGCTAACGGCTATTGATGACGAATACCTTGATAAACCGAGAAATACCTTGATACACCGAGAGTAAAGCGTAGAAAAAACCCCCGTCAGGCTGTACCTGCGGGGGTTAGCGATGAGGTGAAGTTGACCGATAAGCCGGGTTCTGTCGTGGACAGTCATTCATCTAGGCCAGCAATCACTCACTGGCTCAAGCAGCCTACCCGGGTTCAGTACGGGCCGTACCATGTGAACCCCTATTTGGCCTTGCTCCGGGTGGAGTTTACCGTGCCACGGACTGTTACCAGCCGCGCGGTGCGCTCTTACCGCACCCTTTCACCCTTACCTGATCCCGCTTGCGCGGGCCATCGGCGGTTTGCTCTCTGTTGCACTGGTCGTGGGTTTCCCCCCCAGGCGTTACCTGGCACCCTGCCCTATGGAGCCCGGACTTTCCTCCCCTTCATCTGTCTCCCCCTTACGGAGGACGGCAACAAAGCGGCGACTGTCTGGTCAACTTCGGCGCGGATAATAGGGCAAATCGCCGCGCTTGTCATCCCTGATTATCGTCGTCGCCGTCCTGCTCCAGCGCATAGCGATACAACGCATTCTTTTTCACGCCATGAATTTCGGCCGTCAACGCCGCAGCTTTCTTCAACGGCAGCTCGGCACGCAGCAAGTGCAAGGTGCGCAACACCGCTGCCGGTAACGCCTCCTCGTCCGGCTGATGACCCTCAACAATGAGCGCCATTTCGCCTTTACGACGGTTTTCATCCTCCAGCACCCACGCCAGCAACTGCGCAACCGGTGCCCCGTAAATGGACTCCCAGGTTTTGGTCAGTTCCCTGGCCAGCACCACATAACGCTCCGGCCCCCAGACCTCGACCATATCCTGCAAACTGTCGAGCAGACGGTGGGTGGATTCATAAAAAATCAGCGTTCTGGGCTCTTCGGATAACGCCCGTAACGTATCCTGACGCGCTTTGGTTTTCGCCGGTAAGAACCCCTCGTAACAGAACTTGTCAGAGGGCAAACCGGCGGCGGATAACGCGGTAATAGCAGCACATGGCCCCGGCAGCGGCACCACGCGAATGCCAGCTTCACGACAGCGGCGCACCAGATGGTAGCCGGGGTCGTTAATCAGCGGCGTACCGGCATCCGACACCAGTGCAATACTCATTCCCTGCTGCAAACGGGTTAGCAATTGTTCGGACTTATGCTGCTCATTATGATCGTGGAGTGCGAACAGGCGCGCATTAATCGCGAAATGTTGTAACAATAAACCGGTATGACGGGTATCTTCTGCTGCAATAAGATCAACCTGTTGCAGCACCGCCAGCGCGCGCTGCGTGATATCAGCCAGATTGCCGATGGGCGTAGGCACAATATAGAGCGTTGAGGCGGAAATCTGAGCTTGTTGGTCTTGATTCATTGTTTCATCCGGGTTGCCGATTTAATATTGAGCATCGTTAAAACATCACTGGATACAGTATGCTTCCGTTAAATTCTGTCCGAGCCCATGCAGGCCGTTTGATTCCTGTCATGTTGGCGGCGCTATTTCTCGCTGGCTGTCCCAGCCAGGCCCCGCAAGGCCCTGCAACGACACAGCTCGCAGAGGGCAAGGCCGGTGCATCCTCTGACTACTACCTACAGCAGATGCAGCAAAGCGGTGATAATACCAAGGCTGACTGGCAATTACTTGCGATTCATGCCCTGGTTCAGGAAGGTAAACTTGCGCAGGCCAATAACCTGCTCAACACCCTGCCATCGCCATTGAACGACAAGCAACGCCAGGAGCAGCGCCTGCTGACGGCAGAGCTCGCCAGCGCGCAAAACGATATGAGCGCCGCCAATACGCTACTGGCGCAGCTGGATGCAAAAACACTCTCCGCCCAACAGCAAGAGCGTTACTACCAGACGCTGATTAAAGCTGGACAAAACCAGCCTTCGCTTGCGCTGATCCGCGCTTACATCGGCCAGGAGCCGCTGTTGCAAGGTGATGCGCATCAAAACAATATCGACCAGACATGGGCTGCGCTGACGCGTTTATCCCCGCAGGATTTATCCTCGATGGTGATTAACGTCGATGAAAATACCCTGCAAGGCTGGCTTGATTTGCTCAATCTCTGGCAAACCAAAGCGCAGGTTCCAAGCGATTTGCAAGCCGCGATTGATGACTGGAAAAAACGCTACCCTCGCCACCCTGCGGCCAAACAGTTACCCTCGCCACTCGGCGGTAGCGCACAGGCGGCGGCACAGCCGGGGGTCGCAGCGCCTGCCAGCGGCGCTAACGTCATCGCATTACTGCTCCCCCTGAACGGTCAGGCTCAGGTATTTGCCAATGCCATTCAGCAAGGCTTCAGCGCGGCCAAAAGCGGCCAGGCGACGTTGGATATGCCCGCGCCATCCACCCCGACGTTACCCGTCGCAGCGGCTGGCACTACGCCGACAGCCACGCCCGTGATGGCACCCGTCACCCCCGCGCCTGCCGTTATTCCGCCAGTAGCCGCTGCCAGCAGCGTCCCTGTCAGAGTGTATGATACGTCGAATCAGTCGCTGGCGAATGTGATTGCTCAGGCGCAAAAAGACGGTGCAACCACCCTTGTCGGGCCTCTGCTAAAAAATGAAGTAGAACAACTGCCCAGCCTGAATCCTACGCTGAATATACTGGCGCTTAATCAACCAGAACGTATCCAGCCGAATCCAAATATCTGTTATTTCGCCCTTTCACCGGAAGATGAAGCGGCAGATGCCGCCCAGTTCATGCGTAAACAGGGCAAACAGCACCCGCTGATTATGGCTCCGCGCGGTAATCTGGGCGATCGCGTCGTGGCGGCATTCGCTAAATCCTGGCAACAGCAAGGCGGCGGCGTGGTACTGCAACAGCGCACTGGCGGCGTTTATGAGTTAAAACAGGCGCTAAATAGCGGCGCGGGCATCCCGCTTAATGGGCAACCGGTACAAACCGCAACCGCTGCGCCAGCGGCGACAACAACGGTAGGTGGGTTAACTATTCCGAATCAGGCTCCGCCGATTGCGAATGTCACCAGCGATGGTAACGTGGACGCAGTCTATCTTATCGCAACGCCGGATGAGTTGGCGTTACTCAAACCGATGATAGACATGCGTAATAAAGGCGCGAGCCGTCCGGCGCTCTATGCCAGCTCTCGCAGTTATCAGGCAGGCCTCGGCCCGGATTTCCGCTTTGAGATGGAAGGGCTACAGTTCAGTGATATTCCGCTGTTAACGGGGGCAAGCCCGGCATTGATGCAACAGGCCAGCAACCAGTTCCGCAACGATTACTCACTGGTCAGGTTGTTCGCTATGGGCATGGATGCCTGGAAGCTTGCGAACAACTTCGCCCAGCTACATCAACCTGGGGCGGCCTTATCCGGCGCAACCGGAACGCTCGGCACCAACACAGCGGATTGCGTTATCAACCGCAAACTGACCTGGCTGCAATTCCGTCAGGGCCAGTTGGTGCCTGCATCCTGAACCAGCGCATGACCGGCGGCCAGTACGAACAACTGGCCCGCCACTACCTCGAGCGCGCCGGGCTTGCTTTTATCGCCGCCAATGTCGCGTTTCGCGGCGGTGAGCTGGATTTGATCATGCGCGATGGCGCAACCTGGGTATTTGTCGAGGTGCGTTATCGCCGCAACAGCATGTTTGGCGGTGCAGCCGCCAGCGTAACCCGGCAGAAACAGCAGCATGTGTTACGTGCAGCAGCGCTATGGTTGTCACATCAAGGGCAAAGCCTCGAAACTGCCGATTGCCGCTTCGATGTTATTGCCATCACAGGAACACAGGTCGAATGGTTGGCTAATGCATTTGGTCAGCCTGAATAACAGTGTGATTTTCAACATCAAGACAGGTTAAAAAAACGTGCTGGAGAGAATTAAAGGCTGTTTTACCGAGAGTATCCAAACCCAGATTGCCGCTGCTGAAGCGCTACCGGATGCCATTTCACGTGCGGCAATGGCGATGGTGCAATCTCTGCTTAATGGCAACAAAATCCTGTGTTGTGGCAACGGCACCTCTGCGGCCAACGCACAGCATTTTGCCGCCAGTATGATCAATCGTTTCGAAACCGAGCGCCCGAGCCTGCCAGCAATCGCACTTAATGCCGATAATGTGGTCTTAACAGCGATAGCCAACGATCGCCTGCACGAAGAGGTGTACGCCAAGCAAGTGCGTGCATTAGGCCAGGCAGGGGATGTGCTTCTGGCGATATCAACACGCGGTAACAGCCGGGATATCGTCAAAGCGGTAGAGGCCGCCGTCACCCGCGATATGACCATCGTCGCGCTGACCGGGCACGATGGTGGAGAGCTGGCTGGGTTGTTAGGGCAGCAAGATGTCGAAATTCGCATTCCTTCTCATCGCAGCGCCCGTATTCAGGAAGTTCACATGCTGACGGTTAACTGCTTGTGCGATCTAATCGATAACACACTTTTCCCACACCAAAACGATTAAGGAGTGCTCCATGAGGATCTTTTATTGCATTGCCATGCTGTCAGCCTGCCTGATGCTGCAAGGCTGCATTGGCGCAGTCGCGGTCGGCAGTGCGGCAGTGGCGACCAAATCAGCAACCGATCCCCGCACCGTCGGCACCCAGGTTGATGATGGCACACTCGAAGTCAGGGTCTCCAACGCGCTGGGTAAAGATACCCAGTTAAGCAAAGAAGCCCGGGTTTCCGTGACCGCCTATCAGGGCAAAGTGCTACTGACCGGCCAGACAAACAATATGGAGCTGGCAAACCGGGCTAAACAAATTGCAATGGGCGTAGAAGGCACCACCGAGGTGTACAACGAAATTCGTAAAGGCGCGCCTATCTCTCTGGGAACCGCATCAATGGACACCTGGCTCACGACCAAGGTTCGTTCGCAATTGCTCGCCAGCGATACCGTAAAATCCTCCAATGTGAAGGTAACAACAGAGAACAGCGAAGTGTTCCTGCTCGGCCTGGTTACACGCCGTGAAGGCACGTCAGCGGCAGAAATCGTCAGCAAGGTCAGTGGCGTTAAACATGTCACCACCGCTTTTGGCTACCTCGACTAACAAACGGTATCCATCGCCCCACTGTATTCAGGGCAGCAATTGCTGCCCTCATCAAAATTAAACCTCAGCGCCACGCTTGCTGCACCCTACTTGTTATGCTGTGAATTATCGGCGCGCTGCCTCGGCTGCGACAACAGCCAGCTTTCTCTGCGCACATCGGCACCGGGATCGGGCGCACCATCCCATTCGCCACGCAAAAATGGCATAAACCCCGCCTGATGGAGAATCGCCTGATAACGCAGCGAGCCTGTTGCTCGTTCAGCCTGCAACATGAGAGGAATCAACGCCGCGCCCTCTCTGCCCATCGTTTTATAGGGCCACGGGCGATGGACATCGAGGTAAGGCGCCATAAAATCAAGCGCAGCCAATAGGCTACTCCCCTGAGGGGTCAGCGCCTGCCACAGATCTTCCCCATCGCGCTCTGCCAACATCGCCATCAGGCTGGCAGCCTGTAAATTAAAGAGGCTGTAATGAAATGAGCGGGTGCGGGCCAGTTCTTCCGGTTGTGAACCGTCTGCCGACAGCTGATGCGCCAGTTTTTTCCGCGCCAGCGCTATCATTGCATTAACCGTTTCAGGCTTACCGAGATAGGCAGCTATCCCGGCAACCTGCACGGCATACCAACTGCCATGATTATTTTTTGCCGTTGACTCCTGCTTACCGGAAGGGCTGTTTTGTAACCATGACAAATAATCTGTCATCCATTGCCGGAGCGACTGCTCATCTTCATGACGCCAGCCAGGGGATTGACGCAGTATCAGCAGCGCATCAACCATTCGGGTGGCAAAATAGCGCCCATCTAAAACCCCCGCACCGCGACCTGAATTACGCCCGGTTATCGCCTGCGCATAATTCAGGTTAGGGTTCATACGTGTTTCCGGGCTAATAAACCAGGCACGAATCAGGGTAATCGCTTTATTTGCATATTCAGGCTTCCCCGAAAAATACCATGCCAGCGACAGTACCCAGACTCGTTGAGTAAATGTCGCCAAACGCACGGCATCCGTCTGCTCATTTTTGGTTGCCGGATTCACTTCACCGTCACGTCGTATCCAGGGCACCCCCTCTTTTTGATGCGGGTCTGGCCACCAGTAAGCCGCAAGGCTCAGGTAATCATGCCGATCGCCGCTTGGGGGTATTGAAAGTTTTTGAGTAACCGACATCACCGGAGATTTCAGCGCACGGTCGGCTGCATGCAGCAGCTCCCGATACGCCAGCTCCGTCTGGGGAAGAGCACGATGCTGTTGCAGTTGATCTCTGGCCTCAACAAGCGCCTCACGCTGCAAAAATACATAAGAAGAATTGTCGTTTTGAGGCTCACCCGCCCCCCAACCTGCCGAACTCCAGCATAATAAAAGTGATATCAGCAAGATGAAGACATGTCGCATCGCCGCCCCCTTATTTTACACTGCTATGATTTGTATGATTTTTTCTCGAAACACCCCATCATATCACGCCAATGATTTAACGATTGGCCCCTGGGCCCATCGCAAAAACCGGAGGGCATCCACACTGTAGATGATGGATAGTTTTTCCACAAAAAGGATAATAACCGCTGGCTATTGCGTTAACGCACAAAAGCCAGACAGCACGCTAACACTGATGGCGAAAGCAAAAACCGGTATTGATGGGCGACAAAAACGGAAACAGCCACCCGATATCAGGAGCCTGTTTCCAGCGCATTAATACAAACGGTTGGCTTCAAGAAACCCGGCTCCGCCTATCTGATGCATCTGGCGTAAAATCCATTGCTGACGACGAACAACATAACCAGACGGCTTGTTGGCATGATAGCGGATAGGGTTGGGTAGTACGGCGGCGAGCAGCGCGGCCTCAGATGCCGTCAGCCGACTGGCCGGTTTGTTAAAAAACCGCTGGGCGGCCGCTTCAATACCAAAAATACCGGGGCCAAACTCAACAATATTCAGATATACCGTCAAAATTCGCCGTTTAGTCCAAACCACTTCCACGGCAACCGTTAGCCCGGCTTCCAGCCCCTTACGCAGCCAGCTACGACCATCCCATAGCAGCAGGTTTTTAACCATCTGTTGTGACAATGTCGATGCGCCACGAATACGGTTTTCGTGCTGCTCGTTATGCCGCAAGGCCGCAGTAATGGCCTCAAAGTCAAACCCCCAGTGGCGCGGAAACTTTTGATCTTCAGCCGCAATCACCGCCAACGGCATGACGGCGGCAACATCCTCCATCGCAACCCAGTCAGAATGCGCAACATAGCTGAAATCGCCATCAAGCCAGGCGCTAATCTGCCGGTCTGCCATGACAGCGGAAAAAGGAACCGGCAAAAAAGCAAATAAAACAATAGCGACCAGCCAACATGCCGCTACGCCGCCGAGTATGCGCAATGCACAGCACCTGACGCGCCGCCAGCCTCGGTTAAGGCCGCTATTCTGCCTGGGTTGCCGGAAAAAACTCATTGTGTGAGTTCCAAAACCCGCATCACCAGTTTCTCAATTCCGACAGCCGCCTCTGCGATAGAGTTAGCCAACATGTAGGCGGGTGTGGTCACAACCTTGTTTTCCACATCCACCACGATATCGTCAACCGGGCAGACAACATGTATACCGCCCATCTCCGCGATAGCTTGAGCTGTCGCCTCATCATGACCAATTGTAAGCTGCACCGGAGTATTGAGCAGTTTTGGCAGGAGTGCCGGAGCGATACAAATAAAGCCAATTGGTTTATTTTTCTTATGAATTCCCTGAGTAAGTATTTTCAGATCGTTATCAACTTCGCAGGCAGCACCACGCACAGCAAAATCACTCAAATTTTTTGCAGCACCAAAGCCACCGGGCACAATCAGCGCATCAAGCTGTTGTGGATCGGCGCTGGATAATGGCAGGATGTCACCACGGGCAATACGGGCTGACTCCGCTAAAACATTGCGTTTCTCACCGGTTTCCTCCCCGGTCAAATGATTTACCACATGCATCTGATCCTTGTCTGGCGCAAAACAGACGGCGCGCGCGCCAGCGCGATCAATTGCAAGCAGAGTCAAGACAACTTCGTGAATCTCTGAACCATCATAAACACCACATCCGCTGAGTACGACACCGACTTTTTTCATCACTCAAGCCTCATTTCATTACATCAACTAATTGATTTTTTGATTGACAAACACTAATCTACATCACACATTTTAATGATTCTTGTAACAAACGACGCCATATTTGCTATGGTGTGTGTTGCCAGAAGATGGGATTTCACAAACGCTTGCGTACCAATGACATCTGAGAGCGAACGCGAGTGGACAGCTTTCCCTGGTGTTGGCGCATAATTCGCGCACCCCGGCTTCGGTCGGGGTCATTTTTTTTCAGCCTCTGAAACCCATTCCTTCAATACCTGAACGTCCTGCTGCCAGTCGTGTTTCAACTCATCCACCCACTCTTGTACGTTGTCCCACCATGCGGGTAATGTCGTCGTTTGAATCTGTTGCGCAACCTGTTGCAGATGACGTAGCCCCACCGAGCCTGCCGCGCCTTTAATTTTGTGCCCCTCTTCGGCAATGCCTTTCTGATCGCGTGCCGTCATATTGGACTCAAGAATTGCCAGGTATCCCGGCATCATCTGCTCAAACATGGCCAGGCTTTGATGAATCAGCACTGGCCCCACCAGGTCGAGATATTGCTCCAGCATCGGAATATCCAATATCCGCTCATGCAGTGAGTCTTTATCCACCGTCTCTTCAACCCACTCAGGTTGAGCATGATGATCCCAATACTGCTGGATAACCGCCGTCAGCGCCGGTACAGCCAGCGGTTTACTGAGGACATCATCCATCCCGGCATCGAGATATTCTTTTTTATCTTTCAGCACATTCGCCGTCAGCGCCACCAGCGGCGGCATAGCGCGATCGCGATAACGCTCACGCAACCGGCGCGCCACATCCAGCCCGGTCATGTCTGGCAGCTGAATATCCAGCAATACCAGGTCAAACTCATCCGGGTCGAACATATCAAGCGCGTCCTGCCCGGTCATCGCCACATCGACGCTGCTACCCAATTTTTCCAATACCGAACGCGCCACTACGACGTTTAGCTCAATGTCTTCCACCAACAACACATGCAGCGCAGGCAGCGGCAGCTCATCCTGCTCATCGTCACCGGACTCATCGCTATCACCCACTGGCGCGCTCACTGTCAGCGTAAAGCAGGACCCCTTACCTAAGTCACTGGTTACATGGATATCACCGCCCATGCTCTGCGCCAGACGCTTAGAAACCGCAAGGCCGATACCGGTGCCAGTAGCCGGTTTACCGCCATGCTGGTCTTTCACCTGATAGTACATCGAGAAAATCTTCTCCAGTTCATCTGCGGGTATGCCCATTCCCGAGTCTTCAACCTCAAAGCGCAGACGATCCCCTTGCTCATGCCAGACCCGTATAGAAACATGGCCCTCACGGGTGAACTTCACCGCATTACTGAGCAAGTTCCAGAGGATTTGGCGCAGCCGCGTTCCATCGGTAATGATGGTTTTAGGCAACGGCTGATGCAGTTCCATCTTCAGCTGTAGCCCTTTGGGTTGAGCCAACAGCCCGCCCAGATTTTCCAGATCCACCACAAAGCCCACAAAATCAACCGGTTGATTGTCTAACTGGACTTTACGCCGCTCTTGTTTATCCATTTCGATAATATCGTTGAAGATATTGCCAAGCGTGATGGCACTGACATGAATGGTTTTCAGGTATTTTTGCTGCTCGGCGTCCAGATGGGTATCGAGCAGAATGCGACTTAACCCGACAATGCCATTAAGCGGCGTACGAAGCTCGTGGCTGATCGTTGAGATAAAGGTGGTCTTCTCCCTGCTGGCGTTCTCTAACGCGTCCTGGTAGCGCTTACGCTCGGTAATATCGCGGCCAAACCCCATCAGCCCGTGACGTTTACCCATGCGGTCGTAAAAAGGCACTTTACGCAGCTCAAAACAGGCCTTGCGCCCATCGGGATAAACCAGCCATTGTTCGTACGTCAGCGAGACGTTATGACGGAAGACTTTTTCATCCGTTTCCATCACTTTCTCGGCAATATCTGGCGGATAGACATCTTTGGGCGTCAGCCCGATAAGCTGTTTCTGGCTCTTGCCAAGCAGCAACTCCATCGCCCGGTTACAGCCGGAGAATTCTTTGTTTTCGTTGCGGTAGTACACCAGATCCGGTGAGGCATCCAAGAAAGACCGCAGCAAGGCTGACTGCTGTTCCAGTTCTCGCTGGGCCTGCTCACGCCGCGCCATCTCCTCGCGCAATTTGGCCACCATCAACAAACGGGCTTCCTCAGCCTTAATACGATCGCTGATTTCCTGATTCAATTGGGCAATATTGCCCTGTAATTGCTCATTCAGTTCCTGATCGCGCTGGCGCATTTCTTCAAGCTTGGCGACCAGGCGGGATAAGCGTTGACGCGACTCTTCCAGTTGTTCCACCACAACGGACAAGAAATACACCGCCCAGGGCGTAATGAGTAACCCGAAGAAGATTGAACGCACGACATCGATATCTTCAACTTTGCCCGTCAGCAGCAGCGTCACTGCCATCTGTACCACTAACGCCAATAACACCAATACCGACGCCAGCAGCAAAGAAAAACGAACCAGCCCCAGTTTGACCATCAAATCCACATAATACTGAGCCAGCAGCCTGATTTGTCTCATAGCAGTTTTCCTTAATCATCAACACGGAAATGATACCGTAAAAAAATCATGCCGGCGGTAAATGTGCGGCTAATTTGCGAGCGGTACTGAAGGTTAACTCTGTGTGTAATGAAACGGCTGCCCCAGCGCGGAACCCTGCGCACCCTGCTTGAGGAGATAATCGTGAACGCCAACCATGCCGGTCCAGCGGTTTTCACACCATAGCGGCGCCAGTAAGGTTGGCCGACGGGCACTGGCAGAAATACGGTGATAGACCACATCCGGCGGCGTGTGGCGAATCATCTCTCCGGCAATCGCCACATACTGCTCCAGCGGCAAAGCCGACAAACGTCCCGCCTGCCATGCTTTGGCCATCACGCTGCCTGTCACCACATGTAACGGATGCAGTTTTATCCCTTCGACACCCGCCTCGACCACCCGCAACAGCGTTTCCAGACAGTCGGGGGCACCTTCACCCGGCAGCCCGACAATCAAATGCGTACAGACTTTCAGCCCTCTGTCACGGGCGCGCTTTACGGTGTGCTGATAGCAGGTGAAATCATGTCCGCGATTAATACGACGCAGTGTGCGATCGTGCGCGCTTTGCAGGCCGAGCTCCAGCCACACTTCATAGCCTTGCTCTCGATACGCAGAAAGGAGATCCAACACGGCGTCCGGCACACAATCGGGCCGGGTGCCGACGCACAGGCCAACCATATCAGCCTGAGCCAACGCCTGACGATACATGGCAGCCAAAACCTGTACCTCGGCATAAGTGCTGGTATAGGCCTGAAAATAAGCCAGATAACGGCTTGCGCGATTAACTTTTCCGGCTTGTGCCGCAAGTTGGTCGGCAATACTCTGCTGCTGCATGTGTTCATCGGCAAATGACGCGACATTGCAAAACGTACAGCCGCCTCGTCCCAATGTGCCATCACGGTTTGGGCAACTAAATCCACCGTGTAATGTCAGTTTATGAATCTTTTCGCCATAACGGCGCTGAAGATCACCACCAAACATATTGATTAATTTTTGCAATTGCATATTCTGATTCTTCATTTCATAAAAAATCAGCCTACCTTTTACGCCTGAAAACGGCGATGACCGCGATCAATCCGTCCCGGCTTACATAATTGCATTTTTATTCGTTTTTTTTGAAAATAAAATCATGGCATCCCTGATTAATTTTTCTTATCCACGACGCGCACTCCATTAAAAGATGAGCATCAACTAAAAAACAGTGGCATAAAGCAAAAAAAACGCAACAAACAGGATAACGTGCCATAAAGTCGGATATGCATAGCATGCTCAGACAAAAACTCGCTAATTGCATAGTGATAGCGCTCACAATTCACGGTCTCCACTTCGCTCGCCAACATCTTATTTTTATTAAAAAATTCCTTTTATTTCATAAACATAAGCAAATATTATCCCTAAAGCACTCTTTCAGGCGTGAGATTTGACCTGAACCGGGTTTATCGTTAATTTGGGAATCCGCTGGAAGCTTTCCTGACGAGCGAACGTCTCGTCATATTTATGCAGTAAGAAGAAGACTCCCTCATCACGCAAGTCACACCACTTGTGAGACCTTACGAGAGGCAAGACAAAGAGAGCGGCGCATACCACTGAAACCATTATGGTGCAGTGCACGGGTCGCTCTCGGTTAGTGCGCGGTAAAAACAGCCGTCACCGGTGGTGATTTGAGTGATGATGAGAGTCCTACAAGAGCCTGGGGAGGTTCACTGAGATATGTTGTACGATGCATCCCATGAAAGAGACAACTGTGGTTTCGGATTGATCGCCCATATAGAAGGTGAACCGAGCCACAAGGTTGTGCGCACGGCGATTCACGCACTGGCGCGTATGCAACACCGTGGCGCGATCCTTGCTGACGGCAAAACGGGCGACGGCTGTGGCCTGTTGCTGCAAAAACCTGACCGCTTCTTCCGCTTAGTGGCAAAAGAGCATGGTTGGCGGTTGGCCAACAATTATGCGGTCGGTATGCTTTTTCTCAGTCAGGATGAGGAGAAAGCCCGCGCAACCCGCCGAATCGTAGAAGAAGAGCTGCAAAATGAGACCCTGTCAGTGTTGGGTTGGCGTGAAGTGCCGACTAACCCCGATGTATTGGGTGAAATCGCGCTCTCCTCATTACCTCGCATCGAACAGATTTTTGTCAATGCGCCAGCTGGCTGGCGTCCGCGCGATATGGAACGCCGCCTGTTTATGGCGCGCCGCCGTATTGAAAAGCGCGTGCAGGATAAAGATTTCTATGTGTGCAGCCTCTCCAATCTGGTGAATATCTATAAAGGTCTGTGCATGCCTGCCGACCTGCCGAGATTTTATCTGGATCTGGCTGACCTGCGTCTGGAATCAGCCATCTGTCTGTTCCATCAACGCTTCTCAACCAATACCGTACCGCGCTGGCGGCTGGCGCAGCCGTTCCGCTATCTGGCACACAATGGTGAAATCAACACTATTACCGGCAACCGCCAGTGGGCTCGCGCTCGTGCCTACAAATTCAAGACCCCGCTGATTCCCGATTTGCTGGATGCAGCGCCGTTTGTTGATGAGAGCGGCTCAGATTCCATGTCGCTGGACAACATGCTGGAACTGTTCCTTGCCGGGGGTATGGATATCGTACGTGCCATGCGCCTGCTGGTGCCGCCGGCCTGGCAGAACAACCCGAACATGGACCCGGAACTGCGCGCCTTCTTCGACTTCAACTCCATGCACATGGAGCCGTGGGATGGCCCGGCCGGTCTGGTGTTGTCCGATGGTCGCTACGCTGCCTGTAACCTTGACCGTAACGGCCTGCGTCCGGCGCGTTATGTCATCACCAAAGACAAGCTGATTACCTGTGCCTCCGAAGTGGGTATCTGGGATTACCAGCCTGACGAAGTGGTGGAAAAAGGCCGCGTCGGCCCCGGCGAGCTGATGGTTATCGACACCCGCACTGGCCGTATCCTGCACTCTACCGAAACCGATGACGACCTGAAAAGCCGCCATCCGTACAAAGAGTGGATGGAGAAAAACGTTAAGCGTCTGGTGCCGTTCGAAGAGCTGCCGGACGATCAGGTCGGTAGCCGTGAATTCGACGATGGCTTGCTGGAAACCTATCAGAAACAGTTCGGTTACAGCTTTGAAGAGCTGGATCAGGTGCTCCGCGTGCTCGGTGAGAACGGTCAGGAAGCAACCGGCTCTATGGGCGATGATACGCCGTTTGCCGTGCTATCGAGCCGCCCACGTATTATCTATGATTATTTCCGCCAGCAGTTCGCCCAGGTGACAAACCCGCCTATCGACCCGCTGCGCGAAGCACATGTGATGTCACTGGCGACCTGTATTGGCCGTGAGATGAACGTGTTCTGCGAAGCCGAAGGCCAGGCACACCGCCTGAGCTTCAAATCACCGATCCTGCTCTACTCCGATTTCATTCAGTTGATCAATCAGGATCCTGAGCACTATCGCGCTGAGAAGATCGATATCACCTTCGATCCCAAACAGCGTTCGTTGCAGGAAACGGTCGAAAAACTGTGTGACGAAGCGGAATACAAAGTCCGTGCCGGTGCCGTATTGCTGGTGCTGACTGACCGTGGCATTGCGCAAGACCGTCTGCCGGTGCCCGCGCCGATGGCTGTCGGGGCGATTCAGGCCCGTTTGGTCGAAAAGAGCCTGCGTTGCGACGCCAACATCATTGTTGAAACCGCCAGCGCGCGCGACCCGCACCACTTCGCGGTGTTGCTGGGCTTCGGCGCAACCGCTGTCTACCCGTATCTGGCCTATGAAACGCTGGCGCGGATGGTGGATAACCACACCATCGACAAACCGTACCGCACGGTGATGCAGAACTATCGCAACGGCATCAACAAAGGCCTGTACAAGATAATGTCGAAGATGGGGATTTCCACCATCGCCTCTTATCGCTGTTCAAAACTGTTTGAAGCGGTCGGCCTGCATCAGGATGTCGCTTCACGCTGCTTCCAGGGCGTTGTCAGTCGTATCAGCGGCGCTAACTTCAGCGATTTCGAGCAAGACCTGCAAAATCTGGCGAAACGCGCGTGGCTCAAACGCAAGCAGTTGGATCAGGGTGGTTTGCTCAAATTCGTCTATGGCGGCGAATACCATGCCTATAACCCGGATGTGGTGAAAACGCTGCAAACCGCCGTACAAAGCGGCGAGTACAGCGACTATCAGCAGTACGCCAAGCTGGTCAATGAGCGTCCGGCGTCTATGCTGCGCGACTTGCTGGCAATAAAACCGAAGGAAGGCGCAGCAATTGCTCTTGAGCAGGTTGAAGCGGAAAACGAGCTGTTCAAGCGCTTTGATACAGCCGCGATGTCTATCGGGGCATTAAGCCCGGAGGCCCATGAATCACTGGCGCAAGCCATGAACAGCATCGGCGGTTACTCCAACTCCGGTGAAGGCGGTGAAGACCCGGCCCGTTACGGCACCAATAAGGTTTCGCGCATCAAACAGGTCGCTTCAGGCCGTTTTGGTGTGACACCGGCCTATCTCATCAACGCCGATGTGATTCAAATTAAGGTGGCGCAAGGGGCGAAACCGGGTGAAGGCGGCCAGTTGCCGGGCGATAAAGTTACCCCGTATATCGCACGTCTGCGTTATTCCGTTCCGGGTGTGACCCTGATTTCACCACCGCCGCACCATGATATCTATTCGATAGAAGATCTGGCGCAGTTGATTTTCGACCTGAAACAGGTCAACCCGAAAGCGATGATCTCCGTCAAACTGGTCTCTGAACCGGGTGTCGGGACTATCGCCACCGGTGTAGCAAAAGCCTATGCCGACCTGATTACTATCGCCGGTTATGACGGCGGTACCGGTGCCAGCCCGCTGACGTCGGTGAAATACGCCGGTTGCCCGTGGGAGCTGGGTCTGGTCGAAACCCAGCAAGCGCTGGTGGCCAACGGCCTGCGCCACAAAATCCGTCTGCAAGTCGATGGCGGCCTGAAAACCGGTATGGATATTGTAAAAGCGGCGATTTTGGGTGCGGAAAGCTTCGGTTTCGGTACCGGCCCGATGGTGGCGCTGGGCTGTAAATACCTGCGTATTTGCCATCTGAACAACTGCGCCACCGGTGTAGCCACTCAGGATGACAAACTGCGTCGCGATCACTATCACGGCCTGCCGGAGCGCGTGGTGAATTACTTCACCTTTATCGCCCGCGAAACCCGTGAGCTGATGGCCGAACTGGGCGTGCCGCGTTTGGTTGACCTGATTGGTCGTACCGATTTGCTGGTCGAGCTTGATGGCCTGACCGCGAAACAAAATAAACTCGATTTGTCGCCGATGCTGCACACCGTAACGCCGCAGCCGGGTAAAGCGCTGTATTGCACAGAGAGCAACCCGCCGTTCGACAAAGGGCTGCTCAATGCCGCCTTGGTTGAGCAGGCGCAAGCGCATGTGGATGCCCGACAGAGCAAGGCGCTCTATTTTGACATCCGTAACACCGACCGTTCTGTCGGCGCGACGCTCTCTGGCGCTATCGCGGCGAAACACGGCGATCAGGGCCTGGCGAGCGATCCTATCAAAGCCTACTTTACCGGTACGGCAGGCCAGAGCTTCGGCGTGTGGAATGCCGGTGGCGTTGAGTTATCCCTCACCGGGGATGCCAACGACTACGTGGGTAAAGGCATGGCAGGCGGCGTCATTTCGGTGCGCCCACCGGTCGGGTCAGCCTTCCGTAGCCATGAAGCCAGCATCATCGGTAATACCTGTCTGTATGGAGCTACCGGCGGCAAACTGTTTGCTGCGGGCCGCGCTGGCGAGCGTTTCGCGGTGCGTAACTCCGGGGCTATCACCGTGGTGGAAGGGATCGGCGATAACGGCTGTGAATACATGACTGGCGGTATCGTCTGTATTCTGGGTCGCACCGGCGTTAACTTTGGCGCCGGTATGACCGGTGGCTTTGCCTACGTGCTGGATGACGACGGCGAATTCCGCAAGCGCGTCAACCCTGAACTGGTGGAAGTGTTGGATGTCGAGAATCTGGCAATCCACGAAGAACACCTGCGTGGATTGATTACCGAGCATGTCCAGCACACCGGCTCACAACGCGGTGAAGAAATTCTCGCTAACTGGCCGGAATGGGCCTCCCGGTTCGCGCTGGTGAAGCCGAAATCAAGTGATGTGAAAGCGTTGTTGGGTCATCGTAGTCGTTCCGCAGCGGAGCTGCGGGTTCAGGCGCAGTAAGAGGTCATCATGAGTCAGAATGTTTATCAGTTTATCGACTTACAGCGCGTTGATCCGCCCAAGAAACCGCTGAAAATCCGTAAAATCGAGTTTGTCGAAATTTACGAACCGTTCTCGGAAAGCCAGTCCAAAGCCCAGGCAGATCGCTGCCTGGCTTGCGGCAACCCTTACTGTGAATGGAAATGCCCGGTTCATAACTACATTCCGAACTGGCTGAAACTGGCGAACGAAGGCCGCATTATCGAAGCGGCTGAACTGTCTCACCAGACCAACAGCCTGCCGGAAGTGTGTGGTCGCGTTTGTCCGCAAGATCGCTTATGCGAAGGCTCCTGCACCCTAAACGACGAATTCGGTGCTGTCACCATCGGCAATATCGAACGCTACATCAACGATAAAGCCATTGAAATGGGCTGGCGGCCAGATATGTCCTCAGTGCAGCCGACCGGAAAACGTGTGGCGATTATCGGCGCAGGCCCGGCGGGCCTTGCGTGTGCCGATGTGCTGACACGTAACGGCGTCAAAGCGGTCGTGTATGATAGGCACCCGGAAATCGGCGGGTTGCTGACCTTCGGTATTCCTGCCTTCAAGCTGGAAAAAGAGGTGATGACCAAACGGCGCGAAATCTTCACCGATATGGGGATGGAGTTCCGCCTCAATACCGAAATCGGTAAAGATGTGTCATTAAGCGACCTGTTGGCACAATACGATGCAGTGTTCCTCGGCGTCGGTACCTATCAGTCAATGCGCGGCGGGCTGGAAAACGAAGACGCCAGCGGCGTCTATGATGCGTTACCGTTCCTGATTGGCAACACCAAGCACCTGATGGGATTCGCCAACAGCGAGCAGGAACCCTACACCTCTATGCAAGGCAAACGCGTCGTGGTATTGGGTGGTGGCGACACCGCGATGGACTGTGTACGCACATCGATTCGCCAGGGCGCGACTCATGTCACCTGTGCTTACCGCCGCGATGAAGAAAACATGCCGGGCTCCAAACGTGAAGTGAAAAATGCACGCGAAGAGGGTGTGGAATTTCGCTTTAACCTGCAACCGCTGAGTATTGAAATCAATGGTTCGGGTAAAGTGTGCGGCGTGCGCATGGTCAGAACGGAACTGGGCGCACCGGATGCCAATGGCCGTCGCCGCCCAGAACCGGTTGCCGGTTCCGAGCATGTGCTGGAAGCGGATGCCGTTATCATGGCGTTTGGTTTCCGTCCGCACCAAATGGCCTGGCTGGCAGAGCATGGCGTCGAGCTTGATGCACAAGGGCGCATCGTCGCACCGGAACAAAGCGATAGCGCGTTCCAGACATCAAACCCGAAAATTTTCGCCGGTGGTGACGCCGTGCGCGGCTCTGATCTGGTAGTCACAGCGATTGCAGAAGGGCGTAAAGCCGCTGACGGCATCATGAACTATCTGGAAGTCTAAAGTCTAAACCGCTACTCACCGGTTTATGGCAACAGGCAAGGCAGGAAACTGCCTTGCCTTTTTTCTTCACCGCGCACGAAAGAAACGTGCTCATTATCGATGATGGCTAGAGTCAAAAACGGAAAACAAAAAAGGCACTGTCATGTGCCTTTTCTAATTCGGATGATTTACGCCGAAATCACGCTACTTAACAACACGTAGCGCGGGTCTGCCCCCTCTGGGTGGCGAGGGCGGCTCATTATCCGGCTGCTCTGGCTGAGTATCGGCAGACGATGGATTGTCTACGACCGACATCAACGTCGGCTTGGCATCCTCGTCGTCCGCTGACTGAGGCGCAAACTCCTCAACGGCCTCATACGCAGGTTCTGGCTCAAACATGGTGCCAGCGCCATTTTCTCTGGCATAAATCGCCATCACAGAGGCCATCGGCACAAATACCTGCCGGGGCACACCGCCAAAACGTGCATTAAAACGTACGCAGTCATCCGCCAGTTCCAAATTGCCCACCGCGCGCGGCGCAATATTCAGCACAATCTGGCCATCGCGGGCAAACTCCATCGGCACCTGCACGCCGGGAACCGTGACATCAACGACCAAATGAGGCGTCAGTTGATTATCCAGCAGCCAGTCATAGAACGCGCGTAATAAATAGGGCCGGCGCGCAGAGAGCTGAGACAACGTCATGTCATTACCCTCTGGCTTGTAACCGAATTTCCCGCTCGGCTTCGGTCAACGAAGCGAGGAATGCATCACGTTCAAACACACGGGTCATGTAACCCTTCAGCTCTTTGGCACCCGAACCGCTCAGTTCAATGCCCAGCAGCGGCAAACGCCACAACAGCGGTGCCAGATAGCAATCCACCAGGCTGAACTCTTCACTCATGAAATAAGGCGCTTCGTTGAAAACCGGGGCGATAGCCAGCAACTCTTCACGCAACTGCTTGCGCGCAGCCTCTGCCTCTTGCGCATTACCGCGCTCGATGGTTTTCATCAGTGAGTACCAATCCTGCTCGATACGATGCATCATCAGGCGGCTATTGCCACGCGCCACCGGATAAACCGGCATCAACGGCGGATGAGGAAAACGTTCATCCAGGTACTCCATAATGATGCGAGATTCATACAGCGTGAGCTCACGATCAACCAGTGTAGGAACAGAACCGTAAGGGTTGAGGTCAATAAGATCCTGCGGCAGATTATCCATGTCTACCTGTTCAATCTCGACACTTACCCCTTTCTCGGCCAGCACAATGCGGACCTGATGGCTAAAGATGTCGGACGGACCGGAAAACAGCGTCATCACCGAACGTTTGTTGGCAGCGACAGCCATGAAAACCTCCAAGTTATCGAAAAAATACGGCGAATAACCGATCGTATGATCCTGCAGGCCCTGCCGCGTTTGGCTTTCTCTGGACGAGAAAACCGGACGACGTTTGTCGTTCTGTTAAAATCGTTCGCTGGCAAGCAGGCACAAAAACCGGCAGATAGTGTACCAGATTCTGTTTGTTTTGTGGGGGGATAAGCACACTTTCATGAATAACCCGCTGTAATCACAACGCATTTTTCATGCCTTGACGGTGTGCAAAAAAAAACCCGGAGACAAGCACCGGGTTTTTCTGCATTGATTTCGCTGCCAGGCAGCCAGAAATTAACGCTTGGAGAACTGCGGACGGCGACGTGCTTTACGCAGACCGACTTTCTTACGTTCAACCTGACGAGCGTCACGGGTAACGAAGCCAGCTTTACGCAGTTCAGAACGCAGAGACTCGTCGTATTCCATCAGCGCACGAGTGATACCGTGACGGATAGCGCCGGCCTGACCAGAGATACCACCACCTTTAACGGTGATGTACAAGTCCAGTTTGCCAACCATGTCGACCAGTTCCAGCGGCTGACGAACGACCATGCGAGCCGTTTCACGACCGAAGTACTGTTCCAGCGTACGCTGGTTGATAACGATGTTGCCACTGCCCGGTTTGATAAATACGCGAGCGGCGGAGCTTTTGCGGCGACCAGTGCCGTAGTATTGATTTTCAGCCATTGCCTGTAATCCCGATTAAATGTCCAGAACTTGCGGTTGCTGTGCCGCGTGATTGTGCTCGTTACCCGCGTAAACTTTCAGTTTACGGTACATAGCACGACCCAGCGGGCCCTTCGGCAGCATGCCTTTAACCGCGATTTCAATTACACGCTCAGGACGGCGGGCAATCATCTCTTCAAAGGTCGCTTCTTTGATACCACCGATGTGGCCGGTGTGATGGTAGTACATTTTGTCAGAACGTTTGTTGCCGGTTACAGCAACTTTTTCTGCGTTCAGAACGATGATGTAGTCACCGGTATCAACGTGCGGAGTGTATTCCGCTTTGTGCTTACCGCGCAGACGACGAGCCAGTTCAGTAGCCAGACGGCCAAGAGTTTTGCCGCTCGCGTCAACAACGTACCAGTCGCGTTTTACGGTTTCTGGTTTAGCTGTAAAAGTTTTCATTAAAAGCTTACCCAATTTAAGTTACACGTTGGTGAACACCCAAACGCTTCAATAAATAGTGTTGAGGTTCACACGGCTATCTAGTCCAGCAAACCTACCCCTTCGAATAGCTATTGCCAGCGCGATTAAAGTTTCGGGAAAAAAACTTTGTTGTAACGTGGGGTCGCAAGATTATAGAGAAGTCGATCTCAAAGGTCGACTTTTTTTCTTCTCTATACAGCATAAATATCGAACCAGCCGACGAGATACCGAAAAAATAAAGCGCCAGGCTCGTCATCGCGTTACAGCAATCAGCATTCATGGTGGTGAGCACCGGTTCTTTACGCTAACAAGACGCATTTTTGCTACATTTACACAACCAAATACATACAAACACAACACCGAAGGATGCCCCATGACACGCCTGACTGCCGCCGACTTCCAGCCCGAATTATTAGAATTGTATGATTACTATGCCCACGGCAAGCTCACTAAACGTGAATTTCTGGAACGCGCCGCCAAATATGCGGCAGGCGGGCTGACCGCGCTCACGCTGTTATCGCTGATGAGTCCAAACTATGCGCTGGCACGGTAATCCCCCCGAAAAACCAGTGCATGCATAAGTAGAATTTTCTCCTAACCTGAATGCAGGGGGATTTCTATGAAACGATCACGTTTTACTGACAGTCAGATCATCACCATTCTCAAACAGGCTGAGGCGGGTACGCCGGTTCCTGAACTGTGCCGGGAGCATGGCATCAGCAGTGCCAGTTTTTATAAATGGCGCTCAAAGTTTGGCGGGATGGATGCTGCACTGATGAGCCGACTGAAAGAGCTTGAAGAAGAAAATCGCCGACTAAAAAAAATGTATGCTGAAGAGCGTCTGAAGGCCGAAATTATTCAGGAAGCGATGGCAAAAAAGTGGTGAAGCCATCAGACCGGAAGCAGATGGCTCTGCATGCAGTTGAACACCGGGGGATCAGTATCCGTCTGGCCTGTCAGCTCTTTCGTCGTCAGCGAATGTTGCTACCGATACAGGCGCTTACTGAGTCAGGAAAATCAACGGATTGCTGACTGGCTGGTGCGCATCACGGACAGCCAGCGAAACTGGGGCTTCGGCCTGTGTTACCTGTATCTGCGCAACGTGAAAGGCTTTGTCTGGAACCACAAGAGAATTTACCGGATTTACTGCGAACTGTCGCTGAATATGCGGATAAAACCTAAAAAACGGTTGAAACGTGAAAAGCCGGAACCACTGAGGGTCCCCACTGGCAGTAACGAGAGTTGGTCAATGGATTTTATGCATGATCAGTTGTCAGATGGTCGCTCCGTTCGTCTGCTGAATATTATTGATGATTTCAATCGCGAGGCCCTGGCAATAGAGGTCGATTTTTCCCTTCCGGCCAGTCGGGTAGTCAGAACTCTCGAACAACTGATTGAATGGAAAGGGAAACCGGCATCGATTCGATGTGACAACGGACCAGAATATGCAGGTAACACTCTGATAGTATGGGCTGAACGACAAAATATCATCCTCAATTTTATTCAGCCGGGGAAGCCACAACAGAATGCGTATATTGAGCGTTATAACCGGACAGTGCGTTATGAATGGCTGGGACACAATCTGTTTATTTCTCTGAGTGAGTTACAGGAATACGCCACACAATGGCAATGGTTCTATAATCACGAACGACCGAATATGGCACTGAATGGCTTCACACCAATGCAGCATATTCAGCGCTTATCTGATTCTACTTATCTGCCCGGTTAAAAATGGGGGGATTACCGCACAGCAAGTGGAATTTACCGACCCGGCAATCCTGCCCGAGTACATCACCTACCCCTCACCAAAGGGGCACGGCAACGTGCGGGGGTATTTGGTGCGTCCAGCCAAAATCAGCGGCCCAATACCGGCCATCGTGGTCGTGCATGAAAACCGTGGACTGAACCCTTACATTGAAGACGTTGCGCGGCGACTGGCCAAAGCTGGCTTTCTGGCACTGGCACCCGATGGCCTGAGCTCTGTTGGCGGCTACCCAGGCAACGATGACAAAGGGCGGGAATTGCAGCAAAAAGTAGACCCGACCAAACTGATGAATGACTTTTTTGCCGCCGTTGAGTTTCTCCTCCACCATCAGAATTCAACCGGTAAAGTCGGCATCACGGGGTTCTGTTATGGCGGCGGCGTTGCCAATGCGGCGGCGGTTGCCTACCCGGAGCTGGCCGCCGCCGTTCCTTTTTACGGCAGACAACCCAAAGCCGAAGATGTCGCTCACATTAACGCCCCGCTCTTACTGCACTACGCCGAGCGCGATGAAAGCATCAACGCAGGCTGGCCCGCTTACGAGGCAGCGTTAAAGGCAGCCAATAAACCCTACGAAGCTTATGTTTATGCGGGCACCAACCACGGTTTTCATAATGACTCCACCCCTCGATACGACAGCGCTGCCGCTGAACTGGCCTGGTCGCGCACACTAACCTGGTTTCGTCGTTATCTGGCGTAATGCTATTTCCGGGCAAATGAAACACGCCACCTTTCCTCGGGCGGCGTGTGTTACGGTAAATGCGCCTCGCTGAGATACGCCTCGCTCTGCATTTCCTGTAACCGGGACAAACAGCGCTGGTATTCGAACTTCAGGTGTTCACCCTGATAAATTTCAAACATCGGGGCCTGTGCAGAGATAACCAGTTTGACTCGCCGCTCGTAAAACTCATCGACCAACGCCAGAAAACGGCGCGCTGCATTTTCATGCTGAACGTGCATCACCGGCACATGGTGCAACAACACCGTGTGATAGAGCCGTGACAGTGCGATGTAATCATTCTGACTGCGCGCCTCTACGCACAAGGTCGAGAAATCTACCGCCAGTACCCCGTCGGCGGCATAGCGCGTCGCCAGCGGACGATGGTTGATTTCCAGTATCGGCCCCGGCTCACTGGCTTGCTGCCCACAAAGACGACTGAACATCACCCGTAGCGCCTCATCAGTCTGCGTGTTGATCGGCGTGAGATAGAGGTGGGCTTGCGTCAGTGTTCTTAGCCGGTAATCAATCCCCGCATCCACATTGAGCACATCACAGTGTTGCTTTATCAATGCAATCGCAGGCAGAAAGCGGGCGCGCTGCAAGCCATTGCGATACAGTTCATCCGGTGGAATATTCGAGGTCGCCACTAGCGTAATACCGCGTGAGAACAAGGCCCGTAACAGTTCGGCTAATAGCATCGCATCGGTAATATCAGAGACAAAAAACTCATCAAAGCACAGGATATCCGTCTGCGCCTTGAAGCCATCGGCGACTTTCTCCAATGGATTCTCCTGCCCCTGTAACTGGTTGAGTTCCTCATGCACACGCAGCATAAAACGATGGAAATGTAGCCGGAGCTTACGCTCGGAAGGCAGACTGTGAAAAAACAGATCCATTAACCAGGTTTTACCCCGCCCCACGCCACCCCACATGTATAGCCCTTGCACCGGTGCGGGCGTTTTTTCCTTTTGCCGAAACCAGTTGCGCCATGTTTGCAACAGACCGGCTGACGTTTCTGAACGAGCCCAAACCTCTTCTACCAGCGCCTGATGCAGCGCACTCAGCCGTATTACGGTTTGATGTTGCACCGCGTCTGGCTGGTAGGTTTGCGCTGCCAGAGCCTGCTGATAAAGCGCCAAAGGGGTTACTCTCTGCATAGCACCAAAATCCCTGAGAAAAATTTCGTTGTATTTTATCGCGCGTTGGCGCAGGTTCAGCCCGCGATCGTGAGTGATACCGCTTTACAGCCTTCTGCCTATCTGGTCATACCCGATACGAAGACTCCACTCCGGCGGAGTTAGCGGTTATAGTGGCTATTATTAAGTGAAAAAACCCTACGGGACAACGAAGTCAAAATAGGAGTCGTCTTATGACCTGGGAGTCTGCGCTGATTGGATTTGCCATCGGTATCATTATTGGGGCTGTCGCCATGCGGTTCGGCAACCGCAAGCTGCGTCAGCAACAGGCTTTGCAGAACGAGCTGGAGAAGAAAAAATCGGAACTGGACGCATATCGTCAAGAATTGGTCAGCCACTTTGCCAGCAGCGCAGAGTTGCTTGATAAAATGGCACGCGACTATCGCCAGCTTTATCAGCATATGGCGAAAAGCTCCAACAACTTGCTGCCTGACGTACCGGTGCAAGACAACCCATTTCGCTATCGTTTGACAGAGGCCGAATCAGACAACGATCAGGCACCTGTTGATATGCCGCCGCGCGATTACTCCGATGGCGCATCGGGTTTGCTGCGCGCGACAAGAACCACCGATAAATAATCACTGTTTATCCTTGGCCCTCATGCTGTCGGAACCCCTCCTCCGACAGCAAAACACCCGGCCAGACAGATGCTGTTGCGAGCGGTTACAGTCTGCTGACGAAATATCAGTGAACTTTACACACCACGCTAGGTCTGACTCTTCAACACAAGTTTGAGTTTATATATCATCGTTTTATTCTTAGGCAGGTCGTGAGAGAGTTAACAAGCAATGAAAAAAACATCGTTGTTATATAGCGCACTGGCACTCGGTATAGGATTGTCGTTGTCTTCGCTGCCCCCGGCCAACGCCGCGTTGCCTGCTGTGGTAGAAGGGCAGGCGCTGCCAAGCCTCGCCCCGATGCTGGAGAAAGTGTTGCCCGCCGTAGTCAGCGTACACGTTGAAGGCACACAGGTGCAGCGCCAGCGCATTCCTGAAGAATTCAAATTCTTTTTTGGCCCGAATACGCCATCAGAAAAACAGAACAGCCGCCCGTTTGAAGGCTTAGGTTCGGGCGTCATTATCAATGCTGAAAAAGGTTACGTGCTGACCAACAACCATGTGGTCAATAACGCCGATAAAATTCAGGTGCAATTGAATGATGGCCGCGAGTACGACGCCAAGCTTATTGGCCGTGACGAACAGACTGACATCGCCTTACTGCAACTGACCGATGCGAAAAACCTGACTGAAATCAAGATGGCGGACTCCGACCAGCTCCGTGTCGGTGATTTTGCTGTCGCTGTCGGCAACCCTTTCGGCCTTGGCCAAACCGCCACTTCCGGGATCATTTCCGCACTGGGTCGCAGCGGCCTGAATCTGGAAGGGCTGGAAAACTTTATTCAGACCGATGCCTCTATCAATCGTGGCAACTCAGGTGGCGCGCTGGTTAACTTGCGCGGTGAGCTTATCGGCATCAACACCGCGATTCTCGCCCCCAGCGGCGGCAACGTTGGTATCGGCTTTGCCATTCCCAGCAACATGGCGCAGAACCTGACGCAGCAACTGGTTGAATTCGGTGAGGTAAAACGCGGCCTGTTAGGTATCAAAGGCAGCGAAATGACCGCTGAAATCGCCAAGGCATTCAAGGTCGATGCGCAGCGAGGCGCGTTTGCTCAGCGAAGTGATTGCGAAGTCAGCGGCCGCCAAAGCCGGTATCAAGGCTGGCGATGTGCTGATTTCACTGGATGGTAAATCTATCAGCAGTTTTGCCGAACTGCGCGCCAAGATAGGGACGACGGCTCCGGGTAAAACGGTGCGAATCGGCCTGCTGCGCGACGGCAAGCAGCAGGAAGTCGCCGTGGTGCTCGATAATAGCAGTAACACGACCACCAATGCGGATAGCCTATCACCGGCATTGCAAGGCGCTACGCTCAATAATGGCCAGCTTAAAGATGGCAGCAAAGGCGTCACCATTGATAATGTCGCTAAAGACAGCGCTGCGGCCAAAATCGGTTTGCAGAAAGGTGACATCATCGTTGGCGTAAACCGTGAGCGCGTAGAAAACATTACTCAGCTACGTAAACTGCTGGAAGCCAAACCGTCAGTGCTGGCGCTCAATATCGTCCGTGGCGATGAGAGCATCTACCTGTTATTACGTTAAGCCATTAAAAAGTGAACACCGCGCGATGCGGTGTTCATCCTTCTCTGATATTCTGCGACTCAATCTTCTTTTACCCCTAGAACGATCATGCTAACCAAACTGTTACGTTCGGCGCTGTTCGGTGTTCTGGTCGCCGGGATTTTGCTGCTAATACTCCCCTCGCTACGCTCCAGTCAGGGCTTATTGAAAGCCAGCAGCGACAGCAGCCAGGAAACACCGGTGAGTTACTATCAAGGTGTGCGCCGCGCCGCGCCTGCCGTGGTGAACGTATACAATCAGGCGAACGACCCGACCACCAAGAATGAGCTGAATATTCGCACTCTTGGTTCCGGCGTTATCATGAATCGAAAAGGCTATATCCTGACGAATAAGCACGTCATCAGTAATGCTGCACAGATAGTGGTGACGCTACAGGATGGCCGGATATTTGAAGCATTACTGGTCGGCTCCGATACCCTGACGGATTTAGCCGTACTCAAAATCGATGGCCCCAACCTGCCGGAAATCCCCATCAACCCCAAACGAGTGTTCCATGTCGGTGATGTCGTCATGGCTATTGGCAACCCCTATAACCTGGGGCAAACCGTGACTCAGGGGATCATCAGCGCAACCGGACGCGTCGGGTTAAGCTCATCTGGCCGCCAGAACTTCCTGCAAACCGATGCCTCTATCAACCGGGGCAACTCCGGGGGGGCGTTGGTTAATACCATCGGTGAACTGGTGGGTATCAACACGCTGTCATTTGATAAAAGTAACGATGGCGGCACTCCTGAAGGTATCGGGTTTGCCATTCCCGTTGCGCTGGCGACCAAAATCATGAATAAGTTAATTCAGGATGGTCGGGTTATCCGTGGCTACATTGGCATTAAAGGGGCGCAGCGGGAGAAACTCGGAAATCAGATCTCCGGGCTTGAGCGTCTGCAAGGGATTATGGTTAACCACGTCGAAGCAGGGGGCCCCGCTGATAAAGCCGGGATCAAAGAAGGCGATTTACTGCTGGAAGTCAATGGCAAACCGGCCCGTTCAGTGATTGAAACCATGGATCAGGTTGCGGAGATTCGCCCGGGTTCAGTCATTCCGGTCGTCGTATTTCGCGATAATCAGGAGATTCGGCTGAATATGACGATTCAAGAGTACCCCAGCGATGAATAACACCAAGAATGGTTCGGGTGAGGGTTTATCGGGCAGATAACTTATCTGGATAGATGGGTTATTTGGGTAGATGGGTTATTTGGGTAGATGGGTAAATAGCTTACCGGGTAGCGGCGTTATTACCGCCACCCGGTAGCACAGCACAATCAATCAATAATCAATCGTTCGCGCTGACGCGTTCAATATTGGCACCCAGCGCCCGTAATTTATCTTCAATGCGATCATAGCCGCGATCGATGTGATAAATACGATCCACCACGGTAGTGCCTTCGGCAATACAGCCCGCTAACACCAAACTGGCAGACGCGCGTAAATCGGTTGCCATCACCTGCGCACCGGACAGATGCGCGACACCGTGGCAAATAACCGTATTACTTTCGATTTCCGCCTGCGCGCCCATACGAATCAGTTCGGGAATGTGCATGAAACGGTTTTCAAAAATGGTTTCAGTGATAACGCCCGTCCCTTCCGCCACCAGATTCAACAGGCTGAATTGCGCCTGCATGTCGGTAGGAAAACCGGGATGCGGCACCGTTCTGACATTCACCGCTTTCGGACGGCGGCCATGCATATCAAGGCTTATCCAGTCTTCGCCAACGTCGATATCGGCACCGGCCTCACGTAATTTAGCCAGCACAGCGTCCAGCGTGTCAGGGCGGGTATTACGGCACAACACCTTGCCGCCCGAAACCGCTGCGGCAACCAAAAAGGTGCCGGTTTCAATCCTGTCTGGCAGAACCCGGTACACGCCGCCGCCTAAACGCTCAACCCCCTCAATGACTATCTTGTCGCTACCGGCGCCGCTAATTTTAGCGCCCAGGGTATTGAGGAAATTGGCGGTATCCACAATCTCCGGCTCACGCGCCGCATTTTCGATAATCGTTTTACCGGTGGCAAGGGTGGCGGCGCTCATGATAGTCACCGTTGCGCCTACGCTGACTTTATCCATGACGATGTGAGCGCCTTTCAGACGACCATCGACGGAGGCCTTGACGTAGCCCTCTTCCAATGTAATGTGAGCGCCCAGTTGCTCCAGGCCATTAATGTGCAAATCCACCGGGCGTGCGCCAATCGCACATCCTCCCGGCAAAGACACCTGCCCCTGGCCGAATCGAGCCACCAGCGGCCCCAACGCCCAGATAGACGCACGCATGGTTTTCACCAGCTCATACGGCGCACAAAAAACATTGACGGCGCTGGCATCGATATGCACCGACCCATTACGCTCGACACGAACCCCTAACTGACCGAGCAGCTTCATGGTGGTGTCGATATCACGCAGTTTGGGAACATTTTGGATTTCTACCGGCTCTTCAGCCAGCAAGGCAGCGAACAGGATAGGCAGGGCAGCGTTTTTAGCGCCGGAAATAGTAACTTCACCAGCGAGCCGGGTTGGCCCCTGCACACGAAATTTATCCATAGTGACGATTTCTCAATATTCAGACTCAATAGCGCGGCGAATACGCCGCTGATTTAGAAACCGCTTAGTTTGCGGTCGCGCTGCCATTCTTCCGGGGTGTAAGCCTTGATAGACAACGCATGAATGCGGTTATCCGCGATATATTCCATCAGTGGCGCATATACAGCCTGCTGTTGTTTCACGCGGCTCATACCCTTGAACACGTCACCGACTACAATAACCTGAAAGTGGCTTCCATCGCCGGAAACATGCACTTCCTGTAGCGCCAACGCTTGCATCAGCACCGCTTTAATTTCGTTGTTTTCCATGTTCTCGATTCTACGTCAGGGGGATGATAAACAGGGTAGTATCTTAGATGAATCCGTCGCTATCTTAAACAAAAGAAATCCCCTCGGCGGCAATCGCAACAAGGGGACGTGGCAGGGTAAAAAACCGCCTTTTACTCAGCCAACTGGATGGGAATGATTTCACTCAGGTTATACAACTGCACCAAAGTACGTAAGCGGTCACTCACTCCAGTAATAACCAGCGTACTTCCCCGCTGTTTCTGCTGATGATAACAATGAACCAACAGCGCCAGCCCGGCAGAATCCACATGCTCCACGCGGCTGACATCCAGCGTCTGGCAACCATCGAGCAACGTCGCACGCTGCTGCCATAACGGCATCAGCGTGTGTCTATCAAGCGCACCCTCAAGAATGAGAATCGAGTTCTCCTGCCGCACGCCTAGCGTATCAGCCATTAGACTGACCCTGGGTGATAGACTGCGACGCCGCTGCCTGTAACTGCTGGGTCAGACCATCAACCCCCTTCTGGCGCAGCGTTGAGGCCCACTCGTTTTGTTTGGTGGTAATCATGCTCACCCCCTCGGCAATCATGTCGTAAGCCTGCCAGTAACCGGTTTTGGTATTTTTACGCCACTGAAAATCAAGACGAATCGGCGGGCGACCACCGTTATCGATAATGGTCACGCGAATAGAGACAATTTCTGCATTACCTAACGGCTGCTCGGGCGCAATCTCATAAGACTGTCCATGGTATGAGGCCAGCGCCTGACCATAAGCCTGTTCCAGATAGGATTCAAACGCCGTGAAATACGCATCACGCTGCTCGGGCGTTGCGTTTTTATAATACTGCCCCAGTACCAGCGCACCGGCATATTTTACCTGCACGTAAGGGAGCAATTCATCACGCACAATCGCGCGGAGCATATTGGGGTCTTGCTTGATACGCGCCTGCTCATTTTTAAGCCTGTCGAATGTCTTTTGCGCCGCATCGCGCATCAGGCTATAGGGGTTCGTTTGATCGGCGGCGTTCACCAAAGGGGCGATGATGAACAGCGCCACCATGAATAAGCGTTTTAACATGCTGTGTCCTCTCAAGGCTGTTGCGTCACAGGTTTTGCACTGGCGTCGGGTTTAGCTACGTCACCCGCTTGCTGATTAGCGTTATTTTGATTCGCGCTATTTTGAGCGGCATTGTCAGTATTGTTACCACCGCTCTTATATAGGAATTGGCCGATAAGATCCTCAAGCACCATGGCGGACTTGGTATCCTGGACAGTCCCGCCATCTTGCAAAATACCGGTGCCCATATCAGCATCTTCAAAGCCAATATTTAACGCCAGATATTGCTCCCCCAATAAACCCGACGTTCTCACCGCCAGCGAGCTGGTATCGGGAATATGGTTATAACGCTGGTCAATATCCATCGCCACACGCGGTAAATAGGTTTTGGTATCGAGCGAAATTGACGCCACCCGGCCAATTACCACACCGCCAATTTTCACCGGTGAACGCGCCTTGAGCCCGCCGATGTTGTCGAACGTCGCGTACAAACGATAAGTCTGCTGCTGCCCTAATGATTTCAGGTCAGCGACTTTCAGACATAAAAAGACTATGGCGAATAACGCAATCAGCATAAATACGCCAACCCAGACTTCATGTTTCTTTGTTTGCATCGACTTATTTCCCAAACATCAGTGCTGTAAGCACAAAATCTAACCCCAGTACCGCCAGCGATGAATGCACCACGGTGCGAGTCGTCGCACGGCTGATGCCTTCTGACGTCGGAACGGCGTCATAACCATTAAACAGCGCAATCCAGGTGGCCGTTATTGCAAACACCAGGCTTTTGATAACGCAGTTAAGTAAATCTTTCTGCCACTCCACTGCGCTTTGCATGGCCGACCAGAAAAAGCCTCCGTCAATCCCTTTCCAGTCAACCCCGACCAGCGCGCCGCCCCAGATCCCCACGGCAACAAAAATGACCGTCAGCAGCGGCATAGAAATCACCCCAGCCCAAAAACGCGGCGCAACAACGCGGCGCAACGGGTCTACCGCCATCATTTCCATACTCGATAGCTGCTCGGTCGCTTTCATTAGCCCTATCTCTGCCGTCAGTGCCGACCCGGCGCGCCCGGCGAATAACAAGGCGGTGACAACCGGGCCAAGCTCACGCAACAGCGATAACGCCACCATCATGCCAAGGCTGGCTTCGGCACTGTAGGTCGTCAGAACCAGATAGCCCTGCAACCCAAGCACCATTCCGATAAACACGCCGGAGACAATAATAATTAACAGCGACTGCACCCCGACGCTGTAAAGCTGCTTACGCAACAACGGCCACTGGCGGGCGGGCTCAGGCTTACCGACCAGCGCATTAAACAGCATCAGTCCGGCACGACCAAATGCGGCACAGACCTGGATACCGCGACGTCCCAAAGACGCCAATGTCTGTACTAGCATGAATTACTTACTCCCCTGACCTAACAAGCCTTGTTGGTAATCACCCGCCGGATAGCGGAACGGCACCGGCCCATCCGCGATCCCATCCAGAAACTGCCTGACGCGCGGGTCGCTGTTACGTTCCAGTTCGGCCGGTTCCCCTTGAGCGATAATTTTTTTATCCGCAATGATGTAGGCATAATCGGCAATACTCAGCACCTCGGGCACATCATGGGACACCACCACACAGGTTACGCCCAGCGCATGATTTAGCTCGGCAATCAGTTTCACCAACACACCCATGGTGATCGGGTCCTGGCCGACGAATGGCTCGTCAAACATGATTAACTGCGGCTCAAGCGCGATAGCGCGGGCCAACGCCACACGCCTCGCCATCCCACCGGATAACTCGGACGGCATTAACTGCGCTGCGCCTCTGAGCCCCACCGCTTCGAGCTTCATCATGACCGTACTATGTAATAACGGCTCCGGCAGCTGTGTATGTTCACGTAGCGGCCAGGCCACATTGTCAAAGACGTTCAGGTCGGTAAACAGCGCGCCGGACTGAAACAACATGCTCATTTTTTTACGGACTTCATAAAGCCGGGCACGCGAGAGTGTCGGTATATTGTCACCATCAAACCAAATCTCTCCGCTATCAGGTTGCAGTTGGCCGCCAATCAGCCGCAACAGCGTGGTTTTACCGATACCAGAAGGCCCCATGATGGCGGTAATTTTTCGCGTTGGCACAGTAAGAGAAATATCCGAAAAAATCGCTCTGTCGCCCCGCTGAAAACTCAGGCCGCGAATTTCTATCAGATTTTCGTGGTTCATGGTCTTTTCCTTCTACAACCGCCAGTGACGGCCACCAGCGTTCATCGTTAGCGACAATGATCGGAGGTGAGCCCGCATTTCGCGGTGCTTAATGTTACAGAATCCGCGCCGCAGGTCGTGACCAAAGTTGCCATTGGTTTTACTTTTTCGCCCTACGCAGTCAGAATTAGCGCCAACGAGGGGAAATGGCGGTTTTTGTTTGCTATTCGTCCAAAAAGACTGGTTTGTTCGCCAATAAACCGGTGATTATACCTGAATAAAGGACGCTGCATGCTTTTTGCGACAGTGCTGTTAGTCATTGGTTTAGTGTTATTGGTTTATGGCGCCGACCGTTTGGTCTATGGCGCAGCGGTGCTGGCCCGCTCATTTGGCGTTCCCCCCATGATAATCGGTATGACCATTGTGAGCATGGGCACATCGTTACCGGAATTGATGGTATCGACCACCGCCGCACTGAATCATCAAACCGATATGGCGGTTGGCAACGTGCTGGGCTCGAACATCGCCAATATTCTGCTTATCCTCGGCAGCGCGGTGTTGATTAGGCCGTTAACGTTACACTCCTCGCTGTTACGCCAGGAATTACCGCCGATGCTACTCGTCACCGTACTGTGCGGCCTTGTCTTGCATGATCATTTTCTCAGCCGCCTGGATGGTCTCCTGCTGCTGCTGGCTGCAACAGGCTGCCTTTTGTTGATGCTGCGCATGGCGCGCCTTGCCCAACGTCAGGGGGAAGATAGCCTGACACGGGAGCAACTGGCTGAATTACCACGCGAAAATAATGCGACGGTGGCACTGTTATGGCTAATGCTTGGCTTAATCATTCTGCCTATGTCTGCACGCATTGTGATAGATAACGCAACCGTCATCGCGAATTACTTTAATATCAGCGAGCTGACTATCGGGCTGACGGTGCTCGCCATCGGCACCAGCCTGCCCGAACTAGCGACGGCGATTGTCGGCACGCTGAAAAAAGAAGACGACATTGCGCTGGGTAATTTAATTGGCTCGAATATTTTTAACATCGGAATCGTGTTGGGAGTACCCGCGCTGCTCTCTCCCGGTGCCGTGAACCCACAAGCCTTCACACGCGATTACTGGGTAATGCTGGGAGTCAGCGTACTTTTGAGCGTTCTTTGTCTTCGCCAGAAACGGCGCATCGGTCAGGGTGCGGGCGCATTACTCGTCTGTGCGTTTATTGCGTACCTTTCGGTGCTGTTCTTGTTCTCATAGCCAGAGCATCGGCAACGCAGGATGTTTTACATGTCTCAAGACCATCAAACACAGATATCCAGTCAAAAGAACCGTTTTGATTTTCAGGCCGCAGGGCGGCAGGTGTTATCAATCGAGCGTGATAGCCTCGCGCAATTAGATAGGTACATTGATGACAACTTTTCCCGCGCCTGTGAGCAAATGTTCGCCTGCCACGGTAAGGTCGTGGTGATGGGCATGGGTAAATCGGGTCATATTGGCTGTAAAATGGCCGCGACCTTTGCCAGCACCGGTACACCGGCTTTTTTTGTCCATCCCGGCGAGGCCAGTCACGGCGATCTGGGGATGATAACCCGGCAAGATATCGTGCTGGCGATTTCCAATTCTGGCGAATCCCATGAGATTCTGGCATTAATTCCGGTGCTTAAGCGCTTGCAGATATGCCTTATCTGCATGACCGGCAACCCGGACAGCACGATGGCGAAAACCGCCGACATTCATCTGTGTATCAGCGTGCCACAAGAAGCCTGCCCGCTGGGGCTGGCACCGACATCCAGCACCACCGCCACGCTGGTGATGGGGGATGCTCTGGCAGTCGCTCTGCTGCAAGCACGTGGCTTTACTGCCGAAGATTTCGCACTGTCGCACCCCGGCGGCGCACTTGGCCGCAAGCTGCTCTTGCGGGTTAACGATATTATGCACCGCGATGACGAGGTGCCTCGCGTCAATAAAGACGCCTCGCTGCGCGACGCGCTGCTGGAAATTACGCGTAAGAATCTCGGCATGACGGTGATTTGCGGCCCGGACAGTAACGGCCTTCACAACGATCATATCGAAGGTATCTTTACCGACGGGGACTTGCGCCGGGTCTTTGATATGAACATCAATTTGAACAATGCGCGTATTACTGATGTGATGACCCGTGGCGGCATTCGTGTCACACCGCAAATGTTGGCTGTCGATGCGCTCAATGTGATGCAATCGCGCCACATTACTTCATTGCTGGTGGCAGAGAACGATCGGCTGTTGGGAATTGTTCACATGCACGATATGCTGCGTGCCGGCGTGGTATAACCCGGCAACAGCGCTGCATAAAAGAATTAAAAATCAAGGATATGTAAATGAGTGAAATCCGTGCGCAAACTGAGACGTGCTACGGCCCCGTCGATACCGAGGTGATGCTCCGCGCCCGGGATATCCGTCTGTTAATTTGCGATGTTGACGGCGTGCTTTCTGACGGTTTGATTTATATGGGCAATCAGGGCGAAGAACTCAAGGCGTTTAACGTACGAGACGGTTACGGTCTGCGTTGTCTGCTCACCTCAGACATCGACGTTGCCATTATTACTGGCCGCTCGTCGCAGTTATTGATTGATCGCTGCCAGACACTGGGCATCCAGCATCTTTATCAGGGACAGTCCGATAAGCTTTTGGCCTTCCGCGAGCTGTTAGATACACTGTCGCTTACTGCCAATCAGGTCGCCTATATCGGTGATGACTTGATTGACTGGCCGGTGATGGCGGAAGTCGGGCTGAGTGTCGCGGTGGCCGATGCACACCCGCTGCTGCTGCCACGGGCTCACTATGTCACACGCATTGCCGGTGGCCGGGGTGCGGTAAGGGAGATTTGCGATCTTATCCTGCTGGCGCAGGATAAGCTGGCGTTCGCCAAAGGGCTATCAATATGAGTAAGACTAAAGTCTGGCTGACCTTATTACTGGCATTGATTGCGCTGGTGTTGCTCGGCTTAAACCTGACCAGCACACGCGAGGCAGGCAGCCAGAGCGTCGGGCAAAGCAATGAACCGACCTACACCATGCAAAAAAACATCACCGTGGTGTATGACCCTACGGGAAAACTGAGTTACAAACTGATAGCCGATAACGCCGATCACTATGGCGTCGAACAGGTGAGCTGGTTTAGCCAGCCGGTAGCCACCATGTTTAATGAACAGGCGGTAGCGACCTGGTCTGTCCGTGCCGATCGCGCCAAATTGACGAAAGATCGTATGCTTTATCTGTATGGGCATGTGGAGGTCAACAGCCTGACTAACGATTCGCAGCTAGAACGAATCAAAACGGACAATGCGCAGATAAATCTGATAACGCAGGACGTGACATCGGATGATGAAGTCACCCTGTACGGTGTCAACTTTACCTCTAACGGGCTGAAAATGCGTGGGAATCTGCGCAGTAAAACCGCTGAGTTGATCGATAAGGTAAAATCCTATTATGAAATTCAACCTAAAAATTAATGCGCTGCGTAGCACGCTTCTTGCCAGCTCACTGTTCGCCGTCAGTATTCCGGCACTGGCATTAACCGGGGATACGGAACAACCGATTAACATTACCTCCGACCAGCAGGCGCTGGACATGCAGGGTAATGTGGTGACATTTACCGGCAACGTTATCGTGACGCAGGGCTCAATCAAAGCGCAGGCCGATAAAGTGGTTATCACACGCCCCAACGGTCAACAGGGCCATGAGGTCATCGAGGGCTATGGCAACCCGGCGACCTTCTACCAGATGCAGGACAACGGTAAGGCCGTCAAAGGCCACTCACTGAAAATCCGCTACGAGATGGATAAGCAACTGGTGATTCTGACCGGTGATGCCTATCTGGAACAGCTCGATAGCAATGTTAAAGGCGACCGCATCACCTATCTGGTACAACAGCAACAGATGGAAGCGTTTAGCGATAAAGGCAAGCGAGTCACCACGGTATTGGTGCCAAACCAGCTACAGGATAAAGGCAACCAGAACGGTGCCAAACCCGCAGCAGGCAATGCGGCCAAGCCCTCCAAACAACCGTCAGTAGCGCACTAACTCATGGCAACATTAATCGCTGAAAGCCTGGCCAAGGCGTATAAAGGCCGCAAAGTGGTGGAAAACGTCAGCCTGACGGTGAATTCAGGCGAAATCGTTGGTTTATTGGGGCCAAATGGTGCCGGTAAAACCACCACGTTTTATATGGTTGTGGGCATTGTGCCCCGTGATGAAGGGCGAATCATCATCGATGATGACGATATTAGCCTGCTCCCGCTGCACGAACGGGCCCGTCGCGGTATCGGTTATCTGCCGCAGGAAGCCTCGATTTTCCGCCGTCTTAGCGTGTACGACAATCTGATGGCGGTGCTGGAGATAAGAAAAGATCTCACGCATGAGCAACAGCAGGATCGCGCTAACGAGCTGATGGAAGAGTTTCATATCAGCCATTTGCGCGACAACCTCGGTCAGTCACTGTCCGGCGGTGAACGTCGCCGGGTGGAAATTGCCCGTGCGCTGGCGGCTAACCCGAAATTTATTCTGCTCGATGAACCCTTTGCCGGGGTTGACCCGATTTCGGTTATCGACATCAAAAAAATCATCGAACATCTGCGTGACAGCGGGCTTGGCGTGTTGATTACCGACCACAATGTCCGTGAAACGCTGGATGTCTGCGAACGTGCTTATATCGTCAGTCAAGGTCAGCTTATTGCCCACGGCGCGCCGATGGATATACTGGCGAATGAGCAGGTTAAACGCGTCTATCTGGGCGAAGACTTCCGACTCTGATAACGTCATGTGTTAGGTTGATTATTCAATTCAATTGATCGTTCAAAAGGAAGTTAGCGCACGCTATGAAGCAAGGTTTGCAACTCAGGCTTAGTCAGCAACTGGCAATGACACCGCAGCTACAGCAAGCCATCAGGCTGCTGCAACTGTCCACGCTTGAACTCCAGCAAGAAATTCAACAGGCGCTGGAAAGCAATCCATTGCTGGAGCAAGCAGACATCCATGACGAGATAGAAACCCGCGAGAGCAGCGAAACCGAAGCCCTGGATACACGGGAAGCGCTGGAACAAAAGGAGATGCCAGAAGAGTTGCCGCTGGATGCAGCGTGGGATGAAATCTACACCGCTGGCACGCCGTCTGGCACCAGCACCGATTATCGCGATGACGAGTTACCGGTTTATCAAGGTGAAACCACCCAGACGCTACAGGATTATCTGATGTGGCAAGTGGAGCTGACGCCGTTTTCTGACACCGACGCCGCCATCGCGACCTCGATTGTCGATGCGGTAGATAACACCGGTTATCTGACCGTATCGCTGGAAGATATCCGCGATAGCATCGGCGATGACGACGTGACGATGGAAGAAGTGGAAGCCGTGCTAAAGCGCGTGCAGCGTTTCGACCCGGTTGGCGTTGCCGCCCGAGATTTACGCGAATGTTTGCTGGTACAGCTGTCGCAATTTAACAGCGCCACACCACGCCTTGCCGAAGCTAAACTTATCGTCAGCGATTACCTCGATTTGCTGGCTAATCACGACTTTCGCGCGCTGATCCGCTCCAGTCGGCTCAAAGAAGAGGTGCTAAAAGAAGCCCTGGCGCTGATTCAATCACTGGACCCACGCCCGGGGCAGTCGATTCATACCGGCGAGTCGGAATACGTGATTCCTGATGTGTTGGTGCGCAAAGCGCAAGGCCACTGGACGGTAGAGCTCAACACCGACAGCGTGCCGCGTTTGCAAATCAACCAACAATACGCCGCGCTTGGCAATAGCGCGCGTAATGACAGCGACGGCCAATTTATTCGCAGCCATTTGCAAGAAGCGCGCTGGCTGATTAAAAGCCTGGAGAGCCGCAACGATACCCTGCTTAAAGTGACCCGCTGTATAGTAGAACAGCAGCAAGCGTTCTTCGAACAGGGTGAAGAATTTATGCGGCCAATGGTACTGGCGGATATCGCTCAGGCCGTTGATATGCATGAATCAACGATTTCCCGCGTGACCACCCAGAAATTTTTGCACAGCCCACGCGGTATTTTTGAGCTGAAGTATTTCTTTTCCAGTCATGTGAACACCGACAGTGGCGGTGAGGCGTCATCCACAGCCATTCGGGCACTGGTCAAGAAACTGATTGCAGCGGAGAATCCCGCGAAACCGCTGAGTGACAGCAAGCTGACATCAATGCTTTCCGAACAGGGGATCATTGTCGCCCGCCGTACTGTTGCCAAGTATCGAGAGTCTTTATCTATCCCGCCGTCAAACCAGCGCAAACAGTTGGTTTGACCCCTACATGAGAAGGAAGACGATATGCAGCTTAACATTACCGGACACCACGTTGAGATAACCGATGCTCTGCGCGAATTTGTCACCGCAAAGTTTGCCAAACTTGAGCAATACTTTGATCGTATCAATCAGGTGCATGTGGTATTGAAAGTGGAAAGGATCCTGCACATTGCAGACGCCACTTTACATGTGAATGGTGGAGAGCTGCATGCCACGTCGGAAGCGGATGATATGTATGCCGCCATCGATCTGTTGATCGATAAGCTGGCGAGACAGTTAAATAAACATAAGGATAAACTGAAACAGCACTGATGTTGCCTGTTTCAGGTGCAGGGAGCACTCCGGCCTGCCGCATTTGCAGGCCGGATACCCGAAGGCAACCGTGTCGTTAAGTGAATGTATCATGAACAACGAGTCCGTTATGCAACTCAGCGCCGTGCTCCGTAAAGAGTGCACTCGTAGCGCCGTACACTGCCAAAGTAAAAAGCGCGCGCTGGAAATCATCAGCGAACTGGCTGCCAGACAGCTCAACCTGCCACCGCAAATGGTATTTGAAGCCATACTGACGCGCGAACGCATGGGCAGTACCGGGATTGGATGCGGTATCGCTATTCCTCACGGCAAACTGGAAGATGAAAACACGCTTGGGGCGGTCGGCGTTTTTATTCAGCTAGAGCAGCCTATCGCGTTTGACGCTATCGATAATCAGCCGGTCGATTTGCTTTTTGCCTTGCTGGTTCCAGCCGAACAATGTAAAACCCATTTGCATACCTTATCGCTGGTTGCCAAACGACTGGCGGATAAAACCGTATGCCGACGTCTGCGCGCGGCGCAAAGCGACGAAGAGCTATATCAAATCATGACGGAATCAGACTCGCAGGAATCATCCTGAGCGTTGATGGCTGCCGGTTTTGCAGCCATGCATAAGAGACAGATGACACAGGTGTGCAAATAAGCACAACCTGACAGGATGCCGGGATAACCGGGAAATAACGAAGTTAGCTAACGGCGGTGGTGATGCACTCTCACACCGCCAGGGGGAGTCGTCAGATGGTGCTGATGATTGTCAGTGGTCGTTCAGGTTCAGGAAAATCCGTCGCCCTGCGTGCACTGGAAGACATGGGGTTCTATTGTGTCGATAACCTGCCGGTGGTGCTGTTGCCAGAGCTGGCACATTCGCTGGCAGAGAGAAACATTTCTGCCGCCGTCAGTATTGATGTGCGCAACATGCCGGAAAGCCCGGATGTGCTGGAGCACGCGCTGACGCGCTTGCCGCAAAGTTTTTCGCCCCAATTGCTGTTCCTTGACGCCGATCGCAATACGTTAATCCGTCGCTACAGCGACACGCGTCGTCTGCACCCGCTATCTAGCAAGAACCTGTCGCTGGAAAGCGCGATTGACGAAGAGAGCGATTTGCTCGAGCCGCTGCGCTCACGCGCTGACCTTATCATCGACACCTCAGAAATGTCGGTGCATGAGCTGGCCGAAATGCTGCGCACCCGGTTACTGGGCAAGCGCGAGCGCGAATTGACGATGGTGTTTGAATCATTCGGCTACAAACACGGCATCCCGATTGATGCCGACTACGTGTTTGACGTGCGCTTTTTGCCTAACCCGCACTGGGACCCGAAACTGCGCCCGATGACCGGGCTGGATAAACCGGTTGCGGCGTTTCTTGACCGGCATACCGAAGTTCACAATTTCATCTACCAGACGCGCAGCTATCTGGAACTGTGGCTGCCGATGCTCGAAACCAACAACCGCAGCTATCTGACCGTTGCCATTGGTTGCACCGGCGGCAAACATCGCTCGGTGTACATTGCCGAACAGCTGGCAGACTACTTCCGCTCCCGTGGCAAAAACGTGCAGTCGCGCCACCGCACACTGGAAAAACGTAAATCATGACAGTCAGGCAAACCGTCGAAGTGAAAAATCGGCTGGGGATGCACGCCCGCCCGGCGATGAAACTGTTTGAGCTGGTACAAAGCTTTGATGCCGAAGTGTTATTGCGCAACGACAGCGGCACAGAGGCCGACGCCAGCAGCGTCATCGCCATGCTGATGCTCGACTCAGCCAAGGGCCGACATATCGAAATTGAAGTCACTGGCCCGGATGAACAGCAAGCGCTGGCGGCGATCATCACGCTATTTGAGGCGGGTTTCGACGAAGATTAATCTCCTCTCCTCGCCTGATGCCAGCAGTCTCTGCTCTGTACATGCGGCATCATGACCTTTTTCTGTGGCAACACGGCATTATCCGTTTATTATTCTCCTTTTACCCCTCGGCGCGTTTCACGCGCAGACGGGTATTTGCTTGCCATCATCCTCTGGAGAACAATATGGATAAACCACACCTGACGATCGGTGAACTGGACGCAGAGCGTCTTGATACACTGTTAGCTCACCCTCAATTTGCTGATACGGAGGTCGCGCAGGCTCTCGGTGAAGAACTGGATAGAGCGGAGATAGTCGAGCCCGTCGCTATTCCGGCTGATGTTGTCACCATGAACAGCCGGGTGCGCTTTCGCGACGTGCTGACAGGCGAAGAGCACACCCGCACGCTGGTCTATCCGGCAGGGCTCAAAGACAGCCGGGAGCAAATCTCCGTCATGGCTCCGTTAGGCGCTGCGCTGCTGGGGATGCACCTTGGCAACAGCATCGCCTGGCCATTGCCGAATGGCGAGAGTACGCGTATCGAAGTATTAGAACTGCTCTATCAGCCTGAAGCGGCGGGCGAGTACCATCGCTAACCCGCCACAATACCGGTTTGCCCGCACGGTGCGGGTAAACCGGCGCGCAGCATCACACTCCGGCAATCTTCATTGAAGGCAGCAGCACCGAGCCACACTGAATATTGCTGCGCGTTTCAATATCATCACCGATCGTGACCATATCACGCAGCATGTCTTTCAGGTTTCCGGCAATGGTAATTTCACTCACCGGATACTGAATCACGCCGTTTTCTACCCAGAAACCGGACGCGCCGCGCGAGTAATCCCCCGTCACCGCGCTGACACCTTGCCCCATCAGGCTTGTCACCAGCAGGCCGGTGCCCATCTCTTTGAGCATCGCCTCGAAATCCAGCCCGCGACCAGCAATACGCCAGTTATGGATCCCACCGGCGTGACCGGTACTTTTCATACCCAGTTTCCGCGCCGAATAGCTGGTCATCAGCCAGGTTTGCAGCACGCCGTCTTTGACGATATCGCGTGCCTCGGTGCGCACCCCTTCACTGTCAAACGGCGTGGAAGCGAGCCCTTTGCGCAAATGCGGTAATTCCTGGATCGTCAGCCAGGATGGCAGGATCGCCTGACCCAGGCTGTCTAGCAGGAACGTGGATTTGCGATAGACGCTGCCGCCGCTGATAGCGCCAACCAAATGGCCGAACAAGCCGGTGGCCACCTCGGCGGCGAACATCACCGGTGCTTGCATTGTCGCCAGTTTACGGGGCGATAAGCGCGCCAGCGTGCGCCGGGCGCACTCCTCACCCACCCACTCCGGCGCGTTTAGCTCATCGAGCGAACGGCCAATGGTATAGGCGTAATCGCGCTCCATCTCACCGTTGTGCTCGGCAATCACGCTCACCGACATGGAGTGGCGGCTGGAGCAGTAGCTTTGCAACATGCCATGGCTGTTACCAAACACCTTGATGCCATAGTGACTATTAAAGCTGCCGCCCTCGGTATTGGTGATACGCGGGTCAGCCTTGAGCGCCGCCTGTTCAGCCGCCGCCGCAAGCTCAATACCCCGCTCGGCATCAAGCGGCGCGGGGTGAAATAAGTCCAGATCCGGGGCGTCAAAGGCCAGCAGGTCTTTATCCGCCGGGCCGGCATACGGGTCAGGCGAGGTGTAGCGGGCAATGTCCAGCGCCGCCTGCACGGTGCGGGCAATGGCCTGCGGACTGAGATCCGTCGAAGAGGCGCTGCCTTTACGCTGCTGATGGTACACCGTGATGCCCAGCGCACCGTCACTGTTAAATTCGACGTTTTCAACTTCACCATAACGGGAACTGACGCTAATCCCGGCTGTTTTCGTGACGGCGACTTCGGCTGCATCAGAACCGGCGCGAGCCAGCTCCAGCGCCTGTGATACCGCCTGTTCCAGCGCTTTACGCTGTTCTGCAACTTGCGTGATGATTGTCATTGCTTTGCCATAATGAGTGAGAACACATTCAGACAGACGCTAACAGGGCGACACAAATACCGCGATGTCATGCGACTCTCCGCCATGCACCTCAGACAGAGAAAACGAGGTAGCCTAGAATGGAGTCTAACAGGATCAGCGGACAATTTCGCACAAAGCCCATAACCTGATAGGATCAGCCTCTTTTATTGGGGAGCCACCATGAACAAACATCCCGAAGACTGGCAGGACGACGTCCCTGACGCCAGCCAGGACGATGAAGACGAAGAGATAATCTGGGTCAGCAAAAGTGAAATCAAGCGTGATGCCGAAGCGCTAAAAGCACTCGGTGCCGAGCTGGTCGAGCTTGGCAAGAACGCCCTTGACCGCATTCCGCTTGACGAAGACCTGCGCGCCGCCATTGAACTGGCGCAGCGCATCACCAAAGAGGGCCGCCGCCGCCAGTTGCAGTTGATTGGCAAAATGCTGCGCGCCCGCGACCCGGAGCCGATTCAAACGGCGCTGGATAAGCTGCGTAACCGCCATAATCAGCAAGTCTCGCTGTTCCATAAGCTGGAAAAACTGCGTGACCGGCTGCTGGAAGAGGGTGACAGCGCTATTCCTGACGTGCTGGCGCTCTATCCACACGCCGACCGTCAGCAGTTGCGTTCACTGGTGCGTAATGCACAAAAAGAGAAAGCAGCGAACAAAGCGCCTAAATCGGCCCGGCAGATTTTCCAGTATCTGCGCGAATTGGCGGAAACCGAGTAACCCTCCAGCCGACGGGGGCGCACCGCCCCTGACCGGGGCGAAAACCGTCAACGCAGGTCGGGCGCGCGGCTATCGCGCATTACAGGCGTTAGTCAGGCTGCGCGCGTTGCGCCTGCCTGACGGTTTGCTCGTTTTTGGCATTAATGACCTGCGCGATGCCAGCCTGCTCCAGCATCTGTTTGGCCGACCCCGCACGCATACCGGAGCGGCAGTACACCACCACCGGACGGTTCAATGCCCGTAACTGCGCTGCCTGCGCAGTGACCGTCGCCAGCGGAATGTTCAGCGCGCCGTCCACATGCCCGGCCTGATATTCGTCCGGCTCACGCACATCCACTATCACGCAGTGGGCAGGCAGCGTCAGCGTTGATGCGCGCCACCACGCAAGCATACGTTGAAACATGACGTTAACTCCTCTTATTGATCGTTTACCGACCGTTTATTGAGTACTTATTAAGCGCTTACTGACTACTATTACCCCTTACCATGGCCGCTGATGACCCCACGTGCGTTTAACGCCGACGGTTTATCGGCGGGCGCGTTGGCAAGCTCCCCGATGGCATTACTCGACGCCCGACGGCGTTTTCACGCGAAAAGCCATGAAATACAGCAGCGGGATCACCAGTAACGTCAGCAACGTTGACACCAAAATGCCGAAAATCAGCGCGATCGCCAGCCCGTTGAATATCGGGTCATCGAGAATGAAAAAAGCCCCGAGCATCGCCGCCAGCCCGGTCAGCACAATCGGTGCGGCGCGGGTCGCCACCGAGTCCATCACCGCTGTCTCAAGGCTCACCCCGGCGGCCACATTCAGGCGGATAAAATCGACCAGCAAAATGGAGTTACGCACGATAATGCCCGCCAGCGCTATCATGCCTATCATGGACGTGGCGGTGAACGGTGCCCCCAGCAACGCATGGCCCGGCAGAATGCCGATAAGGGTTAATGGGATCGGTGCCATGATGATTAACGGCACCCGATAAGAACCAAAGTGCGCCACCACCAGCAGATAAATCAGCACCAGCCCGACGGCGTAAGCCGCGCCCATATCACGAAAGGTTTCATAGGTTATCTGCCACTCGCCGTCCCATTTGATGGCGTAATGACGGTAGCTATCCTCGGGCTGGCGAATGAAATAGGTTTGCAGCGCCGCCTGATTGGGTGCCGTCAGCGCGGCAATCGCCGGTTGCATGGCGAACATGCCATACAGCGGGCTGTCGTTGCGTCCGGCCATGTCTGCCACCACATAGTCCACCGGCAGCCCGTCTTTACGGTAGCGCACACGTTCTTGCGCCTGAGAAACCACGCTGACCACTTCCGCCAGCGGCAGCAAGGAGCCCGACGCAGTACGAAGCGGCGTACTGAGCAGCGTCAGCAAATCGCCCTTGGCGGCATCGGGCAGACGTAACTGCACCGGCACCGGGTATTTGCTGTCATCACGCAGGTACGTGACGTTATTGCCATTCATCGCGGTCGCAAGCGCCTCTACTATGCTGGCCTGTGTAATGCCAAAACGCATCGCCTTCTCGTTATCCACCTGCAATAGCTGTTTTTCTGCCAGCGGCTGTACGCTGCTGTCGATATCCACCACACCCGGCGTGCGGCGGAAAATATCCGCAATCTGGTCGGCCAGCACCGCGCGTCCTGCCAGCGTCGGCCCGTAGATTTCCGCCACAATCGGCGCCATCACCGGTGGGCCGGGCGGCACCTCCACCACCTTAAGGCGGGCGTGATAACGCGCGGCCAGTTGCTCAAGCGGCCCGCGATAAGCCTGCGCAATCGCATGGCTCTCGCGCTGGCGTTCACCTTTGGCGTGCAGATTCACCATCACATCGCCGCTTTCATTGCCACTACGCAGGTCATACTGGCGCACCAGCCCGTTAAAGTTGATCGGCGCGGCGACGCCAACATAGGCCTGATAATTCAGCACCTCCGGCTGTTGCGCCAGCCAATCGGTCATCTCGCGCAATAGCGCAGCCGTCTCCTCCAGCGCGCTGCCGGAAGGCATATCCACCACCAGTTGCAGCTCCGATTTATTATCAAACGGCAACATTTTGAGTATCACGCTCTTGGTCAGCGGCAACGCCATGCAAGCCATCAGTAGCGCCATCACGCCAAGCAATATGCCAATACGGTAGCGATGCCCCGATCGTGCCGACAGCAGTGGCGTAAACAGGCGCTGCGCCAGCGATTGCCCGGTAGCGCGCGGTGCCGGTGCCGATATCGGCGTATTTTTCAGCCAGCGGTGCGAAAGCCAGGGCGTAATGGAAAACGCGACCCCCAGTGAAATCAGCATCCCCATCGAGGCATTAATCGGGATAGGGCTCATGTATGGCCCCATCAACCCGCTGACAAACGCCATGGGCAGCAGTGCGGCAATGACTGTCAGGGTGGCTAATATCGTTGGCCCGCCAACCTCATCGACTGCACCGGCAATCAGGGAGGGCAACGGCGCATCCGGGTGTAACTGCCGGTGACGGTGAATATTTTCCACCACCACGATGGCGTCATCCACCAGGATACCAATTGAGAAAATCAGCGCGAATAACGACACCCGGTTAAGAGTGAACCCCCATGCCCAGGACGCAAACAGCGTGGCGCACAGCGTCAGCACCACCGCCAGCCCAACAATCACCGCCTCACGCCGCCCCAGCGAGAAAAACACCAGCACCACCACCGAGACGGTGGCAAACACCAGTTTCTCAATCAGCTTACTGGCCTTCTCGTTGGCGCTGGCACCGTAGTTGCGGGTCATCTCGACACCCACCTGCGGCGGTAGCACCGTATTGGTGAGCACCGCCATGCGCTGCGCCAGCCGGTTGGCGATAGTGACGGCGTTTTCACCGGCTTTTTTCGTTACCGCCAGCGTCACCGCCGGGCTGCTCTGCCCCGACGAGCCCGCCGTCCCGTACCAGACGTACTGGCTGGGCGCGGGTGTGCCATCGCGGATGACAGCAACATCGCGCAGGTACACCGGCTTGCCGTTATTGACGGCGATAACCAGTTGTTCAACATCCTGCTGCGAGCGTAAAAACGGGCCGCTCTCCAGACGCACCACGCCCTGATTCACGATGTTACCGGCAGGCAACCCGGCATTCGCCGCCGCCAGCGACTGAGCCACCTGCGCCAGCGTCAGCCCGTTATTCGCCAGTCGCTGTGGGTTAAACTCCACCCCAATGGTGCGGCCAGGGCCGCCTACCGTTGTCACCTCCCGCGTGCCGGGCACCTGCTTGAGCTCACCTTCCAGCGCGTGAGCGATGCGTTCTAGTTCAACACGCCCGAGTGCGGCGTCGCGGCTGAACAGGGTGTAGGTGACGATCGGCACATCCTCAATGCCTTTAGGTTTAATCAGCGGCGGCGTGTTGCCAAGGTTGGCAGGCAGCCAGTCGGCGTGACTGTGTACCGTATCGTAGAGGCGCACCAGCGCCTCAATACGCGGCACGCCGACCTTAAACTGCACCGTCATCACCGCCATGCCGGGGCGTGACTGCGCAGAAACGTGCTCCACACCGGCCATTTGCCCCAGCAACTGCTCGGCTGGCTGGGCTATCTGTGCTTCTACCGTCGCCACAGAAGCGCCGGGGTAGGCCACCAGCACATTCGCCATCGTGACATTGATTTGCGGCTCTTCTTCCTGCGGCGTTACCCACACGGCAAATGCCCCCATCAGAAGAATCAGCACGCCGAGCAGCGGCGTGATATGGGCATGTTGAAAGAAGGCCGCCATGCGCCCGGCGATTCCAGTGCGCGCCAGCGCCTGATGACGGTGGGTGTTATCGTTCATTGCCAGCCCCTTGCGATTGACTGGCCGCCGCTTGCGGGTCTCGCATCACGCTGTCGCCGGGTTTCAACCCGGCCAACACCTCTATCTGGTCGCCCAACGTTTGACCGGTACGGATGTAACGTAACTGCGGACGACCCTCGCGGCCTGCCAGATAGACCGCCGAAAAGTCGGTGTGCTGCACCACGCTGGCCGCAGGAATGGTCAGCCGCCCCGGTGTACGGGAGAAAAACATGACATCGGCGCTGCGCCCTGGCGTTACCCGTGCATCAGGCTGCCCCTCGCGCAGCATGATGCGCACCTTGCGCGTCTGGCTCTGCTCATCGGTGGTGGGAAACCATGTCAGCGCGCTCACCTCAACGGATTGACCGGCCACGCTGACCTGCGGCAATACCTGTGGTGGTTGATCACGCTGTTGTGGTTGATCACGCTGCTGCAGTTGATCAACCAGCGACGCAGGCAGTGTCACCTCAACGCGCAGCGCGCTCGGGTCATAAAATGCGATCAGCGGCTGGCCGGGCAGCACCACCGCACCCAAATCGCCCTCCACGCGCGCGACCACGCCGGGGAATGGCGCAGTCAGACGAAACTGCATCGCCTGTGCGCTGGCTGACTCAGCGGCGGCTATCTGCGCGTTGGCTTGCGCGGCGGCAACACGGTATTGCGCCTGCACGTTATCGAACGCCGAGGCGCTGATGTAGTGTTTATCCCGCATCGCCTGAGCACGCGCCAGCTCACTTTTTGCCTGCGTCAGGCTGGCATTGGCCGCAGCAATTTGCGCCTGGCTGGCCCGGGCCGACTGCTCTGCCGGTGTGCCGTCAATGCGCGCCAGCAATTGCCCTGCGCTGACGACCTGGTTGACCTCTACGGCAAGCAGGCTGATACGCCCGGAAACCGGCACCGACAACAGGGCTGAACGCACCGCCTGCACCGTGCCGCTGGTGTGATAGACACCGACGGGATGCTCAAGGACTGGAACCTGCGCCGGTTGCGCTGAGGACAAGGAGGCGGGCGTGGCCGCGCAGACCGGTTGAGCACCGGCCAAAAAACACAAGACACAGCCGATGTTGACCAGTAATGCAGGGACGCTGAAATACATAGTTGGCCTCTCTTCGCACGCGCGTTGCACCCACAAACAATATACTTAATTATATAATATAAGTATAGATAATATCCATCTTAGCCAGCGGCAGGAAAAACCGGGCGAGGCGGGCAGATTGAGAGGAACGCGAGAAACAGGAAGGGAAGAAACAAAAAGAGAATAGCGGCCCTGAACCTATGACGTTCAGGGCGCGCAGAGCCGGGATTTACTTACCGGAGGCAACCAGTGCGGAACCGGCAAAAATAAACAGCGAACCGGTGGCGCGGTTAAACAGGCGCAACCGTTGTGGCCGGGCAAACAGCGACGACACCCGTTTGCCCATACAGGCATAGCTGAACATAATGCTGCAATCCAGCACCGCCCAGGTGATTGCCAGCAGAGCAAACTGCATCACCTGCGGCGACTGTGTATCGATAAAATTGGGAAACAGCGCGGCGAAAAACAGAATGTCTTTCGGGTTGCTGATGCCGACCATAAATCCGCGCCGGTATAAACTAAACGCCCCCGGCATCGTCTGCCCGTCTTTCTCAACGGCGGGCATCATGGCGGTTTGCGGCGAGCGCCAGGCGCAAATCCCCAGCCAGATAAGATAGAGCGCCCCGACCACTTTCAGCACCCAAAAACGCGCTGGCGGATGCCGCCAGAATCGCGCCCAGCCCAAGCGCCGAGGCCGTCATTAACACCAGCGAGGCGCTGGCGCTGCCCAGTACGGTAGACAGCGCCCGGCGTTGCCCGTACCGCAGCCCATGTGTCATGCTAATTAATGCCGATGGGCCGGGAACGGCAATCAATACGATGATAACGCCAACATAAACCAGCCAAAGATGCCATGTCATTCTTCTGTTCCTGCCATCACAATAGAGTACGATTTACGATAATCAATACGGCGCACGACGGCGTGTCCGCGCGATACAACAGCCTGCGCGACAGCCATGAAAACAGCGATCCCCGCAATTCGCTACAACAGGACTCACCCGATGACCACACTGTTTATGTATTACATCGGCGGGCGCGTTCAGGGTGCGAATATCGAACTGCATGATATCCAGTTTGCTGCGCATACGCACCCGCAAGCGGCCTTTCCACAGCTCAAAGCCAACTGGTTTGGCGATAAAAACCGGGTTCATGTCGATAGCTACACCCCCTGCCGCTGGGCGGACGGCTATGATATCACGCTTCATCCCGAGCCGTTTAGCGGGCCGGAAAAACTGTGGTTTATCAATATGGGCGGCTATCTGCCGGGCAATCCGGCGGAGGTACACCAGTTTGGGCTGTTCGTCGCCCCCGATGCTGAAGCGGCCAAACAGCGCGCCCGGCAAGCGCTGCTGACGCACGTCTTACAACCGCATCATGACGATCTGCACCAGATTGATGACTGCCTGCCGTTGAGCCTGCTGGAGCGCTGGTATGTTCATTTGCACCCCAACCCATCAGGCTCGCTGGCTGCCCCGCTCTGGCAAGGCTACCAGCCGCTGTGACGCCTCAGCCCAGCAACGCATGTTGATGGCTGCGCAAAAGCTGCGTCAGGCGGCCAACGGCCACTATCGCGTCATCCGCCACCTGATGCTCGCGCAGCAGTTGCGGGTAGTGTTCCATCTGTGTGAGTAGTTGGGAGAACGCCTCGCTGCGATAACGATCGCTTGAGGCATCAATGACGTGCGTCGCCGTCAGGCGCAGCTGGCGATGAAACGCCGCTAACCGCTCGCTGACCGGCAGTTCCAGCAGGCGCAGGCGCTGATGCATCATAATCAGCGACAGCGCCAGACGGTATTTCGCTATGTCACCGGCAAACAGGTTGAGCAGCAAGAACAGGTGTTGATACAACGCAGGCAGGTGATTTTCCCGTTTACGGCCAGAGCGGGTAGAAAGCGCTGCTACCGCGCCATAGACAAAGCGGTTAAGCAAGGTGCGCCCGGTGCGCTCGCGGGTATTATCGCGGATAAGCAGAATCACGCTCAATGCCAGCACACAGCCAATGACCTGGCCAATGGCGTTATCCAGAAACTGATTGAGGTTGAACTTCATCGGGTTACTGAGCACGATAATATTGATGGTGCTGGCAAGCGCCCCCAGTGAACCCAGACGCCGTTTTTGCACCTCAATGCCTATCACAAATGCCATGCCGCCAAGCGTCAGGCACAGCAACAGCAGGCTCTGCTGGGTGGCAGGCAACACCACCATAAACAGCAGCGAACCGAGCGGCAGCGCCACCAGAGAGCCTATCAAGAAATCTTTGGCCGCCATCAGCGGATTCGGCAGCCGCATCGCCAGCGATGTCACCACCGCAATAATCACCATGCAGGAACTGCCGGAGGTCCAGCCAGTCCATAACCAGAACAGGCAGCCAAGCCCGGTCGCCACCGCCGTGCGCAGGCCATTAATCATGGCATGATGGGTTTCTGCGGAACTGGCTTTGACGGCAACCTCGGCATCCAGCAGTTGCGCTTCACGCGCGCTGACACGCGAGTTTGTTTTGATGCCTCTTGCCAGCAACTGGTAGCGAGAGGCGGCGGCCAGCCAGCTGAGTAGCATCGGCGGCAGGCTGCGACTATGGCTGGCCGCCAGATAACGCAACTGGCGCAAGCGCCGCGCAACATCGGCGGCATTCTCTGCCGGATGCTCCAGCATCATGGCGATAGCCCCTTTCAGGGCTTGCGGCTGCTCTTGCAGCGTCAGGCGGATTTCACAGGCTTGCGTTATCAATAACCATGACTGGGTGAGCAGCGTCGTGATGCGGCGACTGGCACCCTGCCAGCGCGATGACTCCAGCATCAGTACGCTGCGCATGCCGTTGAGTGCATGAGTCTGGCGCACCAGCCCGTGCCAGGCAGCGTCGAGCTCATCGTCGGCAATGCCCGCGACACAGCGCTGCAATAACTGATACTGCCCGACCCAGAGCGCATCCAGCGCCCTATCGATATCCTGCTTAACCGAGCGGGGAGAGAACAGCAAATCGCCCAGAATGGCGCACACAATCCCCAGCACGATTTCACTGCAACGCTCAACGGCAAACTGAGGGATGCGCACAGGCGCGCTCTGGCTGGTCACGATGATGATAAGCGTGGTGTAACCGGCCAGCGCAAACACATAGGCGTTTTCGACTTTTACCAGCGAGGAAATCCACACGCACACTCCGGCCCACAGGCAGCAGAGCGTCAGCATCACAACCGGCGCTCGCACGGTCGCCATCACAATCACCAGCGCCCCGACGCAGCCAATAAAGGTTCCCGCTACCCGCAACATCCCGCGATGGCGAATCGCCCCGGAGAACGGGTCGCCACCGGCGGCAAAGGCCGGGCCAGCGGCCACGATAGCCGCCGTCAATGCCGCCCAGCGCGGCGTTTCCAGTTGCAGATAAAATCCCAGCACCAGCGAGAGAACAATCGCCGTACTGAGTTTGAACGCGAAACGCAGGCGCAAAAATGCGGGAGTATTCATCACATCCACCGCTTAACCGAATTCACGCAGGCGGTGTAATAACTGCAACAGCGGCGACATTGGCCGGGTATTGCGGGTGTGCTCGCCGGTCACGACCACCGTTGCCGTCGTGCCCGCCGGGTATTGATCGCCCCACTGCCGGGCCAGGCGAATTTTTACCGGCACTCGCTGCGCCAGACGCACCCATTCCAGGTTTGAATCCACCGTTGCCAGCCCTTTGCCATCGGCGGCACTGCTGCTATTGGTAACACCAGCGGCAATACTATCCACCACGCCATATAAAATCTGGTTGCTGCCAAGCGGGGTTATCTCGACCTGATAACCCGGATGCACCGCAGATAACTTGGTTTCTTCCATGTACGCCAGCAGATAGAACGAATCCTTCTTCACCAGCGCCACAGCGCTTGCGCCCCGGGTAATAAACTCCCCGGCGTGTACATGCAAATTGGTTATCCAGCCGTCAGCCGGGGCGCGCACCACGGTGCGGGCCAAATCCAGCCGGGCGATTTCCAGCTCCGCCTGCGCTTTCGCCAGTTGGTGTAACGTGGTTTGCAACGCATTGCCGGATTGCTCAATTTCTTCACGCGACATGGCTTGTATGCCAAGGTGCTGGCGGCGCGCCGACTCGCGTCTTTTCTCATCTGCCAGCGCCTGATAATAGGCAACATCGGCCTGCGCCTGCTCCAGCGCTTGCTGATAGCGCGGCGGGTCGATGACAAACAGCACATCACCTTGTTTTACCTGCTGATTATCTTGCACATTCACCTGCGTCAGCAGGCCGCTGACATCCGGGGCTATCGCCACCACATCGGCGCTAAAGCGCGCATCGCGCGTCCAGGGAGATTCCGTGTAAAACGACCATACCCGCACCAATGCAATGGCCGCCGCCAGCACCAGCAGCAAGGTGATGGTGACACGGCTCAGTTTTTTGATTATCACGTTTACAACCGATGCTTTCACAGCAACCTCAAAGACCGAAATGGAACAACAGATAAAACAGGCAGACAAATAACGCGGAGTTAAACAACGCCGGATGCCAGACCCAGTGATAAATACCGGTGGGATGCAGCAGACGCAGACAGAGAAAAAACACCGCCAGCGTCACCAATAAAACAAAGAACACCGGTGGAAATGACAGACCAAATAACACCATGACCGGAAGTGAGTTCATCTTCTTAACCTTATTCGCCACCTCATTTGCCACCGCTGCCTCGCCACGACACCGACCATGCACAACCGGTTTTCAGGGATGAAAACGGCACAGCCCGCTCCCCATCAGCACGAGCCAACGGCAGGCAAACACAGCATGAACTGAATAATCACGATGGCGGGTGCTGATTTAATGGCGTGCGAGCAATGCAGAATTGCCATGGCGTTAAACCAGCGCAGTTAATCTTTTGATACAGCCCTTGCCGCACAGACAGCGAACCAACTGCGCGCCTGATGGCCAGACATGCTATAGTATGAGACGTTATTATTATGTTATCTACCTAATGTGATCTAAATCACTTTTAAGCCAGGGTTAACAATGGATCGATTAAAAAGCATGGCGGTGTTCGCCAAAGTGGTGGAGTGCGGTTCCTTCACTGCGGCGGCGCGTCAGTTAGCGATGAGTGTCTCTGCCGTCAGCCAGACGCTATCCCGGCTCGAAGATGACATCCAAATCAAGTTGCTCAACCGCAGCACCCGCAGCATCGGATTGACCGAAGCCGGTAAAATTTACTACCACGGCTGCCGCCGGATGCTGCATGAAGCGCAAGAAGTACACGAACAGCTGTATGCCTTTAATAACACGCCAATCGGTACACTGCGCATCGGCAGCTCTTCGACCATGGCGCAAAATGTGCTGGCGAACATGACGGCTGAGATGCTGCAAGAATACCCGGGGTTGTCGGTTAATCTGGTGTGCGGTATTCCCGCCCCTGACCTTATCGCCGATGGGCTGGATATCGTTATTCGGGTCGGCGCGCTGCAAGACTCCAGCTTGTACTGTAGCCGCATCGGTTCCATGCCGATGGTGGTGTGCGCGGCTAAAAGCTACCTCACCCAGCACGGCACGCCGGAAAAGCCCTCGGATATGGGAAATTTCTCCTGGCTGGAGTACAGCGTGCGCCCGGATAGCGAATTTGAATTAATCGCCCCCGAAGGCATGACAATCCGCATCCAGCCGCAGGGCCGGTTTGTCACCAATGACCCGCTCACATTAATCCGCTGGTTAAAGCAGGGCGCAGGCATCGCCCATGTGCCGATGATGTGGGTTTTTGAGGAGATAAAACGCGGCGAGATAGAAATTCTGTTCCCGCGCTACCATTCCGACCCGCGCCCGGTATACGCGCTGTATACCCGGCCAGATAATCTGCCGCTCAAAGTGCAGGTCTGTATCAATTACCTGACGGACTATTTCAATAAAGTGGCGCTGATTTATCAGGGATATCGGCAGGAAAACCCACACAACGCAGAGACTGGCACATAAAACAGGCCGCATCAGCGGCCTCAGAGGTGGTGGAATGACCGTGGGATAATGGGATAAACAGTTGGTCAATCCCGCGTTTAGGCGGTGCCGCCAACGGTAATGCTGTCGAGTTTCAGCGTCGGCTGCCCGACACCGACCGGCAGGCTCTGGCCCTCTTTGCCGCACACCCCGACGCCTTTATCCAGCGCCAGATCGTTGCCGACCATCGAAATCTGCTGCATGGCTTCAATGCCGGAGCCAACCAGCGTAGCGCCTTTTACCGGCGTGGTCACACGCCCGTTTTCAATCAGATAGGCTTCAGAGGTGGAGAACACGAACTTACCGGAGGTGATATCCACCTGGCCGCCGCCAAAGTTCGGCGCATACAGGCCATACTCAACGCTTTCGATAATCTCTTGTGCAGTCGATTGGCCGGCCAGCATGTAGGTGTTGGTCATACGCGGCATCGGCAAATGCGCATAGGACTCACGGCGGCCATTGCCCGTCGGAGCCACCCCCATCAGCCGCGCATTGAGTTTGTCCTGCATGTAACCTTTCAGAATACCGTTCTCAATCAGCACGTTGTAACGTCCGGCCACCCCTTCGTCATCAATCGCCAGCGAACCGCGACGCCCTTCAAGGGTACCATCATCCACCACGGTACACAGTGAGGACGCCACCTGCTGCCCCACCTGACCACTGAACACCGAGGTGCCCCGGCGGTTGACAATCCCCTTCCAGACCATGGCCGACCGCTTCATGCAGCAACACGCCCGGCCAGCCTGCGCCGAGCACCACCGGCATCGAGCCTGCCGGAGCCGCCACCGCAGAGAGGTTCACCAGCGCCATGCGCACCGCTTCTTTCGCCCAGTGCTCGGCACGGGCTTCACCCTCTTCCTGCTGCCAGAAGTAGTCATAGCCGGTGCGGGCGCCGCCGCCGCTGGAGCCACGCTCGCGTCGGCCATTATCTTCCACCAGCACACTGACGGATAAACGCACCAGCGGGCGTACATCCGCCGCCAGCGTACCGTCGGTGGCCGCCACCAGCACCAGTTCATAGACCCCGGTCAGGCTGGCCGTCACTTCCTGCACGCGCGCATCAGCGGCGCGAGCGGTGGCATCGACACGCTGTAGCAGGGCAATCTTGTCTTCACGCGATAAGCTATCCAGCGGATTATTCTGGGTATACAGGCCGCGATGCGCCACTTCGCCCAGCGTTTTCACCCGACCATCGCCCTGCTCGCGCACAATGCTGCGCGCCGCCTGCGCACTTTGTTGCAATGCGTTAAGGGTGATTTGGTCGGCGTAGGCAAAGCCGGTTTTTTCGCCGTGAATAGCGCGAATACCGACGCCCTGATCGATATGGTAGGAGCCATCCTTGATGATGCGGTCTTCCAGCACCCAGGATTCATGATAGCTGGACTGAAAATAGAGGTCGGCATAATCGATACGCCGCTCACTCAATGTGCCCAGAATAGAATGCAGATCCTGATGGCTCAGGTTATTGGCCGTGAGTAATTGCTCACTGACAAATGTCAGACTCATAGAATGTCACTCTTATTGTCAATGTCGTCGGATAACCGAACCGTGGTTATTGCCTCGCCGCACCAGCGGCGTTGGGTTTTTGCGGTTCACGCACTACTTCCTGAATCTTTGGTTGATCCACACTACCGGAAATGTGGTAGCGAATCAGAGAAATTTTGCTCCACAGCGGAGCCAGCACTTTACTGGCGGCAAACACCGCCGCGCCAATCACCGGGTTAACGGCAAACGCCGTTGCCACGCCGACCGTGGCCGAAATTTCCGGCGCGACCACCGCATCCATCGACAGGTTGCGTTTGACCAAATCAACATCGCCTTTCATGGCGATATCCGCCTCCAGCCCATCGACCAGCAGGTTGTCGGTATGCAGCACCCCGTCTTTGATCCACGCCGTGCTGCGAATCGAGTCAAAATAGAAGCCTTTACCGAAGGTATCGCTGAAATCAAACTGTAGCTTACGCAGCAGCGCATCGAAACTCACCAGACGCAATAACTGCCCGGCCTGACCGGTGCCGACATTCACGATTTCCCCCTTGCCGATATCGCTTTTCAGAATACCGCTCAGGCTTGGCACATCGGGAGACCAGGGCGAGCCGCGCCAGTACAGGTCATAGTCAACGCTGAATGCGCCCGCGCGCAGCGGCGTCACCAGCCCCAGCCAGTCGGCGTTATCGCTCAGGCTGTCACCGGATAAGCGCCCTTTTAGCGCGGTACGCATGCCCTCGCCATTCTCCTGCCAGCTGCCTTCCAGCGACAATTTGGCCTTCCCGCTGTTCACCTGCCCGTTCGCCAGCACCAGCTTACCGGGCTCCGGCTGCAAGGTGCCGTTAAGCTGGCCGATATTCTGCCCCAAAAACCAGCACTCACGGCAGCTAAACTGCAACGCGGGCCAATCCTCAAACCGAATGCTCGGGTCGTTCAGCGGCGATTTTTTCTCCGCCAGCGCCGCCGGGTTAGTGGCATCATCGCCCTGCCACTGCGGGTTGTAATAAAGATAGCGGATATCTGTACGCCACGGCCCGCTGGCCGGGATCAATAAACGCCCGTCGATTTCCCGCCCCGTGGCAGTAATTTCATTGCCCGTCGCCTGAGCCCGGCTGGTAAACATCAGGTCATGCCATTGCTGACCGAGAATTTTCAGCTCCGGCGTACTTAATGTCACCCGCTCCGGCCACTGAAAGCGCCCGCTGCCCGTCTGGGCGCTCGCGGCACCGCGCACACCCGGCAGCAACGCCAGCCAGCGCTCGCCATCGAGTGCTGGCAGTGCCAGCGTCAGCGAGGAGTCATCGGGCAAGGCGGGTCGTGCTGTGCCCTGCTGCCACGCCGCACGCGTCAGCATCACTTTGTTGTCTTTGAGCAACCAGGCGCTATTGAAAAACTGGCGCTTACCGAGTTCGCCGGTCAACGCAAAACTGCGCACATCGCCAGTGGCATTCACCTGCAAGTCCAGCGCGGCCCCGGCCTGCTTATCGAGCGGAGAAGGTAAGTGGCTACTTACCTCTTTGAGATCAACCTGCGTCGCCACCTCGTAGCGCGCCGCGCCGCGCGTCGGTAACGTCACCTGTACCGCGCTGTGCCACCGGGCATTACCCGCAAGCGAGCTGGCCACCGGCTTCGGTAAACCCGGCAGGCGCGATACCGCCCAGTCGCCCAGTAAGCCGACATTGACGAGAAATGCCTGTGCCTGCTCCTGGGTACTAAAGTTGACCGTTACCGGCTGGGTAAGCCAGTTGGCCTGCATCGGCTGGCTGACGAGGTTGCCGTTGTCATAGCGAAACTGCCCGCTGACCGCTTGCAACATCACATCCAGCGGCTTGATGAACAGGGTGTTATTACTCAGAGACACCTCGCCGCTGGCCTTCACCTGCCCGGCATTGAGCGGAATATCCAAAGACAAGGTGCCTGCAACCGGGCCGCCGATTTGCACCTGCGTCAGCGCGCTGCCTAACGAGGGTTTCATCGGCGTTTGCCCGAAGTAATCGCTTACTTGCTTACCTGTTCCGCGAATATCGCCGTTAATCAGCAGTTTTTCTTTGCTGTAATCCGGGATGTCGGCGTGAATATTCAGCCCGCGCGCCTCGCCCAGCCCGACATCAGGAGCCAGCATCCACAGGCCATTGTTCTCAAAATTCAGGCTAATGTTCAGGTTTTCCAGCGCAGGCCAGCCGGGTTGAAACTCAAAACGCGATTTTTCCAGCGGCACCCACACCTGAAACTGCCCATCGTGCGCAACAAACGGAAAGCGGGCCGGGTTGCCCGCGAAGATAAGGGTGGCGTTCTCCACCTGACCGGATTTCAGCGCGCCAGCAAGGTAGTCCACCAGTGTTTTACCCATGAACGGCTCGGGGTAGAAACGCCAGGCATCGCCCGCATCATCAAGACGCAGCCCGGCCAGAATATCCAGACGCGGCTCCCCTTGCTGCGGATGGCGGTAGTGGAAATCGCCGTTCGCCCATAGCGAGTGTGAGCGCACATCCAGCCCCTTGCCCCACAGCTCCCACCCTTCACTGTTGCTGCGCCAGTTCAGGTTCAAATCCGCCTGCTGGATATCCAGCGGCGCGCGAAACATATTCGGGTACGGCAGCGTACTGTCAGCCAAACGCAGTTGGGTTTGCCCGCTCGACAGGCTGCCGGATGCGTCACCGGAAAAGTGCGCCATCCCCGGTAATGTCTGCCAGCTATTCCAGCCGACGTCCTGCCAGCGCGCCTGAAAGCGCGTTAGCTCCGGCTGTTGCAGCGGAATATCCAGCGCCAGCGACGTCACCTGCCCGTGCGGTTGCAGCGCTTGCCAGTAGGTTTTTAGCGCGGGCGTGGTGGTATTGAGCAACGCCAGCAGCGGCTCTATGCGCCCTAACGCCAGATGGCTGGCACGAATACGCAATTCGTCCAGCCGCGACGGGCCGGGCAAGGCGGTGTTTTCCGGCAGCCACAGCGCCGCGATACGGCCATTTGGCCAGCGAACACCATCGGTTTCAAGCTGCAACGCCGGTACGTCAACTTGCCAGCCATTTTGGTAACGACTGGCGTGTACCGTCATCGCACGGGTCGCCAGTCGATGACGCGTCTCGCCATCAAGCCAGCTTGCCGACCCCTCGCGCAACAGCAAGTCGCCGCCGTAAATATCGCCTTCACGCACCTGTAACCAGGCCGCCAGACTAAAATCGGCGCTCTCAAGCCCGGTGTTGCTTTGCGAATCCAGCGCCCCAGCCACGGCTTCATATCAATGTTATCGGCCTGCAAATAGACCACGCCGTTATTCAGCCATCCCCGATCATCGCGCAAGTCCATGCGTACCTGCACCACGCCGTGCTGACCGTTAAAACTCGACAGGCTAATTTGCCCTTCGGCGCGGTGACGATTGTTGCCGTTAAGCCACGTCAGTTGCGGTATATGCAGTTCAGCCTGGGTTCCAGCAGGCGTGAGAAAGCGCAAACGACTGTTGCGTAAATCAAAGTGGTCAAACTGGCGTAAAAACAGCGAGCCCAGTTGATCCGGTTGCCACGACCGCGTGCGCTGCCGCTCCGGGTCTACCGGCGTTTTGAGCTCCATTTGCAGGTTATAGAAGGTCAGATCGCGGAATTTCCACTTGAAATGAAGCAGCGATTGCCAGACATCCAGCGCCAGAGACACGCGTTCAGCCTGCCACTCCATCGTCGGATGATGAATGCGCAGATTGGTAATATCCAGCGTCGGGCCGAAGGTTTCCCAGCTCCCGCTCAGGCTCTCCACGTCGATTGGCAAACCGGTGGTGGATTGTAACCAGCCGACAAGCTGCGGGCGAACCTCGTTTAATGCGGGCAACGTCATTCTTAATGCGCTGATAAGCAGCGCTATCAGCACAACAACGATCGCGCCCGTGGCGGCTAAGATTGCGGGTAAGCGCGTTATACCGGGCAGTCGCCTCACGCATATCTCCTCATGACTCATCACCAGCGACGAGCGAAAACCTGACAGCCCCACCGCGCGCCTGCAGGCGATGGAAAACGCATGATATTACATCATCACTACGTCAAACTGTTCCTGACTGTACAGCGGTTCAATCTGCACCTTGACCTGCTTACCAACGAAAATTTCCACTTCCGCCAGCGCGTGCGACTCGTCGCTCTTTAACGCCTCGCCCACGGCGGGTGATGCGTAAACCAGGAAGCGATCCGAATCATAGGCATGATGTACGCGCACCACTTCACGCATTATCTCATAACAGACGGTTTCCACCGTTTTCACCGTGCCGCGACCGCGACAGGTTGGGCAATCGCTGCACAGCACATGCTCAATGCTCTCACGGGTGCGCTTGCGGGTCATTTCGACTAATCCCAATTGCGAGAAGCCGCTGATGCCGGTTTTCACCCTATCTTTACTGAGCGCCTGCTCCAGCGAATGCAGGACGCGGCGGCGGTGATCCTCATTACTCATATCGATAAAATCAATGATGATGATGCCGCCCAGATTGCGCAACCTGAGCTGACGGGCAATGGCTTGGGTGGCTTCGATATTGGTGTTGAAAATGGTTTCATCCAGATTACGATGCCCGACAAACGCCCCGGTATTAATATCAATCGTGGTCATCGCTTCGGTTTGATCGATAATCAGATACCCACCAGATTTCAGTTCTACCTTGCGATCCAGCGCACGCTGAATTTCATTCTCGACATCATACAGATCAAAAATCGGCTGTTTGCCGCTGTAATGCTCGAGCTTACCGGTCATCTCCGGCATATATTCTGCGGTAAACTCCAGCAAAGACTCGTAAGTCTGGCGTGAATCAACCCGAATGCGATCGAGCGAGGCACCGGCAAAATCGCGCAAAATGCGGTGCGCCAGCGCCAGCTCGCCATACAATTTGCACTTGGTCTGGTTGCGCTTTTTGCGCTCCATCACTTTCGTCCACAGCCGCTTGAGAAACGCCGCATCCTGCGACAACTCCTCTTCACCGACGCCTTCGGCGGCGGTACGGATGATAAATCCGCCCTGCTCATCGCAGTAATCCGCCACGGTTTTTTTCAACCGCTCGCGTTCGGCTTCGCTCTCAATGCGCTGGGAGACGCCAACGTGCGAGGCCCCCGGCATAAACACCAGATAGCGTGACGGCAACGTGATATCGGTGGTCAGGCGCGCGCCCTTGGTGCCTAACGGGTCTTTCACCACCTGCACCATCAGGTCTTGCCCCTGGCGCACCAGTTCGGCGATATCACGTACATGAAAATTCTTCTGCTCATCACCGGCCACGCACTCGGTGTGCGGCATGATGTCAGAAGCATGCAAGAACGCCGCTTTATCCAGGCCAATGTCAACAAATGCGGCCTGCATTCCCGGCAACACGCGGCTGACGCGCCCTTTATAAATATTGCCAACGATGCCGCGCCGGGATTCACGCTCAATGTGAATTTCCTGCAAAATGCCGCCATCGATGTAGGCGACGCGCGTTTCTGAAGGGGTAATATTTACCAGCAATTCAGCGGTCATGAGAGTCCTCGTTCGTTACGCCGCGCGGAAAATGGGCCAATAATTCAAGCGTTTCCACCAATGGCAACCCTACCACGGCATGATAGCTACCGGAAATCGCTGTCACGAAAGCGCCGCCCTTTCCCTGGATGCCATAGGCACCGGCTTTATCCATGGGCTCGCCGCTGGCGATATAGCGTTTGATTTCATCATCGGACAACGCGCGAAACTGCACCTCGGTCACAACCCGCTGCGTCAGGCAGCGCCTGCTATCGGCAAGGGCCAGCGCCGTCATCACCTGATGTTGGCGGCCTGAGAGCGCGCGCAGAATTCGTCTGGCGTCATCGTCATCGCGCGGTTTTTCCAGTACCTGTCCATCCAGCACGACGATGGTATCCGCCCCGAGCACCGGCAGATCCTGCGGTGCCACGGCGACCCCCGCCCGGGCTTTATCCTGCGCTAAACGGCTGACGTACTGCTCCGGCGTTTCACCCGCCTGACGCTGCTCAACGACGTCAACACGCAAAATGTCAAACGACACATCCAACAGCGCCAATAATTCACGCCGACGCGGCGACGCCGATGCCAGATACAAATCCATTGAATTCCTCTCTCATGCACATAGCGCTGATGCCTGCCGTTTCGCTACTGCACGGCAAACTGACGGCGGATTTTACGCATCAATAAAAACAGCCACGGCCACAGCACGCCATCCACCACACTATTCCAGAAAATTTCCGGCCGGAAAGAGACATTGATCACCAGGAACTCGGCCCAGAACACCAGTAAATCCAGCACCAGCGACAGCAGCATCACAATCAGTGCCTGCTGCCACAGCGCCATGTTGCGGAACAGCTGAAACTTGAACGCCACCAGATAGGCGATAATGGCCAGCCCTAATGCGCGCACACCCAGCGTAGAACCGAGGATCAAGTCCGTCACCATACCGAGTAAAAAACCGGTACCGACATTGACGCGATGCGGCAGCGCCATCACCCAATAAATCAGGATAAGCGTCAGCCACGAAGGGCGATACATATAAAGCTCATCCGGCCAGGGCATGACTTGCAGCACCGTCGCGACCAGAAAGGAGAACCAGATAATCCAATAGCCATGTCGGCGATAGCGATTCATCGGCTGACTCCCGCCGCACCGCTGGAAGCAGGCGTTGCCTGTCTGCTACTGGAAGGCTGGGCTGACGATGCCGCGCCCGGGAGCGGACGGCTATTCGTCGGCGTACTGTTTGACGGCATACTGTTTGACGGTGCTGTACCCGACGATGTGGCAGGCGCTACACCATCACCCACGGGCGGATTCGCACCCTCGGCATTGCGGTTACTGCGCGATGTGCGATGCCGCGACGAGCTGGCTGCGGCGGGCTTGCTTGTGGTATTGGCCGCCGCAGGCGGCGCGGGCGGGCCGACAAAATCTGCCGCCGGTTTCGCCGATGACAGCGGCGCAGGCGGCCCCATTTCATCAGGAGAAGGCAAAACATGCGGCATCATCTGCATCAGGCGTTCGTTCGCCACCCGATGCACATCGTCTGACGGTAAAGCGGTGCGTGAATTACTGTCCACGCCCCACATCAATAGCAGGTAGCGCAGGCGCTGGAGTTCAGCGGTCGGATGAGCCTGAATCACGGTATAAGCGCGTTGGGTATCCACTTTCACCGAAGACACCACGGCAACCGGATAACCTTCAGGGAAACGCCCGCCTAAGCCGGATGTCACCAAAACATCGCCCACGCGGATATCGGTATTATTCGGCAGGTGCTCAAGTTGCAGGTCTTCGGTGCAACCGTTACCGGCGGCAATCACGCGAATGTCATTGCGCAGCACCTGAATTGGCAGCGCATGAGAGGCATCACAAATCAACAGTACCCGGCTGGTAAACTGCCCGACGGCAACCACCTGACCGACTACGCCTTTATCACTGATAACCGGCTGCCCTTCATACACGCCGTTGACATTGCCTTTGTCGATAACCACCTGATCGCTATAGGGGTCTGTGCCAGACGAAAGCACTTGCGTGACCATCTTCTGCTCTTCCTGACGCAGCGGCGAGCCCAGTAATTCGCGCAGACGGGCATTCTCCTGCCTGAACTGGCCGAGCAGCAGCAAATCGCTATTTTTCATTAGCAATTCCTGGCGCAGCGCCACGTTTTCACGCGCGAGTTGTTCACGGGAAGTGAGATTAACAGAGAGGTCATCCAGCAAGGCGCGCGGGCCATTGGCCAGAAAATAAAACGGACTGACGGCGGTATCCATGTACGTTCTGATTTTCACAAACGTACCGAGCCGACTGTCAGCAAAAATCACCACAATCGCGGTAATGACAGCCAGAAACAGGCGCAGTTGCAGGGAGGGGCCCCGGCTAAAAATCGGCTTCATAAAGTTGCGTATTCCTCGACAATAAAAAGGGGGCGACCGCGTGGGATGAATGGAACAAGCCTTCATCCATACGGCGGTTTCCCCCTCTTTGTTCTGGCCGGATTATTCTTCGCTGAACAAATCGCCGCCATGCATGTCGATCATTTCCAACGCTTTACCGCCACCGCGCGCGACGCAAGTCAGCGGATCTTCGGCAACCACCACCGGTATTCCCGTTTCTTCCATCAGCAGGCGATCGAGGTTACGCAACAGTGCGCCACCGCCGGTCAACACCATGCCGCGCTCAGAAATATCGGACGCCAGTTCCGGCGGGCACTGTTCCAGCGCGACCATCACCGCACTGACGATGCCGGTCAGCGGCTCTTGCAACGCTTCCAGAATTTCATTGGAGTTGAGGTTGAAACCGCGCGGCACGCCTTCAGCGAGGTTACGACCACGCACTTCAATTTCCAGCACTTCATCGCCCGGATACGCAGAGCCGATTTCATGCTTGATACGTTCCGCCGTGGCTTCACCGATCAGTGAACCGTAGTTACGGCGCACATAGTTGATAATGGCTTCGTCAAAACGGTCGCCGCCGATACGTACGGAAGAAGAGTAGACGACGCCGTTTAACGAGATAACCGCCACTTCGGTCGTCCCGCCGCCGATATCCACCACCATGGAGCCGGTCGCTTCGGAAACCGGCAGGCCTGCACCAATTGCCGCCGCCATCGGTTCTTCAATCAGGAACACTTCACGCGCCCCTGCACCCTGAGCGGACTCACGAATGGCACGACGCTCGACCTGGGTCGCCCCGACCGGCACACACACCAGCACGCGCGGGCTCGGACGCATAAAACTGTTGCTGTGCACTTGTTTGATAAAGTGCTGCAACATTTTTTCGGTCACGAAGAAATCGGCGATGACCCCGTCCTTCATAGGACGAATAGCCGCGATATTACCCGGTGTACGGCCCAGCATCTGCTTGGCGTCATGGCCGACGGCAGCCACGCTTTTCGGGGAACCGGCACGATCCTGGCGAATAGCCACCACGGAAGGCTCATTCAGTACAATGCCTTGTCCTTTCACGTAAATCAGGGTATTGGCTGTACCCAGGTCGATGGACAAGTCGTTGGAAAACATGCCACGAAATTTCTTAAACATAACTAAAGGATAATCCTGCAAGCTGGGGGCGGAAATGAAATCCGCTTACTTTACCAACCACACGCAGCAGCGACAAGGCGCGAACCGGCTCTGCTACGGTGAAAAAATGATGTTTACGCAAATCGCCATGATAGTGAATGCATGCAGAACCGCATCCCTTGCGGCAGCAACGGGAATTTCCGCACGCTGTCGCTGAAAATTGCGCGAACTACCGACATAAAATCTAACATTTTCGTTGGTGCGCGCCGTTCCATAGAGCTAACCGGGCCAGCAACGCTATGCCGCCGACATTCTACGCTACTTTGCCGAGATATTGGCATCAAACATAGGTTCGCGGTGAATATTTTTTCAACGTGTTACTCACCGGTTCCGATGCGGCAAACAAATCACCCTGCCCGCCGCAAACGCCTTTCTCGATTAATGTCTGCCACTCTTCCTGAGTACGCACGCCCGAGGCAAACACATGCGCATGCGTGCCTTTGCACGCTTCAGTCAGGCTACTGACGAACAACTGATTCTCTGGCCGCTTATCCAGGCTCCGAACCAGTCCGGGGTGCAGCTTGATGACCTCGACCCGCAGCGACTTGATATAGGCCGTGCTGACCAGCGTCAGGCCCGCCTGAGTCACCGCCAAACGGCAGCCAAGCCCAGTTATCATGGCCAGAATCGGGCGCAGGCGGCCAATATACTGGCACACCTCAGACTCGGCTAACTCGAACAGTAACCGCTCCCGCTGCCTTTTCGGGCATTGCAGCAGCGTTTCGCGCAACCAGCGTAAGAAAGAGCGCTGTAATAATGAATCGACCGTGATAGGAAAAGCCAACACCGAATCCTGCCAACTGACCGTCAGTGCAATCACCCGGTTAATCAACTGCCTATCATAGCCCGCCGTCAGACCCAGTTGCCGCACCAGCGGCATGTATTCGGCTTCCAGCAATTCTTGAGAGCCATCATAAATACGGCTAAACATTTCACGATGATGCACCTCGCCACTGCGGGTAATCGCCGGTTTCTGATACAAACGCGGCCCGCCGCGCAACAGCGTATGCTCAAGCAATGTACGCCACTTCACGCTCCCCCGGCCTTTCTCCGGCCCGCGTCTATCATAGACACACCAGCCATTGCCGCCTTGCAACACCGCATTTCGGGTGGCATCTTCCACGCTTTCCATCACCTGTTCGGTGCTTTGGCCACCGTGATAAGCGCATATGCCAATGTGGAGAATATCTTCGCGGTCAATCAAGGGCGTCGAAGGTAAAATATCAATCGCTTTCACCAGTTGGCTGGCGATGCTATCGGCTTCTTTCAGGGTGCAGTGGGGCAACAAGACGGTGAAATCACTGTGATAATAACGGGCCAGCAATGCAGACGGGTAACGTAATACAAAGGTTGAGAGCAGATTGATAAGCGTATTGCGATACTCTTCAACCACCCCACCATAGCCGTGAGTTTCCTGTAGCGTGTCAAAATCGGGCAACCTTATCATCATCACCACACCATGCGTCCCCACTTCTTCCGGGTCTTCGAGTTGCGTGGCGAGTTGATTTTCAAAAAAGAGTCGATTGTTAAGGCCGGTTTGTGAATCTTGCGCAGCAAATGAACGAATCAAGGTATCGACACGGCTGCGGGCCTCACGAGCCTCCACCAGATCCAACAGCAGTTGATCCAGCGCGCCGCTGGCCGCAGCAGGCCACTCATGCACCGAACCATACATCACCGTTTCACGTTCACCGGCCAGAATACGCCGCGCGCGTGTCTCCAGCTGTACTTGCCCGGCCATTTGACGCCGTAACCAGCGCACCGCATGGAAAACCAAAATGGCTATCAACAAGATAGCCAGCACCACGGTGAGCGCGGGTTTCAGGTAGCGCGGCGAGCCGAATAGCGGATCGCCATAGGTCACATTCACCTTGACATCGGTATGGTGTAACAGCGACAGCTCCGCATGGCGATACACCAGCGCACTGTCATTGCCATCAACGAAAAGATCGGACTGGCGCAACAGATCCGGTTGGCGTAATAAATAGAGGCGTTCGTGGCTGTCACGGATTTCCAGTTCCACAATGCTCGCGGCTTTCATGACCGCAGGCAGCCAAAACTGGATTGAATCCGGCGGTTGCACCAATAAAGCCTGATCAATACCGGCTGCCACGGCTCTGAGTTGATGTTCCATCCGTTGCTGGCTATAACATACAAAACTAAAAATGCTGCTCACCAGCATCAGCAACACCGCCAATGCCGTCAGCAACGTGATGAGTATTGATAGTCTGGCTGTTAACCCCATCCCTGTGCCCTAACTCCGTCAGTGGGTTAAGAAACCCGTTTATAAGAGACTTTATGTGTTCTTTGCGATTTATCAGTTCGCATACTACCTGTTACAAATATAGTCATTAAATGATTTACCTCTATTTTTGTCCCCGTTAAGGAGGATTTTTATGCGCGCTCTGTTTCTTGAGCAGCAAGACGGCCTGACGCTGGCCGCAATCAATACGCTCGAGCCTTCGCAATTACCGGCAGGTGATGTCACGGTCGATATCGACTGGTCGGGTATCAACTATAAAGATGCGTTGGCGATTACCGGTACAGGGAAAATCGTCCGGCAGTTTCCAATGATCCCCGGCATTGATTTTGCGGGCCGGGTACACCACAGCCAGCACCCGGATTTTCAGGCCGGGCAAGCCGTCGTCTTAACCGGCTGGGGCGTTGGCGAGCAACATTGGGGAGGGCTGGCAGAACAGGCGCGCGTAGCCGCTGACTGGCTGGTGCCACTGCCAGCGGCGCTCTCTGCTCGCCAGGCGATGATCATCGGCACCGCCGGTTTTACCGCCATGCTCTGTGTCATGGCGCTGGAAGAAGGCGGTGTCACGCCCGCCAGTGGCGAGATTGTCGTCAGCGGGGCCAGCGGCGGCGTTGGCAGCACGGCCATCGCCCTGCTACACGTATTGGGTTATCAGGTGACGGCGATTAGCGGACGAGCGCACAATCATGACTATTTGCGTCAGTTGGGCGCACACCACGTCATCGATCGCAGCGAGTTTACCTCAGGCTGTCGCGCGCTGGAGAAACAGCGCTGGGCGGGAGCCATTGATACCGCAGGCGATCAGGTACTGGCAACGCTGCTGGCCCAAATGCACTATGGCGCGACGGTTGCCGCCTGTGGTCTGGCTGGCGGCGTGGCGCTCCCCACCACGGTGATGCCCTTTATTTTGCGTAATGTTCGCTTGCAAGGGGTGGATTCCGTGATGACCCCGAAGGCGCGGCGTTTACAAGCCTGGCAGCGACTAGCCACCCTGCTGCCAGAGCACTTCTATCAACATGTCGCCCGGGAAATTACGCTGGAGCAGGCACCCGACATCGCCCGTGCTCTGCTGGCCAATGAGGTCACGGGCCGCACGCTGGTACGTCTCGGCGCAACCGACTAACCCACCGCGCGCAAGGCAGGTAAAACACCTGCCTTGCTTTGCCCGTGAGAGCCATTCTCCACGGGCAACACGTCACACCCGGTAAATAAAGAAGCATTCCCCCAAGCGGTATTTCACCGCATACTGAGCATGACTAGCGTCAGGCGCACAGCGCCTGAACCATGACCGGAATCTAAAAAATAACGCCACTCCGTCATTGATAAAACGCAGGAGCTCACCATGTCCAGACATCGCAAACTCACCGACGCCGATGTGACGCCGGAATCACTCTTCTATCAACGCCGTAAACGTGCTAAAAGCGCTCGGTCTGAGCGCAGCAACGTTAAGTCTGCCCGGCGGTGCGCGTGCCGATGTTCTTAACTGGTTTAACAGCCAGCCGACAAAGACCGCGCCACCCGGTAAACCCCTCACGTTTAGCCAGCCACCGGACTGGCGCCCGGCGCTGACGCTCACGCCAGAGGACAAAGTCACCGGTTACAATAATTTTTATGAATTCGGTCTCGATAAAGCCGACCCGGCAGCCAAAGCCGGAGGGCTGAAAACCGAAGGCTGGCAACTGCGCATCGATGGCGAGGTTGCCAAACCCATGACGCTGGATATCGACGACATTCGCCGCCGTTTTCCGCTGGAGGAGCGCATCTATCGCTTTCGCTGCGTTGAAGCCTGGTCGATGGTTATTCCGTGGGTCGGCTTTGAGCTGGCGCAGTTGATCAAACTGGCCGAACCCACCGCAAACGCCCGCTATGTCGCTTTTCAAACACTCAACGACCCACAACAGATGCCCGGCCATGAAAGATACCTTTATCGGCGGTGGGCTAGAGTACCCTTATGTCGAAGGGCTGCGCCTGGATGAAGCCATGCACCCGTTAACCTTACTGGCGGTCGGCGTCTACGGCAAAACCCTGCCGCCGCAAAACGGCGCGCCGATACGGTTGGTCACACCGTGGAAATATGGCTTTAAAAACATCAAATCCATCGTGCATATTCGGTTAACGCAACAACAACCGCCCTCGACCTGGAATTTGACCGCACCTAACGAATACGGGTTTTACGCCAACGTTAACCCTGAGGTCGATCACCCGCGCTGGTCGCAAGCGACAGAGCGCGTCATTGGCGCAGGCGGCCTGCTAGACGTGAAGCGCCAGCCCACTCTGCTGTTTAATGGTTACGCCGATCGCGTCGCCTCGCTCTATCAAGGCATGAACCTGCGGGAGTGGTTTTGATGATGCGCCTGTCCGCACGCCACATCACGGCGCTGAAAGCGCTGCTCCATCTGGCGCCCCTGTTGCCGTTTGTCTGGCTGGCGCTGGCGGTCAGCCAGGGAGCATTGAGCGCCGATCCGGCAAAGGATATCCAGCATGTTACCGGCGACATGGCGCTAAAGCTGCTGCTGGCAACGCTCATTGTCACGCCGCTTGCCCGCTACGCGAAACAACCCCTGCTGATTCGCTGCCGTCGCCTGCTGGGGCTCTGGTGCTTTGCCTGGGCGAGCCTGCACCTGCTGAGTTATACCTTGCTGGAATTGGGTATCAACCATCTCGATTTGCTGGGAAAAGAGGTGATATCGCGGCCCTATTTAACATTGGGGATGGCATGCTGGCTGATTCTGCTCATCCTGAGCGCTACCTCAACGCGTTCAGCGCAGCAACGGCTGGGAACTCGCTGGCAAACGTTGCACAATCTGATTTATCTGGTCGCTATCTTCGCGCCGCTTCACTATCTTTGGTCGGTCAAGACGCTATCGCCACAACCGGTTATCTATGCTTTGGTTGCCGTCATCTTGCTGCTTTTTCGCTACAAGAAGCTGCAACAATGGCGACGCCCTCTCTCTTTGAGCCGCAAAAAATCGCCCCGCTAACGGGGCGATTTGGTAAAAATTTGTCAATACAGCAAGGTCAACTGCGCAGATAAGACCAGTATTTCGCTGCTAACTGCTACGATATGGCTATAATGTTCACACCCCGCAGCGAATGCGGGAGATTTTCGCCCGGCAAAGGGTGACAAACGAATAGCTTCGCGCTATGTTGTGCGCCACTGAGCCAATCGCGGGAGATAGCAGCACAATGGCAGATAAGTTTCACATTTTGCTCCTTAACGGCCCCAACCTGAATTTACTGGGCACCCGTGAGCCGGAAAAATATGGCCATACGACATTACCTGTTCTGGTTAGTGAACTGGAACAGGCAGCAACGGCGCTAAATGTGCAGTTATCTCATCGCCAGTCGAATGCGGAACATGAGCTGATTGAGAGCATTCATCAAGCCCGAGGCAATACCGATTTTATTCTGATAAACCCGGCGGCATTTACGCACACCAGTGTGGCGCTACGAGACGCGCTGCTGGCGGTGGCCATCCCGTTTATCGAGATCCATCTGACCAACGTGCACGCACGTGAACCTTTCCGTCACCACTCCTACTTGTCTGATGTGGCGGTGGGCGTCATCTGCGGGTTGGGTACAGACGGATACCACTATGGTTTACAGGCAGCGGTCAAGCGACTGTCAATGTCCCACTAACCATTTCCAATTAACAACGAGTACGGAACCCCATTCATGGATATTCGTAAAATCAAAAAACTGATCGAACTGGTTGAAGAATCCGGCATCGCCGAACTGGAAATTTCCGAAGGTGAAGAGTCAGTACGTATCAGTCGTGCTCCGGCACCGGGTAGCTACCCGATGATGCAACAGGCCTACGCACCGATGCCGCAGCAGTTCGCACCCGTTGCTGCTCCGGCCGCTGCGCCAGCCGCTGCGTCTGAAGCCGCCGCTCCGGCAGCCATCAGTGGTCATGTGGTACGTTCACCGATGGTCGGCACCTTCTATCGCACGCCAAGCCCGGATGCCAAACCGTTCATTGAAATCGGCCAGCAGGTCAAAGTCGGCGATACGTTGTGCATCGTCGAAGCGATGAAAATGATGAACCAGATTGAAGCCGATAAAGCTGGCGTGGTGAAAGCCATTCTGGTTGAAAGCGGCCAGCCGGTTGAATTTGACGAGCCACTGGTTGTCATCGAATAACGAGGCTTACCATGCTAGATAAAATTGTCATCGCCAACCGAGGTGAGATTGCACTGCGCATTTTGCGTGCCTGCAAAGAGCTCGGCATCAAAACCGTTGCGGTTCACTCCACGGCGGATCGCGATCTGAAACACGTGTTGCTGGCTGATGAAACCGTGTGTATCGGCCCGGCGCCATCGACAAAAAGCTACCTGAACATTCCGGCAATTATCGCTGCCGCTGAAATCACCGGCGCGGTGGCTATCCACCCCGGTTACGGTTTCCTGTCAGAAAATGCCGACTTCGCCGAGCAGGTTGAACGCTCCGGCTTTATTTTCATCGGCCCACGCGCTGACACCATTCGTCTGATGGGCGATAAAGTGTCTGCTATCAGCGCCATGAAAAAAGCCGGTGTGCCTTGCGTACCGGGCTCTGACGGCCCGTTGGGCGACGACATGGACAAAAACCGCGCTATTGGTAAACGCATCGGTTATCCGGTGATTATCAAGGCGTCCGGTGGCGGCGGCGGTCGCGGTATGCGTGTCGTGCGTAGCGAAAAAGAGCTGGAACAGTCTATCGCCATGACCCGTGCCGAAGCGAAAGCCGCATTTAACAACGACATGGTCTACATGGAAAAATACCTGGAAAATCCGCGCCACGTGGAAATTCAGGTACTGGCTGATGGCCAGGGCAATGCCATTTATCTGGCAGAGCGCGACTGTTCCATGCAGCGTCGTCACCAGAAAGTGGTGGAAGAAGCTCCGGCACCGGGCATCACTGCCGATCTGCGCCGTTACATCGGCGAACGCTGTGCCAAGGCGTGTGTTGATATCAACTACCGTGGCGCGGGCACCTTCGAGTTCCTGTTTGAAAACGGCGAGTTCTATTTCATTGAAATGAACACCCGTATTCAGGTTGAACACCCGGTCACAGAGATGATAACCGGCGTTGACCTGATTAAAGAGCAGTTGCGTATCGCCGCCGGCCAGCCGCTGTCGATTAAGCAGGAAGAAGTGAAAGTGCGCGGCCATGCGGTGGAATGCCGTATCAATGCCGAAGACCCGAACACCTTCATGCCAAGCCCCGGTAAAATCACCCGTTTCCACGCACCGGGCGGTTTTGGCGTGCGCTGGGAATCGCACATTTATGCCGGTTACACCGTACCGCCGCATTACGATTCTATGATTGGTAAATTGATCACTTACGGCGAAAGCCGTGACATCGCCATTTCCCGCATGAAGAATGCGCTGGCGGAATTGATTATTGATGGCATCAAAACCAATGTGGAATTGCAGATGCGCATCATGTCCGACGAAAACTTCCAGCATGGTGGCACCAACATCCACTATCTGGAGAAAAAACTCGGCCTACAGTAATCATCCTGCATCATCAAACGGGTCGGCCCTTGTCGGCCCGTTTTTATTGCCCGCCCTTTTTCCTTTCAGATGCCTTTCAGAGCCCTATTTTCTGCACCATGTATGGATTTTTCGCTGGGCAATTGGCTGACATGCCGTAAAATCCCCTGTTTTGTGTCATCCCTCTGCGTGCGTTCGCCGCGATGTCGGCAAGCCATGCTGCTTTTGTCGCCCACAGAGAGAAGTCGCTGCTGGATTAAAGGGGACATCATGGATAACCGCTTTACTCAGGCACACCGCGAAGCCCGCTGGTCACTGATACTGACGCTGGCCTATCTGGTGGCCTGGATACTCTTTGCCTATCTGCCCGACAACCTTCCTGGCCCGACCGGTCTGCCTCATTGGTTTGAGCTGGCTTGCCTGACGCTGCCGATGCTGTTTATTTTCCTGTGCTGGCTGATGGTGCGCGTCATCTTCCGCGATATCTCACTGGAGAGCCACGATGCAAACTGATGTGATTCTGCCGCTGATAGCCTACCTGATATTGGTATTTGGCCTGTCGGGGTACGCCTGGCGCAAGCGTCAGCAGGGCAGCTTTCTCAATGAATATTTTCTTGGCAGCCGCTCAATGGGCGGGTTTGTACTGGCGATGACGCTAATCGGCACCTATGTCAGCGCCAGCTCGTTTATCGGCGGCCCCGGTGCAGCCTACAAATACGGGCTGGGCTGGGTCTTGCTGGCGATGATTCAGGTGCCGACCATGTTGCTGTCACTGAGTATTCTTGGCAAAAAATTCGCTATTCTGGCCCGCCGCTATAACGCCATTACCCTCAATGACATGCTCTACGCCCGCTATGGCAGCCGCTTGCTGGTGTGGTTTGCCAGCCTGAGCCTGCTGGTGGCGTTTATCGGCGCGATGGCGGTGCAGTTCATCGGCGGCGCGCGGCTGCTGGAAACCGTGGCCCATGTCCCTTACAGCATCGGCCTGCTGATTTTCGGCATCACCATTGCGCTCTACACCGCCTTTGGCGGCTTTCGTGCCAGCGTACTGAATGATGCGCTGCAAGGCATCGTGATGCTGATTGGCACGGTACTGCTGCTGGCAGGCGTGATTTATGCCGCCGGGGGGCTGTCGGCGGCCGTCGTCAAACTGGAGCAAATTAATCCTGCGCTGGTCGATCCGCACGGTGCCAACCAGATCCTCTCCGCGCCATTCATGACCTCATTCTGGCTGCTGGTGTGCTTTGGCGTGATTGGCCTGCCGAATACCGCCGTACGCTGCATTTCTTATCGCGACAGCAAAGCGCTGCATCGCGGCATCCTGATTGGCACCGTCGTCATCAGTGTGCTGATGTTGGGAATGCATCTGGCGGGCGCATTAGGCCGCGCCATTCTGCCCAACCTCACCATTGCCGATCAGGTGCTGCCGGAACTGATGCTCACCGTGCTGCCACCGCTGGCGGCCGGTATTTTCCTCGCTGCACCGACGGCGGCGATTATGTCGAACATTAACGCCCACCTGTTGCAGGCGTCAGCCACCATCGTCAAAGATCTCTACCTGAGCGTGTATCCGCACAAGATGAGCCATGAGCGCCATATTCGCCGCCTCTCCAGCATGACCACCCTGCTGTTAGGCTTACTGGTGTTGCTGGCCTCCTGGCGTCCACCCGAGATGATAATCTGGCTAAACCTGCTGGCATTCGGCGGGCTGGAAGCGGTCTTTCTCTGGCCTTTGGTGCTGGGGCTGTACTGGGAGCGCGCCAACGCCACCGGCGCACTGTGCTCGATGTTTAGCGGTGCCGTTAGCTACACCCTGCTTGCCAGCTTCGGCATTCAACTGGCCGGGTTTCACCCGATCGCGCCATCACTGCTGTTAAGCCTGGTGGCATTTATTGTCGGCAACCGATTCGGGCACGCAAGCGTACCGGCGGTTGCCCCTTCTTCATCACATTAAACGTTTAAGACCAGAGGCCGCTATGCCGTGGATTCAACTCAAAATCAACACATCCGGTGCTCATGCCGAGCAACTGGGTGATGCGCTGTCCGAGAGCGGCGCCGTCTCCGTGACATTTCAGGATACACACGACACCCCGGTGTTCGAACCGCTGCCCGGCGAAACGCGTCTGTGGGGCGATACCGACGTTATCGGCCTGTATGATGCCGAAACAAATATGGCCGAGGTTGTCGCTATATTGGCGCAAGAACCGCTGCTTGGTGCCGGTTTTCGCCACAAAATCGAGCAACTTGAAGACAAGGACTGGGAACGGGAATGGATGGAAAATTTCCACCCGATGCAGTTCGGCAAGCGGTTATGGATTTGCCCGAGCTGGCGTGATGTGCCAGACCCGAGCGCAGTCAACGTGATGTTAGACCCGGGACTGGCGTTTGGTACCGGCACCCACCCAACGACTGCGCTGTGCCTGCAATGGCTTGACGGGCTCGACCTGGCAGGCAAAACCATTATCGATTTCGGCTGCGGCTCCGGCATTCTCGCTATTGCGGCGCTAAAACTCGGTGCCGCGCGCGCTATCGGCATTGATATCGACCCACAGGCTATTCAGGCCAGCCGTGATAACGCCCAGCGTAACGGCGTGTCGGAACGTCTGGAATTGTACCTGCCAAAAGATCAGCCCAAAGATTTGTCTGCCGATGTGGTGGTCGCCAATATCCTGGCCGGCCCGTTGCGCGAGCTGGCCCCGCTGATTAGCGTACTTCCCAAAACCGGTGGCCACCTCGGTTTGTCCGGTATTCTGGCGTCGCAGGCAGAAAGCGTGGCGCAAGCCTATGACGCGCTATTCCAGCTTGACCCTGTGGCTGAGAAAGAAGAGTGGTGCCGGATTACCGGAATACGCCACCCGGCCTGACCCTTCAGCCGCCAGCCGGGACATCCATTCCCCGGCTGGCAGGCTTGAGATTCCGCTATCTGCTGGCGTTAATTCCCTCATCTCTCACTGTTTTGCCCACTGAAAACAACATATTCAGGCAGATGTTTTATTTCCCCTACATGTTCATAAAAACAGCAATAAATTTATAACCCATTGTAAATAATAAAAAAATAAAAACACCTCGAAGACAAAGCAACATTTCATTGATCTGTTCCGCGCAATTGCTCAAAGTTTGGCCTTTCCTATCGCGTAAAAAATGCGTAATATACGCGCCCTTGCAGGCACAGTATGGTCACTCTTTGTCTATGCACATCGGACAATTTCAGCTTCCTAATCGTTTAATCGCCGCTCCAATGGCGGGTGTTAGCGATCGTCCGTTCAGGGCGCTCTGTTACGCAATGGGAGCAGGAATGACGGTTTCCGAGATGCTCTCTTCCAACCCGGAAGTGTGGCGCTCGGATAAATCGCGACTGCGCATGGTACATAGCGACGAGCCCGGTATTCGGGCGGTGCAGATTGCCGGTTGCGACCCACAAGAGATGGCGGCGGCCGCCAGAATCAATACGGATAATGGCGCGCAGATTATCGACATCAACATGGGTTGTCCGGCCAAGAAGGTGAACCGCAAGATGGCGGGTTCGGCACTGCTGCAATACCCGGCGTTAGTCAAAGAGATATTGACCACGGTGGTCAATGCGGTCGATGTACCGGTCACGTTGAAAATCCGTACCGGCTGGGCGCCAGAGCACCGTAACTGTGTTGAGATTGCCAAATTGGCTGAAGACTGTGGCATTCAAGCGCTAACCATCCATGGACGCACGCGCGCGTGTCTGTTCAATGGCGAGGCGGAATACGACAGCATTCGGGCAGTTAAGCAGAGCGTTGCCATTCCGATTATTGCGAATGGCGACATTACTGACCCGCGCAAAGCCAGAGCGGTTCTTGATTACACCGGGGCTGATGCCCTGATGATAGGACGTGCCGCTCAGGGAAGACCCTGGATCTTTCGGGAAATCCAGCATTATCTGGACACAGGGGAGTTGCTGCCACCCCTGCCATTGGCAGAGGTCAAGCGCTTGTTGATAGGGCACATACGGGAACTGCACGACTTTTACGGTCAAGGCAAGGGATTTCGTATCGCACGTAAACACGTGTCCTGGTATCTCCAGGCGCACGCCCCAAACGACCAGTTTAGGCGCACATTCAACGCCATAGAGGACGCCAGCGTACAGCTGGAGGCGTTGGAGGCATATTTTGAAAATCTTGCGTAAACAGAAAAAGAGCTGACAGAACTATGTTCGAACAACGCGTGAATTCTGACGTACTGACCGTTTCCACTGTAAACTCTCAGGCTCAGGTAACCCAAAAACCCCTGCGCGACTCGGTTAAACAGGCACTGAAGAACTATTTCGCTCAATTGAATGGTCAGGACGTAAATGACCTCTATGAGCTGGTACTGGCTGAAGTAGAACAGCCGCTGTTGGACATGGTGATGCAATACACTCGCGGCAATCAGACCCGCGCCGCCCTGATGATGGGTATCAACCGTGGTACGCTGCGTAAGAAATTGAAAAAATACGGCATGAACTGATACTAATCAGCTCATCATTTGAAAAAAGGCGCTCCCTTTAGGGTTAGCGCCTTTTTCTTCTTCAGCAATCATGAATCCCTGACCATTTTATTATCCACATTACGCATCATCGTGACGTCATGTGGCGTGCAACCAGCATAGCATTCAACTGATATCGGCGAGAATAAAACACCAACTAGCGTCCATTCAGCTGGTTCAATTGACGGCTACGCTTACGTAACCCCGCGATACCCTCACGTCGCCACACCGAAAAAGCCGCGCGCAAGCAACGGGAGAAAGAGCCATAATGCCGAACACCGTAATAAACAGCGCGTACAGCATTTTTCGGGAACGTCACAACCCGCCGAACCGCAAGATAATGCGGTGACTGACCAATCGCCTGCCAATCTCCCCGCAGTAGTCGGGCTAAGAAACGCAGCGGCTTGGTAAGTTGCCATGAGTAAGAATGAACAACATGCTGAAAACGCTCCTCTTGCTCATGCAAGGCCGCATCCTGCCGCTGAATCTCGTTATGGAGCACACCTGCGGCCTGCTCACCCGCTAATAGTTGAGCGGTGAGTGCGGCAAGGCGCTCTTCCATCGATGCCAAATACTGATCTTTAGACGCTAATTGCGTTTCCAGAAGCGCTTTCTCAGCCGCCATAGCGTCCAGAATGCTGTCTCGGGATGCAACATGCTGCTCTAATGACGTCACTTCGTGGCCATGCTGTATACAGGCTTTCTCTTTGGCATTAGACAATGCCGCTATGTCGTTTCTCAACGACACCAACATCTCTTCCTGCGATCCCAGCAGCGTTGTCAAACCGTCCAATTGCTTTTCTTTTGCAAAGATCTGTTGGCTCAAACCTTCTGATTGATCTTCTTTTGCCGCGAGCTGCTGGGTTAGCGTCTCCAGATCTGCTTCTTTTGCTGCAAGCTGCTGGGTCAGCGTCTCCAGATGTTCTTCTTTTGCTGCAAGCTGCTGGGTTAGCGTCTCCAGATCTGCTTCTTTTGCTGCAAGCTGCTGGGTCAGCGTCTCCAGATCTGCTTCTTTTGCTGCAAGCTGCTGGGTTAGCGTCTCCAGATGTTCTTCTTTTGCTGCAAGCTGCTGGGTCAGCGTCTCCAGATGTTCTTCTTTTGCTGCAAGCTGCTGGGTCAGCGTCTCCAGATGTACTTCTTTTGCTGCAAGCTGCTGGGTCAGCGTCTCCAGATGTGCTTCTTTTTCTGCGAGCTGTGGGGCAATCGTCTCCAGATGTGCTTCTTTTTCTGCAAGCTGCTGGGTTAACAACCCACACACATTCTCCCTGTCAGAGAGCTGCTGACCGAGAGAGGCAACCTGAGCCTCAAGAGACGCATTCTCAGCCTGATACGACGCAACCGTACCCTGCAAATCGGCGATAGTCTCCGTCTGAGCATGCATCATCTGTTTTACGCTATCGACACCCAGTGGGTCATCCGCAAGATAGCGATCACCCAGTGCCTGTTTAACTTCTGAAATCCAATAAGACTGCTGTTGTTCAAGCGTAACAAGGCGTTGTTCATACACTGCGGACGTTCTGGATGCACAGGCAGCAACGGCACGAACCAATTGCATCGGATCGTCAATAGCAACAACCGAATAAATTTCTCTGACAGGCAGATCGATAGCGCCTAACTCATGAAAAGAGTGGCAATCTAACGCAACGAGCCTGGCGCTGTTCACACCTTGATCGTCGATATTACGTGAACGGCTTAGGCCAACGTAAATCACGCCATTGAGGAGCGCAATGCCACGGGGGTATCCATCAAAACGGTACGAGCGAACCAGTTCACCCGATGGTGAGTACTCACGAATTTCCCTATCTTCAGAGCTGGCGACAAGGAGGTTATCGCCCATTTGCAGCAGACTATGCGGCTGAGACAATCCTTCAATAAGCCGCTCGCCGGTATAGAGATCCTGCACAAATCCGGCGCCAACGCTCTGGCCTTTATATTCTCGCGTGTGATGAAAATCGCCAAAAGCTGAAAATACGATCCGCTCTCCCCATGTGCCAAGGCAGTTCAAATGCATCGCATCATTTTCACCGGGGAAAACCCAGCGCTGCAACTCGGTACCATCCGGCGAGAATTTAATCACTTCATTATTAGTCGTGCCGACCAGGTAATAATGCTGATGAATAGCCATCACATCATGGACGTCATCAAAAACTATTGATTTATCAACCTCAATAGCTTGTTGGCCACAGAAAGCCAACGAGGCGGGTTGTATCGCACGTAATAACACGCCATTGGTGAAAAAAATACCGGTTGTATTGGTAGCATCCAATTTGTAATAGCTACCCTGATCTAGCAAAAACAGTCCTCCGCCATTAGGACAGGACACCAGAATATTAGAGAAAAGATTATTCATGGACTTTTACCTTTGCCACATAGCCGAAATCAATCATCCCGGTTGCAAGATTATTTTCCACAGGCATGACCCGGAACACAGCGGCATCAACCAAACGATGCAATACCGTCTCTTCCTCATCATGCATTCGTCCGAACACGCCTGCATTCATAAAATATGTGCCTGGGTTTAAGAGGCAATCAAAATCAAATGTCACGGTAATGGTCGTCCCTTGCAGCACTACCGGGATTGTATCTGACTGCTGCGACGACAGTGTCCCTCCCAACGGTAAGCCTGATATAGTGCGAATGACCATACCAAAGCGAACCTGAGCGACCGTGTGAGTAAAATGAACCTGATAAGTATATTGATAACGCCTGCGTCGTATCAGATTGTTGACCCGTTCACCATCGAATGTCCGAATAACGGGTTCTCTGACATATGCCCCTCTTGAAGAGTACTCCACCGTCCGGTTAGATACCAAGTGAGGATCGAATGACTCCTGCATCGGTGAAGCAATCGACGCCAACTCGACATCTTTTTCACAATGACTGAGGCTATCTGAGGTATATTCTATTGATGCCGCGACATCGCTTGCCGTTACACTCGCTTGCGCAATTTGTTCTTGTGCCACTAATTCTAATTCGGCCGATCTATCATCTTCGGCATCAACGGATAGCGGTATATCCTGATGCGCTTGCGCCATTTGCTTGATCTGCTCTCGAATCTGCGCTCTTTTGTCCTCTGGAGCATAGAGCAATTTTTGATAATTAATCACGGCAACGCGTGGTTTGCCCTGCCAGAGTAATTCACCACCGTCCAGCAACAACGCTCTGTCACACAATTCAACAACCGCTCCGGCGGAATGTGAAACGAACAAGATCGTTGTCCCCTTCTCCTTAAGCTCTGCAATTCGCGAAAAACACTTGCGTTGAAACAGCTCATCGCCAACGGCTAACGCTTCATCAACAACCAAAATTTGCGGCTCAACGTTCACTGATACGGAAAAGGCAAGACGAACAACCATACCACTCGAATAGGTCTTTACCGGTTGGTCAATAAAATCACCAATATCAGCAAAGGCAACAATATCATTGAACCGTTGCTCAATTTCTTCACGCTTTAGCCCCATCAAAGAGCCATTAAGGTAAACATTTTCTCGACCAGTGTACTCAGGGTTAAAACCAGACCCCAACTCCAGTAATGCAGCAATTCGTCCGTTAGTTACTACTGTGCCTTGCGTTGGTGTCAATGTGCCGCAAATCATCTGCAGTAACGTTGATTTCCCCCCACCATTACGTCCAACAATCCCTATGGTTTCCCCCCGCATTATCTCGAAAGAGACATTCTTCAACGCCCAAAACTCACTAAAATAGTGTTTAGTAGTTCGTTTCACCATTTTCCCAAGCTTTGGCAAGAGGAATTGTTTTAGGCGATCTGCTGGTTGAGCATAGACACTGTAACACTTACTAAGATTGTCGACCTTGATGGTAACATCAGAGGACATTGGACAGACTCCTTGAGCTTTATTACTGATTCCTGAGCCAGCAGTGTGGATGACTTGATAAACAACAAGCCAACAGCCATCTTTCGCTGCCTGGCGTCATACGCTAACAGTGGAATACGACGATGAGAGTGCGAGGATAGCAGACCCCTTCCTGAGGGAAAACGACCGTCTTGGTTCTTTCTCTTATTACTGTGCTCTCGTTGCTTATCATGCGCTGGTGTGCGCCGCAACAAATACAAACAAGGCTTATAGTAACGTCACGATATAATTACCACCATCTTTTCCAGCAGACTTCATTCGCAAAAACACCGGTGCTTCACTATATTCAACTCAGGTATAAGCCATATCTTTTACGTGCTTGGCAAACATCGCGACATCACGTAAATTCGCAGCATTTCTGACTGATAAAAACCCTAACCACACTTGGCAGGAACGATGATGAAAGCATTCCGTTTAGCATTACTCACCAGCGCCTTACTGAGCACCAGCGTTCTGGCCTACGCACAGGATGATTTGAGCGCCATCAAAACCGCAGGCGTTATCAAATTCGGCACCGAAGGGACATATGCGCCTTACACCTATCATGATGCCTCCGGCAAGCTGGTCGGTTTCGATGTGGATGTTGGCCGCGCGGTGGCAGAAAAACTGGGCGTGAAAGCGGAGTTCATCGAAGGCCGTTGGGATGGGCTGATTGCCGGTGTTGATGCCAAACGCTACGACGCCGTTATCAATCAGGTTGGCGTGACGAAAGAGCGTCAGGCGAAGTACGACTTCTCCAAACCCTATATTGATGCCAAATCGGTGTTGATCGTGCGGGGTGATAACACCAGCATCAAATCCTTTGCCGATCTCAAGGGGCATAAATCCGCCCAGAGCCTGACCAGCAACTATTCAAAACTGGCCACCAGCTACGGCGCAGACATCGTGCCGACCGATGGCTTTAACCAGTCGCTGGAACTGGTGTTGAGCGGCCGCGCTGAGGCAACGCTGAACGATAACCTGTCATTCCTGGATTTCAAAAAGCATAAACCGGATGCCAACGTCAAAGTGGTTGCGACGGCCGAAAGCGGCGATCCGTCCGCCATTTTACTGCGCAAAAACCAGCCGCAACTGGTTGACGCGCTGAACAAAGCGTTAGATCAAATCAAAGCTGACGGCACCTATCAGACCATTTCTGTGCGATACTTCGGACAAGACGTTTCCAAATAATGCATTGTCCTGCGCATGCATCGCTACCGGAGTGATCGTAGATGCCTTCATGGCTACAACTCATGGCAGACTCCTTTTGGAGTCTGCTTTCTGCTGGGCTAACCTTCACCGTTCCCCTCGCTATTCTTTCCTTTATTTTGGGTTTGATGCTCGGCGTCGTCGTGGCGTTGCTGCGCTTGTATGGCCCGAAACCGTTGAAAAAGCTGTGCGATTTTTATGTGTGGATCATTCGCGGCACACCGCTACTGGTACAGCTATTTCTGATTTTCTATGGCTTGCCCAGTGCCGGTATCACGCTGGATGCCTTTCCGGCAGCGCTGATTGGCTTTAGCCTGAACGTGGGTGCCTATAGTTCAGAGATAGTTCGTGGTGCGATTCTTTCCGTCCCCAAAGGTCAGTGGAATGCCGCTTACTCACTGGGTATGAGCGGGGCGCAGGCCATTCGCTGGGTAATTGTGCCGCAGTCGGTGTTTGTCTCGCTGCCGCCGCTGGCCAACACCTTTATTTCGCTGGTCAAAGACACCTCGCTGGCTGCCGTTATCACCGTGCCGGAAATGTTTCTGGCCGCACAGCGCATCGTCTCCGTCACCTACGAGCCGCTGATTCTCTACATTGAAGCCGCATTAATTTACCTGCTGTTCAGCACCGTGCTGAGTAAGCTACAAACCTGGCTGGAAGCCTATTACCAGCGCCATATCGTACATTAATGACCAGCCACCACCGGATACGGCCCGCCTTCACGCCGCGTCCCAACGGGCAGCCCGATTAACGTCGGGTTGCCTCAGCCCGTTGCGTGTTTGCACCGCGCCATCATAAGTTTTGCACTAAAAAAGACGCATCGCTGGAGTGCGACTGCTCTCATTGAGGCAACGTCCCGCTGTTAATGCCTCTCTTTCACCTCCGTTGCACCAAATAAGTTCAAAGAAATAACAACTCTGCCATTTTGGTGCAAATCATGCCTTCGCCTTATCCCGCTATAGCCTGCATTTATCACTAACAGCTACTGATACGATTTAGTTTTCTCTTTCGGCGAGCATAATCACGAATTGGCATTACTTTTGCTTAATCTCTGAGACGGGATGTTGTGTCTAGCACAACACCGACAGACAGAGCAGGCGTGGCATGACTGCGCCACACACAACAGCACATTACAATTATTAGGCACATACGATGATTATGAAAAAAGTGATTATGTCTACGCTGGTTGCCAGCGCTTCACTGTTTGCCTTCATCAATCAGGCACACGCAGGCGCAACCCTGGATGCCATTCAGAAGAAAGGGTTTGTACAGTGTGGTATCAGCGATGGGCTCCCTGGTTTCTCGTATGCTGATGCCAACGGCAAATACTCCGGTATTGACGTTGACGTCTGCCGTGGTGTCGCCGCTGCCGTATTTGGCGATGCCAGCAAAGTGAAATACACCCCGCTGACGGCAAAAGAGCGTTTTACCGCACTGCAATCCGGCGAAGTGGATATTCTGTCCCGTAACACCACCTGGACCTCCTCCCGTGATGGCGGTATGGGCCTCGCCTTTACCGGTGTGACTTACTATGACGGCATCGGCTTCCTGACGCATAACAAAGCCGGGCTGAAAAGTGCAACCGAGCTGGATGGCGCAACCGTTTGTATCCAGGCCGGTACCGATACCGAGCTGAACGTGGCGGATTATTTTAAAACCCACAACATGAAGTACACCCCGGTGACATTCGACCGTTCTGATGAAAGCGCCAAAGCGCTGGACTCCGGCCGCTGTGACACACTGGCTTCCGACCAGTCCCAGCTGTATGCCCTGCGTATCAAACTGGGTAAACCGGCTGATTTCGTGGTGCTGCCGGAAGTTATCTCCAAAGAACCGCTGGGGCCGGTCGTGCGCCGTGGCGATGAAGACTGGTTCGCCATCGTGCGCTGGACGCTGTTCGCCATGCTGAACGCAGAAGAAATGGGTGTGACCTCTCAGAACGTTGACCAGATGGCCGCCAAACCGACCACCCCAGACATGGCGCACCTGCTGGGCAAAGAAGGCAACTTCGGTAAAGACCTGAAAGTACCGGCTGACTGGGCGTATAAAATCGTTAAACAAGTCGGTAACTACGGCGAAGTGTTCGAACGTAACGTAGGTCAGGGCAGCGAGCTGAAAATCAAACGCGGCCTGAACGAATTGTGGAACAAAGGCGGCATTCAGTACGCCCCTGCCGTTCGCTAATTCCTGACGTAAAACCGGGCACGTACTGGCGAACAGGCGTGCCCTTGCTTTATCCGTTACTGAGGCTCCAACATGCTGCAACGCCCAACCGTGAAAGGTGATTTATCACTGACTAATCCAGCGGTGCGCGCCTGGTTGTATCAAATCCTTGCTGTCGTCATCGTGGTGGTGGCCGCTGCCTATCTGCTGCACAATACCGTCACCAATCTTTCGCAGCGCGGAATTACATCAGGTTTTGCCTTTTTAAATAACAGCGCCGGTTTCGGTATCGTCCAGCACCTGATTGATTACGATCAGGGTGATACCTATGCGCGGGTTTTTGTCATTGGCCTGCTCAACACGCTGCTGGTTTCGGTAATTTGTATTGTCTGCGCATCGCTGCTGGGGTTTATTGTCGGGCTGGCACGGCTGTCTGATAACTGGCTGCTGCGCAAACTCTCGACAATCTATATCGAAACGTTTCGTAACATCCCGCCATTACTGCAAATTTTCTTTTGGTACTTCGCGGTATTACGTAACCTGCCTGGCCCGCGTCAGGCCGTGAACGCACTCGATACCTTTTTTCTCAGCAACCGTGGTTTGTATATCCCGGCGGCGGAATTTGGCCCTGGCGCGCTGCCATCACTGCTGGTGCTGATAGCCACTCTTGGCTGTGCCATCGCCTTGTATCGCCGCAACAAACGCTACCATGAGCTCACCGGGCAACAGCGGCGTTACTGGCCCATCCCGCTGGCGATGCTGGTGGTACTGCTGGGCCTGTCTCACCTTCTCTTTGGCCGCGCGTTGCACTGGGATTTCCCGGTACTGAAAGGCTTTAACTTTAGCGGTGGTTTGGTGTTAATCCCTGAACTGGCAGCGCTGGCGCTGGCCTTATCGGTGTATACCTCATCGTTTATCGCCGAAATCATCCGCTCAGGGATCCAATCCGTATCCCATGGGCAACATGAAGCCGCCTTATCGCTGGGGCTGCCAAAGCCGGTGACGCTACGCAAAGTGATTCTGCCGCAGGCGCTGCGGGTCATTATCCCACCGCTGACCAGCCAGTACCTGAACGTGGTGAAAAACTCATCGCTGGCCGCCGCTATCGGCTATCCCGATATGGTGTCACTGTTTGCCGGTACGGTACTGAACCAAACAGGGCAAGCCATTGAAACGATAGCGATCACCATGTCGGTTTATTTGATTATCAGCCTGCTTATCTCCTTACTGATGAACCTTTATAACCGGAAAATCGCCTTAATTGAGCGCTAAAGGCACAGGATGACTATGACGACACACACTCCATCCCATCCGACACGCATCACCAGCGCTATGGTCTGGGCGAGGAAAAACCTGTTTTCCAGCATCACCAACAGCCTGCTGACACTGGCCTGCCTGTGGCTGCTGTGGACACTGATCCCGCCGTTGCTCAACTGGGCCATCCTTAAAGCCAGTTGGGTAGGCAGCAGCCGGGCCGACTGCACCAGCGATGGCGCGTGCTGGGTGTTTATTCATGCCCGTTTTGATCAGTTCATGTATGGGCTGTACCCGCGTGAAGAACTCTGGCGCATTAATTTTGCGCTGGTACTGGCGTTGCTGAGTATTTTGCCGATGTTCTGGCGCAACATGCCGCACAGGGGTCGCTATATCGCCGTCTGGTGCGTGGTCTACCCGCTGATGGCCTGGTGGTTACTGTTCGGCGGATTTGGCGGGCTGACGCGGGTGGAAACGCGTCAGTGGGGCGGCCTGACACTCACCATCATCATCGCCGCCATCGGTATTGCCGGTGCGCTGCCACTCGGTATCTTGCTGGCGCTGGGACGCCGCTCCAACATGCCGGTGCTGCGCGCGCTGTGCGTGATTTTTATCGAGTTCTGGCGCGGCGTGCCGCTGATTACCGTGCTGTTCATGTCCTCTGTGATGTTGCCGCTGTTCCTGACCGAAGGCACCACCATCGACAAGCTGCTGCGCGCCCTGGTGGGGGTGATCCTGTTCCAGTCGGCTTATGTGGCGGAAGTGGTGCGCGGTGGCTTACAGGCGCTACCGAAAGGGCAATATGAGGCGGCGCAATCTCTGGCGCTGGGTTACTGGCGCATGCAAGGGCTGGTAATTCTGCCGCAGGCGCTGAAGATGGTGATCCCCGGTCTGGTCAACACCATCATTGCGCTGTTCAAAGACACCAGTCTGGTCATCATCATCGGCCTGTTCGACCTGTTTAGCAGTATCCAGCAGGCGACGGTTGACCCGGCTTGGCTTGGCATGTCCACCGAAGGTTATGTGTTTGCCGCCATGCTCTACTGGATCTTCTGCTTTAGCATGTCGCGCTATAGCCAGCATTTAGAAAAACGTTTTGATACTGGACATAAGTCCCATTGAGGTTATCCATGAACCAGGACACATTAACATCGCCTTCCGACTACATGATCACGCTGGAAAATGTGAATAAGTGGTATGGGCAGTTCCATGTACTGAAAGACATCAACCTGCAAGTCAAACAGGGGGAGCGCATCGTGTTGTGCGGGCCGTCCGGCTCGGGCAAATCCACCACGATCCGTTGCATCAACCATCTGGAAGAGCATCAGCAGGGTCGCATTACCGTTGATGGCATCGAACTGAACCATGACAGCCGCAACATCGAAAAAATCAGAACCGAAGTGGGCATGGTATTCCAGCATTTCAACCTGTTCCCGCACCTGACCGTGCTGCAAAACTGCACGCTGGCACCGAGCTGGGTACGCGGTATACCGAAGAAAGAAGCCGAAGCGCTGGCGATGCACTATCTGGAACGTGTGCGCATCGCTGCCCATGCCCATAAATACCCCGGCCAGCTTTCCGGCGGCCAGCAACAGCGTGTTGCCATCGCGCGGTCGCTGTGTATGAAGCCGAAAATCATGTTATTTGATGAACCCACCTCCGCACTTGACCCGGAAATGGTCAAAGAGGTGCTCGATACTATGTTAGGGCTGGCAGAAGATGGCATGACCATGCTGTGCGTCACGCACGAAATGGGCTTTGCCCGCACGGTCGCTAATCGGGTGATCTTTATGGATCAGGGCGAGATCGTCGAACAAGCGCCACCGGATGTCTTCTTCACCACGCCACGCTCCGAGCGCACGCAAACCTTCCTGGCGCAGATTCTGCACTAACCCTTCGGGCATGCATGTACCGAGTGTCAAAGCCCGCCATCAGGCGGGCTTTTCTCTTTCCACAACGGCCCCGAGACCGGCGGCGGCCATTACCACCTCAAGGGGTTAACGCAACACCTGTGATGAGGCTTTGTTCCGATCCTTACATGTTGAATCGGTGCAATCCCAGGAGCGGAAGGGCGACAGCGTAACCTGCTGATTCAACGCCTGGCTGCCATCAATCGTCAGCACCAGACCACTCAAACGATTGACCAGACGATAGCTGCCATCGCGGCTTTCACTGCCGTCATCACGCGTCGTTAACGTCTCCACTTTTACCCATTGCGAACCCAGGCACGCATTCGCGTTCGCATCCTGCTCGCACGGATCGGGCAGTAATCCTACCTCTGCGCCCCACTTTCTCATCGCCTGAATATCTGCCGATGCCGTCACGCCCAGAAAACGCGTCTGTTCACGCTGGCCTGCGGGATACGCCGCGAGTCGCACATATCCATCCTGCTTATCCAGCCATTCCCAGCGTAAATTCGCCGGATGCTGATTGCGGTCATGAATAACCGTGAGATTGAAGTTAGCGTCTGCCGACAAGCGCTCCCCATTTTTATTTTGCAGCGTTGCTGCCGCTAGCGCCGTAGCCTGCCGCGCAGGGGCGCCGGTCAGCGTCACATCAATATATTCGCCACCATATTTCTGGCACTCAATATAACAAAACGTCCTGAAGGTTTTTCCAACGATAAAATTAGACAGCGTCTGCACCTGTGGGTCTAACATGAAACGATACCAGGAGCGGGTCACATAATTATTTAGCGTCAGCAGTTTCTCCCATTTCTGGCTGGAGAGGCTGTCTGTGGCATAAATATCCAGCGCGCTTTTCCCTTCATTTTTCGGGCCGGATGACGGTTCAGGCGTGCCAATGTATTTCTTTAAATAACTGTTCCATGAAACATTAATAACCCGCAATGGAGAATTGATGAGTTTTCCTTGCGCAGCCAATTCAGATGCCGTGCCACTCATGGTTTTAGGGTTATATTCAGGCAAGAAATACCCCTTCCTGGATATTTCAACAGGCACGATATTACTGGCGGGCCCAGCGTTACCTAATGCATAGTCATCAGAAATAAACTCTTCCCACACCCCATTATGGTATTTTCGCCAGCTACGCGGTGCCATTTTATCTGCAATCGGAGCCCGCATCACATGCGCCTGCATAAAAGAGCTAAACCCGCTCCAGCCAGAAAGATTCATGGTTCGGCTGGTATAAAACAGATAAAAATAACCTGATGCATAATCCACAAATAGTCTGGGGTCGCCGCCACCGTAATTATAGGTTTGCCCAAGCGAACTCTCTCGTGCATCCTTCATACCGTATTGCGAGGTTTGAATCACATCGGTGACGGCCCAATTCAGACCTTTATCGGTCGATTTAACCAACTCAATCGCATCATAGCGTGGGTTTACGCCGAAAATTTCATCGTGCAGCAAGCCGTACCAGTCACCACTATCCGGGTCAACCCAGACATCCATTAAGCCACAGTAATTGATGTAATCATAATCCGTGCCGCGCGGTTTAATGCGTTTCATCAGCGGCGTATTCACACACAACGGCACGGTATTTTGCACTGTCGCCCGATCATAAATCGCTTTTATCTTATTATAATCACCGAGCTTATCTTTTACTTTATTACTGGCGGCCTGATAATTATCAGCACTGAAAAACCGCCAGGCGTGGTCGGCGTTATTAGGATTGTATTGGTTATATTGAGAAAGCGTATCATGATAGAAATACTTTCCCGTTTCATCGAGAAAAGAAAACCCTGGTGAATCATTAGTCAGAAAGACAGCCGCAGGTGATGTATGTGATGCCGTGACTGCGGCTTGTACATTCTGAAAAGGAATACAGCTAAAATAAACGACACCAAAACCGATTAACCTCGCACTTGTCTTCATTCTTGTCTCCTCAGGTGACAATCAATGCGTCTCGCCCTTTTCTGGCGCAATCATTTATTCGCTACATGCAGGTCACTCTGTTTTTATATTTTTTGAGATTCTCTTGATTAAACGCCGTTGCCTGTACCGCATTAACCGAGCGCCACAACAGCGGTTGTTTATCGAGCATGCTGATGTGTTTAACACATTCGCACACCAGGCTATTTAAAAGCGTAAAACCAATAACAGAGGAGATGGAGCCCGTCGAAAAGTCATGGCCGGGAACAGGAATAATCGCATCGCCAGCCACACCACCCATATCCAGCACGTAGTCACAGACCTCTGCGAGTTTTTTACCGCTGTGATGGCGCGACGTCACCGAACGCGTAAACGCCAGTGACGTCAAACCAATGACAATCAAACCGCGTTTTTTCCCTTCCAGCGCAAATTCCACAGGAACAGGGTTACGCCCGGATGTGGACACCACAATGAGAATATCGCCTTGCCGTAATTCCTTTTCTGCATCAAGCGCTATTGCGGCCAACCCGTGTTGACGTTCAGCAAACGTGCTCATCGGCGCATAGGGCGATAGGGCTAAAACGGGTGGTAAAATAGCATTTACCTGTACCAAACCACCGGCACGGAAATACATTTCATGGGCGAACATTTGAGAATGACCACAGCCCGTCACATGGATCATGCCATCATTAATAATGGTATTCGCCATTGCCTGTGCGCAGGTGACAATAGATGCTTGCTGCCGTTTTATCGACTCGATATGTTGCAGCAAATCGGTTAAATATTTTCTGTACATCACCACTCTCCTTATTACAGGCAACTGACCCGGCCTTTCATCGACAAAATATGCGTTTTATTAATCGCATCACCTCTGTCCAGATTAGAGCTAACCCACACCGGCGGCGTCAGGCCTACGGCAGCCAGATTGCATACCGTTTGAGTCACCAGCGCTTGAATAATAGAAAAGCCAATCACCGACGAAACGGGACAACATTTTTCTGATAATCCATCCAGATGAATAATGGCGTCACCATACGGAATATTGAGATCAATCGTGACATCCGCCACCTCATTCAGGAAATAGCCTGACGAGTGCTTAGACGACGTTTTCTTACTAAATGCCATTGATTGCAGTGCGATAACGGGAATACCCCGTTTCTTTGCCGCCAACGCAATATCAATGGTCGGAATGGTTCGCCCGGCAATCGACACTAAAATAATACAGTCGTTTGGTGATACATTTTGATCGTCAAATACCGTGGTGCCCACCCCTTCAACCTCATAAATATGATCAGAGTACGCCTGAGTGTGTGGCGCTGTAGCAAACAGGTGTGGTAGCAATGGGTTAATTGGCACCAAACCGCCAGCGCGATAAAATGTTTCCATCGCATAAATATGGCAATGACCGCCAGAGACATGAATCACACCGTCTTTTTCAATGGTGCGCGTCATCAATTGGGTAGCCTCTTCAATATGAGTGCTTTCACTCTCAATGACTTTTTCAATAATGCGTTTACATTCGTCAATATAGTTAATCACATATCCCCCTTCACCCGTTTATTAAAGAACACCGAAGTAATGAAGAAATACTGAACCAACAATCATTCCGAGCATGGTTTTTACCGGTGACAGCCCGCGCATAATTAACTTGTAGCAGCCAATAACCACTATCAGGGGAAGAATATTAGGCATTATTTTATCTAAAATACCGTCCTGAATATTAATTAACGTATCACCAAGATGAATTTCAGCCCCCAGCCTGACCCTGACAAATGATGCCGTCAACGCGCCGACAACCGTGAGGCCGAGGATAGTGGCACCACGGCTAAATGCCTCGCTTTGCTGTTTTAACGTCCCTAGCGCACTTAACCCTAACTTATAGCCATAATTAAAAAGAGGAATATAGATTGAGAACCTAATCAGGTTAAATAACAGCAAAAAGATAATCGGTGCGATATAGAGATTATCCAATGCCAGCGCGGCTGCAATCGAGGCGGTAATCGGCAGAATCGTTAACTGGCACATTGCATCGCCAATTCCCCCAAGCGGCCCCATCGCGGCGACTTTGAAAGAGCGAATGGTCTCTATGGGCTGCTTACCTTTTTCCATTGCCAGGATAACGCCTTGCATAAAAGAAACCAGCCACGGCGAGGTATTAAAAAATTCATTGTGTAATTTTAATGATACAGACAAGTCATGCTTATTTTTATGAATCCGCTGTAATGCGGGTAACATTGCATAAAGAAAACCGGATGATTGCATACGCTGATAATTGAATGATGCCTGGACCCATAACATACGTAGCCAGGATTGCCGCATTACCTTTTTATCCAGCTCGACATGCGTCGTTTTATCGCAATATTCATCATCATTGATTTTTTCAGAAATTTGCTGCGACATATTAAATCCCCTCATCCATTTGTTTATTTTCTGATGGAATGACACGACGCCTATGCTCTGCCTGATTGAAATAGTCAATCGCCGCCACGGAGGTGCCGAGCAGGGCAATAGCAATAATGGGCAGTTTTAAGAACGTGGCACAGACAAAACCTATAATGAAAAAGGGAATATATTTTTTCTCTTTCAGCATCATTTTTAACAGCATGGCAAACCCAAGCGCAGGCATCATGGCACCCGCGATGCTCAGTCCATCAATGATAACTTTTGGCACTTGCTCAACAATCGTTTTCGCCACGACATCGCCAAACCAGGTGGGAATAAATGCACAGAGAAAGAAAGTGAAGAAATAGGTGAGCATGCCCAGATAATTAATACGCTCGATGCCTTTTACATCACAGGCACTGGCCATTTTATCGACTTTGGTCATGAGTGTGGCAAAGGCGGTGAATTGAATAACCGTCAGTTGCTGCATCAAAATAGCAAAAGGAATTGCAACCCCGACGACCGCACTGGGAGACAAGCCCGATTGAATACCAAAAACAACGCCCACCGCTGCGCCAATGGTGACATTCGGTGGCTGGGCTCCGGCTAACGGCATCAAACCGAGCCAGGCCAACTCCAGTGTTGCACCAATTTCAAGGCCAGCTTTAAGATCCCCCATAATTAAGCCGACAACGCTGCCTGTTACAATAGGCCGGCCTATCATGAACCCAGATCCATAATAATCTAACCCGGCCAGACCAACCCATAACGCTATTAATAATACCGTTAAAATATCCATACCTATGCCTTATAAGTATTGTTCAATATTTATTGGAGTATCAGACGGGTTACGCTGAATGGTGCAGCAAACCCCCAAGTGGACTAACTCCCTGAACGTATTTTTGTCTTCATCATCTAATGAAACCGTGGCGTGAACCTGCTCTTTTCCTTCCTTGTAGTGCATGTTCCCAATATTTATTTTTTTAATTGGCACGCCACCTTTCACCAGCGTTAATGCGTCTTGTGGGGTGCGAACCAGGATAAATATTTTCTGGTGGTCGGCTGCTTTATGAATAATATCTATCGTTTTTTGCAGGCTAAAAAATCGCGTATCAAATTCACCGGCTGACATTTTTGCTAATGCCTGCTGTGCCGGGTCTTGTGCAACAGCGTCATTAGCAAAAAGAATCAGATTACATCCAGAGTGCGGCCCATGGCCTACGGCAACCTGACCATGTAATCCTCGCTCATCAATTCGGGTATAGACAATATTCGGCATCGTTAAATTCCTTGCTTTATATTTTTGATATTTTTATTCATGAATATTTTTATAATTTGTTATCACTCATACACATACGAATTTTCGCCTCCACCACTTCTTCCATTGCCGTCATTGCCGGTACCAGATATTGGCGTGGATCGCTGGCATCAGGGTGGCGACAAAGAAAGGCTTTCATGGCATCGGCAAATGCTATCTTCAGCTCGGTTGCCACATTCACTTTGCAAATACCCAGCGAGATGCAGCGCCGCACATCCGCCTCGGCTACGCCGGACGCGCCATGCAGTACCAGAGGAATATCCACCTGCGTGCGAATCTCAGCCAGACGCGCAAAATCAAGACGCGGTTGCGCTTTATACAACCCATGCGCCGTACCAATCGCCACCGCCAGCGAATCAATACCGGTACGGTGTACAAACTCGGCGGCCTTAAACGGATCGGTAAATGTGGCGTGAGCGGCATCCACCGTCAGGTCATCTTCCTGACCACCCAGTTGACCCAGTTCCGCCTCAACGCTGGCTCCCATACGATGGCAGAAGGTCACGACGCGTTGCACCTTGTCGATATTCTCTGCAAAAGGAAAGTGGGAGGCGTCTATCATGGCCGAGTGAATACCCGCTTCAATTTTGCGACGAATATCCTGTTCGTCTTCATGATGATCAAGATGCAGCACCAGCGGCGTGCGGTGTTCCTGCGCGGCGGCCTGGCAAATCGAGATAAGGTACTCCACGCCCGCATGACGATAGGTGCCCGGCGTACCTGCCAGAATCACCGGTGAGCGCAGGCGCGCAGCGGTGCGGGCCACCACCTGCACGGTCTCCAGATTATGGATATTAAACGCCGGGATAGCGTAACCACGGCGCTGGGCATCTTTGAGCATTTCATGCGATGAGATCAGATACATACAGACTCCTGTGCGCCATTGTCATGGTTGACGCGACATCCAGAGAACAGAGCAGAGAAACAGGCGGGGTCTATCATCCGGCCAGCAACCCAAATATGTTGTTGATGCAACTGCGGCGTCAGGGCGAGCAAATTAGCCTGTTTCCCCACCGCCAGCGATCCCAGACGATCGGCAATACCGAGCATGCGGGCCGGGGCCAGCGACGCCATCTGAATCGCATCGGCCAACGGTACGCCAGCTAAATGCACCATATTGCGCACCGCATCGAGCAGGTTAAGGGTGCTACCGGCCAGGCCCCCGGCCTCGGTGCGAACCACCCCGGCTTTCATCTCCACCCGGTAGTTGCCCAGCAGATAGTGACCATCCGGCATACCGGCTGCGCGCATGGCATCGGTGATAAGCAGCAGGCGATCGCGGGCGCAACAATCGCAGAGCCGCAGCATACTGGGGTGTACATGATGACCATCCGCAATCAGCTCCAGCCAGGCGAACGGATGCACTAATCCTGCGCCAGCCATACCCGGCTCGCGGTGATGCAGGCCCTTCATGCCATTAAAGCAATGGCACCAACCCTGCGGCGCCAGCCGACAACGCCTCTCTGGTGATGTCATAACCGGCCGCAGAATGGCCGAGCATGACCCGAACACCCGCCGCGCTCAGGTGGCGAATGGCTTCCAGCGCATGCGGTTTTTCCGGTGCCAGCGCCACCACCCGCAGCGTGCCGCGCGCGCATTGTTGTAAGCCGTCGAGTTCGGCAATATTCAGTTCACGAAACAGCGCGGGGTCATGTGCGCCTTTATTTTCGGGTGTGAAGTACGGGCCTTCCAGATAACAGCCAAGCAGTTCTGCCCCCGGCATACCGGTTTGTACCCCATCGGCAATTCTGGCGAGCGTCCGCTCAATCAGCGCCAGAGGCGCTGTCACCGTTGTCGCCAGAAATGCCCCGACGCCTTCCGCCGCCTTGACAAGCGAGAGTTTATTGAGGGTGTCAGGCGCTTCATCCATAACATCCACCCCAGCGCCGCCGTGTACGTGCCCATCGATGAGCGCAGGCACTAACAACTCAACGTCGCACGCCGGGCGACCATCACCGATAGGCTCGATAGCGGTGATAATCCCATCGGCAAAGGTCAGCTGTTGGTGCTCCAGCCATCCTTGCTCGGTTAGCAGGCGACGCGCACGGATCTGAGCAACCATCAAATCCCCTCCTCCACCAAATGTGTTGGTGAGGTACTCTCTTTGCGCATCTCATCGGCTAAAGACGTCAGCCCACGGTGTCCGCACGCCAGCGCCTGAACGCGGAACTCGCAGGCTCCCAACGCATCACGCTCTAGCAACATCTCCAGCAGCAATTGAAGATTGACGCCGGTTATCACTTCGCGTTTAGGCGTTTGCATGGCTAACAGCGACGCCACGCGAAATGGCGTGCCCCCCAGTAAATCGGTGAGGAACACCACGCCATCGCCGTGATCCACCAAACAAAGTGCTTCCTCAAATTGCTGTTTTAACGTGCTGGTGGTTGATGATTCAGGAAAATCGATGACGGCCACATTGGGCTGCTCACCCAAAACCTGCTCCACCGCTTTTGCCATTCCGCTGGCAAAAGCGCCATGACCACTGATGATGATGCCCAGCATGTAACGCACTCCTTTGTTAGAGGGTTCAACACGACACTAACGGGTTAACAACGCGCTACCTGGAGAAACCCGTCTTCATTTAGAAAATACGTTTATCTTCATATTGATACTGACTTTTCTTCGGCTGAACGCTTACCTGCCACGCCATATTCCTGGCGCTCATGCGGGTAGATTTTCACCCCCTGAACAACCCGATTAACCTGCCCGCTCGGGCAAGGGTTATCAGGGCTGATGCCCAGCGTTAACGAGGTGTGGAAGGCATAGCATTGGGCATACAGCAGGTAGCAAAACGCCAGTTGGGCATCATCCCCTTGCAGGGTACGGGGCAGGTAGATGTACTCCCCCTCCTCAATACGGCTATCATGCTTGTCGGCAATCGCCACCACGCGGGCGGCCTGAGCGTCGGTGCGCAACTCGCGCAGTAAATCCAGGTCATATTGACGGGTATAGGGGTCATTAGAGATAAACAGCACAATCAGCGTCTGCCCGTTCACCACCGATTTGGGGCCATGGCGAAAGCCGGTTGGAGAGTCAAACAGTGCCACAACCTGCCCCCCGGTGAGCTCTAGCAATTTCAGCGCCGCCTCTTGCGCAACCCCTTGCAGGCTACCGCTGCCGAGGTAGATAACCCGCTGGGCTAGCGGATCATTCCATTGTGGTACGCATTGCACCGCTTGCGTCAGGATGTCCTCGCCAGCAAGCGTCAGTTGCACACAGTTTTGCTGATTGAACCGTTCTGGCAGAAAAACCGCCAGGCAACTCAGCATCATGCTGGTCAGGCTGCTGGTCATCGCGAAACTGCGATCATGGGTTTGCGCAGGCATCAACAGCGCTAATGAATGCGGCTCTTGCAAGCAACGCTGATAAAGCTTGCCCTCACCGTTACAGGTCAGGACAAGGTGGTAGCAGTGCGTGAGTAATTGACTGGCAAGCTCAACGGCCGCCACGCTCTCTGGGCTATTGCCGGAGCGGGCAAAAGAGATGAGTAACGTTGGGCAGTCCTGAGCCAGATACTCTGCCGGGTCAGTGACAATATCGGTAGTCGCAATCGCCTCAACCCGTCTATTCAGACAAGCGGCCAGATAGGGAGCCAGCGCACGCCCGGCAAAGGCAGACGTCCCAGCCCCTGTCAGAATCACACGCAGATTGTCATACGACAGCAACGGTGCAAGAAAACGCTCCACTGCGGGGCGGTTCGCCGCCACCATCGCCAGCGTCTCGCCCCAGGTAGCCGGTTGTTGGCGAATTTCCCGGGCCGTCGCCAAGCCATTGGCGGTACGTAATGCCTCAACGGGATAACCGAGGATCATGTCTACAGCTCCTTATACTACAGCGTCAAATTGGGGTGAGCAGGCGCAGGCATAGTGCCGTAACACGTCCTGAATCTGATCGAGAATGAGGTCATGAGGGGTAGCGGAGAGCCTGCCCTGACGCACCTTGCGGTACTGCAAGGGTAAGTGCTGACTGAGCAGCGGCAACGGGATGGATTCAGCTGCTAAGTTATTGAGTAATTTTGCATAACACTCATCAACGCGCTTATCCGGCCAGTAATAGCGGATGCGATCTGAATAGCTGTAGCCACGGGCCAGACGACAGGCATCCGCGCTCCCCTGATAGTGGCTACGCCAAAATTCGGGGCGGTCTAACATCGCGGCTTCCAGTACCTGACGCAGGCCTGAAACGTCCCGCTGCGGCACTAATTCCTCTTCAATCGCCGCAAGCGCAAACAGCGCTTCACGCAGCGCGAATGTCAGCGCCGGGCCGACTTTGAGAATCGCGAAGTGGTCACGAACCAACTGGCGATATGCCTGCGGGGTTTGATAATCCGTAGAATGGGCTTCAAACACCATGTGAGGATACGCATCAAGCGCAGCGCTCAATAAAGTGGCTTTTTCTGGCTGATAATCAATAACATGGGTATGGTCGAATTCGACCCCCGGCTGTACTACCAATGCAATCACCCGTGGCCAGATAGAGGCTAGTCCGACACGCGTGAAGGCCTGCCGATGCGCCTCTAGCGTGTGGTGGGCCGCGTGCGGCGTTGTCACAGCCAGCCCGTCTAGCGCTTCGTGAGCACCGCCTGGCACAGGCACTTCCGTGCCAATCACATACAGCAAATCGCAACATCCAAACCGCGCCAGACAGGTTTGTTCAGCAACGAGAGCCAGGCGAGCCGCACGTTCAGCCACCACATCATCGGTTAAAGGCACCGGGTCGCCCTGACAAGACATACTGCAATCCAGATGGATTTTTTTAAAACCAGCCCGGACATAACTGGCGATTAACTCTTCGGCATAAGCCATCGCCTGCTCCGCTGGCTCATTTTGCCAGCGGTTGGGGCCAAGGTGATCGCCACCCAAAATAAGGCGGTGAATAGGAAAGCCACAGTCCGTCGCAAGCTGATAAAGGCGGTCGCGAAAATCAACCGGCGTCATTCCCGTATAGCCGCCAAACTGGTCTACCTGATTAGAAGTGGCCTCAACCAACAGCAACTCATCCCTTGCTGCTGCAAGGCGAAACGCAGCTTCCAGTACCAATGGATGCGCGGAGCAGACAGCATATATCCCTATAGCTTCGCCCTGCTTATGCCTTTCGATTAACGACACCATGGATTTCATTTCGCTTCCTTTGTTTCTTTTTTTCACCAAATTAGTTTCGATTCCTTTTTAAAACATATACCCTTCCCCTGCGAAACGAAATACAGTGTGGTTCACATCATGAGCAAGATCACAAAAAGAAAGGAAACGAAAGAAAAAGGCTGGTGTTAAATGACGAACTGCGCCGTTATTTAACTGAGTGAAAGCTTGATTTGAGGTAACGACTGGGCCTTAATATAAAAGAGAAAAAAATGAAAGCACCGCATTTAACATCGTTTAACACAGCGCATTGGCAGAAAGGATTATGCAAATAACAGAAAAAAATGTGCTCGGCACAAGCGAGCGGCGGGAGAAAATCATACAGCAGCTTCGCACCCACGGTAGTGTGCAAGTCAATGAGCTCGCCAGCCATTATCAGGTGTCTACTGTCACCATTCGTAACGATCTGGCTTTTCTGGAAAAACAGGGCGTAGCCGTGCGCGCTTATGGTGGCGCGCTGTTGTGCGAACCGAGTCAAACGGTTCCTGAGCGCACAATTGCGGACAAAAGCATACTCAATACGCCAGCCAAGCAGCGAATAGGGGCACTGGCCGCTACATTGGTTTATCCAGGATGCCGTCTCATTCTCGACTCTGGAACAACAACGCTTGAGGTCGCGCGGCATTTACAGGCACACCAGGACATTCTGGTGATGACTAACGGTATTAACGTCGCCAACGCTTTACTGGAGGCCGAAGGGGTTGAACTGCTTATGACCGGCGGGCACCTGCGCCGTAAGTCACTTTCATTCTATGGCGCCCAGGCGGAGCAATCATTACAAAACTACCACTTTGATATGCTGTTTCTTGGGGTCGATGGTATCGATCTTGAGCGTGGTATCAGTACGCACCATGAGGATGAAGCGCGACTTAATCGCTGTATGTGTCAGGTCGCAGAAAAGATTATCGTCGTCACTGACTCCAGTAAATTCCGCCGTCTGAGCCTGCACAGAATTATTGAAACTCCGCGTATCCATACGCTGATAACCGATGATGCTTTACCGACAGAGATTCTCAATGGTTTGAGGCACGCAGGTATTGAGGTTTTACTGGTTCCCGCTGACGCCGACTGAAGGGCATTCAGCCCAACGCAAACTGACGTATTGATAAGGTTTCTGCAAGGGTGACACAAAAGCCGGTCTGAAACCCAATAGACCGGCTTTAACAAACGGTAGATGGTTCAGGCACAGGTCAGGGGCGGCTCTGGCAAGCTTTGCGTCCCCCAACCATCTGCTTCTGAGCAATGATGGGTTGGTGTTTCGATAGCACCGGGCGAGACAAGCGAGCGGGGTGTCAGCACAGGGCGCGTGGTTTCATGCCTGACCGTGTGTTACGGTGCAGCATACATACAGCGTGCCGGGCCCCCATTGCCCCACCCCCGCATAAACCGCACCCAAAACAAAAGGCCCGGTCTTTCGACCGGGCCCTTCGCCTTATTTAATGCCTGGCAGTTCCCTACTCTCGCATGGGGAGACCCCACACTACCATCGGCGCTACGGCGTTTCACTTCTGAGTTCGGCATGGGGTCAGGTGGGACCACCGCGCTGTCGCCGCCAGGCAAATTCTTTTTATTCCGGCCGTTATGCTCCGCTCTCACTTCCACATAACCACCCGAACCAATCTCTGAACAAGCTGAATCTATTCTCTGCGTCTCTCACCAAAACACCTTCGGTGTTGTAAGGTTAAGCCTCTCGGGTCATTAGTACTGGTTAGCTCAACGCATCGCTGCGCTTACACACCCAGCCTATCAACGTCTTCGTCTTAAACGTCCCTTCAGGGGCCTCAAGGGCCCAGGGAAGACTCATCTCGGGGCAAGTTTCCCGCTTAGATGCTTTCAGCGGTTATCTCTTCCGCACGTAGCTACCGGGCAATGCCATTGGCATGACAACCCGAACACCAGTGGTGCGTTCACTCCGGTCCTCTCGTACTAGGAGCAACCCCCCTCAATCTTCCAACGCCCACGGCAGATGGGACCGAACTGTCTCACGACGTTCTAAACCCAGCTCGCGTACCACTTTAAATGGCGAACAGCCATACCCTTGGGACCTACTTCAGCCCCAGGATGTGATGAGCCGACATCGAGGTGCCAAACACCGCCGTCGATATGAACTCTTGGGCGGTATCAGCCTGTTATCCCCGGAGTACCTTTTATCCGTTGAGCGATGGCCCTTCCATTCAGAACCACCGGATCACTAAGACCTGCTTTCGCACCTGCTCGAGCCGTCACTCTCGCAGTCAAGCTAGCTTATGCCTTTGCACTAACCTCCTGATGTCCGACCAGGATTAGCTAACCTTCGTGCTCCTCCGTTACTCTTTGGGAGGAGTCTGCCCCAGTCAAACTACCCACCAGACACTGTCCGCAACCCCGATTAGGGGCCCACGTTAGAACATCAAACATTAAAGGGTGGTATTTCAAGGTTGGCTCCATGCAGACTGGCGTCCACACTTCAAAGCCTCCCACCTATCCTACACATCAAGGCTCAAGGTTCAGTGTCAAGCTATAGTAAAGGTTCACGGGGTCTTTCCGTCTTGCCGCGGGTACACTGCATCTTCACAGCGAGTTCAATTTCACTGAGTCTCGGGTGGAGACAGCCTGGCCATCATTACGCCATTCGTGCAGGTCGGAACTTACCCGACAAGGAATTTCGCTACCTTAGGACCGTTATAGTTACGGCCGCCGTTTACCGGGGCTTCGATCAAGAGCTTCGCCTTGCGGCTGACCCCATCAATTAACCTTCCGGCACCGGGCAGGCGTCACACCGTATACGTCCACTTTCGTGTTTGCACAGTGCTGTGTTTTTATTAAACAGTTGCAGCCAGCTGGTATCTGCGACTCCCGTCAGCTCCGTCCGCAAGGGACTTCACCAACAGGAGCGTGCCTTCTCCCGAAGTTACGGCACCATTTTGCCTAGTTCCTTCACCCGAGTTCTCTCAAGCGCCTGAGTATTCTCTACCTGACCACCTGTGTCGGTTTGGGGTACGATTCAATGTTACCTGATGCTTAGAGGCTTTTCCTGGAAGCAGGGCATCTGTCACTTCAGTACCGTAGTACCTCGTCATTACGCCTCAGTGTTAACAGCAGACCGGATTTGCCTGGTCCACCCACCTGCACGCTTAAACCGGGACAACCGTCGCCCGGATGACATAGCCTTCTCCGTCCCCCCTTCGCAGTAACACCAAGTACAGGAATATTAACCTGTTTCCCATCGACTACGCTTTTCAGCCTCGCCTTAGGGGTCGACTCACCCTGCCCCGATTAACGTTGGACAGGAACCCTTGGTCTTCCGGCGTGCGGGTTTTTCACCCGCATTATCGTTACTTATGTCAGCATTCGCACTTCTGATACCTCCAGCAGCCCTCACAGGCCACCTTCACAGGCTTACAGAACGCTCCCCTACCCAACAACACATAGTGTCGCTGCCGCAGCTTCGGTGCATGGTTTTAGCCCCGTTACATCTTCCGCGCAGGCCGACTCGACCAGTGAGCTATTACGCTTTCTTTAAATGATGGCTGCTTCTAAGCCAACATCCTGGCTGTCTGGGCCTTCCCACATCGTTTCCCACTTAACCATGACTTTGGGACCTTAGCTGGCGGTCTGGGTTGTTTCCCTCTTCACGACGGACGTTAGCACCCGCCGTGTGTCTCCCGTGATAACATTCTTCGGTATTCGCAGTTTGCATCGGGTTGGTAAGCCGGGATGGCCCCCTAGCCGAAACAGTGCTCTACCCCGAAGATGAATTCACGAGGCGCTACCTAAATAGCTTTCGGGGAGAACCAGCTATCTCCCGGTTTGATTGGCCTTTCACCCCCAGCCACAAGTCATCCGCTAATTTTTCAACATTAGTCGGTTCGGTCCTCCAGTTAGTGTTACCCAACCTTCAACCTGCCCATGGCTAGAATCACCGGGTTTCGGGTCTATACCCTGCAACTTAACGCCCAGTTAAGACTCGGTTTCCCTGCGGCTCCCCTATTCGGTTAACCTTGCTACAGAATATAAGTCGCTGACCCATTATACAAAAGGTACGCAGTCACCCTGATAAATCAAGGCTCCCACTGCTTGTACGTACACGGTTTCAGGTTCTATTTCACTCCCCTCGCCGGGGTTCTTTTCGCCTTTCCCTCACGGTACTGGTTCACTATCGGTCAGTCAGGAGTATTTAGCCTTGGAGGATGGTCCCCCATATTCAGACAGGATGTCACGTGTCCCGCCCTACTCATCGAACTCACAACTTGTGCATTTTTGTGTACGGGACTATCACCCTTTACTGTGCGACTTTCCAGACGCTTCCACTGACACACAAGCCGATTCAGGTTCTGGGCTCTTCCCCGTTCGCTCGCCGCTACTGGGGGAATCTCGGTTGATTTCTTTTCCTCGGGGTACTGAGATGTTTCAGTTCCCCCGGTTCGCCTCACACACCTATGAATTCAGTGTGTGATAGTGTGTCGAAACACACTGGGTTTCCCCATTCGGGTATCGTCGGGTATAACGGTTCATATCACCTTGCCGACGCTTATCGCAGATTAGCACGCCCTTCATCGCCTCTGACTGCCTAGGCATCCACCGTGTACGCTTAGTCGCTTAACCTCACAACCCGAAAGTGTTTCGGGATGCAAGTTTTTGAGAGACTCGAACAACACATGCATTCGCATACACATGCTGTCGTTTCAATTTTCAGCTTGTTCCAGATTGTTAAAGAGCAAGATAACGTAAACCTGACTATCTCTAATCAGCTTTAGGTTATCTTCGGGATATACCTGACCGTGACTTTAACTCACCAGTCTTGTCATTTGCGTCCCCTAGGGGATTCGAACCCCCTGTTACCGCCGTGAAAGGGCGGTGTCCTGGGCCTCTAGACGAAGAGACAGTCTCTTGTCAGCTTCGCAAGACGCTTTTGACTCTTTTACTTCATCAGACAATCTGTGTGGACACCACGCAGGCTCTTCACTCGGTAAGGAGGTGATCCAACCGCAGGTTCCCCTACGGTTACCTTGTTACGACTTCACCCCAGTCATGAATCACAAAGTGGTAAGCGCCCTCCCGAAGGTTAAGCTACCTACTTCTTTTGCAACCCACTCCCATGGTGTGACGGGCGGTGTGTACAAGGCCCGGGAACGTATTCACCGTAGCATTCTGATATACGATTACTAGCGATTCCGACTTCATGGAGTCGAGTTGCAGACTCCAATCCGGACTACGACGTACTTTATGAGGTCCGCTTGCTCTCGCGAGGTTGCTTCTCTTTGTATACGCCATTGTAGCACGTGTGTAGCCCTACTCGTAAGGGCCATGATGACTTGACGTCATCCCCACCTTCCTCCGGTTTATCACCGGCAGTCTCCCCTGAGTTCCCACCCGAAGTGCTGGCAACAGAGGATAAGGGTTGCGCTCGTTGCGGGACTTAACCCAACATTTCACAACACGAGCTGACGACAGCCATGCAGCACCTGTCTCAGAGCTCCCGAAGGCACACCCGCATCTCTGCAGGTTTCTCTGGATGTCAAGAGTAGGTAAGGTTCTTCGCGTTGCATCGAATTAAACCACATGCTCCACCGCTTGTGCGGGCCCCCGTCAATTCATTTGAGTTTTAACCTTGCGGCCGTACTCCCCAGGCGGTCGATTTAACGCGTTAACTCCGGAAGCCACGCCTCAAGGGCACAACCTCCAAATCGACATCGTTTACAGCGTGGACTACCAGGGTATCTAATCCTGTTTGCTCCCCACGCTTTCGCACCTGAGCGTCAGTCTTCGTCCAGGGGGCCGCCTTCGCCACCGGTATTCCTCCAGATCTCTACGCATTTCACCGCTACACCTGGAATTCTACCCCCCTCTACGAGACTCTAGCCTGTCAGTTTTGAATGCAGTTCCCAGGTTAAGCCCGGGGATTTCACATCCAACTTAACAGACCGCCTGCGTGCGCTTTACGCCCAGTCATTCCGATTAACGCTTGCACCCTCCGTATTACCGCGGCTGCTGGCACGGAGTTAGCCGGTGCTTCTTCTGCGGGTAACGTCAATCGACAAGGTTATTAGCCTTATCGCCTTCCTCCCCGCTGAAAGTGCTTTACAACCCGAAGGCCTTCTTCACACACGCGGCATGGCTGCATCAGGCTTGCGCCCATTGTGCAATATTCCCACTGCTGCCTCCCGTAGGAGTCTGGACCGTGTCTCAGTTCCAGTGTGGCTGGTCAACCTCTCAGACCAGCTAGGGATAGTCGCCTAGGTGAGCCATTACCTCACCTACTAGCTAATCCCATCTGGGCACATCTGATGGCAAGAGGCCCGAAGGTCCCCCTCTTTGGTCCGAAGACGTTATGCGGTATTAGCTACCGTTTCCAGTAGTTATCCCCCTCCATCAGGCAGTTTCCCAGACATTACTCACCCGTCCGCCGCTCGTCACCCAAGGAGCAAGCTCCTTTGTGCTACCGCTCGACTTGCATGTGTTAGGCCTGCCGCCAGCGTTCAATCTGCGAGCCATGATCAAACTCTTCAATTTAAGTTTGATTGTGTTTTCCGAAGAAAACGTGCTCAAAGAATTTACTGTTTATTCGTAATGAATTAACTGTTGTCACTCTTCAAGACTTTCACAAAAGTTTTTGCGAAGTGTCCTGCGAGTGCCCACACAGATTGTCTGATTAATTGTTAAAGAGCAGTGCGACCGGCCTGAGCCTGCTGTCGCGAGGTGGCGTATACTACGCTTTCCTCATGAAGAGTCAACGCTTTTTTTTCGTTTTCTCTTCGCTGACACCGCGCTGCGTTGCCGCTGTTGCCGTGTCAGTGGGTTCGCATTATAGGGACTTCTTATCAGGCCGCAACCGGTATTTTGCATAAAATCGCGCGTTCGCTGCATTCCACAGCAAAAGTGCCGCTTATACCTTATTTTGCACAGAGTTATCCACAAAGAAGGGATTTCTTGAAAATTGGCGAGCATCACGCAAACGTTTTCGCTACAATTCGCACCAGCACATTTCACACCTATTCGTGGGAATTAATAAGTGTGTTAGCTGAATACCAGCCCGATTGCGCCACCATCTTTAAGCGATAACCACCGCCATCGACTGAATATTCAGCTAACGCTCTTAAAAGTAAGAACCTAAGTCAGGGGATTAAACCATCATGCAACAACGTCGTCCTATCCGTCGTGCTTTACTCAGCGTGTCTGACAAAGCCGGTATCGTTGAATTCGCTCAGGCGCTGTCGCAGCGTGGCGTCGAACTGCTGTCTACCGGCGGCACGGCTCGGCTGCTGGCCAATGCGGGTTTGCCAGTAACGGAAGTCTCAGATTACACCGGCTTTCCTGAAATGATGGACGGACGTGTGAAAACACTGCATCCCAAAGTACATGGCGGTATTCTGGGGCGTCGCGGCCAGGACGATGCCATCATGGCGCAACACGCGATTCAGCCTATTGATATGGTGGTGGTCAACCTCTATCCGTTTGCCCAGACAGTCGCTAAAGCCGATTGCTCCTTAGAAGACGCCGTTGAAAATATTGATATCGGCGGGCCGACCATGGTGCGCTCGGCGGCGAAAAACCACAACGATGTGGCTATCGTCGTCAAGAGCAGTGACTACCATGCTATCGTTGCCGAGATGGATGCTAACGAAAACGCTCTGACTTATCCCACCCGCTTCAATCTGGCTATCAAAGCATTTGAGCATACCGCTGCCTACGACAGCATGATAGCGAACTACTTTGGCAGCAAAGTCCCGGCTTACCATGGCGATACCACGGAGCCTTCTGGCCGTTTCCCACGCACGCTGAACCTGAATCTCATTAAAAAGCAGGACATGCGTTATGGTGAGAACAGCCATCAGCAGGCCGCCTTCTATATAGAAGAACAAATTGCAGAAGCCTCTGTTGCGACTGCACAGCAGTTACAAGGCAAGGCGCTCTCTTACAACAACATCGCCGATACCGACGCGGCCCTTGAGTGTGTGAAAGAGTTTGCTGAACCGGCCTGTGTGATTGTGAAGCACGCCAACCCTTGCGGTGTTGCCATCGGTGAGTCGATTCTCGACGCCTACGAGCGCGCCTATAAAACCGACCCGACTTCCGCTTTCGGCGGCATTATCGCCTTTAACCGCGAACTGGACGAAGCCACGGCGCAAGCCATCATCAGCCGTCAGTTTGTCGAGGTGATTATCGCGCCTTCCGCCAGTGAAGCCGCATTAAGCGTCACCGCCGCCAAACAAAATGTACGGGTATTGACGTGCGGCACCTGGCAGCAGCGTGTTGCCGGGCTGGACTTCAAACGCGTTAACGGTGGATTGCTGGTGCAAGACCGCGATTTGGGTATGGTGGAAAGCGCGCAACTGCGCGTCGTCACCGAGCGCCAGCCAAGCGAAGCCGAGCTGCGCGATGCGCTGTTCTGCTGGAAAGTGGCGAAGTTCGTTAAATCCAACGCGATTGTGTATGCCCGCGACAACATGACTATCGGCATCGGCGCCGGTCAGATGAGCCGGGTGTACTCCGCTAAAATTGCGGGCATTAAAGCCGGTGATGAAGGGCTTGAGGTGCAAGGCTCCGTCATGGCATCCGACGCATTCTTCCCGTTCCGCGATGGTATCGACGCCGCTGCCGCCGTTGGCATCACCTGTGTTATCCAACCGGGCGGTTCGATTCGCGATGATGAGGTGATTGCTGCGGCCAACGAGCACGGTATTGCGATGCTGTTTACCGATATGCGCCACTTCCGCCACTAATCCGAGGTCACGACGATGAACATCTTAATTATTGGTAATGGTGGCCGCGAGCATGCGCTGGCCTGGAAAGCTGCCCAGTCTCCGTTGGCGGATAAAGTCTATGTCGCGCCGGGCAACGCAGGCACCGCGCTGGAGCCTGCGCTGGAGAATGTGAACATCGCGGCGACGGACATTCCGGCGCTGCTTGAATTTGCCCGTCAGCAGGATATTGGCCTGACGATTGTCGGCCCGGAAGCGCCACTGGTCATTGGCGTGGTGGATGCGTTCCGCGCCGCCGGTCTGAACATTTTTGGCCCGACCCAGGCAGCAGCACAGTTGGAAGGCTCCAAAGCCTTTACCAAAGACTTTTTGGCGCGCCAGCATATTCCGACGGCGGAATACCAGAACTTTACCGAGGTGGAACCCGCGCTGGCCTACGTTCGGCGTATGGGCGCACCGATTGTTATCAAGGCCGATGGCCTGGCCGCTGGTAAAGGCGTGATTGTCGCCATGACACTGGCGGAAGCGGAAAACGCTGTCACCGATATGCTGGCTGGTAATGCCTTTGGCGATGCAGGCCACCGCATTGTGGTGGAGGAGTTCCTGGATGGTGAAGAAGCCAGCTTTATTGTGATGGTGGATGGCGAGCATGTGCTGCCGATGGCCACCAGCCAGGATCACAAGCGTGTAGGTGACAACGACACCGGCCCGAACACTGGCGGCATGGGCGCTTACTCGCCAGCACCGGTAGTGACGGATGCCGTTCACCAGCGGGTGATGGAACAGATTATTTGGCCAACCGTGCGCGGCATGGCGGCAGAGGGCAACGTCTATACGGGCTTTTTGTATGCCGGCCTGATGATTTCACCCGATGGCCAGCCCAAAGTTATCGAGTTCAACTGCCGCTTTGGCGACCCGGAAACCCAGCCGATTATGCTGCGCATGAAGTCTGACCTGGTTGCGCTGTGTCTGGCGGCCTGTGAAGGCACGCTGGATAAACAGCATTCTGAGTGGGATGCGCGCCCGTCACTGGGCGTGGTGCTGGCCGCAGGCGGCTACCCGGCGGACTACCGCACCGGCGATGCCATTTCCGGCCTGCCTGAACAGGATGCCGCTGACGGTAAAGTGTTCCATGCCGGAACAACGCTGAAAGGCCACGATGTTGTGACCAGCGGCGGGCGTGTATTGTGCGTGACCGCGTTAGGTGAAAGTGTTGCCGCCGCCCAACAGCGCGCGTATGCACTGGCGAGCACCATTCGCTGGGAAGGCAGCTTCTGCCGCAGTGACATTGGCTATCGCGCCATCGCCCGTGAGCAAAAAAGCTAGCACTCGCTAAAGCGATAACGGCAGGAGCCAGACTGTGGCTTCTGCCATATCAGTATCCGCTTTATCAACATCTGCTTTATCAACATCCGCTTTGCCGCGTGGCATTCACTGTCTGCACTGCAACACCCAATAGCTTGTGCAACATCAATACCTGTGCAGCGCCAATACCGGTAAAGCTACTCGCCTTCCTTCATCGGCTCAAAACGGCAAAAATCCTCTTCGGCCATCTGTAAAAGCTGTGTGCCTTGCGGTGATTCCAGCCAGGCGATGCCAAGAGCGCCTTGATCGCCTGCTGCGCCTGTTGGCTTATCCAATGCCGGGCGCTGCTATCCCAGTCGGGTCGTACCGTTTGTCCTTCGCAGGTTGTCACCTGCCCCGCTTGCCAGCGCCCTTGCCGTAACATCACATGGCCAGCGCGCAGAGAGTCACTTAACGCCAGCCGTTGTCGCGCATCGAATTGATACAAGGCGATGTCGTCTTCTGATAATGACTCACGGCGATGGGGAAGCTGACGCTGCATATAGCTGACCGTGCCAGCCTGATCAAAGCGCAGCCTGGACTCTTCTCGCTCTGGCATCACGCGCTGTTCTTGCACCTCGCGCAGCGCGCCTTGCTGGAAGTGATAACGGGTGATGCGAATATCATCGCCTTGCAGCGGGGTGAACACCGTTACCAGCGAAGTTAACTGTTGCTGCGGTTCATCCTGACGCCACAGGCGAATCACACCGCGATCGGCTAAATAGCCGCTGGCAAAAACCGTCGGCGCTGGCGGATGGCTACTGCATCCAGCCAGCAGTGACATCAACGCCAGCGACCCGCAGCGGCGGCAAAAAAGCAAAAGGGGCGAAATCGCCCCCCTGCTTAAACCTGCTGTCAGCATGCGCTTATTTTACAGCGTCTTTCAGTGCCTTACCGGACACAAAAGCGGGCACGTTAGCGGCGGCAATTTTGATCTCTTTACCCGTCTGCGGGTTGCGGCCAGTGCGCTCGTTACGATGATTGACTTTGAAAGTACCAAAACCAACTAATTGTACTGCATCACCTTCTTTCAGAGACTCAGTAATCGCCGCCAGAGTCGCTTCCAGGGCAGCTTTAGCCTGGGTCTTGGAAAGGTCAGCTTTGTCAGCAATTACATCAATCAGTTGAGTCTTATTCATAAGTTATCCTTACAGTGTGTTTATCGCTTGCTAAGCATCGAGTGCGACGGATATGCCATCTCCCGTCATATTTCGAACAGCAAAGGCGTTGCCGCTTTCCCGTCATTCGAATTATTTAGGGTGTAGTAGCACTCTCCTGCATACACGCACCGACAGCCACTTTTATTACGCCCCCCAAATGTAGACCAGACAGGGTGCGGATGTGAAGCCTTTAGACAGGCCATTTCAGGCCTTAAATCACGTTTTATCGCGTTATTGGTACAAATTTATGCCAATGTTGCTGACTCCCGCTTCGCGCAGGTCAGCTCGCAGGCCTTTTATCAACTCGAGGTCGCGCTCTTCGCAGGCCGCCAGCAGGCGGAAAATCTCCCACTGAAGATCCCATTCCTCTTCCACCGCAGGCAGCACTTTTAGCTCGTCATCGGTCATTTCACGGCCAGCCTGGGTCATCTCCAGCATGGCTACTGTGCGAATCGAGGATTCACTCACCGCGATAGCATGTTCCAGTGTTTCTCCGCTCAGACGCGAATGCAGTAACTCACTTAATGCAACACAGGCGTCGATTGCCGGATAGATACCGTAAATGTCATCGTCTTCCGCGACCGGGATGGCGTCTTCGAGTTTTTCCAGCTGGCTGTCAAAGTTGACTTTGGCGTCCTTGACCACCAGCGTTTCCCATACCAGGTCCAGAATACGCCGATAGAGCGCCGCATCCCCGAATTCGGTTTGCTGGCAGAATGCGTGGTAATTCGGGTACATACGCTCGCAGAGGCAGGCCATAAAGGTGACATGCTGCCAGCTTTCCAGCTTTTCCAGACGTAAATGAATGGGGTTACGTAACATTGCTTATCTCAATTAATAGTGGGCGGCAGTGTAACGAAAATTACCCAGCCGCCCTATGCCTGAATTCCGAAAATAGGCCAGAATGCCCAAAGTCTCCTGCCGGGTATTATCCTACACCACCGCATCGCGTTGCCAGCGCTGAAATGCCGGACGGTTCGAGGCCACCGCATCGGCCCAGCGCGTCGGCTCCGGCAAGCGATAGCCGTTCATGCAGCGCATCACCCATTCCAGCGCGCTATCGCTGCTAATGCGATGCCCGCCAGAAATAAATAGCGGATTGCAGCGGGCTTTACTGCGCCACACCCAGCCTATCTGTTCGTCCTTATCAAGCAACGGCTGACGGCTCCCGACCGCTGATGCCAAAGGTGCAAATTGCCCGCACAAGCGGCGTTTCGCCACCCCGATAGTCGGCACGTTGACCAGCAGGCCAAAATGACTGGCAACCCCCAAACGACGCGGATGGGACACGCCGTGCCCATCAACAAACAGCAGCTCCGGCTTGTGTTGCAGTTGCGCCCATGCCGCTAACAGCGCCGGGTATTCACGAAACGAGAGCAAACCGGGAATATAAGGCATGCATGTCGGAATGCGTGCAATTTGGTACTCCACCAGTTGCAGCGAAGGATACGTCAGTACAGTCAACGCCGCACGGGTGATAGCGCCCTGTTGCTCAAACCCGACATCCGCACCCGCGATAAGCGTCGGCTGCACAAACGGCAGATCGTCGTGGCGCACCACCAGCGCGGCATTCTCGCGCTGCGCTGCCCGCAGCGCATTAAGATCCATCACGCGTTATCCTGATGATAGGGCGCAGACAAGCGGTGTACCGCCTCAACAAACGCGCCGGCGTGCTCTGGCGGCACATCCTGATGGATACCATGGCCAAGGTTAAACACGTGGCCATCGCCTGCGCCGAAACCGGCCAGAATGCTCGCCACCTCCTGTTCAATACGCGCCGCTGGCGCATAGAGCATGGAGGGGTCCATGTTGCCCTGCAAGGCAACCCGGTGGCCGACGCGACGGCGAGCCTCGGCGATATCGGTCGTCCAGTCGAGGCCAAGCGCATCGCAGCCGGTATCGGCCATCGCTTCCAGCCACTGGCCGCCGCCTTTGGTAAACAGCGTCACCGGCACCCGCCGCCCTTCGTGTTCACGTTGCAGGCCATCGACAATTTTGTGCATGTAATGCAGCGAAAACTCGCGGTACGCCGCGCCGCTCAGTGCGCCACCCCAGGTGTCAAAAATCATCACCGCCTGTGCGCCTGAGCGAATTTGGGCATTCAGGTAGAGCGTGACGCTATCAGCCAGTTTATCGAGTAACAGATGCAGGGTTTGCGGTTCGGCAAACATCATTTTTTTGATAACGGTGAACGCTTTACTGCTGCCGCCTTCAACCATATAGGTCGCCAGCGTCCACGGGCTGCCGGAAAAACCGATCAGCGGCACCGCACCGGCCAGATTGCGGCGAATGGTGCGCACCGCATTCATCACGTAACCCAGCTCCTGCTCCGGGTCAGGCACCGGCAGTTTTTCCACATCGGCACGGCATGTCACCGGCGAGGTAAAGCGCGGGCCCTCACCGGCTTCGAAGTAGAGCCCAAGCCCCATCGCATCCGGCACCGTGAGAATGTCGGAAAACAGGATGGCGGCATCAAGCGCATAGCGTCGCAGCGGCTGTAACGTGACTTCACACGCCAATTCCGCATTTTTACACAGCGACATAAAATCGCCCGCCTGCGCTCGGGTCGCCCGATATTCCGGCAGATAACGCCCGGCTTGCCTCATCATCCATACGGGCGTCACATCCACCGGCTGGCGTAATAATGCTCGCAGATAGCGATCATTTTTTAGATCAGTCATGATTTTTTCCTTTATTACGCCTTTCTCAGGCATGATTGCCGCAGGCTCTTGCTCACTGCGCCATGTCGCGGCACAGCACGACGGTGTCTTCAATTAAACGGCGCGCAACCGTACCCGGCGGCGGCAGCTCCGGTAAATCATCGTAGCGAAACCAGCCCGCCGCGCGCAGTTCAGAAGGGTCATGTTTCAGCTCGCCGCCGTCATAGTCCGCCATGAAAGCGGTCATCAGCGAATGGGGAAACGGCCAGGGCTGTGAGCAGACATAGCGCAGGTTCTTGATGCGAATCTGGCTCTCTTCCATCACCTCGCGCATCGCCGCCTGTTCCAGCGTTTCGCCGACTTCAACAAACCCGGCCAGCACGGTATACATATTGCCTTTATGACGCAAATGCTGCGCCAGCAAGATTTTATCGTGATGGCGGATGGCGACAATCACGCAAGGCGCAATCTGTGGGTAGTAGCGCTCTTTACACTGCGGGCACAAGCAGGCCAACTCCTTGGTACTTGCGGTCATCGTATGGCCGCAGTAGCCGCAAAACCGATGTGAGCGATAAAACTCGGCCAGTTGTACCGCGCGCCCGGCTAATTGAAACAGACCGGCATCCTGGCTGAGTAACTGGCGCACCGACCCCATCTCCCGCGCCCGCTCTTGCAGTACCAGCCACACCGGTTCACCCTGCCACTCGCCAACCTGACGCGCCGTACACTGCTGTAACTGCCACTGCGCTGCCGTGCCCTGCGGCAACTCGCCTTGCGGCAGCCATATCTGATGCTGGTGATACACTACCCACCAGCCCTGTTCATCACCTTTCAGCGCTACGTCCATCTTTCTTTATCACTCCCGCTGATGACCCGGTTTCACGTTTGATCCGGTTTCGCTCTCAATGCGTTTTACTCTCAACCCATTTGATTATCAAAACAACCGGGCTGAATTGCCGTGTGCCGCCATTATCCGGCGAGGTGAAAACCTTGGCAATGCGCTCACGCGCGGATATCCCGCCGCCTCACCATTGACGGTGCCGTGTATTGACGGCGCACCGTGACACGGCATAGAGTGTCACTGTTTTTGATGGCCCCATCCGGGGCAAATCTTGTCGGAGTGCCTAGCGCGCCTTGTGGCGAGCAGGCTGAGACCGTTAATTCGGGATCCGCGGAACCTGATCAGGTTAATACCTGCGAAGGGAACAAGAGTAACCACATTGCCTGCCACGGGCTGCCCTTCCAGGCCGCCGCTGTAACCGTAAACGCGCCACGTTGCGGTCGCATGTGGATGAGCATCCGGCTATTACTCCCTGCGAGCTCCAGACAAGCAAATTTTCCTTTAATCAACAGGAACTTGCTATGTCTACAGAACCAACGTCACCTACAGAACCAACTTCGTCTACAGCATCGCGTGTTCTCACAGAACAAACCGCACCCGGTCGCCGAGAACAGCGCGCCGCCGCCCAGCAGTTTATCGCCTCGCTGCGCGGCTCAACCTTTCCTAATTCGCAACGCATTTATCTGACCGGCTCGCGCCCGGACATTCGCGTACCGATGCGGGAGATCCGCTTAAGTCCGACGTTGACAGGCGGCAGCCGTGATAACCCGCACTATGAGCCCAACGAAGCCGTGCCGGTGTATGACACCGCCGGGCCGTATGGCGACCCGGCCATCACCCCCGATGTCCACCGTGGGCTGGCGGCATTGCGCGCCGACTGGATTGCCGAACGCGGCGACACCGAGCCCCTGGCGCACGCCAGCTCCGGTTTCACCCAACAGCGGCTGGCGGATATCGGCCTTGATCATCTGCGTTTTGACCCTCTGACCAAACCGCTGCGCGCCAAAACCGGCCAGTGCGTCACCCAACTGCACTACGCGCGGCGCGGCATTATCACGCCGGAAATGGAATTTATCGCCATCCGTGAAAACATGGGGCGCGAGCGTATTCGCAGCGCCGTGCTGCGCCAGCAGCATCCCGGCCACCACTTTGGCGCTCGCTTGCCAGAGAACATCACGCCAGAGTTCGTGCGCGAGGAAGTGGCCGCCGGGCGCGCGATTATTCCGGCTAACATCAATCACCCGGAATCGGAGCCGATGATTATTGGCCGCAATTTTCTGGTCAAAGTGAACGCCAATATCGGTAACTCTTCGGTCAGTTCCTCGATTGAGGAAGAAGTGGAAAAACTGGTCTGGGCCACGCGCTGGGGCGCAGACACAGTGATGGATCTCTCGACCGGGCGTTATATCCATGAAACCCGCGAATGGATTTTGCGCAACAGCCCGGTGCCGATCGGCACAGTGCCGATTTATCAGGCGCTGGAAAAGGTCAATGGTATTGCGGAAAACCTCACCTGGGAATTGTTCCGCGACACCTTACTCGAGCAGGCCGAACAAGGGGTGGATTACTTCACCATTCACGCCGGTGTACTGCTGCGTTACGTCCCGATGACCGCCAAACGCCTGACCGGTATTGTCTCGCGCGGCGGTTCCATCATGGCGAAATGGTGCCTGTCGCACCATCAGGAGAACTTCCTCTACCAGCATTTCCGCGAAATTTGCGAAATCTGCGCCGCCTATGACGTCGCGCTGTCGCTGGGCGATGGCCTGCGCCCCGGCTCGATTCAGGATGCCAACGACGAGGCGCAGTTTGCCGAGCTGCACACGCTGGGCGAGTTAACCAAAATCGCCTGGGAATACGACGTGCAGGTGATGATAGAAGGCCCCGGTCATGTGCCGATGCAGATGATCCAACGCAATATGACCGAAGAGCTGGAACACTGCCACGAAGCGCCGTTCTACACGCTGGGTCCACTCACCACCGACATCGCCCCCGGCTACGACCATTTCACCTCCGGCATTGGCGCGGCGATGATAGGCTGGTTCGGCTGCGCCATGCTGTGCTACGTCACGCCGAAAGAACATTTGGGGCTGCCGAACAAACACGATGTCAAACAAGGGCTGATCGCTTACAAGATCGCCGCTCACGCCGCTGATTTAGCCAAAGGCCACCCCGGTGCGCAAATCCGCGATAACGCCATGTCCAAGGCGCGCTTTGAATTCCGCTGGGAAGACCAGTTTAATCTGGCGCTCGACCCGGAAACCGCCCGTGCCTACCACGATGAAACCCTGCCGCAGGAATCCGGCAAGGTGGCGCATTTCTGCTCGATGTGCGGGCCAAAATTCTGCTCGATGAAAATAACGCAGGAAGTGCGCGACTACGCCGCCCGCCAGCAAACGCAATCGATAGACGTCGGCATGGCAAACATGTCCGCCGAATTTCGCGCCCGTGGCAGCGAGCTGTACCACAGTGCCGCCGCGACCAGCCTGCCGCAGGAGGAGCGTTGATGAGCCGCGCGTTTCCCGCCACGGATGCCCGACTGGGGCTTTATCCGGTGGTCGATAGCGTGGTGTGGATTGAGCGCCTGCTGGATGCAGGCGTGCGAACCCTCCAGTTGCGTATCAAAGGCCTGCCAGCGGAGCAGGCCGAGCCTGACATTATCCGGGCGATTGCGCTGGGCCACCGGTATCAGGCCCGGCTGTTTATCAATGATTACTGGCAACTGGCGGTGAAGCATCAGGCATATGGCGTACACCTAGGGCAGGAGGATCTCGACACCGCCGATCTGGACGCGATTCGCGCCGCCGGGCTGCGGCTGGGTGTTTCCACCCATGACGACGCCGAACTGGCGCGCGCTATCGCCATCCAGCCCTCTTACATTGCGCTCGGCCACATTTTTCCCACCCAAACCAAAGTGATGCCCTCCGCGCCGCAAGGGGTGGCTGCGCTCACGCGGCAGGTACAGCAACTGGCGGGGCGTATTCCCTGCGTCGCTATCGGCGGCATCAGCCTTGAGCGAGTGCCCGAGGTGCTGGCCAGCGGTGTAGGCAGCATCGCCGTGGTCAGCGCCATCACACAGGCCGCTGACTGGCGTGCCGCTACCGCCACGCTGCGGCATTTAATTGACGGCAAGGAGACCGCCGATGCTCGATGACAATGCTTTTATGCGCTACAGCCGCCAGCTGTTACTGGAAGATATCGGTCAGGACGGGCAGCAAAAACTGGCGGCCGCCCGTGTGCTGTTGGTCGGGCTGGGCGGGCTGGGTTCACCGGCGGCGCTCTATCTGGCCGCCGCTGGCGTTGGCACGCTCACGCTTGCCGACCACGACACGCTGCACCTCTCTAATCTGCAACGCCAAATCCTCTATCGCAGCGCTGACGTGGAGAGCGCCAAAGCAGTGCTGGCGCAGCATGCGCTGCAAGCCCTGAATCCGTTAGTGACAACCCTCGCACTGACCACCCGGCTTGCCGGTGACTCACTTGAGAACGCCGTCGCACAGGCCGATTTGGTGCTGGATTGCTGTGACAACATGGCCACCCGCCATGCGGTTAACGCCGCCTGTGTCGCCGCGCAAAAACCGCTCATCAGCGCCAGCGCCGTAGGGTTTAGCGGCCAGTTGCTGGTGTTGACGCCCCCGTTTCGGCACGGCTGCTACGCCTGCCTCTACCCGGACGCTGACGAACCGCAGCGCAACTGCCGCACGGCGGGCGTGCTCGGCCCGGTCGTCGGCGTAATGGGCACGCTACAGGCGCTGGAGGCCATCAAGTTGTTGTGCGGCCTCCCCTCGCCGCTGGACGGCAAATTACGGCTGTTCGAGGCACGCCAGCAGCAGTGGCACACGCTGCAATTAACGCGCACCCCGGCGTGCCCGGTCTGCGGAGGCGCACATGCACATTCGGCTTAATGACGATGCCCTCACGCTGCCAGACGGCCTAACCGTACAACAGTTACTCGAGCGCCTGGATCGCCTGCAAGCGGGCACGGCGCTGGCTATCAATCACACCATTATTCCCCGTGCTGACTGGGCTCATCACCCGGTGCAGGACGGCGATGACATTTTGCTGTTCCAGGCGATTGCAGGAGGCTGACATGCTACAGATTGCCGAGTACCCTATTTACCTCACGGCTGTTTACCGGCACCGGAAAATTCGCCAATGCATCGCTGATGCAAGAAGCTCTGCGCGCCAGCGGCACGCAACTGGTGACGATGGCGATGAAACGGGTGGATTTAAAAGGCGGCAGCGATGCCATTCTGGCTCCGCTGCGTGAGCTCGGCGTGCGCTTACTGCCAAATACCTCAGGGGCGAAAACCGCTGATGAAGCGCTCTTCGCCGCCCGGCTGGCGCGCGAGGCGCTCGGCACGTCGTGGATAAAACTGGAAATCCACCCGGACATGAAATACCTGCTGCCCGATGCCGTCGAAACCCTGAAAGCGGCGGAACAACTGGTGAAAGAGGGTTTCGTGGTGCTGCCCTATTGCAGCGCCGATCCGGTGCTGTGCAAGCGGCTTGAAGAAGCAGGCTGCGCCGCCGTGATGCCGCTGGGTGCGCCGATTGGCTCGAATCAGGGGCTACAGACGCGGGATTTTCTGCGCATTATTATCGAGCAGGCGCGGGTGCCGGTGGTGGTCGATGCCGGTATCGGCGCGCCCAGCCACGCGGCGCACGCGCTGGAGCTGGGCGCGGATGCGGTGCTGGTCAACACTGCTATCGCCGTGGCGCGCGACCCGGTGCAGATGGCGCACGCCTTCCGGCTGGCGGTCGAGGCCGGTGCGCTGGCGCAACACGCGGGGCTGGGCCGCCGCCAGGCCACAGCCTGCGCCACCAGCCCGCTGACCGGTTTTCTGCGCCAGACGGAGGTGATGCGCTGATGAATGCTTACCTGCAACCGCCGTCATTTACACATGACTGGCAACGCCTTGATTGGCATGAGCTGAGTCTGCGCATCAACAGTAAAAACGACGCCGACGTCGAGCGCGCGCTCAATGCACAGACGCTGACCCGCGATGACATGATGGCGTTGCTCTCGCCCGCCGCCAGCCGCTGGCTGGAACCGCTGGCACAGCGGGCACAGCAGTTGACGCGCCAGCGCTTTGGCAACGCCGTCAGCCTGTATGTGCCGCTGTATCTCTCCAACCTGTGCGCCAACGATTGCACTTACTGTGGCTTCTCGATGAGCAACCACCTTAAGCGCAAAACGCTCAATCAACAGGAGGTGTTACGCGAGTGCGAGGCCATCAAAGCCCTGGGGTTTGACAGCCTGTTGCTGGTGACAGGCGAACACCAGCGTAAAGTCGGCATGGATTATTTCCGCCAGATGCTGCCGCTGATCCGCCCGCATTTCAGTGCGCTGATGATGGAGGTACAGCCGCTATCGCAGGCCGATTACGCCGAGCTAAAAACCCTGGGGCTCGATGGCGTGATGGTGTATCAGGAAACCTATCATTCACCTACGTACGCCCGTCACCACCTGCGCGGCCATAAACAGGACTTCACCTGGCGGCTGGAAACGCCAGACAGACTGGGGCAAGCGGGTATCGATAAAATCGGGCTGGGGGCGCTTATCGGCTTATCGGATAGCTGGCGCACCGACTGTTATATGCTGGCCGAGCACCTGCTCTACTTACAGCAAACCTACTGGCAGAGCCGTTACTCCGTCTCTTTTCCGCGCCTGCGCCCGTGTGCTGGCGGCATCGAACCCGCCTCGCTGATGGATGAAGCGCAACTGATGCAGGTCATCTGCGCGTTCCGGCTGCTGGCACCGGAGGTGGAATTGTCACTTTCTACGCGTGAGTCGCCCCATTTCCGCGACCACATGATCCCGATTGCCATCAACAACGTCAGCGCCTTTTCCAAAACCCAGCCGGGCGGTTACGCCGAGGCTCGCCCGGAGCTCGAGCAATTCACCCCGCACGATGAGCGCACCCCGCACGCGGTGGCGCAAGCCCTTAGCCAATCAGGACTACAGCCAGTCTGGAAGGACTGGGACAGTTATCTGGGCAGAGCGGCAACCTAAACAGCCCGCCGCCTGGTTTATGGCATCCGCACCAGTACGCGCCAGCGCGCGGCTGGTGTTGCCATGCTTGTCATGCACGTATTGTTGCCATGCATTCATGTATCTATTATCTGTTGCGCGCATTACGCGCCTGCCGAGAGCTGCTGCTCAACCGCTGCGCCAATCGCGGCCACCGCCTGTTCAATGGCCGGTGTCATGGGCATGGCATAGCTCAGGCGCAAACAGTGGCGATACTTGCCGGAGGCACAAAACAGCGACCCTTCCGCCACATAGATATTGTGCGCTTTCATCTGCTGGCAAAGGGCAACGGCGTCAAAGGCAGGCGGCATTTCCACCCATAACACAAACCCACCCTGTGGCCGACTGACGCAAATCGTTTCGGGAAAGTAGCGCCGCACCCAGCCGGAAAACAGCGCCAGATTACGCTGGTAGAGCATGCGCATTCGTCTCAAATGGGGTAAGTAGTGCCCCTGCGCGATAAACTCCGCTACCGCAAGCTGCGTGCTCGACACGCTCGAACCGGTGCTGGTGTATTTCATGTGCAGCACCCGGTCGCGATAACGCCCCGGCACCACCCAGCCCACACGCACCCGCCGGCGCCAGCGTTTTAGAAAATGAACTGCACAACAACACACGGCCATCGCGGTCAGCGGACTTTAGCGTGGCAGGTCGCGGGTACTCGTACGCCAGCTCGCCATACACATCATCTTCGATAATGGCGATGTCATAACGCTGCGCCAGTGTTAACAGCGCCCGTTTACGTTCGGGCGGCATCATAAAGCCGAGGGGGTTATTGCAATGCGGCACGGTGATCACCGCCTTGACCGGCCATTGTTCCAGCACCAGCTCCAGCGCGTCCAGATTGATGCCGGTGGTAAAATCTGTCGGAATCTCAATGACTTTTATGTTTAACCCACACAGTATCTGCAAAATTCCGTGAAAAACCGGCGACTCAACCGCAATGATATCGCCCGATTGTGCGACAGCGCGCACCGCGACAGACAGCGCCTCGGTACATCCCGTTGTCACCACAATATCCTCGGCCTGAAGCTGGCAGCCGCTATCGACCATCAGGCGGGCTATCTGCTCGCGCAGTGGCACTGAGCCCGCCAGGTTGTCGTAACTCAGCGCCGCCTCTTGCTGCTTCTGGCCAATGCGCTGCAACTGTTTCCACAGCGGCTTAAGCGTACTTTGCGTGAGATCCGGCGAGCTGCCGCCTAAGGAAAGTACGTCCGGGTCTTGCCGTGCGCTCACCAGTTCTAACACCGCGCCCCATTTTTTCACCTCTACCGGACGCTGCACAGGCCGGGTCATCGAGGGTATTGGCGGCTCGGCTTTACGCGAACGCACGAAATAGCCCGAGCGCGGCAGCGGCACAATCAACTGCTGTTGCTCAAGGCGATAATAAGCCTGCTGTACGGTACTGATACTCACGCCATGCTCCTGGCTAAGTGTACGTACCGAAGGCAAACGCTCGCCGCCACGATACAACCCTTGCTCAATACGCTGCGCCAGCAAGTCAGCCAAATACTGATATCGCGTCATCGTCTGCTGCCCCTTTGATTAGCTACGGTTTATCCATTCCAGCCATTCCAGCATGCTGCCGGTTGGTGCGGCCGCTCCCGACCATACAGTTTACCGATAAAATCGGCATTCAGAGGGTAATAACGGGCATCTGTATGAAAAACAAATCCTGATCCTGCCTCTAAAACAATACAGAAACCTCGGTCATGCTATCAGCCATGGATCACCTGAGGAGAACGCCCATGACACGCACTATTGCTACCGCGATCGTCTCTGCGATTACGCCTGTCCGCCGGTTATTACAACACGCCTGCCAATACTGGCAAGGCCGATACCAGCAAAGACAGACACGACATATCCTGAATAGCTTGACTGATCATCAGCTTAAAGACATTGGGCTGACGCGCGAAACAATTCAGTTGCGTTATTCAAACGGCGCGAAGAGAGCGAGGGCCTCCGCGATAGTGAATCACCACACCATCTGTCAGACCTCTTTAAACCATAAAGCAGACTGCCGGAACAGTGACAGATAGCACCGGAAAGGCTCATTCAGGGGCCCTGACCTCACTATCTGTATTTTTTAAAAGTTACTTTTTCTCTCTGTATCGAAAGGGGAGAAGCCTGAAATAACGCGGAAGAAGGAAGCCATGATGACGCACTCACGCTTTCAATCGGGAAAAAAACACGGGCTACTCCAGCGCGTCAGCCAATGCTGGCAGCGCTGGCGTCAGCGCTGCCAGGCGCGGAAGACATTGCAACGCCTGAACAATAACCAACTGGAAGATATCGGATTGACGCGTCGGGACGTGGATTCGTTGCGTTAACCGCTGCAACCGGGCGCAGAGAGCGGCGGGAAAACGTGCTGGTCGGGAACACGAGCGAAGCGTATCGCAAAAAAAATGTCATCGCGCCATGAGCCGGACGATAGATTGCGCGCCGCTACGCACCGTGCGACACGGCGGGTCGCACGCCCAGCCCTTGCGCATTAGAGTGGCGGTGCTGATACAGCCAGAGCCTGCGCCTTCCATCGGCTCTGCCGCCACCCAGCCAGCATGGATGCAAAAAGGCGTGCTGACTGTCACCTCGTGTCGGGCTACTCGGTCGGGTAGCCCGGCATCGCCCAGACCGAAGGCCAGTCTTTTCTCCTGGCACAGATATTGGAAAATCGATAGTCCACTGGCTGGAAAGTGCTACCGTCAAACATCCATCTCGCGCTTTCACCAAGATTACAGACCGTGTTCCCTTGAACTGTATGAGACAATATTCCGGTTTTCTCGTCATACTCAACATTCATAAGTGTCGTAGCCGTGTCCGCCATGTTAACCAGCACATTTTTGTCCCAGTCAAAAATCAGTAGCGTTAACAAGCTGGCTGCCTGTGGGCGAAGTTGTGAGGTAATGAAGAGCTCATTACTGATCTGGATTGCCCCAGGAGGGCATGTAAAGATCACTAACGCCAACTCGCGGGTTAATGCGATGGCTCTTGGATTTGCAGTTATGTTTTTATCGCGTTGATCACAATGTGCATTTTCTAATTTATCCTTCTGCGCCTCGCCGACCGCAGCCGCCAATGCGACCGCATCACTCAGCGGTGATGGCTGACGATAGGTAATGTCAACCTGTTGCCCGGTAGGCACTGGCGGGACCTGCGAAACCTCGCCTTCACCGACATTCAGCAACGCACTGCGGTTCTTTAACCGGCCTTGCCGCTCATCCGCCAGTAGCAGCGCCGCACTCAGGCCATTTAGCGACACCACATCTCCATCCTCAACTTCCTGAGTAGTGGGCTGTTCAACCAACGCCAATTGCTGCGCGTTTCTCGCCGCCTGAATAAACCGTTGAATTACCTCTAACCTGGTGGTATAGCGATAGAACTTGCCATCACTATCGGATTCGTTATCAATCTGCCAGTCGGCGGCATCAAGCGGAAACGGCGTGCCGTCCAGATAGACGGCCTGCTGATCGGGTTTTAACAGGATGGACAGGGAAATCTTTCCTGAAGCACCTGCATCACGCTTGAGGATCACATATTGATAACCGTCTCTCTCAGAGTAATTATTGAGCTGACAGGTATTCAAGTTGTTACACGTCACTTGCCAATCTTTAAATTCTTTCTGTACCGGAACAAGATACCCTAGAATTTTAGCCTCTGCCGCGCAGGCGCTACCAGACAGCAACGACAGCACCACACCCCAAAACAGGCTTTTCAAAAATTGCATATCCATATCCCTTCAAATCACGGCTCCACTACTCGCAAAACGTGATGATCCTTTAAGAGGTAGATAACGATAGGAAAAAAGGGGCTACATAAAAAATAGCCCACAACAACATCGTGTCGGGCTACTCGGTCGGGTAGCCCGGCATCGCCCAGACCGAAGGCCAATCTCCCGGTTGCCCACCGTTACATTCCGGTTGATAGTTATAGGCGACCAGTTGAAAAGTCTTACCATCAAATACCCATTGCCCGCTCTCGCCGCAGTCAGCAATGCCACGGCCTTTCACCGAGTGATACAACATGCCGCTTTCCGGGTCATAATCGGCTTCGGTAAACCAGCGAATCTTCTCTTCACGGCTGTTCAACGGGCGGATAGGCCTGGTCAGCTCCAGCAATTGCGCGGCCTGCGGGTTATTACGCGGCGTAATAAACAGCAGGCTGGAGGATTGATACGCGCCTACGCCACAGTTGAGCATCACCAGCGCCAGATCATGCGTCAGCGGCTCGACTTCGCTTAACTGGCGGGCTTCTTTGCTCAACCCGCAATCTTCCTCTTCCAGCAGCGTTTTTTTCGCCTTGATCACCGCATTAATCAAGGCCTTACCATTGGTTAACGGCGGTGGTTGGGTATAGGCGGGGTGAATCTCTTGTCCTATCGGCGCAGCGGGAACCTGTGATACATCGCCATTGCCCACTTTCAGCAACGCACTGCGGTTATCCAACCGTCCCTGACGCTCATCCACAAATAGCAGTGCCGCATTGAGTCCATTCAGTGAAATCGACTCATCCTGATTACTTCCTTGCGCGCTCGCCTCGGAGAGCGTCAGGCGCTTGGCATTTTTCGCCGCCTGAACAAATTGCTGGATGACATCCAGTTGCTCGGTATGAACATAGAATGCGCCTTCTTCCTCATCCGTCTGCCAGGCGGGTTGAGCGAGGGCAAAACGCGCGTCGTCGAGATACAACGCCTGGCGCTTATCCGCCAGATCAAAATCCAGCGAGATCTTCCCCTGCGCCCCCGCCTCACGTTTGAGCGTCACGCGCAAGTAGGGGTCGTTATTCCTGATGTCGCAGTCATTGAGGTTATTGCAGGTCACTTGCCAGTGCCTGAACACTTTCTGCACCGGTGCTGGATAACCCGCAGGCATTTCACCGGCGCTGAACGCACTCGCGGACAGCATGCCCAGCACCATGCCTGAAAGTATGATGTTAAATCGCATCGGATATTCCTTATAAGACACCCATGCTGATGTTATAGCGCACATTATATCACCCGCACGTCTCTCCCATTCACATCACAGCCCACTGTAGCAGAGACGGCCACCCTTCTTTTTAAACCGTTACCGACATCAAAGAAAGACAAGGAAGTGAAATAAGAGGATAAAAAAAACCGCACCTTTGACAAGGCGCGGTTTTTTCATTTATAGCCCGTTACAGGATAGCCTGTTACGTGACAGCCTGTAACGGCGGCGTGACCAACGATTACTCGTCGTCGCTACCACCCAGACCGGCATTCAGCAACTCGGCCAGGTTAGCAGAGGCTTCCTCTGCGCTCACCTGAGGAGCTGACTGCACTTCGCCCGCCTGACGGCGACGCATGCGATCCTGATGATACGCATAACCCGTACCGGCCGGAATCAGACGACCGACGATGACGTTCTCTTTCAGGCCACGCAGTTCATCACGTTTACCGGCAACGGCTGCTTCCGTCAACACGCGCGTCGTTTCCTGGAACGATGCCGCAGAGATGAAGGATTCGGTAGCCAGCGACGCTTTGGTGATACCCAGCAGGTCGCGGCTGTAAGTTGCCGAGATCTTGCCGTCTGCTTCCAACTGACGGTTCGCTATCTTGATGCGTGACATCTCGACCTGCTCACCTTCCAGGAACTCAGAGCTGCCTGGGTTAACGATGGTGCCTTTACGCAACATCTGACGAACGATAACTTCGATGTGTTTATCGTTAATCTTAACGCCCTGCAAGCGGTAAACTTCCTGCACTTCGTTGGTGATGTAACGCGTCACCGCGTGAACACCACGCAGGCGCAGAATGTCATGCGGAGATTCTGGGCCGTCGGAAATCACGTCACCGCGTTCCACACGTTCGCCTTCGAACACGTTAAGCTGACGCCATTTCGGGATCATCTCTTCGTACGGATCGCTGCCATCAACCGGCGTGATCACCAGACGACGCTTGCCTTTGGTCTCTTTACCGAACGATACCACGCCGCTGATTTCAGCCAGGATAGCAGGCTCTTTCGGACGACGGGCTTCGAACAGATCCGCAACGCGCGGCAGACCACCGGTAATATCCTTGGTACCGCCGGATTCCTGCGGAATACGCGCCAGCGTATCACCCGCACCGATCTGCGCACCGTCTTCCAGCTGAACAATCGCTTTACCCGGCAGGAAGTATTGTGCCGGCATGTCGGTGCCCGGAATCAGTACGTCATTGCCGTTGGCGTCAACGATTTTCAGCGCCGGACGCAAGTCTTTACCGCCACCGGTACGTTCTGCACTGTCCAGAACCACGATGGAAGACAGGCCGGTCAGTTCGTCGGTCTGACGCGTAATGGTCTGGCCGTCAATCATGTCGGTAAAGCGAATGCTACCGCCCACTTCGGTGATAACCGGCATGGTATGCGGGTCCCAGTTCGCGACGGTTTCACCGCCCGCGACATCGTCACCGTTACCTTTCGCCATCACCGCACCGTAAGGCACTTTATAGCTTTCTTTGGTACGGCCGAATTCGTCGATCAGTTTCAGCTCGGTGTTACGCGAGGTGATGACAAACTTACCGGCATTGTTCATAACGAACTTGGCATTGCCCAGTCGTAACGTACCCTTGTTTTTCACCTGAATGCTGGACTCAGCCGCCGCACGCGATGCCGCACCACCGATGTGGAACGTACGCATCGTCAGCTGGGTACCCGGTTCACCGATGGACTGTGCCGCGATAACCCCGATGGCCTCACCTTTGTTGATGATATGACCACGCGCCAGGTCACGACCGTAGCACTTGGCGCACACGCCGAAGTCGGTTTCACACCCTACTACGGAGCGCACTTTCACGGCATCAACCGAGTTTTCTTCTAACAGGTCACACCATTTCTCGTTCAGCAGCGTGTTGCGCGGAACCAGAATGTCAGCCGTACCCGGTTTCAGCACGTCTTCAGCCGTTACACGACCCAGTACGCGCTCACGCAGCGGCTCTTTGACGTCGCCGCCTTCGATAACCGGCGTCATCATGATGCCTTCGTGGGTGCCGCAATCGTCCTCGGTGACAACCAAGTCCTGCGCCACGTCAACCAGACGACGGGTCAGATAACCGGAGTTCGCCGTTTTCAGTGCGGTATCCGCCAGACCTTTACGCGCACCGTGCGTCGAGATGAAGTACTGGAGTACGTTCAGACCTTCACGGAAGTTCGCGGTGATTGGCGTTTCGATGATGGAGCCATCCGGCTTCGCCATCAGACCACGCATCCCCGCCAGCTGACGAATCTGTGCCGCAGAACCACGCGCACCGGAGTCGGCCATCATAAAGATGCTGTTGAAGGACACTTGTCTCTCTTCTTCACCTTTACGGTTGATAACGGTTTCGGTCGAGAGGTTTTCCATCATCGCTTTGGCCACGCGCTCATTCGCCGCAGCCCAAATGTCGATGACTTTGTTATAACGCTCGCCCGCTGTCACCAGACCAGACTGGAACTGCTCCTGAATCTCGGCAACTTCGGCTTCGGCTTCGGTGATGATTTCCACTTTTTTCGCCGGGATCACCATGTCGTCGATACCGACAGAAGAACCAGAGCGCGCCGCGTAAGCAAAACCGGTGTACATGATCTGGTCGGCAAAAATAACCGTCGGCTTCAGACCCAACACGCGATAGCAGGTGTTCAGCATCTTGGAGATCGCTTTCTTACCCAGCGCCTGGTTGACGATGGAGTAAGGCAGGCCTTTCGGCACGATCATCCACAGAATGGCACGACCAACAGTGGTGTCGATCAGGCTGGTTTTCGCCGCCCACTCACCCTGTGCATTTTTCTCGTGCTCGGTAATACGCACTTTGACGCGCGCGTGCAGTGACGCCAGACCCGCACGATAAATACGCTCGGCTTCTTTCGGCCCGGTCAGCACCATGCCTTCGCCTTTGGCGTTAACACAGTCACGGGTCATGTAGTACAGACCCAACACCACGTCCTGAGACGGAACGATGATAGGCTCGCCGTTCGCCGGAGACAGGATGTTGTTGGTAGACATCATCAGCGCACGCGCTTCAAGCTGGGCTTCCAGCGTCAATGGTACGTGAACAGCCATCTGGTCGCCGTCGAAGTCGGCGTTATAGGCCGCACACACCAGCGGGTGCAACTGAATCGCTTTACCTTCGATCAAAACCGGCTCAAACGCCTGAATACCCAGACGGTGCAGCGTCGGCGCACGGTTCAGCAGTACCGGGTGTTCGCGGATAACTTCATCCAGAATATCCCACACCACCGCTTCTTCGCGTTCTACCATCTTCTTGGCCGCTTTGATGGTGGTCGCAAGGCCACGCAGTTCCAGCTTGCCGTAGATGAACGGTTTGAACAGTTCCAGCGCCATTTTCTTCGGCAGGCCGCACTGATGCAGACGCAGGTACGGGCCTACGGTGATAACGGAACGACCGGAGTAGTCCACGCGCTTACCGAGCAGGTTCTGACGGAAACGACCCTGCTTACCTTTGATCATATCGGCCAAAGATTTCAGCGGACGCTTGTTGGAACCGGTGATGGCACGACCGCGACGGCCGTTATCCAGCAGCGCATCGACCGCTTCCTGCAACATACGTTTTTCGTTACGTACGATGATGTCGGGAGCCGCCAGATCCAGCAGACGTTTCAAACGGTTGTTACGGTTGATCACGCGGCGATACAGATCGTTCAGATCGGAGGTCGCGAAACGGCCGCCGTCCAGCGGCACCAGCGGACGCAAGTCCGGCGGCAGCACCGGCAGCACGGTCAGGATCATCCACTCCGGCTTGTTGCCAGACTGTACGAACGCTTCCAGCAGCTTGATGCGCTTGGTCAGCTTTTTACGTTTGGTTTCGGAGTTGGTTTCGTTCAGCTCTTCACGCAGTTGTTCGCATTCCTGCTCCAGATCCATCCCTTTCAGCAACGCCTGGATAGCTTCGGCGCCCATTTTGGCGTCGAATTCGTCACCGAACTCTTCCAGTGCGTCCAGATACTGCTCTTCGGTCAGGATTTGGCGGCGTTCCAGGTTGGTCATGCCACCTTCAACCACCACGTAAGATTCGAAGTACAGTACGCGTTCGATGTCACGCAGCGGCATATCCAGCAGCAGGCCGATACGCGACGGCAGGGATTTCAAAAACCAGATGTGGGCGGTCGGAGACGCCAGCTCGATGTGGCCCATGCGCTCACGACGCACTTTGGTCTGGGTCACTTCAACGCCGCACTTCTCACAAATCACGCCACGGTGTTTCAGGCGCTTGTACTTACCGCACAGGCACTCATAATCTTTTACCGGCCCAAAAATACGGGCGCAGAACAGGCCGTCACGTTCTGGTTTGAACGTACGGTAGTTAATGGTTTCTGGCTTCTTCACTTCACCAAAAGACCACGAACGAATCATGTCTGGCGAAGCCAGAGCAATTTTGATCGCATCAAACTCTTCGGTTTTAGTTTGCGCTTTCAGAAACTTTAATAAGTCTTTCACGGATTGGCTCCTGTCGGAGTTAGACCTGTCAGGCACCTGAACCTGTCTTTAACAACACGGTTCAGGTGCCCCTGTAACGAATGCTCGCAGCGCTTTCGGGCTGGGATTACTCTTCTTCCAGCTCGATGTTGATACCCAGAGAGCGGATTTCTTTCAACAATACGTTGAAGGACTCCGGCATCCCAGGTTCCATGCGGTGATCGCCATCCACGATGTTTTTGTACATCTTGGTACGGCCATTCACGTCATCGGATTTCACCGTCAACATTTCCTGCAAGGTGTAAGCGGCACCGTAAGCTTCCAGTGCCCACACTTCCATCTCACCGAAGCGCTGACCACCGAACTGTGCTTTACCACCCAGCGGCTGCTGCGTAACCAGACTGTAAGAGCCCGTCGAACGTGCATGCATCTTGTCATCAACCAAGTGGTTCAGTTTCAGCATGTACATGTAGCCGACAGTAACCGGACGCTCGAACTGCTCACCGGTACGGCCATCAAACAGCGTGATCTGGCCCGAAGTCGGCAGATCGCCGAGTTTCAGCAACTCTTTGATCTCGTTTTCCTTGGCACCGTCGAACACCGGCGTGGCGATCGGCATACCTTTTTTCAGGTTCTCAGCCAGACGCAGCACTTCTTCATCGCTGAAGGTGTTCAGGTCAACTTTCTGGCGCACGTCGTTGCCCAGATCGTAAGCGCGCTGGATAAACTCACGCAGTTTAGCCACTTCCTGATGCTGCTTGAGCATGGCGTTGATCTTGTCGCCGATGCCTTTCGCTGCCATGCCCAGATGGGTTTCCAGGATCTGACCGATGTTCATACGTGACGGTACGCCCAGCGGGTTCAGTACGATATCAACCGGTGTGCCGTTCTCGTCGTAAGGCATATCTTCGATCGGGTTGATCTTGGAGATAACACCCTTGTTACCGTGACGGCCCGCCATCTTGTCACCCGGCTGGATCTGACGTTTAACCGCCAGATACACTTTGACGATCTTCAGCACGCCCGGTGCCAGGTCATCGCCCTGAGTGATTTTGCGACGTTTGGCTTCGAGTTTCTTCTCGAACTCATGTTTGAGTTCGTCGTACTGCTCGGCCAACTGTTCCAGCTGATTCTGTTTGTCTTCGTCAGTCAGACCCAGTTCCAGCCAACGCTCGCGCGGCAGCTTGTCCAGTTTCTCGGCTTCAACGCCACCGGCAACCAGCACGTCGTGAATACGGGCAAACAGACCGGCTTCCAGAATCTGCAACTCTTCGGTCAGGTCTTTCTTGGCCTGCTTGAGCTGCATTTCTTCGATTTCCAGCGCACGTTTGTCTTTTTCCACGCCATCGCGGGTAAAGACCTGTACGTCGATAACCGTACCGGAAACGCCGTTCGGCACACGCAGAGAAGAGTCTTTCACATCAGACGCTTTCTCACCGAAGATAGCGCGCAGCAGTTTCTCTTCCGGTGTCAGCTGCGTTTCGCCTTTCGGCGTCACTTTACCGACCAGAATGTCGCCACCGGTCACTTCCGCACCGATGTAAACGATACCGGATTCATCCAGTTTGGAGAGCGCCGCTTCACCCACGTTCGGGATGTCAGCAGTAATCTCTTCCGGCCCCAGCTTGGTGTCACGGGACACGCACGCCAGTTCCTGAATGTGGATGGTAGTAAAACGGTCTTCCTGAACCACACGCTCAGAAACGAGGATGGAGTCTTCGAAGTTGTAACCGTTCCACGGCATGAACGCCACGCGCATGTTCTGGCCCAGCGCCAGTTCACCGAGATCGGTAGACGGGCCATCAGCCAGTACATCACCGCGCTCAACCGGTTCACCCAGCGACACACACGGCATCTGGTTGATGCAGGTGTTCTGGTTGGAACGGGTGTACTTGGTCAGGTTGTAAATGTCGATACCGGCTTCGCCCGGATACATCTCGGCTTCGTTAACTTTGATAACGATACGAGAGGCATCAACGTACTGCACGGTACCGCCGCGTTTAGCAACTGCGGTTACACCGGAGTCAACGGCAACCGCGCGCTCCATACCGGTACCCACCAGCGGCTTATCCGCACGCAGTGTTGGTACAGCCTGACGTTGCATGTTCGCACCCATCAAGGCGCGGTTGGCGTCATCGTGCTCAAGGAACGGGATCAGGGACGCACCAACGGAAACCACCTGCTGGGTGGAAACGTCCATGTAGTCAACCTGGTCGCGGCTGAACAAGCTGGATTCGCCCTTGCTACGGCAAGTCACCAGTTCGTCAATGAAGTGGCCTTCGTCATCCAGGTTGGTGTTCGCCTGAGCAATAACGTAGTTGCCTTCTTCAATCGCCGACAGGTAATGAATTTCGTCCGTCACCACGCCATCGCGCACACGGCGATACGGGGTCTCCAGGAAACCGTACTCGTTGGTCTGTGCGTACACGGACAGCGAGTTAATCAGACCGATGTTCGGGCCTTCCGGCGTTTCGATAGGACAAACACGGCCATAGTGAGTCGGGTGAACGTCTCGCACTTCAAAGCCAGCGCGCTCACGGGTCAAACCGCCTGGGCCCAATGCGGAGATACGGCGTTTGTGCGTAATCTCGGACAGCGGGTTGTTCTGGTCCATAAACTGAGACAGCTGACTGGAACCGAAGAACTCTTTCACCGCAGCGGAAATCGGTTTAGCGTTGATCATGTCCTGCGGCATCAGCGTATCCAGATCGCCCAGCGACAGACGCTCTTTCACCGCACGCTCAACACGCACCAGACCGACGCGGAACTGGTTTTCCGCCATCTCGCCCACAGAGCGGATACGACGGTTGCCCAGGTGGTCGATATCATCGACTTCGCCTTTACCGTTACGAATATCGATGAGTTTTTTCATCACATCGATAATGTCTTCTTTGCTCAGGATACCGGAACCTTCGATTTCCTCACGCAGCAAAGAACGGTTGAACTTCATGCGGCCAACCGCAGACAGGTCATAGCGATCTTCAGAGAAGAACAGGTTTTCGAACAGGGTTTCAGCGGCTTCGCGTGTCGGCGGCTCGCCAGGACGCATCATGCGGTAGATCTCAACCAGCGCGCTCAGGCGATCGTTGGTTGGGTCAACACGCACGGTCTCGGACATGTACGGGCCGTGATCCAGATCGTTGGTAAACAGCGTTTCGATACGTTTGTGGCCAGACTGACTCAGTTTAGCCAGCAGATCCAACGACAGCTCCATATTGGCCATCGCGATCACTTCGCCGGTGCTTTCATCAACGTAATCTTTCGCCAGCACTTTACCTGCGATGTACTCTACAGGTACTTCAATGCGCTCAACGCTGTCTTTTTCCAGCTGACGAATATGACGCGCCGTGATGCGGCGGCCTTTCTCAACGTAGACTTTACCGTTCGCTTCGATATCGAAAGAGGCGGTTTCACCACGCAGGCGCTCAGGCACCAGCTCCATCTGCAATTTGTTGTTGTGAATCTCATACACCACTTTATCGAAGAACAGATCAAGAATCTGCTCAGTGGTGTAATTCAGCGCGCGCAGAATGATGGTAGCAGGCAGCTTGCGACGGCGGTCGATACGGACAAACAGGTTATCTTTCGGGTCAAACTCGAAATCCAACCAGGAACCACGGTAAGGAATAATACGTGCGTTATACAGCACCTTACCAGAAGAGTGGGTTTTACCTTTATCGCTATCGAAGAACACGCCCGGGCTACGGTGCAACTGAGAAACGATGACACGCTCAGTACCGTTGATAACAAAGGTACCGTTATCGGTCATGAGCGGAATTTCGCCCATGTACACTTCTTGTTCTTTGATGTCTTTAACGGTGCCTTCCGGCGCTTCGCGCTCGTAGATCACCAGACGCAGCTTCACGCGCAGCGGAGCAGAGAAGGTGACGCCACGAATTTGACACTCTTTAACGTCAAATACTGGCTCACCCAGACGGTAGCTCACATACTGCAATTCGGAATTGCCGCTGTAACTTGAGATAGGGAATACGGAACGGAATGCTGCTTCCAGACCATACTGACCTTCCGGATCTTGCTCGATAAACTTCTGGAACGAGTCAAGCTGGATAGAAAGGAGATAAGGTATATCCAACACTTGTGGACGTTTACCAAAATCCTTACGAATGCGTTTTTTCTCGGTATAGGAGTAAACCATAGGGTTCCTCAGCTCGCTGACAAGTCGACCCACTTTGTCCGCCCTGAAAAGGACGGTTCATGCAACACCATTTATGTCGATCGGAAAGTGGAGCACTTTCCGCAATACCTGTTTCTATCACTCTTAAACCATTTCATTGCGCTTTACACAGAACAGACTGCTCTGGCGCAGTATATTAAGTCGTCGATAGAAACAAGCATTGGCGGGAAACTGGCCGTCAAACGGTGTGAAAAACGACTAGCCCCCTACAGCGCAAAAAGGCTGGTGACTAAAAAGTCACCAGCCATCAGCCTAACGAATCAGGCTGCAACCAGAAGGGTTGGCTTATTTAACTTCAACTTCAGCGCCAGCTTCTTCCAGAGATTTTTTCAGAGCTTCAGCGTCATCTTTGCTCACTGCTTCTTTCAGAGCAGCCGGAGCAGATTCAACCAGGTCTTTCGCTTCTTTCAGACCCAGGCCAGTTGCGCCACGTACTGCTTTGATAACAGCAACTTTGTTAGCGCCAACAGCTTTCAGGATAACGTCGAACTCAGTTTTCTCTTCAGCAGCTTCAGCCGGAGCAGCAGCAACAGCAACAGCAGCAGCAGCAGAAACGCCGAATTTTTCTTCCATTGCAGTGATCAGCTCAACAACGTCCATTACAGACATAGCGGCTACTGCTTCGATGATTTGGTCTTTAGTGATAGACATGACAATTGTTCCTAAAAATCAGAAAAAGTTTATACGTTAGCAAGTGCAATAACAGAGAGAGCGCAATTAAGCGGCTTCTTTCTGATCGCGAACCGCCGCCAGAGTGCGAACCAGTTTGCCTGCAGAGGCTTCTTTCATGGTTGCCAACAGGCGTGCGATTGCTTCTTCGTAAGTCGGCAGTGTTGCCAGACGGTCAATCTGAGCCGCCGGAATCAACTCACCTTCAAAGGCCGCCGCTTTGACCTCAAATTTTGCATTCGCTTTCGCGAACTCTTTGAACAGACGAGCAGCTGCGCCCGGGTGTTCCATAGAGTATGCAATCAGGGTCGGACCGACAAACGTGTCTTTCAGGCATTCAAACTGAGTGCCTTCAACGATGCGACGCAGCAGGGTGTTACGAACAACACGCATGTATACGCCAGCTTCACGACCTGCTTTACGCAGTTCAGTCATTTTGTCTACGGTAACGCCACGAGAATCCGCAACGACAGCAGACAGCGCGCCTTTGGCCACTTCGCTGACTTCAGCAACAATCGCTTGTTTGTCTTGAAGATTTAATGCCATTAGCTTTTGCTCCTGGATTTAGCCGGAAAAAATTTCCGGAACTCACTTCACCTGCCGCCAAAATGGTGGGCAAGCGCTAAAACACGGTGAGCAGAATCCAGCAAGACTATTCTTTTAAAAAAGAAGTTCTTTAGAAAAAGAATAAAAATGTTCTTTAGGCTCTGTCACCGTCTACGCAGGAAAATTAAGTTTCTTTACCCTAGAGTATTTGAAACACCTGCGGTCTTGGACGGAGGCCTGGATGAGGCCAGGCTCCAACCGAAAATTCATCTTTTGTTCATTTACAGAACAACGGGCGTAGGATTATAAAGAAATCCGCTGCCCGGGTAAAGAGGAACAAAAGCTATCAGTTTGCTGCCGCGTTCAGGCCGCTCTGATCAACAGAAACGCCAGCGCCCATGGTGGTGGACAGGCTGACTTTCTTGATGTACACGCCTTTCGCCTGAGACGGTTTCGCTTTTTTCAGCGCAACCAGCAGGGCTTCCAGGTTTTCTTTCAGTTTGTCAGCGTCGAAATCAACCTTACCGATAGTGGTATGGATGATACCGTTCTTGTCATTACGGTAACGAACCTGACCTGCTTTAGCGTTTTTCACTGCTTCAGCAACGTTCGGCGTTACAGTACCCACTTTCGGGTTTGGCATCAGGCCACGCGGGCCCAGAACCTGACCCAACTGGCCAACAACGCGCATTGCATCTGGAGAGGCAATAACCACGTCAAAGTTCATTTCGCCTTTTTTGATCTGGTCAGCCAGATCTTCCATACCTACCAGTTCTGCGCCAGCGGCTTTAGCAGCTTCAGCGTTTGCACCCTGGGTAAATACGGCAACGCGAACGGAACGGCCAGTACCGTGCGGCAGTACCGTTGCACCACGGACGTTCTGATCAGATTTACGTGCGTCGATGCCCAGATTTACGGCAACGTCAACACTTTCAACAAATTTAGCAGTGGCCAGCTCTTTCAGCAGGGCAACGGCTTCGTTGATGTCATACTGCTTGGTCACATCAACCTTTTCACGGATCACGCGCATGCGCTTGGTCAGTTTAGCCATTTCTTAGTCCTCCACTACCAGGCCCATGGAACGAGCAGTACCTTCGATGGAGCGAGACATCGCTTCCACGCTGGCACCCGTCATGTCCGCCGCTTTAGTCTGGGCAATTTCCAGAACCTGAGCACGGGTCACTTTACCGACTTTGTCTTTGTTCGGCTTACCGGAACCAGACTTGATACCAGCCGCTTTTTTCAGCAACACGGATGCCGGCGGAGTTTTGGTAACGAAAGTGAAAGAACGGTCAGAGTAAACGGTAATAACAACCGGAATCGGCAGACCTTTTTCCAGGCTTTCTGTTTTAGCGTTGAATGCCTTACAGAATTCCATGATGTTAACACCCTGCTGACCCAGAGCAGGACCGACTGGCGGGCTCGGGTTAGCCATACCAGCTGCAACCTGCAGCTTGACATAGGCTTGTACTTTCTTGGCCATTTAACTTTCCTCTAATGGGTAATAACGCTTCACAAGGAAGCTCCCCGCGTTTTATAAACATGTTACACGTCTTAATGACGCATAAAACAAAGGCGCGAAATTGTAGGTCAATTTCGCGCCGGATACAAGTATCGAATTCAGGCAATAATTAGCCTTTTTCCACCTGGCTGAAATCCAGCTCAACAGGGGTTGCACGGCCAAAGATAGAAACTGATACCTTCAGGCGGCTCTTCTCGTAATCGACTTCTTCTACCACACCGTTGAAATCGGCAAACGGGCCATCGTTGACACGTACCATTTCACCCGGTTCGAACAGGGTTTTCGGACGCGGCTTATCACCAACCTGCTGCAGTCGATTCATAATTGCATCGACTTCTTTATCGCTGATCGGTGCCGGGCGATCGGACGTACCGCCAATAAAGCCCATTACGCGTGGAACGCTACGAACCAAATGCCAGCTGGCATCGTCCATCACCATCTGTACCAATACATAGCCCGGGAAGAATTTACGTTCACTTTTACGGCGTTGACCACCACGGATTTCAACCACTTCTTCCGTCGGGACCATCACTTCGCCAAAGTGATCTTCCATATTGTGGAGTTTGATGTGTTCACGCAAAGACTGCGCCACACGACCTTCAAAGCCAGAAAACGCCTGAACGACGTACCAACGTTTTTTTGGAGCTTCAGACATCTTAGAACCTCAGGCCAGTAATAAACGACACCAGACGCACCAGAATGCCATCCAGTCCCCATAAAATCAGTGACATAACAGCAGTAACAGCAGCGACGATCAGGGTCGTATGTAATGTTTCCTGCCGGGTTGGCCAGATAACCTTGCGAACTTCAGTACGGGCTTCACGCGCAAACAACACCGTTGCTTTGCCTTTCGTGGTCAGTAACGCAACACCGCCTGCAACCGCTATCAACACAACGACAGCCATAGCACGCAGCGGTAGACTGAATTCGCGATAGTAATAGTTACCTACAATTGCTGCGACCAGCAGCACTGCAACAACCAGCCATTTCAGCGCCTCGAGACCACGCCCGCTCTCCTGAGCTTCGGTATTCGCACTCATAAACCAACCTGTCACTAGTTTCAGACAAATAATCTTGCCCTGCCGTAAGGGCAAACCTGACCGGAGAACACGATGTTTCTGTTTCCGGGACTCATACCACTTACACAGAGCCTATCTCACCAACGATTATATCTCACAATCATTGATGAGATAGGTTCTACGATAAGAGCGTAGAAAAAGGGCATCAAATGATGCCCTGTTTTACCGCATGTTGCGTCAATTCATATCGCTATTAAGCGATAACTTTAGCAACCACGCCGGCGCCTACAGTACGGCCACCTTCACGGATTGCGAAACGCAGACCGTCGTCCATCGCGATCGGCGCGATCAGGTTTACGACCATCTTGATGTTGTCGCCAGGCATTACCATTTCCACGCCTTCCGGCAGTTCGATGGTGCCAGTCACGTCAGTCGTACGGAAGTAGAACTGCGGACGGTAGCCTTTGAAGAACGGCGTATGACGGCCACCTTCGTCTTTGCTCAGGATATACACTTCAGATTCGAACTGAGTGTGCGGCTTGATTGAGCCCGGTTTAGCCAGTACCTGACCACGCTCAACTTCATCACGTTTGGTACCACGCAGCAGAACGCCCACGTTCTCGCCCGCACGGCCTTCGTCCAGCAGTTTGCGGAACATTTCAACGCCGGTACAGGTGGTTTTCGCGGTGTCTTTGATACCCACGATTTCCACTTCTTCGCCCACTTTCACGATACCGCGCTCTACACGACCGGTCACAACGGTACCACGGCCAGAGATAGAGAATACGTCTTCGATCGGCAGCAGGAACGGCTTGTCAATCGCACGCTCAGGTTCCGGGATGTAGCTGTCCAGTGCTTCGGCCAGTTCGATGATTTTCGCTTCCCACTCGGCTTCGCCTTCCAGCGCTTTCAGCGCGGAACCACGGATAACCGGCGTGTCGTCGCCCGGGAAGTCGTACTGAGACAGCAGCTCGCGCACTTCCATCTCAACCAGTTCCAGCAGCTCTTCGTCATCAACCATGTCGCATTTGTTCAGGAACACGATGATGAACGGAACGCCTACCTGGCGACCCAGCAGGATGTGCTCACGAGTCTGCGGCATCGGGCCGTCAGTCGCAGCAACAACCAGGATAGCGCCGTCCATCTGGGCTGCACCGGTGATCATGTTTTTCACGTAGTCGGCGTGCCCTGGGCAGTCAACGTGCGCGTAGTGACGAGTCGGGGTATCGTATTCAACGTGAGAGGTGTTGATGGTGATACCACGTGCTTTTTCTTCCGGCGCGTTATCGATCTGGTCGAATGCACGAGCCTGGCCACCGTAGGTTTTTGCCAGAACGGTAGTGATGGCAGCGGTCAGCGTTGTTTTACCATGGTCAACGTGGCCGATAGTACCGACGTTAACGTGCGGTTTTGTACGTTCAAATTTTTCTTTAGACATCGATTGTCCCTCTAAGACACGGATAAATCGGTGATATCACCACATCAACCAAGCAATTACTTGCTGAATTTGTTAACAGAAAGAAAATCAGGAGGAGGATAAAGAAGTGGTGCTGATAGGCAGATTCGAACTGCCGACCTCACCCTTACCAAGGGTGCGCTCTACCAACTGAGCTATATCAGCACATCTAATTGGAGCGGGCAGTGGGAATCGAACCCACATCATCAGCTTGGAAGGCTGAGGTAATAGCCATTATACGATGCCCGCATCCTGGAACTCGGCTACCTGATTTCTCTGTAGAACTTAAAGCAAGGCACACATATAGTTGTACCTTGCTTTCTTAATCGACGCGGAATTTAATAACCACCGTATCGATTTTATCCTGTCACCAGGATTGAATTTGGTGGTGGGGGAAGGATTCGAACCTTCGAAGTCTGTGACGGCAGATTTACAGTCTGCTCCCTTTGGCCGCTCGGGAACCCCACCTGATTGTGTGTACTTGATGGTGCCGGCTGCCGGAATCGAACTGGCGACCTACTGATTACAAGTCAGTTGCTCTACCTACTGAGCTAAGCCGGCATCAAGTGCTGCGCATTCTAGGCAGAGGGGACGCCGTATGCAACAAAAAAATCGCTCAAATCGCACTACCGCCTAGATTTTGCACAAAATTGAGAGCAATTTAGCATATCACTCAATGACATGGACAAATAATCACCATAACGTGCTCACAATATCTTCATGCCGAATATACTCAAGCTACTTATCGCAGTACAACCAAGGTAACACCGGCACCAAAACAACACCTTTATGACCAATTATTCGCCAATAGCCACGCTTAAGAAACGATATACTTTGCCAAAAGCACTTAACATCCCGATATCTTTGTTCTTAAGTAACACTCTTTATATTGTCGATAATCCTGGGAAATAAACCAGAGCAAGAGTAGGTAATAGATTGATTAGCACACCACCAATCCTGGCACCTGCATCACAGGCATCATAACTTAGTCCGTTTTTTGCTTCTTTTCCGGCCCTTCATGGTGGTACTCTGCCTTTGGGACGATAAATTATTATCAGGAAAGGACGCTGCGACTACAGTCTGTCCAGCAACCTGAGTACCAGACCTTTTTAAGGATGAGTAACAGGTTATTTCCTTCCTTAACTGGTAGCGCTATGCAGAACATACTTATGATTAAAGAGCACGCTTTCGCCACGCCTTATCTTCAGTTCAATCGCCAGCAATGGGCTAACTTACGTGATTCTGTGCCATTAACATTGACTGAAGATGAAATTATTAAGCTTAAAGGCATTAACGAGGATCTCTCTTTAGATGAGGTTGCAGAGATTTATTTGCCGTTATCACGATTACTGAACTTTTATATCAGTTCTAATTTACGGCGGCAGGCTGTTCTTGAGCAATTTCTAGGCACTAACGAGCAAAAGATTCCTTATATCATCGGTATTGCAGGTAGTGTTGCTGTTGGTAAAAGTACAACTGCGCGAGTATTACAGGCACTACTTAGTCGCTGGCCAGAACATCGTAAAGTTGACTTAATTACTACCGATGGATTTCTGCATCCAAATAAAACTTTGCAGGAAAGAAACCTTATGAAGAAAAAAGGTTTCCCTCAGTCTTATGACATGCATAGCTTGGTAAAATTTGTGTCTGATGTAAAGTCAGGTGTTTCATGTGTGACGGCACCGACATACTCTCATTTAACATATGATATTGTTCCAGAGAGTAATAAAGTTATAGAACAACCTGATATCCTTATCCTTGAAGGGTTAAATGTCCTGCAAAGCGGCATGGACTATCCACATGATCCACATAGGGTTTTTGTTTCCGACTTTGTCGACTTCTCTATTTATGTTGATGCTCCTGAAAATTTACTACAAACGTGGTACATAAACCGTTTTTTAAAATTCAGGCAGGGTGCATTTACTAACCCTCACTCTTATTTTCATAATTATGCCAAACTTACTGAGGATGAAGCGATCAATATCGCCTCAAAACTTTGGCAAGAAATTAATGGGCTTAACTTGCAGCAAAATATTCTACCCACACGCGAGAGAGCCAGCCTTATTATGACGAAGAGTGCTAATCACGCTGTTGAGTGCGTTAGATTAAGAAAATAAGGGGGTACTCCCCCTTTATTATCCTCTTAGAGATATCTCACCACCAATATAGGAGGATATTTCACCATCCTGCTCTAACAGCAAAGCACCTTGAGAGTCTATACCCTTATCAATCCCTTTAATATCCCTGCTACCAACAATTAACCTGACAGGACGATTATAGAAGTTATCTAACTCTATCCATCTAGGGATAAAAGGAGAAAGCCCCCGCTGTTCATAAACGGTTAAAGCATGGCGAAGCTCGGTAATCAATTTCACAGCAAGAACATTACGATCGACGTCAATTCCGGCCTCCTGCAGGTTAATCCATTCCTGATTAATTACCGCAGTGCCCGACGAGCTCATTTTCAAGTTAATTCCTGCACCAATGACTAAATGTGCTGCATCACCAGTACGGCCATTTAACTCTACGAGAATGCCAGCAAGTTTTTTATCATTTAAATATAAATCATTAGGCCATTTGACGCGTACATCTTGTGCACCGAGATTACGCAGTACCTCAGCCATAATGATACCGATAACCAAACTTACCCCGACTGCTGCGGCAGGGCCTTGCTCCAAACGCCAGTAAAGTGACAAATAAAGGTTACTACCAAAAGGTGAGAACCATTGCCTACCACGCCTGCCACGCCCTGATTGCTGATACTCAGCAATACAGGCATCACCCGAGGCAAGCGAATCGAGTCTGTCTAATAAGTATTGGTTAGTAGAGTCAATAACCGGTAAAACAGCAATATGACCACTTATTACCTGCGAGCGAATTATCTCGGCATCAAGTAATTGCATAGGGCCCGCCAGGGCATAACCTTTCCCTGTTACAGTAAACACATCCACACCCCATTCCTTAATAGTTTGGATGTGTTTATTAATTGCAGCGCGGCTCATTCCGATTATCTCACCGAGATATTCACCTGAATAAAATTCACCGTCAGAGAGAATAGAAATTATCTTCAGTGGAACCGTATAATCTTTCATGATAACGCCTCTACTGCGTCAACCTCACCTAAGGAAGAAATAAATCGCACCTCAGGCTCAAGCCAGATATCAAATTTTTCTGCGACCTGATTTCTGACATAGCGAGCCAGTTCAAGTACATCAAGGCTTGTTGCGCTTCCTTTATTGACAAGAACAAGCGCTTGTTTATTATGCACAGCGGCTTGGCCTATCTGATACCCTTTTAAACCACATTGATCGATTAACCAACCAGCTGCTATTTTCACCTCACCATTATGCTGAGGGTAATAGGGTGCATTTGGATAAACAGCGAGTATCTTTTCAGCAAGCACAGCTGAAACAATCGGGTTCTTAAAGAAACTCCCCGCATTTCCCATTACTGCGGGATCAGGTAATTTACTTATTCTCATCTGACAAACAGCATCAAATATTTGCTCGGCAGTTGTCGTCTCAGGGTTAAACTGAGCCAGCTCGCCATACTCCAAAATGGGTTTCCAATCTTTAGGAAGGTAAAAACCTACCGAGATTATCGCAAATCCATCCTGATATTGGTGTTTGAATATACTGTCACGATAACCAAAATGGCATTCGCTAGCGCTCAAACGAATGACATTGCCATTATTAAAATTAAGGACATCAACATATGAGCAAGCCTTCCGAAGCTCCATCCCATATGCACCAATATTTTGAATAGGGGCAGAACCAACACACCCCGGGATAAGAGCTAAATTTTCGAGACCTGGGATATTATTATCCAAAGTATATTTCACGAAACGATGCCAATTCTCTCCGGCACCGACATGCAGCATCCATCCTAAATCACTCTCTTGAATTTCAATCCCTTTAATTCTGTTGAGCAACACCGTACCGCAAAAATCCTCGAGAAAGAGGACATTACTCCCCTCACCTAATACCAAAACTGGTTGTCCATCTCGGCGGGCTTGTTGCCAGGCAGATAATAGCTCAGGCGCATTTTTTGCAGTAACAACTCGTGTAGCAACGGCGGATAACGAGAAAGAATTAAATGCTTTAAGGGAATAGAGTGCATTCGTCATAATGAACAATACCTAATGGACAATTAGGCATAGTCTAACTGATTCTGAGCAATGATGGGTTGATGTTTCGATAGCACCGGGCGAGACAAGCGAGCGAGGCATCAGCACAGGGCGCGTGGTTTCATGCCTGACCGTGTGTTACGGTGCAGCATACATACAGCGTGCCGGGCCCCCATTGCCCCACCCCCGCATAAACCGCACCCAAAACAAAAGGCCCGGTCTTTCGACCGGGCCCTTCGCCTTATTTAATGCCTGGCAGTTCCCTACTCTCGCATGGGGAGACCCCACACTACCATCGGCGCTACGGCGTTTCACTTCTGAGTTCGGCATGGGGTCAGGTGGGACCACCGCGCTGTCGCCGCCAGGCAAATTCTTTTTATTCCGGCCGTTATGCTCCGCTCTCACTTCCACATAACCACCCGAACCAATCTCTGAACAAGCTGAATCTATTCTCTGCGTCTCTCACCAAAACACCTTCGGTGTTGTAAGGTTAAGCCTCTCGGGTCATTAGTACTGGTTAGCTCAACGCATCGCTGCGCTTACACACCCAGCCTATCAACGTCTTCGTCTTAAACGTCCCTTCAGGGGCCTCAAGGGCCCAGGGAAGACTCATCTCGGGGCAAGTTTCCCGCTTAGATGCTTTCAGCGGTTATCTCTTCCGCACGTAGCTACCGGGCAATGCCATTGGCATGACAACCCGAACACCAGTGGTGCGTTCACTCCGGTCCTCTCGTACTAGGAGCAACCCCCTCAATCTTCCAACGCCCACGGCAGATAGGGACCGAACTGTCTCACGACGTTCTAAACCCAGCTCGCGTACCACTTTAAATGGCGAACAGCCATACCCTTGGGACCTACTTCAGCCCCAGGATGTGATGAGCCGACATCGAGGTGCCAAACACCGCCGTCGATATGAACTCTTGGGCGGTATCAGCCTGTTATCCCCGGAGTACCTTTTATCCGTTGAGCGATGGCCCTTCCATTCAGAACCACCGGATCACTAAGACCTGCTTTCGCACCTGCTCGAGCCGTCACTCTCGCAGTCAAGCTAGCTTATGCCTTTGCACTAACCTCCTGATGTCCGACCAGGATTAGCTAACCTTCGTGCTCCTCCGTTACTCTTTGGGAGGAGACCGCCCCAGTCAAACTACCCACCAGACACTGTCCGCAACCCCGATTAGGGGCCCACGTTAGAACATCAAACATTAAAGGGTGGTATTTCAAGGTTGGCTCCATGCAGACTGGCGTCCACACTTCAAAGCCTCCCACCTATCCTACACATCAAGGCTCAAGGTTCAGTGTCAAGCTATAGTAAAGGTTCACGGGGTCTTTCCGTCTTGCCGCGGGTACACTGCATCTTCACAGCGAGTTCAATTTCACTGAGTCTCGGGTGGAGACAGCCTGGCCATCATTACGCCATTCGTGCAGGTCGGAACTTACCCGACAAGGAATTTCGCTACCTTAGGACCGTTATAGTTACGGCCGCCGTTTACCGGGGCTTCGATCAAGAGCTTCGCCTTGCGGCTGACCCCATCAATTAACCTTCCGGCACCGGGCAGGCGTCACACCGTATACGTCCACTTTCGTGTTTGCACAGTGCTGTGTTTTTATTAAACAGTTGCAGCCAGCTGGTATCTGCGACTCCCGTCAGCTCCGTCCGCAAGGGACTTCACCAACAGGAGCGTGCCTTCTCCCGAAGTTACGGCACCATTTTGCCTAGTTCCTTCACCCGAGTTCTCTCAAGCGCCTGAGTATTCTCTACCTGACCACCTGTGTCGGTTTGGGGTACGATTCAATGTTACCTGATGCTTAGAGGCTTTTCCTGGAAGCAGGGCATCTGTCACTTCAGTACCGTAGTACCTCTTCATTACGCCTCAGTGTTAACAGCAGACCGGATTTGCCTGGTCCACCCACCTGCACGCTTAAACCGGGACAACCGTCGCCCGGATGACATAGCCTTCTCCGTCCCCCCTTCGCAGTAACACCAAGTACAGGAATATTAACCTGTTTCCCATCGACTACGCTTTTCAGCCTCGCCTTAGGGGTCGACTCACCCTGCCCCGATTAACGTTGGACAGGAACCCTTGGTCTTCCGGCGTGCGGGTTTTTCACCCGCATTATCGTTACTTATGTCAGCATTCGCACTTCTGATACCTCCAGCAGCCCTCACAGGCCACCTTCACAGGCTTACAGAACGCTCCCCTACCCAACAACACATAGTGTCGCTGCCGCAGCTTCGGTGCATGGTTTTAGCCCCGTTACATCTTCCGCGCAGGCCGACTCGACCAGTGAGCTATTACGCTTTCTTTAAATGATGGCTGCTTCTAAGCCAACATCCTGGCTGTCTGGGCCTTCCCACATCGTTTCCCACTTAACCATGACTTTGGGACCTTAGCTGGCGGTCTGGGTTGTTTCCCTCTTCACGACGGACGTTAGCACCCGCCGTGTGTCTCCCGTGATAACATTCTTCGGTATTCGCAGTTTGCATCGGGTTGGTAAGCCGGGATGGCCCCCTAGCCGAAACAGTGCTCTACCCCCGAAGATGAATTCACGAGGCGCTACCTAAATAGCTTTCGGGGAGAACCAGCTATCTCCCGGTTTGATTGGCCTTTCACCCCCAGCCACAAGTCATCCGCTACATTTTTCAACATTAGTCGGTTCGGTCCTCCAGTTAGTGTTACCCAACCTTCAACCTGCCCATGGCTAGATCACCGGGTTTCGGGTCTATACCCTGCAACTTAACGCCCAGTTAAGACTCGGTTTCCCTGCGGCTCCCCTCTCGGTTAACCTTGCTACAGAATATAAGTCGCTGACCCATTATACAAAAGGTACGCAGTCACCCTGATAAATCAAGGCTCCCACTGCTTGTACGTACACGGTTTCAGGTTCTATTTCACTCCCCTCGCCGGGGTTCTTTTCGCCTTTCCCTCACGGTACTGGTTCACTATCGGTCAGTCAGGAGTATTTTAGCCTTGGCGGATGGTCCCCCCCATATTCAGACAGGATACCACGTGTCCCGCCCTACTCATCGAACTCACGACCTGTGCATCTTCGTGTACGGGACTGTCACCCTGTATCGTGCGCCTTTCCAGACGCTTCCACTGACACACAAGCCGATTCAGGTTCTGGGCTCTTCCCCGTTCGCTCGCCGCTACTGGGGGAATCTCGGTTGATTTCTTTTCCTCGGGGTACTGAGATGTTTCAGTTCCCCGGTTCGCCTCACACACCTATGAATTCAGTGTGTGATAGTGTGTCGAAACACACTGGGTTTCCCCATTCGGGTATCGTCGGGTATAACGGTTCATATCACCTTGCCGACGCTTATCGCAGATTAGCACGCCCTTCATCGCCTCTGACTGCCTAGGCATCCACCGTGTACGCTTAGTCGCTTAACCTCACAACCCGAAAGTGTTTCGGGATGCAAGTTTTTGAGAGACTCGAACAACACATGCATTCGCATACACATGCTGTCGTTTCAATTTTCAGCTTGTTCCAGATTGTTAAAGAGCAAGATAAACGTAAACCTGACTATCTCTAATCAGCTTTAGGTTATCTTCGGGATATCCCTGACCGTGACTTTCACTCACCTGTCTTGTCATTGGCGTCCCCTAGGGGATTCGAACCCCTGTTACCGCCGTGAAAGGGCGGTGTCCTGGGCCTCTAGACGAAGGGGACATCTCTTGTCAGCTTCGCAAGACGCTTTTGACTCTTTTACTTCATCAGACAATCTGTGTGGACACCACGCAGGCTCTTCACTCGGTAAGGAGGTGATCCAACCGCAGGTTCCCCTACGGTTACCTTGTTACGACTTCACCCCAGTCATGAATCACAAAGTGGTAAGCGCCCTCCCGAAGGTTAAGCTACCTACTTCTTTTGCAACCCACTCCCATGGTGTGACGGGCGGTGTGTACAAGGCCCGGGAACGTATTCACCGTAGCATTCTGATCTACGATTACTAGCGATTCCGACTTCATGGAGTCGAGTTGCAGACTCCAATCCGGACTACGACGTACTTTATGAGGTCCGCTTGCTCTCGCGAGGTTGCTTCTCTTTGTATACGCCATTGTAGCACGTGTGTAGCCCTACTCGTAAGGGCCATGATGACTTGACGTCATCCCCACCTTCCTCCGGTTTATCACCGGCAGTCTCCCCTGAGTTCCCACCCGAAGTGCTGGCAACAGAGGATAAGGGTTGCGCTCGTTGCGGGACTTAACCCAACATTTCACAACACGAGCTGACGACAGCCATGCAGCACCTGTCTCAGAGCTCCCGAAGGCACACCCGCATCTCTGCAGGTTTCTCTGGATGTCAAGAGTAGGTAAGGTTCTTCGCGTTGCATCGAATTAAACCACATGCTCCACCGCTTGTGCGGGCCCCCGTCAATTCATTTGAGTTTTAACCTTGCGGCCGTACTCCCCAGGCGGTCGATTTAACGCGTTAGCTCCGGAAGCCACGCCTCAAGGGCACAACCTCCAAATCGACATCGTTTACAGCGTGGACTACCAGGGTATCTAATCCTGTTGCTCCCCACGCTTTCGCACCTGAGCGTCAGTCTTCGTCCAGGGGGCCGCCTTCGCCACCGGTATTCCTCCAATCTCTACGCATTTCACCGCTACACCTGGAATTCTACCCCCCTCTACGAGACTCTAGCCTGTCAGTTTTGAATGCAGTTCCCAGGTTAAGCCCGGGGATTTCACATCCAACTTAACAGACCGCCTGCGTGCGCTTTACGCCCAGTCATTCCGATTAACGCTTGCACCCTCCGTATTACCGCGGCTGCTGGCACGGAGTTAGCCGGTGCTTCTTCTGCGGGTAACGTCAATCGACAAGGTTATTAGCCTTATCGCCTTCCTCCCCGCTGAAAGTGCTTTACAACCCGAAGGCCTTCTTCACACACGCGGCATGGCTGCATCAGGCTTGCGCCCATTGTGCAATATTCCCCACTGCTGCCTCCCGTAGGAGTCTGGACCGTGTCTCAGTTCCAGTGTGGCTGGTCATCCTCTCAGACCAGCTAGGGATCGTCGCCTAGGTGAGCCATTACCTCACCTACTAGCTAATCCCATCTGGGCACATCTGATGGCAAGAGGCCCGAAGGTCCCCCTCTTTGGTCCGAAGACGTTATGCGGTATTAGCTACCGTTTCCAGTAGTTATCCCCCTCCATCAGGCAGTTTCCCAGACATTACTCACCCGTCCGCCGCTCGTCACCCAAGGAGCAAGCTCCTTTGTGCTACCGCTCGACTTGCATGTGTTAGGCCTGCCGCCAGCGTTCAATCTGAGCCATGATCAAACTCTTCAATTTAAGTTTGATTGTGTTTTCCGAAGAAAACGTGCTCAAAGAATTTACTGTTTATTCGTAATGAATTAACTGTTGTCACTCTTCAAGACTTTCACAAAAGTTTTTGCGAAGTGTCCTGCGAGTGCCCACACAGATTGTCTGATTAATTGTTAAAGAGCAGTGCGACCGGCCTGAGCCTGCTGTCGCGAGGTGGCGTATACTACGCTTTCCTCATGAAGAGTCAACGTTTATTTTCGTTTCTTCTTCGCTGACACCGCATTGCGTTGCCGCTGTTGCCGTGTCAGTGGAGGCGCATTATAGGGACTTCCTGCGGCCTGACAAGCCCTAATTGCAAAAAATCTCTCAAGCGTCTCTTTTTTCATCATCATGGCGAAAATTACCCCACAATGCGCTATTACTGTACTTTTTTATGCACTATTTGCCCGAACGACTGCGCAAAACGCGCCACTTGCTCCCAATCCGTGTACTCGATTTCTTTGGTGCTGTCGGTTTCACCGCCGGTCATACGCATGATGAGTTGAATCATGATTCGGTCAAACCAGCGATAACGAGGGTAGCGCAGTGCGCCTGCAAACACCGCGCCGAGATCGGGCTGCCAAGGGGAACGTAGCAGGAACTTGCGCGTATAGGCATTGGTTTGCAGCGAGCGCTTCTCTGGTTTACGCGCCGTGAGGTTGACGCAAAAGAAAGCGCTCGGCTTTTGCTGTAATAACGCAAGGTTCTGTCGGATAAATGTCTCTACCACCGGATTAACGCGCCCATAGCGTACTGACGCACCGATCATGATGCTATCGTACTTATTCAGATCAAACTCCTGGGCAGTTAGGATGTTGGCAATATCGCACTCCACCACCCCTTTAAGGTTATTCGCGATAAAAGCAGAGATTGCTCTGGTCTGCCCATCCCGGCTGGAAAACAGTATTAACGCTTTCATGATTCGTTCCCTTTATCCGTTATTCTCGCCAGAAAGTCGGCGTAAACAGTACCAGCATAGTAAAGACCTCAAGACGGCCAAATAGCATGGTGACAATCAGAATCCATTTTGCGGCATCGTTCATCGAGGTAAAGTTATCAGCCACCGTGCCAAGACCCGGCCCGAGGTTATTGAGCGTCGCGGTGACTGCGGCGAACGCGGAGAAATTATCGACCCCGGTTGCGATCACTGCCAGCATGCTGACAATAAATACCAGCGCATAAGCCGAGAAGAAGCCCCAGACCGCTTCAAGGATTCGCTCTGGCAACGCGCGCTGCCCAAGCTTTATGGTGTAAACCGCATTGGGATGAACTAGACGTTTTAATTCGCGCGAACCCTGCAAAAACAGCAGCAGGATGCGTATCACCTTAAGCCCGCCCCCGGTTGAACCGGCGCAACCGCCAATAAAGGCGGAGCACAGCAGCAGCACCGGCAGGAACAACGGCCAGGATGCGATGCTGTCCGTGGTGAAACCGGCGGTTGTCGCCATCGACACCACCTGAAAAAATGCCTGATTCAGGGTTTCCAGCCCACCTTTGTAGACATGATGCCCCCACAGCACGAGCGTACAGACCACAACCAGCGACAGCTGCACGAAGATAAACATGCGAAATTCCGGGTCACGCCAGTAAACACGCAGGCTGCGGCCACTGAGCACGGCAAAGTGCAAACCAAAATTACAGCCGGAAATCAGCAGGAATATCGCGATAATGGTGTTGATTGTCGGGCTGTTAAAATAGCCGATACTGGCATCGTGGGTAGAGAAACCGCCGATAGCGATAGTGGAAAAGCTATGACTGATGGCATCAAAAATCGACATCCCCGCCAGCCATAAGGCCAGCGCACATAGCACCGTCAGCAATACATAGATTAACCAGAGTGTTTTGGCGGTTTCGGCAATACGCGGGCGCATCTTGTTGTCTTTCAGCGGCCCCGGCATTTCGGCACGATAAAGCTGCATCCCCCCGACGCCCAGTATCGGCAAAATAGCCACCGCAAGCACAATGATCCCCATGCCTCCCATCCATTGCAGCATCTGGCGATAGAACAAAATCGCTTTCGGCAGGGAATCAAGCCCGACCAGCGTGGTCGCACCGGTGGTGGTGAGGCCGGAAAAAGACTCAAAAAACGCATCGGTCATTGACAGGCTAGGCCGCTCGGCGAACAAAAATGGCAATGCTCCGACGCTACCCAACACCGTCCAAAACAGTACGACTATCAAGAAACCCTCGCGGGCCTTGAGTTCATGCCGATGTTTGCGATTCGGCAGCCATAGCGCCATGCCGATTGCCAGCGCGACAAAAAATGTCTGAATAAATGCGCGCCCCGCACCATCGCGGTAAATAAGCGCCACCATGCCAGGAATAAACATAGTGCCGGAGAAGAGAATAACCAGTAGTCCGACAATGCGGGTTATGGCACGCAAATGCATCAGGGAGCCTTCCTTAATGGTTCAAGATTACGCGCTGGGATTATTGTGAAATTGACTGTAAATGCAACGCGCCGCGACTGACATCTCGCAGGCGGCGAGAGGCCTCATCGACCATGGTGACAGGAAACGCCACCAACAGCGAAACCTGGTTGGTATATTCGCTTGCTATCACCAACCCTTGCAGCGCCTGTACCGTACTCTCCACTTGAGATAGCCAGGTATAGTCACACTGCAATCGAAACTGTTGCAGCATCACTTTTTGCTGCACCGGCAACTGTTTTAACGCTTGTTGAACGCCGCCACCGTAGGCTTTCACCAGGCCGCCGGTGCCAAGCTGAATACCGCCATAGTAGCGCACAATGACGGCCACCACTTCGCCAATGCCGCTGCCCATCAGTTGCGCCAGCATCGGTTTGCCCGCCGTGCCGGAAGGCTCGCCGTCATCAGAAAAGCCGAGTTGCTGTGAGTCATCCGGCGCACCGGCGACATAGGCCCAACAGTGATGTGCGGCATCAGGGTGAGCATGCCGCACCTGCTGGATAACCTCGCGCGCGGCATCAACCCCACACGCCGGTGACAACAGCGTCAGAAAGCGACTTTTTTTGATCTCTTCCTGCACGCTGACCGACGTTGCAGGGATGGGGTATGACTGCATCAGGCTAAATCGAGATCGCGGGTCAGGTTTTCGACGCGCTTCTCATGCATCACCACGTTATCCTCTATACGAATACCGCCAAACGGGCGCAGCGCATCCAGCTTCTGCCAGTTAAAGTGCTGACGCATCGCACCCTGACGCCAGGGCTCCAGCAGAGAATCAATAAAATAGATACCCGGCTCGATAGTCATCACCATACGGGGCTCCAGTATACGGGTGCAGCGCAGATAAGGGTGCGCCGACGGCGCAGGCAGCGTAGCGCCGCTATCATCTTGCATAAAACCGCCAACATCATGCACCTGTAAACCGAGCGGATGACCAAGGCCATGCGGCAAAAACGGCGTGGTGACACCTTGCTCCACCATGGCGTCTTCACTCAGGCCGTTGACCAACTGATGACGTTTTAACAACACCGCCACCCGATGATGCATTTGCAAATGATAGTCGGTATAGCGCACGCCGTTTTGTAACGAGCCAATCAATGCCTGCTGCTCAATGTTCAGGTCTTTCACCAGCGCGGCGTAGTCACTCTCAGGGTTTGCCGCATAGCTACGGGTGATATCGGCCGCATAACCGTTGTACTGCGCGCCAGCATCCAGCAGAAAACTGCGCATATCGGCAGGCGCGCGCTGCTCCAGTTGGGTGTAATGCAGCACGGCGGCATGCTCATTAAGCGCAACGATATTGTCATAAGGCACATCAGTATCGCGATGGCCGGTCGCCGTCAGGTAGGCGAGGTTAATATCAAACTCGCTCATGCCCGCTTTAAACGCGTCCAGTGCCGCGCGGTGGCCGATTACGGCGGTTTTCTGCGCCTCACGCAGGCAAGCCAACTCATAATCGGTTTTATAGGCGCGGTGATAATGCAGGTAATCCAGCACGCCCTGCGGGTTGATGTGTTGAGCGTCAATACCCAGACTCAATGCCCGTTGCGGCAGTGCGCCGATATAAGCGACCCGCTCGCGCCGGGCGGGAAGTTGCTGGCCGATATCATCGGCCTTGCGTAGCACCGCAATCTCCCAGGCGGATGTCCAGAAACTCTCTGGCACTGGCGCAACGTTATGCCAGTAATCGACCGGAGAGTAGAACCACAATTTCGGCGCTGAGACACCGTCCACCCACAGCCAGCAGTTAGGCACCTGAGTCACTGGCAGCCAGGCCTTAAATTGCGGGTTGACGGTAAACGGGTAAGCGTGGTCGTCGAGAAACGCCATCATCAACTCACCAGAGTGGATCAATAAGGCATCCAAGTTATGCCGCGCCAGCACCGCCTGGGTACGTTGTTGCAGTGTGGCGATATGTTGATGATACAAAGACGTTAGCGTTTCCATCACTACCCCTATCGTTAGCCGTGTATCTGCTCAGTGTACCACAGCCCCCCGATAGCGGCAGCGTTGCCAGCCCTGTGATCCCGGCGGCAAATCGCCCATCCGTTATTTGCATTTTATTAACATTCACACCACAATTTTTATCATCTGGTCGTACCAGATTAGGGATACATTAGGGAGATAACCATGATCTACCAAGGCGACACCCTTTATCTGGCGTGGCGTGAGGATGGTATAGCCGAGCTGGTGTTTGCCGCGCCGGGCAACATTAACACGCTCGACACACGCACCGTCGCCAGTCTGGGCGAGGCGCTACGCCACCTGGCGCAACAGCCTGACTTACGCGCATTGCTGCTGCGCTCAGACAAACCAGCCTTTATCGCTGGTGCCGATATCACGGAATTTCTGTCGTTGTTTGCCGCACCAACGCAAACGCTGCAACGCTGGCTGACACAGGCGAATGCCATTTTCAGCCAACTGGAAGATTTACCCGTGCCCACCCTGTCCGCCATCAACGGTTATGCGCTGGGCGGCGGCTGTGAATGCGTGCTGGCAACGGATTTTCGCGTGGCCTCCCGCGAGGCACGCATCGGTTTACCCGAAGTCAAACTCGGTATCATGCCGGGATTTGGCGGCACCGTGCGGCTGCCTCGTCTTATCGGCGTTGACAATGCGCTGGAGATAATCGCCGCCGGTAAAGACCTGTGCGCCGCCGATGCATTACATGTCGGGCTGATTGATGCCCTCACCGAGCAAGAGGCATTGCTTCCAGCGGCGCTGCATATGTTGCGCCAGGCCATCAGCGGCAAGCTTGACTGGCGCGCTCGCCGCCGCCAGAAAACCGCTGCGCTACGGTTAGGCCGCAGTGAAGCGATGATGAGTTTTCTCACTGCCAAAGCGAAAGTGCAGCAACTCACCGGCCCGCACTATCCCGCCCCACTGACCGCTGTGAACACCATTGAAGCGACCGCCGGACTGGCGCGTGATGCGGCACTGTTGCAGGAAACAGAGAATTTCGTCGCACTCACACAAACCTCTGCCGCCTCAGCGCTGGTGGGCGTGTTTTTGAATGAGCAGGCGGTAAAAAGCGCCGCGAAAAAGTGGGCCGCAGGAGCGCGCGCTCCCGAGCGCCTCGCGGTTCTTGGCGCAGGCATCATGGGGGGCGGCATTGCGTGTCAGGCCGCCCGCAAAGGCATCCCCGTCTGGATGAAAGATATCCGCGACGCCGCATTGACACTGGGTATGACAGAAGCGACGCAACGGCTGCATGCCGACGTCGAACGCGGGAAAATGGATGTGATGACGCTGGCACAGACGCTGGCGCGCATCCACCCCACGCTGCATGACAACGCCATTGAGCAGGCCGACCTGGTGATTGAAGCCGTGGTGGAAAACCCGCAGGTGAAAGCCAGCGTGCTGGCCGAGGCAGAAGCCCACCTCAGCGAGCGGGCGCTGTTGGTTTCTAACACCTCGACCATTTCTATCACCCAGCTTGCCAGCGCCCTGAAGCGGCCCGAGAATTTTTGCGGCCTGCACTTTTTCAATCCGGTACACCGTATGCCGCTGGTCGAGGTTATTCGCGGTGCCAAAACCAGTGAACAAACGCTCGCAGCCGTCGTCGCCTTTGCCGCCAAAATGGGTAAAACCGCCATTGTCGTGAATGACTGCCCAGGCTTTTTCGTTAACCGTGTGCTGTTCCCCTATTTTGCCGCATTTTCGCTGTTGATGCGTGACGGCGCGGATTTCAGAGACATTGATGCGGTGATGGAATCCCGGTTTGGCTGGCCGATGGGCCCGGCGTATTTGCTGGATGTGGTCGGGCTGGATACCGCACATCATGCACAAGCCGTCATGTCCGCCGGGTTTCCACAGCGCATGGCAAAAACCGAACGGGATGTGATTGATGTGCTGGTCGAACACCAGCGTTTGGGCCAAAAAAGCGGTGCCGGTTTCTATCGCTATCACACCGATGATAAAGGCAAGCAACGCCGCGAGCACGATGCGCAAACGGATGTATTACTCGATGCGGTATGCCAGCCCAGACGCACATTTAGTGCCGATGAGATTATCGAACGGCTGATGGTGCCCATGCTCAACGAAGTGGCGCGCTGTCTGGAAGAGGGCATTGTGGCAAGCCCGGCACAGGCGGATATGGCACTGCTTTATGGGCTCGGTTTTCCCGCTTTTCGCGGCGGTGCCTGCCGCTATCTCGACACCCTCGGTGCCGAGCGTTATGCGCACATCGCGCAGTCGCTGGCTGGGCTTGGGCCACTCTACCGCCTGCCTGAGAGCCTGCAACAGATGGCGCAACAGCAACAGTGTTTTTATCCGGCGGCCTTGCCACACGCCGATTTATCTCTTCATCACCCGGCATAAGGACGCAGAAGTATGGAAAACGCCGTGATTGTTGATGCCCTGCGTACCCCAATGGGGCGCTCTAAAGGCGGGGCATTTCGTCAGGTTCGTGCTGAAACGCTCGCCGCGCATGTGATGCGCAGCCTGCTGGAGCGTAACCCGGCATTGAACGCCGATAATATTGATGACATCTACTGGGGCTGCGTGCAGCAAACGCTGGAGCAAGGCTTTAACATCGCACGCAATGCGGCCCTGTTGGCTGAAATTCCCCATCATGTGCCCGCTGTTACCATTAACCGCCTGTGTGGTTCTTCCATGCAGGCGCTGCACGATGCGGTTCGCGCCATCAGAGTCGGCGACGCTCAGGTTTGCCTGGCCGGGGGCGTCGAGCATATGGGCCATGTGCCGATGACTCACGGGGCTGATTTTCACCCGGGACTCAGCCACACCGTCGCCAAAGCCGCCGCCATGATGGGGCTGACCGCCGAAATGCTGGCGCGCCTGCACCGCATCAGCCGCGAACAGCAGGATGCCTTTGCCGCCCGCTCTCACCAACGGGCTTTCGCCGCGACACAATCGGGCGTGTTTTCACGCGAAATTGTGCCAACCAGCGGGCATCGCAGCGACGGCGCACTGCACCTGTTTGACTACGATGAAGTGATACGCCCAGACACCAGCCTTGAGGCGCTGGCCTCACTGCGCCCGGCATTCGATCCGGTTAACGGCACCGTAACCGCAGGCAGCTCGTCTGCGCTATCAGACGGTGCCGCCGGATTATTGGTCATGAGCGAATCTTATGCTCGCGCGTTGGGTATCGCGCCCCGGGTTCGGGTTCGCGCCACCGCCGTGGTGGGCTGTGACCCGTCGCTAATGGGGTATGGCCCGGTCCCTGCGACGCGTAAAGCCTTGCAAAGAGCGGGTCTGAGCCTACATGACATCGGCGTATTTGAATTAAATGAAGCGTTTGCCGCGCAGGTATTACCTTGCATCAACGACCTTGGCCTGATGGCGAGTCTTGATGACAAAGTGAACCTGAACGGCGGCGCAATCGCCCTGGGACACCCGCTGGGGTGCTCTGGCGCGCGTATTCTGACGACGCTGATTAACCTGATGGAGCAACGTGATGTGGAGTTTGGCGTGGCGACGATGTGTATCGGGCTGGGCCAAGGCATTGCCACCGTGCTTGAACGGGCATGATAACGCGTTTGCCGTGAGAAAGAGCTCAGGCGGCAGAACACGCCGCCTGAACTGACTGCAACGCGCCAGACGACAACCTATTCTGACTGCGCCGTGGGGCAGTAGAGCGCGTAAATGGTACTGAGCAAGGTGAGTATTTTCGGGTCATCAATGCGATAGAAGATCTGCTTGCCTTCACGCCGGGTCGTCACCAGATGCAGACGCCGCATCACGCCTAATTGCTGCGACAATGTGGGCTGGTGAATATCCAGCGCCTGCTCCATTTGCCCAACCGACGCTTCGCCCTGACTGAGAAAACACATCAACATCAGTCGATCGCCATTCGCCATGGCGCGCAGAACATCCGCCGCGCCATGCGCGGCATCACGAATGCGCTGTTCGCTGATATCCGCTGTTGCTACCGCCATGTCGTTACCTTTTTGCATGACTGAAAGTGAACCGATCGCAAATAGAGTGACTGAGACAATCTACTTTTATATAAAATAATCATTCACAACACGTCAAGGTTGCATCGAAGCAGACGAGATCAGATAAACGAAAACGCATCGCTGTACATGTGCGCCAGCTGCGCACCGCGCTCATTGCAAAAACGCTCGCGGGCAATTTTCGCCATTTCAAAGCGTCCGGCAATATAAATATCGTGGGCGGCCAGCGAGCCAAAGTCCTGCAAGACAGCGCTCAGTACCGTACCGGAACGGCCATGCCAGCTGTCATCCGGTTGTTCAACGACCGGAATCACGCTCAGATTGGCATGCTGTTTGGACAGCGACTCCAGCTCACCCAAATCGTACAGATGGCTCAATTCTCGCCCGCCCCAATACACTGACACCGCGCGTTCAGGCTGTTGCGCCAGCACCGTTAGCAGAATCGAACGCACGTAAGAAAAACCGGTGCCTCCGGCAATCAAAATCAACGGACGATCGCTGTCTTCACGCAGCCAAGCATCACCGTGCGGGATATCAACCAGCAGTGATTTTTCTTTCAGAATGCGATCCATCACCGCCATCGCATACAGATTCATCTCGGATGCGCCGATATGCAGCTCAATAAATCCTTGTTCATTGGGTGTTGATGCCATCGAAAACGGGCGTTTATCCCGTTCATCCATCACCACCATCAGGTACTGCCCGGCACGGAAAGAAAAAGGCGCCGAGGGCAACAGACGCACCCGGTAAACCGTATCGGTGATAGCTTCCACCGACGTCACTGTACAGCTCAACGTTGTCATGCAATCCCTCTGTCGGGTCGAAGCAAAACGGACAACAGCATAAGCGCCCTTAACGCGGCTTATCGCTGTCATTAAAAATAGCGAGTTCATGCCACATGGCATCTACCCGCGCCACCACAGCCGGATCTTTGGTGATGGGCTGGCCCCATTCACGCTGCGTTTCTCCCGGCCATTTGTTGGTGGCATCCAGACCCATCTTGGAACCGAGCCCGGAAACCGGCGAAGCGAAATCCAGATAATCTATCGGCGTGTTTTCCACCAGCACCGTATCGCGCGCCGGATCCATACGCGTGGTGATAGCCCAAATCACATCTTTCCAGTCACGGGCATTGATATCGTCATCACAAACGATAACAAATTTGGTGTACATAAACTGGCGCAGGAAAGACCAGACGCCCATCATCACCCGTTTGGCATGCCCGGCGTACTGCTTCTTCATAGTAACCACCGCCAGACGGTAAGAACAGCCCTCAGGCGGCAGATAAAAATCGACAATTTCTGGAAATTGTTTCTGTAATAGCGGGACAAACACTTCGTTTAACGCAACGCCAAGCACCGCCGGTTCATCCGGTGGGCGGCCGGTATAGGTCGAGTGATAAATCGCATCGCGCCGCTGCGTGACATGCGTCACGGTAAATACCGGGAAGCTATCGACTTCATTATAGTAACCGGTGTGGTCGCCATAAGGCCCTTCCGGGGCGGTTTCACCCGCTTCAATGTACCCTTCCAGCACGATTTCGGCGCTGGCGGGCACCTCAAGATCGCACGACAGGCATTTCACTACTTCGGTTTTGTGGCCGCGCAACAGCCCGGCAAAGGCATATTCGGACAACGTATCCGGCACCGGTGTGACCGCGCCAAGAATGGTCGCCGGGTCTGCGCCAAGCGCGACCGCTACCGGAAAACGCTCACCTGGCCGCTGCTGGCACCACTCCTGAAAATCCAGCGCGCCGCCACGATGAGACAACCAGCGCATGATAAGCTTATTACGCCCAATCAACTGCTGGCGGTAAATCCCCAGATTCTGCCGCTCTTTAAACGGCCCGCGCGTCACGGTTAACCCCCATGTCACCAGCGGAGCGGCGTCACCCGGCCAGCAATGCATAATGGGAATACGGCCTAAATCAACCGCCTCGCCTTCCCACACTTGCTCCTGACAAGGCGCGCTCGACAAACGCTTGGTCGGCATATTCAGCACCTGACGAAACTTCGGCAACTTATCCACCAGGTCACGAAACCCACGCGGCGGTTCCGGCTCTTTTAAAAATGCCAGCAGGCGGCCAACGTCACGCAGCGCGTTCACGTCCTCTTGCCCCATTCCCAGCGCCACCCGTTTAGGCGTACCAAACAGGTTGCATAGCACCGGCATGTCATACCCTTTCGGGTTTTCAAACAGTAAGGCCGGGCCTTCAGCCCGCAGAGTGCGATCGGCAATTTCCGTCATTTCGAGGTAAGGATCTATCGGCTGACGAATGCGTTTAAGCTCGCCTCTCGCTTCAAGCTGGGCGAGAAATTCACGTAAGTCACGGTATTTCATGCTGATCATCTGGAAAGTCAGTGGTGCGGCTATTATAGAGGCTCTTCACCATGCTGTCGCTTGCTGGTAATGCGGTTTGTTCCTGAACACTCGGAACATTCTCAGGGTGAAAAATCCATTATGGAAATTCTTATCCCGCATGGCTTTTGCTATGCTGCGCGCTGTGACAACCACTGAATATGCCAACCACAAAACTAAGTGAAACTATGCAAGCCTGGTATCTACTGTATTGCAAGCGCGGCCAACTGCTACGGGCCAAAGAACATCTGGAGCGCCAGGAGGTTGTTTGCCTCAGTCCGATGATAACACTCGAAAAAATCGTCCGGGGTAAACGCACCGAGGTCAACGAACCGCTGTTTCCCAATTACCTGTTTGTGGAATTTGACCCGGAACAGATCCATACCACCACGGTGGGCTCAACCCGTGGCGTCAGCCATTTTGTACGCTTCGGCAAGCTCCCGGCGACCGTTCCCCAACAGGTGATTAATGATTTACGCCAACATCAAGAAGCGCGTTATGTTGACCCACAAACGCCTCAGCCGGGTGATAGCGTGGTGATTACCGAAGGTGTATTCAGCGGGTTGCAAGCCATTTATACCGAACCTGACGGCGAGGCCCGCTCCATGCTGTTACTCAATTTGCTCAACAAGCCGATACGCCAGAGTATCGACAACCGTCAGTTTAAAAAAGCCTGACAGTGATGACGGCCCCATCAAGGGATGGATGCGGGAGCCGTCATCGTGACACGGTGAGGTGCGTTAGCGGCGTTGCGCTTCGTCATGCAACCACTGAGCGACACGCTTGGCAAAATACGTTAATACGCCATCGGCCCCCGCGCGTTTAAAGCACAACAGCGACTCCATCACCAACGGCTGTTCTTGCAACCAACCGTTCTGAATCGCCGCCATCTGCATGGCATACTCGCCTGATACCTGATAGGCGAATGTCGGCACGCCGAACGTGTCTTTCACCCGGCGCACCACATCCAGATACGGCATCCCCGGTTTGACCATCACCATATCCGCCCCTTCCTGCAAATCCTGCGCTATCTCTTGCAGCGCTTCGTTACTGTTGGCCGGGTCCATCTGATAGGTCTTCTTATTGCCGCCTTTCAGATTGCCCGATGAGCCCAACGCATCACGAAACGGGCCGTAATAGCAGGACGCATATTTTGCGGAATAGGCCATGATTTGGGTATTGATCAGACCCTGAGTTTCCAGTTGATCGCGAATCGCGCCAATACGCCCATCCATCATGTCGCTGGGGGCGACAATTTCCGCCCCGGCTTGCGCATGGGACAGTGCCTGACGCACCAGAATCTCTTTGGTGATGTCATTAATCACATACCCGTCATCATCAATCACGCCGTCCTGACCATGCGTGGTGTAGGGGTCTAGCGCAACATCCGTCAGCAATCCGAGCTCCGGCACGGCATCTTTTAGCGCTCGCACGGTGCGTTGCACCAGCCCGTCCGGGTTATAGGCTTCTTCCGCCAGCAGTGATTTCTTATCCGCTTCAATTACCGGGAACAGCGACAATACCGGCACCCCCAGTTTGGCGATGACTTCCGCTTCTTTTACCAGCTCATCAATCGTCAGGCGATACACCCCCGGCATAGACGGCACTTCCTGACGCCCATTCTTACCCTCCATCACAAATACCGGGTAGATCAGGTCATTGACTGTCACCTGATGTTCAGACACCAGACGACGGCTAAAATCGTGGCGACGCAGGCGGCGCATACGCCGCCCAGGAAACGTACCGGGAAAAGCAGTGCTCATCATTAATTCTCCTTACAGACCTGGCCGGAAAATCCGCCGGGCATTGTCATCCGCTATTTTGCCAAGCCTGATGGCATCCTGACCGCGCCAGGTCGCAACCTGCCGGACAATATGTGGCAAAAAGCAGGGTTCATTTCGTCGGGATGTCGGTTTTGGATGTAAATCCCGAGGAAGCAAATAGGGCGCATCGGTTTCCAGCAATAAGCGGTCGTCAGGGATGCGTGGCAACAGTGCCCGCAGCGCTAACCCGCGCCGCTCATCGCACACCCAACCGGTAATGCCAATCATCAGCCCGGCGCGCAGACACGCATCCAGCTCATCGCCCGTGCCGGTAAAACAGTGCAATACCACCGCAGGAAGCTTGCCAAGCCAGGGCGTCAGTATCGCCATAAAGCGATCGTGCGCGTCGCGGCAATGCAAAAAAACCGGCAGCGCTTTTTCAGCAGCAAGCGCCAACTGGGCGCTAAACGCCTGCTCTTGCTGCGCGGGGGTAGAAAAATTACGGTTAAAATCGAGCCCGCATTCGCCGATGGCCAGTACCTGCGGCTGCGCGGCCAATTGAAAAATAGCCTCGGCGCTGGTCTCGTCCCAATGGCTCGCATCATGCGGGTGTACCCCAGCGGTTGACCAGCAAAAATCGGGATAATGGCTCGCCAGCACCTGCGCCTGCCGACTCTCTTCAACGTCAGTCCCCGTTAGCAACAACCCTGTGACACCCGCTTCGCGCGCCCGCGCAATCACGTGGTCGCGGTCAGCCTGAAATTGCGGGCTGGTTAAATTCACACCAATATCAAACATCTCTGGCAACTCCGCGCGTTATGTCCAGCAAGGTTTCTTCCGGGCCCAAAAGACAACACCTCCCGAAAGAGGTGTTGCGCTAAACCAGTGTGACATTCTCTGCCACACAACCCTGTCACGATACGCCACCATCAGGAAGACGGCGCGGATTCGTCCATACTCTCATCTTCATCAGGGCGACGACGTTTACCGACGTAGAAACGGGCGAAGAACACGCCGACTTCAAACAGCAGATACATCGGAATCGCCAACAGGGTTTGCGAGAACACATCCGGTGGTGTCAGCAACATCCCGACCACAAATGCGCCTACCAGCACGTAAGGACGCTTCTGCTTGAGTCCTTCCGGCGTGACCACTCCGCTCCAGCACAGCAGCACAATCGCTACCGGAACTTCAAACGACACCCCAAATGCCATAAACAGCGCCATCACGAAATCAAGATAGTTATTGATATCGGTGGCGATCAATACGCCTTTCGGCGCGGTTTGTGCGAAAAAGGCGAACGCCAGTGGAAACACAATAAAATAGGCAAAGGCCATGCCCATATAAAACAACAGGCTACTCGATACCAGCAACGGCATCATCAGCCGACGCTCATGCTTGTACAACGCCGGGGCGATAAATGCCCATACCTGATACAACACCAACGGTGCCGACAAGAACACCGAGACAATCAGCGTCAGTTTAATCGGGGTGAAAAACGGCGAGGCCACATCGGTCGCAATCATGCTGGCACCGACAGGCATCTGTTTTATCAACGGGGCGGAAACGATCTGGTAAATATCGTTAGCGAAATAGATTAACGCCAGAAATACCACCAGTACGCTGATAATGCTGTTTAACAGTCGTTTGCGCAGTTCTATCAAATGACTGATCAGCGGTTGGGTTTGATCAACAGCCATACGTTAACGATCACCAGAAGGTTGGGAAGAAACAGCAGTGACCGACTGCGCAGCGCTCGCTTTAATCTCGACTGCTTTATGTTCAGCGGTATTCTGCACGACGACGTTATGCTCATCCGATGGGCTGGCAGAGACGCCCGGTGCATGGCTCGCCACAAACGCCGATGCCTTGGCACTGTTGGCATCCGGCGCATCAGCAGGCGCTGACGTGACAGCAGACGACGTTTCGGCTTGCTTACCATCACCCATATGCGGCTCTGATAACGGAACATGTTCCGGTAATTCAGTGCCATCCGGTTTAATACTGATGGGGCGTTTTATGGCTTGTGCCGCCTCTTTCAGTTCATCCATCGATGCCTTGAGCTCTGGGGATAAATTCTGCAACTGGCTCGCCTGTTCCACCTTTTTCAGGCTTTCCTGCAATTCCTGTAGTTTCATCTCCTGAGCCAGTTCGTTTTGCACCGTCGATGCCAGCGAACGCAAGGTACGAATCCAGCCCGCCACCGTTCTGACTGCAACCGGCAGACGCTCAGGCCCCAACACCACCAGTGCTATCACAAACACCAGTAACAGTTCACCAAAGCCGATATCAAACACCAGTTACACCCGCTCTTTAGACTGATTTTTCTCTTCCTGACTGCCCTGCGACTTATGCTCCGTCATGGCCTTGGTCGCAAAGTCAGCATCCTGTTGCTGTTTTTCGTCCTGGGTTGCGGGCTGATCATCACTCATCGCTTTTTTGAAGCCTTTAATCGATGCGCCCAGATCGGCACCAAGCGACTTGAGTTTGCCGGTACCGAACAATAAAACCACAATAACCGCTATCAATAACAAACTTGGAAGACTAATACCGCCCATACTGCCTACCTCTTTGTGCAAAAAGGATTCATGTGACGCCTTATCACGATAACACCGCTGATAAAACGCTGATTCAACGTGTACGCCGCCAGCCTATCATCCAGGCGACAAAACCGGCGGCGATGAGCCCGGCAGGGACAATATCCGCCTCGACCTGACTAATCAGTAACGCTGTGCCACTGAGCAACAGCGCCGCCCCGACGCCAAGCAGATAACGAGACTGCCCCTGACGCGTGTGCTGGGTGCGCAGTTCATGGGATAACCTCTCCATATTCTGCTTCAGCATCTTATGCTGGCGTAAGCTGTCATAGAACAACTCTGGGATCTCTGGCAGCTTTTCTGCCCAAAACGGTGCTTTCTCTTTGAATGCCCGCAGCATGGCAGGTAAACCAACCTGGTCTTTTAACCAGGTTTCTAAAAAGGGTTTCGCTGTCTTCCACAAATCCAGTTGTGGGTAGAGCTGGCGGCCAACGCCTTCAATATACAGCAACGTCTTTTGCAACAGCACCAGTTGTGGCTGCACTTCCATATTGAAGCGACGAGCGGTATTAAAGAGGTTCAATAATACATGACCAAAAGAAATTTCTGCTAACGGCTTTTCAAATATCGGCTCGCAGACGGTGCGAATAGCAAATTCGAACTCTTCAACATTTGTATCCTGCGGAACCCAGCCAGAATCGACATGCAGCTCGGCCACACGGCGGTAATCGCGGTTAAAGAAAGCGATAAAATTCTCAGCCAGATAACGCTTATCCTCTTTGTTAAGAGAACCGACAATGCCGCAATCAATACCGATATATTGCGGATCTTCCGGGTGCTCGTAGCTGACAAAGATATTGCCGGGATGCATATCCGCATGGAAAAAGCTGTCGCGAAATACCTGAGTGAAAAACACCTGTACGCCGCGCTCTGCGAGTAGCGGCATGTTCACGCCATGCCGTTTAAGCGCCTCAATATCCGACACCGGTATTCCGTAAATGCGCTCCATAACGAGCACACGCTCGTTACAGTAATCGGAATAGACTTCCGGGACGTACAGCATCGGGCTATTTTCAAAATTTCGCCGCAACTGGATGGCATTGGCCGCTTCTCGCAGCAAATTCAATTCATCCAGCAGCGTTTTTTCATAGTCACGCACCACTTCTCGCGGGCGTAGACGCCGTCCATCAGGCAATAAAATCGGCAGCCAGCCAGCCAGACGATTCATCAGCCTCATATCGGCTTTAATCACCGGCAGAATATCTGGCCGAATCACTTTAATGACGATTGCTTTGCCGGTGCTTTTCAGACGGGCGGTATGTACCTGAGCGATTGAAGCCGATGCCAGCGGTTTGACCTCAAAGTCGTCAAACCAGGTTTCCAGCTTCCCGCCCATCGACGCTTCAATTTGCTGACGGGCACGTTTGCCATCAAACGGCTCAACCTGATCTTGTAACATCGCCAGTTGATCGGCGATGGCCGGAGGGAACAAATCGCGGCGGGTTGACATCATCTGGCCAAACTTAATCCACACCGGCCCCAGTTCCTGCAACGCCAGACGCAGGCGTTCGCCCAGTGGCTTTTCTTTATGGCGATTTGGCATCCAAAACAATAGCTTGCGCCATAAACGCAGCGGTAGCGTCAGTGGAATACGAGGGATAAGCTCATCCAGCCCATAACTCAGCAATACCCCAATAATGCGGTAAAGACGCAATAATTCTCCCGGCGTCATCGCTCCCCCTCAATCCTTGCCAGACGTGCGGCCAGCGCGTCAACCGCTTGATCCAATGCGTCCACCTCACTGGCAAACCAAAGCCCTTCGAGTTTGCCGGGAGATAAACGCCACTCCTCAGTCATTGTTTCTGATAATGCCTGCTGCTGACGCGCGATACCACGAGTGATGCCTTGCACACATCGGCTCGCCACTCGGCTCACGCTCTCTGCGGCAATATCGCCAAGCCAGGGCGACATCCACTGTGCAAAATCGAACTCGGCCATGTCCAGCAGTGAAACGAACTGCTGCATCACCTGAATATCCCCTTCCAGCACCAGATCGCCACTGCGCATCAGCGCCGAAAGTTGCTGGCGATCGCGCAATTTAAGCAGTGCGGGGAGCCGTGTTTGCAACAGACAATCCGGCGACATCGACCACTGATTGACGACGTCAAGACGATACTCAGAGAACACCAGCACCAGCGGGGTCTCAAACTCGGCTACGTCAATACGCAACGTTTTTCCATGCAAACGCTGGCGCGCCGCTTTCATACTGCGGTCACGAAACAAGAGTGAATTCAGTGCCGTTTCCAGCGTTGCCGTCAACACAGGCATTATCAACATAGGCATACCCAACTCAGAATTTAAATCCGCGATGCAGTGCCACAATACCGCTGGTCAGGTTGAAATACTCCACGTTGTCAAAACCGGCCTCAGCCATCATGCCTTTCAACGTTTCCTGATCAGGGTGCATACGGATGGACTCTGCCAGATAGCGATAGCTACCGGCATCACTGGCAACCAGTTCGCCAATGCGCGGCAGCACATGGAAAGAGTAGGCATCGTAGACTTTACTGAGCGCTTTCACCGTCGGTTTGGAAAACTCCAGCACCAACAAACGGCCGCCCGGTTTGAGTACACGGCACATTGAGCGCAACGCCTTTTCTTTATCCGTCACATTACGCAACCCAAAAGAGATAGTGATGCAGTCAAAGAAATTATCAGGGAAGGGGAGCGCTTCAGCATTGGCCTGAACATAGCTGATATTCCCCACTACGCCGTTATTACGCAATTTTTCACGCCCGACCTTCAACATGGACGCATTGATATCCGCCAGCACGACTTCGCCTTCATCGCCGACCAGACGAGAAAATTTCGCCGTCAGGTCGCCAGTACCACCGGCCAAATCCAAAACACGCTGCCCACGGCGCACACCGCTGCATTCAATCGTGAAGCGTTTCCAGATACGGTGAATGCCAAGCGACATCAAATCGTTCATCAGGTCATATTTGGCTGCCACAGAGTGAAACACATTCGCCACCATCGCGGCTTTTTCGTCTCTGGCCACCGTGCGAAAACCAAAGTGTGTCGTTTTGTCTGAATCGTCTGCCATCTTATCCGCCTGCTTGTTCAACTTCAGGAGCCTATTACCTATTAATGGGTAAGGAATATAAACAGCTAGAGAGTGTAACAGACCCGGCCCAAAATCGACCGCCCTTCTTTTCATACCCGCGACGTAACCTGATCGACATCATGCTACTCAATACCGCGTACTGTTGTTATCGCGTCATGCTCACTCTCACCCGGCTCTGGAGCCGTGGGAGAGCCAGATAACGATGACGTCGGGTCATCAGAGGCTAACGTGTCTTCATCAATAACGGGCTGGCTCATCGGCCGTTTAATCTCCACTCCCAGCGCTCGAAAGCCTTCTGCCTGGCTAATCAGGTTGCCGCGCCCTGAGGCCAGCTTTTTCATCGCCTGTCGATATGTGGCCTGCGCTTTATCGAGCCCTTGCCCTAACCCAACCATATCATCAACAAACAGGCGTAATTTGTCATAGAGCCGGGAAGCGCGCTCGGCAATTTGTTGCGCATGACGGCTCTGCTGCTCATAGCGCCACAGGTTATTGATGGTACGTAACGCAACCAGCAATGTCGTTGGGCTAACCAGCATAATATTGTGGCTCAGAGCGTCGGTAATGAGGTCTGGCTGGTGGTTAATCGCCACCAAAAAAGCCGGTTCCACCGGAATAAACATCAACACATAATCCAGCGAACGCAACCCAGGCAACTGCTGATAGTCTTTCGCACCGAGCTGCCGAATATGGCTACGAATCGACAGTAAATGTGCATGTAATGCTGCCTCACGCTCCTGCTCATTCTCTGCATTGAAGTAACGCTCGTAGGCCACCAGCGACATCTTGGCATCAATCACCACATCTTTGCCGTGCGGTAAATGCACCACCACATCCGGTTGCAGGCGATTATTCGCCCCCGTTTTCAGGCTGACCTGCGTGTCATACTCATAGCCTTCGCGCAGCCCCGAACTTTCCAGCACCCGGCTAAGAACCACCTCGCCCCAGTTACCCTGTGCTTTATTATCCCCTTTTAGTGCATTGGTCAGGTTGATGGCTTCCTGCGCCATGCGGGCGTTAAGCTGTTGCAGATTGCGAATTTCATGCGCCAGCGTGTGCCGCTCGCGCGATTCTGCGCCAAAGCTCTCCTGTACCTGACGGCGGAAACCGTCCAGTTGCTCGCGAAGCGGCGTTAGCAATTGCTCCATGCTCTGCTGGTTTTGCCTGTCCACTTTCTGTCCGGTCTGCTCGAAAATACGGTTAGCCAGATTTTCAAACTGGCTGGATAAACGCTGTTCGCTGTTCATCAGCAATCGCTGCTTTTCTTCCGCCGCCAGCCGGGTTTCTTCAAGACGAATGGTGACTTCACGCAGCTCGGCTTCCTGCGCACCGTTAGCCTCGCGCAGGGCGCGCAGTTCTTGATTCAGCAGCGCACACTCATCACGCAGCTCCGCCATCTGGCGCAGTTTCTCTTCATCCGCCGCCCGTTGCGCCTGTAATGTGCGCAGCTCTTGCCCCTGCTGCTCTAGCCGCTGTTGCTGTCGTTGCCCGGATTGTTGAGCGTCAGCCAATGACTGGCGCGTCAGTTCAAGCGCCTGCTGTTGTAACTGTAATTCGGTGTCATGACGTGCCTGACGCTGCTGCTGTCGCAAGCTTGCGATAAGCCACCCCAGCAACATGCCCACCACCGCACCGCCCACACCATAAAACAAGGAGATATCCACACTCGGCCCTATGACTGATGACGCGTTGCGCCAAAGTAAAGCGAGACTGTATATCTGTCCAGAGGTAAGAGAGAAAATCCGCTATCGGCGGGCGTTGTCGATCATAAAATGCGAAGCGCCTTCAGAAAGGCGCAGCCCAAAAAAAGAAACCGGCCCGAAGGCCGGTTTCTTTCACCATAAAGCGTAATCGCCCTAGGTTCAGGCCAGATTTTGCTTCGCGAGCGCAATCGCCTGAGCCACTTGCTGCGGTGAAACACCCCCCTGCGCGGCGCGTTTTTCCAGGCAAGACTGCAACGATAATGCCGGGTACACATCGTCAGCGATGACCGCGCTGAACTGCTGGAGGTCCGCCAGCGACAGCGCTTCCAGCGCTTTACCCTGCCGAATTGCCTCTACCACGGCTTCACCGACGATATGGTGCGCTTCGCGGAATGGCACGCCCTTGGCAACCAGATAATCCGCCAGTTCGGTCGCATTCGCATAGCCTTGCTCGGCCGCCTCCTGGCAACGCGGGCGTTTTACCTGAATACCGTCAAGCACCAGCGCGGCCATCGCCAGGCAGTCGTGCCAGGTATCGAGCGCGTCAAACAGCCCTTCCTTGTCTTCCTGCATATCTTTGTTATAGGCCAGCGGCAAGCCCTTGAGCGTCACCAGCATACCGGCCAGCGCGCCCTGCACCCGGCCACTCTTGCCACGAATCAGCTCCAGCGCGTCCGGGTTCTTTTTCTGCGGCATCAGCGATGAGCCGGAGGTGACACGGTCAGACAGTTCGACAAACGCTGCCTCACCGCTGTTAAAGAAAATCAGATCTTCAGCAAAACGCGACAGGTGAACCATGCCGATAGACGCGTCGGACAGCAGTTCCAGCACGTGGTCGCGGTCAGAGACCGTATCCAGACTGTTGCGGGTGGCAGAGGCAAAGCCCAGCCAACCGGCCAACTGCTCACGGTCTATCGGATATGCGGTGCCCGCCAGCGCGCCACACCCCAGCGGGCTGACGTCCAGACGCTTGAGCGTGTCTGCCAGGCGGCTTTCATCACGCACCAGCATTTCATGATAGGCCAGACACCAGTGGGCAAATGTCACCGGCTGGGCGCGCTGCAAGTGGGTATAACCCGGCATCACCGCATCCTGATTGGCCTCAGCGGTAGCTACCAGTGCCGCGCGCAGGTGACGAATCGCCTGCACCAGCTCGCTCACCTGCTCTTTGCACCACAGTTTCAGATCCGTCGCCACCTGGTCGTTACGGCTGCGTCCGGTATGCAGTTTCTTACCCAGATTGCCGACTTTCTCGATCAGTTTCTGCTCAACCCAGCTATGAATATCTTCCGCATCGCTTTGCAGAATCGCCTCAGGGTCGGCCTGCACTTCTGCCAACAGCGCATTGAGCGCCTGCTCCAGTTGCTGCTGTTCCTGAGCGCTCAGTACGTTCACCGTCACCAGCGCTTTAGACCAGCCGATGGAGCCGATGATGTCCTGCTCCGCCAGACGGTAATCAAACCGCAGTGAATCGTTGAATTGTTTAAAACGCTGATCGGCTGCCTGCGTGAACCGCCCGCCCCACAAAGCCATAACTACACTCCCGGTCTCTCTGATAAAGGCGGGCCGACTCCTGTCAAACCCACCGTTGAACTGCTCGCGTTTTACCGGCGGCTTAGGCCGGAAGAAAGCGTGATAAAGACTGGCCGATTACGCCAGAATACGGGTGCCGATGGACACACCGTTAAACAACGCAGGCAACTGCTCGGCGTGACGCCAGCTGGCGATATCCACCGGACGGCCCAGCGCGCGCGCCGCGTCCAGCGCCGCATTCACTTTCACTATCATGCCATCGGTAATAATGCCCTGCGCAATCAGATCTTCTGCTTTACCGGCGGTCATTTCCGCAATGCGCTGGCCTTTGCCGTCCAGAATGCCGCTGACATCGGACAACAAAATCAAATCCGCGCCCAGCGTCTGCGCCAGTGCGGTAGCCGCCTGGTCGGCATTGACGTTCATCAGCTCACCGCCAACGGTAATGCCGATAGAGCTGATAACCGGCAGATAACCCGCGCCCAGCAGGGTGTTGAGCAGCGCCGGAGAACCCACTTCGGCTTTACCGACATGGCCCAGATCGTCATTCAGCTGTGTCACCACGGTGCTGCCGCCATCGGCCAGGCTCAGGCCCACGGCGTTGATGCCGTGGCGAATCGCCCAGGCCAGCAGCGTTTTGTTGGCGGAGCCCGCCAGCGCGCCGGTAATAATGTCGATTTGATCGGCAGGCGTCACACGCAGGCCGTTTTTCTTCACCACCGGCAGCGACAGTTTCTTCATCAGGTCGTCCACCAGACAACCGCCGCCATGGACGATAACCAGCGGGCGCTGATGTTGCTGACGGTAAGTCACCAGCGCGGTGAACAGGCGCTCCAGCGCCTCTTCGCTATCGAGTAACACGCCACCTAATTTGATAATTAACGGATTCATCGGTCTTTGCGCCTCAGCAGGTCATCAGAGTAAGGATTGGGTTTCAGGGAAACCGAAGCGAATATTCATGCACTGCACCGCCTGTGCCGCCGCACCCTTGAGCAGGTTATCTTCGGTGGCCACCACGATCAGGTGTTCGTCTTGCACCACGAAGCCGATGTCGCAGAACGGCAGCCCCACCACGGATTTCAGTGCCGGGACACCTTTCTCGTATAAGCGCACCAGCGGTTTGTCGTGATAGGCGTTGTGATACGCCTGCGCCACATCCTGCGCACTGACGCCCGCATTCAGGCGACACGTGATGGTGGCCAGAATGCCGCGCGGGAAATTGCCCAGATGCGGGGTGAAAATCACCGGAATGCCAAGATGAGTGGCGATTTCCGGGTGATGGCGGTGATTAAATATGCCATAGGGTTGCAGGCTGACTTCACAGAAGCTGTTGGTCATGCTCGCTTTGCGACCGGCACCGCTGACGCCGCTGGTGGCATCAATCACCGGCCACTGGTTCGGGTTGAGCAATCCGCCTTCTACCAGCGGCTTGAGCGCCAGTTGGGAGGCCGTCGGATAACAGCCCGGCACCGCAATCAGTTGGGCCTGTTTTATCTTCGCCGCCTGCCATTCTGCCAAACCGTACACCGCTTGCGCCAGCCAGTCGGTATGCTGGTGCTCGAAGCCGTAGTAACGGGTATAGAATTCAGGGTCTTGCACGCGATAAGCGCCTGAGAGGTCAAACACGGTGCAACCGGCAGCCAAAAATTGCGGCGCTAAATCGTGGCTCACTTTGTGGTCGGTGGCCAGAAACACCACATCGACGCCTTTGGCGGCTTCAGCCACATCGGTGAGCGGCTGTACCGGCAAATCAACAATGCCTTTAAGCTGAGGATGCAGCTCGGAAATGCGTTTTCCTGCATCAACACTTTGCGCGGAAACCGCCAAAGCGGTTATGTTCATTTGTGGGTGACGGTTCAGGTACAAAGCCAGTTCAGCGCCAGTATAGCCACTTGCACCAACGATCAACGTATTCAGCATGAGTTCGGTATACCTTTATTGCCAGATAGGTGAAACAGGGAGCAGGCTCATCAGCGCAGCTACGCCGTGCACCCACAAAGCCAGAAGAAACGATTATGCGGCAATCTCACCTCGCCGCACAGCTTATGATTTCATTTCGCCTGGCATTATTGTATTTTTATTCACAATAACTGCATGAATATTGATACTATCCTAACCCAGAGGCTGTCAACAGTGAAGATGAATTTACCCCCTTTTATGGAGATCTACCGGGCATTGATCGCCACGCCGTCCATCAGCGCCACCGAGCGCGCGCTGGATCAAAGCAACGAAACCTTAATCAACTTGCTGGCAGGCTGGTTTAGCGATCTGGGTTTTCATGTCGAGGTGGAACCGGTACCGGGCACGTTCAATAAATTCAACCTGCTGGCCCGGCTGGGCGAAGGCAACGGCGGGCTGCTGTTAGCCGGTCACACCGACACGGTGCCATTTGATGATGGCCGTTGGACGCGCGACCCGTTCACCCTGACCGAGCACGACAATAAGCTCTACGGGCTCGGCACCGCCGACATGAAAGGCTTTTTCGCCTTTATTCTTGATGCACTGCGCGATGTGGATGCCAGTAAGCTGACCAAGCCACTGTACATTCTGGCCACCGCCGATGAAGAAACCACCATGGCCGGTGCAAAATATTTCTCTGAATCAACCGGTATTCGCCCGGATTGCGCGATTATCGGCGAACCGACCTCGCTGCAACCGATACGCGCCCACAAAGGCCACATGTCGAACGTGGTACGTATTCAGGGTCAGTCCGGTCACTCCAGCGACCCGTCACGCGGTGTTAACGCCATCGAACTGATGCACGAAGCCATCTCTGAACTGATGGGGCTGCGCAACACGCTCAAAAATCGCTATCACAACCCGGCCTTCCACATTCCTTACCCGACCATGAATTTCGGCCACATTCACGGCGGCGATGCGGCTAACCGCATTTGCGCCTGCTGCGACCTGCATATGGATATCCGCCCGCTGCCGGGCATGACGCTGGGCGATCTGAACGGCCTGCTGAGTGACGCACTGGCCCCGGTCAGTGAGCGCTGGCCGGGCCGCCTGACCATCAGCGAGCTGCACCCGCCAATCCCGGGTTACGAGTGCCCGGCGGATCACCCTCTGGCACAAGCGGTAGAAAATCTGGCCGGCCAGCCGACCGATGTGGTGAATTACTGCACCGAAGCGCCATTTATCCAGCAGTTATGCCCAACGCTGGTGCTCGGCCCCGGCTCCATCAATCAGGCGCATCAGCCGGATGAATTTATCGATATGTCGTTTATCAAACCGACCCGCACGTTGATTACCCAACTGGTGCAGCATTTCTGCCGCGCTTAGACCACCTCCCGGCCCGACATAACCTGTCGGGCTGCCACTTTCCCCCGCGATATTCCCTGTCAGGCTTGCTTTTCTCTGCGCGCTACGATAAGTGTCACTTATCAGCAAGCTTTTGTAATTAAATTTCACAAATTGCCTTTGTACCGCGTAAACAGGTACAACTGTAGGGATTAAATCAGGTTGATTGACGAACAATGGCGAACGTGGCTAGATAATAGACAGTAACCACACCATTTTTGTGTGTAATAAATTTACAAAATCACGAGGCAGGTCAGGGTAACTATGAACGAACAATATTCCGCCATGCGGAGCAATGTCAGCATGTTGGGCAAGCTACTCGGTGACACCATCAAGGATGCGCTGGGAGCGAATATTCTTGAACGTGTTGAAACGATACGCAAATTATCGAAAGCATCACGCGCAGGCAGTGAAACACATCGTCAGGAGCTGTTGACCACCTTACAGAATCTGTCCAATGAGGAGCTGTTGCCGGTCGCCCGCGCGTTTAGCCAGTTTCTTAACCTGACCAATACCGCCGAGCAGTACCACAGCATTTCACCGCATGGTGAGGCCGCCAGTAACCCGGAAGCGCTGGCAACCGTATTTCGCAACCTGAAAAGCCGCGACACATTAAGCGAGAAAGATATTCGTGATGCGGTCGAATCGCTGTCTATTGAGCTGGTGCTGACCGCGCACCCAACCGAAATCACCCGCCGCACGCTGATTCATAAACTGGTCGAGGTGAATACCTGCCTCAAGCAGCTCGACCACGATGACCTGGCCGACTACGAACGCCATCAGATAATGCGCCGTCTGCGCCAGTTGATTGCCCAGTATTGGCATACCGATGAAATCCGTAAAATCCGCCCGACGCCGGTGGATGAAGCCAAGTGGGGCTTTGCGGTGGTGGAAAATAGCCTCTGGGAAGGGGTGCCAGCGTTCCTGCGCGAACTTGACGAGCAGATGGACAAGGAGCTTGGCTACCGCCTGCCGGTGAATTCCGTCCCGGTGCGCTTTACGTCGTGGATGGGCGGCGACCGTGATGGCAACCCGAATGTCACCTCGGACATCACCCGCCACGTGCTGCTGTTGAGCCGCTGGAAAGCCGCCGACCTGTTCTTGCGCGATGTGCAGGTGCTGGTGTCTGAACTGTCCATGACCACCTGTACGCCAGAGCTGCAACAGTTAGCGGGCGGCGATGCGGTGCAGGAGCCGTACCGCGAGCTGATGAAGGCACTGCGCACACGCCTGAATATTACGCTCGAATACCTTGATGCGCGTCTGAAAGGCGAGCATGTCGTCGCGCCGAAAGAGTTGCTGGTCAATAATGATCAACTCTGGGAGCCGCTGTATGCCTGTTACCAGTCACTGCATGCCTGCGGCATGGGCATCATCGCCGATGGCCAGTTGCTCGATACGCTGCGCCGCGTGCGCTGCTTTGGCGTGCCGCTGGTGCGCATTGATGTGCGTCAGGAAAGCACCCGTCACACCGAGGCTGTGGCGGAAATCACCCGCTATCTGGGGCTGGGCGATTACGAGAGTTGGTCTGAGTCCGACAAGCAGGCGTTTTTGATTCGCGAGCTCAACTCCAAACGTCCGTTGCTGCCGCGCCAGTGGGAACCGAGCGCCGATACGCTCGAAGTGCTGGAAACCTGCCGGGTGATTGCCGAAACCCCGCGCGACTCCATCGCCGCCTACGTCATTTCGATGGCGCGTACCCCGTCGGATGTGCTGGCGGTACATCTGCTGCTCAAAGAAGCCGGTTGCCCTTACGCGCTGCCGGTGGCTCCGCTGTTTGAAACCCTTGATGACCTCAACAATGCCGACAGCGTGATGACCCAGTTGCTGAATATTGACTGGTATCGCGGCTTTATTCAGGGCAAACAGATGGTGATGATTGGCTATTCCGACTCCGCCAAAGACGCCGGGGTGATGGCCGCGTCCTGGGCGCAGTACCGGGCGCAGGATGCGCTGATCAAAACCTGTGAGAAGTACGGCATTGCCCTGACGCTGTTCCACGGGCGCGGCGGTTCGATTGGCCGTGGCGGTGCCCCCGCGCACGCCGCTCTGCTTTCTCAACCGCCGGGCAGCCTGAAGGCGGGCCTGCGCGTCACCGAACAAGGCGAGATGATCCGCTTTAAATTCGGCTTGCCGGAAGTCACCATCAGCAGCCTGTCGCTGTATACCTCGGCGATTCTCGAGGCCAACCTGCTGCCGCCGCCGGAGCCAAAACAGGAGTGGTGCCAGATTATGGATGAGCTCTCGCTCATCTCGTGTGACATGTATCGGGGTTATGTGCGTGAAAACCCTGACTTTGTGCCTTATTTCCGCGCCGCCACGCCGGAGCTGGAACTGGGCAAATTGCCGCTCGGCTCACGCCCGGCCAAACGTCGGCCAAACGGCGGCGTGGAGAGCCTGCGCGCCATTCCGTGGATTTTCGCCTGGACGCAAAACCGCCTGATGCTACCCGCCTGGCTCGGTGCCGGTGCCGCATTGCAGAAAGTGATTGATGACGGCCAGCAAAACCAGCTCGAAGCCATGTGCCGCGACTGGCCGTTCTTCTCTACGCGCATCGGGATGCTGGAGATGGTGTTTGCCAAAGCCGACCTGTGGCTGGCGGAGTATTACGACCAGCGGCTGGTGGAGAAATCCCTCTGGTCGCTGGGCAAACAGCTGCGTGAGCAACTGGCAAAAGACATCAAAGCGGTGCTCACTATCTCCAACGATGACCACCTGATGGCTGACCTACCGTGGATTGCCGAATCCATCGCGCTGCGTAACGTCTACACGGACCCGCTCAACGTACTTCAGGCCGAGCTGCTGCACCGTTCACGCCAGCAAGACACGTTAGATCCGCAAGTCGAACAAGCATTAATGGTGACGATTGCCGGTGTCGCCGCCGGGATGCGTAACACAGGCTAATCGCCCACGCCCCGCCTGGCCATGCGCCCGGCGGGGCGCTTTCCCGCATTACTCCAGATACGCCGCTTGCAGCGCTGCACAGGCGCTGGCATCCAGCCCATAATCCTGCGCCAGCCAGTTATTCACCGAGCCATGTTTTTCACGGATGGCACGCAGCGCCGTCAGCAAAAATTCCTCACGCGCGGAAAGCACGAAATCAAAGCGCGCCAGGGCTTTTTCACTCAGGTTAGCCGCTAAATCTTCGAGCAGCTGGCGACGAAAAGGTGTCAGGGTTGACTCCGTCACCAGATAGTCCTCCATCACCGTGTGCTCATCAGCACCCAGCGCAAACAGCACCAGCGCCGAGCCAATACCGGTTCTGTCTTTCCCCACCGCGCAATGCTGCACCAGCGCACCGTCATCAGGCTGGCGTAACAGCGCCACCAAATGCTGATACGCCGGATTGCCAAACGGCAGGCAGCGATACAACTCCAACATGAACGCTTGCGAATCAAAGGATTCAAGCGTCTGTGACCCCAGCGTTTCCAGGCTGGCAGTCACTTCATGGCGCAGCGGATTGGCGGGCACCTGATGATAACGCGCCCCTTGCCACAGCTTATCCGGGCGCAGCGAGGCCTCTTGCTGGTCACGATAATCCACCACGTGCGCCACCGGAACACCGGCAAGGTGCGCCATATCACGCGCACTCAGCATGTCGAGCGCACCGGAGCGAAACAGCCGCCCTCGCCGCACCTGCCGCCCGTCGCTGACCCGAATGCCGCCCAAGTCGCGAAAATTGACGCCACCGTCAAGCGGCAGCACTGAAGGATGCAGTAAGGAAGTTAACGTCATGTTTTACCCTGTTATTATCAGTTCAGGTATCGGGGTTTTGGCCGCGCCAGCACTCGCTCAGGCGCACAGGTATTATTCAATTCGTGCATTAAATTAGCATGAAGGGCGGAAAAAACAGGGGCAATCGATGGGAGACATGCAAACAGGCAGAGCGCCGTCACAGGCCACGATAGAAAAACACATCGTGGCCTGCCGATACAACGGTGTCTTACAACGGCGTCTTATACTGCGTCGCTCAGTAACTGGCGGGCCGCCGCCAGCACCACGTTAACAGAAGCGTGTTCTGCTTTTTGCATGGTGGCGGTATCAGGAATTTCCTGCTGGGTGCGATTGACGATGACCCCTGCCACCATTCCGGCGCGCAGCCCCTGGCTGGCACACATCGTCAGCAGCGTGGCGGATTCCATTTCATAGTTCAGCACCCCCATGCTCTGCCACTCTTTCATCGAGCCCTGGAAACGGCTGACTACCCGGCCTGAGTAGGTGTCGTAACGCTCCTGACCCGGATAGAACGTATCTGACGATGCCGTCACGCCGACATGCAGCGTCGCACCGGCGTCACGCGCCGCCTGTGCCAGCGCGCTGGTGCAAGCGAAATCGGCCACCGCCGGGAATTCCAGCGGCGCAAAGTGCAGGCTGGCTCCGTCAAGGCGCACCGCCGCCGTTGTCACCAGCACATCACCCACCGCAATGTGCGGCTGGATAGCACCGGTGGTGCCAACGCGCAGGAACGTGCGCACGCCCAGTTGCGCCAACTCTTCAACCGCAATCGATGTAGAAGGGCCGCCAATACCGGTCGAGCAGACAACCACCGGTTTGCCTGCCAGTTCAGCGCGCCAGGAGGTAAACTCCCGATGCGAGGCCAGAAACACCGGGTTTTCCATCAGCCGGGCAATTTTCTCAACGCGGGCCGGATCGCCGGGCACAATCGCCAGCGTCGCGCCATGCAAATCTTGCTTGGTTAAACCGAGATGAAATACATCAGACATATATGCCTCCAGACAAACGCTCAGGTACGTTGTCATCTTAGCGCACAGCCACAGGCCAATTAAGTGAGGCATATCGCTGATTGGAAAGTAACAAATAGACTTTTACATTATTTTAGTGATGGAAATCACAATTTAAGCGGTAATCATGGCGCAAAGCACAGAGAGCGATGCCTGAATCCTCAGTCTTCGCCATACCTGACATGCCAGCATCACTGACTCACACACGCGGGCTCACCCGCTGACAGGAGGAAAGCCATGAATTCCGATGAGCAACTGACATCCCACCCCCTATCCCCCGGCTTTGCGAAAGCGGCCGAGCCTACGGCGGCAGGCGCTATCATTACCGACGCCACCGGGCTGACCTGCGGTGAAACCACCCTGACAACGCAGGGAGAAGCGCTGCCGATTTACTTTGCTAAACCGCAACGCACCGATGGCCGGCTCCCGATCGTTTTGGTGGTACAAGAGATCTTCGGCGTGCATGAATATATCCGTGATGTATGCCGACGGCTGGCGCAGCAAGGCTATCTGGCGATTGCGCCGGAACTCTATTTTCGCCAAGGCAACCCGCAGCAATACCATGATATTCCAACGCTAATGGCCGAACTGGTGAGCAAGGTGCCAGACCATCAGGTTCTGGGCGATCTTGACCATAGCGTACACTGGGCGGTGCAGCAGGGTGGCGATGCCGCACGTCTGGCGATCACCGGGTTTTGTTGGGGTGGGCGCATCAGTTGGTTGTATGCCGCGCATAACCCACAGCTGAAAGCGGCGGTCGCCTGGTATGGCAAACTGGTCGCGGACAAAACGCTCACCTCGCCACGCCATCCGGTTGATATCGCCCCCGCATTAATAGCGCCAGTGCTGGGCCTGTATGGTGGGCAGGACGGCAGCATTGGGCCAGAACAGGTCGATGCCATGCGCCAGGCGTTGCAGGCAAGCCGTGTCGATACGGACATCATCGTCTATGCCGATGCCGGGCACGCTTTCCACTCCGATTACCGCGCCAGCTACCACGACGCCTCAGCCAAAGATGGCTGGCAACGCATGCTGGCCTGGTTTGCCCGCTACGGCGTGGTGCCATTCCACCGATAAAGCGAAAAGAAAAAATAAGGGAGACACTATTGTCTCCCTTACACCATCGTCTCCCTTGCTTTTTCAGGGGGTGATGCGGAACGTCCCAGCCCTGTGTCATATCCTGTGGTTCACGTGCATCCTGTCATCCTTTGCGCCATTCCCCATCACCGTTTTCGGCTGACTTATTCCGCTGTTTCACGCAGGCGTTTGGCCGCCGTCACCATGTTCGCCAGTGACTGGCGGGTTTCCGGCCAGCCGCGCGTTTTCAGGCCGCAGTCCGGGTTCACCCACAGGCGCTCTGCCGGAATACGCTGGGCCGCTTTGCGCAGCAGTGCTTCAATCCATTCAACACTCGGTACGTTCGGCGAGTGAATGTCATACACGCCGGGGCCGATTTCATTCGGGTATTCGAACTCTTCAAACGACTCCAGCAGCTCCATATCAGAACGTGAAGTTTCGATGGTGATCACGTCCGCATCCAGTGCCGCAATCGAATCCATGATGTCGTTGAATTCGCAATAACACATGTGGGTGTGGATTTGCGTATCGTCTTGCGCCACCGCCGCATTCAGGCGGAACGCATCCACCGCCCATTCCAGATAAGCCGCCCAGTCAGAACGGTGCAGCGGCAGCCCTTCACGCAGCGCCGGTTCGTCAATCTGGATGATGCCGATACCGGCCGCTTCCAGATCCGCCACTTCATCACGCAGCGCCAGAGCAATCTGTTTGGCAATGGTTTCACGGCTGACATCTTCACGCGGGAATGACCAGCACAAAATCGTGACCGGGCCGGTCAACATGCCTTTTACCGGCTTGCTGGTCAGTGATTGTGCATATTTTGCCCACTCCACCGTAATCGCTTCGGGGCGGCTGATGTCGCCAATCACCACCGGCGGTTTCACGCAGCGTGAACCGTAGCTCTGCACCCACCCGTTCTGGGTAAAGACGAAACCGTCGAGATGCTCGCCAAAATACTCCACCATGTCGTTACGCTCGGCTTCGCCGTGTACTAACACATCCAGCTCCAGTCGCTCTTGTTCCACAATCGCCTGTTTGATGTGCCCGGCGATGCCGGTACGGTAGTTTTGACCGTCCAGACGACCTTGTTTGAAATCCAGCCGCAGGCCGCGAATTTCGCTGGTTTGCGGGAATGAACCAATCGTGGTGGTCGGCCAGGCGGGCAGTTTGAAGCGCGCACGCTGCGCTTCGGCACGCACCGGATACGGGTGCTGACGCTGGCTGTCTTGCGCGGTGATCGCCGCCAGACGCTGCGCCACTTCCGGGTTATTCACCCGGGTCGATGTCTGGCGGGCGCGGATCGGTGCGCTATAGGCCACCAGCTCATCGCCATTGCCGCTGTTAAGCGCCTTGGTCAACAACGCCAGTTCCTGACACTTCTGAATCGCAAACGCGAACCAGCTTTTTACTTCGTCATCCAGACGGGTTTCCACACTGAGATCAATCGGGCTGTGCAGCAGCGAGCAAGAACTGCCCAGCCACAGGGTGCGTTTGCCGAGCAGCGGTTGCAGGCGCTCAAACCAGCTCGCCAGGTCGGCACGCCAGACGTTACGGCCATTGATAACACCGAGTGACAATACCCAGTCAGCCGGTAACTGCGCATTGAGCGTGGCAGCGTCATCTTTACCATGCACCAAATCGACATGCAGCCCCTGCACCGGCAGCGCCTTGATAACATCCAGATTCTGGCTGATGCTGTCGAAATAGGTGGTCAGCAGCAGTTTGCTATGGCCTTGCAGCGCAGCGTAAGCCGGTTTCAATGCTGCTTTCCATTCAGCATCCAGCTCCAGCGCCAGCAACGGCTCATCAATCTGTACCCATTCAATGCCGCGTTTGGCCAGTTCCGCCAGCACTTGCTGATAAACCGGCAGAATGGCACTAAGCAGCTCAAGGCGGTTAAACGCCTCGCCTTTGACTTTACCCAGCCACAGATAGGTCACAGGGCCGAGCAGCACCGGTTTCACCTTGTGGCCCAGCGCCAGCGCTTCGTCTACTTCATCAAGCAGTTGCGTCCAGGTCAGCCTGAACGACTGGCCTTTGGTGAATTCCGGCACCATGTAGTGATAGTTGGTGTTAAACCATTTGGTCATTTCTGCCGCCGCTGCGGGCTCACCGGTCGGTGCGCGGCCACGGCCAATACGGAACAGAGTATCGAGATTTACTGCGCCGTCAGCGCTCTGATGGCGGGCCGGGACATTGCCCAGCAGCAAGCTGGTGGTCAGCACATGATCGTACCAGGCAAAATCGCCCACCGGCAGCAACTCAACGCCTGCGTCTTTCTGTTGTTGCCAGTGACGCGTGCGTAACTCACGCCCTACAGCCAGCAGTTCATCCTGAGTGCTGTTACCCGCCCAATAGCTTTCCTGTGCTTTTTTTAGTTCACGACGCAGACCGACGCGCGGGAAACCGAGAGTGTGATTGATAATTGCCATGCCTGAATCCTCATTTAGCCGTCCAGATGTTTACACATCCATAATCCGCAGGTAGTGTAGTGAGCACAAGCGCAATTTATTCACTGTCACTGTGAAGGACTCTCATGATCGAACTTAAACACTTACGGACACTGCAGGCGCTGCGTAACACCGGATCGTTAGCCGCCGCCGCCGCCCAGCTTCATCAAACGCAGTCAGCGTTGTCACACCAGTTCAGCGACCTGGAACAACGTCTGGGATTTCGCCTATTCGTTCGTAAGAGCCAGCCGCTGCGCTTCACACCGCAGGGGGACATTCTGTTGCAGTTGGCCGAACAGATCCTGCCGCAAATTCAACAGGCGCTACAGGCCTGTAATGAACCGCATCAAACAACGCTGCGACTGGCTATCGAATGCCTACAGTTGTATTCAGTGGCTCACGCCCGCGCTGGAGAATTTCCACCAAAGCTGGCCACAGGTGGCGATGGATTTTAAATCCGGCGTGACGTTCGACCCACAGCCTGCGCTCCAGCAAGGCGAGCTGGACCTGGTGATGACCTCCGATATTCTGCCGCGCAGCGGCCTGCATTATTCGCCGATGTTTGACTTCGAGGTGCGGCTGGTGCTGGCTCCTGACCACCCGCTGGCCAACCGTGAAGTCATTTCGCCTGAAGATTTGGCGCAAGAAACGCTGATGATTTACCCGGTGCAGCGCCAGCGGCTCGATGTCTGGCGTCATTTTCTGCAACCGGCAGGCGTCAGCCCCTCGCTGAAAAGCGTCGATAACACATTGCTGTTAATTCAGATGGTTTCGGCGCGCATGGGCATTGCCGCGCTGCCGCACTGGGTGGTGGAGAGTTTTGAACGCCAGGGGCTGGTGGTGACGAAAACGCTGGGCGAAGGCTTGTGGAGCCGGCTGTACGCTGCGGTGCGCGATGGTGAGCAGCGCCAGCCGGTCATTGAGGCGTTTATTCGTTCTGCCCGCCAGCATGCCTGTGCGCATCTGCCGTTTGTGCGTGACGCTTCACGACCCAGCGCTGGTGTACCCATAGTGCGACCACAATAACCGCACTGCCCAGCATAAAGCGGCTCCAGTCCGGCGTTTTCTGCCAAAACGCGAAGTTGACCAGTAGCCCGGCCGGTACGTGAAAGTTGTTCATAATACTGAGCGTACCGGCATCAACCTGCGTCGCGCCGTAATTCCACATAAAATAGCCAAGCCCGGATACCACCACGCCAAGGAACACCAGCACCTGCCACTGTACTGTCGTCGCAGGCAGTTTTGCCATATTGCCAAACAGCCCCCAGGCTATCAGTGTCACCAATGCCGCCCCGAGGTAAAACCAGGAAAACGCGCTGTGCTGCGGCATCGGGTGCAGCTCCATCAGGCGCTTATAACCAACCTGACCGACGGCAAAACAGACGTTGGCCGCCTGCACCAGTAACAGCCCCCACCAGAAGTGATCGCTCACGCCGTGGTAATGGATAATCGCCGCGCCCAGCACCGCCAGCAGCGCGCTAAACGCATAGCCCCAGCGCAAGCGCCTGCCGCTTAACAGATCATAAATCAACGTCACGTAAAGCGGCGTCATCACTGAGAACAGCAACACGGAGGGAACATTCAGATAGAGGTAACTGCGAAAGAAAAACAGATACATAATGCCAAGCTGGAAGGCACCGACCAGTAAATACAGCCCCAGCACTTTGGGGGAATAACCACGCCAGCGCAAAAAAGGCAGGAACACCAGCGCCGCCAGCACCAGACGAAACATCGCCGAGAACCAGCTATCGACCTGGCCTGCCAGGTATTCGCCAATCAGACTAAAAGAAAACGCCCACAAAATTGTGGTAATGATTAATAACGGCACGGTGTGGCTCGCTCCATATCCATAACACGCAACGGGTGCAGCATTGTAGTCGAGTTACACGGCTGAATTTTCGTCAAGATGGTTTACATCAGAGCAAAAAAAGCGCACTCAGCCACTCAGAATTGCCAACGCAGCCAGGCGAAAAACACAATTGCCGTTATTGTGCGAACCAGAGAAAGATGGCCTGAAACGGCAGGTGCTGAGGCACATCCGCACATCAACAGACAGCCTGCCCTTATCCGGCAGGCGTCAAACAAGACGTCAGAGCCCCAGCGTCAAATCCCGTCGCCGTCTTCAAAGCCGCGCAGCGAGCCGTTGAAGTATTGATCCATATCCAGCGACGGTTTATCACTCTCCGGGCGGCCCACAATCCGCGCGGGCACACCGGCTGCGGTGGTATGTGGCGGCACCGGTTGTAACACCACGGAACCCGCGCCGATTTTCGCCCCACAACCGACTTCGATATTACCGAGGATTTTGGCTCCTGCGCCAATCATCACCCCTTCACGAATTTTCGGGTGACGGTCGCCATTGGTTTTGCCGGTTCCCCCGAGCGTGACGGATTGCAGAATGGAGACATCGTTTTCCACCACCGCCGTTTCACCGATGACGATGCCGGTTGCGTGGTCGAGCATAATGCCGCAACCAATGCGGGCGGCAGGATGAATATCCACACCGAACGAGACAGAAATTTGATTTTGCAGATAAATCGCCAGCGCCCGACGGTCTTGCTGCCACAGCCAGTGGCCGATGCGATAAGCCTGCAACGCGTGAAACCCTTTCAGGTACAACAGCGGCGTGGAGTATTTATCCACCGCCGGGTCACGCAGGCGCACCGCCATAATATCGCGGGCGGCAGAGGCAATCATTTGCGGGTCGGCGCGATACGCCTCTTCCACGACCTCACGAATGGCAATCGCGGGCATGATGGCATTCGCCAGTTTGTTGGCGAGCATATAGCTTAAGGCACTGCCCAGGTTCTCATGTTTTAACAGCGTCGCGTGAAAGAAGCTGGCCAGCATCGGTTCGCAGTCCGCCAGGCTGCGCGCCTCATCTTTAATGTGTTTCCAGACCAGTTCCAGCTCATCATTCGACATTGCGCTACCTCGTTGAAAAACCGTTAATCCACCGCTTTAACTTTTGCTGCCGCACAACTTATTACCACAACGAAACGTTATTTTTGTCACAAAAAACATTTTTTTCACAAAAAGAAGACGCCGAGCCGCCCACAGGAAGCCCGCATACTATCCGGCAATCACATCCGGCTGCTTTCGTCTTTTCGTGCTCGACCCAGCAGACTGAGTGCCGCTTCCCGGGCATCTTTGCCACAGTAGAGCACCTGCCAGAGTTGTTCGGTAATCGGCATTTCAACACCGTAGCGCTGCGCCAATGCCATCACCTCTTTGGTGTTGCGATAGCCTTCCACCACCTGCCCAATGTGCTCTTGCGCGCGGGTGACATCCAACCCCTGGCCCAGCATCATGCCAAAACGACGGTTGCGGGACTGGTTATCGGTACACGTCAGCACCAGATCGCCTAATCCTGCCATGCCCATAAAGGTAGAAGGGTCGGCTCCCAGAGCGATGCCAAGGCGGGTCATTTCCGCCAACCCTCGGGTGATAAGCGCAGTGCGCGCATTGGCACCAAATCCCATGCCATCAGACATACCTGCGCCAATGGCAATCACGTTTTTTACCGCGCCACCAAGCTGCACGCCAATAAAATCCGGGTTGCTATAAACGCGAAAACTCTTGCCACAGTGCAGCAGTTGCTGCAAATCTTCAGAGAATTGCCGATCGGTCGAAGCCAATGCAATGGCTGTCGGCAATCCGGCGGCTAACTCTTTGGCGAACGTCGGGCCGGAGAGCACAGCCAAGGGGATAGACTCGCCCAACACATCCCGCGCCACATCCTGCAATAAGCGGCCGGTTTCCGCCTCAAGCCCTTTGGTGGCCCAGACTAACCGGGCATCCGCCCGCAAATGCGGCTTGAGCTGTTGCAACACCTGGCCAAACACATGGCTTGGCACCACCACCAAAATATCGCGGCTGGCGGCCAGCGCGTGCGCCAAAGAGGTTTCAAGCTGCAACGAATCCGGGAAAGCGACGTCAGGCAAAAACGCCTGATTGCAGCGCGCGGCTTGCAACGCGCGAACATGCTGTGGATCGTGCCCCCACAGCACAACACGATGGCCGTTACGGGCCACCGTGATCGCCAGCGCGGTGCCGTATGAACCGGCACCGATCACTGTCATGGCTGCATCAGACGCGCTCATCAGGCATCCAGCTTCTGAGTATTGCCTTCTTGACCCGCCTGCTGTTCCAGGTAATTCATGAACAGGGCATCAAAGTTCACCGGCGCCAGGTTCAACTGCGGGAATGTGCCGCGAGACACCAGGCTAGTGATGCACTCACGCGCGTACGGGAACAGGACATTCGGGCAATACGCGCCCAGGCAATGAGCCAGTTGGGTGCCTTCAAGACCGCCCACCGTGAAAATACCCGCCTGCTGGACTTCACACAGGAAAGCGGTTTCTTCACCGATAGTTGACGTCACCGTGACACGCAGCACCACTTCATAGACATCATCAGCCAGTTGGGTTGAAGCCGTGTCCAGATCCAGTTTGACTTCAGGATTCCACTCTTGCTGGAACACCTGCGGCGCATTCGGTGCTTCGAATGAAATATCTTTGGTGTAGATACGCTGGATCTGGAAAGTCAGCTCGACGTTATTTTGTTCAGACATGTTGAATAATACCCTTTTGTTGGATTTCCTTGCGCGCTTCCTTTCGCCTGGAAAGTCACGCCATAACACAAACAGACAACGCCCAATGAGGGCGCTGCATTATTTACCGCGAACCAGCGGGAGGTTTTCACCACTCCAGCCAGCCAGCCCGTCTTTCAGAATCAGAACACGCTCAAAACCGGCTTTGAACAGCTGTTCCCCAGACTCGCGGGATGACATGCCATTGGCGCAAACCACAATCACCGGCTGTGCCTTGTGTTTTTCCAGTTCACCCAGGCTGCCGTTCTTGATGTCATTCGGTAACAGTGTTGATAGCCCCGGCAATATGGCCACGACGATAATCGTCACGATTACGGGTATCCACCACAACCGCATCTTCTTTGTTAATAAGCTGAATGGCCTCGCCGCGCGCCACTTCTCTTACCTTAGACAGCTTACTTTTCACCGTCAGCACGATGACCGCGATCAACAGGGCAACCCAGGCCACGCTCATGACAGGGTGTCGGCTGATAAATGGCATAATCTCTTGCATGGGGTGTAACGACTCCGAAATCAGTTAAGCAATTCAAATACAGGGAGTCTGAGTATACCTATGCAGTAGTGCAATTACAGCCTGAATGCCAACATCGTGTCACGATTCTGCGCAGCCGCCTGCATTTATTCCCCGCCCTGAAGGGGTTTTGCCGAAACAGAACACCGCCTGCCAATCATGGATGGAAATAGAAATCCCAGACAACACAACTGGTAAGGGAGGGTTCATCGTGGAATAATCTTTCACCATGAGCAAAAAAGCGTTCTCTGCACCGTTGCCCCCGGGCCGTGACAATTTATTGATCCGATGCGCCAGTGTGCTTTGTATCGGCATGCTGCTGCTGCCGTGTCCTGGCCGCAGTGAAGACAATCAGCAACAGCTGAAATCGTTACAGCAGGACATCGCAGAGAAAGAAAAAAGCGTGCGGGCGCAACAGCAACGGCGCGGTACGCTGCTTGCCCAATTGAAGCAACAAGAGCAATCCATCGCTCAGGCCACCCGTCAGCTACGGGATACGCACGCCACGCTTGAGCGGCTCAACCAAGACATCACCCATCTCAACGCGTCGATAACCAAACTACAGACCCAGCAAAAAACGCAGGAAAAGCTGTTGTCCCTGCAATTGGATGCGGCCTTTCGTCAAGGCCAGCACAGCGGACTGCAACTGGTGCTCGGCGGCGAAGACGCACAACGCCGCGATCGTATTCTGGCGTATTTCAATTACCTGAACCGGGCGCGCGAAAAATCCATCCATGAATTACAGCAAACCCGTAGCCAGTTGGCGGCGCAGAAACAACAGATAGAACAAAAGCAATCACAGCAAAAAAAATTACTTACCGAGCAACAACAGCAGCAAAAAACGCTGGAAAAAGCGCAAAACGAGCGCCAGAACACGCTTAACTCGCTGGAACAGGCGCTGGCAAAAGATCAGCAGCAACTCACCGAGCTGCGCCAGAATGAAAGCCGCCTGCGCGATCAAATCGCCCGCGCTGAACGCGAAGCCAAGGCCCGGGCCGAACGCGAGGCCCGTGAAGCCGCACGCTTACGCGAAAAAGAGGAGCAGGCCAAACAGCAAGGAACCCGTTACAAACCAACGGAGCAAGAGCAATCATTAATCGCCCGCACCGGCGGTTTGGGCCAGCCTGCGGGCCAGTACGTCTGGCCTGTACGCGGGCGCACACTGCATCGTTTTGGCGAGCCGTTGCAAGGCGAATTGCACTGGAAAGGACTGGTGATTGCCACCCGTGAGGGCACCGAAGTGCGCGCCATCGCCGACGGTACGGTGCTAATGGCCGATTGGCTGCAAGGTTATGGTCAGGTGGTGGTGGTCGATCACGGCAAGGGGGACATGAGCCTGTACGGTTATAACCAGAGCGCGCTGGTTGCCGTCGGCGCACAAGTTAAAGCCGGTCAGCCGATTGCGCTGGCAGGCAGCAGCGGCGGGCAGAACCAGCCAGCGCTCTATTTTGAAATTCGACGTCAGGGACGGGCGATTAACCCGAGCTCCTGGTTAGGAAGGTAAGTGTGCATTTACTTCTCCGCCGTCTATTGATGGCAATTGCGCTATTCGTCGGGGCAATCCCCTGCTCAACGCCAGTTCTGGCCGGTAAGCTGGCGCTGGTGATTGACGATTTTGGTTATCGCGCGCATAACGACAATCAGATTCTGGCAATGCCGACGGCGGTTTCCATCGCCGTGCTGCCCAACTCACCCAATGCCCGCGATGTCGCCACCAGAGCGCACGCACAGGGGCGCGAGGTGTTAATCCACCTGCCAATGGCCCCTATCAGCAAACAGCCGCTGGAAAAAGATACGTTACGCCCGGACATGAGCGAGGCGGAAATCACCCGCATCGTGCGTGAGGCCGTCAATAACGTGCCTTATGCAGCAGGGCTCAATAACCATATGGGCAGTGCGATGACCGCCAGCCTGCCGGGGATGCAAAAAGTGATGCGGGCCATGAGCGCTTATCGGCTCTACTTTCTTGACAGCATGACGATAGGGAGCAGTCAGGCCAGTCTCGCGGCAGCAGGCACAGGCATTAAAGTTTTAAAGCGAAAGGTTTTTCTTGATGACAGCCAAAACGTTGCCGATATCCGCCAGCAGTTCAACCGCGCCTTAGACATCGCCAGACGCAGCGGATATGCGATTGCCATCGGCCACCCTCATCCCGCCACTATTACGGTGTTACAGCAAATGCTGCCTGCGCTGCCTGCCGATGTCGTACTGGTACGGCCAAGCCAGTTGCTCAATGAAGCAGAGCCGCACTATCAGCCGGTGCCGACGCAGCTCGCCGCAAGGCCCGCGCCGCAAAAACGCCTGCGCCCCATCCAACTGTGTACAATCAGGCAGCCGTTACCGGCTATCTCGCAGTTTGAACTCTGGTCTCGCCTCGGTCAGTACCTCAGCGAAAGCGCCGGTGTGCGCTATGTGCAACAGCGCTGGCAAACCTGGCTCGGCTGAGAGCAACCTGCGCCCGGCATGAGGACATGCCGGGCGTAGTGAGACGATGCATGCCAATCTATGCGCACAGGCTACCAGTCAAGGATCACTTTACCGGACTGCCCTGAGCGCATCACATCGAAGCCTTGCTGGAAATCATCGCGGTGAAAGCGATGGGTGATAATCGGTGAGAGATCCAAGCCGGACTGGATAAGCGCCGCCATCTTGTACCAGGTCTCAAACATTTCACGGCCATAAATCCCTTTAATTACCAGCCCCTTAAAAATGATCTCGCTCCAGTCCACCGGCGTTGCCTGCGGCGGAATACCCAGCATGGCGATACGCCCGCCGTGATTCATCACCGACAATAAGCTGCGAAACGCCTGTGGCGCGCCGGACATTTCCAGCCCCACGTCAAACCCTTCCGTCATCCCCAGCTCATGCATCACCGCCTCAAGCGCGGTGTCGGCCACATTCACCGCCCGCGTCACCCCCATGCGGCGCGCCAGCGCCAGCCGGTACTCATTTACATCAGTTATCACCACATGACGCGCCCCGACATGCCGACACACCGCCGCCGCCATCACGCCTATCGGCCCGGCCCCGCAAATCAGCACATCTTCCCCCACCAAATCAAACGCCAGCGCGGTATGTACCGCATTACCAAACGGGTCGAAAATCGCGGCTATCTCATCGGGAATGGCGGCAGGCAGGCGGAACGCGTTATAGGCCGGGATCACCAGATACTCGGCAAACGCTCCTGGCCGGTTCACACCGACGCCGAATGTGTTACGGCACAAATGCCGCCGACCGGCGCGACAGTTACGGCAATAACCGCAGGTAATATGGCCCTCACCCGATACCCGGTCGCCCAGGGTAAACCCCTCGACCTCCTGCCCGATGGCCACAATCTCGCCAACATACTCATGGCCCGTCACCAGCGGTATCGGGATGGTTTTCTGTGACCACGCATCCCAGTTATAAATGTGAACATCCGTGCCGCAGATAGCCGTTTTGCGAATTTTAATCAGCACATCATTGTGGCCGGGCACAGGCTCTGGCACCTCAGTCAGCCAGATGCCCGGTTCCGGTCGCAGTTTTGCCAGCGCTTTCATACCGTTCCCCCTCAGTCCACCACGCCAAGCTGCCGCCCCACGCGAATAAACGCCGCCACCGCCCGATCGACCTGCTCGGGCGTATGCGCTGCCGACAGTTGCGTGCGAATGCGCGCCTGCCCCTGCGGCACCACCGGATAGAAAAAGCCGCTGACGTAAACCCCCTGCTGGCGCAGAGCGGCAGCAAATGCCTGCGCCAGCCGGGCCTCGCCCAGCATCACCGGAATAATGGCATGGTCAGCCCCGGCCAGCGTAAAACCGGCGGCGGTCATCTGTTGGCGAAACCGGTTTGCGTTGCGCCACAACTGCTGGCGCAGTGCCTGCCCGTCACGCACCAGCGTTAGCGCGGCAAGCGAAGCGGCAACTATCGAGGGGGCGAGAGAATTCGAAAACAGGTAAGGACGCGAGCGCTGGCGTAACCACGCCACCACCTCACGGCGAGCAGCAACATACCCGCCGCTGGCACCGCCAAGCGCCTTGCCCAGCGTGCCGGTGAGAATATCGACCTGCCCCATCACCTGATGGTACTCCGCCGTGCCGCGCCCCTGCTCACCGACAATCCCCACCGCGTGCGAATCATCCACCATCACCAGCGCGTCATAACGGCGCGCCAGTTGGCAAATACCCGGCAGATTGGCTATCACGCCATCCATAGAAAAGACCCCATCGGTAGCGATAAGCAGATGACGCGCCCCTTCAGCACGCGCCTGCTGCAACCGTGCCTCCAGTTGGCGCATGTCGTTATTGCCATAGCGATAGCGGCGCGCTTTTGATAGCCGGATGCCGTCGATAATCGACGCATGGTTCAGCGCATCCGACACAATCGCATCCTCTTCGCCCATCAGGGTTTCAAACAGGCCACCGTTCGCATCAAAACAGGAGGAGTAAAGAATGGCCTCCTCCATACCAAGAAAATGCGCCAGCTGTTGCTCAAGCTCGGTGTGGATATCCTGCGTGCCACAAATAAAACGCACCGAGGCCATGCCAAAGCCGTGGCTATCCAGCCCGGCTTTGGCCGCACTAATCAATGCCGGGTGGTTCGCCAGTCCTAAATAGTTGTTGGCACAAAAATTGATTAACTCATCACCGCAGGCGGCTCTGACCAGCGCCTGCTGGGCGCTGGTAATAGGCAATTCGTCTTTGAATAAACCATCGCGCTGCACCGCCGCCAGTTGGGTGGTGAGCTGTTGATAAAATGCCGCAGGCATCGTTAAGGCTCCTCTTTTCATAACCAACCCTCTGCCAGTAAAGGTAGTGGAGAAATGCGAAGCGGATTGATGGCTTGCGTGCAAAACGCCACCGTCATCACAGGATAAATGCGGCGCAGTACGCAGGAGATGACGAGAAAATCGGCACAGGATGCCCGCATTGCGCGGTAGTGCTATGATAGCGCCCAACAGGTGTAGGGCACGGTGCTCTACCAGCAAGCTTAACAAGGTAACTCCCATGATTATCGTGACTGGCGGTGCCGGTTTCATCGGCAGCAATATCGTGAAGGCGCTCAATGACGCCGGACACCGGGATATTCTGGTGGTCGATAACCTCAAAGATGGCACCAAATTCGCCAACCTGGTTGATCTGGACATTGCCGATTACATGGACAAGGAAGATTTTATTGCCAGTATCGTTGCCGGTGACGATCTGGGCGATATTGACGCGATTTTCCATGAAGGTGCCTGTTCATCCACCACCGAGTGGGATGGCAAATACATGATGGATAACAACTATCAGTATTCAAAAGAGGTGCTGCACTACTGTCTTGAGCGCGGTATTCCATTCCTGTACGCCTCCTCTGCGGCAACCTACGGTGGCCGTACCGATAATTTCATTGAAGATCGCCAGTACGAACAGCCGCTTAATGTGTACGGCTACTCCAAATTCCTGTTTGACCAGTATGTGCGTGAGATTCTGCCGCAGGCTGAGTCACAGATTTGCGGCTTCCGTTATTTCAATGTCTACGGGCCGCGTGAAAGTCACAAAGGCAGCATGGCGAGCGTGGCTTTCCACCTCAATACCCAACTGAATCAGGGCGAAAAGCCGAAACTGTTCAGCGGCAGCGAAAACTTCAAGCGTGATTTCGTTTATGTCGGCGATGTGGCAGCGGTGAATCTGTGGTTCTGGCAGCACGGTGTCTCCGGCATTTTCAACTGTGGCACTGGCCGCGCCGAGTCGTTCCAGGCCGTTGCCGATGCGGTACTGGCCTGGCACAAGCAAGACAGCGTCGAATACATCCCGTTCCCGGACAAACTGAAAGGCCGCTATCAGGCATATACCCAGGCCGACCTCAGCAAATTACGGGCTGCCGGTTATGACAAGCCGTTCAAAACCGTCGCCCAAGGGGTGACTGAATACCTTGCCTGGCTTAACCGCAGCGTTTGATTTGTCTGGCCGTAAGGAAATACCAACGGTATGAAAATTCTGGTCATCGGCCCGTCGTGGGTAGGCGACATGATGATGTCGCACAGCCTGTATCGCACGCTCAACGCGCAATACCCGCAAGCCTCGATTGATGTCATGGCACCGGCCTGGTGCCGCCCGTTGCTGGCGCGTATGCCAGAGGTCAATCAGGCGCTGGCCATGCCACTTGGCCACGGTGCGCTGGCGCTTGGCGAACGGCGGCAATTGGGCATGGGACTGCGTGAACAGCACTATGATCGCGCCTATGTGTTACCCAATTCGTTTAAATCCGCACTGGTGCCGTTTTTTGCCCGCATCCCTCAGCGCACCGGCTGGCGCGGCGAAATGCGCTACGGCTTACTGAACGACGTGCGGGTGCTTGATAAAGCCGCCTTCCCGTTAATGGTGCAACGCTATGTCGCGCTGGCCTATGGCCGCGATCGGATACATAGCGCCAGCGACCTGCCGCAGCCGCTACACTTACCGCAACTGAGCGTCAGCGAAGCCGAAAAAGCTACCGCACTGGCCGCATTTCCGCTCGCCGGGCAGAGACCTATTATTGGTTTTTGCCCCGGAGCCGAATTCGGCCCGGCGAAACGCTGGCCTCACTATCATTACGGCGCACTGGCGCAATCACTGATAGATAACGGCTATCAGGTAGTGCTATTCGGTTCTGCAAATGACCGGCAGGCCGGGGAAGATATCTGCGCCACGCTCAGTCACGAGGCGAAAGGATACTGCTTAAATCTGGCAGGCCAGACCTCGCTGGATCAAGCCGTCGTCCTGATCGCCGCTTGTCAGGCGGTAGTCAGTAATGACTCGGGCCTGATGCACGTCGCCGCTGCGCTCAACCGCCCGCTGGTGGCGCTGTATGGCCCCAGCAGCCCGGACTTCACACCGCCACTGTCTCAGCAGGCCGAGGTGATTCGCTTAATTAGCGGCTATCATCGGGTACGTAAAGGGGACGCCGAGCAGGGCTACCATCAAAGCCTGATCGACATTCAGCCACAGCAGGTACTCGAAGCCCTGTCACGCCATATTGCTGTTCAGGGGGCGCCAGCATGAGGGTGCTGATTGTTAAAACCTCATCCATGGGCGATGTGCTGCACACCCTACCGGCATTGACCGATGCAATGCAGGTGATTCATGGCATTGAATTTGACTGGGTAGTGGAAGAGGGCTTTGCCCAGATACCCGGCTGGCATCCGGCAGTTGACCGCGTCATTCCCGTCGCCATTCGCCGCTGGCGTAAAAACTGGTTTAGTGCGCCGGTTCGTGCTGAACGCGCGGCGTTTAAACAGCGCCTGCGGGAAAAGCGCTATGACGCAGTCATAGACGCGCAGGGATTACTGAAAAGCGCTTTGCTGGTCACACGACTGGCCCATGGCAACAAGCACGGCCTTGACTGGAAAAGTGCGCGAGAACCGCTGGCAAGCTGGTTCTATCAATACCGCCACCCGGTCGCACGCCAGCAACATGCGGTAGAACGCATTCGCGCGCTGTTTGCCATGAGCCTCAATTACCGCAAACCGGCAGAGCAAGGCGACTATGCCATTGCCGCACGCTTTCTCTCAGAGTCTGCTGTCGATACGCCGCCTTATCTGGTGTTTTTGCACGCCACCACGCGTGATGAAAAACACTGGCCGGAAACCCACTGGCGCGAGCTAATAGCCCTGGTCGCGCCAACCGGGTTACGCATTTTGCTGCCCTGGGGAGCGGAACACGAACATCAACGCGCGCTGCGCCTTGCCGAAGGCTTCCCCCATGTCGATGTGCTGCCAAAGCTTACGCTAGAGCAGGTTGCCTCTGTACTGGCAGGCGCGCAAACCGTGGTATCGGTAGACACCGGTTTAAGCCACCTGACTGCGGCACTTGATAGGCCCAATATCACGCTGTACGGCCCGACCGACCCGGGTCTGATTGGCGGATATGGGAAAAACCAAACGGCAGTGACCTCTGCCGACCAAACGATGTCGTCACTGTCGGCTCAACATGTTTTTCATTTAGTGTGTTCTCATAACGGATTAAGTCATGTCTAAAAAGCGATTCGTGAAATTACGGGAGCTAAACCGCCAGCGAAATTACGCGATGAAGCAGTTCCGCCTGTGGCTTGCGCGCCTTTTGTTTGACAAAAAAACGCGAGAGACATTTCGGCTTGATGGCATCAAATCAGTTCTGTTATTAAGAGACGATGACAAGATTGGCGACATGATAGTTTCCACATCATTAATCAGAGAACTGGCCACCTCGGGTTACATCGTCGATGTTCTCTGTGGAGCACATAATGCGCAGGTGATCACCCACAACCCATACGTCAATAACATTATCACCGCGCCATCCGATCTACAGGAAAAGTTATCGTTAGCAAATCAATTTGCTGAAAAAAAATACGATTTAGTGATTGATATGGGTGACAAAATATCTCCCTTTCATCTCCGCTTTTTAAGAAAAATAAACGCAAAGAACGTGGTAGGTTTCAACAAGGAAAAATATAACCTTTACAATTTATCTTTATCCTATAAAGGTTTCGATCGTCATATCACTGACAGATATCTGGCGCTGATGCAGGCAATAAATATTGCAACGCCCAGTATTAACTATGATTATTTTATCCCTGACCGCGTCATGCAAGACGTCACCACCTTTTTACAGTCTCTGCCAGGGCAGCAAACGATTGTTATTAACCCTTATACAGCCGATAATCGTCGGGATATTTCACAGCAGCAGTTACACCTTATCGTTTCATGCTTAAAAGAAAGATACGCTGGTGTAAATATCATTCTTATTGGCTCCGCTGAAAGAATTCAGGCCTTAAAATTAGAAGATATTTATATTAATCCGTTCTCTTCGCTAGAAAGCGCAGCGGCACTTATCCAACACGCCAGCCTGATCATTTCACCGGATACGGCCATCGTTCATCTCGCTGCTGTCTGGAAGAAGCCATTAGTTTGTTTATATGGAAATGATATGCACGGTGCGTTCATCAATAGCCGCGTGTGGGGGCCAGGATATCCTGAGGCGATTCAGATAACGTCAGAAGATAAGCATCACGCTATCTCGACAATCGCTGTTGATGACATAATGAATGCAGCCAAAACGCTTCTGGGTTAACCCAGAAGCGTTTCCATGTTAGAATTTTTTATACGACTGACAGCTTCTTTGCCATAGCAAGGCCAGCACTATCATTAACGTAAAAAATATCGTTTGTTCCCTGCTGATAAATATCACATCCGTCAAGCCGCTTGTCATAATTATGGCGCTAACGGACAGTAAAATAAAATTCTTATTTATCCAGGCATACAGTGTAATAGAAACATAAAATAAGAATAATAAAATCACCCCCAGCACGCCCTGTAAACTAGCCGTATCGATAATTTCATTATGCAAATGAACATCCAGATAAGGCAGTGCTGCCTGATATTTATTCTCAGTTGAAATATAATTTTTGGCCCACTCGCTGCGCGCCTCTTTATTACTACCCAGAGGATGATGGATAAAAAATTCTATCCCCAATCGCCACATTGCCAGCCGGGAACTCAGTGAGCCACTATTGTTGCCATTATAATTTGCGAACCCCTGTGTCTCATTGACGGCATCACTCATTCGGTGAGAGATTTTATTATAATTAATACAAATCATACTGCTTAAGAGCAAAACAAAAACCAAAATCCATTTTATTTTTAATACCCGCATAGCGCAAAATGCGGTAAACAAAAATATAAAAGGAAATGCAAAAACCATATTTCGTGTATCAGTCAACAGTATCACGGTATAACTGATAACAAAAACAATAAAAACCGCCACAAAACGCATCCAGTGACGAATATACTCTGTTATTATCACCATTGTCGCCATGGATAATGCAGCATACATATACGCACCATCCGTTGCCCTTCTGGTTAAAAAATCCACGCGTTCAACACCATGAAGATATTGCCAAACACCAACGATTGACGCGGTTAAAAAACAGCAGACGAACAGCGCAAACAATCCATCTTTAATTTTTTTATGCAGCTGTATATTTAAAGGGGAAAATAAAACCAGACTGACACCGATTATGGCAGAGAGCAGTAAACGCTTGCCTGCATTGAAATATGCATCATCTAAATGATGATGAATCGACCCGATATACTCATAATAGAACCATCCTAATTTACTTAGTCCCAAGAGAAATATCGCACCAAATAACCATTTATATCCTTTAGAGCACCCCACAGAGAATCGGTGCGGCAAAGAAAACTTGGAGAGAAAAATGAAAATAAAACTCAAATACGATGCAAGATAGAAAAAAACCCGGGAATAACTGGCATCAAGAAAAGAGAGAAACACTGAGGAAGATGAAAATAACAATATAAGAAAATAGATTGCGTAATCAATATTATTTTTTAATAACTTTAGATAAGTCATATTATTATCACCTGAAAACCTCAGTCGTCATGCTCATAAACACCAGGCCAATATCTGATGAAATAAAAAAATCATTTCTTTCATAAAAATCAATTAATTAAAAACACTTAATTTTAACCAATTGATTGAATACCAAGTTATATGCTAACATAACAAAATTATTTTTTAAAGAAAATAGAACGCCGTGAACAGTAACATTTTATTAAGAAGAAAGGTAGATAAGGCCCACATAAAATTGAGTTATATTACTCATTTTTATTGTGACCAAAGCGATATAAATTCTGTTGTTTCACTGTTGCGGGAATATGAACAGTATGACCCGGCACTGCTGGATATGATTCAATTTATCATCGTGGATGATGGTTCCCCCGTCAGCTACGATATTCCTGATTTTAACCTCAACATCACATGGTTAAAAATCAATGAAGATATAAAGTGGAATCAGGCGGGTGCCAGAAATCTCGGCGTACTCTATGCGCAATCAGATAAATTTGTCGTGACTGACCTCGATCACATCATTCATGAAAATACATTAAGATATATGGTTGAACGTCGTAATCCCGGACGTTCCTTCTTTAAGATCTATAGAAACTCGCCGGAAAATCCGGGAAAAATCTACAAAGGTCACTCTAACCTGTTTTTCATGTCTCGCGCACGGTTCATGCGTTTCTTTGGCTATGACGAAGAGTTTGCCGGTAATTATGGCGCTGAAGATTATCGCTTCGTGAAGTACCAGAAATATCAGGGCTCTGTTCAGCGCTACTTACCGAAAAAGTACCTTTGTTCGGAGCGCAATCTTGACCGGGAAAAGTCCTACCATACCTTGCAGCGCGATCTTTCCGCCAACACGCCTGTCGATGCGAGAAAAAAACAGGAAATCGAAACCTATGGCAAAGATTACGGCCATAGCCGAATGTTTTTGAATTTCACCTGGCAGATAATCGACGTGCATAATCGCCCTGCCCCCGTACCGCCGGAAAACCGCTGGTGGAAGCCGTTATGGTGGCTGCGTTACGCTTTTGGCTTTCTTGCCCGCTAAAAATACCCTCTTTCAGGCCGCTGCCCGAAAGAGGTGTCTCGTCAAGGCCATAATCCGCGATACGCGATAATGACGTAGCACGGAATTGGCCTTATGCCGATTAAGCAGCGTCTATCGTTTTGATACGCTCGCGGACTTTGGTTTCTACCTGCTCTGGCGCAATAATCCTCATTCGATTATCGACCTGGGTGTTGAGATTATTTTGCACGCCATACAGCACATCATGCAGCTGTGGGTCTTGATAAGGCCCGGTAACAGCCGGGATCGCGCCCACAAACAGGCTCACCGTCGGCACGCGTAGCGCTATCGCCAGATGCAATGGCCCGGTATCGCCGGTTAACAGCAGATCCATACCCTGAATAACGGCCACTAACTCTTTAAGCGTGGTCGCGCCGATTTTATTGTCCACCCGACCATGGTAGTGGCTGGCAAGAGCGCTGAAAAATGCCTGACCTTGCGCCACTTCCCGATCGCCTCCGCCAATCAGCACAATCTCAATGCGCTCATCCGAGGCAAGCAAGCGCGCAGCTAAATCGGCAAAATAGTCAACGGGCCAGCAACGTTCGGGCGTTGAAGCCCCCATTTGAAAACCAATCACCCGGCGCGCGTTGGATTTCGTGACCGGCATCAGCGGAAAAGGAATACGCATGGAAATATCGCGAATATCCGCCCCCAGCATCGCCACCAGTTCAAGGCGGCGCTGGATAAAATGCCCATGAAACCCCATGACATAACCAGACAACCAGCGGTTCATCGCTTCAATGCCATCCTGATGGTTATCGCGCAGCACATAACGAGCGCCAGACAGTACGGCGCTTAAATAATCATAAGGGTCGTGAGAATGCAGGATAATCGCCAAATCAGGTAAGGCTATGCGCTGAATATCCTTCACCAATCGGGGAACGCTATTGACCTTACTGTTCCAGCACACAACATGCTGCCAGTCCTGCCCGTCGGCAACAAACTCATAGAGTTTTTTATGCACGACTAACGTGATGGTGGCGTCAGGGAAACGCTGACGAACGGCGCGTATCGCTGGCGTATTAAACATAAAGTCGCCCAACGCCGTCGTCGAATAAATCACGATATGGGAAAAATCGGTTTCGTTCACCAACTGCTGCGCAGGTTGCAGGCGTGCTTTTCTGGCGGCAACAAGGCGCAGGTAAAAATCAACCGCTTTGAATTTCCAACCCTTTTTCATGCTTTAGCAACCTTGACGCTCTGATAGTATTCGTAAAGTGTTTTGCCCTCGGTGCGTTCTGATAACCAGGCAAACAGCGCTGTCAGGTCGTCATACAGTGCTTCTATCTGTGCCTCATCAGTAAAGGTTGGGCTGCCACCGGGCATAAACTCAGAGGAGTGCAGCATAAACTCCACATAATCACTGCCCTCGGCCAGCGTCTTTTCCACCACCATTTTCATCTGCGCCAGATTATTTCTTTTCGGGCGTAGCCAATGCACTGAAGGACTGCGCTTTTTACCTGCCAACGCACCAAAAGCCTGCTTGAGCCCATTAATCACTGCATGATGCTTATATTGAATACTCATCGGCACTTCCAGCAGGGCGGAATCACCCGGCTGGTCAATGTGGTGAATGTCCATGAAATACGCCTGACGCGGAAAATGGCGATAATCGGTGCCCCCTTCGCCATTCGGCGCGCCCGGTGCCGTTTGCCAATTGACGCGCGGCGTCACTGAACAATCCACCCGATAACCGAACTCCACCAGCAGCCTGGCATAATCGGCATTCATAGCCCAGCGCCCGGCCCGGTGGCTATGCATCGGCACCTGAAAGGTGTCTTCCAGCAAGGAGGTCATGTAGGCAATTTTCTCGCGCATGACCGCTTCAGGGTATTCGATAAGATAGGGTTTGTAGTGCCAGTCATTGTCCGTCAGAGCGAACAGCGGGGGGCTGTTCCAGGCATGCAGGTGCATCCCGACCTCCCCTTGATTTCTGGCGATAACATCACGCGCAAACTCAACATACGCAGGATCGCTGGCCATTTCATAGTTGGTCAGCCAGGTTGGCTTAAAACCATATTGTTCACACAATGCCTGAAAACGCGGCAAATAACGGGTATTTTCCGTCAAAATACGCTCGTCATTCTGCCAAAGGTTGTCGCCTTCCGTATCAATCGTAATGATAAACGCGGGTTTGCTCATGGAAATATTCACCTGATAATCGGGAAACCTATGTTACGCAAGCAGCCTTCACGCCGTAAACCGCAAATATCAGCCTTAGCGCGGCTGAAGACGGGTTAAGGCAGGCATAACGCGTTCGCTAGCGCGAACAACAGTAGCCACTCATAGCGATGTCATTTAAAATCACGGCCTGCTTGCAATGAGAACCGCCGCTGATGAATCATAACGTCGCAGCCAACGCGATCCAGCGTATTTTGCTGATTAAATTGCGCCATCATGGCGACATGTTGCTGATTACTCCTGTTATCAATACGTTGAGTGAGTGCTATCCGAATGCCAGGATAGACGTGCTCATGTATCTGGAAACACAAGAGATGCTGGCAGCACACCCCCGAATCCACCGGCTGACAACTATCGATCGCCAGTGGAAGAAACTGGGCGTTGCCGCACACCTGGCTCATGAGTACCGCCTGCTCAAAGACATTAAAAAACAGGGCTACGACATGGTGGTGAACCTGGCCGACCAGTGGCGTAGCGCATTGATTACCGGCCTGACAAACGCACCTATCAAGCTCGGTTTCAACTTTCCTAAACGTCAGAGCGTTTTCTGGCGCGCTTGCCATAGCCAGTTGGTGGATACCGAGAATCACGCCACCCAGCACACGGTCGAACAGAATCTGTCTATTCTGGCACCATTAGGTTTACCTGCGCTCAATACGCAGGTCTCGATGTGTTATACCCCGTCAGACTGGCAACACGCGCAACAGTGCCTGCAACAGCAACAGACCGCCGAGCGTTATATTGTCGTGCAACCGACCTCTCGCTGGTTCTTCAAATGCTGGGACGAGAGGAAATGGGCGGAGGTTATTCACGCTCTGCATCAAGAGGGCTATGACGTTGTGCTAACCTCCGGGCCGGATGCCAGCGAGCAACGCATGGTGGCGCAGATTATGGCGCATGCGCCCAAAGAACGCGTGGTTTCGCTCTCTGGCCAGTTGACGCTACGCCAGTTGGCCGCGCTCATTGACCACGCCGCGTTATTTCTCGGCGTAGATTCGGTGCCAATGCACATGGCCGCCGCGCTACACACACCCTGCATTGCTCTGTTTGGCCCCTCGAAGTTGACGTTCTGGCACCCCTGGCAGGCGAGTGGAGAGGTTATCTGGGCGGGTCACTATGGCGACTTGCCCGATCCTGATGATATTGATACCAACACCGAGCAGCGCTATCTGGATCTTATTCCCGCAGAGGATGTGATTGCCGCCGCCAGGAGACACTTACCGTGACACCACTACGCATTGCGATAGTTCGGCAAAAATACCGCCCCGATGGTGGCGCAGAACGGTTTGTCGGACGGGCGCTGGAAGCGCTGACCACCGAAAATCTGCAATTGAACGTGATTACGCGAGAATGGCAGGGCAACAGAAAGGCCGATTGGCAGCTACATATCTGCAATCCCGGTTACTGGGGGCGTATTAGCCGCGAGCGCGGTTTCGCCAATGCGGCGCGAACCCTGTGGCAACAGCAGCATTTTGACATTGTGCAAAGCCATGAACGTATCGCCGGTTGTGATATCTACCGGGCCGGTGATGGCGTTCACCATCGCTGGCTACAGCAGCGTGCGCGGCTCTTACCGGGCTGGCGTAGCAAACTGCTGTTCGCTAACCGCTTTCACCGCTATGTGATGCAGGCGGAAACAGCAATGTACCGTGCGCCGCAGCTCAAAGCCGTTATCTGCAATGCGGAGATGATAAAACGCGAGATCATGGACGAATTTGGTCTACCGGCCAGTAAAATTCACGTCATTTATAACGCTATCGACAGCCAGCACTTTCTGCCCGCCAACGCCGAACAGCGCCAACAGGTGCGCGCTGCGCTCTCCTTGCCAGAGCACAGCACCGTGCTGGTGTTCGTGGGCTCGGGCTTCGAGCGCAAAGGGCTGGATGCCGCCATCCGCGCACTGGCCACCACAGACCGCTACCTGATTGTCGTCGGCCAGGATAAAGCCGAACGCAAATACCGCGCTCTTGCCACATCGCTCGGGTGCGCATCACGGGTGCGTTTTGTCGGTGTACAAAAAAACCCGCAGCCCTATTATCACGCCGCCGACGGCCTGCTATTACCGACGCTCTACGACCCCTTCCCGAATGTTATTCTGGAAGCCATGGCGTGCGGCCTGCCGGTTATTACCTCAACAACGTGCGGAGGCGCAGAGTTTATTCAATCAGGCAATAACGGATACATTTGCGATGCGCTGGATATTACCGCGCTGACCGAGGCAATAATGGCGCTGCCATCCGCAGCCCCCGGTAGTAGTATGGGCGCGGCTGCGCGTCATCGCATCCTTGATGAGTCGCCGCAAAAACTGTCGCAAAAGCTCATCTCGCTCTACCAAACCATACTGGAGTAACGCATGAGGATCCTGATCGTTATCGATGGCCTGCCCGGTGGCGGAGCGGAAAAAGTGGTACTGACGCTCGCGCAGGGGTTGATCGCCGCCCGGCATCAGGTTTCGCTATTTTCGTTACGGGATGTGCAGGCATACCCGCTACCGGCGGGCCTGACTTATCAGACCCTTGTTGACCGCTGCTCGTCGCCCTGGCGCAAATTAAACGAGCTGGCGCGCCGGGCAAACGCGCTGGATACGGCCATCCGCACAGCGGAATCCCGCCACGGCAACTTCGATCTGGTGCTGTCTAATTTGCATAAAACCGATCGCATCGTCGCTCGTTGCGCGGCGCTAAAGCGCAGCAACGTCTGGTTTTGTCTGCACGGCATGTTTTCACCGTCTTATATTGGTCATCGTCAGGGCTTTTCCCGCTGGCTAAAACGCAAAAAAATTCAGCGCGTTTACCAGCACCGTAACCTGGTTGCCGTCTCGCAGGCCGTACTTGACGATATGCGCCATGCGTTTCAGGTCACGCCCAGCCGCGCCGAAGTCATCAATAACCCGTTCGACTTTGAGCAGATTGTGCAGCTTGCCGCACAACCCTGTGAGATGGCGGGCAAAGCGTACCTCATTCACGTCGGGCGTCTGCATCCGCACAAACGCCACGATCGCCTGTTGCAAGCGTATGCCCTGAGCGGCATCACGCTACCGTTGCTGCTGCTAGGCAAGGGGTCAAGCGAATATACGCAGCGATTACAACAGCTTGCTGAAAAACTTGGCATTGCCGAACGGGTCATTTTTTACGGCTTTTGCGACAACCCCTATCCCTATATTCGCCACGCGCGTTTGCTGGTGCTCAGTTCTGACAGCGAAGGTTTTGGCAATGTTCTGGTCGAAAGCCTGTTCTGCGGTACGCCGGTGGTCAGTACACGCTGCCCGGGCGGCCCGAAAGAGATTTTAACCGGCGATCTGGCGCGCGGTTTATCCGATCTGAACGAGCGCGATCTGGCGGATAAAATGCTGTCGGTGTTGCAGTCGCCGCCGTCGATCGAGGCAGAACAGCTCGATCGCTATCGCCTTGAGGCGATCTGCGCGCGCTATCTGGCGCTGGCAGACTCGCATTAATTGGCTCTGGGTGACGCCGCGCTGCGGTGGGTCGCCATCGTGCGCTTCTTTTGATATCAAGGCTTATCGATATCAAGGTTCGTCGATATCAAGGCTCGTCGATATCAAGAGCGCACCGATATCCATAGCACGCACCGTGGGCACCCTGAAGACAATGCCCGGTTCTCTACTACGAATATAATACTGATGACTATGCTACAAACTTTGTACACCTTACTATTTTATATAATTCAACCGCTTATATGGATACGCCTGTGGTTGCGTGGCCGTAAAATCCCCGCTTACCGCAAACGCTGGGCAGAGCGCTACGGTTTCTACAACAGTCAGGTAAAGCCTGACGGTATCCTGCTGCACTCGGTTTCCGTGGGCGAAACGCTGGCAGCGGTGCCGCTGGTACGCGCACTGCGCCACCGTTACCCGTCTCTGCCGATTACCGTCACCACCATGACACCGACCGGTTCCGAGCGTGCGCTATCGGCATTCGGTAAAGACGTCTACCACGTTTACCTGCCGTATGACCTGCCTGACGCCATGGCGCGTTTTCTTGACCACGTACAGCCGCGACTGGTCATCGTGATGGAAACCGAGCTGTGGCCGAACTTTATCTCCGCATTGCACCAACGCCAGACGCCACTAATCATCGCCAATGCCCGCTTGTCAGAACGCTCGGCCAAGGGGTATCGCAAGCTTGGCCGCTTTATGGCCACCCTGCTGCGCCGCATTACGATGATTGCGGTGCAAAACGCGGAAGACGGCGAGCGTTTTATCGAACTGGGCTTAAAACGCAGCCAGTTAAATGTCACCGGTAGCCTGAAATTCGATATTTCCGTCACGCCGGAACTGGCGGCGCGCGCCGTCACGCTGCGTCGTCAGTGGGCCTCTCAGCGGCCGGTGTGGATTGCGGCCAGCACCCATGAAGGAGAGGAAAGCGTTATCCTGCAAGCGCATGTCGAGTTGCTTAAAACGTTTCCTAATCTTTTGTTAATCCTGGTGCCACGCCATCCAGACCGTTTTGACGATGCCACCGCGCTGGTAGAAAAAGCCGGGCTGACACATACACTGCGTAGCGCTGGCACCGTCCCTGCCGCCAGCACACATGTGGTGATTGGCGATACCATGGGCGAGCTGATGCTACTGTACGGCATTGCCGATTTAGCATTCGTCGGCGGCAGCTTGATTGAGCGCGGCGGGCACAATCCGCTGGAGCCTGCGGCTCATGCCATTCCGGTACTGATGGGGCCGCATACCTTTAACTTCAAAGATATCTGTGCCCGGCTGCAAGCCGCTGACGGGCTTATTACCGTTAGCGATAGCGCATCGCTGATAGAACAAGTGACGACATTGCTATCTGACGACGATTACCGCCGTTACCACGGCCACCACGCCGTTGAAGTGTTGCACAAAAATCAGGGTGCGCTGCAAAGCTTGCTGACGCTGCTGGAGCCTTATCTGCCACCACGGAGCCGGTAATGAGCCGAAAACGTCTGTCTGTTGTACTCATCAGCCACAATGCTGCCGAGCTGCTACCCGACTGCCTGGCCTCCGTGCAGTGGGCCGATGAAATTATCGTGCTGGATTCCGGCAGTCAGGATGCCACACAGGATGTCGCCCGCCGCTATGGCGCACAGGTCTACCAAAACACCGACTGGCGCGGCTTTGGTCAACAGCGTCAACTGGCGCAGCAGTATGCCAGCGGTGATTATATTTTCATGATTGACACCGATGAACGGGTCACGCCGCCGCTGCGTCAGGCTATCGAAGCGGTGCTGGAGGCACCGGCTGACAACACGGTGTATCGCTGTGCCCGGCGTAATCTGTTCCTCGGGCGGTTTATGCGGCACAGCGGCTGGTATCCCGATGCCGTCATCCGGCTTTATGCCAAACACTACCGCTATAATGACAATACCGTACACGAGTCGCTGGATTACGGCAGTGCGAACGTTATCTCGCTGCACGGCGATTTGATGCACCTGACATGCCGCAATCTGTTCGATTTTCAAAAAAAGCAGCTTGCTTACGCTCAGGCGTGGGCCACCGAGCGCTTTCAACAGGGTAAGCGCTGTCATTTCGGGGCGATTGTGCTGCATACGCTGGGCGCATTCGCCAAAACCTGGCTCTTACGCGCGGGCTTCCTGGATGGTAAACAGGGATTTTTACTGGCGCTGGTTAACGCACAATACACCTTTAACAAATATACTGGACTATGGGCATTAGCACGCCAGCCACGCACACCTTCAGCAAGCCAGCTTCAGGAAAGCCAGCATGACAAAGACTAGAGCGATTTATCCCGGCACATTTGACCCGCTGACCAACGGGCATCTTGATTTGCTGACTCGCGCCACGCGTATGTTTGACCATCTGATTCTGGCCATCGCCGCCAGTCCCGGCAAAAACACGCTGTTTACACTCGACGAGCGGGTTGCATTGGCGAAAAAATCCACACAGCACCTGCCGAATGTTGACGTCGTCGGGTTTACCGATCTGATGGCGAATTTCGCCCGTCAGCAGCACGCCACCATTCTGGTGCGCGGCCTACGGGCGGTCTCAGACTTTGAGTATGAATTGCAGTTAGCCAAGATGAACCACCACCTGATGCCGACGCTGGAGAGCGTTTTTCTGATGCCATCGGAACAGTGGTCGTTTATTTCCTCAACGCTGGTCAAAGAAGTGGCCCGACACGGCGGCGACGTATCGCATTTTCTGCCGCCCCCGGTCGCCAGCGCATTGCTGGAAAAATTAGCCGGGAAATAGCCTGCCTTAACACGGCCTATTATCGCTGGCAGCGCTTGCAAAAAAAGGTGCTGCGCTGCCCCTGCTTGATAGTCGTGATTATCGTACCGCAGTAATGGCACGGCTCACCGCTGCGGCCATAAACCTGTAGCGCTTGCGCAAAATAGCCCGGCTTACCGTCTGATTGCAGAAAATCGCGCAGCGTGGTGCCACCTTGGTCAATCGAACGTTGCAGCACCTGTTTAATCGCCTTGACCAGTTGGTTCGCGTCCTCTTCAGACAATGACCCCGCTGACCTGTCCGGCAGGATACCGGCGCTAAACAGCGACTCGCTGGCGTAAATATTCCCTACGCCAACCACGGTTTTATTATCCATAATCCACTGTTTTATCGCCGTTTTTCTGCCGCGAGACTGCGCAAAAAGATAGGCGGCGGAAAACGCCTCATCCAACGGTTCCGGCCCCAAATGCGCAAGATGCGGACTGGTTGCCAAATCGGTACACCACAGCCACGCGCCAAAACGCCTTGGGTCGGTGTAGCGCAGCACCTTACCGCTGTCCATCACCAAATCAACGTGGTCATGTTTGCCCGGTTCACTGTATTCAGGCAACACCCGCAAGCTACCCGACATCCCGAGATGGACAATCATCCAGCCTGTGGGTAACTCTATCAGCAGGTATTTCGCACGCCGCTGTACACTCAGCACCGGCGTATCGCTCAATGACAAAATTTCAGGAGAGACCGGCCAGCGCAAACGTGCATTACGCACCTCGGCATATGCAATGGTATGACCAACCAGCCACGGTGAAATGCCCCGGCGACTGGTTTCTACCTCAGGTAACTCAGGCATGTTCCCTCCTGTTTTTCCGTATGAGACCATAAAAAAACCCGGCCGAAGCCGGGTTTTTCATATCCACTAAAATTACTTGATTTTAGCTTCTTTGTAGATAACGTGCTGACGGACAACTGGATCGAACTTTTTCAGTTCCAGTTTTTCCGGCTTAGTACGCTTGTTCTTCGTGGTGGTATAGTAGTGACCAGTACCAGCAGAAGAAACCAGCTTGATCTTCTCGCGAACACCTTTAGCCATGATTCAGTTCCTTAATACTTTTCACCACGGGCACGCAGATCGGCCAGAACCGCTTCGATACCCTTTTTGTCGATAACACGCATACCTTTAGCAGATACGCGCAGCGTTACAAAACGCTTTTCACCTTCAACCCAAAAACGATGGGAGTGCAGGTTTGGCAGAAAACGGCGTTTGGTCGCATTCATTGCGTGGGAACGGTTGTTACCCGTCACCGGACGCTTGCCAGTAACTTGGCAGACTCGGGACATGTCTATTCTCCAAAAATCAAATCAGCTCGAGCTTCGTATAGGATGTTGGCCGCCTCGTCAGGCTCTAGAGCCCATCTCAGCAACTTCACTGAAAAGACTCTGTCATCAGGGTAAACCTGCTGAGATAGGCTCTTAACGCCACACACCCAAGATTCTCAAAGGTGGCGTAGTATACGCTCTGAAGCGTATGCGCTCAAGTCCCGAACAGCTAAAGATCCCCAAGGATCGCGGAAATATCTTCAAATCCAGCCCCGCTCGGCAAAAGAGACGTACTCTGCGCGCCCAATCACCAGATGATCCAGCACCCGAATATCCAGTAATTGGCAGGCCGTAATGATGCGATTGGTTATCAACCGGTCAGCCTGGCTGGGCTCCGCACGCCCGGAAGGGTGGTTGTGGGCCAAAATCAGCGCGGCGGCGTTCAGCTTTAGCGCTTGCCGTACAATTTCACGCGGGTGAACTTCCACGCTGTGTAAGGTTCCGGCAAACATCTCCTGATGCTCAATTACCCGATGCTGATTATCCAGAAACATCACCAAAAAAACTTCCCGCTCATGATGAGCCAGCAGCAATTGCAGGTACTGTTGCGTCACCTGCGGGTTGAGCATGGCATCTTCCCGCGCCAGATGCGATGAGAATAACCGGCGGGATAACTCTGCCACCGCCTGCAACTGGGTATATTTCGATACTCCCACCCCGCGCACCGCGCTAAATGCCGCCCAGTCCGCCGTCATTAGTTGGTGTAACGAGCCAAACTGCTGCAACAGGTTTTGCGCCAGTTGCATCACATGCACGCCTTCAACGCCGGTACGCAAAAAAATCGCCAGTAATTCGGCATCACTCAATGCCGCAACGCCAAACGACATCAATTTTTCTCGCGGCGCACACCCGTCATTCCATTCCATGTTCTGCTTCCATGTTCCGCTCGCTCGCCATCACACCCCACCGCCGGGGTGAACATTATCATCTCATGACCGCAACCGCGCCTCGACAGGCCGATTCAGCGCATGCGAAGCGGCTCGCAGCAATGACGGCAACACTGACGAAAAGCCATAGAAAAACCATAAAAGGGATAAAGCTCACACTCTTTCAAGCCAGCAAAATGATAAAAGAATTTAACCAATCAGATGGAGTCACCGCCGATGAACAGCAAACGACTTACCGGTTTAGGTTTACTGCTAGCTACCCTGTCTTTCTCTGCATTCCCTGCATTTTCTGCGCAATCACCGCTGGATAAAGACGCTCAGACTGCGCTGCGCACCGCGCTGCATGACGAGTATCGCGCCGAAGCCTTCTATGCGGCGGCAGCGGAAAAATGGGGCCAGGCAACGCCCTTCAAACACATTGTTCAGGCTGAACAAAACCATGCGTATATGTTGGCGCAGCTAATGCAAAGCTATGGCATGGCGGTGCCGCCCAACACGCTCTCCGGCAGCGACAGAGCCAAAGCAAGCCTTCCGGCTACGTTAAAACAGGCCTGCGCCATGGCGGTAAAAGCCGAAATCGCGAACCGCGATATGTACGATAAAAACCTGATTCCGCTCGTTAATCGGCATCGTGACATCGTGGTGCTGTTCCAAAAACTGCGGGATGCCTCGCAAGATAACCACCTGCCTGTCTTCAAACGCTGCCAGTAATCCTCTGCCTGGCCTGCTATCACCTCTCGCCCATCCGCCACACCCGCCGACCGGTGTGGCGCGGGCGGGTGATGAAAAACCTACCATCCGGGCCGATTTTCACGACTTATGATAAAATAGCCGCCCTTTTAGGCTGACAAGCGGATATAACGATGACAGATTCTTCCGGTCTGCATGGGCACTCCGGCACGTTGCTGGCGGAAACACAGCAGGCAGAGACACCTCTGTTGGGTAAACACATTGTACTGGGCATCAGCGGCGGTATCGCAGCCTATAAGTGCCCGGAGCTGGTCAGACGCCTGCGCGAGCGGGGGGCGGAAGTCCGCGTGGTGATGACCCCAGCCGCCAGCGCGTTTATCACACCGCTGACGCTACAAGCCGTCAGCGGTTATCCGGTTTCGACCGACTTGCTTGACCCGGCTGCCGAAGCGGCGATGGGGCACATTGAGCTTGGGAAATGGGCCGATTTGGTGCTGCTGGCACCGGCGTCAGCCGACCTTATCGCACGCCTTGCCGCAGGCATGGCCAATGACCTGCTCACCACGGTTTGCCTGGCAACAGCCGCTCCCGTCGCGCTGGCCCCGGCCATGAACCAGCAGATGTACCGCGCGGCGGCCACACAGCATAACCTCAAGCTATTGTCATCGCGTGCCGTGATGCTCTGGGGGCCGGATAGCGGCAGCCAGGCCTGTGGCGATGTCGGCCCTGGCCGTATGCTTGACCCGCAAGATATCGTGGCAAGGGTCGCGGCGCAGTTCACCGCCAGTGCGCCTGTCAACGATATGCAACAGCTGAAGATTATGATAACGGCTGGCCCGACGCGTGAAGCGCTTGATCCGGTGCGTTTTATCAGTAATCACAGCTCAGGAAAAATGGGATTTGCTATCGCTGGCGCGGCGGCCGCTCGCGGGGCGCAAGTGACCCTGGTCGCGGGCCCGGTCAACCTGCCGACACCGGCGGGCGTCAACCGCGTTGACGTCACCACCGCGCTGGAAATGCACCAAACGGTTATGCATCACGCCGCCGAACAACACATCGTGATAGGCTGTGCCGCCGTCGCAGACTACCGCGCCCAGACTATCGCCGATGAAAAAATCAAAAAGCAGGGCGACGAAATCAGCATCACTCTGGTGAAAAATCCAGATATCATCGCCGATGTGGCGGCGATGGCGGAAAATCGCCCTTATGTTGTCGGGTTTGCCGCCGAAACCTGTAATGTGGAAGAATACGCACGCCAGAAACTGGCCCGCAAACAGTTGGATCTGATCTGCGCGAATGATGTTTCTATTTCCGATCAAGGGTTTAATTCGGAAAACAACACCCTGCATCTTTTCTGGCCGGAGGGTGAAAAATGCCTGCCGCACGGCAGCAAACACCTATTGGGCCAACAGTTAATTGACGAGATTGTCCGCCGTTATGATGAAAAAAATCGACGTAAAAATTCTTGATGCGCGTATCGGGCAGCAATTCCCGCTGCCTACTTATGCGACCCCCGGTTCGGCCGGACTGGACTTACGCGCCTGTCTGGATAGCAACATCGAACTGGCGGCAGGAGAAACGACGCTGGTGCCAACCGGGCTGGCTATCCATATTGCCGACCCGTCACTGGCGGCGGTGATTCTGCCGCGCTCGGGGCTTGGCCATAAGCATGGCGTGGTGCTGGGTAATCTGGTCGGGCTGATTGACTCTGATTATCAGGGCCAGTTGATGGTGTCGGTATGGAACCGTGGCAGCCAGTCTTTTACCATTACGCCCGGCGAGCGCATCGCACAGATGGTGTTCGTTCCTGTGGTGCAGGCTGAGTTTAATCTGGTCAACGATTTTGCCGGTAGTGAACGAGGAGAAGGGGGATTTGGCCACTCCGGTCGTCACTAATCCCCTGTTCTGGCCACAAGACAACCATAAAGCCACAGCACATCCGTGACTGTGGCGCCGTTGGGCGTTGTGCCGTTACATTTTTAGCAAGGGTTTTTTCTGACATGGCAGAGAAAGAGAACACCAAGAAGAATCGCCGCGAGGAAATTCTGCAAGCGCTGGCGCAAATGCTGGAGTCCAGTGACGGCAGCCAACGCATTACCACCGCCAAGCTTGCCGCCGCCGTGGGCGTTTCCGAAGCCGCGCTTTATCGGCACTTTCCCAGCAAAACACGCATGTTTGACAGCCTGATCGAGTTTATCGAAAACAGCCTGACAACCCGCATCAACCTGATTTTGCAAGACGAGAAAGAGACCTTCAACCGCTTGCGGCTGATTTTACTGTTGATTCTGGGGTTTGCTGAAAAGAATCCGGGCCTGACGCGTATTCTCACCGGCCATGCGCTGATGTTTGAGCAAGACCGCCTGCAAGGGCGCATCAACCAGCTGTTTGACCGCATCGAGTCACAGTTGCGCCAGGTACTGCGTGAACACAAATTACGCACCGGGCAGGCGTTCCGGCATGATGAAACGCTACTCGCCAGCCAGTTGCTGGCCTTCTGCGAAGGCATGCTTTCCCGCTTTACCCGCTCGGCGTTTCGCACCCTGCCTACGCAGGATTTCGACACCCGCTGGCCGCTGCTGGCGGCACAGTTGCAATAACCGCAGGCGTGGTTGGCACGCCACGCCGTATGCAGGTGATAACAGGCAGCGGCTCACTCAACGGCGATAAAGCCTGAGCCGCACGCGCGCTTACACGCCAAACTGCGCGCGATACGCCGTTACTGCGTCCAGATGCGCGGCCATTTCCGGTTTTTCGGCCAAATAGCTAATCAGTTCCCGCAACGTGATGATGGATGTCACCTTGCACTGATAATCCCGCTCCACTTCCTGAATCGCAGACAACTCGGCCTGCCCGCGCTCCTGACGATCCAGCGCTATCAACACCCCGGCGAGCGTGGCACCCTGCGCGGCGATAATCGCCATCGATTCACGGATGGCCGTGCCAGCGGTGATAACGTCATCCACCAGCATGATGCGCCCTTGCAGCGCGCTGCCGACCAGATTGCCGCCCTCGCCATGGTTTTTGGCCTCTTTGCGGTTAAAGCAGTAAGGCACATCGCGATCGTGGTGCTCGGCCAACGCCACGGCGGTGGTGGTGGCAATCGGAATCCCTTTGTAGGCGGGCCCGAACAGCACATCAAACTCAACGCCAGCATCCACCAGCGCCGCCGCATAAAACCGCCCCAGTAACGCCAGATCGCGCCCGGTATTAAACAGACCGGCATTGAAGAAATAGGGGCTGATGCGCCCGGACTTCAGGGTAAATTCGCCAAACTTCAAAACCTGCTTGCTCAGTGCGAACTCGATAAACTGGCGCTGATAGGCCTTCATGACTCCCTCTCTTGTCATCACGGGGTGGCGCAAAGCCAGCACGCTACCGGCCTGGGCCACCACACACCAAAAAAAAGCGACCCGCAGGTCGCTTTAAACATTCATTACGCCGTCAGTGCGGCTTTTTGCGCACGGACAATCTCTTCAATCCCCTGACGCGCCAGCGCCAGCAGGGAGAGCAACTCGTCATGGCTGAACGGTTCGCCCTCGGCGGTGCCCTGAATTTCTATCATGCGGCCATCTTCGGTCATCACCACGTTCATGTCGGTTTCTGCCGCCGAATCCTCGACATACTCAAGATCACACACCGCCTCGCCGTTGACGATGCCGACCGATACCGCCGCGACCATGCCTTTCAGCGGGCTGGTTTTCAGCTTACCGCTGGCGACCAGGCCATTGAGCGCATCCGCCAGCGCCACGCAGGCACCGGTGATAGAGGCGGTGCGCGTACCGCCATCAGCCTGCAATACGTCGCAGTCCAGCGTGATGGTGTACTCGCCGAGTTTGGCCAAATCCACCGCTGCACGCAGGGAGCGGGCGATCAGGCGCTGAATTTCCAGCGTGCGGCCGCCCTGCTTGCCTCTGGCGGCTTCGCGGGCGTTACGGCTGTGGGTGGCGCGCGGCAACATACCGTATTCAGCGGTAATCCAGCCTTGTCCCTGGCCTTTCAGAAAGCGCGGTACCCCTTCCTCTACGGTGGCGGTGCACAGCACCTTGGTATCGCCAAACTCCACCAAAACCGACCCTTCGGCATGTTTGGTGTAGTGACGGGTAAATGTGAGAGGGCGAATTTGCGGGGCACTTCGACCTGTTGGGCGCATGGCTCATCTCCGGCGGGTTCGTTAAACTGGCGCGCATTATACGGGCTTACCCCGCCCCTGCCTACCGCCAGTGACGATGAAAACTTCACCACCGCCTGACACACTTTGCGCGATGCTACGCATAACCGAGACAGGCCGCTGGAGCAGGCCCTCGCCGCGCAGTAAAATGCCGCCATTACGTCTTTATCAGCCATGAAAACATGAGCCGCGCACCTTTATCATCACCGGTATCAAGACCGTCGATAGCAGAACCGTCGGTATCAGAATCATCGATACCAAAACCACCGTCTGACACGGACGCCAGCCCGTCGCCACACGCGCGCGCCTCCCACTGGCAGCAGCAGGGGCAAGCGCCGGACTACCGCTTCTCGCTGGCCAATGAGCGCACGTTTCTGGCGTGGATTCGTACCGCGCTGGCATTTCTCGCCGGGGCTATCGCCATCGACCAGTTTGCCCCGATGCTGGCGACACCGGTGCTGCGCACGGTGGCGGCTATTTTTTTGTCGCTGGCCTCCGCGCTGCTGGCGTGGATGGCCTATCGCCGCTGGGCGGGCAATGAACAAGCGATGCGCACCGGCCAACCGCTGCCCTACACCCGGTTACTGCTGGTAATGGCAAGCCTGGTCTGCACCCTGTCGGGGGTGCTGGCGCTGGTGATTGTGTTGCACTAGCTGTATTGCACTCACTGTATTGCACTAACTCTAACTATGTTGCACTAACGCCATGATACCGCGCCCTGCCACTGTGATACGCGACCCCGGTTTACAGCCAGAAAGAACGCGGCTGGCCTGGTCTCGCACCGCATTTGTGCTGCTGCTGGACAGCCTGCTGCTGCTCAGAGTCGGCGGGCAAACGCACGCCCTGATGTGGCTGATACCCGGCGGCCTGTTACTGGCGATGAGCGCGATGACCTATCTATGGGCGCGTTTACGCCTGAGCATACTGGCGCAAAACGGCCACCCTTGTAGCCGGGCATCACGCCTGATGATGCGCCTGCTCACGCTGGTGGTGCTGTTGTCCGCCTTAAGCCTGTCAGCAGTGATGTATTACGGCCCGCCTGCCGCTCTCGGGTGAGGCAAACGTTTTTGATCTGCCTGTCTGGGTATACCTCTGCGCTATATCCCGGCGGCAGAAAATAAATTAAGCATTAAATAACAGTAAATTAGATAATTTACCGCTATAGCCTCAGGTTATACCCCTGCCATAAACAAGCATTCGTCAGAAAAAAAGCGCCGTGGAATAGTCTTAAGCATCTTCTGTAGACAACCACGGACAAGACAGCATGCTGATCCCTCAACCTTATCTGCTTTTTCTTGGCGATGTGACCGACCCGCTGGCGGTGAAAACCGCGCGCGGCATTCACACCTGGCGTGCCGAACAGTGTGTCGGGCAGTTGCGTCTGCCGGGCAGCACGGTGTCGCTGGGATTAGACGATCTGGATATTGCCGAAGCACGCGCCCAGGGTGCGAAAACGCTGGTGCTGGGCACGGCTAACGCCGGTGGCTTTCTGCCCGCGCACTGGCTTGATACCGTGCGCGCGGCCATCGCAGCGGGCATGAACGTCGCCAACGGTCTGCATCAGCGCCTGACAGACGTTCCCGGCTTGTCGGCACTGGCCGAACAGCATCAGGTGCAGTTATTCGATATTCGCCACATGCGCCCGGAACTGACGGTCGGCAGCGGTGAAGCGCGCAGCGGCAAACGGGTGTTAACCGTCGGCACCGACTGTTCGGTCGGCAAAATGTACACCTCGCTGGCGCTGGAAGCGGCGATGCGCAAACAGGGCATGAAGGCCGATTTTCGCGCCACCGGCCAGACGGGTGTGCTGGTCGCCGGTGACGGCATCGCCATTGACGCCGTGATTGCCGATTTTATTGCCGGTGCCGCCGAAGCGCTGTCACCGGCCAATGACGATGACCACTGGGATATCGTCGAAGGTCAGGGGTCGCTGTTTCACCCCTCTTACGCGGGCGTGACAACCGGCCTTATCCACGGCGCACAGCCACACTGGCTGGTGATGTGCCACGAAATGGGCCGCCCGCATATGCGCCACCTGCCGCACCAGCCGATGGTGGAGCTGGAGGAATGCATCGACGCCTGCCTGCGCACCGCGCGCGTCACCAATCCGGCGGTACAGCTGGCGGGGCTGGCCATCAACACCTCGAATTACGCCGAGCAGGAAGCACGCGACTATTGTCTGGCCTTAAGCACGCGTTTTGGCGTGCCAGCCACCGACCCGATTCGCTTCGGCATTGATGACATTGCCGCCCTGCTCAAGGCGCAGGGGTAAGCCGATGCGACAGTTGCATATTGAAAGCATAGAACTGCCGCTGGCGCGCCCGTTTGCCATTGCGCGCGGCACCCGCACCGCCGTTACCGTGGTGCGCGTCACGCTGGAAGAGAACGGGTTTATTGGCCGGGGAGAATGCACGCCCACCGCGCATTATCAGGAAACGCCCGTAAGCGTCATCCAACAACTGGAAAGCGTGCGTCAGGCGGTGGAAAGCGGCCTCAGCCTGGCTGCGTTGCAGCTCGCGCTGCCGCCGGGTTCGGCGCGCAACGCGCTCGATTGCGCGCTGTGGCGACTGAATGCGGCGTTGGCCAGACAAACGCTGTGGCAGCACCTTGCCATGACGCCGCCCTCGTCGGTTATCACCGCTGAAACCCTCAGTCTGGACACGCTGGAAAAGATGACGTTGGCAGCGGCCGATGCCGCAGCACGCGGGGCGCTGCTGCTGAAAATCAAACTCGATGACCGGCAAATCGTAGACAAAGTGCGCGCCATTCGTCAGGCGGCCCCCACCGCCACCCTGATTGTCGATGCCAATGAAGCCTGGAGCGGGCTGGCGCTGGAGCCGCTGCTGCACCAGTTGGCCGGGCAGGGCGTGGCGATGGTTGAGCAACCGCTGCCTGCCGGGCAGGATGCGGCGCTGGCAGGCTTCCACCATGCGATTGCGGTGTGCGCCGATGAGAGCTGCCACCACCGGGGTGACATCGCCGCGCTGGGCGATCGTTACGAGATTATCAACATCAAGCTCGATAAATGCGGCGGCCTGAGCGAGGCGCTGGCGATGGTCGCTGAAGCCCGCCGCTACGGGATGCGCATCATGGTCGGCTGCATGCTCGGCTCCTCGCTGGCGATGGAAGCAGCGCTGCCGGTGACGCTGGCGGCTGAGTATGTCGATCTCGATGGCCCGATTTGGCTGGCCGCCGACAGCTCGCCCTACCTGACCTACAACCTTGGCCGCATCTGGCTTTAACCCTGTGGAGTAACGATGACGGCCATTGCCCAACACCAGGACGCAGGCAACCGCGCCACTGAATCGATCACCGCCCCGCAACCGGTGCTGGAGATAACCGACCTGAGCGTCAGCTTTGAGGGGCGCTCCGGCAGGCATCTGGCGCTCAACGGCGTCTCCTTTTGCATCAATAAAGGCGAAGTGGTGGCAGTGGTCGGCGAGAGCGGCTCGGGCAAATCCGTCACTTCGCTGGCGGTAATGGGCCTGCTGGCGGCCTCGGCGCGTATTGAACGCGGCGCTATCCGCTTTCGTGGCAACCACAATAGCAATCACAGTAACAACCACGGCCAGCACCATGACCTGCTGACGCTAACGGACGAGGCGCGCCGTAGCCTGCGCGGTCGCGACATGGCGATGATTTTTCAGGAACCGATGACCTCGCTCAACCCGGTGCTGAAAGTGGGCGACCAGCTTACCGAGGCGCTGTGCGATCACCGCCTGTGCGATGCCGCCAGCGCCCGCGAAAAAGCGCGCGACCTGCTGCGTAACGTGCGTATCGCCGATGTTGATAGGGTGATGGACAGCTACCCGCATTCGCTGTCCGGCGGCATGCGCCAGCGGGTGATGATTGCTCAGGCGCTGGCCTGCGACCCACAGTTACTGATTGCCGACGAACCGACCACCGCGCTGGATGTCACCGTGCAGGCGCGTATTTTGCAGATTCTGCGCGACCTACAACGCCAAAGCGGGATGTCGGTACTGTTCATCACCCATGATATGGGCGTGGTGGCGGAAATCGCCGACCGCGTGGTGGTGATGTATCGCGGCAACGTGGTGGAACAAGGCACGGTGGCGGAGATTTTCTCCCGCCCGCAGCATGACTACACCAAAGCGCTGCTGGCAGCCGTACCGCGTCTGGGCGACATGCGCGACAGCGGCTGGCCGCGACGTTTCCCGCTGCTCGGCCAGGCCGATTTGCAACAACCGGCCCGCGACCACCTCACCGCCCGTTACGACCTGCCGCCACTGCTGGATGTTCGCGGCCTGAAAGTCTACTACCCGGTACGCAGCGGCCTGTTTTCCGCCATCACTCACCGGGTACACGCCGTCGAACAGATAGATTTTACGCTCTGGCCGGGGGAAACGCTGGCGATCGTTGGCGAATCGGGCTGCGGTAAATCCACCACCGGGCGGGCGCTGCTGCGGCTGGTGGAGAGCCAGGCCGACAGCCTGCTGTTCAACGGCCAGGAGATAGCCTCACTGCGCGAGCGCGATTTTCTGCCGCTGCGCCGCAAAATGCAGATGGTGTTTCAAGACCCGTATGCCTCGCTCAACCCGCGCCTGACGGTTGGCTTTACCCTCGCCGAGCCGCTGCTGCTGCACGGGCTGGTGAAATCACTGGAAGAGGCGACGCCGCAGGTGCAGGCGCTGCTGGAAAGTGTCGGCCTGCAACCGGAACACGCCCAGCGCTACCCGCACGAATTCTCCGGCGGCCAGCGCCAGCGCATCGCCATTGCCCGCGCCATGGCACTGCAACCGCAGGTGATCATCGCCGACGAAGCGGTGTCAGCGCTGGATGTGTCGATTCAGGCGCAGGTCGTCAACCTGATGATGTCGCTTCAGCAAAAAACCGGCGTGGCGTGGATTTTCATCTCCCACGATATGGCAGTGGTCGAGCGCATCGCCAATCGCGTGGCGGTGATGTACCTCGGCCAGATAGTGGAAATCGGCCCGCGCCAGTCGGTATTTAACAACCCGCAACACCCTTACACCCAGCGGCTGCTGGCCTCGGTGCCCATCGCTGACCCGGCGCGGCGCAATACGCGCGAGCTGGATGACCGCGAAATTCCGTCACCGCTGCGTAAAGCGCATGAGGTGGTGCAAAAAGCCCGTTACCGCGAAGTGTCGCCGCACCACTGGGTGAGCGATGCGGGTCTCGGGCAGTAACAGCGTGCGTTGTTCCGTCATGACGTACCCGGCCAACACCAGGGCCACCCCTTGCGTTTGTGCGATAAGCCCATGCGCAAGGTAAACAAAATAAAAAAACCAATAACGAGTAAAGCACCACCCCAAATAGCCAACACAACCCGCAACACACCCTGACAGGAGACACCATGAAATCGTTACGCCCTCAAGTCACTGCACGTCGTTCCGCTGTCGCTCTCGGCTTGTCACTGTGTCTGGCCGCTGCGGCTCAGGCGCAGGATCTGCGCATCTCCATGTACGCCGATATCACCGGGTTAGACCCGCACGACACCTCAGATACCCTGAGCTACTCCATCCAGAGCGGGATTTTTGAGCGTCTGTTCCAGTTTGATAGCCAGATGAAGCTGGAGCCGCGTTTGGCTACCGGTTACACCGGCAATGCCGATGCCACCGAATTCACCGTCACCCTGCGCGAAGGCATCACCTTTCAGGACGGCACGCCGTTTAACGCCGAGGCGGTCAAAGCAAACCTCGACCGGCTGGCCGACCAGAGCAAAGGGCTTAAGCGTAACAGCCTGTTTAATATGATTAAGAGCGTGACCGTGGTATCGCCGACGCAGGTCAAAATCGAGCTGAACAAGTCGTTCGGGGCGTTTGTTAACACGCTGGCGCACCCGTCAGCGGTGATGCACAGCCCGGCGGCGCTGACGCAATACCCGGACGAAACCCAGTTGCGCGTCCACCCGGTCGGCACCGGCCCGTTCAGGTTTGTCGAATGGCAGCAGGGCAAAGAGGTCAAACTGGCGAAATATGACCACTACTGGCAAAAAGGCTGGCCGAAGGTGGATAACGTCAGCTTCTATCCGTCACCGGAAGATGCCACCCGCGTCGCGGCGCTGAAATCCGGCCAGTCGGATGCCATCTACCCGCTGCCGTCCGATTTGGTCAACACCGTGCAGGAAGACAGCAAACTGCTGGTACAGCGTGACCCGAGCATCTATCTGTATTACATGGCGATTAACACCCAACACGGGCCGTTGAGCGATGTGCGGGTGCGTCAGGCGCTGAACTACGCCATTAACCGCAACCTGTGGCTGAAAGTCGGCTTCGCCGGTATGGGCCTGCCCGCCTCCTCGGTCATGGCCCCGCGCGTGCAGTTCTTCGCCAGCCAAAGCGAACCGAACTACACCTACAACCCGGCCAAGGCCAAAGAGCTGCTCAAAGAAGCCGGTTACGAAAAAGGGCTGGATCTGAAACTGTGGGTGAGCAACGCCACCTCCGCTGTGCGCAGCGCCCAGTTCTTCAAACAGCAACTGGAACAAGTCGGCGTGAAAGTGGCCGTCACCCCGATGGACTCCGGCACCCGCAACGAAAAACTGTTTGGCGTCAAAGACCCGAAACAGGCGGAATTCGACCTGTACTACGGCGGCTGGTCGCCCTCTACCGGTGATGCCGACTGGGCGCTGCGCCCGCTGTTCGCAACAGAGTCCTGGGTGCCGAAAGCCTATAACGTGTCGTATTACAGCAACCCGGCGGTGGATAACGCCATTGTCGCCGGGCTGGCTACCTCAGATAACGGCAAGCGCGCCGCCGCCTACGCTAACGCCCAACAACTCATCTGGAAAGACGCGCCAATGGTGTTCCTCGGCGTGCCGGATAACCTGGTCGGCAAAGTGAAAAATCTGTCTGGCGTTTACATGCTGGCTGACGGGTCATTGATTTTCGATCAGGCTGAGTTCAAGTAATCACACAGGGGATCGCCATGTTTGCTTATATCGTCCGACGTTTGCTGGAAATGATCCCGGTGTTGCTGGTGATCTCCCTGTTGGTGTTCGGTTTTATCAAATTACTGCCGGGCGACCCGGCACGTATCTACGCCGGCCCCGACGCGCCGATTGAAGCGGTGGAAGCTGCCCGCGTGCGGCTGGGGCTCAATAACCCGCTGCCACAGCAATACGTTGACTGGCTCGGCGGGCTGCTGCACGGCAATCTCGGCATCACCTACCGCACGCAGCAACCGGTGCTGGCGGTTATCCAGAAAAGCTTTCTGCCCACGCTGTGGCTGGCGCTGGCCGGGTTTGTCTGGTCGGTGATACTGGGGCTGTTGATTGGCGTGATGGCGGCGCTCAAGCGCGGTAAATGGCAGGACTGGTCGCTGATGAGTCTGGCGGTGGGCGGCATCTCAATGCCACCGTTTTGGCTCGGCTTGCTGCTGATTCAGTTTGTCGCCATGCCGTTTGGCCTGTTCTCGGTCAGCGGCTACAACAAACCCGCTGACATTATTCTGCCCGCGCTGACGCTCGGCGCATCCGTCGCGGCGGTGATGGCGCGCTTTACCCGCTCGGCATTTCTCGAAGTGATGCAGGAAGATTACGTGCGCACCGCGCGCGCCAAAGGGCTGCGCCAGCGGCTGATCGTCTGGAAACATGTGATGCGCAACGCGCTCATTCCGGTCATCACCATGCTCGGCTTGCAGTTCGGTTTTCTGCTGGGCGGCTCGATTGTGGTGGAAAGCGTGTTTAACTGGCCGGGGCTTGGCTGGCTGTTGATTGAGTCGATAAAAACCCAGGATCAGCCGGTGATTCAGGCGCTGGTGATGCTGTTTGTCTTTGAATTTATTTTGATTAACTTGCTGGTTGACCTGCTGTATGCCGTGGTCAACCCGGCCATTCGTCTGCGTTAGGAGCGGCGGCAATGAACACCTCTCAAAAACCGGCTGTGGCCGTCCCCCCCGCGACAATCAATCATGCCGCTATCCGCTCGCCGTGGCGCGATTTTCTGCACGCCTTTGTGCGCCACCCGATGGCGCTTTTCGCCGGTGGGTTCGTGCTACTGCTGGTGCTGGTGGCGCTCTTTGCGCCGTGGCTGGCCCCCTGGAGCCCGATGGAGCCGGACTGGATGGCGCTTGGCGCTGCGCCTTCCGCCGGGCACTGGATGGGCACTGACGATCTGGGCCGCGATGTGATGAGCCGCATTATTTACGGCGCGCGCATCTCGCTGTATATCGGCATCGTCTCGGTCAGCCTTGGCATGGCCGCTGGCGTCCTGCTCGGTCTGCTGGCCGGTTACTATGGCCGCTGGGTCGATATGCTGATTATGCGCGGCTGCGATGTGCTGTTCGCCTTTCCCGGTATGCTGCTGGCTATCGCGGTGGTCGCCATTCTCGGCCCCGGCCTGAATAATGTGATTATCGCCGTGGCGGTGTTCAGCGTGCCGGTGTTTGCCCGCATCGTGCGCGCCTCCACGCTGTCGCTCAAACAGGCGGCTTACGTGGAAGCGGTGCGCTGCGTCGGTGCGCCAGACCGTATCATCCTGCTGCGCCATATTCTGCCGGGCACGCTGCCGAGTGTGATTGTCTATTTCACCATGCGTATCGGCACCAGTATTCTGACCGCCGCCGGGCTGAGTTTTATCGGCCTCGGCCCGGAGCCGGATGTGCCCGAGTGGGGCAATATTCTGGCGATGGGCCGCAGCCTGATGATGGCAGGCCAGTGGCACGTTAGCGTGTTTCCGGGGCTGGCGATTTTCTGCACCGTGCTGGCGTTTAACCTGCTGGGCGACGCGCTGCGTGATACGCTCGACCCGAAGATGAAAAATTAGGTCATAACGATGAACACCTACCAACAGGCACAACTGACGACGCTGCTGCAACGCTGGCGCACCGAGCGGCAGCTTGGCTCGCCGCGCCTGCCGTGCGGCCCGCACAACCGCTTAAGCGATGTCGCCGGGGTGCGGGTCGGCCACGCGACGCTGGCCGAGGGCGAGATTCAAACCGGCGTGACCGCCATCGTGCCGAACGGCGATAACCTGTTTCGCCAGCCGCTGCCCTGTGGCGCAGCGGTACTCAACGGCTTCGCCAAACCGGTCGGGCTGGTGCAAATTGAAGAACTGGGGCAATTACAAACCCCCATCCTGCTCAGTAACACCCTGAGCATCGGCACGCTGTTTACCACGCTGGTACGCGACGCGATACGCCGCAACCCCGAGCTGGGCCGCAGCCTGCCGACCGTCAACCCGCTGGCGCTGGAGTGCAACGACGGCTGGCTGAATGACATTCAGGCGCTGGCGGTCACAGACGCGCTGGCGCGTGCGGCGCTGGATAACGCCACGGCGGATTTCGCCCGTGGCAGCGTCGGTGCCGGGCGCGGCATGAGCTGCTTTGCGCTCAAAGGCGGCATCGGCACCGCGTCGCGGCACATTGCTGCGCTGGATGCCACGCTGGGCGTGCTGGTGCTGGCTAATTTCGGCGCGCTACCGGCGCTGACGCTTGACGGCGTGCAGGTAGGCGAGGCGATTGCGCCGCTGCTGCCGGAACTGGCCCCGCAGCGCGATGCCGGTTCCATCATCATCATTATGGCGACCGACGCCGCGCTCGATGCGCGCCAGTTAAGCCGCATCGCCCGCCGCGCCGGGGCCGGGCTCGGTCGGCTCGGCAGCTATTGGGGCCACGGCTCCGGCGATATCGCCGTGGCTTTCTCCACCCAGCCTCAACCGCAGCCGCCGGATGACGCCCGCCTCGAACCGCTACTCAATGCCGCCGCCGATGCCACCGAACACGCCGTGCTGGATGCGCTGTTACAGGCTGAGGCCGTCACCGGTTTTCGCGGCCACCACCGCCCGGCGCTGGCACAGGTGCTTGATACGCTGGCACAACGATTGGTTTCACCGCCGTCACCGGCGCAACCGCCGATAAGGACACCCACATGAAGGTTTTTATTTCTGCCGATATCGAAGGCATCGCAGGTGTGATGCGCCCGGAACAATGCAGCCCCGGCACGCCGGACTACCAACTGGCGCGCGGGCTGATGGAACAGGAAGTGAACGCCGCCATCGACGGCGCGTTCGCCGGTGGTGCCCGCGAGGTGGTGGTGGCCGACAGCCATGCCGCCATGACCAATCTGCGAGCGGAGAATATCGACCCGCGCGCCCGGCTGGTGCAGGGCAAACCGCGCGCCTTGTCGATGGTGGAAGGGCTACAACAACAGGCGTTCGATGGCCTGATGTTCATCGGCTTTCACAGCGCCGCCTCCGAGCACGGCGTGCTGGCGCACACCATTAATGGCCGGGCGTTTTACCGGGTGCGGGTAAACGGCGAAGTCATGGCGGAGGCCGATCTCTACGCCGCTGCCGGTGCCGAACTGAACACCCCGCTGTGGCTGGTAAGCGGCGACGATACGCTGCAACGCTGGATTGAACGCCACTACCCGGCGGCGGCATATGTCTGTGTCAAACGCGCGATTTCCCAGACCGCCGCCGAGTCTCACAGCCCGCAGGCGGCGCGCAAAGCGCTCCGCGAGGCCGCAAAGCAAGCGGTACAGCAGGCTCACACAATCCCCTCCTGCCGCCTGCAAGCGCCCTATGAACTGGAGCTGATGGTTGCCAAACCGGTGCTGGCCGACCTGTTCTGCCTGATCCCGGGGGTGATTCGCCAGGATGCGATGACCGTGCGCTATCACTCGCCGACCATCGCGCCGCTCATCAGCCTGCTGGGAGCCTTCTCCTATCTGGCCACCACGCAGAACTGAGCGCCAAAGAAACGCACCACACGCCCACCGCGCGGCGTGTACCAAAACACCCCGGCGGTTATCCAGCGCCGATGAGTGAATATCAACCGTCTTGTGAATAACGGAGAGACGATGAAACCGGTTATTGTGATTCATGGTGGCGCAGGCGCACTGAGCCGTGCGGCGATGGACAGCGAAAAAGAGCAGCATTATTGCGCCGCGCTGCAACAGATTGTCACCACAGGTCAGGCGATGCTCGCTGCGGGTGCCAGCGCGCTGGATGTCGTTACCGAAGCGGTGAGACAACTGGAAGAGTGCCCGTTATTTAACGCGGGCAAAGGCGCGGTATTCACCGATGCCGCCACCCACGAACTCGATGCCAGCATCATGGATGGCCGCACGCGGGAAGCCGGGGCGATTGCCGGGGTAAACCGAATCCGCAACCCGATTCTGGCGGCGCGAGCGGTGCTGGAGTACAGCCCGCATGTGCTGTTCACCGCCGCCGGTGCCGAAGCGTTTGCCCGCGAGCAGGGCCTTGAGATGGTGGAGCCGGAGTTTTTCTCCACCGATGAGCGCTACCAGCAGCTGTTGAAGGCGCAGGCAGGCAGCGGGCACATCCTGCTGGATCACGATGGCGCACAGGCAACGACTGGCGGCGACCCGCTCGACCCCGACCGCAAATTCGGCACGGTAGGTGCGGTTGCGTGTGATGCCGCAGGCAATCTGGCCGCCGCCACCTCGACCGGCGGCATGACCAACAAACGCGCCGGGCGCGTCGGCGATTCGCCGATTATCGGCGCAGGCTGTTATGCCGATAACCGCACCGTGGCGGTGTCCTGCACCGGCACCGGCGAAGTGTTTATGCGCAGCGTCGCCGCTTATGATGTTGCCGCGCGCATCGAATACGGCAAGCAGCCGCTTGCCCAGGCAGCAGAACAGGTGGTGATGGAAAACGTGCTGGCGCTCGGCGGCAGCGGCGGGCTCATCGCCGTGGATGCGCAAGGCCACATCGCGCTGCCGTTTAACAGCGAGGGGATGTATCGCGGCTACGGTTACGTGGGGGAAGAGGCGGTGGTCGGCATTTACCGCGACGGCACCCACACATAACCGAGGCTCAGTGGCCCGGCGTTATTCAACGCGGGATTATTGCCTGCGGCGCGGCGCGGTGCCTCATCGCCAGGGCTGCCCTGCGCGGAGTGCTGGCTGGCGGGTGCGCCGTCGGGCGTCACCAGACCGGCTACGCGCTCAAGGCCCTGAACCTCAACGCCCTGTAGCACCGGCTGACCGGCCGTGACCGGCACCGTCACCACCGGTGCCGCTGGTGTAGCGCGATACTGGACATACGACTGGCCCTGCTCATCACGCTGGATGGCCTCGGGCGCAAGCGCGATGCCGTACGCATTACGGTACAATATCACCGCCAGCCGGGCGCTCATGCCAAGCCGCACCGGCGGGTTGAGGACCGCGAGCGGGCTGTCGATAGCAACCACCACATCGTAATACGCCCCGCTGCCCTGCCCCTCGGCAGCACCGGTTTGCATCGCGCCGGTTTGCAGGGCAATGGTGGCGATGTGCCCGTCCAGCATGTGCCCGGCAAAACCGTCGCCGCTGATTTGCACCGCCATGCCCTCTTGCAACAGGTGTAAGTCCGTCTCTTCGACCCGCGTGAGCACCTCGAACCTGTCCTGCCCGATAACCGTCAGCAGCGGCGTTCCCTGCGTCACCGACAGGCCCGCTTGCACCATCATCGCTTTACCGGTTTGCGGCGCGGTCGAGCGCACGATAACCCCGGCCACCGGTGCCGTCACCTCTCGCTGGGCATGCATCGCCTCCAGCGCCTGATAACGCGCCTGGGCGTTGAGCAGTTCCATCTCGGCGATTTTACGCGCCTCGCCCTGGCCCCGCGCCAGCACCGCCGCTAACTCTTCCTGCGCGCTGCTCACTTCCTGAGTCTGGGTGTTAACCTGCTGTACCAGCGCATCCACCTCCATGCGCGCGACAATGCCTCGGGCAAACAGCGCCTGCGTGTCACGCAGGCTGGCGTGAGTCTGGCTCAGTGCTTGTCGGGCATGGGCGAGCGCCCGGCGCGCGCGCGCCACCTCGGTACTGTTCTCCCACTGGCGCAGTTGTTGTACTTCACGCTGCACTTTTAGCCCCTCCGCCTCGGCCTGACGCATCTGAATGGCGAGCTGCGCAGTGTCTAGCGTCAACAGCGTCTGGCCGCGCTCAACCCGCTGGCCTTCCTGCACCCGCACCTCACGCACCACGCCTTCGAATGGCGCAGTCAGTGTGATGCGCGTTGCCGCCTGAATTTGCCCGACCAGCCCGAGCTGGGTTTCCAGCGGCTGTGCCACCAGCTCGACCCAGCGGCCCGCCTGCGCCGATGTCTGTGCGCCCGGCGATATCATGGCGCGCGCCGCAAAACCGGCGATAACCACCAGCAGTACCAGCGCGGCTACCGCGCCGCGCGGGCCGATACGGCGGTATAGCGTGGTGAAAAAATCAGTCATTTAACGCGATATCCCAGCTTTCCAGTGTGGTGCCAAGCGTTCTGTCCAGTTCCGCCTGCGCATTCAGATAACTCATCAAGGCATTGAGCCGCGCATTTTCGGCATTGCGTAAATCGTTTTCAAAACTCAATACCTGAAAGTTGCTCGAGCGGCCTGCCGTCAGCTTTTCCCGTTCAATTTCCAGTTTACGGCGCGATAAGTCGCGGGCGCGCTGGGCGATTTCAAACTGACGCCAGCGTACGCTAATCGCTCTGACGGCGTTGGTCACGTCACGCTCCAGTTGCTGGCGCGCTTCGGCCAGTTGCAACGCCTGATTTTGCACCCTGACCTGCGCCTGCGTTTGCGCCTGCTGGCGGCTCATGTCGCCAATCGGGATATCCACCTGCACGCCAACATAGTTCTCCCAGTTGCGGTTCGTGCCGCTGACCGCGCTGCGGTCGCTCACCTGAGTGCGCCCGCCCACCAGCGACACATCCCACAGCCGCTCGTTACGCGCTACCGCCAGCGCTATCTCGGCCTGCTCGGCGCTAATCAACTGGCTGAGGTAGGCCGGTTGCGAGGTCTGCGCCTGCCTGAGCGCCTGCGCCGCATCCACCTCAATGCGCGCCGCCTGCATCGCGTCGGTGGCCACAATCGGCGAATTCAGGCCCAGCGCCAGCAACTGTAATAACGCCAGCCGTGAGGTATCTTGTTGGTTGACGGCGTCTTCATAACCCAGCTCCTGAGTGGCGACATCCGCTTCGGTTTGCACTATCTCAAACGCCGCCATCCGGCCTGCGGCAATCATCGCCCGGTTGACTTCCAGCAGTTGCCGCGCCCGCGCCAGCGCATCCTGCGCTATCTGCACCTGCTCCTGCGCGCGCAGCAAATCACGATAGGCGATGATGACCTGAGTTATCGTCTGCGACACCGTGGTTTTCAGCCCCAGCCGGTTCATCTGTTCCGTCAGTTGCGCCAGCCGCACCGGGGCCGTCGCCGCCTCACGGCCCGCACCGCGCAGCAGCGGCTGAATCACCGAGAGGTTCGCGCCATCGTTGCGCGACACCCCGGCGTCATCCGCCTGCGTATGGCGCACCGTCCAGCCAAGGCTCATGCGAGTGCCGTAAGGGGTCAATAACGTGGAGGTCGGCGTCAGGTTGCCCTGCCGATAGCGGTCGGACTGATTGCGCGCCGATAAATAACTGCCACTGAGTGCCAGCTTCGGGGTGAAGCGATCTTCCGCCACGCGCAGGTCAAATTTTTGCGCTATCCGGTCGAGGTAGGCGCTGCGAATAGCCCGGTTATCGCGCAGCCCCAGATAAATCGCATCACTCAGCGTCAGCTCAATGCGTTGGGCGGCTGGCGATGGGTGGGCATTATATGACGATGCGCCCGCTCGCGTGGCCTGCGACGGGGTGAGTTCAGCCCCGGCCACGCCCATCAGCAACAGCATCAGAAATATCATCAGAAACAGGCTATGGCGGTTAATCATCACGCAGCGCCCTGACCGGTTGCAGGCGGGCAGCGGCCCGCGCCGGGCTCAGACCAAAAAACAGGCCCGCCAGTACGGAGCTGCCCATCCCTAATACCAGTGACAACGGCGAGAAGCTAAACTCCGCCCCGCCGGAGAGCGTCACAAACAACCAGGCCGCCGCCACGCCCACCAGCGCCCCCGCCAGCGCCCCGAGCGTGGTCAGCGCCACCGCCTCTAACAAAAACAGGCTGGCGATATCGCGTGGCCGCGCGCCCAGCGCCATGCGCACGCCAATTTCCCGCCGCCGTTCGCTGACGTTCATCAGCATGACGTTCATCACGCCGACACCGCCGACGATCAATGAAATCCCGCCGAGCCCCGCCAGCAGCCAGGAAAACAGATGCGATTGTTGGGCGATGCCCGCCAGCAGTTGCCGGGGGACTTGTACCTCGATTTGCTGGCCGGGCAGCAGTGACTGAAGGTGGGACGGTAACGCCAGCGCCAGCGACTCCAGCACCTCGCTGTTGCGCGCGCGCACCAGTACCGTGTTGATAGCAGGCGCAGGCAGCAGACGGCTCATGCCCTCAAGCGGCACCAGAATGCTGTCATCCACCGACATCGTCAGTAACGGGTTCGGCCCGCGAGGGTGCAACACCCCAACAATCTGAAACAGATAGCCGCCCAGCTGCACCCGCGAGCCAGGGGCGACCGACACCCCTTTGGCCGCCAGTTCCTCGACCAAGTGCGCCCCGATCACCGCGTGGGTGCTGTTGGTATCAAACTCACTCAAAAAGCGCCCCTGCGCCAGTTGCAAATCCAGCACACTGGCAAGCGCCGGGTTCACGCCCACCAGCATAGTATTGAGACTCCGCCCGCCGATACGCGACTCCAGCGAGGTAATAGTCAGCGCTGAGGCGCTGCGAATATCCGCCAGCGCCTGCGTCAGCCCGCGCATATCCGGCACTCCCGCCGGATACGGCGACATCTGGCCGCCTGCGGGGAGTTGCACGCTCGCCACCAGCAAATCGCTGCCCATATTGCGGAACACCGCCATCGCCTGCGCTTCGGCGTTATGGCCAATATTCATCAGCGCCACCACCGCCGCACACCCGACCGCGATGCCCAGCAGCGCCAATACCGCGCGACGCCCCAGCAAGCGTAAGCTCTCCAGCGGTTCACTGACCTGCTGGCGTAACGACGGGCCGTATGACGATAGCCGCTCACGCATGCGCTTGCTCCCAAATGCGGCCATCGCGCACCTGAATACAGCGCTGCATCCGGCGGGCGAGGCTGTTGTCGTGCGTGACCATCACCAGCGTCACCGCGTATTGATGGTTCAGCATCAGCAGCAGGTCAATAATGTCTTGTGCGGTTTGGCTGTCGAGATTGCCGGTCGGTTCATCGGCCAGTAACAGCGCAGGCTCGCCCACCAGCGCACGCGCTATCGCCACCCGCTGACGCTGCCCGCCGGATAAATCGGCCGGGCGGTGGTGCTCACGCCCGGCCAGCCCCACGCGGGCCAGCTGTTCGCGCGCCCGCTGCCGCGCCAACGGGCGCGCGATCCCCCGGTAATACAGCGGCAGGGCGACATTGTCCTGAAGATCGAGGCGCGCCAGCAGGTTGAAGCTCTGAAAAATAAAGCCGATAGCGCGATTACGCATCATGGCGCGCGCATCGTCGCTGGCCTGCGTCATCTCCGTGCCTGCCAGCCACAACCGGCCACCGGTCGGCTTATCCAGCAAACCAATGATATTCAGTAAGGTGCTTTTACCCGACCCCGACGCGCCGATAATGGCGCAGGATTGCCCCCTGGCGACAGACAAAGAGATATCGTGCAGTACCGCCGGGGTCTCGGCTGCATAGGCGTAATGTATCTGATCTAAACGAAGTGAATCTGCTGGGCCAGCCTCGGGCATCCTGTCCTGTATCCTTGTTCTTTCCCTGTCACAATGGCGCTGGCATTCTAGCGCAAAATCATGCTATCGGTAGCGCGGACAAGTATTATTGCGAGGCCGCTTGCACCTGCCCGGCACGTAGCGCCTGTGCATTGAGCAGCGGGCGCAGCGCATCCTGCTGGCGTGCCAGCTCGTCGTCACTGCCGCCCTGAAGGATCAGGTTGGTCAGTTGGGCGGCGTAACCGTCTGGCAGTTGCGCTTCTTCTATCGCCGGCAGCGACTGATAGTGTTCCAGAATCGATTTATACGTGCTGGACGACACCCGGCCTTTGCGCTCGTCTTCTTCGTTCATTTTGGCAACCATCGCCTCACTCCAGGCCTCCTCCTGATCGTAGGTTTCTTCCCACGCCGCACGACGTTCATTCACGGTAAAGGCACCGCTCTCGTCATAGGTTATCAGCGCCAGTTGATCGCGCGACATGCCCTTAAACGGGTTTGCCCCTTTGCCGTTGGTAAAATCGGTTGCCTGACGTGCCTGCGCCAGCCGCTGTGCGTCGCTGCTGTCCGGCACTTCGGCATCAAAGGCCGTTTTGTTCTGGTTATAACCGAGCCCCAGCAGTTTATCGATAACCCTGTCGGCAATAGCGGCAAGGCCGCTCCGGTCAGTGCTGGCATCCCGCGCCGCAGCCCGGGTGGCCGCCTCACTCAGGAGCCGCGCCATGCCGGATAACTGCGGCTGACCACTTGCTACCGTGCTGCCACCGGTGGCGTTTGCCGTCGTCGTCGTACTGCCAGTGGCGGTGGTTGCCGCTGTGCGCGTCTGGGCGGTGCTGTTGCTGTAGGTCGCGGTGAGGGTCAGGGTATTGATGTGAGTCATGGTCTGTTCTGCACGCCCGCTGGTTACGGCTGTGTGGCTTTCGCCTGCCCGGCACGTAGCGCCTGTGCATTAAGCAGCGGGCGCAGCGCATCCTGCTGGCGTGCCAGCTCGTCGTCACTGCCGCCCTGAAGGATCAGGTTGGTCAGTTGGGCGGCGTAACCGTCTGGCAGTTGCGCTTCTTCTATCGCCGGCAGCGACTGATAGTGTTCCAGAATCGATGTATACGTGCTGGCCGATACCCGGCCTTTGCGCTCGTACTCGTCATTCATTTTGGCTACGACAGCACGCTTCCATTCCGAGTGCTGGGCATAAGATTCTTTCCACGCCGCCCGACGCTCATTCACGGTAAAGGCACCGCTCTCGTCATAGGCTATCATCGCCAGTTGATCGCGCGACATGCCCTTAAACGGGTTTGCCCCTTTGCCGTTGGCAAAATCGGTTGCCTGACGCGCCTGTGCCAGCCGCTGTGCGTCGCTGCTGTCCGGCACTTCGGCATCAAAGGCCGTTTTGTTCTGGTTATAACCGGGCCCCAGCAGTTTATCGATAACCCTGTCGGCAATAGCGGCAAGGCCACGCCGGTCGGTGCTGGCATCCCGCGCCGCAGCCCGGGTGGCCGCCTCACTCAGGAGCCGCGCCATACCGGATAACTGCGGCTGACCACTTGCCGCCGTGCTGCCGCCGGTGGCGTTTGCCGTCGTCGTCGTACTGCCGGTGGCGGTGGGTGCCGCTGTGCGCGTCTGGGCGGCGCTGTTGCTGTAGGTCGTGGTGAGGGTCAGGGTGTTGATGTGAGTCATGGTCTGTTCTGCACGCCCGCTGGTTACGGCTGTGTGGCTTTCGCCTGCCCGGCACGTAGCGCCTGTGCATTAAGCAGCGGGCGCAGCGCATCCTGCTGGCGTGCCAGCTCGTCGTCACTGCCGCCCTGAAGGATCAGGTTGGTCAGTTGGGCGGCGTAACCGTCTGGCAGTCGCGCTTCTTCTATCGCCGGCAGCGACTGATAGTGTTCCAGAATCGATGTATACGTGCTGGCCGATACCCGGCCTTTGCGCTCGTATTCTTCTTTCACTTTGGCAAACATCGCCTCGTTCCAGGCTTTTTCTTGATCGTAGGTTTCTTCCCACGCCGCCCGACGTTCATTCACGGTAAAGGCACCGCTCTCGTCATAGGTTATCAGCGCCAGTTGATCGCGCGACATGCCCTTAAACGGGTTTGCCCCTTTGCCGTTGGTAAAATCGGTTGCCTGACGCGCCTGCGCCAGCCGCTGTGCGTCGCTGCTGTCCGGCACTTCGGCATCAAAGGCCGTTTTGTTCTGGTTATAACCGAGCCCCAGCAGTTTATCGATAACCCTGTCGGCAATAGCGGCAAGGCCACGCCGGTCGGTGCTGGCATCCCGCGCCGCAGCCCGGGTGGCCGCCTCACTCAGGAGCCGCGCCATGCCGGATAACTGCGGCTGACCACTTGCCGCCGTGCTGCCGCCGGTGGCGTTTGCCGTCGTCGTCGTACTGCCGGTGGCGGTGGTTGCCGCTGTGCGCGTCTGAGCAGTGCTGTTGCTGTAGGTCGCGGTGAGGGTCAGGGTATTGATAGTATTCACAATCTGCTCCTGTCGATAACGCGTAACGTTCTGTTCGTTGCCAAACGGCGAGGAGCCCCTCCTGCATCATATGCAGTAAGAGGCCCCATTGCGGGTTATTTCATGGTGAACTCAACGTTCCAGGTATAGTTAGCAAGGCTCTGTGACGTGATGGTGGCATTACACACCGCGCCGTTGCTGGCCTCGGCATTTTTTGTCCACTTCGGCACTTTGGCGATGGTGCCGGTAAACAGGCCGCCCGGGATCACGGTGTTGACAAAGGTGGTGCTGAATACACAGGTTTTATTGCCCATGGTGTAACGCACAACCGCAGCATTGACATCAGGACTGATAATATTCTGCACTAAATAGCTATTGGAATCTTGAGGTTTCACTTGAAGTAAAGGCCTCGGACTGGCAATCGCATTGGTGCTGATTTCATTATTGGTAATCGGCTTATAAGTTGCGATTTCATTGCTTAAGTTTTTAAACGTAACGGTTACAGCGGGGCCGGCATACGCCGCCTGTGCGGTAAACATCACGGCTGCACTGATAGCCATGCCCAGGATATTGTTCTTAATTAACATAATGTGTTGTTTCCATGTGTTGACATTGTCTTTGTCGCAGAGCGGCGCTCACGCCCGCCCTGCCCGGTCTACAGCGTGCGCTGTAAATCCTTTCCGGCCACTTTGCAACCGACGCCTTCCTTGTAACAGACCCCGTTTCACGCAAAGTCCCTTTACATTCGTCACAGTAACGATCTGACAAAGTTAACGACCAGAACACCAGAAACTTTAATTTTTTTTATGTATTACGCGTTTTCGTAAGCGAGATTGGCCTCGCAATTTGCCCGTTGATTCATTCGGTTATCCACGCTGATAGCGCACTACCCGGCTGCGATTAAGCAGCAACACCAGCTCGCCATGCTCCCGCCACAGTGAGAAGCGCTTCTCCCACGGGCCATCCTGCACGCAGGCAAGCGCGCAGCCGTGGCCAAGCGCCTGCACGGTGCCGGTCAACGCGGCGGGGCCTATCCCCATCACGAGTTGCTCGCCGTCAATCACCAGCTCGCTGCGCGCCTCGGGCTGCCGCCAGCGCCCTTGCAGCGCCGCCACGCTGTCATCAGCCTGCGCCGCAACAAAACGGCACGGCGCATGGCCGATTTCCCCCTCAATCACCGCGCCCTGTTGTCGCAAACGCATCGGGAAATGGCTTGAGAGCGATACCGCTTCGCCCGGCGTGTCGCCGTGGCCCAGCGAGTCGCCGTGATAGAGCGTTTCCGTTGCGCCAAGCCAGCAGGCGCTGGTTGCGCCGATTTCCAGCCAGTGGCCGCCGGATTGCGCCACGTAGCGCCCCGGCGTCAGCGTATGGCCCCGTACCGGTAACGGCTGGCCTGACAGCGCAGCCATCACCCGCAGCGCACTGTCATAGGTCGCCACATCTTCACGGTTTGCCACCAGCGCCACCCCCACGCGTCGCTGTGGGTCGAGCAGGAAATAGCTCTTGTAGCCCGCGTGCGAACCGCCGTGGCCGATAAGCGATACCGTACCGAGACGGCTGTGGGCGACGCCCAGCCCGTAAGCGGTCTGGCGGCCATCACGCAGATAACGCGGGGCGCAAAGGCGCGCTAATACCCCTTCGCCCGGCCCCTGATTCATTAGCAATGCTTGTAGCCAGCGCGTCAGATCATGCACGCTGCCCGTCACGCAGCCGGAGGTGGACAGGTGTAATCCGGCGCAGGATAACTGCCAGCCCTGCGACGATAGCCAGTAGCCCGGCACCAGACCGGGCACGATATCAAACCAGGTTTCCGGCGCGCTCAGGGCAATCCCCAGCGGGGCATTCACCTGCCGGGCCAGCCAGTCGGCAAAATACATCCCTTTGGCTTTCAGCGCTTCTTCCACCAGACGATACCCGGTATTGGTGTAGGAAATTTCGCTGCCCGCCGGGTAATTGAGCGCACCACTCCCGGCGATAAACGCCAGCAGGCGGCTGGCAGTGGTGGCGTTATAGACCGACAAACCAAGTAGCGACAGGCTTTCGCGCACATCCGGTAAACCGGAAGTCATGTCCAGCGCCTGCCCGATAGTCACCGCCGCGCTCGCGCCGCGTAACTGCGGCAAATGTGTGTCGAGGCGGTCGGTCAGTGCCACTGCGTGAGAGGCCGCTCCTGTCACCATCGCCGCAAACAGATGTTTGGTGACGGAGGCAAAGCGCACTACGCTTGCGGCGGTAAAAGGCGTGCGCTGCGCCAAATCCGCCAGCCCGCCGCAGCAGGCGGCATGAATCTGCTCGCCGTCAAACACGGTGATGGCCCCGCCCGGCGCACCGGGTTGCCGCCAGGATTGCGCGATGGCCTCGGCTTCGTCGAGGGCGGCGCGCCAGTGTAATGTCATGCGGGTTGCTCCAGTGTCATACTCAAATCATACAGTTCAGCGGTGTGCGGGTGATGCAGGTTACGCGCGCGCAAATCCGTCACGCTCAGTTGCTCGACCATCTCGCCGTGCTGCATCACGCCGATGCGCTGGCACAGATGCGACACCACCGCCAGATTATGGCTGACCATGATGTAGGTGAGCTGGCGCGCCTGCCGCAATTCCGTGAGCAGGTTGAGGATTTCCGCCTGCACCGACACATCCAGCGCCGAGGTGGGTTCATCGAGCAGCAGCACTTGCGGTTCGGCAATCAGCGCCCGGGCAATCGCCACCCGCTGACGCTGGCCGCCGGAGAGCTGATGGGGAAAGCGAAAACGCACGCTCGCAGGCAACCCCACCTCCGCCAGCGCCTGGGTGATGCGCTGTTCGGCGCGGTCAAAACGGTGTATCAGCAAGGGCTCGTGCAAAATACGATCAATGGTCTGGCGCGGGTGCAGCGATCCATACGGGTCTTGAAACACCATCTGCACCTGCCGGAAGAAGGCGCGGTCGCGCCGTGGTTGCTGGGCCATACCGCCAAATTCAATGCGGCCTTGCCAATGGCGGTTCAACCCGGCCAGCGCGCGCAAGATAGTGGACTTGCCCGAGCCACTCTCGCCCACCATGCCAAAGCTGTCACCGCTTTTGAGCGCAAAGTTCACGCCCTTCACCACCTCGATACCGCCAAAGGCAATGCGCAGATTGTCTACCTTAATCATGCCGTTCTCCAGGCAGGGTCGCGCTGTAACACCGGCAGGCGTTCGCGCGGGTGTTGCAGCGACGGCAGGCAGGCCAACAGCCCTTGCGTGTAGGGGTGCTGCGCCTGTAACAGTGCGCTGGCCTTGACCATTTCCACCACGCGCCCGGCATACATCACCGCCACGCGGTCACAAAAGTGCGACACCAGCGGCAGGTCATGGCTTATCAAGATAAGGCCCATACCGCGCTGCGACACCAGCTCATCGATCAGGCAGAGGATCTCTGCCTGTACGGTGGCATCGAGCGCCGAGGTCGGTTCATCAGCAATCAGCAGTTCCGGGTCAGGCGCCAGCATCATGGCTATCATCACCCGCTGGCCCATGCCACCGGAGACCTCATGCGGATAACATTTCGCTACCCGCTGCGGCTCGCGGATGCGCACCTGATCCAGTAACGCGATAGCCGCCTGCATCGCCGCCCGGCGGCTGCCGCCTTTGTGCTCACGCCATGCCTCGGCTATCTGTTGGCCGACGCTCATCACCGGGTTGAGCGAATATTTCGCATCTTGCAGAATAAAGCCGATGCGCTTGCCGCGAATCTGCCGCAAGGTTTTCTCGCTCGCCCCCAGCAGGTCGATACCATCAAAACGCAGCGTATCGGCCTGTAGCCGCGCATTGCCCGGCAGCAGTCGCATCAGGCTGCGGGCAGTCAGCGATTTGCCGGAACCACTCTCACCGACGATCGCAAGCTTCTCTTTTCCAACGCTAAAGCTCACCCCGCGCACCGCCTCGACGGTTTGTGCGCCGTGGCTAAACGCAATACGCAGATTTTCTATTTCCACCAACATTTAGCGCTCCTTTGGGTCAAGCACATCGCGCAGGCCATCACCGAGAAAATTACACGCCAGCGAGGTGAGAAAAATGGCAACGCAAGGCACCAGCGGCACCCACCATGCGTTAAACAAAAAACGCCGCGCGGTGGCTATCATGGTGCCCCACTCCGGCGACGGCGGTTGTGCGCCCATGCCAAGGAAACCAAGGCTGGCGGCGGTAATGATGATGGAGCTCATATCCAGCGTCACCCGCACAATCAGGCTTGGCACGCACAGCGGCATGATATGGCGCACCACAATACGCAGCGGCGCGGCACCGGTCATACGGCTGGCGGCGATAAAATCGCTGTGGCGATATTGCAGGGTTTCGGCACGCGCCAGCCGCGCATAGGGCGGCCAGGCCGTCAGCGCTATCGCCAGCACCGCGCTCTCCACGCCCGGTTTCAGCGCAGCCACAAACGCCAGCGCCAGCACCAGCCGGGGAAAGGCCAGAAAAATGTCGGTTAACCGCATCAGCATTTTATCCGCCAGACCACCGGCATAACCGGCCACACAGCCCACCAGCAAACCGACAGGCGCGGTCAGCGCCACCACCGCCATCACCATCCCAAGCGTGGTTCGCCCGCCATACAGTATGCGGCTTAACACATCGCGCCCCAGCTCATCGGTGCCCAACCAGTGCGGCCACGACGGTGCGGCCAGCCGGTTCGATAAGTCCTGAAAACCGGGGTCGTAAGGCGCAAGCCAGGGCGCCGTGAGCGAGAGCAGCAACATCACGGCGATGATAATCAGCCCCAGCATCGCCAGCGGATGACGGCGAAACGCCAGCCACAGTCGGTAACGTTGCCCCCACAGCGCCTGACGGGGCGTGGCGGGCGTGTCTTCGAGCAACCAGGCTCGTGAGAGAAAAAAACTCATGTGACGCGCGGATCCAAAAGTCGATAGAGAATGTCAGCCAGCAGGTTCAATAACACATAGACCGCACCGACCAGTAATGTGGCACCCACCACCGGGTTCATGTCCGCATTGAGCAGCGCATTGGTCAGGTACTGACCGAGCCCCGGCCAGGAGAAGACGTTTTCCGTCACCACTGCGCCTTCGAGCAAACCGGCATAGGTCAGCGCCAATACCGTCACCAGTTGCACCGCCACCGTCGGGAACGCATGCCGCCACACCACCCGGCGTGACGACAACCCTTTGGCGCGTGCGGTGATAATAAATTCACCGCTTAATGCATTGAGCATGAAGGTGCGGGTCATGCGGGTGATATACGCCATACTGAAATAGGCCAGAATCAGCACCGGTTGCACCATGTGCGCCAGCGCATCGCGCAGCGCGTCATAGTCGCCCGCCAGCAGTGCATCGACGGTCAGTAAGCCGGTGACGTGCGGCACCATGTCCTGAAACAGGATGTCCTGTCGCCCCGGCCCCGGCGCAATTCCCAGCACGGCGTAAAACACCAGCAGGCTCAGGAGCGCCAGCACAAACACCGGCAGCGAGTGCCCGGCCAGGCAGATGACGCGCAGGGTTTGATCCAGCCAGCTGCCCTGACGCACCGCCGCCCACACGCCAAGCGGAATGCCGACCAGCGCGGCGACGATAATCGCCGCCGTCGCCAGCTCCAGCGTGGCCGGGAAATAGCGGGCGATGTCGGTCGTCACGGCGTTTGAGGTCAGGATCGATCGCCCCAAATCACCGTGCAGCAACTGGTTAAGGTAGTGGCCGTATTGCACCCACAGCGGGCTATCGAGCCCCATTTCCTGGCGCACGCGCTCCACCACCGCCTGAGGCGCATTGTCACCCACCGCCGCCAGCACCGGGTCTGTCGGCATGATGCGGCCGATAAAAAAGGTCAGCACCGACAGCCCCAGCAACGTCAGCAGCAGGCTGCCAAGCGCGCTGCCTACACGAATCAGGCCGGACATCAGGCTTTCTTCACTTGCTGATACGGCACCTTGCTTAACTACCGTCATGGTGACGCCGCTGAGATTCTTACGGCAGGCCAGCGTCTTCTCGTCTTGCATCATCAGCGTGAACGGGCTTTGCTCGCGGTGGTTGCGTTGCAGGGTTTCATACAGCGCGATGCGTTTGGCCGGGTCTTGCTCGTGCAGCGCCTGTTCGGTGAGTTGATTGAACGTCGCATCTGACCAGTTGCAGCGCCACGCCAGCGTGCGGTTGCGCGCGCCGTCGCTGTTATCGGTGTTGATGCAAAACGCCTCGGCATTGGAGTTCGGGTCAAAATAGTCGGCGCCCCAGGCTGTCAGCGCCAGTTGTTGCTGGCGGGCGCGCATTTTGGTCAGCACCTGACGGTTTTCAGCGGCAATCAGCTTCACCCGGATGCCGATAGCGCCGAGCTGGGTCTGAATCGCCTGCGCGATATCGGGGTATGGCTGGGCGGAGTAGTGATCGAGCGTCACCTCAAAGCCATCGGCATAACCGGCGTCTTTGAGCAGCGCTTTGGCTTTGGCGACATCGAGATGGAACGGGTTATCTTCCAGCGCCGCCGGGAAACCACCCGGCAAAAAACTCTGATGCACTTTGTGCGTCAGCGGCAGGATGTTTTTCTGGATGCTGTCATAGTCGAGCGCCCACTTAATCGCCTGCCACACCTGCGGTTTTTTCAGGAACTCGTTGGCGGTGTTGCACGACAACAACATCACGCTGGCGATGCTTTGGCGCACCAGATGGTAGCTGGCGTCATTAACCAGCGGGCGGATTTGCTCGGTGGTGAGATTACGGGCGATATCCACATCGCCTTTTTGCAACATCAGCAACTGGGCCGACGGGTCAACGATGTGCTTGAGCAACACGCGCTTAAAGACGTTGTCTGCCGGGAAGCGATCGTTTTTCTGCAATATAATGCTTTCGCTGGCTTTCCAGCTCACCAGCGAGAACGGGCCGGAACCAGCGCTGTTCTGCTTCAGCCACTGGTTGCCCCAGTCATTATTCTGCTGGTTGGCCAGCGCCAGTTTTTTCTGCACCACGCTGCCTACCGGCGCAGACAAACAGTAGAGCAGGAAGGTTTCCGCCGCCGGTTGCTCAAGGCTTATCACCAGCGTGTTCGCATCCGGCGCGGTAATGCGCTGCTCCACATTCTCTTTGGTCAAACCGAACTGGTTGATGATAAACGCCGGGCTTTTATCCAGCTTCACCGCGCGCTGTAACGAGAACGCGGCATCTTCCGCCGTCACCGGCGCGCCATCGGCAAAGGTCGCTTGCGGGTTAAGGTGGAAGGTAAAGGTTTTGCTGTCGTCACTGACATCCCAGCTCGCGGCCAGCGAGCCCATCACCTGCTGCGGGTTCTCCGGGTTTGGCATCACCAGCCGCTGATAGAGGTTGCCGATTATCTCGGTGCCCACCGTTTCAAATGCCTCTTGCGGGTCGAGGCTGGTCATATTGTCGAGCTGCATCGCCATCACCAGCACCGAGGGCGGCGTGTCGGCAAAGGCGGTGTTCAACCCAAGCCAGGACAGTAAAGGCACGGTCGCGCAACCGGCAAGAAAACGTCTTCTGGTAACCATCATTCCCCCAAGTGTCTGATTCAAAAACAAAATAAGAGTTATTTTTTCTCTCTGCGGCTTGACAGACCTTTCAGGCACTGGCTTAAATGGTGGCGCGGTGAGCAACATTTCACCGCCTGAAGCCACCGCCAAAGGGCGGGGTCTTCAACGCGCCATGTCAGACTATCCGTTTCTTTTCAACCCAGTATCGGTGCTGCTTCCATGTCAGATTCACCTGTGTCAGATTCGCCTGCGTCAGACAAGCCGTCAGTGCATCACGCGGTTCTCCCTGTCTTCGATGGCCACAACGACGTGCTTTCACGCCTGTGGCGACTGCATCGCGACAACCCAACCGAGGCCTTTTTCACCGGCTCACAAGGCCACATCGACCTGCCGCGCTTGCGCCAGGGCGGGTTTGTCGGCGGCCTGTTTGCCACCTACGTCCCTTCAGAACGAGGTGATGCAAAATCCATACCAGATGGCAACATTTCATTTACCACGCCATCGCTGGCGCAGGCGCGTGAGGTCAGCCTCTGGATGATAGCCACCCTGTTGCGCCTTGAGGCGCACTCCGGCGGGCAGTTGCGCGTGTGCCGCAGCGTGGCGGATATTCAGCGCTGCATGGCGGACGGGGCTATCGCCGCCGTGATGCACATCGAAGGCGCGGAGATGATCGATGCCGGGCTGGAACTGCTGGATATTCTTTATGCCGCCGGGTTACGCAGCCTGGGGCCGCTGTGGAGCCGGGAGAATATTTTTGGCCAGGGTGTGCCGTTTCGCTTTCCCTCTTCGCCGGATACCGGCAACGGGCTGACCGAAGCCGGTATCCGGCTGGTGCGTGCCTGCAATGCCAAACGCATTCTGGTGGATGTGTCACACATGGATGAAAAAGGCTTTTGGCAAACCGCACAGGTTTCCGATGCGCCGCTGGTCGCCAGCCACTCCAACGCCCACGCACTGTGTGCCCAGTCACGCAACCTGACCGATAAGCAACTGGCGGCCATTCGTGAGCGCAATGGCTTTGTCGGCGTCAACTTTGGCTCCGCATTCTTACGCGCAGACGGACAAAAAGACCCGGCTACCACCGTGGCCGAGATTGTGCGTCACATCGAATACCTGCTCGACAAGCTCGGCGAAGACGGCGTCGGTTTCGGCTCCGATCTCGACGGCACCACCGTGCCCGCCGATTTGCGTGATGCCGCCGGATTCCCCGTTTTGGTGCAGGCGCTGGCCGAACGCGGCTACGCACGCACCTTGTTGGAGAAACTCAGTTACCGCAACTGGCTGCGCGTGTTGCACGCGACCTGGGGCGAATAGCCCCCGGACGGTGCGCGCTGGCGTACCCGCGTTAGAGAGGTGGCGTAATTCTTGCTTGTGTCCTGACGAGCGCAGACGGCTTGTGCTGGCGCGGACACCGGCGATGAGCCCTTCTCACAAGGTAACAACCATGCGTTTACGTCATATCGAAGTCTTTCAGGCGATTACTCAGGCTGGCACCATCAGCGGCGCGGCGCGCTTGCTTAATGTCTCCCAGCCGAATGTCAGCCGGGTACTGAATCACGCTGAACAACAGCTTGGCTTTGCCTTGTTTGAGCGCCGCCCGCAAGGGTTGGTGCCCACGGTAGAAGGGCAGCGGCTGATGCCGGAGATAGCGCGGCTCTACCACCACCTGCAAGAGATAACGACGCTCACCGAGCAAATCCGCACAGGCCAGCATCAGACCTTGCGCCTCGGTGCCGCTCACGCCTTTGGCCAGATGATCGTTGCCCCGGCGATGGTCGCCTTTCAGCAACAGGCGGCGCGAGTCCGGCTGGAACTGGTGACGGAGCACTTCTGTACGCTATGCCAGAACATTCAGCAGCACCAGCTCGACCTGGCGCTGGTGTTCGGCCAGCAGGTGCCGCCGGATTTACTGGCCGAACCGCTGTGCCAGTCTCGTATGGTGGCGATTTTGCCCAAAGAGAGCCCGCAGCAGGGGCCGGTATCACTGGAATGGCTATGCCACAACAACCTGTTGATGATGCAGCAACAAGACCCGCTCGGCCAGGTAGTACACCGCGCCCTGCGCGACCGCCACCTCAAACCGGCGGCCTCGCTGTACATCAAAACCTATTCGGTGATAGCCGATATGGTGCTGGCAGGCGGCGGCACCGGCATCGTCGATTTATTCACTGCGCACCGCTATGCCAGCCAACTCAAGATAGTGCCCATCAGCCAGCCGCTGCCCTTTGAAGTGATGCTGATAAGCCGCCGCGATATCGCGCAATCCCGCGAGATGCTGCAACTCAAGCAGGTTCTCCGGCAAACATGCCGTACATTTGCCAACCAATGTTTGCCTCTGCTGGACGCAGCCTGAGCGGATACGGCAGGCAGCACTCCACAACACCGTCCCCCCCTGACACCGGCGCACACCGCCAACGCCGTTTAGCGCTGTCGCTTTTAACGGTGTGCCCGTTATAATTACCCCATCATTTCTTAACAGGTATGCACCGATGATTCGTAGCATGACCGCTTACGCCCGGCGAGACATCAAGGGTGAATGGGGTAGCGCCGCCTGGGAGCTTCGCTCCGTAAACCAGCGTTATCTGGAAACCTATATCCGTTTACCCGAACAGTTTCGAAGCCTGGAGCCGGTTATTCGCGAGCGCATCCGCAACCGACTGACGCGCGGCAAAATTGAATGCAACCTGCGTTTCGAACTCGACCCGCGTGCGCAAGGGCAGCTTATCCTCAACGAGCCACTGGCCAAACAGCTGGTCGCGGCAGCGAACTGGGTCAAAATGCAAAGCGATGAAGGCGAGGTTAACCCGCTCGACATCCTGCGCTGGCCGGGGGTGATGTCGGCACAAGAGCAGGATTTGGACGCCATCAGCGCAGAACTGATGCAGGCGCTGGAAGCGACGCTGGATGACTTCATCCTCGCGCGCGAAAGCGAAGGCAACGCACTCAAAGCCTTGATTGAACAGCGGCTGGCAGGCGTCAGCGCCGAAGTCGTCAAGGTGCGCGCCCACATGCCGCAGATTTTGCAATGGCAGCGGGAAAAGCTGCAAAGCAAGCTCGACGAAGCGCAGCTACAGCAGCTTGACGGCAACCGGCTGGAACAAGAGTTGGTGCTGATGGCGCAACGCATCGACGTAGCCGAAGAGCTCGACCGGCTGGAAGCCCATGTGAAGGAAACCTACAAAATCCTCAACAAACAGGAAGCCGTTGGCCGCCGCCTGGACTTCATGATGCAGGAATTCAACCGCGAATCGAACACGCTGGCGTCTAAATCCATCAACGCCGACGTCACCGCCTCCGCCATCGAACTGAAAGTGCTGATTGAGCAAATGCGGGAACAAATCCAGAACATTGAGTAACGTTTCACGCTGTCTCACTCAGTCTCATCAGGATAAAAAGGCCATGTAAATCATGGCCTTTTTTTATATGGTTTCATGTTGTATCACTACAGCACGTGTTTAACGTGTACTTAGCGGTGTATCTAATACCGGGGCAGGTCAATCAGGCTCAATGAAGCCGATTAGAAGTTACGTACAAAAGCCTGGCCATGTGGCACCATATCAACCCGTACTCTGTCTCGAACGACCAAATGGCAGTACCAAATATGCAACTCGATAGCGATATACTCGAACAGTTGATTCGCCTCGCCAGCGCCAACGCCCAGGTGCAGGTGCTTTGGCTCTACGGCTCGCGCGTCAAGGGGACGGCTGGGCCCACCAGCGATTGGGATCTGGCGGTGGCTTTTGATCCGGTCAAACAGAGTGGGCCGCTGGGTACTGCGCTGGAAAGCCGGTTGCGGCCTGAACTGCTGGCGCTGGAGTGGCAACGAGCGCTGGGGTTGTCGGAGGGGAAACTTTCGGTCGTCGATATCAATCAGGCTCCAATCCCGTTGGCCTTTGCCGTGGTCGATGCAAATCGTCCTCTCTACTGCCGTGATGAGGGGCGACGCTTGCAGGAAGAGGCGCGTATTATGTCGCAGATGGAACTGAGTTATCCTCGCTGCCAGACCGATATCAGTAAACATCATGCAAAGGAGTCGTAGAAATGAGCGATAACGCCTATATCAGCGCTGTGCGCATCAGCCTGTCGCGTTATCAGGCAGAGCTGTCAGAGATCAGGGCTATTCTGGCACAGCGCGCGCTTTCCAATCTGGAGTACCGCGCCGCCGAACGAACCCTGCAAGTGTCTATCGAAGCCTGTATCGGCGTGGCAAAACACTGGGCCAGAGCACTGGCGAAGCATACCCCTCAGGATGCCTATCAGGCATTCGAGATCCTTGTCCAGCGCGGCGAGCTATCCCCTGACACACTGATCGGCTGGCGCAAAATCATTGGCCTTCGCAATGCGCTGGTACAGGACTATTTGAATATTGACCCCGAAATCATCCGTAGCGTGATTGCTCAAGGCTATAGTGACTCGCTGTTCACGTTTGCACAGCAAGGCCTCGACGGGTTGGCCGCGCATATTGATTGAAACATCTACGTTGCCTCCCCCGTTTTTGAACGCTTACCGCTGTAGGGAATATAGGGTAAATGTTAGATACCGCCTTTGGCGCGTAAATGCTATTCACCTCCTGCAACAGGTAAACCAACGCTCACCCCTTAATCAAAAGACGCACGCCCAGAGCCAGCATCACTCCTGCACTGAGGTGGTCTATCAGGCGGCGATAACGAGTATAAAGACGTCGTGGCTTATCGGTTGAAAGTAATAATGCAACCAGCATGTACCATAGCGTATCGATGACTAATGCCAGCAATGGCAAGACGATATACATCCACGTTGGTATAGTGCTGCCAAGCGTGGCGGTAAAAATACTGGCAAACACCAGCGCAGTTTGCGGGTTACTCATTTGCGTCATCATTCCTGAGGCAAAGGCACGCCACACATTTACGGGAGCGGCGGTTGCAACTTGCGCGGCAGCGGGCGCTTTACGACGCACCATCCTGAACGCCAGCCACAGCAGATAGCCACCACCGGCTATTTTTATCACCAGATAGAGCCAAGGCACCATCGCCAACAATAGCTGAAACCCGGCAAGCGCCAGTATTGTAAACAACGATGCGCCAACGCCCATACCAAGCGACACCGCTATCGCCGCCCGTCGGGATGACGTCACAGCGGTGCTCGCCACCAGCAGAAAACTCGCGCCTGGGCTCATTGCACCCAGTAAAATGGCAACACCAATCACACACAACGCAATAATTTCACTGCCCATAGGTTTCCCGTTACCGTAGAAAAAGCGTTAACCGACAGATACCTGTAGGCCCCGTCACAGTATTAACTTACCTGCGCAGAAACCCATCCGCCATACCTTATTTGGTAAAGGCAATATTCTGGTAAGAGCAACCTTCTGGTAAAGGCAACGCTGGCGAGTTGAGAAAAGCGCTGGCACCTCCCCATCGTCCGTTATGGGGAGGCGCTAAGATTAGCGGTGTGCCGCCGGGATTTGCTGGGTAATGCAGTGGATGTTTCCGCCGCCCAGCAGGATTTCGCGTGCCGGTACGCCGCTTATCAGGTAGTCGGGGAACATCTGTTGCAACAGCGCATGGGCCTCACCGTCGGTGCGTTCGTCCAGCAGCGGATAAATAATCTGCTTATTGCTGATCAGGAAATTGACGTATGAGCCCGCCAGCCGTGACCCGGCGTTACGCTCGATGGCGTTGCCTTCGGTGACGCCCGCCGTTTCTTCCGGCGTGGCGTACAGCGGGCCGGGCGCCGGGAGTTTCCAGATTTTCAGCGACCGGCCTTTGGCATCACGCGCCTGTGACAACACCTGATAGGCCGCCTGCGAGCGGGCGTACTGCGGGTCGGTTTCATCGTCCGTCCAGTGCAGCGCCACTTCGCCGGGGCAGATAAAACAGCACATGTTGTCGATGTGGCCGTCGGTTTCGTCGTTATACACGCCCTCTTCCAGCCAGATAAACGTGCTGACACCGAGATAATCGCGCAGGTGTTGCTCAATCTGCGCCTTGTTCAGGTGCGGGTTGCGGTTCGGGTTCAGCAGGCACTCGGCGGTGGTCAGCAGCGTGCCTTCGCCATCGGTGTGGATGGAGCCACCTTCCAGAATCAGCGGCGCGGCGTAGCCTGCATCACCATGATGCGCCAGCACCTGCGCGGCGACGTTCTCGTCACGGCGCCAGTCTTCATACAATCCGCCCAGTGCGCCGCCCCAGGCGTTGAATTGCCAGTCAACGCCCCGGCGCTCACCGGCGGCATTCAGCACCATGGTTGGCCCGGTATCGCGTACCCAGGCATCATCGCTTTCCATCTCCACCAGCGTGACGCTCGCTGGCATCACACGTTGGGCCAATGCCAGTTGGTCATGCGGCACGCCCATGATGACCGGCGTAGTCTGGGCAATCGCTGCCGCCACTGCCGCAAAGGTGTGCTGGGCAGGGAGAACATCGCCCTCAGCGCGCCAGTTATCGCGGCGATATGGCCACAGCATCCACACCGCGTCGTGTGCGGCCCATTCCGCTGGCATGGCAAAGCCGTCCTGCCATGGCGTAGTCAGTTCAGCCATCACTTATCTCCAGGTTTTGCCGTCAGAGGTGCCAATCACGCCATACATGTCCGGGCGGCGATCGCGGAACAGGCCCCACGACGCGCGCTGGGCGGCAATAGCTTGTAGATCAAAGGTATGCACCAGCACCGCTTCGTCTGTCTTGTTGGCTTGCGCCACCAGCGCACCGGTTTGATCGGCAATGAACGAGGAGCCGTAGAAGGTCATTTCCAGACCGTCGATGTATTTGCTGGCTTCGGTGCCGATACGGTTGGACGCGATAACCGGCACCAGATTGGCCGCTGCGTGACCTTGCTGCACGCGCGTCCAGTGCGGCTGGCTATCAATCTCCGGGTAGGCCGGTTCAGAGCCGATGGCGGTTGGGTAGAAAATCAGCTCGGCTCCCTGTAAAGCCAGGCAGCGCGCGGTTTCAGGGAACCACTGATCCCAGCAGATGCCAACGCCAATTTTAGCGTAGCGGGTTTGCCACACTTTAAAGCCGGTATCCCCTGGAATGAAGAACTGCTTTTCCTGATAGGCCGGGCCGTTCGGAATGTGCGTTTTGCGGTACACATCCAATACGCTGCCGTCGGCATCGATCATCACCAGCGAGTTGTAGTAAGCGTTATTGGCGCGCTCGAAGAAGCTCAGTGGCAGCACGACGTTCAGTTCTGCCGCCAGCGCGGAAAAGTGTTTGATAAGCGGGCTATTGGCCAGCTCTTGCGCCAGCGCATAATGCTCAGGGCTCTGATCGATGCAGAAATAAGGCGCAGCAAACAGTTCCTGAATCAGGATGATGTGCGCCCCTTGAGCATGTGCCTGACGCACCAGCCTTTCGGCGTTTTCGATATTTTTTGGCAAATCCCAGGTGCAGGCCATTTGTGTGGCGGCAACGGTAACGTTTGTCATGCGAAAACCTCAATCATTTCTGTGTGGATGCTCAAGCCTGTGCGCCAGCGAGGGCGTGAAATCAGCAAGAGTCGGGTAAAGTGTAGGTCAATAACGCCCCGGCGCGCGGCGCCGCCAGCCTATTATGCCAGCGAATCACGTCTTCGGGAGCATAGCGTTTTTAACGGTGACGCTTTTCCAATAAGAAATCCCGCTCATTGAGCGGGATTTGCTTGTTTCGGCCCTGACATTCCGGGGTTAGAACAATTTTTTCGCTGTCTCCAGCCAATCGCCTTTGAACGGGCGTCTCATGTTCTCAATGGCGTCGATAATATCATGGTGTACCAGTTTTTCATTCTGGATACCGACGCAACGGCCACCGTAGCCCTGCTGAAGCAGCTCAATAGAATAAGCGCCCATGCGCGAAGCCAGAATACGGTCGTAAGCGACAGGCGCACCGCCGCGCTGAATATGACCAAGCACCGTCGCACGGGTTTCGCGCCCGGTTTCCGCTTCGATATAACGCGCCAGCTCATCGACGTCGCACACCAGTTCAGTAATCGCCACAATGGCGTGTTTTTTCCCTTTGGCGATCCCGGCTTTGATCTCCTCAACCAGGTCTTCTTTTTTGAAGTCCACTTCCGGCAGCACGATGAACTCGCAACCGCCGGCAATCGCGGCCGCCATCGTCAGGTCGCCACAGTGACGGCCCATCACTTCAACGATGGAAATGCGTTGATGGGACGAGGACGTATCACGCAGGCGGTCAATCGCTTCCACCACGGTTTCCAGCGCGGTGAAATAGCCGATAGTGTAATCGGTGCCAGCAACATCGTTATCAATGGTGCCCGGCAAACCGATGCAGGGGAATCCCATCTCGGTCAAGCGTTTAGCCCCCATATAGGAACCGTCGCCCCCGATAACCACTAACGCATCCAGGCCGCGTTTTTTCATGTTTTCCACGCACACCTGACGCACCGCTTCTTCCTTAAACGCCGGAAAACGCGCCGACCCAAGGAAGGTGCCGCCACGGTTGATGACATCAGACACGCTATAACGATCAAGCAGCTCCATGCGATCTTCGTACAAACCCAGATAGCCATCATAAATGCCGTAGATGTCCAGCCCTTCAGCCAACGCCGCGCGCACCACACCACGAATGGCCGCATTCATGCCCGGCGCATCGCCACCGCTCGTCAGTACTCCGATTTTTTTAATCATGACAACCTCTGGGTTTGTAGATGTAAATTCGCAGATTCTTCTATCTTAAAATGGATGGAACAACGCCTAACCTTCTCTTTAGCATATTATAACAAATACCCTTAGCTGAATTGATTCAGGTCAGGCTCAACGCCCCAAAAAAATCTATCGTATATCACATTTTTACAACACATTGCAGGCCAGGTTCTTCGCTCCGGCCTGCTGACATACGGTTATCGCTCGCCCTCTGACGCGGCGTTAGCGCAGTGAAAGCCACAGCAACAGCAGATGACAGCGGCGTCTACAGATCCCAACGGCCTCGCTGCGCCAGCGGCACAACCGATACCGGGTCTTGATGGATTATCACGTCTGAACCGGGGAAACGGTGCAGCAGCGCCTGCTCGAGTTCATCCGCAATCTGGTGCGACGCCACCAGCGGCAGGTTATCGTCCATCTCAAGATGCAACTGAATAAAGCGCGTCGGCCCGGCACGGCGGGTGCGTAACTGATGCGCGCCGCTCACTCCCGGCCACGAGGCGATAAGGTTGACGATTTCCTGACGTTCTTCATCCGGTAATGCTCTGTCTAACAACATCTGAATGGCATCGTATGCCATATGTAAAGCGCTGTATAAGATATAAATGCCTATTGCCAGCGCAAAGACGGCGTCCGCCCAGCCAATGCCTTTCCAGCTTAACAACAGCGATAACAAGATAGCACCATTCATCAACACATCAGACTGGTAGTGCAGCATATCGGCACGCACCGCCTGGCTGTGCGTTTTACGGATAACCCAGCGCTGAAAACTCACCAGCAAGCCCGTGGCTATCAGCGCCACTAACGTAATCCACATGCCAAGTTCCGGCCCCTGCAAAGGCTGAGGGTTCATCAAATGCTGCGCGCCGGTTAACAACAAAAACAGCGCAGAGCCGGAAATAAACATACTTTGCGCCAGTGCCGCCAGCGATTCGGCCTTACCGTGGCCAAACGAATGTTCGCTATCGGCCGGTTGCAGCGAATAACGCACCACCAGCAAATTCACCAGCGAGGCGGCAATATCGACCAGTGAATCAACCAGCGAGGCCAGCAAGCTCACCGACCCGGTGTACCACCAGGCATACACTTTCAAACCAAACAGTGACAATGCGGTTGCCGTGGCTAAAAACGCGGCTAATGTCACCCAACGAGCGTAATGAGAATTCATACCTGTCTCTCCCCCAAACAAGGAGGTCAGTATAGCCAATTACCACGGCAAAAAACCGTGACAGTTTTACGTACCGCCATGGTTTTTTAATAAAAATAGCCTTAAAAAAAAAGGAGTTGCGAATAAGACGCGCTTAGTAAGCGGAGCGCGTCATGCTCGCATTCGGTAAAAGCGTATCGCGATGTATTCAGGGGTGTTTTCAGGGTTTACGTAAGATTTTTTGTAACCGGCGCTGTTCCCAGCGTGACCAGCGATCGCGCAATAAAAACATTTTGACGGCCCGCAATATCAACACTCCGCTCCAAATTGACAGTGGCCACCAAAACCACTGCTGCTGAGGATTCACAAACTGATTAATGGCAAAGAGCAGCGCATTAACCGGTATAAACAGCAACAGACTGCGCCAAAAGCGGCTTTCACGCCGCACCTGCGCTTTGGCCTGCACAATACGCTCTTCCAGCGATTCACCGCTGGCCGATGGTTTTTCATCCGGCTCCATTGGCTCCATGAGCACCGCCACATTGATACCTAATGCCGCCGCAATAGCACTGAGGGTTTCCAGACTGGCGCGCTCGCCATTTTCAATACGCTGAATGGTTCTGACGCTCAATGAAGATAATTCAGCCAACTGCTCCTGCGACCAGGCCCGGGCGAGACGTTGAGATTTAATTGCGTTCATCATTCACTCCTTATGAGATAAAACCTGTCAGCAGCGTGCAACACGCCCTCCGTCAGCGCCACGACAGCAACCTGACAGCCACCCGACAGGGGTATGACACGCCCATCTCAGCGCCATTTACCTCAGTACCATTTACCTTCGCACCATGAAGATAAAACTGGCCGCCATCGACACCCTCGGGAGGTCGTCGGATAATGGCCTTCCCGCGACAAAAGCACGAGGACGTGTAAGGAACACCTCATGAAACAACGGCCATCATCACGATTGTTGATACTCAACCCTCAGCATCACGTTTTGCTGTTTCTTTTTCATCATACTGCGGATGCCCTTGCCGGGAAGCGTTATTGGGCAACACCGGGAGGCGCATTGGAAAACGGAGAAACCTTTGAACAGGCGGCATTAAGAGAGCTGCGGGAAGAAACCGGCATCTGCTGCCAAGACCCAGGCCCTTGCGTGGCAACCCGGACGTTTCCTCTGGCCATGCCAAACGGCGAAACCGTATTGGCCGAGGAGCAGTTCTTTATCATTCACACCCGTGAAAACACGCTTAATACGCAACAATGGACGGATCACGAACGGCAGGTGATGCGCGATTATCGCTGGTGGAGTCGTGACGCGCTGCTTGCCACGCCCGATATCGTCTACCCGGAAAATCTGGTAGCCATGGTGTGGCCAGCAAGCGCATCACCAAACTGACGCACCTCATTCCCCCGTTTGACCACGGGGGAAGGGCCAGTAATCACCACGATGCATCAGTTATCCTGCGACAATAGTTATCCTACGGCAACGTAGGCCAGTGGATGTCTTGCGGAAACCCGGCCTGATCGGGAACCTGACGCAATAACTCACGATAGGCTCGCCAGGCAAGCTTATCGACAGGGGCATCGGCTACCTGAGTCCAGTCGCTGGCCGCTAACAGGTTATCACGCTGATGTCGCATCGCTTGCGCTAATTCAACGTCGGAAATCGGAGCAGGCGTGACGGCAATAGGTTGTCTGGTTGACTCGTCAAAAACAATCACATTACCAAGGGCCTGGTCATTTAATAGTTTTTGATAATAGTCATCGTTAATTTCAACCGCATCGCCTGGGATATTATCACCATGCACATCACTTGAATAAAAATCCATATATTGAGGAGAAAAATAAGTTTTCATAATACACCTTTAATAACCAGTAGCCATCCAAAGATAAAGGATTTTGAATAGGATATCGCATTTAAAGAATAAACAGACCCGATCTCAATCGAGTTAGTTCTCATACCGTACTGTATTCAATAACAACAAAATACAAAAATCACCTCAGAAAACCCAGCTTAATTAATACAAATTAATAACATCAAATATTTAACCCTAATCATTTCTCTAACCTAGGTGAATAAAAAGAGGAAAACCCCAAAAAAAACACACGCCATAAATAAAAGTGACAACTAATCACATTGAGGAGTTAATGATTAAATAGAATATTAACCCTGACATAATAACCTTTAAAAAATTATCGATAAAAGAATATATAATCAATAAGCCAATTCCAGTTTATGGATACAATTCTGATCGGTCTAATTTACCTATCCCAGATACCGTTATCACGCCGCCTTCACGATGTAGTTAAAGGCAACATTTCGGGGGCGAGTTTCACTACCAGGAAATGTTGTTGTTGCCCCAGTGTATAGGCCATTGCCGTCAATTGCGTTTATGGGGGTAGCTCCCCCCTGAATCCCTGTAACTGAGTAACGGACCCCTAGGTTAAACGGCATAATGTTCTGCGATTGTGGGGTCAACAATTCACGGCCTGCATCCACCCCTCTGCCATCATCCCAGCCGCGAATAAATTCGCCACGCAAGTCCGGCAATATCCCGGAGGGATAGACTTGCGCTAATCGAGGATAACGATTTTTATCAAATGCCTGGCCGTTACATTTGAGCCAACCGGTGGGGGCTACGGCTTGTGGCCAAGGCTGTGGAATGCCGACAAATTCACTGATCAACAAATACTGCGCGTGAGGATTACTCTTGGCAACATGATCGGCCAGCAAGGTATCGGCATAGCGCCTTGTGGCGAGCGCCACCGTCGGGTCAAAATTGAGCGTGAGCGCATCGGTACGGCTGACGATGAGGATCATGCGCACCGTCTGCACGCGCCCTGAGCCCTCTTTGAGCTCTGGCTTATAGGTTTCCGGGCAATTGGCAACGGCTATCAAGTTACCCGCCGCATCATATAAGCCCATTTCGCGAATCCAGAACCCTCCCTCATTTTCTGGAATAACCTGCTCGGCGACTATCTGGTTGGCATTATGCGGGTCAATGCTCAGTGAATTAATTGGCGCACGCCGTCTTTCATTCACCAATTGCGTTTGCATTGAATCGGGTGTTTGTAATGTGCCACCGCCGTCCCCCACCCCCATTTGGGCTATTTCCAGCGGTTTACCCACGGAAATCGCCTCAGACAACCTGGCTTCACCCAGCCGGGTTAATAACGTGAAATATTTTGCGCCCATTATTTCCTCATCTACCTTGATTAAATCAAAAATAATCCTTCAGCAGAGAATTCGCGATAAAGGCAAATGGCGGATGCTTACTCTGCTTTCTCACAACCATTATGGTGATGAGCACGATTTATTACCCGCAATCGACGTACTGACAGCGATGGCACAACAACCCCGTCAGAAAAAACCCGCCAGCAGGCGGGAGAAGTAAAAGAGGGTGAAAAACCCACGGCAAAATTAATCTGCCTTAATGCGTCACAGCAGCGAATAAAATAAGCGGTGATAAACACATCGCGCGTGACTGGCGCTAACTACGCCGCCGGTTTCTCCGGCCAGCTAATATTTGGCGCGCTCGAGGTATCGATAGCTTTCACCGCTTTGATGTAGTGCATCCATTCAATCAATTTTGCCTTGTCCTCATCATTGATGATGCCGAGCGCAAGCTCTGTTCGCCAGTCGGCCGTCAGGGTATTGGCCGCTGAGAGAAGCTGCTGCCGTTTTAGCTCGGCTTCTTTGGTTAGTTGCATTGGCGATGGCGCGGGTTGGCTCACCCAGGCAAGCGCCCCCGCCACATACCCCAGCACTTTATCTACCGGTTGATTAACCGGGCTGAACTGCGCAGCATCGTCATCGCTGATGTCTATTCCATCATCAGGCCATGTGCCAGCACGTTGATAGTCGGTATAAAGCTGCGCGGGATAAATCACATTCTGAGAGGGTGAATAAACGCTTTTCATATTTTTCATATCAGTAACCTATCGCCAAATAACCTACGGTTTGCCCCGTCATACCATTACCTGTCACGGCATCGACAAAATTGATATTCGCCGCCGTCCTGTCAAAGGTGTTCGGTGTGGCGACCCATCTGAAGCCTAACGTGCCGTACATCACCCCAATCAGGACAAGAGTGGCGTTAGGGAACGGCGCGGGATAGCTTTTCGTAAATCCGCCAACATTATTCAAAACACCAGAATCAAACTGCACAAGATGGCCGGATGGCAAGCGAAACGCCCCTAGCGTGCCAGACTGCCCAACCAAAAAATGGCTCATGTCGGGGATTTGGTCGGGCATACCGCCAACATTACGCTGCGCCGCCGACCCCAGGCCAAGATAGTTGAGCAGTGCCGCAACGGATTTTCCTGACAGAGCCGTCAGCGTGTTATCCAGCGGCTGCTTGTTCGCCAGAGCATTGGTCATGGTGGTCGCAAAATTTGGATTGTTACCTAACGCGGCAGCCAATTCATTGAGCGTATTCAGCGCCTCCGGGGAAGAAGCGACCAGTGCCTCAATTGCGCTTTTAACAAAAGCCGTGGTCGCCAACTGGCTGTTACTGGTTCCTGCCACCGCCGTCGGTGCCGTCGGTACGCCACTCAATGCCGGGCTTACCAACGGCGCATATTGCGCATGAGGGTTGCCCGCCGCCAGATGCTTCGCCATCAATCCATCGGCATAGGCTCTCACCTCCAGCGCTTTATCATCGACAGACTTGCGCGTCGCCAGCACCACTGCCGGGTCAACTTTTAACGTCACGGCACTGGTGTTACTCACGACCAGAATCATACGCACCGTTTGTACCCGGCCAGAGCCTTCTTGCAACTGCGGCTTGTAGGTTTCCGGGCAGTTGGCGACCGCGATTAAATCGCCGTCCGCATCGAATAACCCGAGTTCCCGCAGCCAGAAGCCGCCTTCATTCTCTGGGATAACCTGCTCGGCAATAATCTGGTTCGGGTTTGCCGGGTCAGCCCGCAGCGCATTAAGCAGTGCGCGGCGTTTTTCATTAATCAGCGCTTTTTGCGCCGGGTCTGGCATCGTGGGGTTGCCACCGCCATCACCCACGGCCATATGCGTAATATTCAGCATGCTACCGAGTGCCGTGGCGTTCGCCAGTTTCGCCGCGCCCACCTGCGTGAGCAATGTCATGTATTTCACTGTCATGCCTTTTCTCCCAACCTCATCTCATAGCCTGGCATCATGCTTACGCGGTGTTATATCCGCATCCTTCGCAAGCCCATGCTGTTCATTGCTGCCTCTCACAACATTATGCAAACAGGCGGGCAGGAAATCGTCTGGCGGGCGTTGTCGCGCTGATGGCACAACAAGATTGATAAAAAAAACCGCCAGCAGGCGGGAAAAGAGGAAAGAAAAAGCTTTTTCATCAATGAAATAGAAAGAGAGCATTACCAATCTTCATACTCTCCCTCCAGGCGAAAAAACCGAGCAACAAGGTGATTTCAGGCGGCTACCCCTCCTGTTTTTCGGGTATGGTCGGCCATGTAATATCCGGTACTGACGCTGGGTTAACCCGGCTTAATTGCACCAGATAGCCTTTCCACTCTTTCAGTAAGCGCGCCTCCGTCTCTGTTGCCATCGCCAGTTCTTCGGCATAGGTCAGCTCGCTGATGCGCTCACGGGCGGCCTGCCGCCGGGCATCAAGGTCGCGCTGCGCCGCCAGTACCGTTGCGGCGTGCTGCGCCGCCGCATCCGTCACCCACGTATCGTCTTGCCAGCGGTCAAACTCACCGGATGGCGGCAACAACGTCAGGTGTTCCGGCAAATCACCGAGCGTGCTAATTACCTGCGGCTGGCGGGTGCGGGTGTCATACGCCGTTTGACCGCGAAAGTCCGCCACCACCTCCCAGCGCAACCCATCGGCAGCGCGCCGTACCGCCAGCCCGCTCGCCACATCAGCCGGTGGCACATCGGCATAGCTGTGTGCGGGCACGCCGGTGCCCGCCATCAGGTATTCTTCGCTACTGTCATAATATTCAGCGGTTTGCGTATCAGCGTGATAAACCGTCAGCCAGCCGGTGTTGGACGCCAGTCCATTTTCGCCTAATACAGCGATGTCATTGGTTTGCATTATGCGGCCCTCACGATGTAGTTAAAGGCGACGTTGCGGGGCTTAACTCTATATAAATTAGAACCAAGAAATGCAGCAGATGTCGTCACCACATATCGTGTGTATGTCGCATGAATTTCTGCAATATCTTGTTCCACTACACCGCTTGCCAGAGATCCAAACCCGTCATTTCCGACGTATCCCGATATTTTTGTTGATTCCTGCCAACTACCTATGGTTCTGCCTGCATCCACCCCGCGCCCGTCATCCCAGCCGCGAATAAATTCGCCGCGCAAATCCGGCAAGGTGCCAGAGGGGTACACCTGCGCCAGTTTGGGATAGAGCGTTTTGTCAAACGCCTGGCCGTTACATTTCAGCCAGCCTGCGGGCGCGCTAGCCTGCGGCCACGGCAACGGGATACCCGCGATATCTGCGATATCCAGTTTTTTGGCAAGGCTTGCGGCCGTCGTCGCCGATACGCTGGCAGAGACAGTATTGGCCGCTGCCGTCACAAAAGCCGTGGTCGCCAGCTGGCTGTTATTGGTTCCTGCCACCGCCGTGGGCGCTGTTGGCACGCCACTCAATGCCGGGCTTGCCAGCGGCGCATATTGCTTGTGCGGGTTGGCAGCGACAATATGATCGGACAGCAAGGTATCGGCATAGCGTCTTGTGGCAAGCGCCACCGTCGGGTCAAAATTGAGCGTGAGCGCATCGGTACGGCTGACGATGAGGATCATGCGCACCGTCTGCACCCGCCCTGAGCCTTCTTTGAGCTCCGGCTTATAGGTTTCCGGGCAATTGGCAACGGCTATCAAATTGCCATCGATATCATACAGCCCCATTTCACGCAGCCAAAAACCGCCCTCATTTTCTGGAATAACCTGCTCGGCGATTATCTGGTTGGTGTTATTCGGGTCAACACTCAGTGCATTAATTGACGCACGCCGCCGCTCATTCACCAGTTTTGTTTGCATCGGGTTCGGTATTTGCAGCGAGCCGCCGCCATCACCGACCCCCATTTGGGCAATTTCCAGCGGTTGTCCCTTTGATATCGCCTCGGCTAACCGGGCTTCTCCAATCTGGGTCAACAACGTGAAGTATTTGGTTCCCATTGTTTCTCTCATCTACGTTGATTAATCGGAAAATAAGCCAGTAATGAAGCATCTGCGATAAAACAAATGGCAGAGGCTTGCCAGGCTTTCTCACAACCATTATGTAGATGCGTCCAAGCTATTACCCGTAACGGGCGTTGTCGCACCGATGGCACAACCGGCTCGATGAAAAAAACCCGCCAGCAGGCGGGAAAGAGGAACGCTATTGATGGTCGATAAAACAGAAAGGATGATTAGCCCGACGCTTTTTCTCTCAACATAAAAGTCAGAGTAGGAGAGGGATTTTAGCGCCCAGCGTATGCGCGTGGCTGCATCAGGCAGCCCTTACGATGTAGTTAAAGGCGACGTTGCGGGGTCTGGTTTCATTACCAAACATTGCATCCCAACGTGAGGCTTTTGCGGTATATGTTTGCAACAATGTGTTCGTGACCGGGTTCGGGTTATATTCGTTGGTTCCATTCGGGTAATACGCCATTGCTGAATTCCCGTCAATAAAGACCGCTGTCATCGCGCCATCCCCGCCGTCCCCGTTTGCCGTGGGCAACCAGTGCCTGTGATCAAACGACATTCCCCCCTGCGCTGACATGATTGCACGCCCGGCATCCACCCCGCGCCCATCATCCCAGCCGCGAATAAATTCGCCGCGCAAATCCGGCAATGAGCCTGAAGGGTAAATTTGCGCCAGTTTAGGGTAGAGCGCTTTGTCAAACGCCTGGCCGTTACATTTCAGCCAGCCTGCGGGGGCGCTAGCCTGCGGCCACGGCATAGGGATACCGACGAAGCTATCTAGCGCATTCTGAACAAAGGCTACCGTCGCTTGCTCCTGCCACGGCCCCCACACATTTGAGCCAGGGTCATAGGTTCGTGTAAATACGCGCGCGATATTATTGGAATATCCATACGTCGTATAACGCTGCACGCAACCTTCAGCACCATTGGCGTAGTTTTGTTCAACATCAAGCGAACCCGCTAATGTCATCGGGTAATTGAGCGATGTAAGCGCACGGGCTGACATCGGCTGCCAGTAACGAGCCGCCCGTGTTCCCGTCAAGGTATTCAAATTGGTTTCGGCATCAATAGCACGACCTAGCCACACGGCGTTGCTTTTGACAAATTCCGTGGTAGCCAGTTGGTTGTTAATGGTGCCAGTCAATGGGGTAGGCGCGGTCGGTGCTCCCGTCAGTACCGGGCTCGCCAGCGGGGCATACTGTGGATGAGGGTTGCCCGCAATCAGGTGCTTCGCTATCTGCCCATCAGCATACGTCTTCGCCTCTATTACGTTATCCTCGACGTACTGGCGCGTCGCCAGTACCACGGATGGGTCGATTTTCAGCGTCACCACATCGGTATTGCTGACCAGCAATGTCATACGCACCGTCTGTACCCGGCCCGAGCCTTCTTGCAACTGCGGCTTGTAGGTTTCCGGGCAGTTGGCGACCGCAATCAAATCGCCGTCCGCATCGAATAGCCCGATTTCCCGCAGCCAGAAACCGCCTTCATTCTCTGGGATAACCTGCTCGGCAATAATCTGGTTCGGGTTTGCCGGGTCAACCCGCAGCGCATTCAGCGCCGCACGGCGTTTTTCATTCACCAACGACGTCTGCGCCGGGTCGGGCATAGTTGGGCTGCCGCCGCCATCCCCTACTGCCATGTACGTGATATTCATCAGGCTGCCGAGTGCTGTGGCGCTCGCCAGTTTTGCCGCACCCACCTGCGTGAGCACTGTCATGTACTTCACTGCCATGTTTTCTCTCCCTGTTTCATCTCATCTCGCAGCATTGCGCCTAACCAGTGGCATCTGTGCTATTCGCCCACCCGCGCTGTTCATTGCTGCTTCTCACAACATTATGCAAACGGGCTGGTCAGAAAGCGTCTGGCAGGAGTTGTCGCACCGATGGCACAACCGGCTCGATGAAAAAAACCCGCCTGCAGGCGGGAAAGAGGAGCGCTATTGATGGTCGATAAAATAGAAAGGATGATTAGCCCGACGCTTTTTCTCTCAACATAAAAGTCAGAGTAGGAAGGGTATTTTAGCGCCCAGCGTATGCGCGTGGCTCCATCAGGCAGCCCTTACAATGTAGTTAAAGGCGACGTTGCGCGGTCTGGTGACTACAGTATTCTGTACTGTGGATGTCACCTTAACTGACCCTTCTAAATACGCATATTGGGCGGTGGTAATGGAGATTTTATCTGAAGGCTGAGGCATATCACCGCATATGTTTCCAATAGGCGCAGAACTGATACATCCAGACACCCCCAAATCATTTGGGTTATTGTCTACCGACATGTATGTGCCCGCTTGTGCAGACATTAATGCCCGCCCGGCATCCACCCCGCGCCCATCATCCCAGCCGCGAATAAATTCGCCGCGCAAATCCGGCAATGAGCCTGAAGGGTAAATTTGCGCCAGTTTAGGGTAGAGCGCTTTGTCAAATGCCTGGCCGTTACATTTCAGCCAGCCTGCGGGGGCGCTAGCCTGCGGCCACGGCAACGGGATGCCCGCCATCTCATTGATAGATATCGCGCCGACATCCGCTGCATTTAAGATGACATCGGCAGACAAGGCTTTGCCATTGATCTGGCGCAGCGAAGGAACGCGCCCATTAGCATTGTCATTCGCCGCTTTTACCGCTTTCGGGGTGGCGGCCAGCGTTTCGCTATCACTATCAATGGCGTTACTCAATTGCGCCAAACCCGCCGCTGTCAGCGTGGCATTCGGGTGTTTGCGACTCTTTTCATGATTTGCCAGCGCATTATCGACATAGCTACGGGTAGCAAATACCACGGTCGCATCAATTGACAGCGACACGGCACTTGTTTGACTGACCGCCAGCGTGACTCGTACCGTCTGTACCCGGCCAGAGCCTTCTTGTAGCTGTGGCTTATACGTTTCCGGGCAGTTGGCGACTGCTATCAAATCCCCATCCACATCGTATAAGCCAATTTCCCGCAGCCAAAACCCCCCAGCATTTTCCGGGATAACCTGCTCGGCAATAATCTGCCCGGGGTTGGTTGGGTCAATACTCAGTGCATTGAGCGGCGCGCGCCGTTTTTCATTAACCAATGCGGCCTGGGTCAGGCTCGGCACAGGCAGTGCGCCACCCCCATCGCCCACCCCCATCTGGGTAATCGCCAGCTGCCTGCCTTGTGCGATAGCGCTCGCCAGTTTATTCACCCCGACCTGCGTCAGTAGCGCTGTGTATTTTATGCTCATATCCTGTCTCATCAGAATCTACGATACGGGTTCCATATGCGTTATGGAGCCCACTCCACCACACCATCAATACGTGATTTTCAAACCATTCACGTTCATTGCGGCAACGCAAAACAGTATGCGGATAGCGTGAACACCGCGCCTGTCAGCAACGTTTTACTGGCAATCGCACAACAAACAACGGAGGACGGATGGGCATAAAAAAACCCCGCCATTAAGGCGGGGTAAAAGACAGGGATGGTGTCTATGGCAAGGAAAACAGGTTACTTCTGTTACACACTACTTCCACTACATTACTCTCGGCACAACTCACTACTCGTCACTACTTACTCGTCACTACGACAACTGCACTACAACCACACTACAGCTACTACTCGGAGAAACCGGCAGGACGCACATGATTAGCGGTGCTCTTAAGCAAGCATTCTGCGCGTCACTCGGCATGTCGGATAACCTCTCCCTGGAGGGGAGTTTGCTGGCGAACCGACTGCATTATCTGTTCATGTTTTTGATGCAAAATCTCTTTTTGCTCTGACGTCAGCATGTTGTACATCTGGTTGCTGATGCGCGCCATTTCTACTTTACGCGCAATCTGCGCCTGTACCATTTTCGTCACCAGCGCCTTAACCGCTGGGGCATCAAAATTTTCGGCCGTCACAAGCTGGTGCATCGTATCGACATCATTCGCGTCGTAAACCGGCTGCTCGTAACGCACTTGCCGCATCAAATCACGCATTTGCTGACGCTGATGTTCGGTTAATTTCACACCGTCAAACATAGTCTGCTGACTCGCCCCGCGTTTCATGGCAGAGTCATCCCGATAACAGCGCTCCGACATGTTTGAAGGGCTTTCGGTCGCGCCACTTTCCGTTGCATGACCGGTAAAACCATTTTCTGTTGCCATGACAGTACCCGTGACCAACATCAGCAACGAAGCACAGGATAATGTGATGATGGTGCCCCGCATCGATAACTCCTCATGTCTTTGCATACGACGTTAGTGGCATATCGAGCATATTAACTGGCGCATGTCGTATACTGTCTGGCGAATCGATGGAGCTCAGTCTAATTACCCTGCTGCAAACATGCGTCAGAGGATGTAAAACTACGTAAAGTCATGGAATAGCAGCGATCTATGACGTATTTTGCCCGTGGAGGTAGGTAAATCATGAACAAAATCCTGTTGGTTGATGACGATCGCGAGCTCACATCCCTGTTGCGGGAATTGCTCGAGATGGAAGGCTTTAATGTCGTTGTCGCCCATGATGGCGAACAGGCGTTAAATGTGCTGGATGACTCGGTTGATTTGTTATTGCTGGATGTCATGATGCCGAAGAAAAATGGCATCGATACGCTAAAAGAAGTGCGCCAGCGTTACCAGACGCCGGTGATTATGCTTACCGCTCGCGGCAGCGAACTGGATCGCGTACTCGGTCTGGAACTGGGTGCGGATGATTATCTGCCAAAACCCTTTAACGACCGGGAACTGGTCGCCCGTATCCGCGCCATCCTGCGCCGTTCAAACTGGACCGATCAACAGCAGTCTGGCGAAGCCAGCGCGCCGATTATCGAGGTCGATGCGCTCAGGCTGAACCCCGGTCGGCAAGAGGCCAGTTTTGATGATGTGGTACTCGATTTAACCGGCACCGAGTTCACTCTGCTGTATTTGCTGGCACAGCGTTTAGGGCAAGTGGTTTCCCGCGATCACCTGAGCCAGGAAGTGCTGGGTAAACGTTTAACGCCATTTGACCGTGCCATTGACATGCACATCTCCAACCTGCGGCGCAAATTGCCGGAGCGTCAAGACGGCCTGCCGTGGTTCAAAACCTTGCGCGGCAGAGGCTATCTGATGGTGTCTACCGCATGATGCAGGTCTTGCTGGCATGATTAATAGCCTAACCGCCCGGATTTTCGCTATTTTCTGGCTGACATTAGCCCTGGTACTGATGCTGGTACTGATGTTGCCGAAGCTCGACTCACGGCAACTGACGCCGTTGCTGGAAAGCGAACAGCGGCAAGGGTTAATGCTTGAGCAGCATATCGAAGCCGAATTAGCGAGCGATCCGGCGAACGACCTGATGTGGTGGCGGCGGCTATTTCGCATTATCGAGAAATGGGCCCCGCCCGGCCAGCGCCTGCTGTTGGTGACGAGTGAAGGGCGTGTTATCGGTGCACAACGCAACGAAATGCAGATGGTGCGCAACTTCATCGGTCAGTCCGACAGCGCGGATTTCCCTCAAAAGAAAAAGTATGGCCGTCTGGAACTGCTGGGGCCATTTGCGGTGCGCGATGGTGAAGACAGCTACCTGATGTATATGCTGCGCCCCGCCAGCAACTCACAATCTGACTTCATCAACCTGTTATTTGACCGGCCCTTGCTGCTGCTAATTGTCACCATGCTCACCAGTTCCCCCCTGCTGTTGTGGCTGGCGTGGAGTCTGGCAAAGCCTGCACGCAAGCTCAAAATTGCTGCCGATGAGGTCTCTCGCGGTAACTTGCAACAACACCCGGAACTGGAATCCGGCCCGCAGGAATTTCGGGCCACCGGTGCCAGCTTTAACCAGATGGTCAGCGCGCTTGAGCGCATGGTGACGGCGCAACAACGCCTGCTATCCGATATCTCCCATGAACTACGCACCCCGTTAACCCGGTTGCAATTGGCTACGGCGCTGCTGCGCCGCCGTCAGGGAGAAGGTAACGAGCTCAATCGCATCGAAACTGAAACATTGCGTCTTGATGGCATGATTAACGATTTGCTTGAGCTGTCGCGTAACCAGCATAAGCACGATTTATCGCGCGAAGAGTTACAAGCGGATTCGCTCTGGAACGATGTGCTGGATGATGCCCGCTTTGAAGCCGAACAGATGGGTAAAACGCTGGAGGTGCTTTCGCCGCCCGGCCCATGGCCGCTGTTTGGCAACCCCATGGCACTTGACAGCGCGCTGGAAAATATTGTGCGTAACGCGCTGCGTTACTCATACAACCACATTGCCGTTTCGTTCGCCGTTGATAGTCAAGGCGTGACCATTGTGGTGGGGGATGATGGGCCGGGCGTCAGTGCCGAAGACCGCGAGCAAATATTCCGCCCCTTCTACCGCACCGATGAGGCGCGCGACCGTGAATCCGGCGGCACAGGTCTTGGACTGGCGATTGTTGAAACCGCGATTTCCCAGCATCGCGGCTGGATCAAAGCGGATGATAGCCCGCTTGGTGGTTTGCAACTTACCGTATGGCTACCGCTGTACCAGCGCTAACGCACCGCCCTACGAACGATACAGACCGAGAGCCACAACACACGACGAGTGCCCCGCCCGAAACAACAACGGCGGGGCATCAACCGCCCGACATCACATCCGTCACGCCTTCCGATTGAGTTTTTCTCCCGCTCGGGTAGAGTGTGCCGGGTGTATCGGCATCCCCGTAAAAAAACATTCCAGTAAAAACATATCGTCGCTGCCATAACAAACGGCCTCTGAATCCAGGCGGATATGCGCCACCACATTAAGGCGAGCATCCCTTCAGAGAAGAAATACGCTTGATATTATTCAGTATGTTGAACAGGAAAAAGACATGAAAGGATTAGCCTTGCTGGCCGGACTTATCACGCTCCTGGGACAAATGCCTGCCTTTGCGTCGGGCGATATGGAGTGCGACAGTTTCTACGCGAATTGCAGCATGGCGGTTCCTTACCTTTTTCCTGAAAACGACACCCGCACCAATCTGGCTCTGCTGCAAAGTTACCGTAATCGCATTCTGTTGTCTCAGCCCATGCCCGATCAAACCCGCACCCGCATCGACCCTTTTACCAGCAGCCAACTGATGGGCGTGGCAGACACCGACAGCGTTAACCCCAGCGATATCACCACCATTAGCGATAGCCTGAGCCGCTCTAACGATGACAAAGACAGTGAGAAAAACACCTCACTGGTACACAAAGCGACGCTGCTGCATTTTCCTGCCCCGGAAGTAGAGAAACTGCGTGATTTAACGCCGGTCGATCTGGATGGTCGCTGGGTTTCTAATGATTTGCCTGCGCTGGAAGCCTTCTTCGATTTACTGCTGGCCGATAAAGAACTGACTGACGCGCACCGCACCCAACTGGCGCTGGTGCGTGTGAGAATGCTATCCAACGAATACGGTATCAGTGATGCCTGTGCCGATCTGAATGCGCTACCGGAAAGCGGCCATGCCGGAGAGCTGCGCCGCTATTTGATTGCGGCCACGGCGTTCTATGACGGTTTATTCGACAGGGCAGAGCAGGAATTCTCGTCACTGACCAAAGCCACGCAAGCCTGGGTTGCCGAAACCGCGCGCTATATGCTGATTCGAGTGGCCATTAATCAGGCGATGAAAGACTCGCTTGATGAATACAGCATGTTTGACCCGGCCAAAGCCGATAAAGCCCTCGGGCAGCGGGCGATTGAGCGCATCGCTGATTACCTGAAAAGCTACCCGAACGGGCACTATGTCGATTCTGCCGCAGGGCTCTATCGGCGGGCGGAATGGATAATCGGCGATACCGCTGCGCTGGCGATGCGTTCCGGGCAGGCATTAAGCCAAGCTAAAACCGCTCAGGAACTGCAACTGATGATTAATGAAGTGGACAATAAGTTGCTGGAAAACACCTCATTTACCACATCGGCTGATGCCCCGCTCCTGATGCTGATACAGGATTTGAAACGCCTGCGTAGCCCTGAAATACAAAGACTGATGCCGCCGTTGCAGCAAGAAGAGCTGGCCCGCCAGCAGCCGCTGTTTGAAAAGGCGGGCATGCAGGAAGAGTTCCGCTATTTGCAGGCGGCTTTCGCCTTTTACGTCCAACATGATTACAATGCGGTGCTCATACACGCTGCCGATGACCACAGCCGAAGATCTGCACGACACGACGCTGTTTAGCGCCCAGGTGTTACGCGGGCTGGCGCTGGAGCAGCAAAAACAGTGGGGCGACGCCGAAGCTCACTGGCGGCATCTGCTAACGCTGAAAACCAGCTACATCCAGCAACAATTCCTGCAACTGGCGCTGGCCAGAACGCTGGTCGCGAACGACCAGCCGGAGCGCGTCTTCACGCCAGAAAGCCCGGTAAAAAATCTGCGTTTTCGCTCGGCAATACTAAAAACCAGCGCGGATGCGCAGCTACTGCGCCAGCAAACCGGCGCGCAGCAAACCCATGAAGAACGGGTTGTTGCCCTGCACACCTTGCTGACCAAGCAACTCATGCATCGAAACTACAGCGACTTTCTCAAAGACAGCGCCCTGCTGAAAACCATTACGCCGCTGCAAAATAGTGATGACCCCAGTTGGGGCAACGAGGATCTGAACACCTTTGGCTGGGATGGCAGTGATACGGAAGAGGGCTACAGTTGCCCAAGCCTGCAAGAGACCGTGACGACACTCAGCAAGAACGCCCGCGATGCCCACGCGCTCAACTGTCTGGGCGAGTTTTTTCTGCGTACCGGAACCGATGTCCGGTTTGACTGGGACGAAGGCAATATGCTCACCGGCCTGACCGACGCTCGCTCTCACTATGCGGGCAACCGCTTTACCCGGCTGGATAACTATATGCAAGTCATCGCCGATGCCAAAGCCGCCACAGACGATAAAAGCTATGCGTTATATCGCGCTATCTACTGCTTCGCCCCCAGCGGCAGCAACGATTGCGGCACACAAGACATTAGCCTTGAAACGCGCAAGGCCTGGTTTCGTCAGCTAAAAACGAAATACAAAGGTAGCCAATGGGCAAGGCAGCTCAAATACTACTGGTAGCCGGTGCCCTGACATCACGCTGCGCTCAGACGTCCCGCTGTGCTCAGATAATGTGCGCCCCCATCAGGCGCAATGCGGCGCTGTTAATCGGCCTATTGTGCTTAAGCCTGTCGGCTAAAAGCGCCAATGTAAGCGCCAATGTGGAGGCGGGGCGCTATCAGGCTTTTTGGCTGTGGGCCGCCGTGCAGCCCCAGCCGGTGCTGAACCAGGCAACAACGCTCTATCTGCATCAGGGCGAAGTGACCCGACGCCACGGCAAAGCGCTCTTTTTACGTCAGGGCATTCCGGTCAGTACCCTGGCTGTCAAACACCTCTGGTTAACGTTTCGCATTGCCGACCTGCACCTGAGCGAGACAGAACAACGGCGCATGCTGCGGCTCTGGCAGCGCTGGGTGGCGGCGGGCAATCACGTTGACGGCATCCAGCTCGATTTTGACGCCAAAAGCCGTAATCTGGCGCAATACGCCACATTTTTACACACCCTACGCCAGCAACTGCCTCCCGACTGCCGCCTGAGTGTCACCGGCCTGCTCGATTGGGCAAAAACCGGCGACATTCGCGAGCTTAACCGCCTGAACGGTGTTATCGATGAGTTAGTGGTGCAAACCTATCAGGGCCGCCGTACGGTGGAAAACTACGCCGACTACCTGCCTGCGCTCCTCAAACTGAACGTGCCTTTTCGCCTTGGCCTGGTACAACACGGTAAGTGGGACGAGCAGTGGCAGCGGCGGCTGGCGGGCTCACCGTTTTACCGGGGCGAGGTGGTATTTTTGCTCAACCCGCCCTCCGCGCGCCGCGCGCCCATGCTTGTCTCTCACTATCGATGATGATGAACCCATACGCTGATGGTGCGCCCACGATGCGTAATCCTCGATAGCCGTTATCGCCACACCGCCTGTCGTGTCACACGCACAAAAAATCCATGCCTCACCGCCCGCGATCGCCCCTGCCGTTTTGCATAACGGAATAAATCATTGACAACCCTTCATCGTTCCAACGCACAATTTTCAGTTAAAAGCCCTAAAAAATTAACACCAATCCAAGTAAGCAGATAAATATTCTTTTTACTGTGCAGTGAACGATATTTTCACTCACCACTCTTTTTCAGGAAATCTGAAGGACACCTTCAGCCAAAGGGGATTTTACTGTTTAGCCGTCCCGTTACTATTGACGCCATGACACCCACGCCACTCAAGAAAGCATGAGGAAAAAACATTGCGACTCCGTTTAACGCTGGCGGGCTACCAGCATGGTTAATGACCAAAAACCCAGGCTTCAGCCAGTTTCACGCGCAAAAAGCGAACAGACCAAAGCGCGCATTCTGGAAGCCGCATCAGAAATCATCAGGGAAGAAGGGCTGCACGCGTGTACTCAACGAGCGATCGCCGCTGAACTGAATATGTCACCCGGCACGATTACCTGGCACTTCAGAATGCTTGACGATCTGCACGATGCCGTTATCAGAAAAGCGGTTGCGAATTTTGAAGCACAAACGCTGCGCTGGTTCAGCGAATGCCCACCGCACAGGCCAGAAGTCCAGTTAACGCGCTTTCTTTGCTGGACGATGCAGCAGCAGGCGCGGCTCCTGCGCGAGTATGAGCTTTTTGTTGCCGCCGTTGCGCGGCCCCGGCTCAGAGCGAGCGCGATGGCGTGGGTCAAAACGCACAGTGCGATTGTGCAAGAACGCTTTCAGATGAATGCGAAACAGGCGGATGCCGTCGTGGCTTACACCGACGCATGGTTACTGCGCAGTCTGCTGAGTGAAGGCACCGAGCAGCCCGATGAACGCATGACCGAGCGTATTTTCCTTTCAATCATTCAGACACCGTAATCATTCAGACACCGTAATCATTCAGACGCCGTAATCAGGCTGCGGCATTACCACGGGTTTATTTACCTTAGAAGAGGTTTATTTATGCAAGAAAAATTGAAATACCTGAACATCAGCGCCCTGTCGCTTCTGCTGATCGCTGGCATGTCACATGCCGCCGTGTCGCCTGAAACTCGCTCCCTTGACGAGCTTTACCAGCGCGCATTGAAAGAAGGCCACGAAGTCACGGTCTATGCCGGTGGTGACACAGCCGGTCAGCAGGATGGCATCAAAAAGGCGTTTGAAAAACGCTTTCCCGGTCTGACACTTAACGTCATTGTCGATTACAGCAAGTTTCACGATGCACGTATTGATAACCAACTGGCGAGCGGCACGCTGGTGCCTGATGTTGTCCAGTTACAAACGCTACAGGATTACCCGCGCTGGAAAAAAGAAGGCGTTCTGCTGAACTATAAACCCAAAGGATGGGACAACATTTATCCCGGGTTCAGGGATCAAGACGGTGCATGGACGGGTGTCTTTGTAGACGCGTTTTCGAACGTGGTGAACACTCAAGCGCTGCCTGAAAACGCCTGGCCGAGAGAAGCCAAAGACTATTTAAATCCATCACTGAAAGGAAAAATTGTCGTTACCTGGCCAAACGACGACGATGCGGTGCTTTTCTGGTTTAAACAGGTCGTAGACCAATATGGCTGGGAATACGTTCAGAAGTTTGTCGAGCAGAACCCGCAGTTAGTCAGAGGCACGCAGGCCCCTGCCGATGATGTCGAGAGCGGCAAGGCTGTCGCCACGTTCTCAACCGATGGCAGCCTGGTGCCGGATGAAAAAGCCCATTCGCGTTTCGTACTCCCGCAGCATGACCCCTTTGTCTCCTGGGCGCAGCGGGCCGCCATCATGAAAGGGGCCAAACACCCTGACGCCGCCAGACTCTATCTCAACTGGCTCACGGACAAAGAGACGCAGCAAAACATCTGGTACATGTGGTCTGTCAGAACAGACGTGACGCCGCCCAAAGGCTATAAGCCTATCTGGGAGTACAAAAACACCCATCCTGATGCCTTTGCCGCCTTCATGCAGGACAGAGAAGCCGTGGAACGTTTCCGCTCACAGATAACGCTGTATTTTGGCGAAGTAACGGGCGAGCCCTCGCCGGGATGGTTAGGCTTACACCCACGCGAAGCGTTAGCGCATTAAAAACACACGCTTTTCATGATGGATGGCGGTATTAACGCGGCAGGTAAACCGTCATCCATCCGGCATGCCATCGGGTGAAATAGCCTGTTCCGCGATGGCATGCAGGCAGGTCAGCGTCGGCCACCAAATCCATGTTGTCGCCACGCCTCGTAGCTGATAATCGCCACCGAGTTGGACAAATTCAGGCTGCGGCAGTCAGGCTCCATCGGGATCCGAATGCGAAACTCCGGCGCAAAGTCATTGCGGATGGCATCCGGCAGACCGGCGGTTTCTGAGCCAAACAGCAGCACATCGCCCGGCTGGTAGCGCGGCTCGTCGTAAGGGCGGCTGCCTTTGGTGGTGCAGGCGAAAATCCGGCATCCGGGAACAGCGGCCAGAAACGCCGCGTAGTCGGCATGGCGCTGCACCTTTGCCAGATCGTGATAATCCAGCCCGGCCCGGCGCAGTTTTTTTTCCTCGAAATCAAACCCCAACGGCTCGATCAGGTGCAACGAACAGCCATTGTTGGCTGCCAGACGGATAATATTGCCGGTATTAGGCGCGATTTGCGGCTCATAGAGTGCAATGTGAAACATAATCAAGCCAAAAGCGGGAAAAGGTGGGCGCAGTATATACCCATCATCGCGCAAGTTGCAGAGCGGCAATGGCCTGAAGAGGGCATCAATAATTGTGGGCAAAAGCCGCGACGCCCGCGCCGCGAGTCGCTAAAATCAACACATCACCCCGCCGCCCGGAGGCACCATGAGACGCATTCCCCTGCTATTACTGCTGGCGTTGCCAATGCTGGCATCGGCCGCCAGCCAGCCGATTTCCCCTCAGCAACAACAGTATGAAAACGGCATCAGCAGCCAGCAGCGGTTGTTGCAACAGATGCAGCAAAACCAGCAGCTCCAGCAGCAACAGCTCAATCAGGAAATCCAGCAGCGCAGCCGCGAGCAACAGCAACAGCTGCAACAACAGCTGGAGCAAAACCGGCAGCGCATTCAGCAATCCGCGCCGGGTAATGCTCCCCGGTATTGATACGCTCAATCCAACTCGCCCGCCCTGCCGCTCATGCAGAATGAGCGGCAGGTTGCGCTTTACACCCGCACGCCCATCAGCGTTAACAGCAGCGGCGTCGTGACTGCCGCCAGCGCCGTTGAGATAAGCAAGCTGGCGGCAATCGGCCCGCCCAGCACATTAAACTGGCGCGACATCAGGTAGATATTCACGCCCACCGCCATCGACCCCAACAGCACCACCACGCGGGTTTCCATCTCTGGCAGGCCAAGCGCCAGCGCCAGCCCCCACACCACCAGCGGTTGCACCACCAGCTTGATGAGGCTGATAGCCACGCTGATTTGCCAGCCGTCGCGAATGCGGTATTCCGCCAGCCCCATGCCCAGCGCGATAAGCGACAGCGGAACGGCGATTTGCCCCAACATGCCTATTGGCTTGTCCACCACATCCGGCAGCGGCAAACCGGTCAGGCTGTAAAACGTACCGGACAAAATGCCGATAATCAGCGGGTTTTTCAGCACGCCGATAGCGGTTTTCCCAAACCCCTGCATCGACAGTGAGCCGTTGCGCGCCCACTCCACCGACACCGTGACTAACGTCCAAAGAATCAAGCCGTTGAACACCAGCACCAGCGCCACCGAGGGGATCGCCTGCGGGCCCAGCATGAGCGTGGCAATCGGCAAGCCGAGCATCACGTTGTTGGAGAAAATCCCACTGAGCGAAAACACCGAGCCGGAAACGCCATCGAGCCGGAACACCCGGCGCGCCACCACCCGCCCCAGCACAAACACAATAAAACAGCTGCCGAAGAAGGCGATAAGCAGCCGGGCATCCACCGCCGGTCGTCTGGAGAAATCACACATCATGCGAAATAGCATGGCGGGCAGCGCGACGGAAAAAACGAATTTACTCAGCGCATCCGTTACCGTCGAGGGCCAGCGGCCAATGCGGATTAGGCCATACCCCAGTGCAATCAGCACAAACAGCGGCAGGGAGAGAAAAATCTGGTGCCAAAGCGAAACAATAAACGTGGGCATCGCCCTTCCTCAAAAAAGGCGCGGGTCGCCCGGGCGAAGGCTGATGGCAGGTCACGACGGTGAGGCAGGCCCCACCGGGGAGCGGGCCAGAAAATGGCCCGAGGTCATACAGGAAACGCCTGACGAAACACGCCGGGTTTATCGACCGGCGTGATTGCCGTCAGGAAAGGCGACATCCGCCGACGTTAATTAAATTGCGGTCCAATCAAATCTATCCGGTCGGTGCAGATGCAGTCAACGCCCCACTGTAACAGGGTACGCGCCCGTTCAGGCTGGTTGACGGTATACACCAGAATGCGCAGCCCAGCCTCTTTCAACTGCCTGACGCGCATTTCATCGAGCAGTTGGTGATTAAGGTGAATCGACACGCAGCCTAAGCGCGTCGTCAGGTTACGCCAGTCATCGTCCCATTCATCCAGCAGCAGGCCGCGCGGTAATTCCGGCGCGGCCTGTTGCGCCGCGTCCAATGCGGCGACCGAAAACGACGACAACAGCGGCGCGGCAGAGTGGTTGCGCCACAGCTCGCGGGCAGCCAGCGCCACCACGCGCCCGGTCAACGCGTCACAGCCGGTGGTCGGTTTGATCTCAATATTGGCCGCCATCGCGTACTGTTCGCAGCGCTTCGCCACTTCTGATAACAGCGGCAGGCGCTCGCCGTGAAACTGGTTGCTGTACCAGCTACCGGCGTCCAGCCCGACCAGTTTGTCCCACGGCAGCTCGCCCGCCACACCCCGGCCATTGCTGGTGCGATCCAGCGTGTCGTCATGCAGCAGGAAAATTTGCCCGTCTTGCGACAGCTTGGCGTCGAACTCGATCATCTTGTGACCGTGCTGCGCGCCGACATCAATCGCCGCCAGCGTGTTTTCCGGTGCCAGAGAACCACCGCCGCGATGGGCGACGATGGCAGGATAAGGCCAGTTCGGGGTCATGCTTCCATCCGTAATCCGCTTTGCGAATCAAATAAATGCCATGATGAGGGCGGCAAATTCAGCCACAAGGTTTCCCCCACCGCCGGGCAATGCTCGTGCGACAGGCGCACCACCACATTTTGCCCGCCCCATTTGCCGTGCGCCAGATTATCCGCACCCAGCAATTCCAGCGTTTCCACCACCAGCGGCACGCCACCAGCCTCGGCGCTGGACTGCAAAATATGCTCCGGGCGCATGCCCAGCGTCACCGCACGCCCCTGCCATTGCGGTTTCGCCACCGGCAACGGCAGCGAAAAATCCGCCGACAGTTCGACCAAGCTACCGTCGGCGCTCACCTGCCCGGCCCACAGGTTCATGGCCGGTGAGCCGATAAAACTGGCGACGAACAGCGAGGCCGGTTTGCGGTAAATGTCCGCCGGTGCGCCAATTTGCTCTGCGACGCCTTTATTCATCACAATCACGCGGTGCGCCAGCGTCATCGCCTCCACCTGATCGTGGGTGACATACAGGCTGGTGGTTTTCAGCCGTTTGTGCAGTTGTTGCAGTTCAAGGCGCATCTGCACCCGCAGTTTGGCATCAAGGTTGGACAGCGGCTCATCGAACAGGAACACCGCCGGTTCGCGCACAATGGCGCGCCCCATCGCCACGCGCTGGCGCTGGCCGCCGGACAGCTCGCGCGGCTTGCGATGGAGCAACGGCTGCAATTCCAGAATGCGCGCCGCTTCATCCACCCGCTGGCGAATCTGTTCTTTACCAAAACCGCGAATTTTCAGGCCGTAGGCCATGTTGTCGTACACACTCATGTGCGGATAGAGCGCGTAATTCTGGAACACCATCGCAATACCGCGATCTTTGGGTTCTTTATCCGTCACGCGCTCATCGCCGATATAAATATCGCCGCTGGTGGTCTGCTCAAGGCCCGCCACCATGCGCAACAGGGTCGATTTACCGCAGCCGGACGGCCCCACCATCACCACAAATTCGCCGTCCGCCACGTCGAGGTCAATCGGTCGAATCACCTGATTTTTGCCGTCGTAGGATTTGGTGACGGCCTGAAGTTTTAAACATGCCATAGACTTTTATTTCTCACTATCAACCAGACCGCGCACAAACCAGCGCTGCATCAGCAACACCACCAATAACGTCGGCAGCAACGTCATCAACATCGCCGCCATCACCTGATGCCAGGGCGTCGCCGTGTCACCGGTGGCGATCATGCTCTGAATACCGGCGACCGCCGTGCCTAAATGCGGGTCATTGACGATCAGCAGCGGCCAGAGATATTGGTTCCAGCCGTAGATAAAGGTGATGACAAACAGCGCCGCCAGATTGGTTTTGGACAGCGGCAGCACCATGTCGAAGAAAAAGCGCATCGGGCTCGCGCCGTCGATTCGCGCCGCTTCCAGCAGTTCGTCCGGCAGCGTCATAAAGAACTGGCGAAACAGGAACGTGGCGGTGGCCGACGCCATTACCGGCAGCGTCAACCCGACATAACTGTTGGTCATATTGAGTTGGGAAATCACTTCGACCGTCGGGAAAATACGCACTTCCACCGGCAACATCAGGGTGGAAAAGATCATCCAGAAAAACAGGTGACGGCACGGAAAGCGGAAGTAGACAATGGCGAAAGCCGACAGCATCGACACGCTGATTTTGCCGACGGTGATCGTCAGCGCCATGACAAAGCTGTTAAACAGCATCAGGCCGAACGGCGCGCTGTTGTTGTCGCCCACGCCGTGCCGCCAGATATAGGTCATGTTTTCCCACAGGTGGCCGCCGGGGAGCAGTTGCATCGGCACCTGCGACATCTGTTCCTGGCTCAGGGTGGCGGCGATGAACGCCACATACAGCGGGAACAGCACCACCACAATGGCGACGACCAGCATGGCGTGGCTGAAAACATCCAGCCCGCGACGGTTCTCAATCATGCGGCTGCCTGTGATTGCAAACTGGCTCATTGATAATTCACCTTACGCTCGACAAAACGGAACTGAATCACCGTCAATACGGTCACGACCAGCATCAGCACCACCGACTGCGCCGCCGAACTGGAGAGATCGAGACCGGCAAACCCTTCGCGGTAGATTTTGTAGATGAGCGTCGTCGTCGCCTGCACCGGGCCGCCGCCGGTAGCGGCATCGATAACCGGGAAGGTATCAAAGAAGGCGTAAGTCAGGTTGACCACCAGCAGGAAGAAGCTCACCGGTGAAATCAGCGGCAGCACCAGGTTGAAGAAACGGCGCACCGGCCCGGCGCCGTCAATGGCCGCCGCTTCAACCAGCGAGCGGGGGATCGACTGCAATGCGGCGAGGAAAAACAGGAAGTTATAGCTGATTTGCTTCCAGACCGAGGCCAGCACCACCAGAAACATCGCCTGACCGCTGTGTTGCGCGTGGTTCCAGTCATAACCCCACTGGTGGAGCAGCCAAGTAATCAGCCCCAGACCGGGGTTGAACAAAAACATCCATAATACCGCCGCCACTGCGGGTGCGACGGCATAGGGCAGAATCAGCAACGTCTGGTACAGGCGGCTCAAACGCAGGGTGTAATCCACCAGCGCGGCCAGAAACAGCGAGATGATCATCCCCGCTGCCGCCACCAGCGCGCTGAACAGCAGCGTGGTGTAAAACGAGCCGAGGTAGTAGCTGTCATGAAACAGGTTGGTGAAATTCTCCAGTCCGACAAACCGGCTGGACAGGCCAAACGGGTCAACGCTCTGCACCGAATACCAGAGCGCCTGCCCGGCAGGACAGATAAAGAAAATCACCGTGATAGCCAATTGCGGCAGCACCAGCAGGTAAGGCAGCGGGCTACGGCCAAAAACAGGACGGGAAGCAGTCATGCACTGAGTTCTCAGAAAGCAGGGTTCGCAGACGGGTGGCCGAATCCCTTCGGCCCGGAATCAGTTACTGATTTCTTGTTACTTATTCCTTGTTACTTATTCGCCTGCTCGAAACGGCGCAGCAGGGCGTTACCGCGTTCCACCGCCGTGTCCAGCGCCTGTTGCGGGGTTTTCTTGCCCGTCCAGACACTTTCCAGCTCTTCGTCCACAATGGTGCGAATTTGCGGCATATTGCCCAGACGCAGCCCTTTGGTGAACGGCAGCGGCGCTTTATTCAGCATCTGGCGGGTGGCGATATCGGAACCGGGGTTCTTGTCATAGAAACCCTGCTGTTTGGTGAGCTCGTAAGCCGCCGTGGTGATCGGCAGATAGCCGGTCTTCTGGTGCCATTCTGCGGCGATTTCCGGCGTAGACAGGAACTGCATAAATTCTGCCACGCCTTTGTAGGTCGCCGCGTCTTTGCCGCTCATCACCCACAGGCTGGCCCCGCCGATAATGGCGTTCTGCGGCGCACCTTGCACGTCGGCGTCATACGGCATCATCGCCACGCCGTAGTTGAATTTGGCGTACTGACGAATATTCGCCAGCGAACCGGATGACGCGGTGGTCATCGCGCAGTCGCCGTTATAGAACTTCTCGGTCGGCTCATCTTTACGGCCAAAATAGGTGAAATCACCCTTCTTGTTCATCTCTTCCAGCATCTGAATATGCTTGATCTGAACCGGTTTATTGAACTCCAGCACCGCATCAAGGCCGTCGAAACCGTTGTTTTTACTGGCGATAGGCAGGCCATGCCAGGCGCTGAAGTTTTCAATCTGAATCCAGCCCTGCCAGCCGCTGGCGTACCCACATTTCATGCCGGACGCGCGCAGTTTAGCGGTGTACTCAGCCATCTGCTGCCAGGTTTTCGGCGGCTGCTCCGGGTCAAGGCCCGCTTTTTTGAACGCGTCTTTGTTGTAGTACATCACCGGCGTCGAGCTATTAAACGGCTGCGACAACAGGTGGCCGGTTTTGGCATCGGAGTAGTAACCGGCGACGGTCGGCACAAAAATGCTCTCATCAAACGGCACTCCCGCCTCTTTAAACACCTGATACACCGGCTTGATGGCTTTGCTGGCCATCATGGTTGCCGTACCCACTTCGTACACCTGTAAAATAGCGGGCGCATTGCCGCTGCGAAACGCCGCGATCCCGGCCGCCAGGCTCTGCTCATAATTGCCTTTATATACCGGCACGATTTTGACGTCGCTGTGCGCCTGGTTGAAACGGTCAACCAGAGCATTAACGGTTTTACCCAACTCCCCCTCCATCGAGTGCCAGAACGGGACTTCGGTAACGGCCTGCGCCTGCGCGCTGGCGGCTAACGCCATGATGACAACGGCGGCGGTTTTACGGATAGCGTGCTGAAACATGCTGTCTCCTGAGAGAATATTGGGCGCGTGAATTTGAGCGAAAAAGCGCATTTTATGTGCGGCAGGTAACATGACATGACCGGATGACAGAAAAATAACTGAGAGATGACAAGCCGATGACAGGTGCATGCGATGGCATTCGCCGCGCTCGCTCTGGCTATCGCTGAAAAAAACAGGCAGCGCCTTCGGCCAGTTCATTGCGTTCAAACGGGGCATGAAGAAAAAATCACGCTGACAACATGACTATTTTCGTAATGTGATCACCCTTAAGAAATAAAAATTTCCTAATAATAACGCGGGCACCTATATTTGCCTGATGAAGTCAGCTTTCTACATAACGTTAAGCATTCACAAAGAGAAAATGAGATATCCATCAAATATATCTCCGGGCTATTTTCGTCTTGATAAATACGTTTATTGGAATATGTAAAAATTAGCGCTACTGCACGGAATTGACGGATATTGTGGTTTTCTGTAGCGTTTCACTTCATCCCGCTGCCTGGCGGTGTACCACACCGATAAAAAAAGCCCTTTTATTTGATGATCAGCACATTATATTTGAAAAATAGCCACATAATACTTAGTCTGTCCCCTAAAAAATTGACGGGTTTATTATTTTCGGCATCGGTTTCAGCCAACGGAACTGGGTTCTGTTTAACGAAATATTTTATATCATCATGTTATCGGTTTTCATAAAATCATTATCACTCTATATATTTTTCAAGGAAAAGGAATATCACAGGAGATTTATCGTCTGCACCCAATAAACGCTCAGAAAAAAATAGAATTAACTCAAATTATAAACAGATAGAACGGCTTTACCTCCAGGAAGAGGTCTCGAATAAACGCATGGAATAACGACGTTGAGGACATTTATGAACGCGCTAAAGAAAATGAAACTGGGCAGCATGCTAAGTGCCGGATTCGCTCTGGTTATCGTTATTGGCCTACTGGTTGCAACATTTGGCCGAATCCAGTTACTCAATCTGGGGGACGACATCGACCACCTCTCGCAAACCACCCTGACGAACATGATATTGATTCAAGAAGCCAAAACCGGCTTTGATACCAACTCCCGTCTGGTTCGCAATATCGCACTCAGTAACGATGTCGGGCGCATCACCAGCGAAAAACAGCAGATAGACCGGCAAATTGCGCGTAATACCGAAGTGCTCAAACAGCTTTCCGAACGGTTGGATACCCCGGAAACGCGCGATCAGCTTAATCAACTGACACTGGCGCGCCCGGCTTATCTGCAAGCCTTCAACAAAGCCGTCGCGCTCGGCATGTCGGCCGATCAGAATCAGCGCAGTCAGGCGCGCGAGTTAATCCTCAACGACATGCAGACCGCGCAGGATGGCGTGTTCAAAGCGCTTGATAACATGCTCGACTTCCAGAAAAAAGTCACCATGAACGTGGTCAGCAGCTCCATGCAAGATGCGCGCGCAGACGGCAGCGTGATGCTGGCGTTGGCATTGGTGGCTGGCGTGCTGGGCGCGCTGACCGCATGGTTGATCACCCGAACCGTCAAAGGGCAATTGGGCGGTGAGCCCGCTTATGCCGCGACGGTGGCGCAAAATATTGCCGACGGCCATCTCTCATTCCAGGTTGAGTTACAAGCCGGAGACCAGCACAGCGTGCTGGCTGCGATGAACGCAATGCGACAAAAACTGGAGCAGATCGTCAGCCAGGTTCGCCAGAGCAGCGAATCCATCGCCACTGGCGCGAGCGAAATTGCCGCAGGCAGCACCGATTTGAGTCAGCGCACCGAAGAGCAGGCGGCCAGCTTGCAGCAAACGGCTGCGTCAATGGAGCAGATGAGCCAAACCATTCGCCAAAATGGGGATACGGTCAAAACAGCCGCTGAACTGGCGCAGTCAGCCAGCGCCACCGCCGCAAAAGGGGGTGAGGCAGTCAACAATATCGTGCGTACCATGGAAGAGATTTCCAGCAGTTCACACAAAATTAGCGACATCATCGGCGTGATTGACGGCATTGCATTCCAGACCAATATTCTGGCGTTGAATGCGGCGGTAGAAGCGGCGCGGGCCGGTGAACAGGGGCGCGGTTTTGCCGTCGTCGCCGGTGAGGTGCGCTCGCTGGCACAGCGTTCTGCCTCAGCCGCCAAAGAAATTAAAGAGCTGATTAACACCAGCGTGGAAAAAGTCGAAACCGGTTCAACGCTGGTGGATGAGGCCGGTGAAACCATTAACGAACTGGTGCGCCAGGCGCGTCGGGTGGCTGACCTGATAGGTGAAATCGGTGTGACCACGCATGAACAAGGCTCTGGCATCTCGCAAATCAATGATGCCATCAACCAGCTTGATCAAGTCACCCAGCAAAATGCCGCATTGGTGGAAGAATCGGCCAGCGCCGCTGATAGCCTCAGCGATCAGGCGGTACGGCTGGTAGAACTGATGAGCATCTTCAAAATCAGGCACGCCGGTAATGATTTCTCCTCGCTCTCCTCACGGCCAACGTCTGCTGCACAAAAGCCGACCAGCGCACCCAAATTAGCGCTGGCCTCCGGCAATAACAACGACTGGGAACAGTTCTAGTCCACCACATGCCCTCCGTGATGCCCACCGTCGCCGTTTATCGGCGGCGGCTGTGGCGCGCTGTTTTTCCCGCCCCCGTCCGCTGCTGACATAGCGAATACCTATTACTCAACCTTCGCTATTTTGGTTATTTATAACGTAGACCGTTGATGTACCGGACTCGTGACCATGAACGCCTGCGCCGGTTAACGGGTTTGCGCCAATTTCTGTCTGGTATGCACGCTAACACCGTCTTGATATGTGCAAGATGTTGATATATAGGCATATTGATATGTAGACATATTGATAGATAAACATGCTGATAGGTAAACATGCAGCGTGGTGCAAACGCGAACGTGCCGCCCTCGACGCACGAAGCCCGCCTGCACCTCATCGGCCTGCATCCCATAAGCAGGGTGAACACGCATACCAGACAGGCAAGCCTTAAAGACAGGGCATTGACGGCGGGCATGCCGCCGGTGTCGCTAACGCCATACGTCTGCAATCAGCACATGACGTTCACACAGCCAAGCATCGCATAACGGATTACGCCATCGGGATTATGGCCTCAATCGCTTAGGGGGATATTATGGCTCTTTTCAGGAACATTCGACTTTCCACCCGGCTCAATGCCGGTTTTGCATGGGTGATAGTAATTGGTTTTCTGATTGCGCTGTTTGGCCAGCTCCAGTTAAGCCGACTCAGCGCCTCGATGCAGCAATTATCCGCATCCCATGTGGTCATGCTGTTACAACTGGAAAAAGTCAAAGACCACGTCAATGATGCGGCCCGCCGGGTACGCAACATTGCGCTGTTGAACGATAAAGCCCAGCGCGAACAAGAGCGCCAAAGCCTGGAAGCGGTAAATAGCGGTATGGCCGCTCTGATGACAAAGCTCACTCAGGCGAATAATGACCCGGACATGAAAGCCTTCCTTCAGCAACTTGACCAGTTTCGCCCTGCTTACAATGACGCGATGAAAAACGCGGTCGATGCCGGTATGGAAGGCCATCCGGTACAGGCGCGTAACATCATCGTGGCTGACCTGCAAAAGGCGCAGGAAGGGATATTTATCACGCTTGAGAAAATGATTGATTACCAGTCATCGCAAACGCTGTCCATGACCCGACATGCCGAGCACCAGGCGACACAGTCAGGCTGGCTGATGCTGACGCTGGCACTGATAAGCAGCATTATCGGCGTCGCCACAGCCAGTTATCTCAGCCGCTATATCCGTCGCCAGTTAGGGGGCGAGCCGCAATATGCCGCGCACATTGCTCAACAGGTCGCACAGGGTAATCTGGCAGTGGAGGTGGTCAGGGCGCGCCACGACAGCCAAAGCTTGTTGTCATCCATGCAGGCCATGTGCGAAAGCCTAGGGCAAATCGTCAGTCAGGTGCGCCAAAGCAGCGAATCGATTGCGAGCGGTTCACAGCAAATCGCCAGCGGTAATGCCGACTTAAGCAGCCGTACCGAACAGCAAGCCGCCAACCTGCAACAAACGGCGGCGTCGATGGAGCAAATAAGCCAAACCATCCGCCAAAATGGTGACACCGTGCGCGAAGCCGCGCAACTCGCCACCACCGCCAGCACCACCGCCGCCAAAGGCAACGAAGTGGTGAGCGATGTGATTCGAACCATGGCAGACATCACCACCAGCTCGCGTAAAATTGGCGATATTATCAGCGTTATTGACGGTATTGCCTTTCAAACCAATATTCTGGCGCTAAACGCCGCCGTAGAAGCCGCGCGTGCCGGTGAGCAGGGGCGTGGCTTCGCTGTCGTCGCCGGGGAAGTACGCTCGCTGGCGCAGCGTTCCGCTTCTGCGGCGCGCGAGATTAAAGCGCTGATTACGGAAAGTATGGAAAAAGTAGAAAGCGGTGCGCAGTTGGTCGGTGACGCCGGTAATACCATGACTGATATTGTGAGCCAGGCGCGCCATGTCGCTGACTTGATTCGGGAAATTGGCGTGACAACAACCGAGCAGGAATCAGGTATCGGCCAGATTCATCAGGCCATTAATCAACTCGACCATGTTACCCAGCAAAATGCGGCGTTGGTGGAACAGTCGGCGAATGCCGCCGATAGCCTGAACGCACAGGCCTGCCACCTGTTGCAGTTAATGAATATGTTCGTACTCGCCAGCCATACCACTCAGCGGCAGCCGTCATCGCATGAGCCTGCCGCATTACGGCTGGCCTTGTCATCGCACTAAGCCCGAAAGCCGTGTGTTATGGCGACGACGGGGGAGCGCAACGGAGCCGCTCTCCCGTCTATTACTGCTATCACTGCTATTACCGCTATTACGGCGCTGGCGGGCGCTACATCACGCGGTTTGCCGTCAAACCTGCACATCTACCGAGACATTACCGACAGTGCCTGTCGTTATCTCAACGCTGATGTCGCTACTGCCGCCGCCCACATTCATCGACTGGACGGTCTTCTCGGTATCAGCAACGGCGTTATCAATCTCCTGAATTTTCTTTTGCGTCTCTTTGTCGCTCTGCTTGCTCGCATGCTTCACCATTGCGAGCAGCGATTTCAGCTCACGCACAGCCTCTTGCACCGCTTTGGCATCCGCCTGCCGCTCCGATGAGCCGTTCCCGTGCGCCATAAACGCCGCAACCTGGTTCTGCAATGCCTGCGCTGCTTGTGCCAGCGCCTGCGAAGAGTCCCCTTTTGCGGCTTCGCCAGTGGTACTGGCCCCCTCGCCGGCACTCACCGCCTCAGACCCGGCAGAGGCACTTTCAGCGGCAGCCGACGCCGCGCCCGCGCCGGATTGCGCCGCATCACTGGCTGGCGCCTCGCCTGACGAATTTCCCACTGCGGCACCACCACCGCCCTGATTCAGTGCCTGCGCAGCCTGCCCAAGCTCTCTGGCCAACTGGCGCAACTCGCTCAATAGCCCCGGAGGAATAGCCTGACCCGCCAGAGACATCAGCATCATCTTTAACATCTGAATACGCTGTTTGATTTGTTCCACGCGCGAACGCGCCACATCCTTTTTCACATCGCCGAGCTGACTCATATTTTCCCGCATCGCGGCATCAAAGCGTTTACGCACCTCATCGCTAAATTGCACCATCACGGAATTGAGCGACGGCGACGTCCCGGCGCTGTTAGTGTCGGTATGCGTTTGTGCCAGGCGCGCGTCGTTCTCGGTTTTGGCGCTCTGCGTCAGCGCCGTCATGGTCGAATAGCGGGAGGTAGAAATGGGAGACGTCATGCAATGTCCTGTGCAGTAACGGTTATTTACCGTCAGCAACTATTGTGCGTGAAGCGTACTAATGTGCGTGAAGCGTGCTAACACACATCAGGCAAAATACTTGCTGACACATGTTGAAATATAACGGCAAAAAATTCGCCAGCTTTAGGCCCGCTGGTTGAGATTCGGTTTTTGAGCCCGCCGAATGGCTAATGGCAGCCCCCCGCGCCAGCATAAGGCCAATTGAAAAACACCGCTTCAACTTATAAAAAAATAAAACCTTCTTTTTAAAAATGCGGGAATTTATTTTGTCACTCAACAGATAATCACGCTGAAAATTGTTATTTGAATTATCAACAAACCCGGTTAAAAACATATTTCCCATTCATGAATCACTAAAAAAATAATCTGATGAAATAAATTTTCTCGTCTTAAGATATAACAAAGACTCATTGTCTACATTAAACCCTGCAGCCATTGACAGCCTGACAGATTTATTCAGCAGCAATTCTTGAATGGCCGTTGCCACTCGATTTTACACACTGCGCTTTATGCCTTAATCATGACTGGCGTATCGCAAAAAATAGCCTTTAGGGGATAAAACATGAGTGTTCTCAAAAACATGAAGCTCGCCACCATGCTCGGCACAGGGTTCGCTCTGGTGTTAGTTATCAGCTTCTTTGTCTCTACCTACGGTCAACTACAATTACGCCAGCAAAGCCAAAATATAAATACGTTAGCCAGTGACCAATTAGAGGGGCTGTTGCTGGTACAAGAGCTGAAAGATAATTTAAATACTATCGCGATTTCAGTACGTAATCTGACGTTGTTTACCGCGCCGGATAACGTTGCGCAAGAAAAACAACTGATTACCAAAGTCATCGCACGCAACAGCGAAATTCTTAAGCGTCTGGATGAATTAGCCAGTTCCGGTAAAGAAAAAGCCCTGTTTGCGGCAATAAATCAGGTACGTCCGGCAAGCCTTGCCGCTACGCAAAAAGCGATTGCCTTAAGCCAGGACAACAAACTGGATGACGCCAAAAATACCATCATGAACGAGGTGAGACCCGCTCAAGAGGCCTATTTCAAAGCCATTAACGAGATGGTGAGTTATCAAAAAGGCGAGACCCGCCGTTCAGCGGATGACGCCAGCGAATCAGCACAGAGCTCTGGATTATTAATGCTGATACTCACCGTCGCATCGACAGTGCTCGGCGTGACCGTCGCCTGGTTAATTACCCGCAGAATTAAAGGGCTGCTCGGTGGTGAACCGGCATATGCCTCTGACATCGCCCGGCAAATTGCGGCAGGCAATCTGGCTATCCACATCGAGCGGCAATCAGGTAACGATGCAAGCTTACTGGCCGCGATGGATGATATGCGTATCGGGCTGAGTAAGATGGTGCAGCAGGTGCATGACAGCAGCGCCTCCATTTCAACCGGCTCCAGTGAAATTGCCATCGGCAGTAATGACCTGAGCCGCCGCACCGAAGAACAGGCCGCCAGTGTGCAGGAAACCGCCGCCTCGATGGAACAAATCAGCCAAACCATCCGGCAAAATGGCGATACCGTACGTGAAGCCGCCCAGCTTGCCGGTACCGCCAGCCAGACTGCGGCCAAGGGCAGCGATGTCGTCAATGACGTCATCACCACGATGGGCGATATCAGCACCAGTTCACGCAAAATTGGCGACATTATTACAGTCATTGACGGCATCGCCTTCCAGACGAATATTCTGGCGCTCAATGCGGCGGTGGAAGCGGCACGGGCAGGCGAACAGGGTCGCGGTTTCGCGGTGGTCGCCGGCGAGGTTCGCTCACTGGCCCAGCGCTCTGCCTCGGCAGCACGTGAAATTAAAGAGCTCATCACCACCAGTATGGAAAAAGTGGAAAGCGGCTCACAGTTGGTCTCCCGGGCGGGCGAAACCATGAGCGATATCGTCACGCAAGCGCAGCATGTCGCTAATCTGATAAGCGAAATTGGCGTCACCACGCAAGAGCAGGAATCGGGTATCGCGCAAATCAATCAGGCCATTACCCAGCTCGACAGCGTGACACAGCAAAATGCCGCGCTGGTGGAAGAATCAGCCAGTGCCGCAGATAGCCTGAACGACCAAGCCGCAAAACTGGTTGAGTTGATGAGTGTATTCAACATCGGCCAGGCCACCACGCCACAGCCCGCTCAGGCCCAGCCGCGTAAGGCCCCGGCTACCGCTGCGCGTAAATCGGCTACGCCGAAACTGGCACCGGCAAAAATGGCGCTGGCTACCGCACATACCAGTAAACACACTGACTGGGAAACCTTCTAAGTGCCACACCCCTGCCGCTGGCTTGCTGGCGGCAGGAGTACATCCAAACCGTCATACAAAAAAGATCTGTCCTTTAAAACCAAAGCAATACAACTCGTTTCATTACTTTATTATCGATGTTTTACACTCTGCCATAGTTCTTTTTCTCCCCCGATTAGACAAATCGCCATTCTCCACACATAGTTAAATTGTCAGCCGCAGAGACCCATCATCACGGAAGAAAATCCAGCCATACGGCATCCATCAGGATGACACCCTACGCTGATCCCACTCTTTTAGCCCTCCATCGTGTCATGACGCATGTGACGGCCAAACACCAGCGCAAACGCTTATGCAATAAGCGTGGTTAGCAAGTCTGTGACCGTGTTTTTTAGCGCGGGCAACACCTTATTTCTTACTCTCAGGGCCATTTCATACATAGCGGCTCCGGGGGTGGTGTGCTCTGTAAAACCCCTCGCCTTCGTCGAGGCGGGCATGAAAAACAGGGTAAACGTTATGTGTATAGCGGCATCGGCACTCCGTTGCGCTGGCGTCATACACCTTTTCATTCTGGCTCAGACCGTTGCATCACACAGGCAGGGATCTTATGAACACACTCCATAATATGAAATTGAGCACCATGCTTGGTTCCAGCTTCGCCATGGTGATTATTATTGGCTTTATCGTTGCCGGATTCGGCCGCATACAGCTCTGGCAGTTAAGCAGCAATATCAAAGATTTGTCTGACAATCGTGTGCCTAAACTCATCATGATGCAGACCTATCAAAGCAACATCATGACCGTGACTAACGCCGCACGCGATTTAGTGTTGTCATCTGACCCTGTACAGAAGCAGGCGGAAAAACAGCGGATTGATGAGGCGGTTGCCAGCAGTACAGCCCTGCTGCAGCGCTACAGCGCCGTCACAGTCTCATCCGAAGCGAGGACGCTATTAAAAGCGCTGGAAGATGCACGGCCAGCCGCCATCACCGCGCTGAAAAAAGTGATTGATCTTGGCCTTGCTAATCGCACTGAAGAAGCCCGAAGCGTGATTCTCAGCGACTTTAAACCAGCACAAGTTAAGCTTATGGGCGCAATCGATGACATCATTATTTATCAGAAGAATAAAACCAATGAGTTAGCTGCCGGTTCGATAGAGCTGGCCGGTGACTCCGGCAATATCATGTTTACGCTAACCGTCGTGGCGCTGATTCTGGGCAGCTTCATCGCCTGGTTTATTACCCGGCAGGTCAAAGGCAAACTCGGCGGCGAACCGGCTGAGGCGGCCTATATCGCACAGCAAATTGCCCAGGGCAATCTGGCTATCAACATCGCACTGAAAGAAAACGACACCAGTAGCGTGCTGGCCGCCATCGAGGTGATGCGACAGAATTTATGCCACATTGTCGATCAGGTACGCCAAAGCAGTTACTCCATCGCGCTCGGCTCGAATGAAATCGCTAACGGCACCAGTGATTTAAGTCAACGCACCGAAGAGCAAGCCGCCAGCCTGCAACAAACGGCGGCCTCTATGGAACAGATCAGTAATGCGGTGACGCACAATGTGGAGATAGTCAAACACGTCACCGAACTGGCCAATACCGCCACCCACACCGCGCAGACCGGCAATGAAGTATTTAGCCACGTCGTCACCATGATGAATGACATCAGCAGCAGCTCGCAGAGAATCGTCGATATCATTCAACTCATTGATAGCATTGCGTTCCAAACCAATATTCTGGCATTGAATGCCGGTGTAGAAGCCGCCCGTGCCGGTGAGGAAGGCAAAGGTTTCGCCGTCGTAGCCAGTGAAGTCCGCTCGCTGGCGCAGCACTCTGCCAGTGCCGCACACGACATCAAAACCTTAATTACCGAAAGCGTACAGAAAATCACCTCTGGTGCCGATCTCGTCACCCATGCGGGCAGCACCATGGGCACTATTCTGGAACAAACCCGTCAGGTTGCGCAGTTGATTAATGAAATCAGTATTTCAACCGGTGAACAGCAGTTAGGCATTTCGCAAATCAACACCGCCGTTGCCCAGTTGGATCAGGTCACGCACCAAAACGCCGCGCTGGTACAAGAATCGGCCACGGCGACGGACAGCCTCAGCGGTCAGGCAGCACATCTGGTTGATCTGATTAAAGTGTTTGTCGTTGAAGACATGATTTCACGTCAGCGGCTTGATATGGGAGCACCAAATCCGTTGATGGGGGCCGCTCATCATCAGCCTATCATTCATCACTAGCTCGTCATGAGCGCACCACGCTAGCGCGTTGCCGTTTGCGGCCACAGGGCAAAACGGCAACGCTCGCCGCTGGCCGCCTGCGCCTTTGCCGCATTCAAAACTGGCGCGCTATTTGCGGCAGTTCGCGCTCCAGAATCGCCAGCATCGCATCGCGTGCGCTATCACGGCCCTGACTCATCCAGGCCGCCGCCAGCGGCAAGCCATTACCGAAAGAGTCATGCTGGCGACGAATAGGGATAAAACACACATTCGGCACCGACATGCGCGACACCCAGCGTGGCATTAACGCCCCTCCCACCTCCGCTGCCACCATATTAATGATGGTCTGCTTCTCGTCGGCCCTTTGCACAACATAGGGTTTCAGACCCGCCTCAACGAACAGGTTCATGGTGAGATCGTGGCTGTGCGGGCGCGAGCGCCGCTCTGGAACAATCAGCGGCAACGCCGCCAAATCCTGAATGCTCACCTCTTTGCGGCTTGCCAGCTCATGATGCCGGGCGATAGCCAGCACCACGTTTTCAGACAACAGAAACCGCATCGTCATCCACGGATCGCACTGCTGTGGCGGGCGAATAAAAATCAAATCCAGCCGACCCGATTTCAACCTCGGTAACAGACGAGAGCTCTTATCCTCATAAATCTGTACATCAATTTCCGGGTGGGCCTGACGAAAAATAGGCAACAGATGTGGCACCAGGCCGATAGCCGCACTGTCAATCGCCCCCAGCCTTAACGTCGTGGCATTCAAGCGACCCTGATGGCGAAAACGGGCACTCAGCGCATCCGCACTCGCCAGCAACACCCGGCCTTCTTCCAACAACGTTTGTCCATCTGGCGTGAGCGCCACATTACGGGTGGAGCGAATAAATAGCCGCGTCCCCAGCCCCTCTTCCAGCAGGCGAATGTGTCGCCCAAGCGCGGAAGGCAGCATGTCAAGCCGCTGGGCGGCATGGCCAAAATGCAGGGTTTCCGCCACAGCAATAAAACAGCGCAGTTGGTTAAGCTCCATTCTCTTCCTCTGGCGATTATACCCATCATCCTTCAAGTTGCAGATGCGTTGGCTGCCCTCACTCACCCCAGTCACTTACTTCAGTAAGCTCCTGGGGACTCACTCGGTTGCCGCCTTCCTGCAACTCGAATTATTTTGGGTATATGTGAAAAATTTGCATAAATCATAACGCTGTTTTTTTTCTGAACAACCGTCGGTGCCCGCTGTTTGCGTTATAGCTGATCTTTATCACAGAATGGGAAACGCCGTTTCTCAGTATGCAGCGACAGTATTTTCTAATAACCGAAAAAATAGCGACACCGGTCACAATAAAAACCACCGCAATATTGATTTCGATCATTTTTCACTTTCCGCTTTTTCTACCTCTGCGAATTATACAAATTATTTATATAAACGCAGAGGGATGATCAAAAACACCGCTGACCGCATAGTTCTCCTGCCTGTTTATCTCACAGTCATCGTCTTGCCCGACGTTATTTCTTCTTACCCTGCTTTATTAATCTGGAACGCAAAATGAAAACAGACATTGAGCAAGAAACTCTCAAAAAAATAACCTGGCGAATAGTGCCTTTTGTGATGTTCGCTTATTTTATCGCTTTCTTTGATCGTATAAATATCGGTTTTGCCGCACTCACCATGAATCAGGATCTGGGCTTTTCCTCTACCGTATTTGGAATTGGCGCAGGCATGTTTTTTATTGGCTATTTTTTTACTGATGTCCCTTCAAACATTATTTTGCAAAAAGTCGGCCCGCGTATCTGGCTGGCACGCATCATGATAAGCTGGGGCATTGTCGCGGCGTGCATGATATCAGTCAAAACCGTGACCGGCTTTTATATTCTGCGCTTTTTCCTTGGCGTGGCTGAGGCCGGGTTCTTCTCTGGCATCATTCTTTATCTTAGCACCTGGTTCCCGTCCAAACGCCGTGCGCAGGTCATCGCCTTTTTCATGGCCGCTGCGCCTATTTCTTCCATGCTGGGCTCACCGCTGGCAGGCACTATTCTCAGCTTCCATGGAATAATGGGATTAACCGGCTGGCAGTTCATGTTTTTAATGGATTCCGCTGCGGCAATTTTACTGGGTATTTTCACTTTCTTTTATCTGAACGATAAACCGGAAAAAAACACCTGGTTAAATCAGGAACAAACACAATGGCTGACCACCACGCTGCAAGAAGAAAAAGCCGCCAGAAGCAGTGAAACCAAAACCAGCGCGCTGAAAGGCCTGACAGATATTCGCGTATTAACCTTAGCACTGGTTTATTTCGGCACTTCCGCCGGACTGTATTCATTAAATATCTGGTCGCCGCAATTTATTAAATCCTTCGGTTTAAGCACGCTGCAAATTGGCTTTATTAATGCGATTCCGGCGGCGATTGCTGTTGTCACCATGATTTTCTGGGCCCGCCATTCAGACGCCACCCGTGAGCGCACCTGGCATGTGGTCAGCGCCTGTGTGCTGGCAAGCATCGGCTTCGTGCTGGCCGGTTCGGTTCATTCACTGGGTCTGGCCATGCTGGCGCTGGTGCTGGCGAGTATTGGCATTTACTCCTGCAAACCGCCGTTGTGGAGCATCCCGTCACTGTTTTTATCCGGCCCGGCCGCCGCCGCTGGCCTGGCTGCCATTAACTCTATCGGCAATTTGGGCGGCTTCTTTGGCCCGGCGGTGATTGGCTGGTTAAAAGAAAAGACCGGTGATTTCTCCCTCGCGCTCTACGCCATTGCCGGTTTGCTGCTGTTGTCTGCACTGCTGACGCTGCTCATCGAGGTCAGCCGTAAACGTAAGGTCATGAAAACCTCGATGGCCTGATGCCATCGCACCTTTACCACATTTTTAGAGGCCTGCTCGCCAGGGCTTTTACACCCGGAGGTTACTGTGAATACTGAATCCATATCGGAACTGATTGATGTCATGACCCGTTTTACCGGCTATGTCGGTAAACGGCTGCCGACCGATGTCATCAAAAAACTCGACGAGCTGCGTGCGAAAGAAGACAGCCCGCTGGCAAAAGTCGTCTACGACTCGATGTTCGAAAACCAGAAACAGGCAGACAAGCTTGACCGCCCCTGCTGCCAGGACACCGGCGTTATTCAATATTTTATTACGGTTGGCGCGCGCTTCCCGTTCCTCGGTGATTTGGAACATGTGTTACAGCAGGCGACGCTGGAAGCCACTAAAAAATCGCCGCTGCGCCACAATGCGGTAGAAACCTTTATCGAGAAAAATACCGGCACCAACACCGGCTCACGCATTCCGTGGCTGGACTGGGAAATTATCCCTGACGACGACCACTGCACCATTGAAGTGTATATGGCCGGTGGCGGCTGCTCACTGCCGGGTGCCGCCAAAGTGCTGATGCCAGGCCAGGGCTACGAAGGCGTTAACCAGTTTGTCTTTGACGTGATTACCTCTTACGGCGTGAACGCCTGCCCGCCGCTGCTGGTCGGCGTGGGCGTGTCCACCTCGGTGGAAACCGCCGCCCGCCTGTCGAAAAAGGCCATTCTGCGCCCGGTTGACTCGTCACACCCGAATGCTGATGCCGCCAAAATGGAAAAACTGCTGGAAGACGGCCTGAATCAGGTCGGTATTGGGCCGCAGGGACTTGGCGGCGCGTCATCCGTCATGGGGGTCAACATTGAGTCTTCCGCGCGCCACCCGTCCACCATCGGCGTTGCCGTTTCTACCGGTTGCTGGGCTCACCGTCGCGGCGCTATCCGTTTCAGTGCCGATTTATCCTATGAAATCCTGTCTCACGAAGGTGCCGTATTATGAAAAAAATCCTGACCACGCCCATTAAAGATGAAGATTTGGCGGATCTGAACATTGGCGATGTGGTGTACCTGACGGGCACCCTAGTCACCTGCCGCGATGTGGCGCATCGCCGCCTGATTGAACTGGGACGTGAGCTGCCGGTCGATCTCAAAGGCGGAGCCATCCTGCACGCAGGCCCGATTGTGGTGGAAAAAGAAGACGGCAGCTTCGACATGATTTCCATCGGCCCGACCACCAGTATGCGCATGGAGAAATTCGAAAAAGAGTTTATCGAACAGACCGGCGTGAAGCTGATTGTTGGCAAAGGCGGCATGGGACCGAACACCGAAGCGGGTTGCCAGCAATTCAAGGCGGTACACGCGGTGTTCCCCGGCGGCTGTGCGGTGCTGGCGGCCACCTGTGTCGAGGAAATCGAAGACGCACAATGGCGTGACCTCGGTATGCCGGAAACGCTGTGGGTTAACCGGGTGAAAGTCTTCGGCCCGCTTATCATCTCCATCGACACCCACGGCAATAACCTGTTCGAGCAAAATAAGGCGACCTATAACGAGCGTAAAGTGCCGATCATCGCCGACATCAACGAACAGATCCGCTTTATCAAATAACGACCCACACCGGCTGGCGATGTCTTACGAACAGGAAGACATCGCGCCGGTATTGAGCAACGGAACACACTTATGAAACTGGCGAGTTTTATCAACCCGGAAAGCGGCGCGAAAACCTTCGGCATGGTGAACGGCAACGGGCTTATCGACCTGGGCCGCCGTCTGTCCGGGCGCTTTAGCGACCTGGGCTCCTTGCTGCGCGCCGATGCGCTGGCGGGCCTGCCGCAACATTCCGGGATAGATTTTTGTCTTGATGACGTCACCTATCTGCCGGTCATCGAACGGCCATCAAAAATCCTGTGCGTCGGCATGAATTACATGGAAAAGCGGATTGAGTTTGAACAAACCATTGATGCACCGACGCTGTTCATCCGTTTTGCCGACACCCTGAGCGGCCATCAGCAAGCGCTGCTAAAACCGCACTCCACCAACGAGTTTGACTACGAAGGTGAACTGGCGGTGATCATCGGCAAACATGCCGATAACGTCAGCCGGGAAACGGCATTGTCGGTGGTGGCGGGTTACAGTTGCTTTATGGACGGCTCGGTACGCGATATGCAGTACACCTGGTTTACTTCCGGCAAAAACTGGCGTCACACCGGCGGTTTTGGCCCCTGGCTGGTGACAACCGACGAGATTAGCGACCCGCAGCAGTTAGGCATCAGCACCTACCGTGAACGGCAACCAAGTGCAGCATGACCACACCGGCAATATGGTGCGTTCTGTTGCAGAACTGATCGAGTACATTTCCCGGTTTACCCCGCTGTCACCCGGCGATGTGATTATCACCGGCTCACCGGGTGGGGTCGGTAAGAAACGCACGCCACCGCTGTTTATGCGCGAAGGCGATGTGGTGGAAGTAGAAATCAGCGGCATTGGCCGACTGGTTAATCGCATCGCCACCTCGCAGCCTGCCAACAGCAACCCGCCCCGTCCAGTCCCTTGCGCCGTCTGAACACCCCCTTTAAGTGCGAGATGAGGAGTTTTACGGCGTCAAAACTGCGCTGAGGCGGGCGACTTCGCCGGGTGAGCCGCACGGATGCGGCGAAAGCCCGTGCCGCTCCGGGAGAGCGTCACGGGCGGCCCGAACAGCGAAGGCGAACGCCGAAGGCACCGCGACAGCGGCACAGTTTAGCCTCCAGCCAGTGGTCAAGGAGAGACGGCGTTTGAGTCTCTCCTTGTCGTGCGTGCGATGAGGTTGCGAAGGAACAACCAAGGTTACTACGCACGAAACGCTTCACCATTCTGCCATAAATCGCCAACAACGCTGTTTGTCAACAGTATCAACGTCGGTTACAACGCGCGGCGCAGGCGGGCCACCGCCTCGTGCATCTGCTCTTCGGTGGCGGTCGCAAACGACAGGCGCAGCGTTGAGCGATCCGGCGTATCGGCGAAGAAAAACTCGCCGGGCACGAACACCACGCCCTGCGCCAGCGTTTTTTCCAGCCAGGCGGTGGTATCGAACGGTTGGCGGAAACGCGCCCACAGGAACATGCCGCCTTTCGGCTGGTTAAAGCTCATCACATCGCCCAGCTCATGCGCCACCAGTTCCGATAACAGCTCGCCTTTCTGGCGATAGGCCTGACGGATTTTGTCAATCTGCGCCGGTAAGCGCCCGGTTTCCAGATAGTATTCGACAATAGTCTGCGACAGCGAGCTGGCGTGAAGATCCGCCGCCTGCTTGATAATCGCCACTTTATGCAGCAACCAGTCAGGCAAAATCGCCCAGCCCAGGCGCAACCCCGGAGCCAGAATTTTCGAGAACGACGAGGTATACACCACGCGATCGGCGTGGCCGGCCTCTTTAGCCAGTTGATAAAGGGTGGCGTGGCGCTCGTCGGTAAAACGCAGCTCACCGTAGGGGTCATCTTCCACAATCAGGAAATCGTGACGGGCAGCCAGCGCCACCAGTTGACGACGACGCGCTTCGCTCAGGGTGACGCCGCTCGGGTTGCCGAAATTCGGCACCAGATAGACGCCCTTGATACGGGTAGTTTCCAGCAGTGCAGCCAGCTCATCGACCACCATGCCGTCTTCATCGGACGATACCGACATCACCTGCGCTTCCGCCAGTTCCAGCGTTTGCAGTGCCGCCAGATAGGTCGGGCGCTCCACCACAAAGATATCCTGCGGGTTGGCGGTGGCGCGCATCACCAGATCCAGCGCCTGTTGGGAACCCGCCGTCACCACAATGTCCTGCGCCTCGGCATGGACGCCACGCAGCGCGCACAGTTCGCTAATACGCTCACGCAGCAGCGGGCTGCCTTCGGTCAAGCCATACTGAAACGCCGATTTTGGCTGCTCGGTGATAGCCCGTTGCGTCGCTTCACTCAGTCCCTGGAAATCAAATAATGCGTCAGAAGGAATGCCACCCGCCAACGAAATCACGCCGTCCATTTTGCTGTGTTTTAGCAATTCACGAATCGCGGAGCTTTTCAGGCGCGCCATACGCTGCGCCAGTAACCCATTCGTTGACATGTCGAATCTCACTTATTTTTAACAAGATAATAGAAAAACGGGCCGGTTAATCCGGCCCGCCAGACGCCTCACCGTCAGTTTAACCGCCAAGATAAGCGGAACGCACGGCTTCGTTAGCTAACAAAGCTTCTCCGGTATCTTCCAGCACTACGTGGCCGTTTTCCAGCACGTAACCGCGATCGGCCAGGCGCAAAGCCTGATTTGCGTTCTGCTCGACCAAAAAGATGGTCATGCCCTCTTCGCGCAACTGCGCAATGGTGTCAAAAATCTGCAAAATGATGATCGGAGCCAGCCCCAGCGAGGGCTCGTCCAGCAACAATAAACGCGGCTGGCTCATCAACGCCCGGCCAATAGCCAGCATCTGCTGCTCACCGCCCGACATGGTGCCCGCGCGCTGGGCGCGGCGCTCATACAAACGCGGGAACAGGTCGTAGACGCGCGCAATGCGCTCCTGATACTGCTCGCGGTTGGCAAAAAAGCCGCCCATCGCCAGATTTTCTTCCACCGTCATGCGGGAAAACACGCGGCGGCCTTCCGGCACAATAGCAATCGCCTCACGCATAATGCGCGCCGTTTGCCAGTCGGTGATGTCTTTGCCGTCAAAAACGATTGACCCTTCCGAGGCGCGCGGCTCGCCGCACAGCGTACCGAGCAGCGTGGTTTTACCCGCGCCGTTGGCACCAATCAGCGTCACGATTTCACCCTGATTGATGTGCAGACTGACCTGATGCAGCGCCTGAATTTTGCCGTAATGGGCAGAAACCTGATTCAATGACAACATAGCGTTTTATCCTTCACCCAGATATGCGCGGATAACATCCGGGTTGTTGCGAATTTCAGCCGGAGTGCCGTTCGCCAGCGGCGTGCCCTGATTGACCACATAGATACGATCAGAGATCCCCATCACCAGCTTCATATCATGCTCAATCAGCAGCACTGACACCCGATGGTTGTCGCGCAAATCGAGGATCAGCGCATTGAGCTCATCGGTTTCTTTCGGGTTCAACCCGGCAGCCGGCTCATCGAGCATCAGCAATTCCGGGCGTGTCACCATGCAGCGGGCAATTTCCAGACGGCGCTGCTGGCCATAGGCCAGATTACCGGCCTGACGGTTGGCCAGTTCCAGCAACCCGACGCGCTCCAGCCAAACGGCGGCGCGTTGTTGCGCATCCGCCTCGGCGCGACGAAACGCCGGTGTTTTGAGCAAACCGGCAAAGACTCCGCTTTTCAAGTGCTGATGTTGCGCCACCAGCAGGTTCTCAATCACCGTCATCTCACGGAACAGACGCACATGCTGGAAGGTACGCACTACACCCATGCGGGCAATCTGTTGGCCCGGCAACCCTTCAAGATGTTGAGAGCGCAACACAATGGTGCCGCCGGTCGGACGGTAAAAACCGGTCAGGCAGTTAAATACCGTGGTTTTTCCGGCACCGTTCGGGCCTATCAACGAGACGATTTCACCCTGATGCAAATCCAGCTCAACGTTATTCACCGCCAGCAGGCCGCCAAAGCGCATCATCAGGCCCCGGACTGACAATAATGGCTGACTCATGCCTGCTCTTCCTTCTTCTCAAGCTGTAGCTTCATCTGCGGGCGCTGCATCGGGAGTAACCCTTGTGGCCGCCAGATCATCATCAGCACCATCAGCGCACCCAGCACCAACATGCTGTATTCGTTCAGATCACGCATCAGTTCGCGTGACACCACCAGCAAGATAGCCGCCAGGATCACCGCAAACTGCGAGCCCATCCCGCCCAGTACCACGATCGCCAGCACAAATGCCGACTCCACGAACGTGAAAGACTCCGGGCTGACAAAACCCTGACGGGCGGCAAACAGCGTACCGGCAAACCCGGCAAACGCCGCGCTGATGGTAAAGGCCGTCAGCTTGATTTTGGTCGGGCTCAGGCCGAGCGAACGACAGGCGATTTCATCTTCACGCAGCGCTTCCCAGGCACGGCCCAGCGGCATCCGCAGCAGGCGGTTAATGACGAACAGCGTCAACACCACCAGCAACAGCGCCACCATGTAGAGGAAAATGATGCGATCGCTGGGGTCGTAATTCAGGCCGAAGAAGTGATGGAACGTGTCCCAACCGCCTTCGCGCGGCGCACGGTTAAATTCCAGGCCAAAAAAGGTCGGTTTCGGAATCTGGCTGATACCGTTCGGGCCACCGGTAAAGCTGGTGTTATTGAGCAGCAAAATACGCACAATTTCGCCAAAACCCAGCGTCACAATCGCCAGATAGTCACCGCGCAAGCGCAGCACCGGGAACCCAAGCAGGAAGCCGGACAGCGCTGCCGTCAGCCCCGCCAGCGGCAGGCACTGCCAGAAACCCAGCCCGTAATAGTGACTGAGCAGCGCGTAGGTGTAAGCGCCGATAGCGTAAAAACCGCCGTAGCCCAGCACCAGTAACCCTGACAACCCCACCACCACGTTCAGGCCGAGGCCCAGCATGATGTAAATCATGGTCAGCGTGGCGATATCCACCGTGCCCCGCGACACCACGAACGGCCAGACAATCGCAACAACAACCAATGCCAGCGCCAGCCACTTCTGGCGCGGCGTACTGCCATCAAATCCAGGCAGAACAACACTGGGGCCAGAGAGTTTCTTTGCGCCACGGGCGAGCATCGGGCGCAGCAGTTGAAACAAAAACACCAGCACGCAAGCGGCGATAATCCATAACCAGCGCACTTTCTCCGCACCGTGTACCACCAGTTTCGTGCCGTCCAGACTCAGTTGCATCCCCATCAGGAACGTCGCCAGCACCAACAACACCAGCGCGGACACCACGGCATTAACCAACGTATGCAGTTTCATACCTTCTCCACCTCCGGTCGGCCCAGAATCCCGGTCGGCATCACTAACAGCACGCCAATCAGTAACGCGAAGGAGACCACATCTTTATATTCCGTGCTGAGGTAGGCAGACGTCAGCGACTCGGCAATCCCCAGAATCAAACCGCCGATCATCGCCCCCGGAATACTGCCGATGCCGCCCAGTACCGCGGCGGTAAACGCTTTCATCCCGGCCATAAAACCGATGTAGGGGTTAATCACGCCATAGAACTGACCTAACAGCACCCCGGCTACCGCCGCCATGACCGCACCGATAACGAAGGTCAGCGAAATAACGCGATCGGTACTGATACCGAGCAGGCTGGCCATTTTCAGGTCTTCCGCACAGGCGCGACAGGCGCGGCCCATACGGGAATAACGGATGAACAGCGTCAGCGCCAGCATCGCCAGGAAGGTGACAATCCAGATAGTGAGCTGCATGGCAGAGAGCGTGGCAGCAAAGCCGTTGCTTTCACCCAACACCCACTGGCCGTGAATCAGACTGGGCAGCGCCACATCGCGCGACCCCTGCGTCAGGCTGACGTAGTTTTGCAGGAAAATCGACATACCAATGGCGGAAATCAACGCGATCAGTCGCTTAGAGCTACGCACCGGTTTATAGGCAACGCGTTCGATGCTCCAGCCGTAGGCGCTGGAAATCACCACGGCGGCAATAAACGCCACGCTTATCAGCAGCCAACTGGTATCAATGCCCATCATCATCAGTGCGGCAATGACAATAAAAGAGACGTAACTACCGATCATGTACACCTCGCCGTGGGCGAAGTTGATCATGCCGATAATGCCGTAGACCATGGTGTAACCAATCGCAATCAGCGCGTAAGTGCTGCCCAACGTCACGCCGTTGAACATTTGCTGAAGGAAATAGAGGAACTGCTCGGACATACCTTAACCTTAGACATTGCCCCCGCAACCTCGCGGCTACAGGGGCATCGGTATAGAGAGTAATACAGCGGGTTAATCGCTTCGTTGAAAATTATTTCGCTGAAGAAGACGTACCGTCTGCATGCCACTCAAATACGCCAAATTCAAACCCTTTCAGGTCGCCTTTTTCGTCCCAGCTCAGTGGGCCCATCACCGTATCGACAGACTTGGCTTTCAAATCCGCCGCCAATTTGGCTGATTCGGTGCTACCGGTGCGCTGCATTGCGGTGGTCAGCGACTGCAACGCGGCATAGGTAGTCCAGACGAATGGGCCGGTCGGGTCGAGTTTTTTGGCTTTCAGCGCATCCACAATCGGCTGGTTGGTCGGAACCTGATCGTAGCGTTTAGGTAATGTCACCAGCATGCCTTCAGACGCCGTACCTGCGATGTTAGACAGCGAGGAGTTGCCCACGCCTTCCGGCCCCATAAATTTGGTGGTCAGGCCAGCAGCGCGCGCCTGGCGCAGAATCTGGCCCATTTCCGGGTAGTAACCGCCAAAGTAAACGAAATCCACGTTCTCTTTTTTCAGGCGCGCGACCAGCGTAGAGAAATCTTTATCGCCAGCGGTGACACCTTCGAACATCACCACATTACCATTGGCTTTTTTCAGGCTATCCTGCACGGCGCGAGCCAGCCCTTCGCCATACTGCTGTTTGTCATGCACCACGGCGATGCGCTGCGGTTTGACGTGCTCCAGAATGTATTTTGCCGCCGTCGGGCCCTGATCGGAGTCAAGACCGGTGGTACGCATAATCAGCTTGTAACCACGGGTGGTCAGATCCGGTGCCGTCGCCGCCGGGGTAATCATCAGCACGCCTTCATCTTCGTAGATGTCAGATGCTGGCTGAGTAGACGATGAGCATAGGTGGCCAATCACATAGTGAATCCCTTCGTTAATCACTTTGTTGGCGACAGCGACCGCTTGTTTCGGGTCACAGGCATCATCAAACTCCACGCCTACCAGCTTATTGCCATTCACACCGCCTTTGGCGTTGATATCCGCAATCGCCTGACGCGCACCGGTAAACTCCATATCGCCATACTGGGCCACCGGGCCAGACATGGCACCCACGATAGCCACTTTGATATCAGCCGCATTTACCGTGTGAGTGGTAGCCGCCGCCAGGCACGCCATCAGCAGCGCTTTACCTTTGCTTAATTTCATCCGTTTTACCCCATCTGTCATTTTTGGATATTGCTATAATTATTGGTATCAACCGTGATTACTCACACTTTTCTATAAGTAATAACGAGTTAGACTTTACTATAAGCAATAGTTTGTAATAACGCTTTATTATTCATGACATTAAACAGGAGTTTTATGCTGTAAATCAACTGTGATTATCAGTAAAACACGGCGTAAACAGCATAAAACACCACACTTAAAAACCTATTTTTGTTTTATAAATAGTCAGTTGTGCTGGTTTTCGCATTGCTTAATAATTAATTACTCGAAAAATTACTGACTGTGAAACCTTTTTCTCTGATAACCGTACAGAAAAAGTTACACAACTCTTTTTCTACAAGCTCACTACAATATTCTCAAGCATCTACAGGAGCAGAAGTATGAGACTCGCGGTTGAACGCCTTATCAAAATCAGCGCACAGGACAGGCATGATCTCGCATACATCTGGCCACACCAGAATTTTGATGCGCTGGAGCATGACCTGAATCATGAACATCGCCTGTTCGCCGCCCGTTTTAACGGCCACCTGCTGGCGGGGGTAATCGTCGAAATCGACAGTAACAGCGACAGCGCGGAGCTAACCGACCTGCAAGTCAGAAACTCAACGCGTCGCCACGGCGTGGGGAAATACCTGCTTGAAGAAGTGCTGCGTGCCTGCCCGGATGTCAAAGAGTGGTGGCTGGACGCCGCCGACCATGCGCTGGTCAGCGAAGAAATTATGGACAGGTTTATGCAATCCTGCGGTTTCTACCCGGTGTCTGGCGGCTGGGAATACGTGGTGAAACCGGAAGGGAAGTGAACGGGGTCGAGGACGAGGACGAAAAGTAGTAGCGTGCCACAGGCGCATCCGGTGGTGGAGGCCTGGGGTATAAAACAAAACGACCGGGTAGTCTGAACTATTCCGGTCGTTTAGACGGTGTATCGTCTGCGAATGGCGTGGCGTTACGCTTCGATAGCCGCCCGAAGCTTTTTCATCGCATTCTTTTCCAGCTGACGCACACGTTCGGCAGACACACCGTAGTGATCGGCCAGCTCCTGCAACGTGGATTTATTGTCATCATCAAGCCAGCGGGCGCGAATAATATGCTGGCTTCGCTCATCCAACCCTTCCAGCGCGAAGGTCAGCTTGTCAGCGGCATGAGACTCCCAGTTATCCTCTTCGATGCCGTCGGCAAAATCAGAGGATTTATCCTGCAAGTAGAGCATCGGCGCCATCGGCTGATTAGGCTGCGCCTCATCTTCTGGCGTTGGATCGAAAGTCATATCCTGCGCCGCCATCCGCGACTCCATCTCACGCACGTCTTTGCTGGTCACACCCAGCTCGCGCGCCACCAGCTCGACCTCATCCTGGTTAAACCAGCCCAGACGCTGCTTGGTTTTGCGCAGGTTGAAGAACAGTTTGCGCTGTGCCTTGGTGGTCGCCACTTTAACGATTCGCCAGTTACGCAACACGTACTCATGAATCTCGGCTTTAATCCAGTGCACGGCAAACGACACCAGTCGCACACCAACATCCGGGTTGAATCGGCGCACCGCCTTCATCAAGCCGATATTCCCTTCCTGAATCAGGTCAGCCTGCGGCAGCCCATATCCAGAGTAGTTACGGGCTACATGGATAACAAAACGCAGGTGTGAAAGAATCAGTTGCTTGGCGGCATCCAGATCCCCGTGATAATGCAGCCGTTCAGCCAGCGCCCGCTCTTCCTCCGCCGTCAGCATCGGATAGGCATTGGCGGCACGAATGTACCCTTCCAGACTGCCTTGGGGAACTAAGGCGAAAGTATGCATATCTTTGGTCATTTCACCCCTCTCAATTCGATGAAAATGTCTTTATATTCGACATGATTAAACAGCATAGCGATATTTGTTGCACTTTCTGTGCCGTAACCAACATCTGCGCGCAAAAACTGGCGCGACTCTCTCTTAGAGTGTGATGAACAGCACAAGTTCCGCTATTTTCATCCATCTCCATTGACATGGCAAGACAGGATGCCGTGGTGTTATTGGTCGCACAACACGTCACCGTCTACGCAGCGATGCCTGTTTCCAGCAGGAAAACGCCCGCTGCAAGAGTATACACGCCGTTAACGTGACAGGCGGTTACTGCGGTGTAAAACGGCGTAAATGTTGTACCGTGGCAAGCCAGGCGGCAGCCCAGCCAATGATGATTGCAATCAATACCAGCAAGATAACTTCATCAAACCCCAACCCACGCACGGCAAAGGTGGTGCCGAATACAGCCGCTACTTGCGACACGGCGCCAGAAAGCTTCCATACCAAACATTGCGACAAAATGAGCGACACGATAGCACCGCAAAAACCCAACAACGCCCCGCCATTTAAAAAAGGCCGCAAGATAAAACCATCCGTCGCGCCGATAAGTTTCATCACATTGATGCTTTCGCGCTGACTAAAAATATTCAGCCGCACACTATTGCCGATCACCAAAAATACGGCGGCGACCATCAGCATACCGATGACGGTCGCTATCTGTCCGACCAATCCGGTGAGCGCCACCAGACGCGAGAACCAGCTATCATCAAGCCGTACATCCTCCACACCGGCAATCGCCTTGAGGCGATCGTGCAACGTGGTGAGCGTTTGCGTAGTCTGGAAGCTGAGTTGCGGCGAGACCACCGCCACCGCAGGCAGCGGATTCTCTTCAAGCATATCAAGAGCCCCGCCAAACCCTGACCAGTTGCGAAACTCGCCCAGCGCCTCGGTACGTGACAGGTAATTCACCTTATCAACACCCTCTTCGGCTTTGATTTTCCCCAGCACCGCTTCGGCGGCATTGTCATCAAGCGATTTATCGAGATACACCGTCAGTTGCGGCGTCGGATACCACTGTGTGGCAGCCTGACTGACATTCTTCCACACCAGATAACAAATACTCGGCAGGGTCAGGGAGATGGCTATCACCATAATGGTCAATAACGTCGCCAGCGGCTGGCGCAACATATCACGCAGCGTATTCACCCAGGCATAGCGCCACTGCTCTTGCCATCCGCCTTGCAGCGAGCGGCTTTTTGGGTGATTCGTTCTCGGCGCGCGGCTCTTATTCACCATGGTGCCCTCCCAGGATACGCCCCTGTGATAACGTCAACACCCGATAGGGCCTGCGCGCAATCAGCCCGGTGTCATGCGTCGCCATCAGCACCGTCACGCCAACGCGGTTGAACTCTTCAAACAGGCGTAAAATACCTTCAGACAAGGCATCATCGAGATTGCCGGTTGGCTCATCAGCCAGCAGCACCACCGGTTTATTCACCACCGCACGGGCAATCCCGACCCGCTGCTGTTCGCCGCCGGAAAGCTGAATCGGGTAATTACGCGCTTTATCAAGCAGCCCGACTTTATCCAGCGCGGCCGACACCCGGCGGCGGATATCTTCCGTCGTCGCCCCCGAGATGATTAATGGCATCGCGACATTTTCGTACACGGTGCGATCCATCAACAGGTGGTGATCCTGAAAAATCATCCCTATCTGCCGACGCAGAAACGGCACTTCGCTTTTCCGCAGGCGGCTAATATCATGCCCGCCAAATAAAATATGGCCCGCACTCGGGCGTTCAATGCCACAAATCAGCTTCAGCAGGGTGCTTTTCCCTGCGCCCGAGTGACCGGTCAGAAACACCATCTCAGCCGGGCGGATGTGAAAATCCACCCCTTGCAACGCCTGACGGCCGCCAAGATAGGCTTTGCTGACCTGCTCAAACCGAATCATCCGTTTTAATCCTCACGGGCAAACAAGGCTTCAATAAAATCATCTGCCTTGAACGGCCTCAAATCATCAATACTTTCACCCACGCCAATGTAGCGAATGGGGATGCCAAACTGATCGGCAATGGCAAAAATCACCCCGCCTTTGGCGGTACCATCCAGTTTAGTCAACGTAATACCACTCAGCCCGACCGCCTCATTAAACAGCTTTGCCTGGCTGACTGCATTCTGGCCGGTGCTGGCATCCAGCGTCAGCATGACTTCGTGCGGTGCATCTTCGTCGAGCTTTTTCATCACACGCACAATCTTTTTCAGCTCTTCCATCAGGTGTGATTTGTTTTGCAAACGCCCGGCGGTGTCAGCAATTAACACATCGACCCCACGCGCTTTGGCCGCCTGCAACGCATCAAAAATCACCGAAGCTGAATCCGCACCCGTATGCTGCGCCACGACGGGCACGTTATTGCGCTGCCCCCAGACCTGCAACTGCTCGACGGCGGCGGCGCGGAAGGTATCCCCGGCGGCCAACATCACCGTTTTCCCCTGCGCCTGGTACTGACGCGCCAGCTTACCTATGGTCGTGGTTTTACCTACGCCATTGACCCCGACCATCAAAATCACAAACGGCGTTTTGCGTTCAATGTCGAGCGGCACATCCACCTTCGCCAGAATCTCGCTCATCTCCGCCTTGAGCAACGCAATCAGCGCTTCGGCATCTTTGAGCTGCTTACGGCTGGCATGTTCTGTCAGTTGGGCGATGATCTTGCGGGTGGTTTCTACCCCAACGTCCGCTATCAGCAGTTGCTCTTCGAGCTCATCAAACAAATCATCATCGATTTTCTTGCCGCGAAACAAGCCGACAAATCCTGAACCCAGATTCTGACGCGTTTTTACCAGGCTGCGTTTGAGGCGTGCGAAGAACCCCTCTTTGGTTGGGCGCTCCTGCTCTTGCATCGGCAGAGCCGCTTCAACTACTTCAACCGCGTCAACCACCGGTCAGCGCAACCACGCTCTGCGCCGCGACGGTTTCGGTGTCCTCAGCATCTGCCGGGGCTGGCGGCGTAGGCTCGGGCCGCGCTTCAGGTTGCTGTTGCGCCTGCGGCTCTAAAGGGGGCGCTATTTCCTGCGGGTGATGCGCCGGTACCTCAGGCGTCGGCTCGACAGGCTCGGACGCAGGGGCCACCGCGTCCTGCGGCGCAGTTACTGCAACGGGCGGCTCGGCGGAAATGGCCGCTGTGTCGGGCTGTACCGACGCAACAGGCGTCACCTCATCGGCGGTTGATGCCTGTGCGGTTGGTGCCTGCGGTTGTTCTTGTGTCTTCTCTTCTGCCTTCTCTTCCTGACGCCCTAAACCCAACCAGGAAAAAAAACCGCGCTTTTTCTCTTTCGCCATTGTGTAATTGCGCTCCTGCCACCCAGTGCGGCTAATCAATAACCATGTCAATAAACACGACCCCGCAACGCCATGACTGCCGCTGCTACGAGTCCAATAAAACAACGAGTTTAACACTTTCCCGCCGTCAGCAACACGCACCGCGCCACCGGTGAGCGCGACAATCTCCGTAACCAGGTGTGTCTGGCCATGCTAACCAAACGAGATTTGGCGGATTTTCCCGCGCCGTCTCCCATTAACTGCATCTTTACATTTGCCTGACCGGCCAGCGCCGTTAGAATAACGCCTTAGAAATCCGGCAATCGGTTGCCGGTCTCCTCTCGTTGGCACTTACACGCCTTTGGCAAATACAAAGTTATGGCAAAACATCAAGCGACATCCGCTCCCGGCCAAATCCGCATTATTGGCGGGCAATGGCGCGGCAGAAAACTCCCCGTTCCAGAGAGTCCCGGTCTGCGACCGACCACCGACCGTGTGCGCGAAACGCTGTTTAACTGGCTGGCACCCGTTATCCAACAATCACGCTGCCTCGACTGTTTCGCCGGTAGCGGCGCACTGGGGCTTGAAGCGTTATCACGCTATGCCGCTCACACCACCTTGCTGGAATCCGAGCGCAATGTGGCGCGCCAGTTAACGCAGAATCTGTCGCAACTAAGGGCTGATAATGCCGAAGTAGTCAATATCGACACGCTGCAATGGCTAAACCAGCGCGTTGCCGGGCTGCCCTACGACGTGGTTTTTCTCGACCCGCCTTTTCGTCGCGGCTTGCTGGATGACACCGTAGAACGACTGGAAAACGGTGGCTGGCTGGCAGCCGAGGCCTGGGTTTATATCGAAACAGAAGCAGAAAACCGCACACTGACATTACCGCCAAACTGGACGCTGCATCGGGAAAAAACCGCCGGGCAGGTCTGTTATCGCCTTTACATTCGCCACGCATCTGATTCTCTCATCGGGAGCCTTGATGAACATTTGGATTAACCTGGGCCGCCTGCTGATGCTGGGAATATGGGGCTTTCTTGTCATGAACCTGATTCACCCTTTTCCACGCCCGCTGAATATTTTCATGGTCGTGGCGATGGGGTTCATGCTGTTGATGCATGGGGTGCAATTTTTGCTGCTCAAAGCCAGCCAGCCGAAGGATGCTCCCGCGCTGGGAGGCATGCTGCAATTGCGCATTTTCCTGTTCGGGGTGTTTGAGTTACTGGATTGGCAGCGCAAGCAGCCTGTCACGCCGCGTAAACCCCGCTAACCCGCCCCGACTATAGATACGCAACAAGACGCAACAAACAACACACGGCGTGTTCATCATCATTGCACGCCGTGCTCATGGCAGGACGACGCAGCGGTTAGGTTTTTTTGCCGGGCAGCGAGGGGAAATGCGTTACGTTATCCCCCAATTCGGAAATGCGGGCAATACCACGTTCGCGCTCGCTGACGGCATCAATACGAATGACGGCCTGCATCGGAATATAGCTGCGCCCAACGCCGGCAAACTCTGTTTTTAGTTTTTCCGTCGTCGGGTCAACCAGCAGGGCAGACGGGTTATCAAAAACGAAGTCAGCGATTTCAACAAATCCGAACAGGCTGCTTTGTACCAGTTCGCGTACATACAGCTGATAGTTTTTGCCGTTATTCATAAACTGAATGCGGTAAAGGACGGGTTCATTGCTCATTAATCGTTCGTCTCCTCCGGGCGCGCCGGGTATCTGATAGTGGCAGTGACAAATTCGGGCGCTACGATAGCATGAAGCCAGACAGGTGGCAGCCCCGGGCCCGTCGCGCAGACGATTTGAAAAAACACAGCCCGCAGAGCCAGGTATACCTGGCTCTGCGGGCAGGCCATAACAAACGCGTATCGGCAGGTCGAACGTGCTACAAATGGGCTATTGTGCCGCCGCCGTAGCGCTTCCTCCGTGAAATGAAGGATGTTTTATGCTTTGGTCTTTTCTCGCCGTCTTTTTCTCCGGCTGGCTGTATGTGGATGCCAGTTATCGCGGCCCGCACTGGCAACGCCTGCTATTTAAGCCGCTCACGCTGTTACTGATGATAGGTATGGTATGGCAAACCCCAACCATCGGCGTTCCCGGTTATTTCGTGCTGCTGGCATTAACCGCCACGCTGATAGGCGATGCATTAGTGTCTCTGCCGGAGGAGCGGTTACGTTGGGGGTTGATGGCCTATGCGCTGGCCCACCTGTTCTACACCCTGACACTGTTTTCATCATCGCTGACACTGGGGTTCTCATCGCCACTTTCACTGACGCTGGTGCTATTGGCAAGCCTGCTGTTAACACTCTTATGGCGTAAACTTGGCCGTGAACGTCTGGCGGTGATAACGCTAATCATCATGACTGCATTGATGGTCTGGACGGCAGGCGAGCGTTATGTCTGGCTGGCCAATGAAGCGAACCTGTCACTGTTAAGCGGTGCGGTATTGTTATTCGCGGCGCATGCTATCTGGCTGGTGAACCACTTCCGTTTCCCGTTTCGGGCTCATCGGGCGCTGGTGGCTATTAGCTACTTCGGCGGCCACTTTCTGATGGTGCATTCACTCTATGGCTGACTGTGCTCACGTCTCGCCGTAAACCTTGCACACTCGCTAAGCCGATGCAAGGTTTACGCCCCTTTGCGCAACAGATAACGATAGGGCAGCGTTTCGGTTGTTTGCGCCAGTAGCTCGTGTTCCATATAACGGCAAAAGCCGGGAATATCACGCGTTGTTGCCGGATCATCGGCAATAATCAGCAGCGTTTGCCCACACTCCATCTGGCGCACGGTTTTACGCACCATCATCACCGGTTCAGGGCAGCGTAACCCTTGGGCATCCAGCGTTCGATCGGGATTAGCAAAAATATCGGTCATACGCGTTCTCGTTACGAAGATTACAGGGAATCGAGGGCTAATTAGTTTACCCCTCAAGGTTAAGCGCGCAACCGCTAAAAACGCACGGGGATTAACCATTGCAAAGCCACTACAACGCGGTATGATGCCGACACGTTAGCGTTAAAAGCACGCATAACGAGGCAATTTATCTGGGTTCCCTCACCCCAATAACCAAAAAGGTCATACTATGTTTCAGTTCACTGCACAACAGCGGCTGACAGCACTGTGCTGGCTGTCCCTCTTTCATATTTTGGTGATTATTTCCAGTAACTATCTGGTTCAATTACCGATTACGATTTTCGACTTTCATACTACCTGGGGCGCATTTACGTTCCCGTTTATTTTTCTGGCGTCGGATTTAACCGTGCGAATTTTCGGAGCGCCGCTGGCACGCCGAATTATTCTAACCGTGATGGTGCCAGCGCTGATCGCCTCTTATCTGTTCTCCTCGCTGTTCTACAAAGGCGAATGGCAGGGGCTGGCGGCGCTCGGTCAGGTCAACCCGATGGTCGCTCGCATTGCCATCGCCAGCCTGATGGCGTACGTTTTAGGCCAGATTCTGGACGTTCAGGTTTTCAATCGCTTGCGCCAGCTTAAAGCCTGGTGGGTCGCCCCCGCAGCGTCTGCGATATTGGGCAACCTGAGCGATACGGTAGCATTCTTCTTTATCGCCTTTTATCGCAGCACCGACCCGTTCATGGCCACGCACTGGATGGAAATCGCCAAGGTAGACTACTTCTTCAAAATAGCGATCAACCTGGTCTTTTTCCTGCCAATGTACGGCGTAGTGCTCAATATGCTGCTGCGTCGCCTGAGCCAGTCTGTTAGCGGTACGCCTTATCAGGATCAAACCGCCTGATCGCCGATTTGAGTAAAACGGATTTTTCTGCCACCGTTCGCTAACACAACGGTTTTTCGCGACGACATGGTGATTAGGAATAACCGGAAAATTGCCTGCCTGAAGCCTGATTCAGGGCTAAAACAAGCATAGTGACAACAAAACGCTTGTTTTTATGCCCCGAATCAGGTGCCATAGCGCCACTTCTGCTTATGTTCATATGCTTGTGCTGATATTGCGTCAGTCTGTATTCGTAATGAAAGAAAGGATACCCATGCCAAATTTAGCGAAATATCTCGGTATTGGTCTGCTGGCCGCCACCCTGGCCGCCTGCGATGGCAACAGTGACAAGAAAACCAGCGTACCGGCGGCAAAACCGGCAGCGGCGGCAGAGAATGCCACATCCCCCAACGTGTCCCTGCTCTCCGGCAAGCTGACATTCACGCTGCCTGATGGCCTGAGCGACCAAACCGGCAAACTGGGCAACCAGAAAAACAACATGCATGTCTATGCTGATCAAAGCGGTCAGAAAACCATTATTGTGATTGTGGGTGACGACACCCCGCAGGATCTGCCGACATTCGGCCAACGCATCGAAGAGCAGCAACGCGGGCGTGATGCCAACTTACAGGTGCTGAGTAATAAACCTGTCACCCTAAATGGCCAGCAGGTACAGCAGTTTGACAGCGTCAGCACCAATAACGGCCAGAAAGCGTTCTCTTCTATCGTGATGGCTAAAGTGGACAACCATTTGGTGACGCTGCAAATCGGCTTGCCCGCCGATAACCTGCCTCAGGCGCAGAGCGATGCAGGCAAGATAATTGCCAGCCTGAAACTGAATTAATGTGAACCATGAATGCCCTGCGCATGGCGCGCAGGGCGTGTTTCATACCGCTGTTCTGGTGCGATACAACCGCGCTGTCATCAATAATCCCATCAGCGCCAACCCCGCCGCCGCCAGATAAATCGCATCCACCCCGGTGTAGGCGATCATCCCCCCCGCTACGGGCCCGACCACGCCAAGCGATAAATCGAGAAAGATGGTGTACGTTGCCAGCGCGCTGCCCTGATTTTGCGCAGAAACGGCTTTAACCGCCACCACGCCCAGCGCGGGAAACACCAGCGAAAAGCCGCCGCCCGCAAGAAATGCACCGATTTGCACCATCAACGGATTGGCCGCCTGCCACACCAGCAACAACCCCGCCCCTTCAACCACAAAACACGCCAGCGCCACCCGTAAGCCGCCAAATCGGTTGATGGCATTAGGAAAGAGTAATCGCGCGCCGACAAACGCCACGCTAAACAGACTCAGCGTAAATTCCGCGCCAGACCAGTGCCGACTGGCATAAAACAGCGTAATAAACGTGGAGATGACGCCAAAACCGGCGGAGGCCAGCGACAAAATCATGCCATATAGCCAGACCTTGCCCAGCACCTCACGAAAAGGCAGTTTTTTACCCGGCGTGACGCTCACCGTCGGGCGGGGCAACGCCAGCGCGATAGCCAGCGCCGCCACCAGCATGATAACCAGCGCCAGTAGCCGCAAACCGCCCTGTTGGTATATCCACACGCCAAGCGGCGCGCCAATGGCCATCGCGCCGTAAGTTGCTACGCCGTTCCATGAAATCACCCGCCCGATGTGCAGTGAACCGACAATACCCACGCCCCAGAGCGTCGCGCCGGTTCCGGCAAAACTCTGCCCCACTCCGAGGATCAAGCGCCCAACGCATAACAGCATCAGGGCCAGCATCGGCGAGCTGTCATTCCATGCCGCCAGCGCATAAAAACCGCCGCTTAATAGCGCGCCCACCAACCCCAGCACCACCACCTGTTTCGGGCCTTTCTCATCGGCATAACGGCCTGCCCGAGGGCGGCTTAATAAGGTAGAAAAATATTGCAGACTGATCACCAAACCTGCCCAAAATGTACTAAACCCCAGATATTCATGGACATACCCTGGCAACACCGCCAGCGGCAGGCCAATATTCAGGTAGCTGGCAAAATTGAACATAACCACAGACATAATGCGTAAATTCAGGCGTAATGCGCCAGGCGTCGTTTCTGGTGGTGTCACAGACATGGGACGTTAACTCGCTTCAAGGCCGCGTTAGCAGACCAACACGGCAACACGGGGTTGGTATTTGGTGTTTTTCAGCCTAACACACTGCAACAGGATGTTAGTTATAATCAACAGGATGAATCGCCGAGGAGAGCACGCCTGTGAAGCCAAACCGCCCACGCATTCACACTGAGCGCACTGCGCCATCCGACGCAGCTCGCGCGCCTAACGGCGTTTGGCACCGGGTGCGCTCGGTTGCGGCCATTGCCCATTTCATTCGCGCCGGCGAGCGGTTTAATGACCGTATGGGCAACCAGTTTGGCGCAGCGATTACCTATTTTTCGTTTCTGTCATTGATTCCTATTCTGATGGTGTCATTCGCCTGCGCCGGGTTTGTGCTGGCCTCCAACCCTGACCTGCTCACCGGGCTTATCAACCGTATCGTGAACAGCATCAGCGATCCAAGCCTGGCACATACCCTGAAAGACACCGTCAACACCGCCGTGAGACAGCGTACAACCGTTGGTGTGACCGGCTTGCTGATGGCGCTCTATTCCGGCGTCAACTGGATAGGCAACTTGCGCGAGGCAATTTTGGCGCAGTCGCGAGACGTATGGGAGCGGCAGCCTCATGAGGAAGAGAAATTCTACCTGCGTTACTTTTGGGATTTCTTATCGTTGATTGGCCTGCTGCTGGCGCTGGTGATCACCCTGTTTTTAACCTCGGTGGCAGGTAGCGCGCAGGCGCTTATCGTGCAGACGCTGGGCCTTGGGGGAATTGGCTGGTTGCGCCCGGCGCTGACGCTTATCGCACTTTCTATCTCTATTTTTGCCAACTACCTGCTATTTTTATGGATTTTGTGGGTACTGCCGCGCCATAAACCGCGCCATACCCCGCTATTACGCGGCACGCTGATGGCCGCCGTCGGTTTTGAAGCGTTAAAATTTGCGATGACCATGGCGTTACCGCAACTGGCCACATCGCCATCGGGTGCCGCGTTCGGTTCAGTGATAGGCCTGATGACATTTTTCTATTTTTTCGCCCGTCTGACGCTGTTTTGCGCCGCCTGGATAGCCACGGCGCTCCCTCAGAACAGTGCCGATAAACCGGTGCCGCTCACGCGCACCTGACTACACGACCCTAGGAGCCAATATGCCTTTTGTTAATATTCGCATCACCAAAGACGGCGCCACCGCCGAGCAAAAACAGCAGTTAATTGCCGGAGTCACTCAGCTACTGGTCGATACGCTGGGTAAAAACCCGGCTACCACCGTGGTTATCATTGATGAAGTGGAAACCGATAACTGGGGAATCGGCGGAGAAAGCGTGACAACCCGGCGGCAAAAAGGGTTATAAGGGCAAAGATCGCGCTCAAATAGCAACCTGCCGTTCAGGAGAGGGATTACCACAGGTTTTCCCGATCCATATCATGAAAAAATAAAACATCGTTTCATCACTATTGACTACGCGCCATGTAATGTTGAGACTGGCGCTAATTTCCACTTACATCCCCATCTCTTTTTTACAGGTCAGCGGTCATGACGACAAAGAACATTGCGATTATTGGCGAATGCATGATTGAACTGTCACAGAAAGGCACGGATCTCAGCCGTGGCTTCGGTGGCGATACCCTCAACACAGCGGTTTACCTTTCCCGTCAGGTCAAGGCAGACGCGCTTGGCGTGCACTATGTCACCGCACTGGGCACCGACTCGTTTAGCAGCGAGATGCTGGCTGTTTGGCAGAAGGAAGGCGTAAAAACCGACCTGACGCAACGCCTGGACAATAAACTGCCTGGGCTGTATTTCATCGAAACCGATGCCAGCGGCGAGCGCACATTCTACTACTGGCGTAATGATGCCGCCGCCCGCTACTGGCTGGAAAGCGCCGATGCCGATGCCGTGAGTCAGCAACTGGCGAAATTTGATTATCTGTATCTGAGCGGTATCAGCCTTGCCATCCTGAATGCAGCCAGCCGTGAACGCCTGCTGGCCGTACTGCGCGCGTGCCGCGCCAACGGCGGCAAGGTGATTTTCGACAACAACTACCGCCCTCGCCTGTGGCAGAGCAAAGAAGAAACCCGGCAAGCGTACAGCGACATTCTGACCTGTACCGATATCGCGTTCCTGACGCTCGATGATGAAGACATGCTGTGGGGCGAGTTGCCGATAGATGACGTACTGGCGCGCACTCACGGTGCTGGCGTGACCGAAGTGGTTATCAAACGCGGTGCGGATGCGTGCCTGGTTTCCATTCAGGGCGAAGCCTTGCAGGAAATCCCGGCCATCAAGCTGCCCAAAGAGAGCGTTGTCGATACTACCGCTGCGGGGGATTCATTCAGCGCAGGCTACCTGTCAGTCCGTCTTAACGGCGGCAGCGCCGCAGACGCGGCAAAACGCGGGCATTTGACCGCCAGCACAGTGATTCAATATCGCGGCGCGATTATTCCACTGGACGCGATGCCAGCGTAAGTTAAGAAATCCCGTCAGGCTTTCTGCCCAGAGAGCCTGACAACGAAAACGCCGGTTAAGCGATACACGCTTAACCGGCGTTTTTACTGTGGCGGCGCTACGGTGTTGCTGGCGCAGCGCTGTCTTGTTTCATCAACTCTGAATAAGTTTCCTGCAACGCTTTCATGTTCGCCTCGGGTTCCCCCTGCGGTTGCAGCATAATGAGCGTGGCATCCTGGGACAATTGCTGATGCAGTTCCTGATTAAGCCGCTCCAGCGTCAGCGATGCCAGATAATTCTGACGCAGTTTTTGGTATTGCTCCGGTGCAATATCCACTACGCCATTCTTCTGAGAGCGCAAGCGCTGATCGATTAAAATATCGGTACTGGCGCGTGCATAAGTCGCAAACAGCTTACTCAGCTCTTCCGTCTTGCGGGCCATTAACGTTTCGAACTCTGCGGCTGACAGCCCTTTATCGCGCAGCGTGCGCAACTCTTTGCCAAGGAATGTCACGCCCGCCAGTGCAGACTCACTGGTCACATTGTCGAGATGGATAGCGCACTGGGCGCGGCCATACACCACATTACAATCGAAGCGAACGTTGGTTTCCTTGAGCGGGCTTTTACCCAGCGACTGCTGGACATGCCAGAACAACGCTTCGCGCGCCAGATCGCTCTGCCAATAACGCGCCAGCGCCTGCGAATCGCGAATCGGCTGCCACGGCATATCCCACACTAATGACAGCGTATCCTGCTTAACGCTGTTATCCATCAGGCTAATCGGCGCAGAGGACATCGGCGAAAGTACCGGTAAAGGCGACGGCGTGACGCGCTTACCCTCAAGCGGCGAAAACGCCTTCTCGATTTGCTCGCCAATCATGCGGCTGTCCACATTGCCTGCGATATACAGCGTCATGGCATCCGGCGTGTACCAGGTTTTGTAATATTTACTCACCAGCTCTGCGGTTGCCGAGGCTTTCAGAGGCTGCCCCGGCGCAAACGACAACAACGATGAGCCCTTCAGCCGATAACGCCAGGACGTATCCTGCGGATTGGTCGGTGCAGTCGCTACCGGGTCGATCATTTTCGTCGCAGCGGCAATGCGCTTGTCATTGATAGGCAGTTTTCCCGCCGTCTCCGCCAGCCAACTCAACGCCTCTTTTAACAAATCGGGCCGGTTATTCGGCAAGCTCAGATTATAAGACGTGAAATCATAAGACGTTGTTGCCGGCGGCAATGGCCTGGTTTCACTCTCAGACTGCTGCCACACTGAAGGCCGTTGAACCGCTGAGGGCATATCACGCGGCAACAATGCCAGGCGTGGAATAAGATGAGAGAACCCCGTCTGTTGCGCACTTTCCGTCAACGAGCCGGTATTCACCATCAAACGCAGCTCGATACGGTCACTCGGACGCTGGGGAGTCGAAAGCAGTTGCCAGCTAAAGCCGTTATCCAGTTTCCCCTGCTGCCACGCGGGGTCGGGTTGTAGCGCTTCAGCCTGCACGTTACCCGCGAAAAACGCCAGTAACACGCCACCAACGAAAAGACCAGATTTGGTGTCCTGCATGTGAACCCCTACTTTAATCACTATCCAAAACGATGTTTTTGTGAATTCGGACGACCTTATCCTGCCGCCTGACGTGTTATACCCCAAACTCTTCACGCTACAAAAAGACAGCCCAGATTGAAGAACCGCCGATTAACGCATTAACAAACCGACGCACAAACGGACTGCCAACGTGCCTGTAACATAAAACAGAGGGGGAATGTTCACCACACTCTTTCGCCACGCAATAAAGAGAGGCGAAGTGTACCACCCCGTTAGACAGCGCGCTTTTGTCTATGTCACTCAACAACGTGAAATAAGAGCAAAAAAAATCGGCGGAGAACAAATTTAGCACAGAATGAATGAAAATCACCCACAGCGCGCCAGGCGAACTGTGGGTGAGGCAGGAAGGATCTCAGCGAGATATCAGGATGGACGAGAGCCACTCTCGCGGCCAGACAGCACATCACTCATCTGCTTGCTGTCGAGCTGCTTACACCATTTGGCAACCACAACGGTAGCGACACCGTTACCCACCAGGTTAGTCAGGGCGCGGGCCTCAGACATAAAGCGGTCGATACCCAGAATCAGCGCCAGACCAGCAATCGGCAAATGACCGACGGCTGAAATCGTTGCCGCCAGAACGATAAACCCGCTACCAGTGACACCCGCAGCCCCTTTAGAAGAGAGCAGCAACACAACCAGCAAGGTTATCTGATGCCAGATATCCATGTGGCTATTGGTCGCCTGGGCGATAAACACCGCAGCCATCGTCAGGTAAATGGATGTACCGTCGAGGTTAAACGAATAGCCGGTTGGAATAACCAGACCCACGACCGATTTTTTACAGCCCAGTTTTTCCATCTTCTCCAGCATACGCGGCAGCGCGGATTCCGAAGAGGATGTGCCCAGCACGATGAGCAGTTCTTCACGGATATAACGAATAAACTTGAAGATACTAAAACCGGTGGCTCTGGCAATGGAGCCCAGCACCAATACCACGAACAGAATACAGGTAATGTAGAAGCAGATGATTAACTGCCCGAGCTGTATCAGCGTACCCACACCGTATTTACCGATGGTGAACGCCATGGCACCGAATGCCCCCAGCGGTGCCAGACGCATAATCATATTAATGATGCCAAACACCACTTTGGAGAAGCTGTCTATCACATCAAAAATCAGCGCGCCCTTCTCACCAAGGTGATGCAGAGCAAAACCAAACATCACGGCAAACAGCAACACTTGCAAAATATTGCCGCTGGCAAATGCACCAATAACGCTGGACGGAATCACGTCCATCAGGAATGGTACCACCCCTTGCTTACCGGCTTCGGTCGCGTAATTCGCAACGGCCGCAACATTCAGGGATGAGGGGTCAACGTTCATGCCGACACCCGGCTGCAAGACGTTAACCACCACCAGGCCAATAATCAGCGCCAGCGTACTGACAATTTCAAAGTAAAGCAGCGCGACAGCACCGGTGCGGCCAACCGCCTTCATGCTCTCCATCCCGGCAATACCGGTAACGACGGTACAGAAGATGACGGGCGCGATCACCATTTTGATGAGTTTTACGAATCCATCGCCCAGAGGCTGCATCTGCTGCCCCAGTGCCGGGTAGAAATGCCCCAACAATATCCCAATAGTAATAGAGACAAGAACTTGAAAATAAAGGCTTTTGAATATTGATGTTTTCATAGTGTGACGTCCTTTGATGGAAAAACACACGGAGGACAAAGAACGAAAAGTTGCCGCCTGTGCTTGCGCCGGAAAAATAACACCCCGATAACAGGCCGGATACTTTTATAACTTTAGTTTGTGAACATCAGGTTAAAAACAAGAGCTGAATCGCTTCAACAAAATCAAGTTTAAAACATTACATTAATTTATCAGCAACACCACCCAAAAGAGAGTCGGCCATCATTCCCCGAAAGCGCGCTCCGTTGCGCTATTCTGCGCGGATTCATAAGCATCGTTTGTGAATAAGATCACAAGTAACAATTTAGTTAATGGCAGGTAAAATATTGCTTCGACAGGCGCTGGCACAGGTAATGCCAGCGGCAGGCAACGGCGAGAAATGCGCTCGCCGTATTCGCTATTATCGTGATGCGTCGCGCTTATCTGCTGTTTTTAGCGAGCAGGGCGAGCAAGTGCAGGCTGGACGAATAGTAATCCTCTGACGGGCCCAACTCGCCCTCAATGCCAGCGGCATTGCCCATCGTCAAATCACGCACCGCCAGCAAGCCGCCCTGCATCGCATAAGGCGCGACATTATTATTCAGCACATCAATCCAGGCCGGGGTGCTAAGACGCGCATAATTACGCCAGTAGAGCTGGAACGGCACCAGTGCCGTGGTTTTCGCATCATACCAATACAAATAGAGTGGAATACGAATCGCGTCATAACTAAAGCGTGATGGCCAGGCCGTCGCCGGAGCCATTGAACCATCGGCATTCAATGCCACCCAGTCCGTCGGCAGGCCGACGGAGCCAAACCGCATGTCACCCACCAGCGAGAGTCCATCATCAATTAACTGTCGCCACACTTGCAGGTGGCTGCGATTGGCAAAATCACGCCAGGCGGGAAATAAAAAGTAGGACGGGTTGAGAATAACGTAGCTGTTTTTATTAAAGCCATACGCCCCCGGCAGCATGACGGTGCGGCCAGCAAACTGCACCACATCCCCGGCAAGAATCGCTTTTTGAATGCTGTCGGACGCCTGTAAATACTCCGCGTTCTGCCAGGCCGTCCCTGCTTTTAACAGCGCCCAGGCTATCAACACATCACCGTCCGAGGCGTTGTTTTTATCCGCGACCGGCGTAACGGCAGCCGGATCATAGCGCCAGTAAAACAGGCCGCTGACGTTATTTCTCAGATTGGCGCGCGTCCAGTTCCACAGACTATCAAACACCGCCCGATCGCCGTACTGCGCCGCCATCAGCATTGCAAAACCCTGGCCTTCGGTATGGCTGATATTTTTATTCCCGGTATCGATGACACGCCCTTCTGGCGTGATAAAACGGCTTTTATAGGTTTCCCAACCGGTTGCCGCACTGGCCGACGCACTCAACCACACCATCAATACCCATATCCAGCCACGCCATATTGGCTTTACCATGACATCTCCCGTTTCAACACATCTCGCTGTGGTAATGAAATACCACGCCGGACTCGTCGCTCATCCCTTCATAAGATAGCAATACATGCTCGGCGCCGCCTTGTTCACGCAGCCAGTGAGCATAAACCCCTTGTAACACCGCCGCCATCGACATGCGAAAGCGGGTACTGCGCGTCTCTCCCACCGGCTCAGGAAGCGCCAGATGGTAAATGACAAGCCGGGTTTCCTGCGGCTGTAAGTCAACGCACCCCCAGCCAAACCGCGACAACACCCGATTCATTTCTTGCTCGAGATCCAGCACGGTTTCCGCTGGCGCCAGCGGATAACGTGCCGCCAGTTGCACGCCCATCTGGCGCAGAAACGCTAACCCATCTTGCTCGCCTGCGTTATCCATCATGCCGTCGATAATCACGCCGAGCAGATCGGCCCAGCCGGGTGGCAATTGCTGTTGACGATAATAATTCAGCGCATGTTGCTGTGATTCCATCATGCTTATTTGCCTCCCAGTCCGTAGCGGAAATAGAGTTGACCGGTGGTTTCATTATAGTTGCCAAAGGTGTCGTAGCCCATTTGTCCACCCACGGTAATATCTTTCGTCACGCGGTAATCAGCGCCAACGTGAACGTTATAGCCAACGCCGCTTTTGCTATCACTGGCATAGTGCGACTCTTTGGCGAACCCATTAGTGACTGCATTATCAAGGAATGCCTGCCAGTCTGGGTTATTCGGGAAATAATCGCTCTTATCGCGCGTATAAGACTGATAGCCCACAGAAATCCCGGCTTTAACATTCAGATCATCGTAGCGCTGGCTCCACTCAAGCGGCACGGAAACCGACACATAATTCTGCGGGCTAAAATAGCCGCCCTGACCGTAGCTGTAATAACTCAGGTTTTTATCAAAATCCATCCAGCTCAAACTGATGCCGGTTTTCAACTCGCGATCGCGATCGTGTACCGGGCGAATATACGCACCGGCATTCGCCATAAATGCCCGGTTACTTTTGACATTCTCGCCAAGATAGCTGTAAGCGCCGCCACCGCCATAGAAACCGACATCACCATTATCATAACTCAGTAACACGTTACCGCCGTTCTTGGTGACTTGCCCCCAACGCTGGCCGCTAAACGCTTCTTTGGTGCCAATATAAGAGAGCAGGCTATCCGTCACGGCACGGCGCTCGCCTGTCACCACCAACGTGAGAAAATCGGTCAGTTTTGGCGACCACTGTACCCCGCCGACCAAGGTATTCAGCTCCTGACCAAGCGGCGTACTGCCAAAGTCCAGCTTGTAGTTTTTGCCAATCAACGCCAGATTTAGCTCAACGCCAGAGGATTTCTGTGAATCCGTTGAACTGCTGCTTGCCGCATTCACATTCGGTTTATTTGCAGAGGCCAGGAGATAATTTCTAAGCGCCGTATTCCCGTTGAGCGCAGTCAGGTTCGCCTGCCCTTGGGTAGTCAGCGGGTTTAACGTGTCAAAGCTAATGGCGCTCACGCTCGCCGGGTCGATATTCTGGCTGCGTAGCAACGTCGCCAAAGGCGAGGCCGTACCGCTGGCAAGCTGCGCCTGCATGTTACGGATCTCGGTATTGATCGTATCCACCATCCCTTGTACTGCCTGCGCACCGGCCCCTGCGCCATAACGACGATAACCATCGCCGCTGGCGCTGCCGGAATTCATGGTCATTGGCGTGACGCTAAAGTTGATACGGGTATCACCAAATGAGCCGCTCGACCAGGTCAGCGGGGCTTTGGCTTCAGTAAATCGCCCTAAGCCAGACTCGCCATCACGGGCTCGTACCTGCACGCCGCCCTGTAGCCAGCCGCCGCTATCGCGCTCCAAATCATCCATCATGGTGTTGATTTGGTTAAGCGTCGCAGTCTGTTGTTGGGTGGTGGCATCTGCCACCACCGCAGTGTCGCTACCAGCGACACTGCCGCGTTGCTGCCACGGCAGCACCCGGCCATAAGACGAGGGGGTCGCACTGGTTACGCTCGCGCGATTAATAAACGGATTCTCCGCCATCGCCAGCCCGCCAATCGTCGCCGCCTTACCCGGCCCTGCGCCATCAAGCCCCACCGCTTTAGCCCGGGCAGAACGCAAATAGGCTAATGCCTGATCGCGGTTGCCTTGTGCATCCGCAAGCCGCGCCAGCAGCAGTAACCGCTCCGGCGTGGGCTCACCCTGTAGGCCGGAGGAAAGCGCATACGCTTTCGCGACGTCATTACGGGCCAGGGCCACATTCATCGCACCGATGCGGGCTTCCTGCGTCGGCGTGTCATGCGACAGCAGATAGTCATACACATCGGCCGCTTCTTTATTCATCTTGCTCGACTGGTAGAGGCGCGCCATGGCAAACATCAAATCGGTGTTTTTCGGCGAACGCTGCAACGCGCGGGCAAGCGTGTCGTAAGCCTGAGCATATTGCTGGTTTTCACGCAGGCGATCGGCATCGCGAATGACAGCCCCGGTGCGCAAATCATCCAGTTGCGCCGTTGTGCTGCGCGCCATCAATTCCGGGCGGTTTAACCACGATTGCGCCTCATCGCTTAACCCGGCCTGATTGAGTACGCCAATTTGGGCGGCATAATCACCGGCATTACCTTGTACGCCGCGCTGCATGTTGTTACGCACCACCGCAACCGCTGCCGCCGTTTCCCCGGCGGCGGCCAGCGATTGCGCCAGCTTACCGGCATCCACCGGGTTCTCGGGCGGTGTCGCCGACAACGCCCTTAATGTATTGGCTGCCGCTGCATTTTCGCCGCGAGACAGGTACGTCTGCGCGGTGGCCATCTGGAGATTGAAATTCACCCGACGCGCCAGCGTGCGCGACTCTTCGTTCTGGTTACGGGCCGGAATACGGGCAAGCAGTGTGCTGGCTTGTTGCCAGGCGCTGTTTTCACTGGCAAAGAGCGCGGCGGCGTATAAATCATCCGCACTGGCAGCGGGCCGGAACAGCGGCTGCATCAGCGCGGTGGCTTCAGCGGTATTTCCCTGCTGCTGGTAAATCCGCGCCAAATCAAGCCTGAGCCAGCCATCATTCGGGAAACGCGCAATACCTTGCTGCAACAGCGCGACAGCCCGCGCCCTGTCACCGGAGGCCAGCGCTTGCTGCGCGTCTTTACGCACCGGCGCACTGGTTGCAACCACCACCGGGCGCGGTGTCATACTTTGGCGCACGCTCTCAGGCAGCGCCGCAAACAGGGTATTGGCCTCGGCGCTGCGATTTTGCTCTCGCAACACATAAAACAGCCCCTCTTTGGCGCTGCGGTTATCTGCATCGGTTTGCAAAATGTCGCGATACAGCCGTTCGGCCTGGGCAAAATTATTGCTACGACGTAATACATCCGCGCGGAACAGTTTTGCCGCCAGTCCCTTCTCCCCGCTGGCCTGAACCAAGGGTTCGCTTATCGCCAGCGCCTGGGTGGTATCGCCGTTTTTCATGGCTTGCTGGGCAGAGGCTAATTGCGCATAGAAACGCGCGTCGTCCGCCTGCTGCTGACGCTGGGCGCTGTTTTCACCGCCCTGACGCGCCGCACGCTCCAGATACGACGCTGCCGAAGCAAAATCCCCCCGGCGCTGGGCGGCGTAGCCCATCCCTGCCAGCGCATCCGCATCTTGCGGATTAGCCTGTAATACCTGATCAAACGCGGTCTGGGCGCTGGAAATATCGCCGCTATTGAGCGCGGTGAACCCTTTGTTTTTCTCCACGCCGCCGACATTTTTACGGTAATAGTCCATGACCGCCGTATCCTGCGGGTGGCGCTGCTGGTAGAGCTGATACAGCGGCGCATCATCGCTTTTTGGCGACAGCCACAGCAACGCCTGACGCATCGACTGATCGGCATCCGTACTGCCGGAAGCCAATCCGCTCAATATCTGCACCCCTTCACGCCGTGTCGGCTCTTGATAGGTCAACGCCTTGCCGAGCGCGACGCTGGCATTGGTGTCTTGCGGGTGAGCGGCGACAAATTCGCGCAAGTGATCCACCGCCTGCGGCAGCAAGGTACGATCGCCTGCCATCGTCAGATAATATTCGGCGGCAATGCTGGCTGGCGGCTGTGGGCCGCTAAACAGGTTGCGCCAGGTTTGCAACGAGGCGCTGATGTTGCCGCTGCGCGCCTGCTGACGCGCCAGCGCCAGCTGTGCCTGCGGCACGGTGGAGGCCTGTCGCGCATTATCTAATGCCTGTAAACGCGGGTCTTGCGGCGAGGCCTGACTGAGCCGCTCACGCCACTTTGCCGCTTGCGCATTATCACCATTGTTTTGCGCATACAACGCCATCAAATACAGCGCCTGCGTGTTGTTGGCATCCACCATCAGGACTTTCTGCAACGCATCGCGAGCCAGATCATCATGGGAACGCTGGTGCCAGTAATCAGCTTGATCAAACAGCGCCTGCAATGCCGGGTTTGTCTGAGCGGCCAGCGCAGCGGAAGATAGCACGCCGCCAATAACCACGGCGGTGCCCATGACTACCGAGCTCACTGCACATGCCTGACGAATTCGGGCCGTTAATGTTGTCATCTTCATAAGTGGCTCGCTTATTTTTTACCTGAACCCGCATCACGCCGGGTAGACAGCCGTTTTTCTGCCTGCATCCTGAGCAGGGACGTCAGCCCAATCCCGATTACCGCTGCCAGCAGCAACGCACTGAGCGCCAACAACACCGCATGTTGATTGGCATACCAGACAATCATCATGTACCAGGGCATTTCACCCACCGGGAACTGCGGCCCGACACGGAAACTGCGCACGCCATTTTCATTGGTGATAATCGCTGTATCGCCGCTGATGGCCGCATTAATACCTGGCGAATTCAAATCGCCGTACAGCTGCGATAACTGCTCATCGCTGCTGCCGGTGGCCACCACCACCACCCGCCCGTTATTCCACGGCGATCGGTAGCTCAAAAAACCCCGCCAGGCTTCGTTTGATGAGAAGTAACGGTCGGCATCCAATGGCGCACGATCCCAATCGCCCGTCAGCAACGTGCGTAAATGCTCAAGGGTGCTCTGGGTTCTGACGCCAAACGTGCGGTCATTTACGTTAAAGGGGGAATCGGCCAACAGGCTCTTGTTAAAGGCGCTTTGCCCAAGTGACGTTATCGCCAGCACATCGCTGTTCTCAAGCTTCAGGCGATCGCCCGCATTGGCAGGCAGGCCAAACATCACTTTGGCTGCATTCAGGCTAACGCCGGTGGCGTCACTCGCCCGGCCCGCCAAATCCAGCAGCAGGCCAATTTCCGCGTTAGTCGGTTTTTCCGGCAGCAACAATACCGTCTGGGCGTAATCCGCCAGCCGGGAGAACGGGAACGCGGCCCCTACAAAGTAGGAGAGATTAGGCAACAGCGTGAAATGGCGCGTCCGGCTTAAATCAATAGAAGCGCTGTCCACAATCTGGCTTTTGATGTTGTTATTTTGCAATACGCTGCACGGCGCATCATCTTTGGCACGAATATTAAAATAGAGCTGGAACTGGTTGTAACCGTAGATAAGGTAAGGGTCTACTTTCAGCGCATAGGTTTCCTGACGGCTGTCACCGCCCATTTCACGCCACGCACGCTGCAACACGCCAACCTTATTGACCGTGAGGTTATGTAAAAACGTCCCGTTGAGCATCACATTCAGGTAGGAGCGATCTTCATCAATCCAGCTTTCTGACGGAAAGCGATAATCAACTTTTACCGGAATGGTATCACCGTCCCACAAGAACAGATCGGGAGCGGCGCGGAAGTTGATACGCAGCGCCTCATGCCAGATTCCGCTCACCGTCATGTTCTGGTCTTTACGCAGCAGCTCGCTAAAACGCACCGGCCGGTCGGTATTGATCCAGCGCGGCGCATCATAAGGGCGGCGCGGCGTGATGGTCTGAGGCGGCACCGACAGCGTTGCGCCATCGACATCCAGCGGCTGGCTCACCAAACGGTAAGCAGCCTGACGCAATTGCACTTCATCCTGACCGATGACCAGCATCAATTTGTTGACCGGGTTCACCGGGTTATCCACCAGTTGCAGCGTAGGCCCGCTCACCGCAGGCAACACCAGCGTACCGATTTTGTCACCGGGGTAGCCAAATACGATGCCGCTTTTCTCCGGCAGCGCATCGCGTATCACCGGGAAGTTCGCACCGTACCCATCCATACGCATGCCAAGCCACGAGGCCACCAACGCTGCCGCACTGACCTGAGCAGGGCTCACCTGCTCGGGGAACACCATGGGCACCACCGCTGCGGTCATTTGCAGCGGGTCAATAAACGGACGCGGAAAATTACTCAGCCGGGTGCCGATATCGAGCTGCTGGCCTTCGAGTTGCAAGGTGGTTGCAGGCAAAATGGTCAGATTATAACGGGTCGCGCTATCGCGTTCGCACAACAGGCGCTCGGCGTCATTAATACGAAAGCTGAGGTTATTGCTCGACACCACCATCGCGGCGGGAATATCTAACTGAAAGCGGGTACTTTCACCGGTTGCCGCACTCAGCGGCACCGTACCGAGCGGCTGGCCGTTGAGCATCAGTTGCATTGACGCATTGAGCGCCGCCAGTTCCGGCGACACCCGCAGCGATAAATCCAGCATCGCATTGGTAACAACCTGATCGCCCGGCAGGGTAAAGATCACCCCCGCCTGCGTCTGGCCGCCAGCCAGCGTAATCCCGTTAGGCTGGCCCATTTGAGCGACGGATACGCGGCTGGATAGCGGCTGATACCCGGCATCGCCGCCCACCGGCAGTAACATGGATGGCGTCGTCCCGCCCGCTGCATCGACAGGCACGACATTTGCCGTCGCCCTATCCGGCGCGACAATAGCGGGCAGAGGCGGCGTCATTGCTGGCGCATCAGCGCTGGCTGGCGGATTGACCGGCGCAGGCGATACTGTCGGTGACGTTATCGGTTGCACTATCGGTGACGCTGCCGGTGACACTATCGGCGGCATTGCGGGCACATCTATTGCGTGCACATCTGCCGCACCCGCCACGGGCGTAACCGGCGAGACAACCGGTGGCTGGCCCGCGCTGCCGCCCGGACTTAACATCATCGGCAACGGCGTGTCATCACTCTCGGGCGCAGCCAGTACCGCTGCTGAACTCAGCGCCAGCGCACCCGCTATCCATAACGCCAGCGCACTGGCATTAACTCGCAGGGTGGTCAAAAAACCGGGTGTCATCATGTTGCGGCATCCTCTTTTTTCACATCCACCGCTGCAGAAGCCGGTTTTTTACTGCGGGTAGTGAGACTGAGCCAAAAGAACTCACACACCGTTTTGACCACCGCCCACAGCGAACGCAAAGGGCGATCCTGAGGATAGGGCGGATTAATCCAGGCATCGGCACGCGAGAGCACCACACGCACCAACGCGCGGCGTTGCGAGAGCGGAATATCATCAAAACGCAGGCGAATTTTGTCGTCATTGGCCGCCACGGACTGCACCGGCAGGCAAATCTCACTCGATTGCAGCAACAGCTCAATGGCTTCGATTTCATCATGCTCGTGGCGCTTGTCCGGCGCCTTTAACTGCGCGCCGCCCATCGACAGATCGACCGTGGTGGTGCGTGAGGCGATACCGCTGGCATAGTGAATAATGGCAGGGACGTCCACATCGACGCGGATGGTTTTACGCACCTGCTTGGTTTCACGCGCCACGGCAATCGCCGCCAGCAGTGTCAGCAGGCTAAACATCGCCCACACCAGATTGAGCATAATGACGTAGGGGTCAACGTTGAAATAATCATGGGCGACGATGCGGGTGATGCCCGCGACCACACCGGCTCCCAGCAGCAGTGCGGCAATGATATGCGGCCGGACGATACGAAAATCAAAGAAGCCTTCGTCCAGCAAGCCGCCTTTGTCCGTCACGTTAAATTTGCCGTGTTTGGGCGAAATCAGCGTCACAATGGTTGGAATAACCAAGTGAAACGCCATCACTGTTTCATAAATTTCGCCCCAGAAACTGTAGCGGAAACGCCCGTTCATCCGTGAGTTGACGTACATCGAAATCGCCAGATGCGGCAGCGCATAGGCAAAAATCATTAACGCCGATGAGTGAATAATATTGAGATTAAACAGCAGGTAAGCAAGCGGCGCCGTCAGGAAGGCGACTCGCGGCAAACCAAACTGAAAATGCAGCATGGCATTGAGATAGCACAGGCGCTGCGGCAATGTCAGCCCGCGCCCCAGCAACGGGTTATCAACGCGGAAGATTTGCGCCATGCCACGGGCCCAGCGGGTACGCTGAATCACATGCAACACCAAACGTTCGGTAGCAAGCCCAGCGGCCAGCGGAATCGCCAAAAATGCGGATTTCCAGCCTTTGCGCTGCATTTTCATCGCGGTGTGCGCATCTTCGGTGACGGTTTCAACCGCGAACCCGCCGATGTCATCTAACGCGGAACGACGAATCACCGCACAAGAGCCGCAGAAAAAGGCCGCATCCCACAAATCATTGCCTTGCTGCACCGGGCCATAAAACAGCGCGCCTTCGTTTGGGATCTGCCGCGCGGCGCGCAGGTTACGCTCAAACGGGTCGGGCGAGTAGAAATAGTGCGGCGTCTGTAACAGCGCCAGCTTTGGGTCTGACAAAAACGGCGCGATCGTCGCTTGCAGGAAGATACGTTTCGCAACATGGTCACAGTCGAAAACGCAAATTAGCTCACCCTGCGTTAACTTCAGCGCGTGATTCAGGTTGCCCGCTTTGGCGTGAGCATTATTATCGCGCGTAATGTAGCCGACACCGGCCTGAGCGGCGAAAACGGCAAACTCGCTGCGTTTACCGTCATCAAGCAGGTAAACCTTCATTTTATCGCGCGGGTAATCAATACATTGCGCCGCCAGTACGGTATCGCGCACCACATCCAGGCTTTCGTTATAGGTCGGAACATACACATCAACCGTTGGCCACAAGTCCGTGTCCTGCGGCATCGGTTCAATGGTGCGCTCCAGCGGCCAGGTGGTTTGCAAAAAACCCAGCATCAGAATCACCCACACGTATAGCTCGGCAACAAACAGCCCAATGCCCAGAATCGCTTCGATTTCCGAGTTAAAGTGCAGCGTTTCTGTCGCGCGCCAGTAGATGTAGCGCGTCGATGTCAACGCCGCCATCACCACCAGTATGACCGTTACCGTCCGGCGTTTGCTCTGCCCTAACAACAGCATCAACCCGATGCTGATAAGGCCGAAGATATATTGTTTTTCGCTGTCCATCGGGGTTATCACCACCACCACCGCAACCGGCAGCAAAACCAACAACAACGCCAAAAACAGGATCTTTTTCATAGATTATCCTGAAGTCGAAAAATGGAAAAAGTCCGTGAAAATAAGTCCATGCAAACGTCCCCTGCGCCCAACAACGTGGGTCAGGGGTATCAATCCATGCAGGGTGTCAGACTGTGTTTTGCATTATCGGCCAGATACGGCCTGATATGCAGGAAAATCAGCCTGAACTTCGCCATTACCGATGCGGATATCCAGCAAAGCCGCAACGCGCTTTCCGATTAACTCAATATCAAACGCCGCCGCAGACACGGGGCTGAAATCAAAAATCGAACGTTGAGAAGCATTGGCTTCAGCGACGCTTTCATCACGGTGAACGCTACCTATCAGTTTGTCCGGCATACGCAGTTGAACAAACGAGGCCACCTGACTACAGAGTGCGCGGCGATTATCAGTCTGATTTAAAAGCAGATAAGTGCCTTTTTTGCGGTTAAGTTCCTGCCCGGTCAGCTTATTGTTTTCAATCTGCGGCATTAATGACAATGAGGCGGTATCCGCCATCATTACCACCAAATGCAGGTCGGCAAGCTCCGTCATCGCTTGCAACGCCGGGCCGGGGCCGGGCGGAAAATCGGCAATCACCACCAGGCCGGGGTAATTCATGACGGTGCTCAGGCCACGACGCAAAAACAGCGGGTCATTGGCCAGGTTATGCTCAAACGCCAGGCGCTGCTCTTGCGTCACACTGCCGTAAGGCAGCACAAAAATATTGTCATCACTGGTCAGAATAGACTGGCTCCAGTCCGGCGTTTCGGCCGATTTAGCGACAAATCCCCTCTCATCGGTAAGCGGTACACCAAAATGCAGGCGCAATGAGTTTTGCACGTCAAAATCAATCGCCAGCACTTTACTTCCCCCACGGGCTAACGCATAAGCCAGATTGGCTGCCATGGTGGTTTTTCCAACACCTCCTTTCGGAGAACAAACACACACTAACGGCATAACGCAATCTTCTCCAGCAAGGGTTTTAATAACATCGTTTTTGATAATGAGGGGGTATTGTCTGGTTGGCTTCGGCTACTGAACAGCGCGCGAAAACGGCTATTATCCGGCTGCGCTGATGCAGCGGCAGCAAACGCAGCCGGGCGCACCGGCGTTGCCGCAGCAAATGCCTGCCTCGGCGCGTTTTGCAGCGTTCTAACTTCCGCTAACGGCTCAACAGGCGCACTCAGCGGCGCTTGAGGGGGTACTAACGCGATCGGTTGCACGGCTTGCGCTACTGGCGACTGCGCGGTTAGCAGCTGTTCTGTTATCGATCGCGTGGCTATCGGTTGCATGGCTATCGATTGCGCAGCTATTGCCGATGCCACCGCCGGTGGCGCCAGAGAGGCGGCAACCGCACTCAACAGCGCAGGCGTCGCATCCGGCGACGCGGCTTTCGGCGCTAAACGCGCGGTCGCGGGAGTCGCCGTCGGCTCGTTAAACAATGAGGGATTAATCGGCGCAGGTTGTGCCACACCGGTCGCGTGTACGCCTGACAGGGCATCGTCCTCTGCCGGGTTGCGCAACAACTGTTTCATCAACGGCCAGGCAACAGTGTCTGACTGCAACATTTGGCTGGACATGTCCCTGAAATCAATATCTTTTATTTGGGCTTTGTCCCTAAAGCGCTGCATATCATCATAACTGTTCATCTGACTGTCATTTCCCTGGAAAAGGGTGGTCGAAATACGCTGTCATTGGGCAGCGCAAAAAACAATCTTTTAAGATTAGTCTTATACCGAGATTTGTGACGAAGGTAAATTCCTTCAGAAAAATAAATAAGCGCGCTGTAAGTAAATAGGCTACCGGCATTCGTTAACCACATTATTATTGCTACTGGCGCTAATTTACGCCATAGATCGTCAAAAACTCGATAATCAATGGGAAAACTAATATTTCAACACCGAACATTTCATAAAAATTAAAATGTATTTTACATATTTCACAAAAAAATCGGGCTTAAACGCCGAATAACTCGCGAAATAAGTTAGCGAAACTAATAAAATCCACCCCACACCCGTTTACTTTAACTCAAGCTTTATTAATCATTCCCAGCGTTGCGCAACAGCAAATACCTGCCCGAGTCGCCCACATCTGCACGCATCCCCCCATGAACATAGCGGGGTGTTGATAAGAAAAATCAGACGAAAAAAACCGGACACCTCACCGATGGCAACGCGCAGCAGGCCATATCAGGGAAACCCGCGCCGTACTGAAGTTGAACGGCCAAGGCCCGGCACAAAAAAACGGCCCCGGAGATTAACCGAGGCCGTGTTGTCTCACGTTGTTGTACGTCGCGTTATTGTACGTCACGTTGCTGTGCGTCACGCTATTACACGTCACGCTATTGTGCGAGACGCGAATCAGCCAGCCGGACTCTCTTCCTGCTGCTCCACCGCAAAGCAGGCAACCAGTTGGTCGCCGTGCGGTTTGAGGTGAGGTTGCAACTGGGTGCAAGTCCCGAAACGGTGCTGGCAACGGGCGTTAAAAGCACAGCCCGGCGGCGGACTGAGCGGGCTTGGCAGCTCGCCGGTCAGCTTGATGCGCTCACGGCGCGCGTCCGGGTTCAGGCGCGGCGTCGCAGACAACAGCGCCTGGGTGTACGGGTGGCGCGGGTTGTTGAAAATCGCGTCTTTACTGCCTTTCTCCACGCAGCGGCCCAGATACATCACCATCACTTCATCGGCGATGTGTTCCACCACCGACAGGTCATGCGAGATAAACACGTAAGACAGCCCCAGTTCCTGCTGCAAATCCATCATCAGGTTCAGCACCTGTGCGCGCACCGACACGTCGAGCGCAGACACTGGTTCGTCGGCAATCACTACGTCCGGGTCAAGCATCAGCCCGCGAGCGATAGCGATACGCTGGCGCTGGCCGCCGGAAAACATGTGCGGGTAACGGTCGTAATGCTCGGTTTTCAGCCCGACTTTCGCCATCATCGCCAGCGCTTTCTCGCGGCGCTCTGCCTTGGTGAGCTCGGTGTTGATAACCAGCGGCTCTTCCAGGATCTGGCCAATTTTTTTGCGCGGATTGAGCGACGCATACGGGTTCTGGAACACGATCTGGATTTTCTGGCGACGCAGCTTCTGCGCTGCCGGGTCTGGCTTGAGCAGATCCTGGCCCTGATAATACAGCTCGCCGTGCGACGGCGTTTCAATCATGGTCAGCAGGCGGCCCAGCGTGGACTTGCCGCAACCGGATTCACCCACCACCGCCAGCGTTTTGCCACGCTCCAGCGTGAACGACACGCCATCCAGCGCTTTCACCAGTCGCTCCGGTGCGAACAACCCTTTTTTCACCGGGTAGTGTTTTTTCAAATCAATCGCTTCGAGCAGATAGGGCTGCCCGGCTGCGTTCATGGTCTGGCTCATACGGTTGGCCTCCCCGCATCATCCAGCGGTGTGTGACATTTCACCTGACGACCGGGAATATCCCGCATCTCAGGCTCTTCCTGACGGCAACGATCGCTGGCGTAGGGGCAGCGAGGGTTCAACAGACAACCCTGCGGCCGGTCATACTTGCCCGGCACCACGCCCGGCAGCGACGCCAGCCGTGATTTGTCTGCGGCAAACTCCGGCAGCGCGCGCAGCAGCGCCTGGGTGTAGGGGTGGCGCGGAGCGCGGAAAATATCCACCGCCTTGCCCGATTCCACCACCTGTCCGGCGTACATCACGATGATGTGGTGCGCCGCTTCCGCCACCAGCGCCAAATCGTGGGTAATCAGGATCAGCGCCATGTTCTCTTTTTGCTGCAACTCCAGCAGCAGTTCGATGATCTGCGCCTGAATGGTCACATCCAGCGCCGTCGTCGGTTCATCGGCGATCAGCAGCTTTGGCCGACAGGCAATCGCCATCGCAATCATTACACGCTGGCTCATGCCGCCCGACAGCTGATGCGGATACACATCCAGCCGCGATTCCGGGTCAGGAATCCCCACCTGATTGAGCAAATCAATCGCGCGCGCGCGCCGGGTTTTACGGTTGCCGCCCTGATGCACCTTGATGGCTTCCATAATCTGGTAGCCCACGGTGTAACACGGATTCAGGCTGGTCATCGGGTCCTGGAAGATCATCGCCACTTCCGCGCCTACCAGCTGACGCCGCTCCTTATCGGAGAGCGTCTGTAAATCACGCTGGTTGAACTCCAGTTTGTCAGCCATCACTTTACCGGGGAAATCAATCAGCCCCATGATAGCCAGTGAACTGACCGATTTGCCGGAACCGGACTCGCCGACGATGCCGACCACCTGCCCCTGTTCCACCTGATAGCTGATGCGGTCTACCGCACGAAACGGCAGCGCACCTTCGCCAAAGTGTACCGACAGTTTATCTACATTGAGTAACGCCATCTCTCTACCTCTATCGCCGCTTGCGCTGTCACTGCTTGAGTTTGGGGTCGAGAGCATCACGCAAGCCGTCCCCCATCAGGTTAAATGCCAATACCGTCAGCAAAATCGCCAGTCCGGGGAACGTCACCACCCACCAGGCGCTCTGCGCAAATTGCAGCACGTCGGAGAGCATGGTGCCCCATTCCGGTGTCGGCGGCTGTGCGCCCATGCCGAGGAACCCAAGCGCAGCCATATCGAGAATGGCGTTAGAAAAGCCCATTGATGCCTGCACGATCAACGGTGCCAGGCAATTAGGGAAAATGTTGATAAACATCTGGCGCAGCGCCCCAGCGCCCGCCACACGGGAAGCGGTCACATAATCACGGTTGACTTCCATCAGCACTGCCGCGCGCGTCAAACGCACATAGTGCGGCAGCGACACGAAGGTCAACGCCAGCGAGGCATTGAAAATGGAGGGGCCGAAAATCGCCACCAGCACCAGCGCCAGCAGCAGGCTCGGCAGCGCCAGCATGATATCCACCAGACGCATGATGGCAGCATCTATCGAACCGCCGAAGTAACCGGCCATCAATCCGAACACGATGCCCAGCACCAGTGACATCAGCACCACCAGACAGCCGACCAGCAGCGACAGGCGCGCGCCATACATCAGGCGTGACAGCACATCGCGCCCGACATCATCGGTGCCAAGAATAAATTGCCAGCTACCGCCTTCCTGCCAGACTGGTGGCTTTAACAGCGCATCACGAAACTGCTCGGCAGGCGCGTGGGGAGCCAGCACACTGGCCCCAATCGCCACGATCAGCATCAAAACAATGTAAACCAGGCCGACCACGGCCCCTTTGTTACGCTTAAAATAGTGCCAGAACTCCTGAAGCGGAGTCATCGGCACTGGCGCAGCCGTTTGTACTGCGGGTTGCGTTATTTGCGTCATTCTGCGCCTCCTGTTATTTCTTATGCCGGATACGCGGGTTCACCACGCCGTATGTCAGGTCTACCAGCAGGTTCACCAGAATTATCATGGTGGCAACCAGCAACACCCCGCCTTGCACCACCGGATAGTCACGGCGTTGCAGCGCATCAATCAACCAGCGCCCGAGGCCCGGCCAGGAGAAAATGGTTTCCGTCAGGATCGCGCCCGCCAGCATGGTGCCGACCTGCAAACCAATCACCGTTACCACCGGTAACATGGCGTTGCGTAACGCATGCACGACAATGACGCGCAGGCGGCTTAAGCCTTTGGCGCGGGCGGTACGGATGTAATCTTCGCCCAGCACTTCCAGCATCGCCGAGCGCGTCATACGCACAATCACCGCCAGCGGAATGGTGCCGAGCACCACGGCGGGCAGCACCATGTGCATCACGGCGTCTTTGAAGTCACCGTCTGCGCCCCAGATTAAGGTATCTATCAACATAAAACCGGACAGCGGCAGGGTGTCATCCAAAAACACCGTATCGCCGATGCGACCGGACACCGGCGTCAGGTTCAGTTGCACGGAAACCAGCATGATAAGCATCATGCCCCACCAGAAAATCGGCATCGAATAGCCGGTTAATGCCAGGCTGATGGATGTGTGATCAAAGATAGAACCGCGCTTAACCGCCGCCATCACACCAACGGGAATACCGATAATCACCGCGAAGATCATCGCGCAGACGCCCAGTTCCAGCGTGGCCTTAAAACGCGGCACAAATTCGTCCCACACCGGCATGCGGCTTTTTAGCGACATGCCTAAATCACCGTGCAACACGCCATAGATGTAATGCAGATATTGCTCCCACAGCGGCTTGTTAAGACCAAGCTGCGCCATCAACTGCGCATGGCGCTCTGGAGAAATACCGCGCTCCCCTGCCATGATCATCACCGGGTCGCCGGGGATCATGTGCACGAAAGCGAAAGTCAGTAGGGTAATACCGATAAACGTTGGGATAACCAGCCCCAAACGCCGGAGTATGAACTGCAACATATCCCGAACTCTCTGTGCGTTCTCTTATTAGAGATAAAGGGCCCGGCGGTCTCGCCGCCGAGCCTGACATGGCTCACTGAAAAAACGGACGCCGAAGCCTCCCCCGCTATTCCCCGATAGAAACAGCAGGGGCGATAGCACAGCTATCGCCCGTGAATATGACGTATATGGATGATTACTCTACAGATACGTGATTAAAGTTATGCACACCGCGAGGTTCGATAACATAACCTTTCACGTTTTTACGGATCGGTTCATACACGGTAGAGTGGGCAACAATCAGCGCCGGAGCCTGATCGTGCATCACCACCTGAGACTGTTTGTACAGCTCGATACGCTTGGCCTGATCGGATACGGAACGCGCTGGCTGAATCAAGTCTTCAAACGGCTTGTAACACCATTTGGAGTAGTTGGAGCCTTTTTTCGCCGCATCGCAGCTAAACAGCGTCGCCAGGAAGTTATCCGGGTCTCCGTTGTCGCCAGTCCAGCCCATCAGCACCGTCTGGTGTTCACCGGCTTTGGCACGCTTGAGGTATTCGCCCCACTCGTAGGTGACGATTTTGGCTTTCACGCCCACTTTCGCCCAATCCGCCTGGATCATCTCAGCCATACGGCGCGCATTCGGGTTATACGGACGCTGTACCGGCATCGCCCACAGATCAATCTCAAAGCCGTTTTCCGCACCCGCTTCTTTGAGCAGTGCTTTGGCTTTGGCAGGGTCATAGGCGTAGTCTTTCACGTCATCGTTATAACCCCACATGGTCGGCGGGATCAGGTTTTTCGCTGCCTGACCGGCACCCTGATACACCGCATCAATAATGGCTTGCTTGTTCACCGCGTAGGTCAGCGCCTGACGGATTTTCACGTTATCCAGCGGTTTTTTCTCAACGTTGAATGACAGATAGCCCACGTTCAGGCCCGGCTGTTGCAACAGGTTGATGTTTTTATCCTGCTTCATGCTGGCGAGATCGGCCGGGTTCGGGTACGGCATAATCTGGCATTCGTCTTTTTGCAGCTTGGCATAGCGCACGGAGGCATCCGGGGTGATGGAGAAGACCAGACGGTCAATACTCGGTTTCGTGCCCCAGAAGCTGTCAAAGCGTTTGTAGAGAATACGGGAGTCTTTCTGGTACTGCTGCAACTGGAACGGCCCGGTGCCGATAGGGTCAAGGTCGATTTTCTCCGGCGTACCGGCTTTCAGTACCTTGTCGCCATATTCAGCAGACAAAATCGACGCGAAATCCATCGCCAGGTCAGCCAGGAACGGCGCTTCGGCACGCGTCAGCTGGAAGCGAACCGTGTTGTCATCCACTTTCTCAATTTTGCTGATAAGCTCATTCATCCCCATACCTTCAAAGTATTCGTAGCTGCCGCCGGAGACTTTGTGGAACGGGTGATTGGCATCCAATTGACGCTGGAAAGAGAACAGCACGTCATCGGCATTGAGGTTACGGCTCGGTTTGAAATCTTTACTGTCCTGCCACTTCACGTCTTTGCGTAAATGGAAAGTATAGGTTTTGCCGTCAGCGCTGATATCCCACTTCTCGGCCAGACCCGGCTCGATTTCGGTGGTGCCGTTTTTAAACTCAACCAGACGGTTATAAATTGGAATGGAGCTGGCATCAAAGGTGGTGCCGGAGGTAAACAGCTGCGGGTTGAAGCCTTCAGGAGAACCTTCTGAACAATACACCAGGGTTTTTGCCTGTACACCGGCGGCAACAGATAGCGCCAGAAGACCAAGGCTGAATTTCAGCACCCTTGATTTCATCAGGGATTTAGCCATTACATGAACTCCATTGTGGATGTTGTGTGTGAGTCAGACCCATTATTGTGCTCGCGAAGTGCTGGCGAGCGCGACGGAGATTATCGCGGCCCTTTTTCACGGTGGTCTGTACTTCTTCTTTATCTGCGTCAGTCTGGAACAAGCCTAAAGACAGACACGCGAGTAAACAGGGAAAGACAACAGTGCGGGACAAGCAGGAAACCCCGCCAGCCCTGTCGGATCAATCATCATGATTCCGGGTACTCTGCCGCTTCTCCTCCTTGTGACGCCCACAATGTGTCAACAGATGACAATCGCGTCAATATAACCTGTTAGGATTTACAAACAGAAACCGCAGAATCATCAAGGTATAAAATTAGCTCAATTGGCTTAATTTTTGGTGACTAAGCCCACAAAATAACAAAAACACAACAGTTAAAACCAGGTTAACTCACTCATGCGATAATTATCACCACACAATAACTCATATGAAAATCCTCTCGAATGGTGAATTAGTACACAGTAAAGCGTGTTAAAAAGGTTAAAAACAGGTGAAAATACTGACAAAAATAGGCCAGCCATGATGCATTCCTACCATCGGTGTGAGAACACGCCAACTATTTGCGCAATATAAAAAAACTTTCCCGCACAGCAGAAAATGCCGCCGTTCCGGGCCTACGCCACCCCATTGTGCATACGACAGCGGTGATGGCAGCTAACCGCGCCAAAAAACCCCTCCACCACCATCAGCCCTGCGCATGGCGATCGTCTGCGGCGATCTCGCCGTTTCCCCTGCGGGTATTGTTAATTTTTGTTCTTTTTACAGCGGGGTTTTTATTTATGTAACTTTTAAAAATTTATTTTTATTTTCGTCATGACATGATATTTTTCAGCTATTACGTCGCTTACCTGCTTTCAAAATTATTTCTTTATTCATTTCCTCTCCCTTATTTACCCCAGCAAACGAATTTTAATTACAAAACGACTAATTAAATTACTTAAAAGCGAATTGGAGTGCAGTTCACAACTCTTTCACGTTTGTAGCGAACGCCTATTATTTTTAACATTTGCCTATGCTAGATTACTTAAAGAATATATCGTCATAATAATAACATCGCCTTTTTATTTTGATGGTGTGACTGATGGTTATTGTGCGCAGCACATTTAACAAAATGTTTCCACGCCTTGCAGAGCAAGCCCAACCCTCTGTCCTATGCCGCTACAACAGGGTGAATATAATGAAAAGCATTGAAACTGAAATACTGAGCGATAATACGCTTACTACCGCACCATCAGGTTTACTGGAGAATATCAACAAAGTCCGCATTGGCTCTGTGCCTTTTATTCTTTTCCTGGTTATTTCTGCCATTGTTTTTATTGCATCTTATGCCAGCTATCTGCCAAAAAATATGATTGGCGGGTTCGCGGTTATTATGACGATGGGTTTTCTGTTGGCCTATATTGGCCAGCGTATTCCGGTACTTAAAGAAGTTGGCGGGCCAGCCATTCTTTGCCTGATGGTGCCGTCAGTGCTGGTTTATTTCCATTTGTTCAACGCCAACACGCTTGATACCGTCAAGCTGTTAATGAAAGACGCCAACTTCCTTTACTTCGTTATCGCAAGCCTGGTGGTCGGCAGTATTCTTGGCATGAACCGCGTCATCCTGATTCAGGGGATGATTCGTATGTTCATCCCGCTGGTCATCGGTACGGCAACCGCAGTGATTACCGGTCTGCTGGTCGGTAAACTGTTTGGTTACAGCTTCTACCACACCTTCTTCTTCATCATCGTTCCTATCATCGGCGGTGGTATCGGCGAAGGCATTCTGCCGCTGTCGCTGGCTTACTCGTCGATTCTCGGCCAGACGCCGGATGTCTACGTCGCCCAGCTCGCGCCTGCCGCCGTTGTCGGTAATATCTTCGCCATCATCTGCGCTGGCGTACTGGCGCGCATCGGTATCTGGCGCAGTGACCTGAATGGTAACGGTAATCTGGTACGCAATGCCGATGACAGTGCGCTGTTTGCCGTCAAAGACGCGCCCAAAACGGTCGATTTCCACCTGATGGGCGGCGGCCTGCTGCTGATCTGTACTTTCTTTATCGTCGGCGGATTGTTTGAAAAAGTGCTGCACATTCCAGGCCCGGTACTGATGATTCTGATCGCCGTGCTGTGTAAATATGGCCGGGTCATTCCTGCCAGTATGGAAACCGGTGCCAACAGCTTCTACAAATTCGTCTCAAGCTCGCTGGTTTGGCCGCTGATGATTGGCCTTGGCATGCTGTATGTCCCGCTGGAAAGCGTGGTTGCAGTGTTCTCTGTCGGCTATGTGGTGGTGTGTGGCTCGGTGGTGCTCTCGATGGCGCTGATAAGCTTCTTTATCGCCCCATACCTGAAAATGTACCCGGTTGAAGCCTCTATCGTCACCAGTTGCCACAGTGGTCTGGGCGGTACGGGCGATGTGGCCATTCTTTCTGCCTCTAACCGTATGTCGCTGATGCCGTTCGCGCAAATCGCCACCCGTATCGGCGGTGCTTCCACCGTGATTGCCGCCACCTTGCTGTTAGGCTGGCTGGTGTAATTCTTCAGCGGATTTAATGCGACAAGGCCACGGATTCCGTGGCCTTTTTCGTTTTACACGCCAGATAAAAAAGCCACGTCGTTCGTGGCTTTGTCGTATTAGCGTTATTCGCAATATTGGCGCAAGGCGTCCTGTTTTTCCGGCAGCAAGCGGTAGAGATAAACCGGGCGTCCCGTCGAACCGTAGAGAATATTGGTGTCAAGAATACCGGTATCCGCCAGATAGATAAGGTACTTACGGCAGGACACGCGGGAAATACCAATCGCATTCGCCAGCATCTCGGTGGAAAACTCCGTGCCCTGATTACCCTCAATCCACTCACAGACGGTGCGCAATGTCAGGCTGGTTAAGCCTTTCGGCAGTTTCTTACGCTCGACAGTCGGCGTGCCGCTGGTGCGGCGGATGAGATTATCGATGTCCGATTGCGCGACAAACTCACGGTGCTTGAGCAAATTAGCTTCTTCGCGATAAGCGGTCAGCGCCTGTTCAAAACGGGCAAACTGGAACGGTTTAATCAGGTAATCCACCACGCCGTAGTGCAGCGCTTTTTTAATGGTATACACATCGCTGGCGGATGAAATGATGATGACATCCGTGTGTTCACTGAATTCACGGATGGTCGGCAATAAATCCAGGCCATTGTCCTGCTGCATATAAATATCCAGCAACACCAAATCGATTTCACAGTCTGGCTGCATTAACAGATTACGTGCCTGCTGTAGCGTTGGCACCGTCGCATAGCAGCTAAACCCGGAAATCTGATTCAGATAACACTTATTCAACTCCGCTACCATAGCGTCGTCATCAACAATCAGTACATTTATCATGGTCAAATTGCCTTAATCATGGTCAAACTGCCTTGCCTGATACGGGATATTCACAAAAAACTGGGTGTAAACGTCCGGTTCGGATTCAAAATCAATAGTGCCGCCAATTTTCTCAAGGCTCTGTCGGGTGAGATACAACCCGATGCCCCGTCCGGCACCTTTGGTGGAAAAACCTTCCTGATAGATACGCTGCTGGATTTCAGGCGCGATACCCGGCCCATCATCACTGACCGTACAGTGCAGGTGCCCGTCCTGATGGTGAAACGTGACGGTAATTTCACGATTCTCCAGGCCGGATAATGCGTCCATGGCATTTTCGATCAGGTTGCCCAGCACGGTGATTAATTCATTGGTCGCCTGGGCATCATCGGTATCCGGTAGCAAGCTGTCCTCACTGACAGACAGCGTCACGCCCAAATCCCGCGCGCGGTTGATTTTACCTAACAGGAACCCGGCAATCACCGGAGATTTCACTTTGCGGATAATCGAACCAATCTCCGCCTGATAATTATTGGCGGTTTTTAAAATATACTCTTCCAGTTGCGGATAATATTTCAAATGCAGCATGCCGAGGATCACATGCAATTTGTTCATAAATTCGTGGGACTGGGCGCGTAGCGCATCGGCATAGTAGGACATGCCGGTCAGACGTTGAAGCAACTGGCTGACCTCGGTTTTATCGCGAAAGGTCGCAATCGCACCGATAATATCGCCCTTGACCACCACCGGCACCGTGTTAATCAGCAGCAGGTTGCCATTGAAATTGATCTCCTCATCCTGACGCGGCAAACCGGACTCCAGCACCTTTTCCAGATTCATCAACGCAGGCCAGTGGCTAATCGTCGTGCCGATAGCCAGCGTTTCGCCGGAACCATGCTCGCTGAACACGCGTCGCGCCTCATCATTGATGATGGTGACACGCAGGTTGGTATCGACCGCGATCACCCCTTCTTTGATCTGTTTAAGCATGGCGTTGCGCTGCTCAAACAAGTTGGAGATTTCAAACGGTTCAAAGCCCAGCATGATGCGTTTAAGCGCTTTTACCAGGAAGTACGTCCCCAGTAGCCCGACCAACGCGCCAAACAGGATAGTCCAGGGAATTATCCAGCGGTTTTCATCGATAACGGACTGTACGCGCGTCAGCGAAATACCGACCGCCACCACACCAACCTGTTGATTATTTTCATCAAATACCGGAGTAAACGCGCGTAGCGCCGGGTCCAGCACCCCGCGATTCACCGCTGTATTCTCAAGCCCTAACAGGGCCGGATATAAATCATCGCCAATAAAATGGCGGCCAATCTGCTCAGGCTCCGGGTGAGAATGGCGAATTCCGCCCATGTCCGTCACAATCACAAACAGCAGATGATTGCGGCTTTTTACCTCTTCGGAAAAGCGCTGAACCAGCGCCGGATTGCCGAGCCCTTTGAGATCGTCAATAACCAGCGGTGAATTGGCAACGGTGCGGGCAATGGCGAAGGCTTTGTCTTTCAGGTGGCTTTCGGTTAATTCGGTAATGCGAAAAAACAGCAGCGCATACACCACCAGCAACACTGAACCTATCACCGCCGACACCATCAGAATTATCGAGGTGCCAAGCTTCAGCGGTGTCTTTTTCTTCCCCATGTCATGCTCCGCAATACGCATCGTCTGTCCTGTTATCTTAACCTGTTCATACGGTTTCTGCGTCATTTCCCACCCGCTAATAACAACGCCGCCGCCCTTGTACAGGCGGCGGCGTGATTACAGCAGCGGACGTTACCACATCCCCAGAATTTTCCACCACAGGCTACCAATGCCAAGCCAGATAGGGATAACCACCAAACCGACCAAAAAGCCTATCCGCCACCAGGTGCCCAGCGGCAGATAGCCACAGCCAAACATGATGGGGGCAGGGCCACCGGAGTAGTGCGTCGTTGCCATAAACAGGTTACTGAAAGCGGCGAACGCCAGTACGGTTAATACCGGTGGCGCACCGGCGGCGATGGCGATAGAAACAAAAATGGCATACATGGCGCTGATGTGCGCCACGGCGCTGGCCATAAAGTAGTGGCTGTAGTAGTAAACCAGCAGCAGCAGGCCAATCATCGGCAGCCAGTGCATTCCGGCAACCGCGTGACCGGCCATGCCGCCAAGCCAGGCAATCAGCCCCATTTTATTGAGCTGTGTCGCCAGCATCATCAACACGGCAAACCACACCACGGTATGCCAGGCTTCTTTCTCGCCGGTCACATCTTCCCAGCTTAACGCACGGGTCAGCAATAACACGCTCAAACCGCCCAGCGCCGTCAGCGTGGCATCGATATTCAGCGAAGCGCCCAACACCCAAAACACCACCAGACCGAGGAAAACCGCCAGCACAATCCATTCGTTGCGGCTCATTGGCCCCATTTCCTGCAAACGGACTTTAGCCAGCTCGCGCATTTCCGGGGTTTTTTTCAGCTCCGGCGGATAAAAGCGATACAACACCAGCGGAATAACCAGCAGCGATAATACGCCCGGCACCAGCGTCGCCAGCGCCCATTCCGTCCAGCTAAGGTGTACGCCGAATTGGGTCGCCAGTTTGCTGATAAGCGGGTTGCCCGCCATCGAGGTCATAAACATCGCGGAGGTGATAGCGTTACACTGAAAAATCGTCTGCACCAGAAAGGCCCCGATACGGCGCTCGGTGCCTTGTTCCGGGGTGGAGCCATAGGCTTCAGCTATCGAGCGAAACAGCGGCGTGATAATGCCGCCACAGCGCGCCGACGTAGACGGCATCGCCGGAGAAAACAGCAGGTCGGTAAACACCAGGCCGTAGGCCAAACCAAGGCTACTGTTACCCAATTTGCTGATAAACAAAAAACCGATGCGTCGGCCAAAGCCGCTCTTGATGAAACTGCGCGAAATAAAGAACGCACAGGCAATCATCCAGATAGTCGGGTCGCTAAATCCAACCAGCACCTCTTTTACGGGCAACAAACCCAACGCGGCCACAGCGGTAATACTGAAAATCGCGATAGCGCCAAGCGGATAAGGGGAAAGAATCAAGCCAATCACGGTTGCGACAAATATGGCCAAGAGATGCCATGCTGAAGCATTGACCCCTTCAGGGACGGGAATGAACCAAAATACAACGGCAATACCGAGGATAATAAAAAGCTTAACTAACCTGCTATTATTTGCAGACATACCAACACCACTCAAGATTAAAACGAAATCAGCCTTATTTACCGGAGGGCCCGTGTCATGAGTGGTGGTTATATTTTATTTCTTCATCTCATTATCGTAAAAACAGCGGGTATGACTTCAGTAAAAATTAATAGCAGAAGCATAAAAAGTAAAAAAAAGACGAGAAAATAAAGTGACTAGGGTGCTTTTTCTCGTCCCATCAAAATCAAGTAAAGTAATCAACGAAGGGATAGTATTATAAAAACAAAACCCATCATCGTTATTTTAATTACTAAACAGGTTTAATAATTTACCATTAAAAAAGAAAACAGCATTTCATTAAAAGTCTGACTCGCATCAGAATTACTAAAAATAACATTTAAAGAACATATAATTAACTACAAAGAACATAATAAACCATTAAAGATAAAATATGTTAATTGCTCTATTTATTATATAAAAACCATGGGTATTAAATAATATTTGAGTATGGCGAGGTGAGTGCAGGAAGCATTAAGAAATAATCATTATCATATCGTCTTGATCGTGAGCTGAACCGACCGATATGACAGCAAAATAGCGGTTCATCCATCAGAAAATGCGCCACGGTCAATTCGATAATCACCCGGTGACGTATCAACCCCCCCTAATGAGAGCACGATTTCGCTGCTGGCTTATCGCTGCCGTGATCGCGCGACATGTTAACAAACCGCGCCCGGCCATATCACTGGCACAGGCGCGGTTTTACGCGTTAATGACGGTTTACGCGTTATGACTGCGCGCTATTGGCGTCGTCTGACTGGCGGCCAATGGCAATGCGCTGTGGCTGCAACGCCAGCGGCACCTCGCGCACCAGATCAATATGCAACAAACCATGCTGGAACTGTGCCTGTGACACATGCAGGTGCTCTGCCAGCGTAAAGCTCAATGAGAAGGGTTTGAACACCAGCCCCTGATGCAGGTACTGCGCTTTTTTCTCTGCCAGTTCCGGGGTGCCTTTCACGGTCAGGCGCTGGCCTTCCACTTCGATATCCAGCTCCGGCTGACGAAACCCGGCCAGCGCCAGCGTAATGCGGTAGTGGTTATCATCGATTTTCTCGATATTGTAGGGCGGAAATTCAACCGCTTCCTGACTCCCCATACTGCTGGCAAGCTTGTCAAAGCCAATCCACTGACGCAACAGCGGGGATAAATCGTAATTACGCATGATAGAAACTCCTTCTGTGAAGCGAGATAACTGTTTTCGGCCAAAGGCCGAACCGTTCCCCAAGGGCAAACGGATACTCAGGCAACCCGGCGTTACCCGGTTGCACGTCAAATATCAAAGCCTGAAAAGAGGCCTGCGGTTATTTGATTTCGATACGGCGCGGTTTGAGCGTTTCTGGAATGACCCGCAGCAAATCGATAAACAGCAGCCCGTTTTCCAGGTTGGCACCTTTAATTTGGATATGTTCAGCCAACTGGAATTTGCGCTCAAAATTGCGCTCGGCAATCCCCTGATAGAGATAATTACGCGCGCTGGCTTCGCCGCTGTGCGCACCTTTGATAATCAACATGTTGTCATGAGCCGTGATGTCCAGCTCGCTCTCGGCAAACCCGGCGACGGCAATGGCAATGCGGTATTGGTTTTCATCAACCAATTCAACGTTATAGGGGGGATACCCGCCATTACCCTGGCTCTGGCCGGCTTCCAGCAGATTAAACAGACGATCAAAACCAATAGCAGAACGGTACAGTGGGGAAAAATCGGGGTTACGCATAAACTGCCTCCTAACGTGCAGCGAGGTCTCACCATGATTGCCCTCCTTAACGGACGGGCTCCTGACCACAACAGCATGAGTCAAACATCGGGTTTGCCTCATGACGCGATACCCTGTCGGCGTATCTCTGCGGGTCTGTTATCTATCTGGTGTCGGCTCGGCGTTTTTCAACAGCGCTAACAAAAATTTCTGATTCTTTCCGCACATCGGGCAGAATCACGCGTTGCCACTGGACAGCAAGCACATTTTGTTAAAACATGTAAAACGCTTGGCCACGCCGCCGTCAAACACGTAACCGGGACGCTTTCTCTCAAGGTAACATGATGACCATACTGAAAAATGCTTCGCTATCCTTCATTCTATCCGGGGGAATGTTGGTGACGTGTGGCGGTTGCTCCAGCGTGATGACCCATTCCGGCGGCGAACAAGGTTACTACTCCGGTACACAGGCGAGCGTCGCCACGCTAAAAGATGACAGCACCAGTTGGGCGATGATGCCGATGGTGGTGCTGGATGTACCGTTCTCCGCCACCCTCGATACCCTGCTGCTGCCCTATGACTTCTACCGCAATCACAGCGACCAGCACAGCACCTCGGCGCGTGACAGGCTTGAGGAGTATGAACGCCGCAAACAGCCCAACCCGCCGATTCCGCCAGCCCGCATACCGGCTGCGCCCAAAACCGTCAATCAATAGCGGTATCGGGCAAACATCACACCGTCGGCTGGATCATGACCGTCACCACAAAGATCTGATTCACGCCCTCGATATTACGTAGATAGGCAATACGTCGGCCATCAGGGGAAAACACCACGGCATCGCCTTCTGGCGGCATATCACTGCGTTCGGTCTGGCGCATCAGGCGGCCGGTCGCCACCTCGCACACCATCACGCTGTTATCACAAATGAACGCCAGATATTGCCCGTCTGGGTGCCAGCTAAACGCCGACTGTATCGGCCAGTCGGCGTGCGTGACCTGTCGTGGCGCACCGCCAGTTGGCGACACCGTCCACACTTGCACTACGGCGTTATCATCTTTCATTAAAAATGCGATTTCACTGCCATCCGGCGAGGCGCGTAGCCAGTGGCGAGGCTGATTCACCAGCCCCGGATAACGTCGGTCAGCGGTGAAGGTCAGGCGGCGCTGAGAGACACCTGCCGGTGGCGCGGGCAACGCGCTGTCACTGCCCCCCAAGGGATGCGCGCCAGAAACGGCATAAGCCTGCGGGTGTTCGGGTAAATCAACAATAAACACCTCCGCCACCCGTTCCCCGCGCGCCGAACAGGTGTCGCCGATAAAAGCCAACGCCCAGCGTTGACGTTGACCATCCGCACGTAAATAGCCCTGGTTGCCAACCCACCCCTCTTCGTAAGCGCGGTTAATCTCATTGCTGCCGGGGCGAGGTTTTGGCGTCGTCTCGCTGACCAGCACACAAAAATGGCTGCCATCATGCTCACGGGGATGACAATGGGGAGCGACGACCGGATGTAACGGCACCGCCACCCCGACATTGCGCAAATCCAGCGCAGGATCGCGCGCGTGCAGCACATGGTCGTTATAGGTAAAACTGAGTCGGCTGCCATCCGCGCTGAAGACATGCACATGGGTGCCACCGCGCAACGCACCGGCAAGATAAGGGGGCATCAACACGCAGGCATCCAGCGTCGTCGCCTGCGTGCGGTTGTCATCCGCAACCACCACGCCACGGCGATGGTGGAAATCATATTGCCAGTGCTCATCCGGTTGTTCCGGGCCATGAATAAATACATAGCGCTGCGGCAAGGTCGGGCTACCTGTCGCCACACCGACATGGGCACCTTGTGTGGCGCGGTAAATCACTTCACGCTGGCCGGTATCCACCTGCACCCGTTCAATCGTCAAGCCAGTGAATGAAGAACCGTGGGGGCGAACATCATAAATCAACCAATTGCCGTCACATGTCCAGATGTTTATATTGGTTAACTGATGCGAAAAAGCATCAAACGTTATCTGTCTGTCTTCATTTGTCACACATTCCCCCCTTTCCTGACCAAACCCGGAATATCATAAAAAAAACCATAAAAAACGACAAAAACAATAAAAATCATTGTATTACTTTCAAAGACTGACTGTATTTTCCATCAAAAAAATAGAAAGATATCGTCAACAACCTCCGTTTTTCACGCAGGTCTATGAGGCGTAACCTTAGCGTTATCGAAAGGACAAACGCCTTTCAACACGATTATCGAAAAAGGAAAGAGAGATGAAAAACGTCAAAACCCTGGCGATCGCCGCTGTACTGACCACCCTGTCATCTGGTTCATTTGCCGCACAGAGTGTTAACTACGCGCAGGCACAGCAGCTGGAAAAAATCGGTGCGGTATCCGCAACCGCCAACAGCCTGAGCACATTGCAGGATAAACTGGCAGAAAAAGCCCGCGCAGCAGGCGCGTCCGCTTATACCATCACTTACGCAGGCGGCGACGATACGCTGCACGGCAACGCCGTTATCTACAAATAACCGCGCATAACAGAATGCCCCTCAACCCCGGTGCCTGTGTCCCCCCCGGGGTGTTTTTATTTCAGGGTACGGCCTATTTCGCCGGGTCGTCATCACTGAACAAGTGTTCATAAACATGTTGCAGATGCTGCATCATACTCTGGCGTGCCCGCGCCGGATCTCGCGCCAGGATAGCCGCCGCAATCTCGGTATGATCCTGATTCATAATGCGAGGAACATCAGGGTCGGCATAGAGCGTTTCCAGCCGCACAAATCGGCTACTCTGGCGCTTGTTCCACAGGTATTCCATCATGTCCTGCAATACCTCATTGCCAGACATTTCGCTAATCAGCAGATGAAAGCGTTTATCTTCATGCAGAAACTGCGCATCGTTAACCTGCAAACGGCTCAATGCCTGAGCAAGCTCGGAGAGCGCCGCGCGTTGCTCGTCCGTGGCATGCTCCGCCGCCAGCTCGGCCATCATTGACTCATACACCTGACGCGCCTGAATAAACGCCCGCAGGCTGAACTCGTCTTCCGGCAGAGCTGCTCCCGGCACATCCGGCAGGGGGTCGTTAACGTAAATCCCATTACCGGTACGGATTTCTACCCAACCAGTAATCTCCAGCGCAATCAGCGCTTCACGAATTGATGAACGACTCACGCCCAACTGTTTTGCCAGTTCACGCTCTGAAGGCAGCAATTGCCCGGCAGTAAACTGCCCGTTTTTAATGCAGCTAATCAGCAAATTAGAGATTTGCCGATATAACCGCTCAACTTTTAGTGTGGGTAGCACCATATCCCCTCAGGCTCCCTGTCGGCCATTTGCCACGAAAAGCGGGTAAAATCACAACGTGCAGCTTACCATAGCTAACGGTGACATCTCTTCCTCATGCTCCGACCCTCTTGTCTCATGGTATAGGGCGTATTGCATCAGTGTTCAAAGAACATCGCGCTTTCCTCTTGAGTGACTTTTCTTTCAAAGGCATCAAGCTCAAAACGCTTACAGCAAACCCACTGCTGCGAGAATTCATCGCCCAACGTTTTTGTCAGGTAAGTATTTTTTTCAAATACGTCAATCGCGTGTTGCTGAAATAAAGGTAACTCAGGAACCGCCATCATCGCATCATCCAGCGACGTATCAGGGATATTCTCTAACCCATAGAGCATCCCACTGAGAATCGCAGCCATGACTAAATAAGGGTTTGCATCTGCGCCCGCCAGCCTGTATTCCATTCGACGATGATTACTGCCAGAGCAAGGAATACGTAACGCCGCATTTCGATTATTATATCCCCATGAGTTAAAAATAGGTTCATTGAGGCTCTTGCGTATTCGTCTAAAAGAATTCACATGCGGGGCAATTATCGCCATGGATGCGGGCATGAGGGTTAATAACCCTGCGATGCAGCGCTTCATGATATTATTCAATTCACTGTCGCCAGAATTGAATATATTGCCACCTAAAGAATCACTCAGGCTAATGTGAAAATGTAAACCGCTCCCTGAAGCAAAAGAAAAGGGTTTGGCCATAAAATTTGCCTGATATCCAAACTCTTTTGCCGCAATACCGGTCAGCCGACGTAATGCCAGGACTCGTTCACACACATCAACCACATGATGAGAATGGGGCAAGTTGAGTTCATACTGCCCGGGCTCGGCCTCACTGACTATTCCGGTGAGCGTAATATTCTGCTCTTCAGCGATATTTTCCAGCCTTTCGATAAATTGCCCGTGGCAAGAAGGCACCGCCATATGGAAGCACCCAGGCTCAGGCCGTGTCTGGCGGTCTTTATCGATTAAATAGAACTCAATTTCCGGCGCAATCACAGGATAAAAACCATAGCGCTGTAATTTACCGACAACCCGTTCAAGAATCCCTCTTGGCTCAAGAGAATAGACATTCCCTTTGGCATCTTTCATGGATAACAGCAGCTGTGCGTTATCTTTCGAACCATATGCACAGGGGCGTAATGTGCCAATAACCGGCAGGCATAACCTATCTGGTTCATCTGAAAAAATAGGGTCACGGGTTACAATATCGCCATCGCCACACATGGCGTAAACTGACTGGGGAAAATAACAGCCATCGGCAATCGATAGCAGAGAGTCAACAGATATTCTCTTGCCTCTAAAAACCCCATTCATATCGTTCAAATAAATATCGATATGTTTTGTTTCAGGATAACGTAAAAGATAATTTCTTACCTCTCGATGAAAATCCCTTAACAATGAACCGGCCATGAAATCAACAACACCACTATTACAAGCCGAACTTTCACTACCTTTACTAAAAGAAGAGAAACGCATTATATCGTTCATGATATTCTGTCAAAATGCCTGGCGGCGACAGGTAGAATTATAAGATTTCTATTTATTTTCGATATAAATAAAACATAAAAACATTACCTGATTGAATAAAAAATTCATCTATAAAATAAGTGCCAGACCATGCCATTCAGCACTCTGCTTTTAAATAAACGGCCTATAATCAATATTTATCATTGCGCTGCATTAGTGATCTAGATCACGGAAAACCAGCCACAGGTAGTGAATAGTTACATGGTCTGGTGGCCTGACCACCAGACCGATACGTGAAGAGGCAAACCGACGCCTCACGCTATCGTTTCAATGCCGTGGCTTTCACTTACCCATCCGCTTTAAAGGAGCGACTTTATGGAACACACCTGGCGCTGGTATGGCCCTAACGATCCGGTTTCACTGGATGATGCGCGCCAGGCAGGCGCAACCGGTATTGTCACCGCCCTGCACCATATCCCGAACGGCGAGGTATGGAGCATCGAAGAGATTAAGCAGCGCCAGGCATTGCTGGCTGAAAAAGGGCTAGTCTGGTCAGTGGTAGAAAGCGTGCCGGTACATGAAGCGATCAAAACCCAGACCGGCGATTATCGTCGTTATATTGCTAATTATCAGCAATCTCTGCGCAATCTCGGCGCCTGCGGTATTGATACCGTGTGCTACAACTTCATGCCGGTACTGGACTGGACGCGTACCGATCTGGAATATCCGCTGCCCGACGGCTCACGCGCCCTGCGTTTTGATTACATCGCGTTTGCCGCTTTTGAACTGCACATTCTGCAACGCCCCGGCGCACTGAGCGAATACAGTGATGATGAGCAGCGTCAGGCCGCTGCGTGTTTTGCCGCCATGACGGAGGCTGAAAAAGAGAAACTGACGCGCAACATCATTGCAGGCTTACCCGGCGCTGAAGAGGGGTACACCGTCGAGCAATTCCGCGCCCAGTTAGCGCAGTACGATGGCATCGACAAGGCCACACTGCGCGAACACATGGCGGAATTCCTGCGCGCCATTGTGCCGGTGGCAGAAGAGGCTGGCATCGTGCTGGCGGTTCACCCGGATGACCCGCCGCGCCCGATTCTTGGCCTGCCGCGTATCGTCTCCACCCTTGAAGATATGCAGTGGTTAAAAGAGACCGTAGACAGCATCCATAACGGCTTTACCATGTGTACCGGCTCTTACGGTGTGCGGGCGGATAACGACCTGGTGAAAATGATTGAAACCTTTGCCGATCGTATTCACTTCACCCATCTGCGCGCGACTTGTCGCGAAGCTAACCCGAAAAGTTTCCACGAAGCCGCCCATCTGAATGGCGATGTGGACATGGTAAAAGTGGTCAAAGCGATTCTGGCCGAAGAGCATCGTCGCCGTCAGCAGGGCAATAACCGTGCCATTCCGATGCGCCCCGACCATGGCCACCAGATGCTTGATGACCTGAAGAAAAAGACCAACCCGGGTTACTCGGCCATTGGTCGGTTAAAAGGGCTGGCTGAAGTGCGCGGCGTGGAGCTTGCCATCAAACAGACGTTTTTTAACGACTGAGCCACCGCCCACTTGAACGTTTGGCCTCCGCTGGTCAAACGTTCAACACAAACTTCTCTATCGCGTAGGCGACGCCGTCCTCGCTGTTATCACGGGTGACAAACTGGCTGATGGCTTTAACAGATTCAATCGCGTTACCCATCGCCACACCCAGCCCGGCAAATTCGATCATCGCCAAATCATTTTCCTGATCGCCCAACGCCATCACTTCATCGCGCTCAAGGCCAAGGTGCTGCGCCAGCATTTTTACCCCTTCGCCCTTATTGACGCGCTTATCCAGAATTTCCAGATAAAAAGGCGCGCTTTTCATGATGGTATAACGTGAGAAATCCGCCTGCGGAATACCGGCAATCGCCGCATCCAGGCGCTGCGGTTCATCTATCATCATTACTTTTGGGAAACGCAGTTGACTATCCATTTCCTCAACTGTGCGGTATTTAAGCGGCATTCCGGTCAAATGCGCCTCATGCACGGTATAGGCGCTGATATCTTTATTGGCGGTATACAGATAGTTGAAATCAAGCGCATGCAGATGCACACCCAACTCGCGCGATAATGCCTCAAAGTAGCGATAATCATCAAAACTCAATGTGGTTTGCGCCACGCACTCGCCATCACTGGTGCGCTGAACCAGTGCGCCGTTGTTTGTAATGCAATAATGCCCTTCGTGCTGTAACTGGAGTTCGCGCAGGTAACGCTCAACGCCGATAAACGGTCGCCCCGTGGCTAATGCGACATAAACGCCTTTCTCACGCGCGGCAGCCACCGCCTGTTTGACCGCCGGTGAAATGCGATTCTCCGGCGTCAGTAACGTGCCATCCATATCAATCGCAATCAATTTTATCGCCATGAAATTCCCCAATGATCTGACTAAACGCGGCTATCCTAACGCGATTAAACCGCATAAAACCAGAAAATCCACTGACGTGTCATCTGCATGTGATTAAAGAAACTTACGCTACGGTCGATGGTAATTTTGAATACAGTAAAAAAATAACCGTCTGTATCTGGCTGTATTTACTACCGCTGTTATTTTTATTTAATTCATTAATGAAGTTGTACAGTGGAGCGCTGCTATGCCTAACCCATTGGTTTCCTATACATCCTCTGAGATTGCATCCGTCAGTACCCTTGACAAACCAGCAGGGAAAAATGCCCTGTCTACACGGGCGCTGGTGCTCGTCACCACCGTCCTCATCATCACTCTGGGGTTTGCTATTACGATTGGTTTTTTACTGTGGCAATCCGGTCAGCAACATAAAGCCAGCGTACAAGATATCCTGGAGCAAACGGCGACAGCCAGCACCTATTCTGTGCAAAACCGCATTGACACCGCGCTGTTAGCCGCCCGCAGTCTGGCGCAAAGCGTTATCAGCCTGCGGGAATCCGGCACGCCGGATCGCGCCACCGCAGAGCAAATCCTGAAGAATGCGCTCAAAAGTCACCCGGAGCTTCTCTCCATGTCACTGGCTTTTGAGCCCAATACATTTGACGGCAAAGACGCACAGTTCGCCAGCCTGCCAGAGCAAGACCCGAAAGGCCGCTTCGTGCGCTATGTCGATCGCGATAACAATGGCCAGGTCGCCCTGCATAACCTGACCGATTACGAAACACCCGGTAGCGGTGATTACTACCTGTTGCCTCGCAAGCTGCAAAAAGAGGTGATTCTTGAGCCCTACAGCTATCCCTATAACGGGGTCGATGTGCTGCTGACGTCGATTGCCGTGCCAATCATGATTGACGGTAAATTCTATGGCTCCGTCACCGCCGACTTTTCGCTGGCGACGCTGCAAAAAATGGTCAATGAGATCAAACCGTTCGGTGGTGCCGGTTATGCCATGATGTTTTCTGCCAGCGGTAATTACATCGCCCACCCCGACGCCGGACGCATTACCAAAAAACTGGAAGGCGACCCCAAACTGCTGGAGAGCATTCAGTCAGGTACGCCGTTTACTTCCACACGAATGAGTTCGTTCACCCAAAAAGAGATGATGAATGCCTACCTGCCGATTAGCATCGGCAATACCGGCACGCCGTGGATGCTGGGCGTCACGGTGCCACAAGAGGTCATCCTCGCTCCGCTGGTCAGGCTGCGTTATATCGGCATTATCATGACGCTTATCAGCATTTTGGTGGTATCCGGGGTTATTGCCCTGATTTTTACCCGTAAAGTGCTGCGACCGGTCGGCGGTGAGCCCATCGCGGCGGCAAAAATTGCGCTGGCGGTCGCACAGGGTGATTTAACGCAGCACATTGTCGTGCCGCCGGGCGACACCCATAGCATCTTCTACGCCATGTCCGAGATGCAACAGCAGCTACGCAGTATTGTTGAGCAACTCATGAGCACCAGTGAGTCCGTTAGCCATGGCGCGGCTGAAATCTCGGCAGGCAATGTCGATTTAGCCTCCCGCACCGAGCAACAGGCCTCTGCGCTGGAAGAGACGGCGGCCAGCATGGAGCAGATAACCGCAACCGTGAAACAGAACGCGGATAACGCGCACAGCGCTACCCGTCTGACGCAAAATGCCGCGCATATTGCCCAGCGCGGTGACGAAATCGTCAGTCAGGTTGTGAACGTCATGAGCAGTATTGATGACAGCTCAAAGAAAATCAGCGAGATAACCAGCATCATCAGCAGTATCGCATTTCAGACCAATATTCTGGCGCTCAACGCAGCAGTTGAAGCGGCGCGCGCAGGCGAACAGGGGCGCGGTTTTGCCGTCGTCGCCGGAGAAGTGCGTAGCCTGGCGCAGCGCAGCGCCAACGCGGTCAAAGACATCACCGCCCTGATAGGCGAATCCGCCGAACGCGTAGGCCAGGGGGTCAGCATGGTGGAAAATGCCGGTAAAACCATGCGCGATATGTTATCGGCGGTCACATCGGTTAACGACATCATGAGCGAAATCGTCGCCGCCTCGGATGAACAATCCAAGGGCATCAGCCAGGTGACGCAGGCGGTGCATGAAATGGATGGCGTCACTCAACAAAACGCCGCGCTGGTTCAGCAGGCAACCGCAGCGGCCGCCTCACTTGAGGAGCAGGCGCGGCAGTTGGCCGAATTGGTACAGGTGTTCCGGGTGCATTAATTCCGGTGTCCATGCAAAAATTCCGGTGTCCATGTAAAGAGGCATAGCCAATGGCTATGCCTCTTATCAATGGTACGCTCACGTTCTTTACGTTATGCGGCTTATTCTTCATCATCACGCAGCGGCACAATCAGCATATCAATATGTACGGTATTGATAAGCTGGCGGGCAGAAGACATCAGTTTGCTCCAGAAATCCTGGTGATGACCACACAGCACCAAATCAACCTCATATTTACGGATAGCATCCACCAATACCTGCCCTAAATCACCGCTACCGCTTAAAGTCTGTGTAATGGGATAGCCCGCATTATCTGCCAGAGATTTCAACGCGCTCTGGGTTTCTTCAGAAATCCGTTGCTGCATATCCCCCAAATTGACATCAATAAGCCCGGTGTAAAGATCGGAGTAATTCACGTCAACATGGATCAAAGAGACTTTGGCATCATAAGGCCGCGCCATCGATACCGCTTTTTCCACTAACACTTTACTTTCCGGTGACAGATCAACCGCGATAAGAATGTGTTTGTAAGCCATGATAAGCTCCTTTCTTAATGACTACCTGATGGGTCAGCAGAGACTTCTCCTGCCAGTTCGACACTCTGTAGCGATGAATTAAGCATACCACCCACACTTTTCAGGGTTATGTTCAGCAGATCACAACGCTACATATTTTGTAACGGTTGTGCGAAGGCAGGCGACATCTCCCCCTGAAGCCTTCGCCAATTACGCCGATAAGACTCATAGAGGCGCAACATCCTGACCGTGTTTTACAGTGTAGTCGCGCTGTTAAAAAGTTCACCGCTTGCTGCTTGCGAAACGACTACCGGATCAAAAGAAATCGTGATGTTTAGCATTTTCAGCAAGCCTACGTGGAATGTGGCAAAAAACCCTGCGGCTCTTCTACAATAGAAATAAGACCGGGGAAAAATCCCGTCTTGAGACAGGGAAAAACAGGGAAAAGAAACAAAGCAATAAGCGGGACTCGCCAGTCTGGCGGCCCATCACATCGCGTAACTAACCTGTGGCATAACCCCCCACAGATGTGATGTCAGCAGGAGCCGACACATGAGAACATCTGATGGGTCATAATCCGGGAGGGGAGCATGATGATAAGTACAATTGCGCTTTTCTGGGCTTTATGTGTTGTCTGTGTAATCAATATGGCGCGATATTACTCCTCGCTGCGCGTGCTGTTGCTGATTTTGAGGGATTGTGATCCGCTGCTTTATCAGTATGTCGATGGCGCGGGTTTTTTCACCTCGCATGGTCAGCCCAGCAAGCAGTTACGGCTGGTTCGCTATATCTACGCACAACGTTATCTTGACCACCACGACCCTGCTTTTATCCGCCGCTGCGCGCGGGTTCGCGGTCAGTTTATTTTAACCTCAGCGTTATGCGGTCTGGTGGTCGTCAGCCTGATTGCTTTAGCCATCTGGCATTGAGCGAATAGCCGCCGGGTTATCCCACCCAATGCCTGATGATTGACGGTTGATGATTGATGGCTATAGCACCTGCGTATTACCGCGCGGGTGCCGGACAAAAGACTAAACATAAAAAAAGCGACCTCTCGGTCGCTTTTTCACATGAACAACGCCAAAACCGTTAAATCAGTTTCAGCGCCAGCCAAAATAGAGAATACCCGACATCACCATCGATACCGGCAGGGTAAACACCCACGCCAGTAAAATGCTTTTCACCGTCTTACTCTGTACGCCGCCACCATCAACAATCATGGTGCCAGCGACCGCCGAGGAAAGCACATGGGTGGTCGATACCGGCATACCGGTATAGCTGGCAATGCCAATCGATACCGCCGCTGTCATCTGCGCCGATACGCCCTGGGCATATGTCATGCCTTTCTTACCAATTTTCTCACCGATAGTGACGGCAACGCGTTTCCAGCCCACCATAGTGCCCAGAGACAATGCCAGTGCCACCGCCACAATAATCCAAATCGGCGCGTACTCAACGGTGTAGAGCAGATCGCCACGCAAATTATTCAGCAGGCGTTTATCATCGGCAGAGGTTTCAGGCAGCTTCGCCACTTTATCCAGCGTATCGGAAATACACATCAGTAAACGGCGGGCGCGGGCGCGATCGTCAGCGGGCAGTTCCTCATAGTGTTTAATGTTATTAAACAGCACCAAGGCCCTGTCGATCGCTATCATTGCGCGCGACGTATCGCAGTGAAAATCTGGCTTGTTCCCGGTAGCAGGAATAACCGTTTCCGGTGCCGGGATAACCGGTTGCGACAGGTCAATCACATGCGCCAGCGAAGCGTTATGAGATTGGTAATACGTCTGCAAGTTGGCCACGGCATCACGCGTGCGGCTGATATCATAGCCAGACGCATTCATATTGAGCATAAAACCGGCAGGCGCAACGCCAATTAACACCAGCATGATGAGGCCAATGCCTTTCTGACCATCGTTCGCACCGTGAGAGAAGCTCACCCCCACCGCAGAAAGAATCAACGCCGTACGCGTCCAGAAAGGCGGCTTGCGTTTGCCATCCTGCTTTTCACGTTCAGCAGGCGTCAAATGCACGCGCTGGCGTTTTTTATTGCCGCTCCAGTAGCGACGCAGCACATACACCGTCAACCCGGCAATCATCATCCCAACCACTGGCGACACCAGCAGCGAGAGGAAAATGCTGACAACCTTGGGTAAATTGAGTGCTTCCATTACCGAGGTATCGGTCATTAACGCATTGGTAAGACCAATGCCGATAATCGAACCAATCAAGGTATGGGAACTGGAAGCCGGTAAGCCGAAATACCAGGTACCAAGATTCCAGATGATTGCCGCCAGAAGCATAGAAAACACCATCGCCAGCCCATGCGCCGAGCTGACATTCAGCAGCAGATCGGTCGGCAACAAGTGTACGATGGCATAGGCGACACTCAGCCCCCCCAGCAGCACACCGAGAAAATTAAATACCCCGGCCATAACAACAGCCAGTTGAGCACGCATCGCGCGGGTATAAATAACGGTGGCTACCGCGTTGGCGGTATCGTGAAAGCCATTAATGGCTTCATAGAACAAAACGAAAAGCAGGGCGAGAACCAGCATCAGACCGGTGTGGAAATCAAGCCCGGCAAATAAATGTAGCATAAGTGTTAGGCCATGTAGTGGTCATGAACGCGGCGCATTATCGGCGACAAGCTGAAACGGGAAAAGCAAAATATGACTTTTTTTTGACTTAATTAACGCCAATTTTGCGTCAAAAAACCATTTATTTAATAAAAATCAACGTATTATTGTTTTCAATCAGCAAATTCTCTAATAAACCCACCGCCGGGCGCAGTCAGCCCCCGTGTCAGCAAGACGGGCATCGTCAGGCACCGTAACGCGCTCTCTGCCACTAACGCACTCTCTGCCACTCACCGGATGAGCAGTATATACTTAGCCGCGCGGTACAGCGCCTACCGCAGAATCACCGTCTGGCGGCTAATCAGGTCGGCATAGATGGCAGTATTGATGGCATGAATGGCGCAATAACCCCAGGAGAGTGATGTGGAACAGTTTGACGTTATCGTAATCGGAGCCGGAGCCGCCGGGCTATTCTGCGCCGCACAAGCCGGCCAGAAAGGGCTACGGGTTGCCTTGGTGGATAACGGCAAAAAACCGGGTCGCAAAATCCTGATGTCCGGCGGCGGACGCTGTAACTTCACCAACCTGTACACCGAGCCTGCCGCTTATGTGTCGCATAACCCGCATTTCTGCAAATCGGCGCTCGCCCGTTATACCCAGTGGGATTTCATCAGTCTGGTGAGTCGCCACGGTATCGCCTGGCATGAAAAAACCCTCGGCCAGCTGTTTTGCGATGAATCTGCCCAGCAAATCGTCGATATGTTGATAACAGAGTGTGAGGCAGGCAACGTCAAACTGCGCTTACGCAGCGAGGTCATCTCGGTAGAAAAAACAGACCAGTTTCAGATAACCCTCGCTCAAGGCCTGATGCAGGCACCGGCACTGGTGGTGGCAACTGGCGGTTTGTCGATGCCAGGGCTTGGGGCGTCGCCATTGGGTTATCAACTGGCGACACAGTTCGGCCTCAACGTATTGCCAACCCGCGCCGCGCTGGTGCCCTTTACGCTGCACAAACCGCTACTCGAGCAGTTACAAACCCTCTCCGGAGTCTCCGTGCCGGCCATCGTCAGCGCACACCATGGCACCACCTTTCGCGAAAACATTCTGTTTACCCATCGGGGGCTCTCTGGCCCGGCGATTTTACAAATCTCAAGTTACTGGCAACCGGGTGAGTTTGTCACCATCAACCTGCTCCCCGGCCTTGATCTCAGCGCCGCTTTAACCACTGAACGTCAGGCTCACCCAAACCAGAGCCTGAAAAATACGCTGGCGCAGTGGCTACCGAAACGGCTGGTGGAATGCCTGCAAGCACTGGGGCAATTACCGGAGGTGACGCTAAAACAACTCGGCCCATCGCAATTGGCCGAGGTGGAAACCACACTGCAACAGTGGCGGGTACAACCTAACGGCACCGAAGGGTATCGCACCGCCGAAGTGACGCTGGGCGGCGTGGACACGCGCGACCTCTCCTCCAAAACCCTGGAAGCGCGCAACGTGCCGGGGCTCTATTTTATTGGCGAAGTCGTGGATGTTACCGGCTGGCTGGGCGGCTATAACTTCCAGTGGGCCTGGAGCTCTGCCTGGGCCTGCGCGCAGGCGCTGGGGTAATCGGCACGCCCCAAGATGGCAGGCTGGAGCCTTATGCTCCGGTGCGGGTGAATATCCTCAAAGGATGGCTTGCGGTATAACCGTCAGTACGCTTGTACCAAAATAACAAAGCCGCCCTGAGGCGGCCATTGTTGCTCAATATCACGCAGGCTTATCGCCATCGCGTTATCAGTTATAGATTTCAGCGACGCCGCGCAGTTGGTTGTCGTTGCCGGTGGCTGAGATAATGCGAAATGATTTGGCACCCGCTGCCGTGGCTTTTTCAGACAAGCTGGCCTGCAAACCATCCAACGTATTCGCGCTAGCGCTGACGGTGCCAATGCTCTCACGGGCAGACTGCTGAACTTCGGTTGCGGCCAGTGTGCCAAAAGAAACGGTAGCAAGTGCGATAACTGCAACAATATTTTTGATAGCTTTCATGGTTAATATCCTTCACATTAAATTTGGTTTTTTCTTTGCTGAAAGCGTCATCGCTTTCGATGGAAGTGATAATAGACCTGTTAGCTCCGCGTTAAAACCGGGTTTATTTGCTCACATTATTCAAAAAATATGATAAATAATCCATCTCTACGGAGGTGATTTCGCACCAAAGATTGCCACCGCATCAGGGCTGCCCGGCCTGCCTGACGGTCATCGGCAGTGACGACACGGGCAGGCACCCGGTTTCACCAGGTGCCGGGTGCGCAGCCTGGATGACCTCCGGGTGAGAGAGCAAATACTCCATCACAATGCGGCGGATCTCCGCTTGTTGCGCCGGGCTAAAGACATGGCTGTCTGTGGGCGGGTACGGCGCGATAGCCGGTACAGACCACGATACAGCCAACAATAGCGCTCCTGAAACCAGCCTGATGATGTTCACCACACCTCCTCCCAGCAAGGCTATCTGCTATGGCAGGCTCACTCCCCCAATGAATGAACCTGCCGCACAGCAGATAACAAGACTCTGGCCGTTATTCCGGCCACCTGTCGCGACGGAGATAACCCGCGCACCCAAGCAGGCTACGCAACGGCGAGTAAATTTGCCGTAAAAGCAAATTATCACCGTGTAAAATTGGTATAAAACATGGCCGCCGCCAGCACAGGCACCGGGTGCATCGACACCCGGCGGATAACTTATGAGGCAGCAGACTGGGCGGGGGTGCCACAATCCGGGCAGTAATGGTAAAACGCGTTTTTACGCAACCCGCAGGCCGAACACGTCGAAAGCAACTGCAAACCACAGTGCATACAAAATGCCGGTGTCGCGCCGTTTTGCATAATTAATGGCCGGTCACACCCTGGGCCCTGGTTGCGCGACAGCGCCGTCAATGCCGCCTCATAGTGAATGGATTCTTTACGCGCCTCCTGCGAAGCTTCCTGCTCCTGCTTTTTTCGCTCCAGATAGCGCTGCAAGCCGCGCAACAGCGCTCGCCCGCCAAAATAGGTTAAAACCACACCGACGCCATAACGAATGTAACCGCCAAAACTGGGCAGATAAGGCACCAGCTCGACAAAGAAGCCGAACAGGGCAAACAGAATAAAACCCCAGACAAACGGCCACTGACTGCTCTTCCGGTAACGGCGAAACAGCCACAGTGCAGCAATCAGCAACGGGCCAATAAACGCCAGACGGATGAAGAACGCCTGCAATTCTGCCGAGCGCAGCGCCTGTGCGTAACGCTCATCCGCCTCACTGTGAATGAGGTTGATAGCGCGTGTCATCGGCGCTAATTGTGTGCGCAATTGGCTTTGCTGTCGCTGCAACTCGGCCAGTTGCCCATCTAACTGACGCTGCAACGTGAGCAGGCGATCGAGCTCGCGATTGCGCGTTATCACTTCCGGGTTCTGGTCAGACTGTTCGGTACTGCTGCGGGTGGCGCGCCAGTTATCGAAACTGGCCTTGGCTTTGGCGTAATCACTGGCGGCCATTTCGCGCGCCTCTTGCTTATCCGCCAGCGCCGTCGTCAGTTTTTCCTGCTCCTCCTGAAGCGGTGCCATGCGGTTTTTTTCCGCTTCCAGCGCACTTTTATCAATAAACTGGCTGCGCTGCGGCGCTTGTGTGAACGAAGGCAGGTCTTCGAGCAAACCGGCGCTGATCATCACCAGAAAATAGGCAAATAGCAGCGCAATGGCCCATTGCCCGGTTCGAATCAACCGCTCAGGCCCACGTAACTGTTTGAATGTTCTCATTGCTATCCTTTTTATCTCAGCGATAGGTAAAAAACCGCGCATCAACGATGAATAAAACGCCAGCGCGGAACGCAGCGGATATACACCAGCTCCGCCAGCAACTCCACCAGCGTTTGTGTCACGACCACCGCCGGGATCACCGGCAACGCATTCGGTAATGCCAGCGCCAGCGGCAGAATAATCAGCGCATTACGCGTTGCCGCGCTAAACACCAGTGCCCGGCCTGCGGGCGCCGCTAACGCAAAACAACGCGCCATTAGCCAGCCCAGCGCCGGGGCAGTCAAGGCAAAGACCACATACACCGGCAATGCCTGTGCAGCAACGGCCCCCGCCTGCGCGAGTTGCGGCACGACAAATGCCACTATCAACGCCAACACCAGTGCCATAGCCGGGACTGGGCATAGCGCCAACCCCGCTGCCAGCCGCGCGACGGCTCGATACCGGTTCGCACAACGCTGCACCCAGCAGGCCAGCAACAACGGCAGCGCCATCAATACGCTAAACGCCTGCAAAAATGGCGTGATATCGAGGGTTATCGCCAACAGCTGCGGCACCACCACAGGCAACCACAATGGCAGCGCCAGCATTTGCACCAACAGCAGCAATGGCGTCGTCGCCAACAACAACCGCGAGTCAGCGCTCCCCTGGTGAGAGAACGCCACCACGTAATCCACACAAGGGCAGAGCAAAACAATAGCAACACCGGTCGCGACCAGCGCTTCCATTGGCCACAGGCGTACTAATGCCGCCACCAACAGCGGGACAACCATAAAATTCGTCACCAATAACGCCAGCAAAAACCGCCGTTGTCTTAGCGCTCGCAATACATCATCCAACGGCAATTGTAAAAATGTGACGAACAGCATGCCTGCCATTGCCGGGTTGAGCCATAACACCGTCGTGCCGCCGGATGGCCGCCACCAGGCGTATAGCGCCGCGCATAACATACTGAGCAGATAGAGCGGCGTTTGATGCCGTTCTAACCTAATGGCCCAATGAGAAAACCTATCGGACATGCCATCTCCTGAGAATAAGATGCGCCTGACTTTGCGCTTTCAACCCCGGTCACACATGCGGGATAACACAATGGCGCAAGCGCCATACCGGGCTAAAATCACACGCCAAAATAATAACAGCTGAAAAATAGTTACAGGCTGCAAAACATCCTGCGATTCTTACATAGAAAAAGGATGTTTCCTGCCGCCGTGCTGACTTAGCCTTATGCACCATGTAGCGACGACGTCATAACGAGTCACAACGACAAGTGGCATCCGCCGCCGACATCCCCACTCTGAGGATTCATCATGCTCTCTACACGCAAGCAAAAAATCATGACGCGCATCGCAGCCGGGCTATTTTTGTCCGCGCTGCCATTATTCAGCGCTCAGGCGCAAACCAGCGCTGACTGGCAACTGGAAAAGGTGGTTGAGATTAGCCGCCACGGTGTGCGGCCGCCCACAGAAGGCAACATGAAGACCATTCAGGCGGGCACCGGGCGCGAGTGGCCGCAATGGCTGACCCGCTACGGCGAGCTCACCGGCCATGGCTACGCGGCGGCGGTACACAAAGGTCAGTATGAAGGTAGCTATCTGCGTCAGCACGGCCTGCTGACACAACACTGCCCACAGCCCGGCGACGTGTTTGTCTGGGCAAGCCCGTTGCAGCGCACGCAGGAAACCGCGATGGCGTTAATGGATGGCGTGTTTCCCGGCTGCGGCGTTACGATTCAAGGCCCGGCCAGCGAAAAACAGGATACGCTATTTCATGCGGAAGCCGCCGGCGTGACGCTCGACCAGGCACAGGTCAAAGCCGCGCTCGAACATGCCATGCAGGGCCAAAGCGCGCGCCAGATACAAACCTCGCTACAACCGGTTATCGACAAGCTGAAACAGGCGGTCTGCCTGCCGAATACCGCCTGCCCAGCCTTTGAAACCGAATGGGCCATCAAAGAGAGCAAGAAGGGCAACATCTCGCTACACGGCCCGGAAACACTGGCGAACATGGCCGAAACTATCCGGCTGGCCTATAGCAACAACAACCCACTCAGCCAGGTCGCTTTTGGTCAGGCGCGCAGCGCCGCCGAGGTGAGCGCCCTGATGACGATGGCGACTATCCAGTATGATTTCACTAACGATTTACCCTACGTTGCCCGCCGGGGAGCCTCAACGCTGATGCACCAAATTGCACTGGCGCTGGCTCCTGACCATCAGGCTGACGCACCGCCCGAGGCCAAATGGCTGCTGTATGTTGCTCATGACACCAATATTGCCAAATTGCGCGCCATGCTGGGTTTCACCTGGCAACAAGGCGATTATCCGCGCGGTAATATTCCGCCGGCGGGCAGCCTGATTTTCGAGCGCTGGCGGAACCTGCAATCCGGCCAGCGCTTCCTGCGACTCTACTTTCAGGCGCAATCGCTCGACCAAATCCGCAACCTTGAGCCGCTGGACAGCCAACATCCGCCGCTGCGCAGTGAGTTTTCTTTCGAGGGATGCGAGAAAACAGAAATCGGCACGGTATGCCCGCTGGATGCCGCGCTAAAACGGCTGAACGACGCTGTGGATAACAGCGCGCTGTTACCGGTGCAATACTCAAAGTAAGCCGCGAACACGCGAAGGCGACCTGAGCAAATACACGGGCAGCGCGCCTGCCCGTGTGTCATCGTTATCCCTCCCCGGCGACCACATGCGGCGGGCACACAGCGAATGCGGTCGTCAGGATGATCAGGATGACAGCCGCGACGGGTTAAGCGACGGCAGGTTAAATTGCCGTTGCGCCGTAAAACAGACGCGCTTATTTCAGCGTATGGGTGCGTGATGATAGCCACGGCGCGGGCAACGCATTGGCCAGCAGGAACAGTAAGCCCAGTAACGTCAGAATAATTATCAAACCATTATGGCCATACCACTGCATCAGTGCGCCGCTCATCAGTGGCCCGCTAAAACTGCCGACCCCCCATAACACACCAAACAGCGCATTAATCGCGACCAAATCCACGCCCTGAAACTGCTTACCGGCTCTCACCAGCGACAGGGTATAAATACTGCCCGCCACCGCACCCAGCCAGAACACATTCACCCATACCCAACCCGTACCATAACTGAGCGGCAACCCCACCAGCATCAGCACAAAAAGAGCGCCACAGTAGCGGTGTACCTGCGCCGTACCAAACTTGTCGGAAAGCCAGCCGATAGGCACCTGAAGCAGCGTATCACCAATAAATAATACCGTTACCAGCAACACCGCCAGGCTCTCCTCATAGCCATACGACATACCGTATAGCGGCAGCATCGCCAGCACAGCGCCATCGAAGAAAGCAAATGCGAACACTGCCATCGCCAATGCCGGCGCAGCCAGCAGCAGAGAAAACAGGTTGCGCTGGCGATGGGCGTTGAACGTCATCCGTGCAAAAGAAGCGCCGGGCAACATCAACAGGCAACCAACATGCAGCGCCAGAATCAGCCATAGCCCAATCGGGTTATCCAGCCCTGTCAGCGAAATCATCAACGGCCCAAGCAATTGCAAACCGGTAAAGGCGGTAGCGTAAATCCCGACTAATACGCCACGCCGATGTTCCGCCGTATAACCGCTCACCCAGGTTTCTCCCATGACGATGATAAGGCCACAGCAAAACCCCATCACAAATCGCGGCAGCACCAGCCCTGGCAGGCTGTCGAGATAAAAAGAGAGCGCCAGACTGATTCCCATCCCCAGGGTTGACAGTGCAAGTAACCGCCCGGCGGGCAGGCGTGCTGCCACCGGTGCTGCCACCCATGAAGACACAAACACGCCAATCGCCGGTAACGCAGACATCACCCCGGTTAACGCGGTGCCATACCCCAACGCCGTTAATTTCAATGTCACCAGCGGGATTGAATACCCCTGAGCCAGCCCAACCAGCGAGGCGCTGGTCATCACTGCCATCATTGCCATTCGATAGGCCAAGCGAGATCCCGACATCTTTTCTCCTGTGAGTAATCAGCCCCGTTAAATCGGCTTTGAATTATCAGCATTATTATTGCCTGCACGAGGTTTTTTAACGGTCTTAAGTCTCTCTTAATGCTCCCTCGCTAGTATGGCAGCATCGTAAATTGCCTTATGGCTAACCAGAGAAATCTTACGGTCTGGACATACCTGACGAGCGATAAGCGCCATAAAACGCGGCTATCCACATACCTGCCTGCTAAGGCTATTCGGGAGCACAAAATGGGTTTTTATCAACAATTACAATCCGCTACCTTGCCATCGCAACAACTGATTCTCACCTCTCCGGTGGTTCACGCCTGCCGCCAGAGAACGCTGACTGAAAATGTGTATATCGCTTTTCTGACGCAGGCTTACTATTACGCCAGTTATACGGCATCGCTGCTGATGGCTGCCGGAAGCCGCCTTCCCCCTCACCAAACCTGGCTGCGCCGGGCGATTAGCGACTACATTCAGGTGGAATACGGCCACAAAGCCTGGATAATCAACGACATTTTGGCGTGTGGCGGAGAAACAGCGTTCCTGCATCGCCATGCGCCGCCACGCCACACCGACCTGATGGCCGCCTACCTTTATGAGCAAATCCAGCATAACCCGATGAGCATTTTCGGCCTGGTACACGTACTTGAAGGCAGCGATATGCACATTGCGCCAGAACTGGCCGAACAGGTAGAAAGCGAGCTGGGTTTACCAGCCAGCGCCATGACGTACCTGCGATCACACCGCGCCTCCAACGATGCGCATCTCAGCTTTTTTGCAACGCTGATGGACAACATCCGTGATGGTGGCGACAAACACGCCATTATTCATACCGCTCACGTGGTCTATCCGCTGTACAGCAATATGCTGCACAGCCTCACGGAGCACTAAAATGAAACTTGAAAACAAACGCATTTTACTGACAGGCGCTATCAGTGTTCTCGGTCAGGAACTGGCGCTATTACTGGCAGCCAAAGGCGCGCGGCTGTATCTGGCAGGCCAGAACGAACAGCCATTATTAGCACTGATTCGGCGCTTACCGAACCCTGGCCACCATAATATTCTGCTGGCAGACCTGGGCGACGAACAAGACCTCAGCGCGCTGGCGGAGTGTTTTCCAGAAAACGCCAGGCTAGATGTCCTGATAAATTATATCGACGCCCCCGTTTTTCATCCGTTTGCGACACAGAATTACAGCACAATCCAACGCCAGCTGATGCAAACAGCGGCAACCCCTATCCTGCTTACAAATGCCCTGCTTGATTGCCTTAATTCGTCGGCAATTATCATGAATATCAGCCCCACATTTAGCGTGGGATACCCCGGCTACAGCGTGTACTGCGCCGGGGAAAGCGCGCTGCGCGGTTTTAGCGAAGCGCTGTACCGAGAATTGTCATCTCAGGGTGTTAATGTATTGCACCTGTCACCCAGGTTGCCGCGTGGCGCACCTGCGTTACACACCCGAACACAAGAACCGCTACCGTTAACGAGCGTTGATAACGAACAAAAAATCGCGGAAAAGGCGGTCATGATGCTGGAAAAAGAGAACGTTCGTCGTAAACAGAGCCTGCGTGAAAAGCTGGTGATGTGCTTAAACACGCTGATGCCGTCGGTACTAGATAGCACACTCTGCCGCCAGTTCGCTAAACACTGGCGTCATACCAAAGGACAGGAATAACAGGAACTCCGCATGCGCATTCGCCCGCTCAGGTATCAGGCCATCACGCTACTCAGTAGCGTTGTTATCGTTGGGCAAGCGGGCGCGATTGCACCGGTTGATATTCATCGGCAGTGGTCAGTTTGCCAGTACCACACGCTGGCAAGACAAAAAGCGCCGTGCTTTTCCGAACTCAGCCAAACGGCGCAGGCGCAGGCCAACCAACACCCCGGCAAGGCTGACTATCTTATCTGGTCAGCCATGGTAGACAGTAGCCTTGCCGGAGTTAAAGAAGGTCGCGAGGCACTGAGCCTGGCGAAACAGGCGAAAAATTCGCTGGAAAAAGCCCTCGCCCTTGACCCTCAGGCCCTTGATGGCTCGGCGTATACCATTCTCGGCGTACTGTATTATCAGGTTCCCGGCTGGCCGTTAGGTTTTGGCAATGAAGAAAAAGCGGAAACATACCTGAAAACGGCACTGACCATAAACCCCAACAGTATTGATGCCAACTACTTTTACGGCGATTTCTTACTGAAATCCGGCCGCAAAACCGAGGCAAAAACCTACCTGAACGCAGCGCTGCGCGCTCCCGCGCGTTCTGGTCGTGAACTTGCCGATCAGGGACGCCGGATGCAAGCAGAGCAAGCATTGCGCTTACTGCAATAACCCACGCCAGAGACAAAAATAGCCGGCCATAAACGCATGACATCAGCACATCATGCACGTGCTGTTTTTTTCATCTCAATCAATGTTATTTCATTAAAAAACCTAACGATTCATTGACTAAATGATCAAGAAATTGGTCAATCTGTAAAATAAGGTAAATAACAGACAAAACAGAATGTATTAATAAAAAACCCAATAAAAAACAGAAAATAAAAAAATAAACAGACCAGAAATCACCCCAAAAAAACGGACTGAAGCAAGAGATGTCGCTGTAATCTGTGCAATAGTCATGGGATAACGAGGCAACGATGGGAAAAACAGAAAATGCCATGCGGGAATTGACGGGCTGAGGCCAGAAACAAAAAAACTCGCTATCTTTACGATGCGAGTTTCATGTTAACAGTTATCGGGAAACCGTTTGAAAATGGTCGGTGAGAGAGGATTCGAACCTCCGACCCCTTCGTCCCGAACGAAGTGCGCTACCAGGCTGCGCCACTCACCGAACGCGGGCCGCATATTACTGCGCACCTATGGTAGCGTCAATCCCTTTTTCATCAAAGCCCGCAGGTTGGCGACAAAGTAGGCTCCCGCTATGCTGACATACAGAATTTGCCACTTTTCGCCGCCCTCGCTGCACATCATAGGATTAACGCCGGATAGGATTAACGCCGGTTTACCCTGCGTGGCCACAGTATCAGTAGGCAGTAGAGGCGCTCAACGCGCTGACTCCGCTGGCAAAGCGCACCAATTATTGTCGGCCTTTATGCCGCCATCGGGCGAGCGATAACCCAGGCACCCCAGCATAGCGTCAAAGATTTCCTCATGCCGTAATACCCGGCCTTGCTGCTGTAACACTCGCAGGCGGTCAAATGCGCGCCGATAATCCGGCTGGGCCAACAGCAACGGCGATGCCCATAGCATAATCGGCGAACGGAATTGCTCTGGCGGTGCCACTTGCCGTGGCGTTCCGTGCAGATGGTAGTTTTCGTCTATTGATTCGCCATGATCGGATGCGTACACCAATAAAGCTTTTTTGCCGCGTAGCTGATCTATCACCCGCTTGATAAACGCATCGGTATATAACACGCTGTTATCAAATGAATTAATTAATTGCTCACGAGTACAAGACGCATCAACGCCCATACACTCCGGCTGGAAACGGGCATAACTGCGTGGATAGCGCATCGAATAAAGGTAGTGTGAGCCTTTCGTATGCAGCACCACCAAATGCTGGCCTTTAGGGTAACGGGCCAGCGAGCGCGATAATTCATCCACCAGCAGCATGTCATCAACCGCTTTACCTTCGTTGCGCTTTTCTGACGCGATCATTTCACGAAACGCGTAGCTATCGGCCCGAATATTGTTATAAAACCAGACCTCGCTTTGCATCGCGAACAGCTCTGAACTAAAGCCAAGAGACTGCATCACAGCAAAAATATTATGCTCGCGCAGCGTTCGCTGCGGGTTGTCTTCCGTTCCGCCTTCGCGCACAAACATACAACGCATCGACAACTTGGTAGAGGTATCGCAGGAGCGGCCACGAAACGCCAGCAAGTCAGGCTCCTGCGCCAATTGAGGGGTTGTATCTCGCTGATAACCCAGCAATCCCAGGTGATCCCAGCGGGTGGTTTCGCCAATAATGAAGACCACATAGGTCTCCTCTATTCCGGCTGGAGGCTGATACGTAAAAGCGTTAGCAGGATCAAACAACTCACTGTCATCCTGACTCTCGTCATAACGGGCGTAAGCAAATAACCCAACAGCAGACAGCCAATTCGCTGGCAGATAAGAATGGGCTACCACGCCGCCATAACTGGGTAAATCCTGATTGGCCGCTTTCTCGGCAGAGCTGTTCATTCGGTCAAGATAACGCAATGGTGCCCACACCATCGCGGCAACCGCCAGCAAGCCGAGCACTGTCGTCCAGCGTTTATCCCGCGATTGCAGTTGTGTCATCAGCGTCTGTTGCAAGGGCGCTTTCCAGATAAGATACAGCGCGGGAAGGGTTAGGCCCGCCAGCCAAATGACAAAAGCCCCACCGACCACCTCTTTAGATAAATCAATATCTGTTGTCATGACCGCAGCAATAATGCCGTAACCAATCACTACATTAAAAAATGTCATGTAATAACTGGCCGCCACCGAAATGATGACCAGTAATGATGCCGTAATACGAAAAAAACGCCGTCCCCCTAAAGACAATATCCGCATTAAGAAAAAGGTAAACAAAACGCAGGCGGTTAATTCCACCAAAATAGGAATATGGCTGGCAAAAATATTACTGCTGAAAAAAGGGAAGGCATCTTCTCGGCGATAGAAAATCGATGCATTCAAAAAAAAGCCAATATAGAACGCCAGCAACCAAGACAGGCGCGGCTGTGACAATGCCTGCGGAAATTTCATGCCAGACTCTGCTCCAGAGGTAAAAGATATCCTGTAAACAGACAGAGCGCGCCACAGAAAGTTCAGCCCCCCGCCGTCGCCAGCCTATTACCCGCCCACCATCAGCGAAATAAACGGAAATTAACTGAAATAACTTTACACAAACAGATAAAATTAATTTATCCATCACCAGAATAGCGATTCTATTTCTGACTACCGACATGTTAATTTTCTTTTTGCTGTTTTAGCGCACAAAATGAAATTCCCTGACAGGACGATTTATAGATGAACGTTATGAGTAAAGCGCTTTATTACCGGGGCGATATTTCCACGCGTTGCTCATTCAACCATTGGAGCTGACTGGCAAGTTCGGGATGATGAAAAAAATCCCATATTCGCTGTGCCCGCCGGGCTCCAATTGTCGCAAAACCTTGCCAGTCAGCCACCGTTCGCTGTGTTAATACGTCTAATGGCACGCCATCCAATACCGAGAAAGCGCTACGTGGTAATGGTATACCCAATGCCAGCAACCAGTTTTTTAGCGGCTGGTGGCGGGCCTGCTGCAAACGGTGATAAAGGGTCAGCGCCTGTTTTTCCCCCAGTTCGCCCGCCTGAGCCAATTGTTCCGCACTCATCGCCAGCCACGACACCATATCCGGCAATCCGCCCTTACGTATCAAACGCCGCCATGTCCCCTCACTGACCCCTGTAAGCGCCAGCCCATTACGCCCGCTCATCCATACCAGGCGGGCAAGAAATTGTTCATGACATGGCGGACTCCAGCGCAGGCAACCGAGCACATCCATCGGCTCCCATTCGGGTACGTCTGGTGCCTGGCGCATACGGCTGCGCCACACAACGTGCTCTAAGCGCGGGGTTCCGCGCCCCGCGAGACTGATACTCACCCAGTCTCCCGGCATCACATCCCACTGACGCCAGCGCGTTAAAGAGCCAAGATTCACTCGACTTACCCGCTTATCATCAAGAATGATCGGTTGTAATCGCAAAACGACGGCTATCTTTCCGGTTCGCCCCACGCGTTTATCAACCGCCGCCACCTCCGCTACCTGACTCACTAGCGGATATTTCCAGGCTATCGCCCAGCCTGCCGGACTGTCTGGCCAAAAACGCCCTGCCGGCTCCTGAGACTGACGTAATACCACACCATCGGTGACAAAAGGCAACGGTGACTGATACCAAAAATCTCGCCAATAGCGGGCATTCTCCAGAGATGCCACCGAATGGGTATACTCTGCCGTCAAACCAAAGCCCATCGCACGCAATTGCGCTAATCGCTGCGCCATTTCGACCGGGCCATCCGGCCACGCCCAGATAAACACACCAAGATGAGGCAATAGCGCCGAAGGGTGAGTGCGCCGCATTTCACCTGCCACACGGGCGCGGGCATTAAGGCCGCCCTTTTGCTGCTGACGATGGCCCTCCACCGGTAAAAAAATCTCCCCCTGCAATACAAGGCTACCCGGCGCACCAGAAAGGGACTGCGGCACGCGGCGCATTAGCCGGACTTTCTCCGTCCAGTCCTCACCTTGCAGACCATTACCACGGCTTATCGCGCGGGCCAGCTGGCCGTTCTCATAGACAAGGGTGACGGCAACGCCGTCTATTTTGGGTTGCACCCAAATATCATGATGGGCCCGAAACCACTGCGTTAACTCAAGAGGCTGCGAGAGTTTTTTCAACCCGGTATGCGCCACCGGATGCTGTTGCTTACCGCCAGAAGGCAAACGAACGGCATAGCGAGCCGTATCAGAGGAAAAGCAAGCCTGCCAGACTGACAGCGTCTGGCGAAGTTGATCATAAACCTGATCGGACACCAAACTCTCGCCTCGCGCATAATAGGCGTTATCCCACTCTGCCAGTTGCTCGCCCACCCGCGTCATCTCCTGTTCGGCGCGCCAGGGCGACCATGCCGGACAGGATGCACCGGCCATACCGCATCCCATTACGACAACCACTATCAGTATCCATTGATATCGCATCGCGTCTCCTCCGTGAAACTCGCCGGAGTAAAACGCAGGAAACCGCTGAAAACGAGTGCTGATGCAGCAAACTGCGCAATGGGCCGCAGAAAAAAAACGCACTGGCGTTACAGACAAAGATAACCGGAAGCGCATTGGCATAATGGCCAATGTCTGCATGACATCCTCCTGCAATCCGCGCAGGCTATTGAACGCGACTGACAATAAAACGGCGTGTATAATGCGGAAAAATGCGCGACTGGCTGCGCTTCTCGTTATCTTCTCTACCAAACAGAATTCACTATGGCTCAAGGCACGTTGTATATCGTTTCCGCGCCCAGCGGAGCAGGAAAATCCAGCCTGATTCAGGCGCTGCTGAAAACACAGCCGTTGTATGACACTCAAGTGTCCGTTTCGCACACCACCCGGGCGGTACGGCCAGGTGAAGTCCATGGCGAGCACTATTTTTTCGTGTCGGTCGATGAGTTTAAACGCATGATCGCCGAAGAGGATTTTCTGGAGTATGCTGAAGTTTTCGGCAACTATTACGGCACATCCCGCGCGGCTATAGAGCAGGTGCTGGCCACCGGCGTTGATGTGTTTCTGGATATCGACTGGCAAGGCGCTCGTCAAATTCGCCAGCGTATGCCGCAAGCCCGTAGCATCTTTATCCTGCCGCCATCACAAGATGAGCTGGGGCGTCGTCTGCGTGGCCGAGGTCAGGACAGCGAAGAGGTTATCGCCCGTCGAATGAAACAGGCGGTCGCCGAAATGAGCCACTACGCCGAATATGATTATTTGATTGTTAATGACGATTTCGATCTGGCATTGCTGGATTTGAAAACCATTATTCGGGCCGAACGGCTGCGTCTGGCGCGCCAGAAAGTTCGGCATGACGCTTTAATCAGCAAACTATTGGCAGACTGACGGCAGTTTCAGTATGATGCCCAGTCATTTTATTTCCCCACTGGAGTACACACTATGGCACGCGTAACTGTTCAGGACGCTGTAGAAAAAATTGGTAATCGCTTTGACCTGGTGCTGGTCGCAGCCCGTCGCGCCCGTCAGATCCAGGTGGGTGGCAAAGATCCGCTGGTTCCAGAAGAGAACGACAAATATACCGTGATCGCACTGCGCGAAATCGAGGAAGGTCTCATCAATAATCAGATTCTGGATACCCGCGAGCGTCAGGAACAGCAGGAGCAGGAAGCAGCAGAGATTCAGGCTGTCACCGCTATCGCTGAAGGTCGTCGTTAATTTCGCATCTGCCTACGAGTCGCCCTTGTATCTTTTCGAAAGCCTCGACCTGCTGATTCAACGTTATCTGCCACAAGATCAGATAAAACGTCTTAAGCAGGCTTATCTTGTCGCACGTGATGCTCACGAGGGGCAAACTCGCTCCAGCGGTGAGCCTTACATTACACATCCTGTCGCCGTCGCGTGTATTCTGGCGGAAATGCGCCTTGATTACGAAACGTTGATGGCGGCGCTGCTGCATGATGTTATCGAAGATACGCCTGCTACCTATCAGGATATGGAGCAGTTGTTCGGAAAAAGCGTCGCCGAGCTGGTGGAGGGGGTTTCTAAGCTCGATAAGCTGAAATTCCGCGACAAGAAAGAGGCGCAGGCGGAAAACTTCCGCAAAATGATCATGGCGATGGTGCAGGATATTCGCGTTATCCTGATAAAACTGGCCGACCGCACCCATAACATGCGTACGCTCGGCTCGCTGCGGCCAGATAAACGCCGCCGTATCGCCCGCGAAACCCTGGAAATCTATAGCCCGCTGGCTCACCGCCTCGGTATTCACCATCTGAAAACCGAGCTGGAAGAGTTAGGGTTCGAAGCGCTCTATCCCAACCGTTATCGCGTTATCAAAGAGGTGGTCAAAGCCGCACGCGGTAATCGTAAAGAGATGATTCAGAAGATCCTCTCTGAAATCGAAGGGCGTTTAAAAGAAGCAGGCGTCAGTTGCCGCGTCAGTGGTAGAGAGAAACACCTCTATTCTATTTACTGCAAGATGCACCTCAAAGAGCAGCGCTTTCACTCGATTATGGATATTTATGCCTTCCGGGTGATAGTCAAAGAGGTGGATACCTGTTATCGCGTACTCGGCCAGGTACATAGTCTCTACAAACCACGCCCTGGGCGGGTAAAAGATTACATCGCCATTCCCAAAGCCAACGGCTATCAGTCACTGCATACCTCATTGATTGGCCCGCACGGTGTTCCGGTTGAAGTACAAATTCGCACCGAGGACATGGACCAAATGGCGGAAATGGGGGTGGCGGCACACTGGGCGTACAAAGAAGGCGAAAGCAGCAGCACCACCGCTCAGGTGCGGGCGCAACGCTGGATGCAAAGCTTGCTGGAACTGCAACAAAGCGCAGGCAGCTCGTTTGAATTTATTGAAAGCGTGAAATCTGATCTGTTCCCTGATGAGATTTACGTTTTCACACCCGAAGGGCGTATCGTTCAGTTACCCGCCGGTTCTACTCCGGTCGATTTCGCCTACGCAGTACATACCGACATCGGCCATGCCTGCGTCGGCGCGCGCGTCGATCGCCAGCCATACCCTCTGTCGCAGGCGCTTTCCAGCGGTCAGACGGTAGAAATTATCACCGCGCCGGGCGCTCGCCCGAATGCCGCCTGGCTGAATTTTGTCGTCAGCTCGAAAGCCCGGGCAAAAATCCGCCAGATGTTGAAAAACCTCAAGCGCGATGATTCCGTCAGTCTTGGCCGTCGTCTGCTCAACCATGCTCTGGGTAATGGACGCAAACTGTCTGATATTCCTGAACATAATATCCAGCGTGAGCTGGAGCGCATGAAACTGGCTTCGCTGGATGATTTACTGGCCGAAGTGGGCCTCGGTAATGCAATGAGCGTGGTTGTCGCCAATAACCTGCTGGAAGAGCATACGGAAACCGGCACAACCGGTATTCGCAAGCTGCCTATCAAAGGCGCAGACGGCGTACTGATCACCTTTGCCAAGTGCTGCCGCCCGATTCCAGGCGATCCGATTATTGCACACGTCAGCCCTGGCAAAGGGTTGGTGATTCATCACGAGTCCTGCCGCAACATCCGTGGCTACCAGAAAGAGCCAGAAAAATTCATGGCGGTAGAGTGGGATAAAGTGACTGAGCAGGAGTTCATGACCGAAATTAAGGTCGATATGTTCAATCATCAGGGCGCGCTGGCGAACCTGACGGCGGCTATCAGCGCATCGAGCTCAAATATTCAGAGTATTAATACCGAAGAGCGCGATGGCCGTGTATACAGTGCCTTTATCCGCCTCACCGCACGCGACCGCGTTCATCTGGCGAATATTATGCGCAAGATTCGGGTGATGCCGGATGTGATAAAAGTTAACCGTAACCGAAATTAACCCGTTATGAGCCCAGAACGTTATGCACGCATCCGTGAGATGCTCAATAACCGCCAGCCTGATTTGACAGTTTGCATGGAGCAGGTACACAAACCGCACAATATTTCCGCCGTGATCCGCACGGCCGATGCGGTAGGCGTACATCAGGTTCATGCGGTTTGGCCGACACACCGCATGAGGACGCTCGTCTCGACGGCTGCGGGCAGCAATAGCTGGGTTCAGGTGAAAACGCATCGCACGATTCACGATGCGGTCTCCCACCTAAAAACGCAGGGAATGCAAATTCTTGCCACACATCTCTCAGCCAGCGCGGTTGATTTTCGTGACATCGATTACACGCGTCCAACCTGTATTCTGCTCGGCCAGGAAAAAACCGGCATCTCCGACGAAGCGCTGGCATTAGCCGATCATGACATCATCATCCCGATGACTGGCATGGTGCAGTCACTCAACGTGTCCGTTGCCTCTGCACTGATTTTGTATGAAGCACAGCGCCAGCGCCAAATCGCCGGTCTGTATCGGCGAGACAGCAGCCCGCTGGATGAAGAAGAGCAGCAACGCCTGCTTTTTGAGGGCGGCTACCCGGTGCTGGCTCGCGTCGCCAAACGTAAAGGCCTGCCGCGCCCGTTGATTGACACAAACGGTCAGGTTATCGCCGAAACCGCATGGTGGGCCGCGATGCAGGCAGCCGAACCTCAGCTCGTCGCGGAGCGATAATGCATCGCGGCCTGCTGCACACCCAACCGTTGAGTACGCTTGCGGGTGTTGGGGCCAGCCTGGCGGAAAAACTGGCGCGGCTTGGGCTTGAAACCGTACAAGACCTGTTACTGCACTTGCCGTTGCGCTATGAAGACCGCACCCATCTCTACACCATCAACGACCTGCTGCCGGGTATGTATGCCACGGTGGAAGGCGACGTGTTGCGCTGCGACATCTCGTTTGGTCGTAAACGCATGCTGACATGCCAGATTAGCGATGGCAGCGGTGTGCTGACGCTGCGCTTCTTCAATTTTAACGCTGCCATGAAAAATAGCCTCTCACCCGGTAAGCGAGTGCTCGCTTACGGTGAAGTGCGCCGGGGTAAACTCGGCGGCGAAATAATCCACCCTGAATACCGGGTGCAGGGCGAGAGCGCCGTCGTTGAACTTCAGGAAACGCTCACGCCAGTTTACCCCACGACAGAAGGGGTGCGGCAAGCGACGCTGCGCAAATTGACCGATCAGGCGCTCGCCTGTCTGGATAGCAGCCCAATGACCGAACTGCTGCCACAAGAGCTGTGCCATGGACTGATCAGCTTGCCCGAGGCGCTGCGTACGCTGCATCGCCCACCGCCGGATGTCAAACTCAGTGAGCTTGAGCAAGGGCATCATCCGGCGCAGCAGCGGCTGGTCATGGAAGAACTGCTGGCCCATCAGCTCAGTATGCTGGCGGTCAGAGCTGGCGCAAAACGTCATCACGCCCAGCCGTTGCCACCGGAACACCCGTTAAAATCACGGCTACTGGCGGCGCTGCCCTTTACGCCAACGGCCGCACAGCAGCGAGTCGTGGCCGAAATCGAGCAAGATATGGGTCAGTCGTTTCCGATGATGCGTCTGGTGCAAGGCGATGTTGGGTCGGGGAAAACGCTGGTCGCGGCTCTGGCGGCACTGCGGGCGATAGCCCATGGTAAGCAAGTCGCCATGATGGCACCGACCGAGCTGCTCGCCGAACAACATGCCGCCAACTTCCGCCGCTGGTTTGAGCCACTGGGCATCGAAGTCGGTTGGCTGGCAGGCAAACAAAAAGGCAAGGCGCGTCAGGCGCAACAAGATGCTATCGCCAGCGGTCAGGTGGCGATGGTGGTCGGCACGCACGCCATCTTTCAGCAGCAGGTACAATTCAACGGGTTGGCGTTGGTCATCATTGATGAGCAGCACCGCTTTGGCGTACATCAGCGACTGGCGTTATGGGAGAAAGGCGAAGAGCAGGGCTTTCATCCTCATCAACTGATTATGACCGCCACCCCCATCCCGCGCACGCTGGCAATGACCGCCTATGCCGATCTTGATACCTCCATCATCGATGAGCTACCGCCTGGGCGCACCCCTATTACCACCGTCGCAATCCCGGATACCCGGCGCGACGAGATTATCCAACGAGTACGCCACGCCTGTCTGCAAGAGGGGCGACAAGCATATTGGGTGTGTACGCTGATTGAAGAGTCTGACCTGCTGGAAGCACAAGCGGCGCAAGCCACTTGTCAGGAGTTACAGTTAGCCTTACCCGATCTCGCGATTGGTCTGGTGCATGGCCGCATGAAACCCAAAGAAAAGCAGGCGGTCATGGAGGCCTTTAAAGCCAACCAATTACAATTACTGGTTGCAACAACGGTGATAGAAGTCGGCGTTGATGTGCCTAACGCCAGTTTGATGATTATCGAAAACCCGGAGCGACTGGGGTTAGCGCAATTGCATCAGTTGCGTGGCCGCGTCGGGCGAGGAGCCATCGCGTCACACTGCGTGCTGCTATATAAATCACCGCTGAGTAAAACCGCGCAAATGCGTTTGCAGGTATTGCGCGACAGCCATGACGGCTTTGTGATTGCCCAGCGCGATCTGGAAATTCGCGGCCCAGGGGAGCTTCTTGGTACACGCCAGACCGGTAATGCCGTGTTTAAGGTCGCCGATTTATTGCGCGATCAGGCACTTATCCCTCAGGTGCAACGCGTTGCCCGCCATCTCCATACCCATTACCCTGAACACGCCAACGCCCTGATAGCACGCTGGCTTCCTGAACGTACACGCTATACCAACGCTTGATGCACCACGTTAGGATCCATTTTATGGTCAATATCATTACTACATATAGCTAAAAAATATATATTATATTTTAACAAAAATCACTGAACCGGTATTGGTTTCAGAATTTTGTAACTGTGATATATATTTATTGAAGATAATCCTATTTCTTAACAAAGAATTAGCTTCATTTAAAATAAACTTCTCCTCCTTAGATAAGCTATTCGATACATCTTTTCCTGATGGAGTATCAGGATTACCTTCCAAGAAATTACTGAAAAAACCATTAAAAACATGATTCCCTGTTTTTGAATTCACGAGTGAAACAGGTGACATCGTGTTTTTTTGCTGTTCATTAGCTGCTATATTTAGGAGCTCATTGAATTTTTCATGTCTTTTATTAACCTGAATTCCCCATGCCCCATAAGCTGCTGCATCACCCTTATTCAACCCATTGATATTATTCGTCACCTCAGCCTCCGATTAATAATGCATATCCGTTCCATCGATGTTTTAACTCATAAATCGGCATATTCACTTTCCCAATTTCAGGATCATAAACGATTGCACTTTCTTTATTCATTCTATCAAGTACAACAAAATGTATGTATTCAGCACCTTCAATAGGAATAATGATTAATTCAGACACAATCAATTCATCATTCACATCAAATTTAACCCCTTTGGTAGCGTGTCATAAACAGTGCCAAAAACACAAACACCTTTTAATTCGGTGACAGTTGCTTGAGCCGTTATAGAAAAAATAGCGCTATCAACACTATTTTTAATTTCACATTACCATTCTTGAGTATTTTAAAGGGAAATATTTTTATTTATATAGTGCAGAAGGGAGAAAGTCGCTTCCCGCAATCTTGCCATATTACAATTATCGTATAACACTTTATGTCATTATATATCATACAAAATATTTTAATCTAGCTGAAAATAATACTTATAATAGGTATTAATACATTACATATAATTAGCAGGATAATAAAATTATATATAGTGAATTGAAATTCATATCTAAATAAAATTTTAGCCATTCAGATGGTTTATTCATGTATCCCTTATTTTAAGAATAAAAATCATCTTTAGCGTTATTCCATAACCCAAAAATCATTCGTTCGAACATTAGCAAACGTTTGCTTTCAACCAAGAGATCATTAAAATGCGCTCTTTGTCGTTTCAGGAACGCCAACTTACATCATGACTACCACCACGGAAACATCCCAAACAGAAGCCGCTGCCGCACCTCAGCGCAGTGAACTCATCTATCGCCTTGAAGACAGACCACCGCTGCCGCAAACGCTGTTTGCCGCCTGTCAGCACCTGCTTGCCATGTTTGTTGCGGTGATTACCCCAGCGCTATTGATTTGTCAGGCATTAGGTCTGCCAGCCCAGGACACTCAGCACATTATTAGCATGTCGCTGTTCGCCTCCGGCCTGGCATCAATTTTACAAATTAAAACCTGGGGGCCGGTCGGCTCTGGCCTGTTGTCGATTCAGGGCACCAGCTTTAACTTTGTGACTCCGCTCATTATGGGCGGCATGGCGCTGAAAAACGGCGGGGCAGATGTGCCAACCATGATGGCCGCGCTGTTTGGCACCCTGATGATAGCGTCTTGCACAGAAATGCTGCTCTCGCGCGTATTACATCTGGCGCGCCGCATCATTACCCCGCTGGTTTCCGGCATTGTTGTAATGATTATCGGCTTATCGCTGATTCAGGTCGGCCTGACCTCTATCGGCGGAGGCTTTGCGGCAATGAGCAACCACACTTTCGGCGCCCCCAAAAATCTCTTACTGGCCGCTGTGGTGTTGGCCGTCATTATTTTGCTCAACCGCCAGCGTAATCCTTATCTGCGCGTCGCCTCACTGGTGATAGCCATGGCGATTGGCTACCTGGCTGCCTGGTTGATGGGGATGTTGCCAGAGCACACCGCTTCCGGCACCACATCGCTCATCATGGTGCCGACGCCGATGTACTATGGTCTTGGCTTTGACTGGAGTTTATTGGTTCCGTTAATGCTGGTGTTTATGGTGACGTCACTGGAAACTATTGGCGATATCACGGCAACGTCCGATGTTTCGGAACAGCCGGTTAGCGGGCCGCTGTATATGAAACGTCTGAAAGGCGGCGTACTGGCAAACGGCCTCAACTCCTGCCTGTCTGCGGTATTTAACACTTTCCCTAACTCTTGCTTTGGCCAGAACAACGGCGTAATCCAGTTGACCGGCGTCGCCAGCCGCTATGTCGGTTTTGTTGTCGCGCTGATGCTTATCGTGCTTGGTTTGTTCCCGGCAGTCAGCGGATTTGTCCAGCATATTCCTGAACCGGTGCTGGGTGGCGCGACCATCGTCATGTTCGGCACCATCGCGGCTTCAGGCGTGCGGATTGTTTCCCGTGAGCCGCTCAACCGTCGGGCTATCATGATCATTGCGCTGTCGCTGGCCGTCGGGCTGGGCGTTTCTCAGCAGCCGCTGATTCTGCAATTTGCGCCAGACTGGCTGAAAACACTGTTATCGTCCGGTATCGCTGCGGGCGGCATCACAGCAATTGTGTTGAATCTGGTCTTTCCTCACGAAAAAGAGTAAGCCACGCTTCCAGAAATTTTTAATCTGACGTGATAATAAGGGCCGATGGTGTAACATCGGCCCTTATTTATTTGCTGTAATAAGTTACTTGTTGAGGCGGCTGAGTAATTACGGCATAACACCATAATCTTTTATGACTGGCACGGACTGAGGCAATGAAACTTATCGGGAAACTTATTCTCACACTGCTGCTACTGGCATTACTGGTCGCGATCGTGCTGTATGTATTGGCCCAGACAGAATGGGGGGCAAAGCAGATTACCCAGTGGGTGAATCAGCGCTCCGAATACCAGGTGTCATTTAAGAAAATGGCGCATGACTGGTCTTCCCCTGGGCAAATCACGCTTCAGGACACGAGTTTCAGTCATAAAAATCAGCCCGTTACACTGACGGCTAAAAACATTGTGGTGGGGTTCAGCGTACGCCAGATAACCGATCCTCGGCATTTTTCCAGCCTGATATTAGAAGGCGGCACACTTAATCTGGCACAAACCGGTTTTACTCTGCCCATTGAAGCCGACCGGCTCCAGCTAAAAAATATGGCGCTACAGGGTCAGGATGGCGATTGGCGTCTACAGGGTGAACAAGTCACCGGTGGTATCGTTCCCTGGAAACCAGAGCAAGGGGCGTTGTTAGGTAAAAAAGCCGCTTTTCAGTTAAGCGCTCAATCGTTAACGCTCAATGACCTCCCTGCCAGCAAAGTGCTGGTACAGGGTCAGTTTAACGAACAGCAACTGACGCTTGAGAATTTCGGTGCAGACGTCGCACGCGGTGAACTGACCGGTAATGCCTCCCGGACGGCAGATGGCAGTTGGCTGATTAATACACTGCGCTTGAGTAATGTTCGACTGCAAACCCAGCAATCTATTACGGATTTCTGGCAACCAGTGGCGCGGCTGCCCGCCGTGACGGTTAACCGTTTTGACCTGATTGATGCTCGCATCGAGGGGCTAAACTGGGCATTTACCGATTTGGACGTCACGCTGCAAAATGTCACCTTCCGCCAGAACGACTGGCAAAGTGATGATGGCTCCCTGTCGTTTAATGCAACTGACATCGTCAACGGCAACATGCATTTTGTTGACCCGATAGTCAGCCTTGATCTGTCAAAGCAAGGCGTGAATATCAAACAATTCTCAACCCGTTGGGAAGGCGGCTTATTACGTACCACAGGCAACTGGCTGCGTAACACTCACCGACTGACGCTCGATGAACTGGCCGTCGCGGGGATGGAGTACACATTGCCGACAGACTGGCGGCAGCGCTGGTTGCGCACGCTACCGGATTGGCTGGCTGAGGTGGAAATCAAGAAGTTTAACGCCAACCATAATCTGCTGATCGACATCACGCCCGATTTTCCTTTCCAACTGACGGCACTTGATGGATTCGGCAATAACCTTTTGCTGGCGCGCGATCATCAATGGGGTATCTGGCAAGGCTCACTGACGCTGAATGCCAGCGACGCGACGTTTAATAAGGTGGACGTTCGCAGACCGTCCGTGGCGTTAAGCGCCAATGACAACCAAATTACGTTGACCGATCTTAGCGCATTTACAAAAACCGGCTTGCTGGAAGCCAAAGCGGTTATCAGCCAGCAGCCCTCACGCGCATTTACACTGGATTTGAACGGCAAAGCGGTCGCGTTTGATGTGTTAACCCGATGGGGATGGCCGCAACCGGCTAGCTCACCAGCAGGCAACACCAATCTGCAACTGCATGTAAATGGCCGACTGGATGCCAGCACCCCGCTCAAATCAACGCTGGGCGGAACGCTGCAAGGAATTGATAGTAACGGACGAACCTTTAGCCAGAATATGCATCAAGGTAGCGTAGCTGACAGCACACCGGCACCGGTCACGGTCACACCACCAGCCGAGGCTCCTGCCGCAACGCCACCAGCACCATCGGCCACACCATCAGCACAGATTTAAGAACCTCAGCCCGCCGCTACGTTTACCGTCGCGGTGGGCTGTTCACGATGCGTACACAATATATGCAAAAAATATACGCACACAATAGATATCATTCATCGACAGCCGCTATTAATGCGGGCATAGCCGTTTAACGGATAGCCGCAACCGGCAGCTCGCCCGATGAGTCCGCCTCTGGCGGCAGAACGATGTACACCCCTTCAAAAACAGCCCCTTGCCGATCGTTACCAAACAGTTCGACCTGCAACTGTACCCGCGCCTTACGGCCACGAGCCAGTCTGTCCAGGTCGCCACTCAACGAACCAAGATCGGCAACCGCACTCGGACGCCCCGTCACCGGTGAGCTGTAGCGAATATGCGCATCCGCCAGAATAATCGTACCGCCGAGCTGACGCTCACGCAGCAACAGCCAGATAAGCCCCCAGCCGGTTAGCGTCGCCAACGAAAATAAACTACCGGCAAACAACGTATGATGAGGGTTTTGATTACCCGCTTCCGGCATCGTAGTAATAAACTTCTGCCCGGTATACTGACTGATACGTACACCCATCTTTTCACTCAGCGGGATATGGTTGTACCAGGCTTGCTGCAACTGACCGCACCAGTCCGGGCGATGGAGGATATCATCAAGCGTAGCGACCGGCTTAATCATGAGAAAATGACGCACCGGCGTACTCAGCGGCGTTGTTATCTCCCCCTGGTTGGCAAATCCAAGCCGCGAAAAGAAGGCGACAGCATCCTCACGCGCGCTGCACACCACGCGCTTAACGCCCTCCTGCCGCGCCACGGATTCGAGCGCCATCGCCATCAGTGTGCCCAGCCCTTTACGCTGTACGTTTGGGTGCACAGCCAGAAAACGGATCGATGCTTCATTATCGGCATTGATTGAGAGGCGACCCACTGCCACTAAATTGCCTTGCCCATCCACAATCGTTTGATGGTGGGCCAGCGCATCATAGGCATCGCGTTCAGAACCGAGCGGCTGATGTAATGGTTTACGCAACATCTCCCAACGAAACTGGTAGTAGGCATCCAGTTCTTCGGCACTTTCCGGCACTCTCAGGTAATACATATGTCTGTCTCAACCTCTGTTTATTTAGGCACTACACCTGCAACCAGAAAGTGACAGGCCCATCATTCACTAAAGAGACTTTCATATCAGCGGCAAACCGACCGGTTTGCGTCATCACGCCATGTTCACGGCACTGGCTGACAAAATATTGATACAGTTGCTCGGCTTGCGCCGGTGCCGCGCCGCGAGAGAAACTGGGGCGCATGCCTTTTTGCGTATCCGCCGCCAGCGTGAATTGCGATACCACCAGTAAGCTGCCGCCGGTTTGTTGAACGTTTAGATTCATCTTGCCGTTGTCATCGCTAAAAATCCGATACCCGATCACTTTTTCACATAATCGGGTCGCCTTTTGTTCATCATCACCCTGCTCTACGCCGAGTAACACGAGCAACCCATGTGCAATTTCCCCTATCGTATCGCCATCAACGACAACACTGGCAGCCGACACCCGCTGAATTAATGCAATCATAACGCCCTTATGACTCCTGCTTAAAAAGCTGACTGGCAAAAAAATCGGGCACAACCTGCTTATCACTCACCAGAACGGCCTGAATACCCAGAGCCTGCGCAGCATCAATGTTGGCAGGGTTATCGTCAAAAAAGCAGGCCTCAGACGCTATGACGCCTTCTGCTTGCAGCACCTGCTGGTAAATCGCCGCTTCAGGTTTGCGACATCCCATTTCCTGCGATAAATAGAGTTTGTCTGCCGCCGGTATCACATCCGGGTAAAGCTCAGGCCAATGCAGGCAATGAAGTCGATTCGTATTGGAGAGTATGACGACACGGTGTCCTTCTTGTCGCAGGCGGTGCATGATGTCGATCACATCTTTGCGAATACCGTGAAATATCGCCTGCCACCCCGCAGAGAATTGCTCAAAACTCAGTGAAATACCCATTTCATGGCACAAACGAGACGCAAACTCCTCATCACTGATTTCACCACGCTCATGTTGCTCAAAGGTATGCCCCATGACAAAGCGCTCACGCAATGTGGCCAGCGGCGTTCCGCTTAAATTACTCCACACTCCCAGTACGCGGTTGAAATCAACATCAATAATGACGTTACCCAAATCAAAGATATACAGCATGCATCCTCCAGATTCATCGGTGAGATTTTCACTGTAGCGAGAAATAATGGTGCTGAACAGGGACTAAGCAGGATCATAATACGGTACAAAATAGTGCCGAAGATCATTGCTCTGTATTGGCAGAAAAAACTAAGGCCCCAGAGCGGGGCCTTATCGCAGGGTGGTACCGTCAGTCATGACGGCACTCACGCAAGCTGTCATCCAGCGGAGAATTACTCGTCTTTAGCGGAGCGATTCGCGCGACGACGGTCATTCTCGGTCAGGTGACGTTTACGCAGACGAATCGAGTTCGGCGTGACTTCAACCAGTTCATCATCATCGATAAACTCCAGCGCCTGCTCCAGTGACATTTTCACCGGCGGCACCAGCACGGTTGCTTCGTCAGTACCGGAAGCACGCATGTTGGTCAGTTTCTTACCGGTCAGGCAGTTTACTGTCAGGTCGTTAGAACGAGTATGAATACCGATGACCTGGCCTTCGTACACTTCAGCGCCGTGGCCCAGGAACAGCTTACCGCGATCCTGCAGGCTGAACAGCGCATAGGCAACCGCTTTACCCTGACCGTTAGAGATCAGCACACCGTTCTGGCGCTGGCCGATTTCACCCGGACGAATGTCATCGTAGTGACTGAACGTGGAGTACAGCAGACCGGTACCCGAGGTCATGGTCATAAATTCGGTACGGAAACCGATCAGACCACGGCTTGGAATCACGTAATCCAGACGGACGCGACCTTTGCCGTCTGGGATCATGTCGCGCATTTCGCCTTTGCGCAGACCCAGCGCTTCCATCACCGAGCCCTGATGCTGCTCTTCGATATCCACAGTCACTTGTTCGAACGGTTCCTGACGACGGCCGTCAATCGTGCGGAAGATAACTTTCGGACGGGATACCGCCAGTTCGAAACCTTCACGACGCATGTTTTCGATAAGAACAGATAAATGCAGCTCGCCACGACCAGACACGCGGAATGCATCCGGGTCTTCCGTTTCTTCTACGCGCAGCGCCACGTTATGCACCAGCTCTTTACGCAGGCGGTCAAGAATCTGACGTGATGTAACGAATTTACCTTCTTTACCGCAGAACGGCGACGTGTTCACGCAGAAGTACATGGTTACAGTCGGCTCATCAACTGACAGCGCAGGCAACGCTTCCACACAGGAGGTGTCGCAAATAGTGTCAGAGATGTTCAGCTCGCCAAGCCCGGTGATAGCAATGATATCGCCCGCTTCTGCCAGCGTGCTTTCAATACGCTGCAAACCCAAATGGCCCAGCACCTGGCTCACTTTGCCGTTACGTACTTTGCCTTCGCTGTCGATGATGCTGACTTGCTGGTTCGGTTTCACCACGCCGCGTTTAATACGGCCGATACCGATAACACCAACATAGTTGTTGTAATCAAGCTGGGAGATCTGCATCTGGAACGGGCCGTTAACGTCAACGCTCGGCGCTTCCACATGCTTCACAATCGCTTCAAACAGCGGCGTCATGTCTTCCGCCATTTCGTTATGATCCAGGCCGGCAATACCATTCAGCGCGGAGGCATAAACAATCGGGAAGTCTAACTGCTCGTCGGTCGCACCCAGGTTTACAAACAGATCGAAAACCTGATCGACAACCCAGTCAGGGCGAGCGCCCGGACGGTCTACCTTATTGATAACAACAATCGGCTTTAAGCCATGGGCAAAAGCTTTTTGGGTTACGAAACGCGTTTGCGGCATCGGGCCGTCCATCGCGTCTACCAGCAGCAATACCGAGTCCACCATGGACATCACGCGCTCTACCTCGCCGCCGAAGTCGGCGTGTCCCGGGGTATCTACGATGTTGATACGGTAGTCATTCCAGTTGATGGCGGTGTTTTTGGCGAGGATGGTAATTCCGCGCTCTTTTTCCAAATCATTGGAGTCCATAACACGTTCGGTGGCGTCATTACGCTCACCCAAAGTACCGGACTGTTGCAGCAACTTATCAACCAGGGTGGTTTTTCCATGGTCAACGTGCGCAATAATAGCGATGTTACGCAAATTTTCGATCACAGCTTTGCCTCAGGCATTTTAGAAATAGCGCGCTATTGTACACGTATTAAGCGAGCGACTAAACAAGATCACAATCATCTTCCGCAAACAACCTGCGTATCTCGGGTCTGTGATCCCTTTCACGGTGCAATAAAGCAGCAACCCGTTACCCGTCAAGCACCAATTAGGTGCAGTATCACCAATATGGTGCGCAACTCTGGTGCAATTAACTATCTTGGTGCAGTCTGTCTGCGCGTGAAAAACCAGCGGGAATGCCTGTTTGCACTATTCGGATAAAGTTGGCACAGTTTTAGCTATAACTTACGTACGGTAACAACATCATTTCCACAACGATATTCGTTCCACGACGATAGATAAATGACACAATCGGGAGAACCAAGTATGTCAGTAGAACACGTTTTGACGATGCTGAATGAACACGAGGTGAAGTTTGTTGACCTCCGCTTCACGGATACCAAAGGTAAAGAACAGCACGTCACCATTCCGGCCCACCAGGTCAACGCTGATTTCTTCGAAGACGGCAAAATGTTTGACGGTTCTTCAATTGGTGGCTGGAAAGGCATCAACGAATCCGACATGGTATTAATGCCGGACGCGACTACTGCGGTTCTGGATCCGTTCTTTGAAGAATCGACCCTGATCATCCGTTGTGACATCCTGGAACCGGGCACCATGCAGGGTTATGACCGTGACCCGCGCTCCATTGCCAAACGCGCTGAAGATTTCCTGCGCTCTTCCGGCATCGCGGATACCGTACTGTTCGGGCCTGAGCCAGAATTCTTCCTGTTCGACGACATCCGTTTCGGCAGCAGCATTTCTGGTTCTCACGTCGCTATCGACGATATCGAAGGTGCATGGAACTCCAGCACCAAATACGAAGGCGGCAACAAAGGCCACCGTCCGGCAGTGAAAGGGGGTTACTTCCCGGTTCCGCCAGTAGATTCCGCACAGGATCTGCGTTCAGCCATGTGTTTGACCATGGAGCAGATGGGCCTGGTGGTTGAAGCTCACCACCACGAAGTCGCTACCGCTGGTCAGAATGAAGTGGCTACCCGCTTCAACACCATGACCAAAAAAGCTGACGAAATTCAGATCTACAAATACGTTGTACACAACGTCGCTCACGCTTTCGGCAAAACCGCAACTTTCATGCCGAAACCGATGTTCGGTGATAACGGTTCTGGTATGCACTGCCACATGTCTCTGGCTAAAGATGGTGCCAACCTGTTCTCCGGCGACAAATACGGCGGCCTGTCTGAAACTGCGCTGTACTACATCGGTGGTGTTATCAAACACGCGAAAGCCATCAACGCCCTGTCTAACCCGACTACCAACTCTTACAAGCGTCTGGTCCCGGGTTACGAAGCACCGGTTATGCTGGCTTACTCTGCCCGTAACCGTTCTGCGTCTATTCGTATTCCGGTGGTATCAAGCCCGAAAGCACGTCGTATCGAAGTCCGCTTCCCGGACCCGGCTGCTAACCCGTACCTGTGCTTCGCTGCACTGCTGATGGCTGGCCTGGACGGTATCATCAACAAGATCCACCCTGGTGATGCCATGGACAAGAACTTGTACGATCTGCCGCCGGAAGAAGCGAAAGAGATCCCAACCGTTGCAGGTTCTCTGGAAGAAGCGTTGAACGCGCTGAACGCAGACCGCGAGTTCCTGACCCGTGGCGGCGTGTTCACTGACGATGCCATAGATGCTTACATCGAACTGCGTATTGCTGAGAACGACCGCGTTCGTATGACGCCGCATCCGGTTGAGTTCGAACTGTACTACAGCGTGTAATCCCGCTTACAGGCGGCAGGAACGAAGAAAATGATGTTCATTCTGCCGTCTGATGACCGTTTTTTATTTATGTTTATTTTTGTTGCCGTGGAAACTTTTCAGCCCATCTTCGGATGGGCTTTTTTCTCCACCAAACATTTTATCGTTGCGACTTAACCTACAATCCAGAATAGTGTGCACTCAAATAGTGTGGGAGTCTGCGTTATGGCAACAGGCACGCTGCCCGATGCTGGGCAGATCCTAAATTCTTTAATAAACAGCATATTATTGCTGGATAAAGATCTGGCTATTCACTATTCCAACCCGGCTGCGCAGCAACTTTTAGCGCAAAGTTCGCGTAAGCTCTCAGGCACACCGCTACCGGAGCTACTCGGTTACTTTTCACTGAATATCGATTTAATGCGCGAAAGCCTCGATTCCGGGCAAGGCTTTACCGATAACGAAGTCACGCTTGTCGTTGATGGTCGGGCACATATTATGTCGCTGACCGCGCAGCGTATTCATCACGACTTCATTCTGCTGGAAATGGCGCCGATGGATAATCAACGCCGCCTCAGCCAGGAACAGCTACAGCATGCGCAACAGCAGGCAGCGCGCGATCTGGTTCGCGGCCTGGCACACGAAATCAAGAACCCGCTCGGAGGGTTGCGTGGCGCGGCGCAATTACTGTCTAAAGCCTTACCAGACCCCTCGCTGCTGGAATACACCAAAGTGATCATTGAGCAGGCCGATCGCCTGCGCAATCTGGTTGACCGTTTACTCGGCCCGCAGCAACCCGGTTTACACGTCACGCAAAGTATCCATCAGGTAGCCGAGCGAGTATTCCAACTGGTGTCGATGGAAAAAGCCGAGAATGTCACGCTGGTGCGAGACTACGACCCGAGCTTGCCAGAACTCACGCACGACCCAGACCAAATTGAACAAGTGCTGCTCAACATTACCCGTAACGCCATGCAAGCGCTCGGGGAAGAAGGCGGCACCATTACCATCCGAACGCGAACCGCTTTTCAGCTCACCTTGCACGGCGTGCGTTACCGGCTGGTTGCTCGTATCGATATTGAAGATGATGGCCCCGGTGTTCCCGCTCATTTGCAGGATACGCTGTTCTACCCAATGGTGAGCGGCCGCGAAGGCGGTACCGGATTAGGCCTATCGATTGCTCGCAATCTTATCGATCAGCACTCAGGAAAAATTGAATTTAACAGTTGGCCAGGTCATACCGAATTCTCGGTGTATCTGCCCATTCGCCAGTGAGGTTCACGATGCAACGAGGGATAGTCTGGATTGTCGATGACGATAGCTCCATCCGTTGGGTGCTGGAACGTGCGCTTACCGGAGCGGGCTTAACCTGCGCCACGTTTGATAACGGCACTCAGGCGCTCAATGCGCTGGCCACACAAACGCCCGATGTGCTGTTGTCCGACATTCGTATGCCCGGTATGGACGGACTGGCATTGCTGCAACAGATTAAGCAACGCCACCCAATGCTGCCGGTGATTATCATGACCGCGCACTCCGATTTAGATGCCGCCGTCAGTGCGTATCAACAAGGCGCTTTTGATTATCTGCCTAAACCGTTTGATATTGACGAAGCCGTCGCGCTGGTTGAACGCGCCATCAGCCATTATCTTGAGCAACAGCAACCGGTTCGCAACCAACCCATTAGCGGGCCAACCACCGATATTATTGGCGAAGCCCCTGCCATGCAGGATGTGTTCCGAATTATCGGTCGGCTTTCACGCTCCTCGATCAGTGTGCTGATCAATGGGGAATCCGGCACCGGTAAAGAGCTGGTGGCTCATGCCCTACATCGCCACAGCCCGCGCGCCAAAGCGCCTTTTATTGCGCTGAATATGGCAGCGATCCCCAAGGATTTGATTGAATCAGAACTGTTCGGCCATGAAAAAGGCGCGTTTACCGGCGCAAACCAGATTCGGCAAGGGCGGTTTGAACAGGCAGATGGCGGCACGCTGTTTTTAGATGAAATCGGCGACATGCCGCTGGATGTGCAAACCCGCCTGTTACGCGTATTGGCTGACGGCCAGTTTTACCGCGTTGGTGGCTATGCGGCGGTTAAAGTCGATGTACGCATCATTGCTGCAACGCACCAGAATCTTGAGTTGCGGGTGCAGGAAGGTAAATTTCGTGAAGACCTGTTCCACCGTCTGAACGTGATTCGCGTTCATTTGCCGCCGCTACGCGAACGACGTGAAGATATTCCCCGTCTGGCGCGTTACTTCCTGCAAGCAACCGCGAAAGAACTGGGTGTGGAGCCAAAGAATCTGCACCCGGAAACCGAAGCGGCGCTGACGCGTTTACCCTGGCCGGGCAACGTGCGCCAGCTTGAAAACACCTGCCGCTGGCTGACGGTGATGGCAGCCGGGCAAGAAGTGTTAATTCAGGATCTGCCGCCGGAGTTGTTTGAAACCACGGCACCGGATGCCACCGTACATGTGATGCCAGATAGCTGGGCCACGTTACTGGCACAGTGGGCTGACCGCGCGCTGCGTTCCGGTCATCAAAATCTGTTGGCGGAGGCACAACCGGAAATGGAACGCACGCTGCTGACAACGGCGTTACGCCACACGCAAGGGCATAAACAAGAGGCGGCTCGTTTGCTGGGATGGGGCCGAAATACCCTGACGCGCAAACTGAAAGAACTGGGCATGGAATAACGCGCGTGTCGTGTTACCCCTCAGCCTACGCGCAAAAATAGCGCTGTGAAAAAGTACGATGTAGCGTACAAATTTTCCGCTATTTTATACTTTACTTGCACAGCGCCAGCAGTATGATCGTGCCGCTGACTGGAGAGGGGAACCATGCTGGAATCACTTTTTTCTGCCGTGACGCACGGCGCTGAAATCAGCAGTGCGGTGGGTCATTCATCGCAAACTGCTATTGCAGCCGTGCTATGTGCAGTGTTAATCAATTTCTTCAGCTAATTCATCGCTGAATACACCAGAAAACTTACTGATATCATCACTGATATAAAATGCAAACAGCCCGCAAGACTGCGGGCTGTTTTTTTCATCATGCCATATTGCTCAACATGCGATATCAAATCACGCGAGAGAATTGCCGCTCACGCATTTTACTGCGCAAATAAACATCAAAGCACATACAGATATTGCGAATAAGCAGACGCCCTTTGGCCGTGACCTCAATGCTTTGCGGCAGAATGTCAACCAGGCCATCTTGCACCATCGGCTCCAGCAAGGCCAAATCTTCGCGGAAATATTCACGGAATGACACGCCATACGCCTGCTCAACAACCGTGAACTCCAGCCGGAAATGGCAAATCAACGCTTTAATCACATCGCGACGCAGGCAATCATCCTGTGTGAGCGTCACACCTCGCCACAGCGCATGCCCCTGTTGCTCAACCGATGCCGCATACAGCTTCAGCTCTTTTTGATTCTGGGCATAGCTATCACCAATCATACTGATGGCAGACACGCCTAACCCCAATAGGTCAGTCTCTCCCTGCGTGGTGTAACCCTGAAAATTACGGTGCAATTTGCCTTCGCGCTGTGCTATTGCCAGCTCATCGTCAGGTCGGGCGAAGTGATCCATACCAATAAACTGATAGCCAGATGCCGTCAGGTTTTCGATAGTTTGCTGCAAAATCGCCAACTTTTGCTCTGCATTCGGTAAGTCAGCCTCTTTTATTTTACGCTGGGCGGCAAACAGCGCCGGTAAATGCGCGTAGTTAAAGACACTGAGCCGGTCAGGGCGCAATTCGGCTACCCGTTGCAAGGTAAACGCAAAGCTCTCCGGCGTCTGCCTGGGAAGGCCATAAATCAGGTCGATATTGGTCGAAGCAAACCCCAACGCCTTGGCGCGCTCAATCAGGGCAAAAATGAAGGCTTCATCCTGCTCGCGGTTGACCAACCGCTGCACCTCTTTATTAAAATCCTGCACTCCCATGCTAAGGCGGTTAAAGCCTTCAGCACGGAGGTGGTCAAGCATATCAAGCTCAATTTCACGAGGGTCAACTTCCAGCGACAGCTCTGCCTGAGCGGAAAAGTGGAAATGCTGGCGTAACAGCGCCATCAACCGGCTGACCTGCGCTTTATTCAAAAAGGTAGGCGTGCCGCCGCCCCAATGCATCTGAGTAACCGTACGGTGGGCAAACAGTGGCGCACGTTGGTGAATCTCCCGCGCCAGATGCTCGAGGTACTCATCTGCTTTATGCTGCTGGCGCGTCACCAGCTTGTTACAACCGCAGAAGTAACACAGTTTATGGCAAAACGGGATGTGCAAATATAACGAAAGCGGCCGCTCAGGATAGCGCGCTACGGCGCTAGCAAATGCGGCGCTATCGTAACGTTCGCTGAATTCCAACGCCGTTGGGTAAGAGGTATAACGCGGCCCAGAATAGTTATATTTCTGGATCAGCGCCAAATCCCAGTCTATCGTCTGCCCGGACATACTGATTACTCCCTCCGATACCCCTTTCCTGATGACTGACGCCGGAACACGCTACGTTGCCCGCCCAAAACCGCTCGCTGTAGCCTGCCTTTACGCTTCGACAGGCACCACAGTTTAACCAACAGACCGGCTAAAAAACATAAAAGCAGTATGGCTATCAGTACAAACAGCGCTTTTAGCATCAATAACCGTCTTTCGGATTATTACGGCGCAGCAATTGCAACATATCCTCTTGCTGCTCTTCTTCGTCTTCGTCATCATCAAGATCGATACCCAACTGTTCCATCAGAATATCAATTCGATCCAGAGTTTCATCTACCCATGATTGCTCTTTGGCCGATAAGGTTTCCCCTCTCTCCAGCCTGTCCAGCAATGCATCAAGTTGTGGATCGTTTTCCAGTTTATCGAGCTCTTCTTGCGGCGATAAACGAACGATTTGTTCCTCGGCAACGACAGGTCTCGATACCGGCAATGCCGCGCCTTCTGGCAATAGTGGCACCGGTTTTTTACTGCCGATGCGCGGATCGCTAGCTTGCCCTGAGGACGCGTTCTGCTTTTTATTGCCAGTTCCCTGAGCACGGCTTCCTGCCACATGACCACGGTGTTTTTTCTGGCGTTTACGCGCGCGCGCTTCCTGATCTAACTCTTCGCGGCTTTTTCTTTTAATTTTTGGCGCGGAAACTTTACGTCCCGGGCCTTTGAATGGTTGTTTCATAGCATCAATCTCGGGTTCGGATGAGCGGATAAAAAGGAGAGTTGCGGCGGAATCTAGCAGAAAGCATACCAATAAAAAAGTGATCCTCGTCTTCAGGCGTGGTTTTATTTTTTCGCTCCGGGAAGTCACTGCCGATTGGCTAAAAACAGATAAACACCGCCTTTATCCTCTGTTACAGGTATAATCAGCCACATACACTGCGAACCCAGACAGAGACAAAGATTGTGACCCAACAATACAACTACCATGTGACCCATTTTGTCACCAGTGCGCCGGACATTCGTCATCTTCCTGCCGATAGCGGTATTGAAGTCGCCTTTGCAGGACGTTCTAACGCGGGAAAATCGAGTGCGCTGAACACATTAACGAATCAAAAAAATCTGGCCAGAACCAGTAAAACGCCAGGCCGAACCCAGCTTATCAACTTGTTTGAAGTCACACAGGGCGTGCGCCTGGTCGATTTACCCGGCTACGGCTATGCCGAAGTACCCGAAGAGATGAAACGCAAGTGGCAGCGAGCCTTGGGCGAATATCTGCAAAAACGCCAATGCCTAAAAGGGCTGGTGGTATTGATGGACATACGCCATCCGCTTAAAGATCTCGACCAACAAATGCTGGAATGGGCGGTGGCCACGCAGTTACCGGTTCTGGTACTGCTCACCAAAGCTGACAAACTGGCGCAAGGTGCGCGTAAGTCTCAGCTTAATATGGTGCGTGAAGCGGTATTGCCGTTAATGGGAGACATTCAGGTTGAAACATTCTCATCCCTGAAAAAAAGCGGTGTAGATAAATTACGCCAGAAACTCGATAACTGGTTTAGCACATTACCCCCGCAGGACGATGAGCCCACCGCTGACGCAGCCGAGTAACCGGGCTGCAACGATAGTACCGGCCTCTTCCTTCAGAATAGTGATATCAACCATTTATGCTACCGGGCTGGCTTTGGCATCGGTGGCATAAGTTTGAGTTATCAATAGATTTTCCGCGATGCAATAAAAAACGCCCCGGTCAGAAACCTGACCGGGGCGGCTAACATTCAGCCAAATCCGATTACGTGAAGTAAAAGGTCTGAAAGATAGAACATCTTACCTCTGTACCCTACGTGTTTAACTTTACCCCAATTCTTTTCTGGAAAAAAGGTTTTTTTGTTGTTTAATTTCATAAAAATCGGCGATGAATTAAGCAAAGCCAAACTCAGTCACATAATCCTGTAGTTTAATTACAGAAATCGCTCATCACTAGCTGTAAAAACCACCAAAAAGAGAATATGCAATATTTTTACCGGTATTGATGGCATTACGTCGAATAACACACTCGATGCTACCGCTCTCCATTCACAGTAGCCTTATCCAACCCATTTAGTGAGCCTGATCCCAATTACTTCCCGTACCAATATCAACCTGTAATGGAACATCCAGCTGCATACAGCCCTCCATTAATTGGCGTATTTTGGTGCGAGCTTCCTCAAGAACAGAGTGATGCACCTCAAACACCAGTTCATCATGTACTTGCATCAGCATCGTCACTAGCGGTTTTTCCTGTTGTAGCCAACCATCAATGGCAATCATCGCCTTTTTGATGATGTCCGCTGCGGTACCCTGCATCGGTGCGTTGATAGCCGCACGTTCCGCTGCCTTACGGCTCATGGCATTACGGGAGTGGATATCCGGTAAATAGAGACGGCGACCATCGAGCGTAGCGACGTAGCCCTGCTCTGCCGCTTGTTGACGCGTGCGCTCCATGTACGCCTGTACGCCAGGATAACGCTCAAAATAGAGATTCATGTATTTTTGCGCGTCGCTGCGGGGAATACTTAACTGACGGGCTAACCCAAACGCACTCATGCCATAAATCAGACCAAAATTAATGGCTTTGGCACTGCGTCGCTGCTCACTCGTTACCTTTTCCAACGGTAATCCAAATACTTCCGCCGCTGTTGCACGGTGGATATCCAACCCCTGTGAGAAGGCATTAAGTAGCCCGGCATCTCGTGATAAGTGCGCCATGATCCGTAATTCAATTTGCGAATAGTCCGCCGCCAAAATGCTAAACCCCTCAGGAGCAATAAATGCCTGACGAATCCGTCGGCCCTGTTCGTTACGCACCGGGATATTCTGTAAATTAGGATCACTGGATGAAAGCCGACCGGTTGCCGTTACCGCCTGATGATAAGAAGTATGCACCCGCTTCGTTTGCACATTGATCATCTGCGGCAACTTATCCGTGTAAGTCGATTTCAGTTTGGCCAACCCTCGATGCTCAAGAATCAATTTGGGCAGCGGATAATCGAGCGCCAGCTCCGCCAAGACTTCTTCGTTAGTCGATGGCGCGCCTTTCGGCGTTTTTTTAATGACGGGTAACTGCAACTTCTCGTACAGAATCGCCCCAAGCTGTTTAGGGGAGGATAAATTGAACGCCTCCCCGGCTAGTTCGTGTGCCTGAACTTCCAGTTCAGCCAGTCGTTGCGTCAGTTCCTGAGAATGTTCGGCCAAAATCGCGGTATCAATCAGCACACCGGTGCGCTCCATCCGCGACAACACCGGCACCAGCGGCATATCAATATTCTGGAAGACGTTGCAGAGTTCCGCCTGCGGTTTCAGCTTCGCCCACAGCGTTTCATGCAAACGCAATGTTACGTCTGCATCTTCGGCGGCATAAACCGATGCCTGCTCCAGTGGGATCTGATTAAAAGTTAGCTGATTCTTCCCCTTACCAGCGATCTCTTCAAACGTAATGGTTTTATGCTGTAGATAGCGTTCAGACAGGCTATCCATGTCGTGACGACCGGCTACGCTATCCAGCACATACGACTCCAGCATGGTATCAAACACAATACCGCGCAAATCAATGCCGTAACGGGCCATCACGCCTTTATCAAACTTCAGATTCTGGCCGATTTTACCGACAGCCGGGTCTTCTAACAGCGGTTTCAACAGCGTTAGCACTCGCTCGCGGTCAAGCTGTACTGGCGCATCAAGATAATCATGTGCCAGCGGTAAATACGCCGCCTCACCCGGTTTAATCGCCAGCGACACCCCGACCAGATTCGCGCTCAGGGTATCAAGCCCATCGGTTTCAGTATCAAACGAGAATAGCCCCGCAGTACGAATACGAGCGATCCAATCCTGTAAGGTAGGCTCATCCAGAATTGTGACATAACCATCCTGAGGTAACACACAAGCTATCTCATCCGGCGTAGCAGTAGGTTCACTCGAATCTTTTACAAATGGCACCGCAGGCTGGCTTTTCCTGCCGCTTTGCAACCATTGCCCTGCCTCAACATCCGCCAGCCAGCGTTTAAACTCATAGCGGCTAAACAGTTCACGCAATTCATCGCTGTCTAATTCATTGATGGTCAGTTGTTCACAGCCAAGCTCCAGCTCAACATCGGTTTTAATCGTCGCCAGTTGATAGGAGAGATAAGCCACTTCTTTATGCTGTTCCAGTTTCGCCGCCATCGTTTTGGCACCACGGAACGTCAGTGAGGCAATCTTATCCAGATTGGCATACAGCGCATCTAGCCCGCCAATCCCCTGCAATAACGCCTGGGCGGTTTTCTCCCCCACACCGGGAACGCCAGGAATGTTATCTGAGGAGTCGCCCATCAGTGCCAGAAAATCAATGATAAGCGCGGGCGGAATACCATACTTAGCACAGACCTCATCCGGCCCGAGAATAGTGTTATTCATGGTATTAATCAGCGTGACAGCAGGCGTAACCAATTGCGCCATGTCTTTGTCACCCGTGCTGATAAGCACTGCGCGGCCCGCTTTTTCAGCCTGTTGCGCCAATGTACCAATCACATCATCGGCCTCAACGCCTGGCACAGCGAGCAACGGCAGCCCCATGGCCTTGACCATCCGGTGCAACGGCTCAATTTGAGCGCGCAACTCCTCAGGCATTGGCGGACGATGGGATTTGTAATCCTCGAATAACTCATCACGGAACGTTTTGCCTTTCGCATCGAAAACAACTGCAACATGGCTGGGGTGATATTGTTGCAACAGGCTACGCAACATATTCAACACACCATACATCGCGCCGGTCGGCTCTCCCGCACTGTTAGTCAGTGGAGGAAAGGCATGATAGGCACGATAGAGATAAGAGGAACCATCAACCAGAATAAGGGGGTTATCCGCTATTTGAACCATGATATTTCGCAAACGTTAATTTCTGACATGGGGCTAAGGATGCCATAGCTGGCTGTGGGAAACGAATGCTAACGCGCAGCAGCGACGATATTTGCACAGCAATTCGCAAAAAAAACTGTGGATAACTTTGTGAATAGAAATTAACAGAGTGCTAACTTCTTCGATAAAACAGCGAGAAAAACAATTAAATATTTTAAATATCAATATATTGAAAATAAAAAACATGCCAATAATAGCTGAGAGAGCCTTTCTGCTAATGTGGATAGATATCAGATAAAAATATCTGAAAAAAAGCGATAACCTGGCCGTAGCAAAAGAAAATCCTGCTAAATCACCATCACTGAGTTGTTGTCAAAAAAAACGCCACACGAGATTATCGTGTGGCGTACGGTGGCAGTCACCGCGTGTTTATTTCTGGGAGAGCAGGAATTTTACAACGTCAGCATACTGTTTAACGTAACTATCCATAGAGCTGGTATCCAAACCATCGCTCTTTATCATATATTTACCGTTGACGAAAACAGCCGGGACACCGCGTAATTGCAAATCTGCGGCCGCTTTTTCTTGCTGGGCAACCAACGATTTAACGACAAAGCTATTTAACGCGCTGTCGTAATCTTCAGCTTTGACGCCCGCCATCAACAAATACCTGACGGATATCTTGCGTGGTTTTAACCGTCTGAGTTTTCTGAACGGCATCAAACATCAAAGGGCTGACTTTGTCTTCTACGCCGAGCGCAATCGCGACCGCCCAGGCCTGGGTCAGTTCTTTACCTAACTCGCCTAAAAAATCAACGTGGTATTTTGTCAGCTTAGTCTCAGCTGGTAATGATTTCTGAATCGCATCAGGAATATGGTAAACCTGTGCAAATTGGTAGCAGTGCGGGCAATAAAATGAGAAGAACTCCAGTACCTGAGGGGATTGTGCCGCCGGTTTATCCAATGTAGCGAATTGTTTACCATCAGAAAAATCAGCTGCTGATGCACTAAACGCCAACACTACGCCAACCAGCGCAAGCCATATCTTCTTCATATCCAATCGATCTCCATAAGTATCAGTACATTGGCGCTAGCTGTAGCGGTGGTTCCTGCAACAGCCTGACCTGTTCAGTAAAAATAATTACCTGCTTTTCCCAGAAATCCGCTTCCTTCATCCATGGAAAACTGCGAGGAAAAGCGGGGTCTTGCCAGCGATGAGCGACCCAGGCGAGATAATGAACCATACGCATAGCACGCAGTGGTTCAATCAACGCCAGTTCCGCGTCATCAAAAGAGGCAAATTCACTATACGCATCCAGTAAAATATCCAGTTGAATGCGTTGCTCATGACGCTCGCCATGCAGCAGCATCCAGAGATCCTGAATAGCCGGGCCATTACGCGCATCATCTAAATCGACAAACAGCGGCCCATCACGCCAGAGAATATTACCTGGATGGCAGTCACCATGCAGACGTCTGGCTTGCCATTTCGTATGCCAGTGCGTTTTCACTTCAGCCGCTAAACAGGTCGCCGCATTTAGGAAGGCTGTTTTCTGAGCGTCAGGAATGAGGAGCGTCTCGGTAAACGTTATCAACGGCGCATCAAGATACTCGCTAATCCCGAGCGTCGGGCGGGCCGTAAACAGGTTGCGCTCACCGGTCTGATGAATTCGTCCCAGATAACGACCAACCTGTTCCAGTTGTTCGTCATTGTCGATTTCGTACTGACGTCCGCCAACGCTTGGAAATACAGCGAACCAGAATCCATCATATTGATGAAGCGTTTTCCCCTGCAAAGAGCATGCAGCCACAACAGGGACTTCATCCTTTACCAGTTCAGCAGCAAAGACATGCTCTTCAAGTAACTGGGATTCGCTCCAACGCTGTGGGCGGTAAAACTTCACGACATAACGATGCCGGTCTTCATCAATGAACTGATAAACCCGGTTTTCATAGCTGTTCAGTGCTGTCAAACCAGAATCGACACGGATGCCCACAGACCAAAGCGCGTCCATAATGACATCCGGCGAGAGCGAGTGGAAATTGAATACGGCATCAGCCATGGTAAGCACCATCCCGTGATACCGTAATACAATGGGAGGCTATCTCAATCTTTAATAACGCCACGGGCGCGCAGTAATGCTGTTTTGAAGTCTTCTTCATAATCTTTTTGCAAGCCCGGTATAGGCTGCGTGTTATCCGCATCACGCAACTTTAAATGATAAATAAGGATATCATCAGTCAAATCACTAAGCGCCCCCTCAAACCCGGCTTCCTGTGCAAGTTTTTGTAAAAATTGCACCAAATTCAGATCCGGCTCTTTCTGCCACGCCGGATGCAGCAGTTCAATCAACTCATTTACACGATGACACTTCATTAATACATCCTCAACGATAAGTAACCACCCATTTAGTATGGGGAAAAATCTTGGCCTTACGCCATACTTTTCCGACAATATCACATCAAATTACGAAAGAGAGCAGACGATGATAACTGGTGTGATTCTAGCAGGCGGGCAATCCTCAAGAATGGGGGGAAATGATAAGGGGTTGATTGAGCTTGAAGGAAAACCGCTATATCAGCATGTCATTGAGCGTCTGATGCCACAAATAGATACATTGATCATTAATGCCAACCGGCACCATGAACGTTATCAACAAAGTGGCTATCCGGTGTGCGGCGATATCAATCAAGCCTTCTCAGGGCCTCTCTCCGGCATACTAACTGGCCTGAAGGTAGCGCAAACCGAGTGGGTCATCTTTGTACCCTGTGATGTCCCGGCGCTACCTCATGACTTGGTATCACGGCTTTGGCAACAGCGGGGAGATAAATTAGCCGTCTATGCCACAGATGGTATAAGAGCACACCCAACACTGCTGCTCATCCACACGTCATTGTTTCACCAGTTAAATATCTTCTTAACAGCAGGCGACAGAAAGCTCATGTTATTTCTGGCAAGCGTGGGGGCGAAATCGGTTTCATTTGCCGATCAACCAATGGCTTTTCGCAACTTAAATACCCCTGAAGACCTCGTTAATTGGCAGGACGATAATCATGGCTGAAATCCCCCTTCTGGCGATAACTGCACATAGCGGTACAGGAAAGACCACACTGCTCAAACAGCTCATACCTGAGTTGCACAAATACGGCATTCGGGTCGGAATCATCAAGCATACCCATCACGATATGGATGTCGATAAACCGGGTAAAGACAGTTATGAACTACGCAAAGCGGGGGCGAACCAGACGCTGGTGGCAAGTAATACCCGATGGGCACTGATGACGGAAACGCCTGAACAGCAAGAACCTGACCTGAACTTTCTGGCAAGCCGTATGGACCCATCTGCATTAGATATTATTCTGGTTGAGGGCTTCAAGCAGGAGAATGTGGCCAAAATCGCGCTTTATCGTCACACATTCAGCAACGATATCAGCACGCTAACAGATAAGCACACACTGGCGGTCGCATCAGACATTGAAATAGCGCTCGATATTCCCTGCCTGGATCTCAATCAACCATCACAGATAGCCACCTTCATACAAAACTGGCTGATGACATTATCCAGGGAGGCGTAACCTGCTAAACAGTGTGCGGAGGAGTATCAGGCGGTAGCCATATCTTCTGAGTACGGACGGGTCAGGGATACGCTGGCAAGCCTCGCGTCCCCCAACAATCTGCTTCTGAGCAATGATGGGTTGGTGTTTCGATAGCACCGGGTGAGACAAGCGGGCGGGGTGTCAGCACAGGGCGCGTGGTTTCATGCCTGACCGTGTGTTACGGCACAGCATGCGACGTGCCGGGCCCCCGTTGGGCACCCCCGCATAAACCGCACCCAAAACAAAAGGCCCGGTCTTTCGACCGGGCCCTTCGCCTTATTTAATGCCTGGCAGTTCCCTACTCTCGCATGGGGAGACCCCACACTACCATCGGCGCTACGGCGTTTCACTTCTGAGTTCGGCATGGGGTCAGGTGGGACCACCGCGCTGTCGCCGCCAGGCAAATTCTTTTTATTCCGGCCGTTATGCTCCGCTCTCACTTCCACATAACCACCCGAACCAATCTCTGAACAAGCTGAATCTATTCTCTGCGTCTCTCACCAAAACACCTTCGGTGTTGTAAGGTTAAGCCTCTCGGGTCATTAGTACTGGTTAGCTCAACGCATCGCTGCGCTTACACACCCAGCCTATCAACGTCTTCGTCTTAAACGTCCCTTCAGGGGCCTCAAGGGCCCAGGGAAGACTCATCTCGGGGCAAGTTTCCCGCTTAGATGCTTTCAGCGGTTATCTCTTCCGCACGTAGCTACCGGGCAATGCCATTGGCATGACAACCCGAACACCAGTGGTGCGTTCACTCCGGTCCTCTCGTACTAGGAGCAACCCCCCTCAATCTTCCAACGCCCACGGCAGATAGGGACCGAACTGTCTCACGACGTTCTAAACCCAGCTCGCGTACCACTTTAAATGGCGAACAGCCATACCCTTGGGACCTACTTCAGCCCCAGGATGTGATGAGCCGACATCGAGGTGCCAAACACCGCCGTCGATATGAACTCTTGGGCGGTATCAGCCTGTTATCCCCGGAGTACCTTTTATCCGTTGAGCGATGGCCCTTCCATTCAGAACCACCGGATCACTAAGACCTGCTTTCGCACCTGCTCGAGCCGTCACTCTCGCAGTCAAGCTAGCTTATGCCTTTGCACTAACCTCCTGATGTCCGACCAGGATTAGCTAACCTTCGTGCTCCTCCGTTACTCTTTGGGAGGAGACCGCCCCAGTCAAACTACCCACCAGACACTGTCCGCAACCCCGATTAGGGGCCCACGTTAGAACATCAAACATTAAAGGGTGGTATTTCAAGGTTGGCTCCATGCAGACTGGCGTCCACACTTCAAAGCCTCCCACCTATCCTACACATCAAGGCTCAAGGTTCAGTGTCAAGCTATAGTAAAGGTTCACGGGGTCTTTCCGTCTTGCCGCGGGTACACTGCATCTTCACAGCGAGTTCAATTTCACTGAGTCTCGGGTGGAGACAGCCTGGCCATCATTACGCCATTCGTGCAGGTCGGAACTTACCCGACAAGGAATTTCGCTACCTTAGGACCGTTATAGTTACGGCCGCCGTTTACCGGGGCTTCGATCAAGAGCTTCGCCTTGCGGCTGACCCCATCAATTAACCTTCCGGCACCGGGCAGGCGTCACACCGTATACGTCCACTTTCGTGTTTGCACAGTGCTGTGTTTTTATTAAACAGTTGCAGCCAGCTGGTATCTGCGACTCCCGTCAGCTTCGTCCGCAAGGGACTTCACCAACAGGAGCGTGCCTTCTCCGAAGTTACGGCACCATTTTGCCTAGTTCCTTCACCCGAGTTCTCTCAAGCGCCTGAGTATTCTCTACCTGACCACCTGTGTCGGTTTGGGGTACGATTCAATGTTACCTGATGCTTAGAGGCTTTTCCTGGAAGCAGGGCATCTGTCACTTCAGTACCGTAGTACCTCGTCATTACGCCTCAGTGTTAACAGCAGACCGGATTTGCCTGGTCCACCCACCTGCACGCTTAAACCGGGACAACCGTCGCCCGGATGACATAGCCTTCTCCGTCCCCCTTCGCAGTAACACCAAGTACAGGAATATTAACCTGTTTCCCATCGACTACGCTTTTCAGCCTCGCCTTAGGGGTCGACTCACCCTGCCCCGATTAACGTTGGACAGGAACCCTTGGTCTTCCGGCGTGCGGGTTTTTCACCCGCATTATCGTTACTTATGTCAGCATTCGCACTTCTGATACCTCCAGCAGCCCTTACAGGCCACCTTCACAGGCTTACAGAACGCTCCCCTACCCAACAACACATAGTGTCGCTGCCGCAGCTTCGGTGCATGGTTTTAGCCCCGTTACATCTTCCGCGCAGGCCGACTCGACCAGTGAGCTATTACGCTTTCTTTAAATGATGGCTGCTTCTAAGCCAACATCCTGGCTGTCTGGGCCTTCCCACATCGTTTCCCACTTAACCATGACTTTGGGACCTTAGCTGGCGGTCTGGGTTGTTTCCCTCTTCACGACGGACGTTAGCACCCGCCGTGTGTCTCCCGTGATAACATTCTTCGGTATTCGCAGTTTGCATCGGGTTGGTAAGCCGGGATGGCCCCCTAGCCGAAACAGTGCTCTACCCCCGAAGATGAATTCACGAGGCGCTACCTAAATAGCTTTCGGGAGAACCAGCTATCTCCCGGTTTGATTGGCCTTTCACCCCCAGCCACAAGTCATCCGCTAATTTTTCAACATTAGTCGGTTCGGTCCTCCAGTTAGTGTTACCCAACCTTCAACCTGCCCATGGCTAATCACCGGGTTTCGGGTCTATACCCTGCAACTTAACGCCCAGTTAAGACTCGGTTTCCCTGCGGCTCCCCTATTCGGTTAACCTTGCTACAGAATATAAGTCGCTGACCCATTATACAAAAGGTACGCAGTCACCCTGATAAATCAAGGCTCCCACTGCTTGTACGTACACGGTTTCAGGTTCTATTTCACTCCCCTCGCCGGGGTTCTTTTTCGCCTTTCCCTCACGGTACTGGTTCACTATCGGTCAGTCAGGAGTATTTAGCCTTGGAGGATGGTCCCCCCATATTCAGACAGGATACCACGTGTCCCGCCCTACTCATCGAACTCACGACCTGTGCATCTTCGTGTACGGGACTGTCACCCTGTATCGTGCGCCTTTCCAGACGCTTCCACTGACACACAAGCCGATTCAGGTTCTGGGCTCTTCCCCGTTCGCTCGCCGCTACTGGGGGAATCTCGGTTGATTTCTTTTCCTCGGGGTACTGAGATGTTTCAGTTCACTGCGTTCGCCTCACACACCTATGAATTCAGTGTGTGATAGTGTGTCGAAACACACTGGGTTTCCCCATTCGGGTATCGTCGGGTATAACGGTTCATATCACCTTGCCGACGCTTATCGCAGATTAGCACGCCCTTCATCGCCTCTGACTGCCTAGGCATCCACCGTGTACGCTTAGTCGCTTAACCTCACAACCCGAAAGTGTTTCGGGGTGCAAGTTTTTGAGAGACTCGAACAACACATGCATTCGCATACACATGCTGTCGTTTCAATTTTCAGCTTGTTCCAGATTGTTAAAGAGCAAGATAACGTAAACCTGACTATCTCTAATCAGCTTTAGGTTATCTTCGGGATATCCCTGACCGTGACTTTCACTCACCTGTCTTGTCATTGGCGTCCCCTAGGGGATTCGAACCCCTGTTACCGCCGTGAAAGGGCGGTGTCCTGGGCCTCTAGACGAAGGGGACATCTCTTGTCAGCTTCGCAAGACGCTTTTGACTCTTTTACTTCATCAGACAATCTGTGTGGACACCACGCAGGCTCTTCACTCGGTAAGGAGGTGATCCAACCGCAGGTTCCCCTACGGTTACCTTGTTACGACTTCACCCCAGTCATGAATCACAAAGTGGTAAGCGCCCTCCCGAAGGTTAAGCTACCTACTTCTTTTGCAACCCACTCCCATGGTGTGACGGGCGGTGTGTACAAGGCCCGGGAACGTATTCACCGTAGCATTCTGATCTACGATTACTAGCGATTCCGACTTCATGGAGTCGAGTTGCAGACTCCAATCCGGACTACGACGTACTTTATGAGGTCCGCTTGCTCTCGCGAGGTTGCTTCTCTTTGTATACGCCATTGTAGCACGTGTGTAGCCCTACTCGTAAGGGCCATGATGACTTGACGTCATCCCCACCTTCCTCCGGTTTATCACCGGCAGTCTCCCCTGAGTTCCCACCCGAAGTGCTGGCAACAGAGGATAAGGGTTGCGCTCGTTGCGGGACTTAACCCAACATTTCACAACACGAGCTGACGACAGCCATGCAGCACCTGTCTCAGAGCTCCCGAAGGCACACCCGCATCTCTGCAGGCTTCTCTGGATGTCAAGAGTAGGTAAGGTTCTTCGCGTTGCATCGAATTAAACCACATGCTCCACCGCTTGTGCGGCCCCCGTCAATTCATTTGAGTTTTAACCTTGCGGCCGTACTCCCCAGGCGGTCGATTTAACGCGTTAGCTCCGGAAGCCACGCCTCAAGGGCACAACCTCCAAATCGACATCGTTTACAGCGTGGACTACCAGGGTATCTAATCCTGTTTGCTCCCCACGCTTTCGCACCTGAGCGTCAGTCTTCGTCCAGGGGGCCGCCTTCGCCACCGGTATTCCTCCAATCTCTACGCATTTCACCGCTACACCTGGAATTCTACCCCCCTCTACGAGACTCTAGCCTGTCAGTTTTGAATGCAGTTCCCAGGTTAAGCCCGGGGATTTCACATCCAACTTAACAGACCGCCTGCGTGCGCTTTACGCCCAGTCATTCCGATTAACGCTTGCACCCTCCGTATTACCGCGGCTGCTGGCACGGAGTTAGCCGGTGCTTCTTCTGCGGGTAACGTCAATCGACAAGGTTATTAGCCTTATCGCCTTCCTCCCCGCTGAAAGTGCTTTACAACCCGAAGGCCTTCTTCACACACGCGGCATGGCTGCATCAGGCTTGCGCCCATTGTGCAATATTCCCCACTGCTGCCTCCCGTAGGAGTCTGGACCGTGTCTCAGTTCCAGTGTGGCTGGTCATCCTCTCAGACCAGCTAGGGATTGTCGCCTAGGTGAGCCATTACCTCACCTACTAGCTAATCCCATCTGGGCACATCTGATGGCAAGAGGCCCGAAGGTCCCCCTCTTTGGTCCGAAGACGTTATGCGGTATTAGCTACCGTTTCCAGTAGTTATCCCCCTCCATCAGGCAGTTTCCCAGACATTACTCACCCGTCCGCCGCTCGTCACCCAAGGAGCAAGCTCCTTTGTGCTACCGCTCGACTTGCATGTGTTAGGCCTGCCGCCAGCGTTCAATCTGAGCCATGATCAAACTCTTCAATTTAAGTTTGATTGTGTTTTCCGAAGAAAACGTGCTCAAAGAATTTACTGTTTATTCGTAATGAATTAACTGTTGTCACTCTTCAAGACTTTCACAAAAGTTTTTGCGAAGTGTCCTGCGAGTGCCCACACAGATTGTCTGATTAATTGTTAAAGAGCAGTGCGACCGGCCTGAGCCTGCTGTCGCGAGGTGGCGTATACTACGCTTTCCTCATGAAGAGTCAACGTTTATTTTCGTTTCTTCTTCGCTGACACCGCGTTGCGTTGCCGCTGTTGCCGTGTCAGTGGAGGCGCATTATAGGGACTTCCTGCGGCCTGACAAGCCCTAATTGCAAAAAAATTACCGACCGCACACTTTTCGGGCAAAAGCAGACATTTACCGGTAAAAACGCTGTATTTTTCAGCAAAAAAGGCAAAAACGAGATATCGCTGCTATTAATAACGTTGACCAACAGAACCACGAACAATCAATTCGGGCGTTAAAACCAAAACGCTGTGTTCAATATCGGGATGTTCAAGGCGATAAAGTAATGTATCTATCGCCAACTCACCCAACTCATCTTTAGGTTGATGAATAGTCGTTAGCGGCGGCGTCATATATCGCGCCAGTTCAATATCGTCATAACCCACAACAGCCACATCATCGGGAATGGCTAATCCAGCATCGTATAGCGCACGGTAGACACCAACCGCCATAGCATCATTACCGGTAAAAACAGCCTCAGGAGGTTCAGGTAATGCCAATAAGGTCTGCATGGCACGAAAACCGGCCTCAAATTCAAAATCCCCGATCACTTCATAATTAGCCGGGATAGGCAGCCCGGCCGCTTGCATCGCTCGTCGATACCCTTCAAGGCGGTTATGGGCGGTGGTTTTATCTTGTGGCCCAGCGATACAGGCGATTTTGCGATACCCTTGGGCAATCAAGTATTGCGTTGCCATTTCGCCGCCCTGCAAGGAATTATCCTTGATGACGTCACTGCTGCCTTCAAAGGGAGCCCAGTCCATCATGACCATCGGTATAGAAGGATAGCGGCGGGTAATCTCGGGCGATGGCATACGACTTTCCGTACACATCACCAGTAGCCCATCCACCCGTTTTTGCAATAGCGTTTCCAGACTGCGGCTTAAACGGTGGTGATCGCCTTCTGTATTACACAGAATAAGGCTATAGCCACGCTCATAGCAGCAACGCTCAACGCCACGCACCACTTCAGCGTAAAAGGGGTTACTACTGGCTGTCAGTAACATACCAATAGTGCGGGTTTGATTGATTTTAAGACTACGCGCCAGCGCTGACGGCGCGTAGTTCAATTGATCAACCGCTTTCATGACTCTTGCGCGAATAACATCGCTGACAAAGCGGTTGTTGTTGATAACGTGGGAAACCGTGGACGTGGATACCCCGGCAAGACGGGCCACGTCTTTCATTGTCGCCAAGGATTACTCCTGTGCATTCAGGAAAGCATCGATTTCTTCACGCCAGGGAACGGAAGGTTGTGCGCCGTGGCGCGTAACGGCTATCGCCGCTGCCGCATGGGCAAATTTAACGGCTGCATCCATTGGCTGCGATTCGAGTAATGCCGTCACCAGCGCACCGTTAAAGGTATCGCCAGCGGCAATGGTATCGACTGCATTGACACGAAAACCGGGGATACGCTGCCCCTTACCCTGCTCGCTTAACCAGACGCCGCGACTCCCCAGTGTGATTAATACCGTAGGAATCCCTTTTTCATGCAATATCTGAGCGGCCTGTTGCGCATCCGTTTCTGTTTTTACCGTGATGCCAGTGAGAATCTGCGCTTCGGTTTCATTAGGGGTTATCATATCGACCAGCGCCAACAGTTCATCGGGTAACGGGCAGGCAGGCGCAGGATTAAGAATGACTTGGGTATCATTATCGTGTGCCAAACGCGCAGCTGCGATAACGGTTTCCAAAGGGGATTCAAGTTGCATCAACAACGCTGAAGCATCGATGATTTTTTGCTGATAGCGCTTGAGGTAATCGGGTGTCACGGCGGCATTAGCCCCCGCATGGATGCCTATCATATTTTCAGCATCGCCATTCACGAAAATCAGCGCAACGCCGGTGGTCAGGCCCGGTACAGCTTCAACCGCAGACACATCAACCTGGTCTTTCATCAACTGCTGGCGAATACGCTCACCAATGTCATCGGCACCCACACAGGCAATAAACGCTGTATCAGCTCCGCTTCGCCCTGCTGCGACCGCCTGGTTAGCCCCTTTTCCGCCAAAAGCCACGCCATATTGTTTACCGATCACCGTTTCTCCGGGACGGGGAAATTGCGACAGATTAAGAATATGGTCAGCATTAATACTGCCCAAGACTACCAGCTTGCCTGCTTTCATTACCATGAACCCCAATGTTGATGACGCGCCACCCGAAAGTGGCGCGGTACTGCATTGTCTTAATCGCTTAAGAGCACTTACTGTTTGGCAACCAGTTTCAGGTCAACCGGAATGATAGGCTGTACTTTTTCGCCTTTCAGTACCTTATCAGCAGTATCAACGCCAATGATGCCGATCTGCTCTGGACGCTGTGCTACGGTAGCCGCTAATTTGCCGCCTTCTACCGCTTTCACGCCGTCAGCCGTACCGTCGAAGCCAACAACCATCACATCGTCACGGCCTGCCGTTTGCAACGCACGCAGAGCACCCAGCGCCATTTCATCATTCTGGGCAAACACCGCTTTCACATCAGGATGGGCCGTCAGCAGGTTTTGCATCACGTTCAAGCCTTTGGTGCGATCAAAATCCGCAGGCTGGCTGGCCAGCATGGCAAATTTATTCTTCTCTGCTGATTTCATAAAGCCAGCGCCACGCTCGCGAGCGGCAGACGTCCCCGCCAGGCCTTCCAACTGGATCACTTTGGCACCTTCGCCCAGTTTTTTGGCGATAAAGTCACCTGCCACCTTGCCGCCAAAAGCGTTGTCAGAGGCGATATGGCTGACGACATCACCGCTGGCAGCAACGCGGTCTAACGTAATAACCGGAATTTTGGCCTGATTCGCCAGTTTCACCGCATTACCGACAGCGTTGGAGTCTGTCGGGTTAATTAGCAGCAGCTTGGTGCCGCGAACGGTTAAATCCTGCACGTTAGAGAGTTCTTTGGCCGGGTTATTCTGTGAATCCAGAACTACCAGGTCATAGCCCAGTTTATCCGCTTCTTTTTGCGCGCCATCTTTTAGCGTAACGAAGAACGGGTTATTTAGCGTGGAAACAACAAGAGCAATGGTGTCCTTAGCCAGCGCATTAGCACTAACCGTCGCACTCAGGGCAACAGCGGAAACCAGAGTAGCAATCTTCTTCAGATTCATATTTCAATTCCTGTGTGGATAGAAAGTTATTTACTGCTTTTGTTATCAACCAAAACCGCCAGCAAAATAACGACCGCTTTGACGATCATTTGGTAGTAAGAAGATACACCTAACAAATTAAGCCCGTTGTTCAGAAAGCCTAAAATCAGCGCACCGATCAACGTTCCTACTACGCGTCCTTTACCACCTGACAGGCTCGTTCCCCCTAACACCACCGCTGCGATGGCATCCAGTTCATAGCCTGTCCCTGCTGTGGGTTGCGCCGAAGACAGGCGAGCGACTTCAATAATGCCCGCCAGCGCCGACAGCAAACCACATAACGAATAGACGACAACCTTGACCCTATCAACATTAATCCCTGACAAACGGGTCGCGGCCTCATTTCCACCCAGCGCATAGATATAGCGACCGATGCGGGTATGGTGCAGCATGTACCAGGTAGCCAGAAAGACCACCGCCATAATCCAAATCGGCGTCGGCACACCAAGAGGTCGGCCAATACCAAACCACCCTAAGGTATCGGCTGCGGCAGAAAAGCCGGTGTTAACCGGGCTACCGTTGGTGTAGACCATCGTGACGCCGCGTAACAGCAGCATCATTACCAAGGTAGCGATAAACGCCTGCACCCGGCCCTTGGCGATAATAACGCCCGTACCCGCGCCAATTACCGCCCCTAGCGCCAGCGCAGCGACAACCGCGACCAATGCATTAATCTCAAGGCCGACCAAGGATGCAGCGATAGCCCCGGTCAATGCCAACAGCGAGCCGACCGATAAATCAATCCCAGAGGTGAGAATGACTAATGTCATCCCTACCGCCATGATCGCGTTCACTGATGTCTGTTGCAGAATATTGAACAGGTTATTCAGCGTGAAGAAATTGGGGCTCATTGAAGACACCACCGCGATCAATATCAGCAGGGCTATCAATGATTTTTGCTCCATCAGCCACTCTTTGCTGAACCAGCGCCGGGCCGTGATTGTTTGAGAACTCATGTCTGACTTACTCCTGCTTTACGCGGTATTGCTTACCAACGGCCGCTGCCATCAGCGTTTCCTGTGTTGCCTGTTCAATGGCGAAATCACCGCTCAGGCGCCCTTCGTGCATCACAATCACACGATCGCTCATACCCAACACTTCAGGCATTTCCGATGACACCAGAATGATGCTCAATCCTTCCTGTTTGAACTGGTTAATTAACTGATAGATCTCTTTTTTCGCCCCGACATCTACACCACGGGTCGGCTCATCAAGAATCAGCACTTTTGGGCGCGTCATTAAGCCACGTGCTATCGCGACTTTTTGCTGATTCCCACCGGACAGCAGCCCTATTGGTTGCAGCATAGAGGGGGTACGGATATTGAACATGCGGATAAAATCGCCCACAGCTTGCTGTTCATCAGCATGGCGCAATGACCCCATCCCATTACTGAAATAGCGCAGTGCCGTCAGCGACATGTTTTCTTTCACCGACATGCCAAGCACCAGGCCATCCCGCTTGCGGTCTTCGGAGATATAGACGATGCCGTTGGCAAGCCCATCCTGCGGCGTGCGGGGTATGACCTCTTTCCCATCCAGCCAGACACTGCCCTGGGTGCGAGGAAGTGCGCCATATAGCACTTTCATCAGTTCCGTACGGCCTGCGCCCATTAGACCGGCAACGCCGAGAATTTCACCCTTGCGTAGCGTAAAGCTAACGTTATTCACCCCAGGGCCTGAGAGCCCATCAACACGTAAACGCTCATCGCCGGGCGCTTGATGTAATCGAGGGTATTGATCTTCGAGTTTACGCCCCACCATCATTTCAATCAGCGAGTCTTCCTGTAACCCGCTGACCGGGCGTTCGCCAATAAACTGGCCGTCACGGAACACCGTCACATCATCACAGATTTCAAAAATCTCTTTCAGACGGTGAGAGATGTACACAATCCCGCACCCTTGTGATTGCAACTCTTTGATAACGCTAAATAGCGAGGCTGTTTCAGTATCGGTCAGCGCATCTGTCGGTTCATCCATAATGATGACTTTCGACTCAAAACTCAGCACCTTGGCTATTTCAACCATTTGCTGATCGCCTATCGATAGCTCGCCCACCAACCGACGGCTGTCATAACGCAGGTTCAGTCGTTTGAGCAACGTATCGGCTTGCGCGTACATCCGTTTCCAGTCGATGCGCCCAAAACGGTTGGTGAACTCACGGCCAAGGAAAATATTTTCCGCAATCGTCAATTGAGGAATCAGATTCAGTTCCTGATGGATGATGCCAATACCCGCCTCCTGAGAGGCTTTCGGGCCATTGAAATCGACCTCTTTGCCGAGGAACTGAATACTGCCGGCATCTTTTCGATAGATACCGGTCAGCACTTTCATCATGGTGGATTTACCGGCGCCATTTTCCCCCACCAATGCCATCACTTTACCCGGATAGACATTCAGCGCTGCGCCAGATAACGCTTTCACGCCGGGAAAGGTTTTGGTGATGCCTTGCAATTGCAGTAAAGGTTGCATCGCTACCTCAGAAGGTTACGCCAGCACAAAGAATCACATTCGCATAGGGAGAGCACTCCCCGGTACGAATAATGGCGCGGCTCTTACCGCTTTGTTGTTTAAATTCTTCATGGCTGACGTAATGCAGTGAAATGGTGTTTCCCTGGTGTTGTTCAAGTTGTGCTAATTGCTTCAACAATGCGTCATGGAGTTGCGGATTTTTCTCGATGATCTCCTGCGCCAGAATCGCGGCCTCCACCTGCATTTCTGCCGTTACCACGCTCAGTACCTGCAAAAAACCGGGCACATTGTGGGTCAACGCCAGATCAATACGCGCCGTCGTGTCTGGAATGGGTAAGCCGGCATCGGCAATCACCAGTTGGTCGGTATGCCCTAACCGGGAAATCACGGATGAAACATCAGAATTCAGTAACGCACCTTTTTTCATTTTTATTTACCCTGCTAGCGAAACGTTTCGCTTGTACAATAAGTGTAGAAAAAGGCCGCCAGAAGGCAATCACAATCTTATAAAAATGTGATCGTTATCGAAACGTTTCGTTAGTGTTATGCAAGGGCACGGCGCGGATAGACGAGTAGCAAAAACCCGGAGAGAGAGCGAAAAAAAAGCTCCCGTAAACGGGAGCGTCTTATCGGGCATCGCCTCAGTGATTCAGCTTAAATTTCAACCTGAATACCAAGCTCAATCAGCCTATTGGGTGGAATTTCAAACTGATCCGCCGCACGCAGCGCGTTACGACTAAGCATCATGAAGAGTTTGCCGCGAATCCGCAGATACCAGGCGCGTTTACCCATCATCAGCGATTCATTTGACAAGAAGAAGGTGGTTTCCATCATCTGGCAGGCTAAACCATCCTGCCAGCAGCGGTGGAACACCTCTTCAACGTTCGGCGTTTCACGCCAGCCGTAGCTTGCAACCACACGCCAGAAGGTAGGGGAGAGCTGCTCAACCGACACCCGGCGCGCGTTATGTACGTAAGGCGCATCTTCCGTTCTCATGGTCAGCAACACCACTCGCTCATGCAATACTTTGTTATGCTTGAGATTATGTAGCAAAGCAAAGGGGATAACATGCGTTGCGCGCGATAAATACACCGCCGTGCCGGAAACGCGTACCGGCGGGTTTTTCTCCAGCGAGACAATCATGGCGTCAAGAGAGTTACCGTGCTCATGGATACGACGCAGCAAGCGAAAACGCTCACTCTTCCAGGTCGTCATAATCACAAACATCACCAGCCCCAGCGCCAGCGGCAGCCAACCACCGGAAATAATTTTCACCACGTTCGCCAGGAACATCGGTAAATCGATAGTCAGTAGTGCTGCCAGCAGCAACCAAACCAAGTAGCGATACCAGTTCCAGTTTTTCGCCGCCACGGTACAAGACAGGATGCTGGTCAGCACCATCGTACCGGTAACAGCAATACCATAGGCCGCAGCCAGATTACTGGAGTGTTCAAAGCTGACAATCACTATCACGACCGCCACATACAGTAGCCAGTTAATGAACGGAATATAAATCTGACCGGACTCCATATCCGAGGTATGCACAATGCGCATCGGCGGCAGATATCCCAGCCGAACCGCCTGGCGCGTCAGGGAGAATACGCCGGAAATCACCGCCTGAGAGGCGATAATGGTCGCAAGCGTCGCTAGCACCAATAGCGGAATCAGAGCCCAATCCGGCGCAAGCAGGAAAAACGGGTTTTTGATAGCTTCCGGGTTTTTCAGCAGTAACGCGCCCTGACCGAAATAGTTGAGTACCAACGACGGCAACACAGCAGAAAACCAGGCAATACGAATAGGCAGCTTACCAAAGTGGCCCATATCCGCGTATAGCGCTTCAACCCCGGTAATGGACAGCACCACCGCGCCGAGAGCAAAGAAAGACACCCGATTTATATTGGATAAAGAAATTGATAGCCCACTTGGGATTCAACGCTTGAAGCACGTCGGGATTGGCAATGATGCTTCGCGCCCCCAATATTCCCAGCGTTAAAAACCATACGGTCATAATGGGCGCAAACAGACTACCGACACGGCCAGTACCGTGCTTTTGAATCATAAACAGTAGCGTCAGCACGACGATGGAAATCGGCACGATATAAGTATCAAGCGCAGGGGCGACAATATCTAACCCCTCAATGGCCGACATCACCGAGATAGCCGGAGTAATAACCACTTCGCCATAAAAAAAGCTACCCCCGATAAGCCCCATGATAACCACAGCGGCTGTCACCTTATCTGAAGTGTTACGCCCGGCAAGCGACATCAGCGTCAGTATGCCGCCTTCACCTGCGTTATCGGCGCGCATGACATAGCTGAGATACTTTAATGACACAACCAGTACCAACAGCCAGAAAATCAGGGAGAGAAAACCAAAAACGGAATCGGGTTCAACCCCAAAACCAAACTGGCCGGAAAGACACTCTCTGAGTGTATAAAGAGGGCTGGTGCCAATGTCACCATATACCACTCCTATTGCAGCCAGCGTGATCGCCGGAAGTGAACGTTTATGTTCTGAACTCATAAACCTTTTCTTCTGTTATCAATTTATTAACAATCCGAGCCCTATTTTGCTGTGACTAGCCCGAAAACGCACAGTATGCACAAATCGCGTTAAAAGCCCATTTTTAATATAGCCAGCGTACTGTTGACGAGCAGGCCACGTTTGTTGATTAACGCATCCAATGGTGACAATAATTAATGTATGGCTAAGGCAGAAAACGTACGCTTTCCAGAGTTTTCTTACGCTTTCCGACTGCGATACCCAGCAACGACGGACTCATCATGATACAACCAACAGCTCTGGCCGAGCGCATCTCTCGTTTGAGCCATGCCCTCGAACACGGTCTTTATGAACGGCAGCATGCCGTTCGTCTCTGCCTGCTGGCCGCACTGAGCGGTGAAAGCGTATTCCTGCTCGGCCCGCCGGGTATAGCCAAAAGCCTGATTGCCCGGCGTTTGAAATATGCCTTTCGCCATGCGCGCGCCTTCGAATACCTGATGACCCGTTTCTCAACCCCTGAGGAAGTCTTCGGCCCACTGTCCATCCAGGCGCTCAAGGATGAAGGGCGGTATCAACGTCTGACCACGGGCTACTTGCCGGAAGCGGAAATCGTCTTCCTTGATGAAATCTGGAAAGCGGGCCCGGCTATCCTCAATACACTGCTTACCGCCATCAACGAGCGCCGTTTTCGTAACGGCAATAGCGAAGAGCCGATTCCCATGCGGCTGCTGGTGACGGCCTCCAACGAGTTGCCGGAAGCAGACAGCAGCCTTGAAGCATTGTATGACCGCATGCTGATTCGCGTCTGGCTAGACAGAGTACAGGATAAGCACAATTTTCGCGCAATGTTGAATTCTTCATCCAGCGAGCATGAGAACCTTGTCAGCCCGGCGCTGAGTATCAACGATGAGGAATATCAGCAGTGGCAAGCTCATATTGAGACCATTCCATTGCCAGAAAGTTGTTTTGAATTGATTTATCAGTTGCGTCAACGTCTGGATACTCAAGAAGGCTCTCCCTACGTTTCCGACCGGCGCTGGAAGAAAGCCATTCGTTTACTCCAGGCGTGCGCTTTTTTCAGCGGGCGCGAAAGCATCACCCCGATTGACCTGATCCTATTGAAAGATTGCCTGTGGCACGATCTTAGCTCTTATCATTTGGTTGAACAGCAGCTACAGCAGATTATGTGCGAGCAAGCCTATCAACAGCGCACCTTGCTATTCCGCTTGCAGCAGCTTGACGTCAAACGCCAGCAATATCAGCAACAACAAAGCGATCAGCAAGCGTTCAAAGTGGAACGTCAGGTCAATTTTTTTGGCCGAAAACCCCATTATGCCTTACCCGAGCACCTCTCATCGCCAGAGCTAACGCTGGTGTTACAAAAACCATTGCTTTTAAACGAGCACACCGTAACGCACCTGGTATTTGAACGCGAAGCGCTGGCGAACTGGTTACAAAAGGGCGGAGAAATAAGAGGTAAGCTCAATGGCGTCGGCTTTTCCCAACGGCTGGATATCGATATTGATGATCGCCAGCATCTGGTTGTACGTGATATCAGTTTACAAAGTGCCGTGTTATCACTACCCGGTGTCATAAAAACAGAACTGCCTCAGGAGATAGTGCAGGAGTATGAAACCCTGAAAATCCAGTTGCGAGAGCAACGCAGGCAGTTTGAACGCCACCAGCCTTGTTTGTTTATTCCGCGCGAATGGCTCGCCAAAATTGAAGAGAGCCTACAGCAGGTCGATGAACAAATAGAGCAGTCACAACGGGAGTAGCAGCCATGCTGACGCTGGAATCTTTGGAAATGCTGTTATCCATCGACGAAAACGATCTGCTGGATGACGTTATCGTAGGTTTAATGGCAACGCCCCAGTTGGTGATGTTTTTTGACAAATATCCGCGACTGAAAACGGCCGTTATGCGTGACTTGCCACAATGGAAAGAGAACCTGCGGCAGCGGCTGCGTGGTACTCAGGCACCGCCAGAGCTGGAAAAAGAGTTTAGCTGCTATCAGCAAACCCAGTTGATTAACGAGCACACCTTCCAGGCGCACTTACCGGATATCCTCTCCACGCTGCATCATGTGGATTCGCCATTTCTCAATCAGGCGGAGCAGTTAATACAGTCGGCATCACGCACGGCGACATCAACTATCAGCAGCAGTCAGCACAGCCTATTTATGCAACGCTGGCGTCTGAGTCTGACGTTGCAGACACTCAATCTCCACCAACAGATAATGGAACAGGAACGCGACCTGCTGCTCGACGAAATCCAAAAACGCCTGACCATCAGCGGCGCGCTGGAGCCGGTTTTGGCGGAAAACGAGACTGCGGCAGGGCGGTTATGGGATCTTTCTGCCAGCAAGCGCATGAAGCAGCCACTCAATGGCTTGCTGGAAACCGGCGCTTTTTTACAACAGCAGCCGGAGCTGCAACGCCTGGCAGAACGGCTTGGGCGTAGCCGGGAAACACAATCCGTACTCAGCCATGATGCCCCCAAAGAGCCGTTTCAAATCATGGTACGGGAACCGGCGCTGGCACCGGAACAAGTGAGCGGCGTCCATCAAAGCGACGACATTTTAAGGCTCTTACCAACAGAGCTGTCCACGCTGGGTATCAGTGAACTGGAATTCGAGTTTTACCGTCGGCTGTCTGAGCACCGCTTACTGACTTACCAGCTTCAGGGCGAGAGCTGGCGCGAGAAAACGCTGGAGCGGCCGGTCATCCATCAGCATAACGAGCAGCAGCCTCGCGGCCCTTTTATCGTCTGCGTTGATACCTCGGGTTCAATGGGCGGCTTTAACGAACGTTGTGCCAAGGCATTTTGTCTGGCACTGATGCGTATTGCGCTGGCCGATAACCGCCGTTGCTACATCATGCTGTTCTCTACCGGCATCGTCAGCTATGACCTGACCTCGGAACATGGACTGGAAGACGCGATTCGCTTTTTAAGCCAAACGTTTCGCGGCGGCACCGATCTGGCCGGTTGTTTGTCACACCTGCTAGATAAAATGGACACCACGCAGTGGCAAGATGCCGATGCCGTGATTATTTCCGATTTTATTGCCCAACGTCTGCCTGACGAGCTGGTCAACAAGGTGAAACATCGTCAGCATCACTTACAACACCGTTTCCATGCCGTCGCCATGTCTGCACATGGCAAGCCCGGAATTTTGCGTATTTTTGACCATATCTGGCGTTTCGATACCGGCCTGAAAAGCCGTTTATTACGTCGTTTTCAACACCATAATGCCTTGCTCGCCAGCTGACCCTGACGGTATCAAACCATCACCACCTACGCTGATGATTGATTGATGCCACAAGAACCAGTAAAACGCTCAGAGAAGCCTTTACAGCCCAATGTCTGGGGATACACACCATGTCCGACATCTACACTCTGGATGAACTTGACCGCAGCATTCTCAATGCGTTGATGGAGAATGCCCGCACGCCTTATGCCGAGCTGGCCAAACTGTTTAGCGTTAGCCCCGGAACCATTCATGTCAGGGTAGAGAAAATGAAGCAGGCGGGCATTATTCTGGGAACCCGGCTGGCGGTGAACCCGAAGCAACTCGGGTACGATGTGTGCTGTTTTATCGGCATCATTCTCAAGAGCGCCAAGGATTACCCCTCTGCGCTGGAAAAGCTCAACAACCTGGAAGAGGTGGTCGAAGCGTATTACACCACCGGTCACTACAGTATTTTTATCAAGGTCATGTGCCGCTCAATCGACGCGTTGCAACATGTACTTATCAACAAGATCCAAACAATTGATGAAATTCAGTCCACTGAAACGCTGATCTCACTGCAAAACCCGATCATGCGTACCATCGCGCCCTAAGACTTTTTTACTATCCCCCTATTATCCACAGGTAGATCCCACCCTGATCACAGCGTACAATGTGCCGTCGTTTAATCAGGTGGGAGCAAACATGACAGACATTACGCTTATTAGCGGCAGCACTCTTGGCAGTGCCGAGTACGTTTGCGAGCATCTTGAGTCTCTGCTGCAACCGGCAGGATTCAGCACGACGCTGCAACATGGGCCGGAATTGGCTGAGGTTTCAGCCACTGGGTTATGGTTGATAGTGACATCAACACACGGCGCAGGCGATCTCCCCGATAACTTGCAGCCGTTTTATGACGACCTTGCAGCTTCACGACCCGATTTATCCAACCTGAGCTATGGCGCAATCGGCATCGGCAGCAGTGAATATGATACGTTCTGCGGCGCAATCGAGAAGCTGGATCAACTCATGCAGTCCCTTGGGGCGCGGCGGATCGGCGATGTGCTGAAGATCGACATCACCCAACATGATATTCCTGAAGATCCGGCTCAAGCCTGGCTGGAATCCTGGATTGAATTATTCAAGGTATAATTTTTTTTCGCGATCATCTGTGGATAAATGTATTAAGAACACGGGTAAAAGCCGTAGTTATCCCAATAATAACCCGTGTCGATTTTTTGAGCTGTGTATAACTGCCCATTCAGATCCCAGCTAATACCGTGCTGGATCACCGATCATTCACAGCTAATGATCGGCCATAACGCATTGATCTTCAAATTGGATCTCGCCTTATCCACAGAAGTTGCGGATCCTAATAAGAGATCTAATAAAGAGATCTTTAAATAAAAAAGATCTTTCTTTAATTATCCGACGATCCAACAGACTTGGTTGACGGAACAAACTTAAGTAGAATCCCCCACCCCGGGCCAGTAACGATCATGCGCAACCACGCGAGGTGCAGCACCATGTTTTATCCAGATCCTTTTGACGTCATCGTGATCGGCGGCGGTCATGCAGGCACAGAAGCCGCCATGGCCTCTGCTCGCATGGGACGTCAAACCCTTTTGCTGACGCACAATATTGATACGCTGGGGCAAATGTCCTGCAATCCGGCGATCGGCGGCATAGGGAAAGGGCATCTGGTAAAAGAGATCGACGCGATGGGGGGCTTGATGGCTCAGGCGATCGATCGCGCCGGCATTCAGTTTAGGATACTAAACTCCAGCAAAGGCCCGGCCGTTCGTGCAACGCGCGCCCAGGCTGACCGCGTTCTGTATCGCCAGGCCGTACGTACCGCACTGGAGAATCAGCCAAACCTGATGATTTTTCAGCAAGCGGTTGACGATCTCATCGTCGAGAACGATCGGGTGGTCGGTGCTATCACGCAAATGGGGCTGAAGTTCCGTGCTAAAGCCGTGGTGCTCACCGTCGGTACTTTCCTTGACGGCAAAATTCATATCGGTTTGGATAATTACAGCGGTGGTCGTGCAGGCGATCAGCCCGCTATCGCGCTCTCGCGTCGTTTACGTGAATTACCGCTGCGAGTTGGCCGTTTGAAAACCGGCACACCGCCGCGCATTGATGCCCGTACCATTTGATTTCAGTGTGTTGACGCCACAGCACGGCGACAATCCAATGCCCGTCTTTTCGTTCCTTGGTCATGCCAGTGAGCACCCGGAACAAATGCCGTGCTATATCACCCATACCAATGAACGTACCCATGATGTGATCCGCAATAATCTCGATCGCAGCCCAATGTATGCCGGCGTGATCGAGGGGATCGGTCCGCGCTATTGCCCGTCTATCGAAGATAAGGTCATGCGTTTTGCCGATCGTAATGCGCACCAGATCTTCCTTGAGCCGGAAGGGTTGACCAGTAATGAGATCTACCCTAACGGCATCTCGACCAGCCTGCCGTTTGATGTGCAGTGGCAGATAGTGCGTTCTATGCAAGGTATGGAAAACGCGCGCATTGTTCGCCCTGGTTATGCCATTGAGTATGATTTTTTCGACCCTCGCGATCTCAAGCCGACGCTGGAAAGCAAGTTTATTCATGGCCTGTTTTTTGCCGGCCAGATCAATGGCACCACCGGCTACGAAGAAGCGGCGGCACAAGGTATGCTGGCTGGCTTGAATGCAGCACGTTTGGCCTTCGACCAGGAGGGGTGGACACCACGCCGCGACCAGGCTTATCTCGGTGTGCTGGTTGACGATCTGTGTACTCTTGGCACGAAAGAGCCTTACCGCATGTTTACCTCGCGTGCCGAGTACCGTCTGATGTTACGCGAAGATAACGCTGACTGGCGCTTAACGGCGATTGGCCGGGAACTTGGCATGGTGAATGATGAGCGCTGGGCGCATTTTAACCAGAAGCTGGAGAACATCGAAAAAGAGCGTCAGCGCTTGCGAGATATTCTGGTTCACCCTCACACGGAAGGTATCGAGCAGGTCAACCTTCTGCTCAAGTCACCGTTGTCACGCGAAGCCAGCGGTGAAGAGCTGCTAAGACGCCCGGAAATGGATTACGCGCAACTGACTACGTTGCCGATGTTTGCGCCTGCGCTGGATGATGTCCAGGCTGCTGAACAGGTCGAGATCCAGGTCAAATACGAAGGTTATATCGCCCGTCAACAAGACGAGATTGAAAAGCAGCTACGTAACGAACATACCTTACTGCCAGCGGATCTCGATTACCGTCAGGTAACAGGGTTATCCAATGAAGTGATCGCCAAACTCAATGATCACAAACCAGGGTCGATTGGCCAGGCATCGCGTATTTCCGGCATCACCCCTGCGGCTATTTCAATTCTGCTGGTCTGGCTGAAAAAACAAGGTATGCTGCGCCGCAGCGCTTAATAACACCGCCGACCAATGTTGATTCATGGCCGCAATACGCGGCCATGTTGCCTTAACCGACAACAGGATTTCTTCGTGCTCGAGATACTTAACAGCCTGCTGCAACGTGCTGGAATGGCGCTGACCGATCAGCAAAAAAATCAGTTATTGCAGTACGTTGCGTTACTCCACAAATGGAACAAAGCCTACAACCTCACATCAGTGCGAGAGCCGGAGCAGATGCTGGTTCGGCACATCATGGACAGCCTGGTGGTTGAGCCGCATCTGGTCGGCAGCCGTTTTATTGATGTTGGCACCGGCCCGGGTTTACCCGGCGTGCCGCTGGCTATCATTCGCCCTGATGCGCACTTCGTCTTGCTCGATAGCCTTGGTAAACGGATTCGTTTCCTGCGTCAGGTTCAGCATGAATTACATCTGGACAATATTGAACCTGTGCAAAGTCGGGTGGAGGATTTTCCGGCCGAACCGCCGTTTGACGGCGTTATCAGCCGCGCGTTTGCCTCGTTACAGGACATGGTGAACTGGTGCCAGCATCTGCCTTCTCGCCAGCATGGGCGTTTTTATGCACTGAAAGGCGTGCTTCCCCATGACGAGATAGCGCAGTTGCCGCAAGGCGTGACCGTCGAGCGCGTTGCGCCATTATCGGTTCCTGAACTGGAAGGGGAGCGTCATTTAGTGGTGCTTAAACCCAACTAATTTTGTCATTTATCAAAAAAATCATGAATATTTGTAAGCTTCTCAGGCTGATAGCTAAAAGTGAAATAATGACGTGAGTAACCTTGTTATTTACCTGGATTTTACAACTCAGTCGCATGCTTCGATGTTATCCCCTGTCTGAGACGATTTGCTGGCCGCCATTTTTTACCATTCTTGCCTGTTAGCGTGGTAAAACCATGTTAAAAACATGAGAAAAAAATATCCGGCTTGTCAACAGATGGTTTTTAGGCTGTATTCATGCTGTTTTGTAGATGTTCTTTTTTAACTAATTGAATTTAAAAAAGATAAATGACTTTTTTTGCTAAAGACAAAAAAAAAACGATTCAGCTATAAAAGTACCTGTTGCTCTTTATGTGAGTGATATCACATATTGGCGGTGATGAAAGGCCGAAAGCATCCAAACGGTCTGGAAAGATAGTTAGTGAAAATAAGGCTTCGGAAATAAATTTAAATAATCGTTCACCTTTTTGCTACTTATCGATTGAATTCGCATGGATGACCCGTATAATTTGCTCGTTTTTCGCTGCTTGACTCGGTACTTCAAAGGCAGTTTTATACGGTCATTCAGCATACCTCTGAAAAGGTACGGGGAGAGCAAACATTATGTCTGTATCCCTCTACAGTGGGAAAATTGCCCGCCTGTCATTGCTGTGCCAATTGACGGTGATTTTTGTCATTAGTGCACTGTTTTGCATCGATGGCATTAAAGCTGGGACTTCTGCGCTGTCTGGGGGGCTGGCGGCCAGTCTGCCTGCCATGATGTTTATGCTGTTCGCTGTACGACATCAGGCGGACAAACCACCGGAAGGTCGGGTTGCCTGGGTGTTTGCCGTTGGGGAAGGGCTGAAAATGCTCCTCACCATCGTGCTGTTGGTGGTGGCGTTAGGCGTGTTTCATGCAGTTTTTTTTCCGCTGGGCCTGACGTACTTAGTGGTGCTGGTTATGCAGATTCTGGCACCGGCTGTAATTAACCGTTACCGTAGTTAACAACAAAAGGGTAAGAGACATCATGTCTGCATCTACTCCACAAGAGTATATCGGTCACCACCTGACCCATTTGCAGGTGGGCTCGGGATTCTGGTCGATTAACGTCGACTCGATGTTTTTCTCCGTGGCTCTTGGCGTGCTCTTTCTGGTTATCTTCCGTAAGGTAGCCAAAACGGCGACCAGTGGCGTACCGGGAAAACTGCAAACCGCAGTTGAACTGGTCGTGGGATTTGTCGATGGTAGTGTGCGCGACATGTTTCACGGTAAAAGTAAACTTATCGCCCCATTGGCGCTGACCGTGTTCGTTTGGGTTTTCCTGATGAACCTGATGGACTTGTTGCCTATCGATCTGCTGCCGCAACTGTGGGCGCATATCTACAGCGCACTCGGCCATGATCCCGCTCACGCTTATTTGCGTGTAGTACCGTCTGCCGACGTGAACGTCACGTTGTCTATGGCGCTGGGTGTATTCATTCTGATTCTGTTCTACAGCATCAAAATGAAAGGTGTGGGCGGTTTCGTTAAAGAACTGACCATGCAGCCGTTCAATCATCCCGTTTTTATTCCCGTCAACCTGATTCTTGAAGGGGTGAGCCTGCTGTCTAAACCGATATCTTTGGGTTTACGACTGTTCGGCAACATGTATGCGGGTGAGTTGATCTTTATTCTGATTGCCGGCCTGTTGCCGTGGTGGTCTCAGTGGGTGCTGAATGTGCCGTGGGCTATTTTCCACATCCTGATCATCACATTGCAGGCGTTTATCTTTATGGTTCTGACAGTTGTTTATCTTTCGATGGCATCTGAAGAGCATTAATTTTTTACAACACTACAACGTTTTAACTGAAACAAACTGGAGACTGTCATGGAAAACCTGAGTATGGATCTGCTGTACATGGCTGCCGCTGTAATGATGGGCCTGGCGGCAATCGGTGCGGCAATCGGTATCGGCATCCTGGGTGGTAAATTTCTGGAAGGTGCTGCCCGCCAGCCTGACCTGATCCCTCTGCTGCGTACACAGTTCTTTATCGTAATGGGTCTGGTGGATGCTATCCCGATGATCGCGGTAGGTCTGGGTCTGTACGTGATGTTTGCGGTGGCCTAAGCGAGCGTCAGCTTGCCAGGTTAAAGACATCGACTCAATTAACTCATGAAAGAGGCATTGTGCTGTGAATCTTAACGCAACAATCCTCGGCCAGGCCATTGCGTTCGTCCTGTTTGTCTGGTTCTGCATGAAGTATGTATGGCCGCCGATTATGGCTGCCATTGAAAAGCGTCAGAAAGAAATTGCTGACGGCCTTGCTTCTGCTGAACGTGCCAAAAAAGATCTGAACTTAGCGCAGGCCAATGCGACCGACCAACTGAAGAAAGCCAAAGCGGAAGCTCAGGTAATCATCGAGCAGGCGAACAAACAGCGTGCTGTGATTCTGGACGAAGCGAAAGCAGAAGCAGAAGTGGAACGCAACAAAATCGTGGCGCAGGCGCAGGCTGAAATTGAAGCCGAACGCAAACGTGCCCGTGAAGAGTTGCGTAAGCAGGTTGCCATTTTGGCGATTGCTGGTGCCGAGAAAATTATTGAACGTTCCGTGGATGAAGCTGCTAACAGCGACATCGTTGATAAACTGGTCGCTGAACTGTAAGGAGGGAGGGGCTGATGTCTGAATTTGTCACGGTAGCTCGCCCCTACGCCAAAGCAGCTTTTGACTTTGCCGTTGAGAACCAGGCGCTTGAGCGCTGGCAGCAGATGCTGGCATTTGCTGCCGAAGTCGCACGTAATGAACACATCGCCAGTATGCTGGCTGGGGTTATTGCCCCCCAGACGATGGCGCAAACGTTCATCACCGTGTGCGGTGAACAACTGGATGAAGCGGGCCAGAACCTGATTAGGGTCATGGCTGAAAACGGACGTTTGCCGGTGCTGCCTGAAGTGCTGGAACAGTTTGTTCAATTGCGTGCGGAGCTGGAATCGACCGTGGATGTCGAGGTCATTTCCGCCACCACGTTGAGCGAGCCGCAGTTATCCAAGATAACTGTTGCGATGGAACAACGTCTGTCACGTAAAGTGAAGCTGAATTGCAAAATTGATAAGTCTGTTATGGCCGGCGTAGTCATTCGCGCAGGCGATATGGTGATAGACGGCAGTATTCGTGGTCGTCTGGAACGTCTGGCAGACGTCTTGCAGTCTTAAGGGGACTGGAGCATGCAACTGAATTCCACCGAAATCAGTGAACTGATCAAGCAGCGGATTGCTCAGTTCAACGTTGTGAGTGAAGCTCACAACGAAGGTACCATTGTTTCCGTCAGTGACGGGATCATCCGCGTACACGGCCTGGCCGATGTGATGCAGGGTGAAATGATTTCTCTGCCGGGCAACCGTTACGCCATTGCACTGAACCTGGAGCGCGACTCCGTTGGTGCGGTCGTCATGGGGCCGTATGCAGACCTGGCCGAAGGCATGAAAGTCAAATGCACCGGCCGTATTCTGGAAGTACCGGTTGGCCGTGGCCTGTTGGGTCGTGTGGTCAACACGCTGGGTGCGCCGATCGACGGTAAAGGCCCGGTTGATAACGACGGTTTCTCGCCGGTAGAAGCGATTGCACCGGGTGTTATCGATCGTCAGTCGGTTGATCAGCCGGTTCAGACCGGTTACAAATCCGTTGATGCCATGATTCCAATCGGTCGTGGTCAGCGTGAATTGGTTATCGGCGACCGTCAGACCGGTAAAACCGCGCTGGCTATCGATGCCATCATCAACCAGCGTGATTCCGGCATTAAATGTATTTATGTCGCTATCGGCCAGAAAGCGTCCACCATTGCTAACGTGGTGCGTAAACTGGAAGAGCATGGCGCATTGGCCAACACCATTGTGGTGGTAGCAACGGCGTCTGAATCTGCGGCATTGCAGTATCTGGCTCCTTATGCCGGTTGTGCGATGGGCGAATACTTCCGCGATCGCGGCGAAGATGCGTTAATCATTTATGATGACCTGTCTAAGCAGGCGGTAGCTTACCGTCAGATTTCCCTGTTGCTGCGTCGTCCGCCGGGTCGTGAAGCGTATCCAGGTGACGTGTTCTACCTGCACTCCCGTTTGCTGGAGCGTGCGGCGCGTGTTAACGCCGATTACGTCGAGAAGTTTACTAACGGTGCGGTGAAAGGAAAAACCGGTTCACTGACTGCGTTGCCAATTATTGAAACGCAGGCAGGTGACGTTTCCGCGTTCGTTCCGACCAACGTTATCTCGATTACCGACGGTCAGATCTTCCTGGAATCCAACCTGTTCAACTCCGGTATTCGTCCGGCGGTTAACCCAGGGATTTCCGTATCCCGTGTGGGTGGTGCCGCGCAGACCAAGATCATGAAGAAACTGTCCGGTGGTATTCGTACCGCGCTGGCGCAGTACCGCGAACTGGCTGCGTTCTCCCAGTTTGCTTCCGATCTGGATGATGCAACCCGTAAACAGCTCAGTCACGGTCAGAAAGTGACCGAATTGCTGAAGCAGAAACAGTATGCGCCGATGTCTGTTGCGCAACAGTCTCTGGTGCTGTTCGCGGCGGAACGTGGCTATCTGGAAAACGTCGAACTGGCGAAAGTTGGCAGCTTCGAAGCCGCGCTGCTGGCTTACGCCAGCCGTGAGCACGGCGAGCTTCTGCAGCAGATCGACCAGACGGGTGCTTATAACGATGAGATCGAGGGTAAATTCAAAGCTATCCTCGATACCTTTAAGGCAACCCAGTCCTGGTAACGCCCTGTGGCCTGCCGTAAGGCAGGCCGCTAGGCATTGAGGAGAAGCTAAGATGGCCGGCGCAAAAGAGATACGTAGTAAGATCGGAAGCGTCCAGAACACGCAGAAGATCACCAAAGCGATGGAAATGGTCGCCGCTTCCAAAATGCGTAAATCGCAGGATCGTATGGCGGCCAGCCGTCCTTATGCGGAAACCATACGCAAAGTGATTGGTCACCTTGCGTTAGGGAATCTGGAATATAAACACCCGTACCTGGAAGAGCGTGACGTTAAGCGCGTCGGGTATCTGGTGGTGTCTACCGACCGTGGCCTGTGCGGCGGCCTGAACATCAACCTGTTCAAGAAGCTGCTGGCTGATATGAAAGCCTGGAACGAAAAAGGCGCCGAAATCGATTTGGCGATGATTGGTTCCAAAGGCGTTTCTTTCTTCGGTTCTGTAGGCGCAAACATTGTTGCTCAGGTTACTGGTATGGGGGATAACCCTTCATTGTCCGAGTTGATCGGGCCGGTAAAAGTCATGTTACAGGCCTACGACGAAGGTCGTCTGGACAAACTGTACGTGGTGAGCAACAAGTTCATCAATACCATGTCTCAGGTGCCGCAAGTTGTTCAGTTGCTGCCGCTGCCTCCGGCAGAAGAAGGCGAACTGACGAAGAAATCCTGGGATTACCTGTATGAACCCGATCCTAAGTCGCTACTGGATACCCTGTTGCGCCGCTATGTGGAGTCTCAGGTTTATCAGGGCGTCGTAGAAAACCTGGCCAGTGAACAGGCCGCGCGAATGGTAGCGATGAAGGCCGCGACAGATAACGGCGGCAACCTGATTAAAGAGTTGCAGTTGGTTTACAACAAGGCTCGTCAGGCAAGCATCACTCAGGAACTCACCGAAATCGTATCGGGAGCCTCCGCGGTTTAAATCAGGTTTTACGAATTACGTATTGTCGAATTACGTAGAGGATTCAAGATGGCTACTGGAAAGATTATCCAGGTAATCGGCGCCGTGGTGGACGTCGAGTTCCCTCAGGATGCCGTACCGAATGTGTACGATGCGCTTGAGGTAGAGAACGGGGCTGAGAAACTGGTGCTGGAAGTACAGCAGCAGTTAGGCGGCGGCTTGGTTCGTTGTATTGCAATGGGTTCTTCCGACGGTCTGCGTCGTGGTTTAAAAGTTACCAACCTGGCTCATCCGATCGAAGTTCCGGTTGGTAAGGCTACGCTGGGTCGTATCATGAACGTACTGGGTGAGCCGGTCGACATGAAAGGGCCGATTGGCGAAGAAGAGCGCTGGGCGATTCACCGTGCGGCTCCGACGTACGAAGAACTGTCTAACTCCCAGGAACTGCTGGAAACCGGTATCAAGGTTATCGACCTGATTTGTCCGTTCGCCAAAGGCGGTAAAGTCGGTCTGTTCGGTGGTGCGGGCGTAGGTAAAACCGTAAACATGATGGAGCTTATCCGTAATATCGCGATCGAGCACTCCGGTTACTCCGTGTTTGCAGGCGTGGGTGAGCGTACCCGTGAAGGTAACGACTTCTACCACGAAATGACCGACTCCAACGTTATCGACAAAGTATCACTGGTGTATGGCCAGATGAACGAGCCGCCGGGCAGCCGCCTGCGCGTGGCGCTGACCGGTCTGACCATGGCGGAAAAATTCCGTGATGAAGGCCGTGACGTACTGCTGTTCGTCGATAACATCTACCGTTACACTCTGGCGGGCACCGAAGTATCCGCGCTGCTGGGCCGTATGCCGTCTGCGGTAGGTTATCAGCCGACGCTGGCTGAAGAGATGGGTGTGTTGCAGGAGCGTATTACCTCCACCAAGACCGGTTCAATCACCTCTATCCAGGCCGTTTACGTGCCAGCGGATGACTTGACTGACCCGTCACCGGCGACCACCTTCGCCCACTTGGACTCAACGGTAACACTGAGCCGTCAGATTGCATCACTGGGTATCTACCCGGCGGTTGACCCGCTGGATTCCACCAGCCGTCAGCTCGATCCGCTGATCGTCGGTCAGGAACACTATGATGTGGCGCGTGGCGTGCAGTCGATTCTGCAACGCTACCAGGAACTGAAGGACATCATCGCGATTCTGGGTATGGATGAGCTGTCTGAAGAAGACAAACTGGTCGTATCCCGTGCGCGTAAAATCCAGCGCTTCCTGTCTCAGCCGTTCTTTGTGGCCGAAGTCTTCACCGGTTCTCCGGGTAAATATGTGCCGCTGAAAGAAACCATCCGTGGTTTCAAAGGCATTATGGAAGGCGAGTTCGACCATATTCCAGAACAGGCGTTCTACATGGTAGGTTCCATTGACGAAGTCGTGGAAAAAGCCAAGAAACTGTAACGCCTTGATAGGAGGGTGATATGGCTGCTATGACTTACCATCTGGATGTCGTTAGTGCGGAACAGGCGATGTTTTCCGGTCTGGTACAGAAAATCCAGGTAACCGGTAGCGAAGGCGAGCTGGGGATTTATCCCGGTCACGCCCCCCTGCTCACGGCCATTAAGCCTGGTATGGTGCGCATTGTTAAACAGCACGGTGATGAAGAGTACATCTATCTGTCCGGCGGCATCCTTGAGGTGCAGCCGAACATGGTAACAGTGTTGTCCGATACCGCCATTCGTGGGCAGGATCTTGATGAAGCGCGAGCGTTGGAAGCCAAGCGTAAAGCTGAGTCGAATATTCACAACTCGCATGGCGATGTGGATTACGCTCAAGCCTCTGCTGATTTGGCGAAGGCGATTGCTAAATTGCGCGTCATTGAGCTGACCAAAAAAGCGATGTAACAGATGCAACGGTGAGCGCGCTCGCCCCATAGGGTGCCGATAGCGCAATACCGCAAGAAAAAAGCCAGCTGATTTCAGCTGGCTTTTTTTATCGGCCCGCCTGATTGCCGTTGATGGCAACAAGGCGGGCTGTCTTCCCTGATATCGGTGTGTTATTTCTTCTTCAAAAAGTCACCCAGTTGCAGGTTGCCTTTGTCATCACGGCTAAATACCGCAGGCACCACGACCGATTTATAGTTTGCGAGGGTCATGGTTTTACCCTGGCTGTTGACTGAGCGGTTGCCTTTGATGAAGTAGTTACTGTCATCAGCCCGGCCGACTATCGCATCGTCGTATTGGCCGGGTTTGGTACGCAGCGAGACGTTATTTTTGAACACGCCCTGTTTTTCCGGGCCATAGTAAGGGCTTGGGCGGAAAATGAAGTTAAAGCGTACGTTATCCAGCGCGATATTGTTGTACACCTGTATCGCACCAGGGTTGAAGTTATCGGTGAAGCCATCCATGTGGTTGCCGATAGCGATGCTGTTTTTCACCTGATGAGCGACCGGTTGGCCTTCGCCACCTAATTTGAAACCGTTACTGGTGTTGTTGACCGAAATCGAATTCTCGATCACCACAACGCCATTCGGGCCATCTTCGATTTTATTGAACAGGTCGAAACCATCATCGATGTTGTCATGTGAATAGGCACCACGGATCACGTTGCCTTCCCCTACCCGCATTTTCACGGCAAAACCATCGGCATCCTTTTTACTGGCATCCTGATTGCTGTGCGATTCGGAATTGAGGATCAGGTTGTGGCTGGCCCATAGCGGTCGGCCAACATTCTCATTAGACGACACCTGAATGCCGGTGTTATCACAGTGATGCGCCAGCACTCGCTCAATCACGTTGTGGCTGCCTTCAATGCGGAAGCTTTTTTCTGTAACTTCAACGCCTTTCACTTTCCAGTAGTTGGCGTTAAGTTGCAGGCCATGAAACACGGCTTTTTTGCCTGCCAGCGTCAGGGTTTTAATACCCTTGGCGTTACCACTGGCAGAAACGGGAATGGTTGTAGCGCTGTAATCACCGTCCATCAGCCATAACGTGCCGCCAGGTTGCAGCGCACTGATTGCTGTTTTGATATCCAGCGGCGCGGTTTTACTGCCGTTATTACTGGCTTTCCCTTCGGGTGAAACATACAGATTTTTCGCATCCGCCAGCGTGATTTTTTCTACGCTGAATGACGTTTCTTTGGCGGTTTTGTCGTCACCCTCTGTCGGGGTGTACACCAATTTGATGTCTGACTTAGGTTTGAGCAATTTGGTCGTGAGTGATAAATCATTCCCTGCCCGTAACTGCTGGGGTTTACCTAATGATTTGCCATCCTGAAATACTTCGATAGTGCCGTTGTAGTTCGCTCGCGCCTGAATCTGATAGCTATCGCTGGCAGACACCGCTGAGGACGCTATCTGTAATAGCGGCGCGTAACTTTCGGCTTTGAACGGTGCAGAAACCTTGGTATTCGCCGGGCTGGTGGTCAGGCTGGCATTACTGATGGTGATTTTGGCATTACGCGAAGCGAAGAACCCCACATAATAGTTCTCTTTATCCTGACGAGTAACGACATCGGCACCCTCGACGCTTTTACTCACCCACTGATCGCTGCCTTTAGGCGCATACGAGGTAATAAACCCTTCATCAGTACGCTCAAGCTTCAGGCGAAAGGTGGGTGTTTGTTGCAGATTGATCTTTTCCTGATAGCTGGTGCGAGTGATTTTGGCGTTGGTGTTGCCCCAGGGTTGGGTGACGCCATCACGGCTAATCAACTGCATCTTAACATCGGTGCCCGATTTTTTATCCTGCGTCATGATGGCGTTCATCACCATGTTGGATGCCGCTGGAAATTCTTCATAGCCCTCTTTTAACGGCTCCTGACGCGGCACACCGAGAATATCGCGCACCAGCAAACCGGCACCTTCCTGTGCATTTGGTTTGGCATCGGTTTCCGGGCCGAAGTGGTCTACCGTTACGTCTGCCTGTAGCACGAAATTCGCTTTTGCCGGGAGTTCGGTATAGAAAAAGGTCAAGCCATCATGGGTATTGGCAATTTTACCGCCCCGGCTTTCAATCGTGACGGGTTGTGACAGGTCAGCCTTATCGGTTGTGGTGAGTTTTTTACCGTTAATGGTGACGGTGTTGACGCCGACTTTTTCAGGCAGAACGTTGGTAGCAAAATTGACGTCGGTGGATTGACCAAAAGCGATGCTACGCCAGACAGGTGCGGCATCTTGTGTGGCAGAAAACGCCGTATTGGGCCCCAGAAGTAACATTGAATTAAGGGCGACAGTGAGTAGCCCCGAAACAGCATATTTCATGTTTTCTCCATTATTCTTTGTTATTGAACACGGCATTATGTCAAAAAATGAAACACTGTTTCTTTTGCATGCTTCACAAACCGAACAGCCACGCGCATAAGATGTGATTTAAATTCACCGTAGAAATGTTGCTGAAAAGCGGGCTTCCAGACGGTTTCTGATTACCCAAACCTTGCTGTATTGGATACACTCTCACCCTAGGTTTTTTCACCCAGGAATGGCGTTTAGCGGCCATTTTTCGCTGAAAAATATGTAGTAATCCGGTGCGATAACAGGTTTACTTTCGTTCGCCCTCGCGTGCGGGGCTCCATTCCGTTTTTAGTCAGGATGCCTATGTCTAACAGTTCAATGAGTGTGGTTATTCTTGCCGCTGGCAAGGGAACCCGCATGTATTCCAGCCTTCCTAAAGTGCTTCACCCTCTGGCAGGAAAACCGATTGTCCAACACGTGATTGATGCTGCGCTAAACGTGGGTGCCGAGCGCATTCATCTGGTTTATGGACATGGCGCGGAGCTGATTCGCCAGACGCTGACCGATGCCTCGTTGCACTGGGTGTTGCAGGCTGAACAATTGGGCACCGGCCATGCGGTGCAGCAGGCGGCGGATGATTTTGACGACAACGAAGACATCCTGATTCTTTACGGCGATGTTCCGCTGATTTCATCAGAGACGTTACAGCGCCTGGTTGCCGCGAAACCGCAGGGTGGCATTGGCCTGTTGACTGTCAATTTGCCCGATCCAACCGGCTATGGCCGCATTGTGCGGGATAATGGCGAGGTGGTCGGGATTGTTGAGCATAAAGATGCCAGCGAGCAGCAGCGCACCATTACAGAAATCAACACTGGAATTTTAGTCGCCGGTGGCCGTGACCTGAAACGCTGGTTAGGCCAGCTCAATAACCATAATGCACAGCGTGAATACTATCTGACGGACATTATTGCCATGGCCGCTCAGGAAGGAAACCGCGTGGTGGCGGTGCAGCCATCGGCGCTGAGTGAAGTCGAAGGGGTGAATAACCGCCTGCAACTGGCGACGCTGGAGCGCACTTTTCAGCGCGAACAGGCTGAACGGCTGCTGCTGGCAGGCGTCATGCTGATGGATCCGGCCCGCTTTGACCTGCGCGGTGAACTGGTACACGGCCTTGATGTGACCATTGATGCCAATGTGATTCTGGAAGGCCGGGTCACGCTCGGCAACCGGGTTAAGATTGGCGCAGGGTGCATCATCAAAAACAGCGACATTGGCGATGGCTGTGAATTGAGCCCCTACTCGGTTGTTGAAGATGCGGTGCTGGAAGCGCGCTGCACCATCGGCCCGTTTGCCCGTCTGCGCCCAGGCGCTGTGCTGGAAGAAGAGGCGCATGTGGGCAACTTCGTCGAAATGAAAAAGGCGCGCTTGGGTAAAGGTTCGAAAGCGGGGCATCTGACCTATCTTGGTGATGCGCACATTGGCTCCGGCGTGAATATCGGCGCGGGCACGATCACCTGTAACTATGACGGTGCCAACAAACACCAAACCGTGATTGGCGATGATGTGTTTGTCGGGTCGGATAGCCAACTGGTTGCACCGGTGACGATTGGCCGTGGCGCGACCATCGGCGCGGGGACTACCGTCACCCGTCATGTTGGTGAAAATGAACTGGTGATAAGCCGCGTGAAACAGACGCACATTGCGGGCTGGAAACGTCCGGTGAAGAAAAAGTAACCGTCTTATGCCCGAGGCGCGCAGGCCCGTCACGGTTAGCGCGCTTCTCGGGCTGATGATGATAACGTTTGGTCTGGGCTTATTACCGTTGAGGCCAGACCAAAACATAATAAAACCCCGCTTTCTACAACGGCTCGGGGAACCCGGAATCAACCGGAATAATCAGGTCTAAAGACATCGCGGTGACACAATATGTCACGTTTACAGGAATACAACCGATGTGTGGAATTGTTGGCGCTGTCGCGCAACGAGATATAGCTGAAATCCTGCTGGAAGGGCTGCGCCGCCTTGAATACCGGGGTTACGACTCTGCCGGTCTGGCGGTTGTCGGTCACGATGGTCAGGTTTCACGCCTGCGTCGTCTGGGCAAAGTGCAGGTGCTGGCGCAGGCGATGGAAGAACACCCGCTGACCGGCGGCACCGGGATTGCGCATACCCGCTGGGCAACGCACGGTGAACCGTCCGAGCATAATGCGCACCCGCATGTGTCTGGCCATATTACCGTGGTGCATAACGGCATTATCGAGAATCACGAACCATTACGTGAATTGATGGTGTCGCGTGGGTATCAGTTTACCTCTGCAACCGACACCGAAGTCGTTGCCCATTTGGTGCATTGGGAGCAACAGCAGGGCGGCTCACTGCATGACGTGGTGCAGCGTGTTATTGCGCAATTGCGCGGTGCTTACGGTATGGTGCTGCTTGATAGCCGCGACCCCAGCGTATTGGTTGCCGCCCGTTCCGGCAGCCCACTGGTGATTGGCCGGGGCGTCGGGGAGAACTTTATCGCCTCTGACCAGCTGGCGCTGTTGCCGGTAACGCGCCGTTTTATCTTCCTTGAAGAAGGCGATATCGCAGAAGTTACCCGCCGCACGGTACGCATCGTCGATCGTCACGGTAAAGAGGTGCAGCGCGAAGAGATAGAATCAAACGTGCAGTATGACGCTGGCGATAAAGGGGCCTACCGTCACTACATGCAAAAAGAGATTTTCGAGCAGCCGCTGGCCATCAAAAACACGCTCGAAGGGCGCTTTAGCCACGGTGAAATTCATCTCTCAGAACTGGGGCCTAAGGCCGAGGCGCTGCTGGCAACGGTGCGACATATACAGATTATTGCCTGCGGTACGTCATACAATGCAGGCATGGTGTCGCGCTACTGGTTTGAGTCGCTGGCGGGTATTCCTTGCGATGTGGAAATCGCCTCCGAATTCCGTTATCGCAAACCGGCGGTGCGTGAAAACAGCCTGATGATCACCTTATCGCAATCCGGTGAAACGGCTGACACGCTGGCAGCGTTGCGTTTGTCAAAAGAGCTGGGGTATCTCGGTTCGCTGGCGATTTGCAATGTGGCGGGCTCCTCGCTGGTGCGTGAATCAGACTGGGCGCTGATGACCCGCGCCGGGGCTGAAATCGGTGTTGCTTCCACCAAGGCTTTTACGACCCAACTGACGGTGCTGTTGATGTTGGTGGCGCGTATTGGCCGTTTGCGCGGGATGGCGGCAGAGGTTGAGCGTGAAATCGTGCAGGCGCTGCAGGCGTTGCCCGCCCGTATCGAACAGATGCTGTCGCAAGACAAGCTTATCGAATCGCTGGCGGAAGGCTTCTCTGATAAACACCACGCGTTGTTCCTCGGCCGTGGCGATCAGTACCCGATTGCGATGGAAGGCGCGCTTAAGCTCAAAGAGATTTCCTACATCCACGCAGAAGCGTATGCCGCAGGTGAACTGAAACACGGCCCGCTGGCGCTGATTGATGCCGATATGCCAGTCGTTGTGGTCGCGCCTAATAACGATTTGCTGGAAAAACTGAAATCCAACATCGAAGAAGTGCGTGCGCGCGGCGGTGAAATCTATGTGTTCGCTGACGAGCAGGCCGGGTTCACGTCTGACAGCGAGATGATGAAAATCATCCAGTTGCCGCATGTTGAAGAGTTCATCGCGCCTATTTTCTACACGGTGCCGCTACAACTGCTCTCTTACTATGTGGCGCTGATTAAAGGCACCGATGTTGACCAGCCGCGTAACCTGGCGAAATCGGTAACGGTGGAGTAAGGTTTGCCGGTGACTGAGCGAAGAGCGTGATTCTTCGCCTGGCATAAAAAAGCCCTGATTTAATCTATCAGGGCTTTTCTTTTTTTAAGTTAACATACGCAGGGGTGTTACACTTAGCCCGCGTTAGAAACCTTAGTACGAGTTAAGAAAATGGAAATTCGACGCTTAAATACTATACGTGGTGTAGCTGTTTTGATTGTTATTGTTAGTCATTATAGCAACGAGTCTAAGATTCTCGGGGGCGTGCTAGGTAATGGTGCAGGCCAGCTTGGCGTAATGCTATTCTTCTTGCTAAGTTCATTTTTAATGTCTTTTCTTTATCTGGATAAAGTTCCGAATACACAAAACTTGGTGGGTTTTTGTGTTGCAAGAATTGCCCGGGTTATTCCTTTGTTCTTTCTTGTTGTATTCGTTTCTTTTTTTGGAAATATTATCTTTCCTTCTGAGTTTGTCCATTTCCTTTATCCGATAGCCGATCTCTCATCATTAATTTCAAATTTACTCTTGTTATCTGGTGTAAAAGTCATGTGGACAATTCCACCTGAAATACAATTTTATGCTGCTTTTGCTTTTTTTTGGTTTTTGACCAAGAAACTGGGGATGGGAATAATGCTATTCCCCATCGCCCTTTTAGGTTTTTATGTTTTTTTTCCTAATCCGAAAATTCATGAAGGCACTGTGTTTGGCCTGTTTTTTAGGCTATCAATATTACAGGTGTATGCTTGTTTTGTGGTTGGTCTCTTGTTCGGGGTTTTGTATAAGAAATGGTCTGTTCCTGAGAAGTACAAAAGCAAGTATTTCTTATGCTCCCTTGCTGTGATTCCTTTGCTTTTTCCGATGATTTTTTTCAGCTACACGGGTTATTTACATGCAATATGGAATGAGCCAGGTATTTTAATTGCAATTTCTCTGGTTTTTTTCTCGCTTGTTTTTCTTGTTCCTGATGGGAATTTTTTATTGGAAAATAAAGCTGGAGATTTTTTAGGAAGAGTATCTTATTCAACCTATCTATTACATTATCCCATTCTAATGACTATGAGTGGGTTGGGTTTTTCAAAAAAAATAATTGATGGTGTGATTTTTATATTGCTGACGCTGGTTGTTTCTCATCTTTCGTTTGTTTTTTTTGAAAGCCCAGCCAGGAGTTTTATTAAAAATAGATTTTTAAAAAACCTCAAGGTAGAAGGAAGGTAATATTTCAATGCCTGCTTTTATTGCTCTGATAGCATCTTGAAAATCACGGTGTTCCCTCGGCCTTTTTCCTCTGTCTTATTGACAGGTTAGTACACCCCCAGCGGCTTCTAATGTGCCTGTCACATAACTGTCATATTTCATACATTTTACTGTCACCGAATTGACCTATTTTCTCTTCCAGCAAATGACATTGTGATCGCGCACACGCTGCGGATGACACCTCTACCGATTAAACAATAGCTCCGGGTCTACACGTCTAGGTATCCCACAGGAGGGATTATGAAACTCATGCGTACCACTGTTGCCAGTATCGTTGCTGCAAGTTTTTCTCTGACGGCGGTTTCTGCTTTCGCCGCAGCAAATCTCACTGGTGCAGGTGCGACATTCCCCGCTCCGGTTTATGCCAAGTGGGCAGACTCTTATGAGAAAGAGACCGGCAATAAAGTGAACTATCAGGGCATCGGCTCCTCCGGCGGCGTGAAACAAATTACCGCCAAGACCGTCGATTTTGGCGCGTCCGATGCTCCGCTGGCCGATGATAAGCTGGCGCAAGATGGCCTGTTCCAGTTCCCGACCGTGATTGGCGGTATCGTACTGGCGGTTAACCTGCCGGGTGTGGCTGCCGGTGAACTGACGCTGGATGGCAAAACGCTGGGTGATATCTACCTGGGAAATATCAAAAAGTGGAACGATGCGGCCATCGCTAAACTGAACCCAGGGGTAAAACTGCCGGATCAGGATATCGCGGTCGTGCGTCGCGCCGATGGTTCAGGCACCTCTTATGTGTTCACCAGCTATCTGGCGAAAGTGAACAGCGAGTGGAAAGAGAAGATTGGCGCGGGTAACACCGTTAACTGGCCGACCGGTCTGGGTGGTAAAGGCAACGACGGTATCGCTGCGTTTGTTCAGCGTCTGCCGGGGTCTATCGGTTATGTCGAATACGCCTATGCCAAGCAGAACAATCTGGTGTACACCAAGCTGCTCTCGGCCGATGGCAAAGCCGTCAGCCCGACGGAAGCCTCCTTTAGCAATGCGGCCAAAGGGGTGGACTGGAGCAAGTCGTTTGCACAAGACCTGACTAACCAGAAAGGCGCGGACGCATGGCCTATCACGTCAACCACCTTCATTTTGCTGCATAAAGAGCAGAGTAAACCAGAGCAGGGCACTGAAGTGCTGAAGTTCTTCGATTGGGCCTACACGAAAGGTGATGCTCAGGCGAAAGCGCTGGATTACGCCACCTTACCGAAAGAAGTGGTTGCTCAGGTTCGCGCTGCCTGGAAAACCCAGATCAAAGACAGCAGCGGTAAAGCACTATACTGATTGTAGTCGGTCAGGAACGGTTGAGTCAGTCTCCTGAGGTGGATAAACCGCAATCGGTCTATCCACCTCCGACGTTGATAGCGCCGCCTGATTATCTGAAAGACGCAGTTATTTGAAAAACGCCGTTATCTGAAAGAAGAGAGACGTATGGCTGACGATAAGCCAACAACTATAGCGGATATACCTGTAGGCAAAACCATTACCCCGCCGGGAAAACAGGGCGATATCCTTTTTGGGGCGCTGGTCAGACTGGCGGCCCTGCTGACGTTACTGCTGCTGGGCGGCATTATCGTCTCACTGATGTTCGCCTCCTGGCCGAGCATCAAAACCTTCGGTTTTTCTTTCCTGTGGAACAAAGAGTGGGATGCGCCTGCCGGGCAATTCGGTGCACTGGTGCCGATTTACGGCACGCTGGTGACGTCGCTTATTGCCTTGATTATCGCCATTCCCATCAGTTTCGGTATTGCGCTGTTCCTGACGGAACTGGCACCCGGCTGGCTGAAGCGTCCGCTTGGGGTGGCGATTGAGCTGCTGGCTGCGATCCCGAGTATCGTTTACGGCATGTGGGGGCTATTTGTGTTCGCCCCGCTGTTCGCCAAATATTTCCAGCAGCCGGTTGGCAATGTGCTCTCTGGCATTCCATTCATCGGTTCGCTGTTTTCCGGCCCGGCTTTCGGCATCGGCATTCTGGCCGCCGGGGTCATTCTGGCCATTATGATCATCCCCTATATTGCCGCCGTGATGCGCGATGTGTTCGAGCAAACGCCGGTGATGATGAAAGAATCGGCCTACGGCATCGGTTGTACTACGTGGGAAGTTATCTGGCACATCGTGCTGCCGTTCACCAAAAACGGCGTGATTGGCGGCGTGATGCTGGGGCTTGGCCGGGCGCTCGGTGAAACCATGGCGGTAACATTTATCATCGGCAATACCTACCAGTTAGACAGCGTTTCGCTCTATATGCCGGGCAATAGCATCACCTCGGCGCTGGCCAATGAATTTGCCGAAGCGGATACCGGGCTGCATACCGCCGCGCTGATGGAGCTGGGGCTGATTCTGTTTGTTATCACCTTTATTGTGCTGGCCTGCTCGAAGCTGATGATCATGCGTCTGGCGAAAAATGAAGGAGCACGCTGATGGCGAGCATGAGCATGGAAACCCATTCCGACACGCTGGAAACCCGCCGCAAAATGCAGGCGTGGCGTCGTCAAAAAAACCGTATTGCGCTATTTCTGTCGATGCTGACGATGGCATTCGGCCTGTTCTGGCTGGTGTGGATACTGATGTCTACGGTGACGAAAGGCATTGATGGTATGTCGCTGTCGCTGTTTACCGAAATGACGCCGCCGCCGAATTCGGCGGGGGGCGGCCTGGCTAACGCGATTGTCGGTAGCGGCCTGTTGATTCTGTGGGCGACGCTGTTTGGCACGCCGCTGGGAATTCTGGCCGGTGTCTATCTGGCTGAATATGGCCGTAAATCGCTGATTGCCGAAGTGATCCGCTTTATTAACGACATTTTGCTGTCTGCGCCGTCAATCGTGGTTGGGCTGTTTGTCTACACGCTGGTGGTCGCCAAAATGGAGCATTTCTCCGGCTGGGCTGGCGTGATTGCGCTGGCATTGTTGCAGGTGCCTATCGTGATTCGTACCACCGAAAACATGCTGAAACTGGTGCCGGATAGCCTGCGAGAAGCGGCTTACGCACTGGGGACGCCGAAATGGAAGATGATCTCGGCGATTACCCTGAAAGCATCGGTATCCGGCATTATCACCGGCGTGTTGCTGGCGGTGGCGCGTATCGCCGGGGAAACGGCACCGCTGCTGTTTACCTCGCTGTCGAACCAATTCTGGAGCACCGATTTGATGCATCCGATTGCTAACCTGCCGGTCACGATTTTTAAATTTGCCATGAGCCCGTTCAAAGAGTGGCAGGGGTTGGCGTGGGCCGGGGTGCTGCTGATTACGCTGTGCGTACTGCTGCTGAACGTGCTGGCTCGCGTACTGTTTGCCAGGAAAACACGTTAACCCAGCAACATTTATGAATATTCGAGCGTCGCGCAGGCGGCGTTCGCCAGAAGAGAGACGTCTTAATGAGTATGGTGACAGAGACATCCGCCAGCAAAATCCAGGTGCGCAATCTGAATTTCTATTATGGGAAATTTCATGCGCTGAAAAACATCACGCTGGATATCGCTAAAAACCAGGTGACGGCGTTTATCGGGCCCTCTGGCTGCGGTAAATCAACCTTGCTGCGTACCCTGAATAAAATGTATCAGCTCTACCCGGAGCAGCGTGCCGAAGGCGATATCCTGCTGGATGGCAATAATATCCTGACCGATAGCCAGGATATCGCACTGTTACGCGCCAGGGTGGGGATGGTGTTCCAGAAGCCGACGCCGTTTCCGATGTCGATTTACGACAATATTGCCTTTGGCGTGAAACTGTTTGAGAAACTGTCGCGGGCGGAAATGGACGAGCGCGTCCAGTGGGCGCTGACCAAAGCGGCGCTGTGGCAGGAAACCAAAGACAAACTGCACCAGAGCGGTTACAGCTTGTCCGGCGGCCAGCAGCAGCGTTTGTGTATTGCGCGCGGCATCGCTATTCGACCGGACGTATTACTGCTCGATGAACCATGCTCGGCGCTCGACCCTATCTCCACTGGCCGTATCGAAGAGCTGATTTCCGAGCTGAAGAAAGACTATACCGTGGTGATCGTCACGCATAACATGCAGCAGGCGGCGCGTTGCTCCGACCATACGGCGTTTATGTATCTGGGCGAGCTGATTGAATTTAGCGATACCGACACCCTGTTTACCGCGCCACGGCAGAAGCAGACTGAAGACTACATCACCGGTCGTTACGGTTGATTACGGGAGTATCATGGACAATCTTAATCTGAATAAACATATTTCCGGTCAGTTTAATGCCGAACTGGAAAGCATCCGCACCCAGGTGTTGACGATGGGCGGGCTGGTGGAACAGCAACTGACGGATGCCATTACCGCCATGCACAATCAGGATGCGGAGCTGGCACAGCGCGTGATTGAAGGCGATGCCAAAGTCAACATGATGGAAGTGAGTATTGACGAGGCGTGCGTGCGCATTATTGCCAAACGCCAGCCGACCGCCAGCGACCTGCGTCTGGTGATGGCGATCATCAAGACCATTTCCGAGCTGGAACGCATCGGCGATGTGGCGGACAAAATCTGCCGCACCGCGCTGGAGAAATTCTCCCATCAGCATCAGCCGCTGTTGGTGAGCCTGGAGTCGTTGGGCAATCACACCGTACAGATGCTGCATGATGTGCTGGACGCGTTTGCGCGTATGGATCTGGATGAAGCCAAGCGCATCTACATGGAAGACAAGAAAGTGGACAAAGAGTACGAAGGCATTGTGCGCCAACTGATGACGCACATGATGGAAGACTCGCGCACCATTCCCAGCGTGCTGACCGCGTTGTTCTGCGCCCGTTCCATTGAGCGCATTGGCGACCGTTGCCAGAACATTTGCGAGTTCATTTTCTACTTCGTTAAAGGCCAGGATTTTCGTCATCTGGGTGGCGACGCACTGGAAAAAATGCTGGCGCAAAAAGACGCGAGCAAACCGGAGTAACCAACCCGCCATTGCTTGTTGCTTCCCAACGCCCCGCCTTTGCGGGGCGTTGTCATTGGTTATGCGCGATGGCCGCATTGTCACTGAGGGTTGCCAGGTGCCGAATAGAACATAAGTTCATATTATGGGTATTTATGTTATTTCCGGCGCGTCAGTACCGCTGTTAGCCTGCATTCATTGAGTTAACAACATCTTATGAACTCATTCTCGTTCAGGTGCATTCTCTTTTGAGAACAATAGATTACAGGCGGATAAAAAATGAAAAAATCGTTGTTGGCATTCTCTCTTCTGGCAGGACTGGCGGCGCTTTCTGGCCATGCGCAGGCGGATAAACTCGACGACATCCAGAAAGCCGGGGTGGTGAACGTGGCGGTGTTCGACAGCAATCCGCCGTTTGGTTATGTCGATCCGCAAAGTAAAAAGCTGGTGGGCTACGATGTGGATGTCGCGCAGGCTATCGGCAAGGCGCTGGGCGTAAAAGTGGAGTTGCGCGCAACGAACCCGGCCAACCGTATTCCGCTGTTGACCTCGAAAAAAGTTGACCTGATTGCCGCTAATTTCACCATTACCGATGAGCGTGCCAAACAGGTGAATTTCAGTGTGCCCTATTTCGCCACCGGCCAGAAATTCATTGCCCGCAAAGGCGTGCTGAAAACCCCGGAAGACATCAAAAACCTGCGCATTGGTGCAGATAAAGGCACCGTGCAGGAAATCACCCTGCGTGAACACTACCCAACGGCGAAAGTGATCTCTTATGACGACACGCCGCTGGCGTTTGCGGCGCTGCGTAATGGCAACGTGCAGGCCATCACCCAGGATGACGCCAAACTGGTCGGGCTGCTGGGCAACCTGTCGGCGGCACAAAAAGCCGATTTTGAAATTTCGCCCTTTAGCATCACCAAAGAGTATCAGGGCATCGGCATTCCTAAAGGTGAAGACCGGTTGACGGAAAAAGTGAATGACATTCTGCTGAACCTGGAAAAACAGGGCGAGGCGGTGAAAATTTATGACCGCTGGTTCGGGCCGCAAACCCCGTCAGCGCAGCCGCGTGGTGATTTTAAAATCGCCCCGTTGGCTCAACAGCCCAAAGCCTGATTCTTCACCCGCCATTGCCTGTTGGTGGCTGGCTGACGATGTCATACCGGTGACACAGAAATAGCAGAAATAAACGACAGACATTCCTCGTATTGATGAACGTCACGACACTCAGTGTAGTAACCTTGCCCCCGGCCCCATCCCGGGGGCCTTCTTATTGATGATGACTGATAACCACTTTCAACGTTGGCTGGCCGAGACATGGCTGGCCCCGCAGTACCTGCATTGGTTGTGGCAGGGTTTTCTGGTAACGCTCGCGTTGGCATTGGCCACCTCGCTACTGGCAACGCTGCTTGGCCTGGCGCTTTCCGCCGCGCGCGATAGCCGCACTCCTTTGCTGCGCTGGCCGGTGGTGGCCTATTGCTCGCTGTTTCGCAACACGCCCTTGCTGGTGCAGCTGTTCTTCTGGTATTTCGGTGCGCCCCAGTGTTTGCCTGCGGCCTTCATGCAGTGGCTCACGACGCCGCACACGCTGCCGCTGTTGGAGATTAGCCTGCCGTCGTTTGAGTTTATTGCCGGTTTGATGGGGGTGACGTTCTACTCCAGTGCGTTTATTGCCGAAGAGATCCGCGCGGGTATTGCCGGTGTCGCGCGCGGCCAGAAATATGCCGCTTGTGCGCTCGGGTTAACCGGCTGGCAGGCGATGCGCTATGTGGTGCTGCCACAGGCGTGGCGAATAGCCTGGCCGACGCTGCTTGGGCAGTACATGAACGTGATAAAAAACACCTCGTTGACGATGGCTATCGGTGTTGCCGAACTGTCTTATGCTTCACGTCAGGTGGAAACGGAAACCTTGCGCACATTTCAGGCTTTCGGGGTGGCGACCTTGCTCTACGTTGCTGCCATTGCCGTGCTGGAAGGCTTTGGTATGTGGCGCGCCCATCGGCAACCGCTAAAGGGGAAATAAGATGGATTTCTCGATAATCATCGATAATTTTGGTTATCTGATGTGGGGGTCGTTCCCTGAGGGGCCGCTTGGCGGCGCGGCGCTGACGCTGGCATTAAGCCTGATGGCCGGATGTGCTTCGGCGCTGTTGGGCACGGTGTTGGGGGTTGCGCTGGCGATGAACCGTGGGACAGGCGGCGCGCTACTGGCGCTGGTGTTGGGCTTTTTCCGTGCCATTCCTGTCATCATGCTGATTTTTTGGACTTATTTCTTATTACCGATAGTGTTCGGCGTGGATATTCCGGCTATCACCACCGTGGTGTGCGCGTTGACGCTCATCGCCTCTGCCTATCTGGCTCATGGCGTGAAAGCGGGCATTATGGCAATTGCTGTGGGGCAGTGGCAGGCGGGGCTGTCGCTCGGGTTGGGGCGCTGGCAGACGCTGTGGTATATCGTACTGCCGCAGGCATTGCGCATGATGGTGCCTTCGTTCATCAATCAGTGGATCTCGCTGATTAAAGACACCTCGCTGGCCTATATTGTCGGCGTGGGCGAACTGACCTTTCTTGCCACGCAGGTCAATAACCGCAGCATGGTCTACCCTGCCGAAGTGTTTTTGTTTATTGCACTGGTCTATTTTGTATTTTGTCTGGCCCTGGAAGCGGTGGCGCACGCTGTGCGCCAGCGTTTTAGCACCACGCCGGTGCCTGCGCGCCGCAGGCTGTTTGGCTGGCGTCGTGCCGTTAACATTGCACACGTCAGCAATCCGCCAATCGACGATCCACAAATCAACGATCTACAAATCCATGATCTACAAATCAACAATCCGCAGCGAGAGGCGCGATAGCAACAACACTCTGTATTCAGTCTGTTAGCGAAAACCCTTGCTGCCGCCACAGCATGGGTAGCTGTGCCATGTCATGGAACATAGTGACTTGCGGGTGATGGATGGGAGCGTTGTGCTCATCGGCGCAGTAGTAAAATACCGCAATGCCTGCCGCTATCCCTGCCTGAGTGCCGGAAACCGAATCTTCCACCAAAATACAGCGTGAGATCTCCACCCCCATTTCATTGGCGGCATGGTGCAGTAATGCGGGATCGGGTTTCCATTTGCCAATGTCATAGCCGCTATAAAGGTGTTGACCAAAGAACGGCAATAAGCCGGTTAAACCCAGCGAGTGCTGCATTTTGCTGACCGGGCCGTTAGACACTACGGCGGTGGGCACCCGTAGCGCCTCCAGAACTGCTTTAACACCGGGGATCGGTTGCAGTGAGAGATCAAAAAGTCGCGCCACTTCCGAGCGAAAATGTCGCTCCAGTTGTTCAACCGAGACCGTTAAATCAAAACGCGTGCTGATGCGTTCAATGATGTCGTAAAGCTTCATGCCTTTAAACGTTTGAATGACCTCGGCCAGCGGTAACTGCACGCCGTAGGGCTTGAAGATATTCACATAAGCCTGACAACAAATGACCTCGCTATCGACCAGCGTGCCATCACAGTCGAAAAGTACACACTCAATTATCGACATTCACACTCCTCATAAACGCCGCTTAACCTCGGGGTAAGGTGGCGATGATTAACCACTTTACCTGACCGATCATTGATTACGATAGCGGATGATTTTCCCGGATAGAAAAACATGAACAAACGTTTTCGCAACAAGAACGGCAGCGAAAGCGTAGCGATCAGGCGCAAGATATAGAAAATTATTATGGCCGGGAAAAAAAAGCCACCCGGCGCGTTAACTGCCGCGCATTTTGGTATAGGATACCGGGCGATTCTGTTTCCTTTTTCTTCTTTAGGTTATTTCTCATGGATAAATCTCAGTCTGGTTCCGTTGCACCGCAGGGGCTGCTGGAGCGCGTGTTTAAGCTCAAACAGCATGGCACCACGGCGCGTACTGAAACGATTGCCGGGTTCACTACGTTTCTGACGATGGTCTACATCGTGTTCGTTAACCCGCAGATCCTCGGCGCAGCGGGTATGGATACCAAAGCGGTATTCGTCACGACCTGCCTGATTGCCGCTTTTGGCAGCATTTTTATGGGATTACTGGCCAATTTACCGGTAGCGCTGGCTCCGGCGATGGGCTTGAATGCCTTTTTTGCTTTTGTGGTGGTCGGTACCATGGGCTTACCCTGGCAGGTGGCGATGGGCGCTATTTTCTGGGGCGCTATCGGATTTTTATTGCTGACCGTATTCCAGGTGCGCTATTGGATGGTGGCCAATATCCCGCAAAGTCTGCGTCTTGGCATTGCCAGCGGGATTGGTCTGTTGATTGCGATGATCGGCCTGAAAAATGCGGGCATTATTGTGCCTAACCCGGAAACGCTGGTGGCCGTTGGCAAAATGACCTCGCACGGCGTGCTGCTTGGGGTACTGGGTTTCTTTATTATTGTGGTGTTGGCTCATCGCAATATCCATGCCGCCGTGCTTATCTCGATTGCCGTTACCACTCTGCTTGGCGTTATGCTGGGGGATGTGAAATACACCGGTATTTTCTCTATGCCGCCGAGCGTCACCAGCGTGGTCGGGCAGGTTGATCTGGCCGGTTCGCTGAATTTGGGGCTTTCTGGCGTCATCTTCTCTTTTATGCTGGTCAACCTGTTTGACTCCTCCGGTACGCTGATTGGCGTGACGGATAAAGCTGGTCTGGTGGATGCGCGCGGCAAGTTTCCACGTATGAAACAGGCGCTGTATGTTGACAGTATCAGTTCGGTTGCCGGGGCGTTTATCGGGACGTCATCGGTCACGGCGTATATCGAAAGCTCATCCGGCGTGTCTGTTGGCGGGCGTACCGGGTTGACGGCGGTTGTCGCCGGGGCGTTGTTCCTGCTGGTGATTTTCCTGTCTCCGCTCGCTGGCATGGTGCCAGCTTATGCGGCTGCGGGCGCGCTGATTTACGTTGGGGTATTGATGACCTCAAGCCTGGCGCGTGTGAGCTGGGATGACCTGACCGAAGCGGTGCCCGCGTTCATTACTGCGGTAATGATGCCGTTTACTTTCTCGATTACCGAAGGGATTGCATTTGGTTTTATCGCCTATGCCATCATGAAAGCAGCAACCGGTCGCTGGCGTGATATCAGCCCGTGCGTGGTGGCGGTTGCGGTGCTATTCCTGTTGAAAATCGTCTTTATTGACGCGCATTAATTCTCCGCGAGCCGGGTTGCCCCGGCTCGCGCCTTTCTTCGGCTCTTTTTTCTGCCCCCTCGTTACATCACATACTGCGGAGAAGCATGCTCCGTCGCGTGGCTACTTAATTTGATATAACGCCGCGATTGGCGCTGTTGATGGACAATTTCGCCGCTTTTACGCATACCGTAAGCCGAGGTGTAATTCCACATCACCAGACGATCCAGTCTTGGCGTGTGAGCGCAGGCCCAGGCCAGGTAGTCGTCAATGTCGCTGACCACTTCCACTTCCGGTATATGCCGCGAGCGCAGGCGACCAGAGGCCGGATGCAGTTTCAGCGACTCCGGCCCGCCGGTATGGAAACCGGGGATCTTTAGCACTGACTGGCGAATGGTGCATAGCTGAGTAGCGGCTTCGAGAGGGTCTAACTGGGCGTCAATCCAGGCTTTTTCCGCGTGAGTCTGGGTTTGCAGGTGAGTGGGCGTTTCACGACTCCAGACGCGGATAATTTCGACATCCATACCGACTTTCCCCTCTTCACTGAGCAGGATGGCGATGGTATTTCCTGCGTAGCCAAGGCTGAAATCGGGTAGATGAGGGTCAACAAAACAGGGTCTGCCGTTTGGCGAAACCATTAACGGTGGCAGAACCGGATAACCGAAAAAATAAAACATCATTTCTGCCAACAGCGCGCGGCCTTTCAGATAGCGCTCGCGGCGCTTAACAGAAAAGCTGTGCGTGGATGAAATCAGGTCATCCGATAACCGTTGCAGATCGGGTAACGCCTCCGTGCTTGCCCACCTGACGAAATGACAGGTCATATTCACTCCATGATGCCAACGAAAAAAAACCGATAGTTTTTAGTAGAATACTGCGATGCGAAGTCATTGCTGACGCATACCGCCAGACAAAATCTGTGACAAAGAAAAACTGGCGGATAAATCGGCGATAATTATTCCTGCCAGTGCAGAATACGTCAAAACGCACTTTTTATTAAAACTGATTTTATTTTAATTGAAACAAAAATCGGGGCTGTATCACATCCTGCCACACCCCTGCGGGCCGGAGAAGTCTGTCGAGTCACTTATGATTGCATGCCCGGTGAAGAGTGCCCTCTTCACCGGGGATTTATCAACGCAGATGGATGTCCGTGCGGGGCCATGCAGAGCGTTGTTGCTTCTCATGAACCAGTTCGGCGATTGCTTCTGGCGTGACGAGTTGGAGTGCTGAGGTGGGGCAAACCCGCACACAGGATGGGCTTTGCGCAACACCGATGCACAGATCGCATTTATGAATGTCACTGCCGGAGGCGCATTGCCCGTCATCAGATAAGCGAGCAACCACATTAATGGCACCAAATGGGCAAGCGATGACACAGCTTTTGCAACCGATGCACCGTGAGGCAATAACCTGAATGCTGTTTTGGTGCTGCACCAGCGCATCATGCGGGCAAACGCTGGCGCACGGCGCATTTTCACATTGATGACATAATACAGGCGTACTCACGTTAGCATTTTTTATTACTTTTAGGCGCGGAAAAAAGTGCGATTTATGCAATTTTTGTTGGTCGCCGCCAGCATGGGCGACCGCACACGCTATTTCACAGGTACGGCAGCCGATGCATTTGGCCGCATCGGCGATGACAAACGAATTCATGGCTTACACCCCTGCGGTTGAACCGGTCTGTGGCTGCACCGGTGTGACGGGTAATGACATGTCTGGTACATCAATGCCCATGACATGCAGCATACCCTGTGCGGCGTAACGCCCGTCAGCGATAGCCGTCACGACCAAATCGGCACCGCGCACCGCATCGCCGCCCGCAAACACCCGTTGATGGTTCGTTTGGCAGGGCTGGTTTTTAGCGGTTTTTTTCGCTGCGTCATGCGGTGCTGCGGTGATGTGCCCCCATTGATTCAGCGTGATGTGAGCCTCTTGTAACCACGGCATGCTGTGGCTCTGAAACCCAAAGGCCGTGATGATAGCATCAGCCGGTTGAATAAATTCTGACCCGGCAATCGGTTTGGGACGGCGGCGACCACTGGCATCCGGCTCACCCATTTCGGTTCGAATCAGGCTGACGCCGCACACCGCGCCATCGTCGTTCAGGCAAATATTAACCGGCTGAACATTGAATAAAAATTCCACACCTTCTTCGCGTGAGTTTTTCACTTCTTTACGGGAGCCTGGCATGTTGGCTTCGTCACGGCGATAAGCGCAGGTAACAGAGGTCGCTCCCTGACGAATCGAGGTACGCAGGCAATCCATCGCCGTATCGCCGCCGCCGAGCACCACGACCCGTTTTCCTTCCATTGAGACATAGGGCTCATCTGGCAGGGCGGGGAGCCCCATAACGTGTTTGGTGTTGGCAATCAGAAACGGCAGCGCGTCATAAACGCCGGGGGCGTCTTCATGCTCAAGGTTGGCTTTCATTGAGCGGTAGGTGCCGACGCCAAGAAACACGGTATCGAACTCCTCCAGTAGCTGCGTCATGCTGATATCACGCCCCACTTCGGTATTGAGGCGAAACTCGATACCCATGGCGCTGAACATGTCGCGGCGGTAGGTCAGTACCGATTTATCCAGTTTGAACGCCGGGATGCCGAACGTCAGCAACCCGCCAATTTCCGGGTGACGGTCAAATACCACCGCCTGAACACCGTGACGCGCCAGCACATCGGCGCACGCCAAACCTGCCGGGCCTGCGCCGACAATCGCCGCCCGCTTGCCGGTGGCCGCGACATGGCTTAAATCAGGCTTCCAGCCCATCGCAATCGCTGTATCGGTGATGTAGCGCTCAATATTGCCGATGGTGACGGCACCAAAGCCTTTTCCTAGCGTACATGCACCTTCGCACAGCCGGTCTTGCGGGCAAACCCGGCCACAAATCTCCGGCAGGCTGCTGGTTCGGTGTGACAATTCAACGGCATCAAGAATGCGCCCTTGCTGCACCAGATCTAATAACGCGGGAATATTGTTGTGTAGCGGGCATGTCCATTCACAGATGGCGTGTTGCCCGCAGTGCAGGCAGCGACTGGCCTGATCGTGGGTTTGCTCAGGGCTAAAGCCGTGGTAAATCTCGTCAAAGGTGGTTTTTCGCTGAGTGAGCGGTTTTTTCACGGCGTCACGGCGCGGCCAGTTTTTATGGGTGTCCAGCGGGTGGCATGACAGGCCAGCCAGTGTCGGCGTTCCCCGCATAGTACCGGGCAAACCGGCTTGCGCCGTGCGCAGTTGCTTGGCGCGTCGCTGTTCTTCCAGCGCAGCCTCGTTCACAAACCGCAGCGCGTTGGTCGGGCAGGCTTCAACGCAGGCCTGGCCTTGTGGCCGGTCGATACACAGGTCGCATTTGTGCGCCAGCATGCTGTCAGCCAGGGTGTGTTGCCGTGGCGTATTGTATTGCGTCTGAGGTTCAACGCTAATGGCACCAAATGGACATGCCAGTACGCAGGTTTTACAACCAATGCACTTTTCAGCCTGTAGCTGCACGCCGCCTTGGTGTTTTACCAGCGCCTGTGTCGGACATACGCTGGCACAGGGGGCGTCTTCGCAGTGACGGCATGTTACCGCAGTATGCTGCTCTGCCTTGTCAAATACCTTGATTCGTGGACGAAAATCTTGCCTGTTTTGTGGGTAACATCCGTCATTATGGGATATCACGCAGGCAATTTCGCAGGCTTTACAGCCGATACAATCCTTCGCATTGGCGATAACAAACTGATTCATATCCTCTCCCGACACGTACAACTGGGTATATAGATGAGTTGCCGAGCGCCGTCAGGCATGCCGAGGCCTTCTCAGGTAAGTGGTTTACCAGCGTGGCTGCGGGTGTCTGTTGCGATGGCTGGCAGGCTCTACCGATGTCCTGTTCACAGGCAATCTCGGCGCTAGCGGAACCAGCGTTAGCGGGTCACTCGGAAAGTGATGCTGAAAGGGGCTGTTACCTGTCTCGTCAGGAGAAAAAATAGCGATCCCCTCGGTTTTTTAAGGCGTGTTTCACAGGGCATCCCAACACGACCTAAAATGCATCCTAACGGCTCAGGAGCGGTGAAATCTTGATATAGAACAGAGAATGTGGGGTAAAAATAACCAGAGTTTTTCGTGCGTTTATCAAAAATGCGGTGTGATGAACTGCGCATGAGCGGTTAGCCGCGCTTTGCCTATTCACACCTGCTGCCGGAATGCGCTAATTATCGTCTGGCGTCGATATTGCAGCATCGATATTGCAAGTGATGATTAGTTTCATTTCCATCGGGCTGAAATAGCGTGGCAATGTTGTCAGATGGCAATTTTTTACTATTCTTTGTTAATGATAGTAAAAGGAAAATACAAAAAAATGACGGCGAAAAGGGTAAGAAAACGTAATCAGTTTAGCGGCAATGATTTTTTAATAGCACGATAAGTAATTTTTATGAATTAAAGAGTAAAAGGTATTAATAATGCATTAAATAATATTTCGTGAAATCTAATGGCTGCTTGTGTGTTGATTTTAATGTGATTTTTGTCACGAAATTCTTTTTTCGTTTATCGACCTATTTCGCCATACGCCGTTGGCGCAAGCGTGTGAGTGGTTGTTGAAAATCGGTGTCGGCGTGTTACGAATAATGTTGCAAACATTATGTCGCACCGGTGCGACGTGGAAACATTATGCCGATGTAACACGAAGTATGACGGATATATATGAAATGAGCGCGCCATTGGTGGTAGTGTGTCAACGCTATTTATATTGACGATGGGTTTAAACATCGCTTGCTACTCTTTTGTCGGCGACATGGCTTGCAGAGACCTCTTTGCACAGGCGACGAGCGAACAAAAGAGGGAATTGATGTGAGTGGGCGATGTCCAAGGGATTTGGGTATAGCCTGGCGAGTCAGTGTTTGATGATCAGGCTCTTAATATTCAGCTAAGAAATGTTCGTTATGATCACCACTTAGCGCTTATTTCAACGGGTTTATTGGCGTAGCCAGCGTGCTTGCACGCAGGACGAAGGCGGGCCGGGTGAAAGCCGCCGGTTTCTCGATGGTTGATGACATAAATCTGATGGTGAGCGTTACGTGACCGGATGAAAATAGGGTGGAGTGCGTTCTGACAGGCGCAGTCTGGCGCGGTATTCGCCTGAGCGATGGTCATGCTGCGGTGGGTTGATGGCCTTTTGCCATTTGGCGGTCATCTTGCTGTCATTAATCGCTTTTCTACTGATTCTTCATAAGGATTCAAGACGTGGTTTCCTCTTAACGCATTTACCCCCTGACTCGAATCCTGATAGCGGGTGGCGTGCCTTTGGCGTTCCCCCCTGTCGCGCCAGTAATCATAGAATTAACCTGAGAGTGAATTTTTACATGGCTGATTTTCTACCTTTCTCACGCCCTGCATTAGGTGAGGAAGAACTCGCTGCGGTCGGGCAGGTTCTTCGTTCTGGATGGATTACCACAGGTCCCAAGAATCAGGAACTGGAACAACAGTTTGCCGCCCTCACCGGCGCAAAACATGCCATTTCGTTCAGCTCTGCCACCGGAGGCATGCATGTTACGCTCATGGCGCTGGGTATCGGCGCTGGCGATGAGGTGATTACGCCTTCGCTGACCTGGGTGTCCACCCTGAATATGATTGTGCTGTTGGGTGCCGAGCCGGTCATGATTGATGTAGACCGCGATAATCTGATGGTCACGCCGCAGGCGATTGAAGCTGCGATTACGCCGCGCACTAAAGCCATCATTCCGGTGCATTATGCGGGGGCTCCGGCGGATATGGATGCCATCCGCGAGATTGGTCGTCGTCATGGTATTGCGGTGATTGAAGATGCGGCTCACGCCGCTGGGACGTATTACCGTGGTCGCCATATTGGGCATGAAGGCACGGCGATTTTCTCCTTCCACGCCATCAAAAACATGACCTGTGCCGAAGGCGGCCTGGTGGTGACGGATGACGATGCCTTAGCAAGCCGCATTCGCAGCCTGAAATTCCACGGCCTGGCGGTGGATGCATTTGACCGTATGGTGCAAGGGCGCGCACCGCAGGCTGAAGTGGTGTCGCCGGGCTTTAAGTACAACCTGCCGGATATCAGTGCGGCGATTGCGCTGGTGCAGCTCGATAAACTGGCGGCTAACAATGCGCGCCGCGCCGAGCTGGCACAGCGTTATTTACAAAAACTGGCTGATTTGCCGTTTGAGCCATTGTCACTGCCTGACTGGCCACATCAGCACGCCTGGCATCTGTTCATTATCCGGGTGGATGAAGCGCGCTGCGGCATTGACCGCGATGGGCTGATGCAGGCGTTAAAAGAGCGCAATATCGGCACTGGCCTGCATTTCCGCGCCGCCCATACCCAGAAGTATTACCGCGAGCGTTTCCCTGATGTGCATTTGCCGAATTCTGACTGGAACTCCGCGCGCATCTGCTCTTTGCCGCTGTTCCCGGATATGCGCGATGAGGATGTAGACAGGGTCGTCGAGGCATTAACCGAATTGGCGGGGAAACGCTGATGCTTGAGATGGACGCTATTAAAAAAGTCTCTGTGGTTATTCCTGTGTTTAACGAGCAGGAGAGCCTGCCGGAGTTAATTCGGCGCACCACCGATGCGTGCGAGAAGCTCAACCGTGAATATGAGATTCTGCTGGTGGATGACGGCAGCAGCGACAATTCTGCCGAATTGCTGACTGAAGCTGCGCAAGTGCCGGGTAGCCGCGTGATTGCGGTGATCCTCAATCGTAATTACGGGCAGCATTCGGCGATTATGGCTGGCTTTAGCCATGTTTCGGGCGATCTTATCATCACGCTGGATGCTGATTTGCAAAATCCGCCGGAAGAGATCCCCCGGCTGGTGGAGACCGCCGACCAAGGCTTTGATGTGGTGGGCACCATTCGTGAGAACCGGCAAGACAGTGTCTTTCGTAAAACCGCCTCGCGCATGATCAATCGCCTGATTCAGCACACGACCGGCAAGGCGATGAACGATTACGGCTGTATGCTGCGCGCTTATCGCCGCCACATTATCGATGCCATGTTGCATTGCCATGAACGCAGCACTTTCATTCCTATTCTCGCCAATACCTTTGCCCGTCGCACCACCGAGATACTGGTGCGCCATTCAGAGCGTGAATTTGGCGACTCTAAATACAGCTTCATGAAGCTGATTAACCTGATGTATGACCTGGTGACGTGCCTGACCACCACGCCGCTGCGTTTATTGAGCGTGGTGGGCAGCATCATCGCCATCTCCGGTTTTACGCTGGCGCTGTTGCTTATCCTGCTGCGGCTGTTTTTTGGCGCGGCGTGGGCGGCGGATGGCGTATTCACGCTGTTTGCCGTGCTGTTTACCTTTATCGGCGCACAGTTCGTCGGTATGGGGCTGTTGGGCGAATATATCGGACGCATCTATAACGATGTCCGCGCCCGTCCCCGCTATTTTATTCAACGTATTGTTGGCAACGATCCACGATTTTCTGAACAGGACAATGAAGAATGAAAGCAGTTGTTTTTGCCTATCATGATCTCGGCTGCGTGGGACTCCGCGCGTTAGTGGCAGCGGGTTATACCGTAGAAGCGGTGTTTACCCACGCAGATAATCCAGCGGAAAATCAGTTCTTTGGATCGGTTGCCCGTACTGCGGCGGAGCTGGGGATTCCGGTTTTTGCGCCCGAAGACGTCAACCACCCGCTGTGGGTTGAGCGTATTGCGGCGATGTCGCCGGACGTGATTTTCTCGTTCTATTATCGCAACCTGTTGAGCGATGCCATTTTGCAAAGCGCGCCGCGCGGTGCATTCAACCTGCATGGCTCGCTGCTGCCGCGCTACCGTGGCCGCGCGCCGCTGAACTGGGTATTGGTTAACGGTGAAACCGAAACCGGCGTGACGTTGCACCGCATGGTGGCGCGTGCCGACGCCGGTAACATTGTTGCCCAGCACAGCGTGGCAATTGACGATGCGGATACCGCGCTCAGTCTGCACCATAAATTGCGTGATGCCGCCCGCAACGTGCTGGAAACCGCGCTGCCGGCCATTAAAGCCGGTAACGCACAGGAAACCGCGCAGGATGAAAGCCAGGCCACCTATGTTGGCCGCCGTACCCCGGAAGATGGCCGCATTGAGTGGCAGAAACCGGCGCGTGCGCTGTTTAACCTGGTGCGCGCGGTGACGGAACCGTGGCCGGGCGCGTTCAGCTTCGTCGGTACCACCAAATTTATTATCTGGCAGACCAAAATCCGTACCGATTTCCCGGCGGCGAAACCGGGTACGGTGCTCAGTACCTCGCCGCTGGTGGTCGCCTGTGGTAGCGATGCGCTGGAAATCGTGACCGGGCAGGGCGATAACGGTATTTATCTGCAAGGTTCACAACTGGCTCAAAGCCTTGGCCTGGTGACGGGTGCCATCCTCAATAATTCACCGATGGTGAGCGTGAAGCGCCGCACCCGCGTCTTGATTCTTGGCGTGAATGGTTTTATCGGCAACCACCTGACCGAGCGTTTGTTGCAGGAAGATAACTACGAAGTGTTCGGGCTGGACATCAGTTCCGATGCCATTGAGCGCTTCCTCGGCAACCCGCGTTTCCACTTCGTGGAAGGCGATATCAGCATTCACTCTGAGTGGATTGAATACCACATCAAAAAATGTGATGTGGTGCTGCCGCTGGTGGCCATCGCTACGCCGATTGAGTACACCCGTAACCCGCTGCGCGTGTTCGAGCTGGATTTCGAAGAGAACCTGAAAACCATCCGTGATTGCGTGAAGTACAAAAAACGCATCATTTTCCCGTCCACGTCTGAAGTGTACGGCATGTCTACCGACCCGGTGTTCGACGAAGACAACTCTAACCTTATCGTCGGGCCTATCAACAAACAGCGCTGGATTTACTCGGTATCCAAGCAACTGCTGGATCGCGTTATCTGGGCTTACGGCGAAAAAGAGGGGCTGCGTTTCACCCTGTTCCGTCCGTTCAACTGGATGGGGCCGCGTCTGGATAACCTGAATGCCGCGCGTATCGGCAGCTCTCGCGCCATCACCCAGTTGATCCTCAACCTGGTGGAAGGCTCGCCTATCAAGCTGGTGGACGGTGGTCGGCAGAAACGCTGCTTTACCGACATCAAAGACGGTATCGAAGCGCTGTTCCGCATCATCGAAAACAAAAATGGTGTGTGCGACGGGCAAATCATCAACATCGGCAACCCGGACAACGAAGCGAGCATTCGCCAGCTGGCAGAACAGCTGCTGGAGAGCTTTGAGAAGCACCCGCTGCGTAACCAGTTCCCGCCGTTTGCCGGTTTCCGCGAAGTGGAAAGCAGCAGCTACTACGGCAAAGGCTATCAGGATGTGGAGCACCGCAAACCGAGCATCCGTAATGCCAAACGTCTGTTGAACTGGCAGCCTTCGATTGAGATGGAGAAAACCGTGGCAGAAACGCTGGACTTCTTCCTCCAGACCGTTGAGAACGGGCAATTTAGTCAGGACGGCGAATAAAACAGGACTGCGAATGATAAACGTAGGGTTACGGATTGATGTCGATACCTGGCGAGGCACCCGAGTCGGGGTGCCGCGTTTGCTGGAGTTGCTCGATGTGTATGACGTTCGCGGCAGCTTTTTCTTCAGCGTCGGGCCCGACAACATGGGGCGTCACCTCTGGCGTCTGATTCGCCCTGTATTTTTGTGGAAAATGCTGCGCTCACGCGCAGCATCGCTGTATGGCTGGGACATTTTGCTGGCAGGGACGGCATGGCCGGGCCGGGTGATTGGCCGTGGCTTGCCGGAGCCTATCCGCGCAGCGGCGAAGCGCCATGAGGTAGGGCTGCACGCCTGGGATCACTTTGCCTGGCAAACCTGGGCAGGCGTGTGGGATCAGGCCAAAATGGAACAGCAGACTCGGCTGGCCTATGAGTCGTTGCAGTCGATTACCGGCGAGCCGGTCATATGCTCGGCGGTGGCGGGCTGGCGAGCAGACCAAACCACGGTTGAGGCCAAGCAGGCATTTGGTTTTCGCTACAACAGTGATTGTCGCGGCACAGCGCCGTTTCGCCCGCTGCTTAACGACGGCAGCACCGGTACGGTACAAATTCCGGTGACGTTGCCGACCTGGGATGAAGCGGTGGGGCGCGAAACCAGCGCGGCAGAATTTAACCGCTATATTCTCGATAAGATTCATCAGGATAAGGGTACGCCGGTCTATACCATTCATGCCGAAGTCGAAGGCATTGTCATGAGTTCACAGTTTAGTGAACTGCTGGCGCTGGCAGAGCAGGAGGGGATTCGCTTTTGCCCGCTCAGTGAACTGTTACCTGATGACCTCTCAACATTACCCGTCGGGCGCGTAGTGCGCGGCTCCCTTGCCGGGCGCGATGGCTGGCTGGGGTGCCAACAGACCGGGGAGACGGCCTGATGAAATACGCACGTCAGACAACGCTGTGGGCGGCGTTGTTGCTGCTTTATTACTTTATTCCTCTCAATGGCCGACTGTTGTGGCAGCCGGATGAAACCCGCTATGCGGAAATCAGCCGGGAAATGCTGGCCGGTGGCAACTGGGTTGCGCCGCATTTTTTCGGCATTCGCTATTTTGAAAAACCGATTGCCGGTTACTGGGTGAACAGTATCGGCCAGTGGCTGCTGGGTGATAACAATGCCGGGGTGCGCGCCGGTGCGGTGTTCTCGATTCTGCTCACCGCGCTGTTGGTTTACTGGCTGGCGGAGCGGTTATGGCAACACCGGCGAACCTCATTGCTGGCGGCGGCCATCTACCTGAGCTGTTTTCTGGTCTACGGCATCGGCACCTATGCGGTGCTCGACCCGATAGTGACGCTGTGGCTGGCAGCGGCCATGTGCAGCTTTTGGGCGGCGACGCAGGCTGTCACTCGCGCCAGCAAGGTCGGCGGCTACCTGCTGCTGGGGGTCGTGTGCGCCATGGGCTTCATGACCAAAGGGTTTTTGGCGCTGGCGGTGCCGGTGATAGCGGTGCTGCCGTGGGTGGCGCTGGAAAAACGCTGGAAAGAGGTGCTGCTGTATGGGCCGCTGGCGATTGTCAGCGCGGTGTTGGTGTCGCTCCCCTGGGCGCTGGCGGTTGCGCGTCAGGAGCCGGATTTCTGGCATTATTTCTTTTGGGTCGAGCATATTCAGCGTTTTGCCGATTCGGAAAATGCACAGCACAAAGCGCCATTCTGGTATTACCTGCCTGTTCTGGTCGCCGGTGCGCTGCCGTGGCTGGCGCTGTTGCCTGCCTCGTTAGGCTTTGGCTGGCGTGAGCGCCACCAGCAGCGCGGCGTGTTTTACTTATTGAGCTGGGCGGTGATGCCGTTCCTGTTCTTTAGCGTCGCCAAAGGGAAACTGCCAACCTATATTCTGCCGTGCTTTGCGCCGCTGGCGCTGTTAATGGCGCGGCGCGCCACCACGCTACTCAATCATCGCCTGTTAACCATCAATGGCTGGATCAATCTGGTGTTCGGCCTGCTGTGCGCGTTGGTTGTACTGCTGGTGCTGGCACCGTGGGGAATCGGCCGCCCGCTCTATCAGCCGCAAGAAACCACGAAAGTGCTGCTGGGCGTTGCGGGATTCCTGTTTTGGGCGCTGGTTGGGGGATGGACGCTGCGGCGTGCCGCAATACGCTGGTATTGGGCGGCGGCCTGCCCGCTGGGTATTGCCTTGCTGATAGGCATGGCGATCCCTCAGCGCGTGGTAGAAACCAAGAACCCACAGTGGTTTGTGCGTAATGTGGCCTCGCCGCTCTCGCAGAGTCGCTATATTCTGGCCGACAGCGTGGGGATGGCGTCGGCTATCGCCTGGGAGCAAAAGCGCAGCGATATTCTGATGTATGACAATACAGGTGAGCTGGAGTATGGCTTGTCATACCCGGACAGCGCTCATCGAATGGTGTCTGAAGCGGCATTTGCCGATTGGCTGGCGGTTCATCGGCGTGAGGGCAACGTCTCTTTGGTGCTGATGTTCTCTTCGGAAAATGATCCGATAGTCGGTGTTCCCCCGGCGGATAATACTTACCGGCAGGGGCGGGTTGCCTTGCTGTGGTATCGCCAGCAATGACCGATTATGCGTTGATTTTGCTGGTCAGTTTGCTCACCTGTGCAGGCCAGCTCAGTCAAAAACAGGCGGCAAGCTGGCAGGGCGGCGGCACCCGACGTAGACATATTATGCTGTGGATGGGCATCAGTGTGTTGTTGTTAGGGCTGGCGATGTTGCTGTGGCTGGCGATATTGCAGCGTGTGGCCGTCAGTGTGGCGTATCCGATGTTGAGCCTGAATTTTATTCTGGTGGCGCTGGCGGCGCGCTGGCTATGGCAGGAAGCGATTAGCGTGCATCAGTCAGTGGGGATTGTGCTAATTGTGCTCGGAGTCATTCTGATGGGAGTGAGCGTGTGAAAGGCTATGGATGGGCATTATTGAGTGTGCTGTTGGTGAGTGGGGCGCAGTTATCAATGAAATGGGGGATGTCCCAACTGCCCGCATTGACCGAACCGCTACCGTTCATGTTTGCAGCGCTGGCGTTGCCGCTGGCTGCCGCTGCGGTGTTTGCCGGGTTGCTGGCGTATGCGCTATCAATGCTGTGCTGGTTTAATGCGCTGCGTTTTTTGCCACTCAGCCGCGCCTATCCGCTGTTAAGCCTCAGTTACGTGCTGGTGTGGGGACTGGCGGTGGCGTTACCTATTTTCCCTGATACTTTTAGTACCGGCAAATTGCTGGCGATCGCGCTGATTATTGGCGGCGTGTGGCTGGTGTGTGGTCGGCACCCCTCACGTTTGCACGATAGATCCTGATGCTCTTTTTGCCCGTATACGCGTGTTGTCGGTGACTTATTACCGGTAATTATGGTGATGCAGTGGGCTGAGAAAGCGGTGCTAACTGCTGAATCTGTGCCGCCAGCCAGCGTTCGGCCGCTCGCTGTTGATGATGCTGATGGTAATAGATTTTGATGCGATAAGGCGGCACTGGGAAGGGCAACTCATGAATGTTACAACTGGTTAGTGTGGCAAGCTGACTGGCAGCAAAGCGCGGTAGCGTCATTAGCAGGTTACTTTGTCCGATGATAGCTGGTGCAGCCAGCAGCGATTGCATACGCAGTGCGATGGTGCGCTGTTGGCCCAGTTTATCCAACTCGTAGTCGATGGCTCCGCGTATTTCATTCCAGGGTGTAATCACCAGATGACGGGCATTCAGGTATTCTTCCAATGATAATGGTGTCCTATTTTCTCTGAATCGGGTTGCGGTGAGTGCGACGTAATCATCTTCCATCCAATCAATCTCATGAATATCTCCATGTTGCTGATCCGTAAGTTCGGTAAAGCCAAGGGCGAAATCGATGCGACCGGCTCGTAATTCTTCAAAGGCGACTTTCTGATCGCTATGCCTTAACTGGAATTGAAGATGAGGTGCCAGTGACTGGAGCGCCGCAGTTAATACCGGAAAAACGCAAAATGCCGTGTAGTCAGTCACCGAAAACGTAAAGGATTCATGGCTGCTGGCAGGGTCGAAATCAGGCCGCTGGCTAAACCCTTGCTCCAGCAAACGCAGCCCGTCGCCAATGGTGGCAGCCAGATTTTGCGCGAAAACGGTTGGTCGCATTTCCTGACCCGATCGGTAAAACAGCTCATCATTCAGCGTCTTGCGTAACCTGCTCAGGGCATGGCTTAACGCTGAGTTACTGATGGCCAATTCAGAAGCCGCGCGAGTGACTGACTGATGTCGGAAAATGGCATCAAAAACCAGTAATAGATTAAGGTCGAGGCGTCGTAACTGAGGATGCATGATATTCACTATAAATTGATAATATTGCACTTCATGCATTATAACCTAGCGATTAAGCTTGCAACCTAACGCATTCATTACAAGGATCTTCTTATGACCTTACGTATCCGTTGGGCGGCGCAGCAAGATTCCGCCACCATCCTGAATTTTATTCGTGAACTGGCCGAGTATGAGAAAGCGCTGCACGAGGTGAAAACCAACCAGCAGGAGATTGAGCAAACGCTGTTTGGCGACGGTGCCTCTGCCGAAGCGCTGATTTGCGAATGGAACGGTGAACCTATCGGGTTTGCGGTGTTCTTCACCAGCTACTCCACCTGGCTTGGTCGCAACGGTATTTATCTGGAAGACCTGTATGTCTCGCCGCATTATCGCGGTTATGGCGCGGGCAAGGCGTTACTGAAATACATCGCGCGTCTGGCGGTTGAGCGCGGTTGTGGCCGGCTGGAATGGAGCGTGTTGGACTGGAATCAGCCCGCCATTGATTTTTACGACAGCCTGGGCGCGGCACCGCAAAATGAGTGGATACGTTACCGGCTTGAAGGCGACAGCCTGCAACAGGTCGCGCAGTCGTAGCCTGCCAGGACAGCGGCAAAAAACAGGCTGTGGAACGCCCACAGCCTGTAGAGGGTAAACGGACACAGAAAGTCATCCCCTCGTTATTTACACAAAGACACTCAATAACCCACGGTAAAACGCTGACGGATGTGCTGTGGTTTCTCCACTTCATCCACTAATGCGATAGCGTAATCGGCAAAAGAGATGCTGCTGCCTTGCTCGTTGGCCAACAGCTCGTCTTTACCAAGACGGAAAGCGCCGGTGCGTTCACCGTCGATAAACATCATCGACGGCGACAGGAACGTCCAATCCAGGTCGTTGACGGTTTTCAGCAGTTCAAGAAAATCGGCCCCTTTGGTCGCTTCCGCTTTGTAAGCATCCGGGAAGTCGGGTTGATCGACCAGACGCTGGCCCGGCGCTACCAGCAGGCTACCGGCACCGCCAACGACCAGATAGCGCTTCACCCCTGCGGCACGCACGGCATCGATAAGTGTCTGCGGATCGCTGCTGGTAAAATGGACAGAGCTGATGACGGCATCATGGCCTGCCAGCAACGCCGTTAGCCCTGCTAAATCAAACACATCCCCTTTTTTAGCGCTAACGCCAGCCAGTGGCGCGATGTTCTCCGGGTGGCGGGCAATCGCGGTTATCTGGTGCCCACGAGCGGATAACTCTTTTAGAATTTGTGAACCTGCGTTGCCAGACGCGCCGATCAGTGCAATACGAGCCATGTTTTGTCCCTTATAGTCTTGAATAGAGGAAAGGTCTAATATGTAGACCATTGGTGGGGATTATGCGCAAAGCGGGATCGCTGCGCAAGAAGTCACCCGTGTGTTATCTGGTCATCAAGAGCTGACTATTGTGGAGTATGCGATGCCAAAATCCGTTGCGGAAAAAGAGGTGTTTGTCTTTGAACAGGCCTGCCCGATACGCGATGTGCTTGATCGTATTGGCGATCAGTGGAGCTTGCTGGTGCTGGAAACGTTGAGTGATGGCACGCTGCGTTTTAATGAGCTGATGCGTTGTATTGGTGATATTTCCAGGCAAATGCTCTCAAAGACGTTGAAGCTGCTGGAGCAGGATGGGTTTGTCAGGCGAACCATTTATGCCGAGGTGCCGCCTCGGGTGGAATACCAGCTTACCGATCTTGGGCGCTCTTTCCTGCAACCGATGAGGGTGCTGGTTCAATGGGCGGATGCGCATCACCGTACTATTTGCGAGGCGCGCAAAGCCTACGGGCAAAAAAGGGATAATGCCTGATGCCAGCAGCGCGCTGGCCGCCAGTCGCGCTACTTGCTAACGCGACTGGCATGATCGGGGCGTGTGGGTTCCTTGTCTGGTTTACCAGCCCGCGAGAGATGATGCAGCGGTACGGTACAGGCTTGCTGGCTGTGTGCCGCCTGTAGTCTGCCCACCGTGCTTGTCGTGCCTGTTATGCCGCGCCGGTGATGTTGATTTCCCCGCGCGCCAGCTGGTCACGCTCCATGGATTCAAACAGCGCTTTGAAGTTACCTTCACCGAAACCCTCATCGCCGTCCCGCTCGATGAATTCAAAAAACAGTGGCCCGATCAGCGTTTCTGAGAAGATTTGCAGCAACAACTTTTTCTGCCCGTTCAGGGTATTGCCATCAAGCAAAATACCGCGCGACTGCAGCGCCGCAAGGTTTCTGCCATGGCCGGGCAGCCGTTCTTCCACCATCTGATAATAGCTGTCGGACGGGGCAGACATTAGCGGTACGCCAGCCTGCCGCAGTTTATCCAGTGTGACCAGAATATTGTCTGTCTGCATTGCAATATGCTGAATACCTTCGCCATTAAAGCGACGCAGAAACTCCTGAATTTGCCCCTGGCTTCCTTCAGCTTCTTCATTGAGTGGGATACGTATTTTCCCATCAGGTGCCATCATCGCTTTGGAATGCAACCCGCTGTATTCACCTGCGATATCAAAATAACGAATTTGCTGGAAATTAAATATCCGGTTATAGAATTCCGCCCAATATTCCATCCTGCCTTGATAGACATTATTGGTTAAGTGATCGAGGGTATGCAGACCAAACCCTTTGGGTTTTCTCTCAACGCCCGGAATAAAGTCAAAATTAATATCAAAAATATCCAGGTCGTTTGTGTATTTTTCAATGAAATAAATACGTGACCCGCCAATGCCTTCTATTGCCGGGATCATGATTTCACCGTGATTGATGCCCTGCACAGCGGCCCTGGCACCGGACTGAATCGCCTGTTCATAGGCGCGGGCGGCGTCTTTTACGTAAAAGCCAACCCCACAAGCGCCACAGCCATGCTCCTGTAAAAAGGTATGGGGAAAGCCTGAACTTGAGTGGCTGATGAGAAAGTTAATATTATTTTGTCGGAACAAGGTAATATCCCGACGGCGGTGGTGAGCAACACGGGTAAACCCGAGAGAAATGAAGAGTGAAGAGAGCGTTTCTGGCGCAGCAGTAACAAATTCTATAAAAGCGAATCCATTCAAATCAAGCGGGTTTTCAAATGCGTTAGTCATATTATTTCCTTTGTCCATAAAGGAGGTGAATAAATCAGGAGCTGATTTTCACGATAAATAATAACGTGAACGATGATGGCCGGGTAGCAAATTTTTCTTATTGTAAAAAAAATAAATTAAATCGAAGTAATTTCGCAGGTTAATTTTCCTTGATGTATTAATCAAATGCTCAGGTGTTGCGCTTGGCTTGATAGGTACGGTGTTTTGGCCCAAATTTATTTATAAATGGCCTTCGGGCCACTGCCGGAGGCACCGACTTTCCCGCACACTGGCCGCTATGAGCACGTCGTTTTCAACATAGAAGGAAAGAGTGTGATGAACATTACGCAAATCAGGAATGCCACGCTGAAAATAAACTTTGCGGGTAAAACGTTTCTTATTGATCCGATGTTGGCGGAAAAAGGCGCTTATCCGGGGTTTGAGGGAACATTAAACAGCCATTTGCGTAATCCGCTGGTGGACTTGCCGGTGACGCTGGAAAGCCTGTTTGCGGGTGTCGATGCGGTGATTGTCACTCACACGCATCTTGACCATTGGGATGATGCGGCTGTTACCCATCTGCCGAAATCATTACCGCTATTTGTGCAACATGAGCATGACCGGGAAATCATTCAGGCCGCCGGGTTTAGCGATGTTCGGCTGTTAAGCGAACAGAGTGCTTTTAGCGATATCACGTTAAGTAAAACGCCGGGCCAGCATGGCAGCGATGCGATTATGGCAAAGCTTGGCGAAAGATTGGGTGAGGTGTGTGGCGTGGTGTTTCGTCACCCGCAAGAGAAAACGCTCTATCTGGCCGGAGATACCGTCTGGAATGTTGCGGTGGCTGAAAACCTGATCCGTTATACGCCAGACGTCATTATTCTTAATTGCGGCGATGCGCAAATTGTCGGGCTGGGGTCAATCATCATGAACCAGCAGGATGTATTGGCCGTGGCGCAGCATGCCCCCCATGCGACGCTGATTGCCAGCCACATGGAAGCGGTGAATCATTCGGCGCTGAGTCGTGCAGCGCTGGCGGATTTTTTGCAGCAAAACGGTGTGGCGCATCAGGTAGTCATCCCGGCGGATGGCGAGTCCTGTATGCTGTAGTCATTCCGAATCGGTAATGATGAGAGAAGCAGGAGCGAAGGTGGGCACTGATATTCCGTTAGTTGCAGTTGTGGCCTGTAATCAGTTCAGCCCGTTTCATTTATCTGTACCTTGCATGATTTTTGGCGACGTGTTGCCCGATAAACCGCTATTCAGGTTACGTATTTGCCGCGCTGAAGAGGGCGTATTGCGTTCCGGGCAGGGTTTGCAAATAGAGGCAGCATCCGGGTTGGATGTGCTGGCCGATGCCGATATTGTCGTGGTGCCTTATTGGCGTTCCGCGCAGGAGAAACCCAACCAGGCGTTGTTGGATGCGCTGGTTGCGGCCTATGCGCGCGGCAGCCTGTTGGTTGGGCTCTGTCTGGGCACCTATGTGCTGGCGTGGGCCGGGCTGCTTACGCAGCGCAATGCCGCAACACACTGGGAGTTCGCGCAGGATTTTCAGCAGCGTTTTCCCGATGTGCATCTGGATACGCATGCGTTGTATGTAGAGGACGGGCGGTTGATAACCTCAGCAGGGACGGCGGCCGGACTGGACTGCTGCCTGCATCTGGTCAGAAAATACCACGGCAGCGTCATTGCCAACCGGGTTGCCAGAAGAATGGTGATCCCTCCTCACCGGGAGGGCGGCCAGGCGCAGTTTATTGAAAGGCCCGTACCAACTTCCACTCAGGATGGCAGAATTAACGCATTGCTGGCTTATCTGAGAAGCCGCCTCAGCCAGCCTCATCACCTTGATGAACTGGCGCGTCAGGCGCTGATGAGCCGCCGCACCTTTACCCGGCAGTTTCATAAGGCGACCGGGATGTCGGTTGGCGAATGGCTAATGGCGGAGCGCTTGCAGCAAAGTCAGGTGTTACTGGAGTCCACCACGCTGTCGATTGAGGCGATTGCCGAGCAGGTCGGTTTCAGTAGCGCCACGCCACTACGTCAATACTTCCGCCGCCAGTTCAATGTCACGCCAGGCGAGTGGCGCAAAACATTCCAGGGACGATAGTCCACCGATGATGACGATAGCGCCGGTTTTGCAGGGCTGTCTTCCGCCATGCCGGTAGGCCCGATGTCTCTCTTCAGGCGGCGGGCGCTAACGCGCGGCGTTATTCCTTACGCCGCCGCGCCTGCTGCTTCAGCGGGCATTCTGGCAGCCGCATGCGTTCAGCGCTCGCCACGCCATGTTCAACGGTTTCTTCTGCGATGTTCTCTTCCGGCACACTGTCTCCCCATTCGCGCATGGCTTCCAGTACATCGCGCAGCCCCTCGCCTAACGGTGTAAGCGCGTAAACAACCCGGGGCGGCGTTTCTGCATAGGCGGTGCGCGTCACCAGCCCATGGCGTTCGAAGCCTTTTAGTCGGTGTGTCAAGGTATGGGCGCTAATGCCGGGCAACGCCTCTCTGAGCTGTGTAAATCGTTGTGGCCCGTGTAACAGTTCACGCACGATAAGCGTGGCCCATGGGCCGTCAAGAAGCGTCAAAAAACGGGCGACGCCACAGCAAGGCGTCTTTTTTTTCACAGCGACCACAATTTCTCCAATAGTGCATTTGACGTAACTGATATTAAGAGTAGACCCTTAATAGTGAAAAAAATGCACTATTAAGGGTAAATATCATGAAATATGTTATTCACGGCGCAACGGGCGCTCAGGGGGCACCACTGTTTGCTCGGTTGACTCGCTCAGGTAAACACGCTGTCGCGGCGGTACGCAATATTGCCGCCGCCAGAGGAATGGCTGCCGTTGCCGTCGATAACGGCTCGGTGGATTCGCTGGTGGCTGCTTATCAGGGCGCTGAGGGGGTTTTCGTCCACTTGCCGGTTGTTACTGAGGCCGAGCGTCTGGAGTATGCGCTGAATATTGCGCATGCGATAGCGCGAGCCAGGCCCGCGCGGGTGGTGATTTCCACTAGCGGATGGGTTATTGATGAGCAGCGCTCTCCCTTACACAATCCGCCTGAAAGCGCTATTTCAACGTTGATTCGCGAAGTTCGGCAAACCGGCGTGTCGTTGGTCGTTGTCGCGCCGCGCTTGTTTTTTGAGAATTTGCTCAACCCGGTGGTGCTGGAGCCGGTGAAAGCGCAGGGCATGCTGCATTACCCGCTGCGGGCGGATTATCCGGTGTCATGGAGTTCGCATCTGGATGTGGCGGACGTTGCCGAGCATCTGCTGCTCAACACGTCGATAACCGGCGTGATAGGGGTCGGCCAGTCGCCTGGGATAACCGGGGCTGACCTGGCTGAAGGGTTTGCGCGTTATCTTGGCGCTTCTGTGTCGTTTCACAGTTTGGCACCTGAAACGTTTGGCGAGATGATCGCGCCTTTATTTGGCGCGAGCGCTGCCGCAGGGGTGGTCGCCGGTTATCAGGCTCAGGCGCAAGCCTCTGCTAACGCGATTGCGACAGAAACCAGCGCACAGCATGTGCTGGGACTTACCCCTCGCACGTTGCAACAATGGCTAACCGACATGTCGGTTTAAGCAGGGCGCGGTCGTTTAGCGCGGTTTCATTGTTGTTAGTATCACATTGTTAGCATCGCAGGCATATGGCGCAGGGCGGTTGTTACAGCCCTGCTTTGCGGCGATCCGGCGGCTGTGGCCGAATATAAATGTAAATTTTATGTAATCAGGCTCACATTTTCATCAGTCTGTGATTGGAATAGCCTCTGGCTGCTTAGATAATCCGGCCAAGTAACCCATTTTTATGATGGCGTGTTACTGCGAAAGCAGGCAAGACCAAAATAGAAATGCTCTCCCGTTAAGGGGAGCGTCTCTGTTTTGGTCTTTTTTTTGCTCCAACACCAGGAAATTCTATGAACTATAACGACATAGCAGCGAAAATCCTCCACTCAGTGGGAGGCGCGGAGAATATCCGCATGATCACGCACTGCGCGACCCGGCTGCGCATGGAATTTAATGACCGGCGGCAGGTGAATGATGCGCAAATCAGCGCGCTTCCCGGCGTTATCAGCGTGGTAGAGAACGGCGGGCAGTTCCAGATTGTTATCGGCAATGAGGTGCAGCAGGTTTTCCGTCTGATCAACAACGCGCTGCCGGAGAAGAAAAGTGGCGTCAGCGGCGATAAACATGCCAAACCCAATGGCATCGTGGCGCGCATCATCAGCGTCATTTCAACCACCTTCACCCCGGTTATCCCGGCTATCACCGGCGCGGGGATGATTAAAGCGCTACTGGCGATCCTTAAGTTAACCGGGCTGATTAGCGCGACGAGCTCGACATATCAATTGCTCAATATTGTTGCCGATGCCGCTTTCTTCTTCCTGCCGGTGCTGCTGGCTTACGGAGCCTCGCTGAAGTTTGAGTGCAACCCGATTCTGGCGATGACGCTGGCGGGCGTGCTATTGCATCCGGGCATCGGCCAGATGCTGGCAGCCGGTAAAGCGGTGGATTTTGTCGGCATCCATGTCCTGCTGTCTGATTATTCCGGCTCTGTGCTGCCGATTATTCTGACGGTATGGCTGATGTCGTGGGTGGAGCGTTTTGCCGAGAAAGTGTCACCGTCGATAATCAAATTCTTCGTTAAACCCATGCTGGTTCTGCTGATTACCGCGCCGCTGGCGCTGGTGGTGGTCGGCCCATTAGGCATTCTGCTCAACGATCTGGTTGCGGCGGGTGCAGGCGCTATCGACCGTCATGCCAGCTGGCTGATTCCGATGCTGATGGGCACCTTGCAACCCTTCCTGATTATTACGGGAACCGCCTGGGCGATGACGCCTATTGCCACGGGGCAGTTGAGCAAAAGCGGCCACGAAATGATTAACGGGCCGGGAATGCTGGCGTCCAATGTGGCGATGGGCGCGGCCACGCTGTGTGTGGCGCTGAAAACCAGAAACAGCAGCCTGCGTCAGTTGGCTTCGTCGTCGGGCTTTACTGCGCTATTGGGTATCACGGAACCGGCGCTGTACGGCGTGTTGCTCAAATATCGCCGCGTACTGATTGCCGCGATGATAGGCGGCGGCTGTGCCGGGGTGTATGCCGGTGTTAGCGGGCTGGTGCGCTACGCGTTTGTCTCCCCAGGCCTTGCGGCGCTGCCAGCATTTATCGGCGAAAACCCGATGAACATCGTCCATGCGCTGGTAACTTGCGTGATTTCGATTGGGGTAACGTTCGCCCTGACCTGGTTCATCGGCTTTGAAGATACCCCGGAAGATAAAGCAAAAACCCGTGAGGCCGCACCGCTGGACACTCGCCTGAAACGCGACGGTGCGAGTAACGGTGAAAATAACGGTGACGTTGACGTGTTAAGCCCGCTGCGCGGTCAGGTGGTGGCATTGAGCGAAGTGAATGATGATGTTTTTTCCAGTGGCTTGCTGGGGCAAGGCGTGGCGATTCGCCCGCAGGAAGGGGTATTGCGCGCGCCGTTTAACGGCAAAGTCGTTATTTTTCTGCCGTCATGTCACGCGGTTGGGCTGCAAAGTGACAGCGGTCTGGAGCTGTTGATGCATATCGGTATTGATACCGTCAATCTCAACGGCCAGCACTTTCGCTCGTCGCTGAAGTTAGGCGATGAAGTTAAGACCGGGCAAGCGCTTATCCATTTTGATATCGCGGCTATCGAGCAGGCCGGGTACGATTTGATAACGCCGGTGATCGTGGTGAATGACGATAAATCGCAGGCCCTGCGCATAACGGCGGCGGCGCAGGTCGATTATGGCGATGTGTTGATGGGGCAATCGGTGAAGGAGGCGCGGGGATGATTTATCAACAGCAGGCCCGCTTCCCAGAGGGTTTTCTGTGGGGCGCATCCACCTCAGCCTATCAGGTTGAAGGCGCATGGAATGAAGACGGTAAAGGGCCATCGGTTGTCGATATGCTCGACCATCCGCCGGGAACGGCGGACTTTCGTATCGCCAGCGATCATTATCACCGCGTAGAAGAAGATGTGGCGCTGATGGCTGAAATGGGGCTGAAGGCTTATCGTTTTTCGGTGGCCTGGTCACGGGTCATCCCGGATGGCGACGGCGCGGTGAATCCGGCGGGATTGGCTTTTTATCACCGCCTGATTGACGCGCTGGTGCGCCACCGCATCACGCCTATCGTCACCCTGTATCATTTCGACCTGCCCTGGGCGCTGGAATTAAAAGGCGGCTGGCTGAACCGCAACACCAGTGCGGCGTTCGTTCGCTACGCGCGCCTGTTGTTTAGTGAATTTGCCGATAGCGTCCCGCTGTGGCTGACGATTAATGAGCAAAACACCATGATCCTCCACCCCGGTGCGATTGGCGTACCGGCTGACCGCGCGTTGCCGGACAAGAAGGCGCTGTATCAGCAGAATCACCACATGATGCTGGCTCAGGCGCAGATTTTTGCGCTTTGCCACCGGGAATTTCCGGGGCTGCGCATCGGCCCGGCTATCAATACCACCTCTATGTATGCCGAGAGCTGCAAACCCGAAGACGCGATTGCCGCCCACAACTGGGAAACTCTGCGCTGCTGGAGTTTTCTGGATGTCGCGGTGCATGGCCGCTATAACGCGCTGGCATGGGCCTACTTGCAGGATCGCGGCCTGGCACCGGACATTCAGGCGGAGGACGCGTCTATTTTGCAGCAGGGACGACCTGACTTTATCGCTATCAACTACTACTCGACTGCGACCATTGCCGCCAGCCGGGGGGATGGCGCAGATGTTGCGCCGCGCGCGGGCGACCAGCAGATTATGCTGGGTGAAGCGGGGGTGTATCGGCCAGCGGAGAACCCCTGGGTGGGTAAAACGCCTTACGGCTGGGTGGTTGACCCGGTCGGCCTGCGCCTGACCCTGCGTAAAGTGTGTGAGCGCTATAACCTGCCGATTCTGATCAGTGAAAACGGTATGGGCGCGCCGGACAAGCCCGAGCAAGACGGTACGGTGAACGATGATTACCGCATTGCCTTTTTGCAGGCGCATATCGAACAGATGCGCCTGGCGATTGCCGATGGTGTCGAGCTGATGGGCTACTGCCCGTGGGCGGCGCTGGATGTGGTCAGCACGCACCAGGGCTATGCCAAACGCTACGGTTTTATTTACGTCGATCGCGGTGAGGATGACCTGAAAAGCCTGCAAAGAAGCCGTAAACGCAGCTTCTGGTGGTATAAGGATGTGATTGCACAAAATGGTAATCACGGTGAGTGGCAGCGATGATTGTTCAGAAGGTACTCAATAATAGTCTGGTGCTCTCTGTGGATGACGATAACAGGGAGGTTATCGTCATGGGCAAAGGCATTGGCTTTAACAGCAAGCCCGGCGATGAGATTGCGCCAGAGAAAATAGAGAAGCTGTTTGTTACTCCGTCGTTTGAAAAACGCAGCGGCTATAGCGGCTATATTGAGGGGCTTTCAGCCATTCCAGATGACGTGATTGAAATGGCCGCAATGATTATTTCCCACGCCAATGCGCAGCTTTCCAGCAAAGTTCGCGAGCAGATTTTCTTCACCCTTGCCGATCACCTGACCTTTGCCATAGAACGCAGCCGCAAAGGTATCGTGATGCAAAACCGCCTGCTGCCGGAGGTGCGGCGTTTTTACCCGCAGCAGTTCCGCGTCGCCCGTGAAGCGGTGGCGATAATTCACCAGCAGTACGGCATTGAACTGCCGCAAGAGGAGGCTGGCAACATCGCTTTTCATCTGGTGAACGGCCAGAGCGAGGGGGATGACGTGGCGCAGGCCATGCAATCAGTGAAGATGCTGAAAGATATTTTTAATCTTGTGCAGTATCACTTTAAAAAAGAAATCGATACCGAGTCGATTAACTACTCGCGGTTTATGACCCACATGCAGTTCTTTCTCCAGCGATTACAGGAAGGGGAAATGAGCACCGCGCGCGACAGTTTCTTGCTGGCGCAGGTGATTAAGGAGTACCCGGATGCCTACCGCTGTGCCTTGCTCATCCGTGATTACGTCAAGCTTCGGCTCGACATCACGCTTGGCGGCAACGAGTTGCTGTGGCTCACGGTACATCTGGTGAGGATTTCCGGTCTGGATGCGTAGGCATTGATATATAGGTATTGATGCATCAAGGCCTTAATACACTGTTGTGGTGTCAGTCCAGTCTCATGAAAAGGAGAGATTTCGGCGCAGAATTTAAACGCGAATTCGCTCAACTGGCCTTTGACCAGAATTACGCTGTTGTAGGCGCTGCCAGCGCCATGGATGTTGGGTGTTTACGATTCATCGCATCGTTGATGTGCCCTTTTCTTTGCAAAGACTTGTTCGTTTGGTTTTTGCCAAGATTATGACTGTGCAATTTAGGCTTGTTCAAAAATAAAGATTTAGTCTAGCCGCTGTGCATAGCATGTATCGAGCTATAGCTGAGTACTAAAATATCGTACTAGGCGAAACTCATTGCTGGGCAAAAGTGAGTGACTCTAACGCGGCTGTCTCAAATGAGAAAAGTGTTTTTAAGCTTGGTATTTTTTAGTTCGATAAAGCACTTTTCTCACTCAACGCTTTCTATTTTTTGTGGTTAGTTTTGCCAATATTTCTTCATGACACACTTCAAGGATCTCTCGAGCAAGAAGTGAATCATCAGGGCAAGATCGAGATAAAACAAGCGCACCAACTGCATGAGCAATGGTATTAATTTTCACCTTTCTTTCTTCCAAAGTAGATTCTTCTCCATGTGATAAACTGGCCAGCTGGTTCTCAATTCCAGCCAAAAATGTTTCTTTGAGTGATTGCGTATGGCGTCCAGCATCAGCACAAAGAGCGGCCATAGTGCATCCGTTACCTGGTGCATCTCGATGTTCTCGCGACAAGTATTTTTGTACAAAAGACACAATGTCAAAATCGGACATTTGCGCACTTGATTGTGCAAAGCTATAAGCTGCTGCTTCTACCATTAAGTCAGCTTTCGACTGAAAATGCTTATAAAACCCGCCATGAGTAAATCCCGCTGTAGACATTAACTCTGTAATACCCACTCCGTCGTAACCACGCTCACGAAACAACACTGAAGCTGTTTTAACAATGCGCTCGCGGTTTTCTTGAACCTGTGCTTTTGTCACTTTCATATCGATTACGTCTCCTTGCAAGAATCATGGCACAGTATACTTTGATGATGATCATAATCAAAGGGTTGACTTTTTAGATTATGATCGACATCATTAAATGCATTCCCCAGTCATCAAATGGAAAACATAAAATGATAGATAACGCTCTATTTCAACCTTATAAACTTGGCTCGTTAACCCTAGCCAATCGCTTTGTCATGGCACCGCTAACTCGTAACCGTGCTGGTGTAGGCCTTGTGCCAAGTGAACTTGCAGCAACTTACTATGCACAAACGTGCATCAGCTGGCCTGATTATCACCGAAGCTACCCAGATCTCCCCGCAAGCACAAGGCTACCAGGACACCCCAGGACTCTACACTCAAGCGCAAATCGATGGCTGGCGCAAAGTCACCGATGCGGTACATGCCAAAGGCGGAAAAATCTTTGTCCAACTATGGCACGTAGGCCGCATTTCTCATGTCGACTTACAGCCACATGGTGCGGCACCCGTAGCGCCATCAGCGATCCGAGCTGAAACCAAAGTATTTGTAAATAATGGATTCGCCGATGTTTCTGAGCCCCGTGCATTAGAACTCGATGAAATCCCTGTGATTATCGAAGATTTCCGTCTAGCCGCAGCTAATGCAATGAAAGCCGGGTTTGATGGTGTTGAAGTCCATGGTGCAAATGGCTATCTGTTGGAACAATTCCTAAAAGACGGGGCAAATCAGCGTACTGACTCCTATGGTGGTTCTGTTGAAAACCGTGCTCGCTTGCTATTAGAAGTGACTGAGGCTGTAAGCAAAGAAATTGGTGCAGAACGCACCGGTGTTCGCATTTCTCCTGTTTCAACGGTTAATGCTATTTCGATTAGCAATCCACAGGAACAATACGACTACGTAGCGGATGAACTGAATAAGCTCGGCATTGTGTACCTTCATGTTGTCGAAGGCGCGACAGGGGGGCCACGTGATAATGCGCCGTTTGATTACGGTTCACTTCGTCAACGCTTCAAAAATAATTACATAGGCAACAATGGTTATAACACCGAGCTGGCTTCAGCCCAGTTAGCTGAAGGCAAGGTTGATTTATTTGCGTTTGGGCGCCCCTTCATTTCAAACCCTGATCTCGTCGAAAGATTTAAAACTGGCGCACCGCTAAACGAGCTTGATGGAACGACGCTTTATGGTGGTGGTGCTAAAGGTTATACCGATTACCCAACACTTGCCGACGTTAACGCCTAACACATTAATTTGCGAAATACACAAGGTATTTCGCAACCTTCTATACCACTATTTATTGAGTAAAAACATTATGACCGCTTCTACAGTCCTTATCACAGGCGCCTCTACTGGAATTGGCGCTATCTATGCTGATCGCTTTGCCCGTCGTGGTCACGATTTAGTCATCGTTGCCCGTGATCAAGCAAAGCTTGAAACCCTTGCCGCCCGTTTACGTCAAGACTACGGCGTTAATGTCGATGTGTTGCCCGCCGATTTGACTCAATCCCGTGACCTTGAGCGTGTTGAAAAACGCCTTCAAGAAGATGCACGTATCGATACACTGATTAATAACGCCGGCATTGCTCAGACGGGTAAATTCGTTGAACAGACACCTGACTCAATCGGCAAACTGATTGCGCTTAACATTACTGCGTTAACCAGACTGGCTAATGCGGTAACGCCACGCCTTGTTAAAGAAGGTAAAGGCGCTATTGTCAATGTCTCCTCTGTTGTTGGCTTGGCTCCCGAATACCAAATGACAGTTTATGGTGCCACCAAAGCTTTCGTCCTGTTCTTATCACAAGGTATGGATCAGGAGTTGTCATCAAAAGGTGTTTATATTCAAGCGTTACTGCCAGCCGGCACGTATACCGAAATCTGGGAGCGTGCTGGCATCGATATCAGTAACTCTTCCCCTATGATGGAAGTGAATGAGCTTGTCGACGCTGCACTGGTTGGTTTTGATCGCCGGGAGCTTGTCACTATTCCACCTCTGCACGATGATACAAGCTGGGAGACTCTCGATAAATCGCGACAGGAATTGCTTTCTCACATCAAAATGTCAGAAGCGGCGGTGCGCTATAAAACGGCATAAGTAGCGATAATCCATTGATTCATTGCCCCAAAAAGAGACTGAAATACCAAGCTTGGTGCTGGTGGCTGTAGCGGCATATTGAATTTTTCCATCTGAATAGAGTTGATATGCCTACCTCAGAACAACACCGGTGCTCCAATGAAAAGGATAAATTTCAGCGTATCAGCGCAGAGTTTAAACATGAATCCGCTTAACTGGCCCTTGACCAAAACTAAACCTTTGCCAATGTGGCCAGTACCATGGATGTTGGTCTTTCTACATTACTTTCCAATACAAAAACTGGAGAAAATCCGCCCCAGCAGGTCATCGGAGGTGAATTCACCGGTGATTTCACTTAACGCCTGTTGTGCCAGCCGTAACTCTTCGGCTAGCAATTCGCCTGCGTAAGCACTGACTAACTGTTCATGACCTTGTTGCAAATGCGTGGCGGCCAGCTCCAGCGCTTGCAGGTGGCGACGTCGCGCGAGGAAGCCGCCTTCGGTGTTGCTGATAAATCCCATACTCTGCTTAAGGTGCTGGCGCAGCGTATCGACACCTTCGCCGGTGCGCGCAGACAGGCGGATAAGTGAGTAAGTCTTCACCTCTTCAATACCGAAGGTTTCACCGGTGATATCGGCTTTATTTCGCACCACGGTCACGGGCAACGAGCCAGGCAGACGGGCCATAAATTCCGGCCAGATAGCCGCAGGCGCAATCGCATCGGTGGTGGTGCCATCGACCATAAACAGCACCCGGTCAGCCTGTTCGATTTCCTGCCAGGCGCGCTCAATACCGATTCGCTCCACTTCATCGCTGGCTTCGCGCAGCCCGGCGGTATCAATAATGTGCAGCGGCATGCCGTCAATGTGAATGTGCTCGCGCAGCACATCGCGCGTAGTACCGGCGATATCAGTGACAATAGCCGCCTCGCGCCCGGCCAGCGCATTGAGCAGGCTGGATTTACCGGCGTTGGGGCGACCGGCAATCACCACTTTCATCCCTTCACGTAACAGGCTGCCTTGCCGCGCTTCGCCACGTACGCCTTCCAGGTCGTCTATCACCGCATTGAGCATGGTTTCGATTTTGCCATCGCTCAGAAAATCGATTTCTTCATCGGGGAAATCAATCGCTGCTTCTACGTAGATGCGCAGGTGAGTGAGTGCTTCCACTAGCTGATGAATGCGGGTGGAAAAGACCCCTTGTAGCGAGTTAACCGCAGATCGCGCCGCCTGTTCTGAGCTGGCGTCAATCAAGTCGGCAATCGCTTCGGCCTGCGCCAGATCGAGCTTGTCGTTCAAAAAGGCGCGTTCAGAGAACTCGCCGGGGCGAGCGATGCGCACACCCGGCAGCGCCAGCACACGCTTGAGCAGTAAGTCGAGAATAACCGGGCCGCCGTGCCCTTGCAGTTCCAGCACGTCTTCGCCGGTAAAAGAGTTTGGGCCGGGAAACCACAGCGCAATGCCCTGATCGAGCACGCTGCCATCGGTGTCCTGAAACGGCAGATAGTCGGCATAGCGCGGTTTAGGCAATTTACCCAGCACCGCCTGCGCCACTGCCGCTGCGTGTGGACCGGAGATGCGCAGAATACCTACGCCGCCGCGTCCCGGCGGAGTGGCTTGGGCTACGATGGTATCGGTATGATTCATGATATTTATTGTCTCTGCATTCCCGCCTGTTTTCAGGCGCGGTTACGGGGTTGTCTTAAGGTAAAAAAAGTAAGGCGGTCAGTGACCGCCTCATAATGAGATTGATTGGGCAATCAACCGGTTATTTCTTCTCGCGGCTATGCAGACCACGTTTTTCCAGCCCGCGATAAATCAACTGCTGCTGGGCGATGGTCACCAGGTTGCTGACGATGTAGTACAGCACCAGACCTGACGGGAACCACAGGAAGAACACGGTGAAGATGACCGGCATGTAGGTCATTATCTTCTGCTGCATCGGGTCGGTGACGGTGGTCGGCGACATCTTCTGGATGAAGAACATCGTCAAGCCCATCAGGATAGGCAGCACATAGTACGGGTCTTGCGCCGACAGGTCATGAATCCACAGCGCGAACGGCGCGTGACGCAGTTCCACCGAACCCATCAGCATGTAGTACAACGCCAGGAAGATAGGCATCTGGATAACCAGCGGGAAGCAGCCACCCAGCGGGTTCACTTTCTCGGCCTTGTACAGCGCCATCATTTCCTGACTCATGCGCTGCTTGTCATCGCCGATACGTTCACGCATCGCTTGCAGTTTGGGCTGCAACATACGCATTTTCGCCATCGAGGTGTACTGCGCTTTAGTCAGCGGGTACATGATGCCGCGCACGATGAAGGTAATGGCGATAATCGAGAAGCCCCAGTTACCGATAAAACCATGCAGGAATTTCAGCAGCTTAAACAGCGGCTGAGAGATGAACCACAGCCAGCCGTAATCGACGGTCAGGTCAAGATGCGGCGCCACGGCAGCCATGTTGTCCTGAATCTCCGGGCCAACCCACAGAGTGGCGTTCAGCGTTTGCTGGCTGCCGGGTTGTACATTCACCGGTACGGATTTAAAGCCGATAGCCGCTAACCCATTGCCCAAATTGGCGCTGTAGAACGTATGGTTTCCAGCGGTTGACGGCACCCAGGCGGTCGCAAAGTATTGCTGCAACATTGCCACCCAGCCACCCTGAGTATTGATGTTCAGGTTCTCTTTCATATCGCTGAAGCTGTATTTGCGATATTTGTCTTCCGCTGAAGAGAATGCCGCGCCACGGTAGGTGTGCAGGGCAAAGTTATTGCTGCCGGTGTCACGGTGTGACGGCAAATCGATAGACTGTTTCAACTGACCAAACAGCGTTACTTCCAGCGGTTGCGCGCTGGTGTTGTTGACGCTGTACTCGACGTTGAGCGCATATTCACCGCGTTTAAGCACAAAGGTTTTGGTGAAGGTGACGCCGTTGGCATCGGTATAGGTCAGCGGGATACGCAATTCGTTCTGACCGGCTGCCAGCGCAAAGCTCTCAGCAGAGGCGGTATACAGCGGGCGCGCACCGTTTGCCGGATTATCCGGGCCATTTTTACCGGTCAGACCGCTTTGTGCCTGATAGATAAATGCCGGTGTGGTTTCCAGCAACTTGAACGGCTGGCCTGAGCCAAGTTCTGCCGGGTAAGCCAGCAGGTCAGCTTCTTCAATATCGCCACCACGGGTGTTGATATTCAGCGACAGCACATCGGTTTTCACCGTGATCAGTTTACCCTGACCGCTGGCAGGTACGCCCTGGTTGGCTGCATCGCTCACAGCACCATTCGCCTGTTGCGTGGTCTGGGTTGCTGCGGGTGGATTTTTGTCCGTTTCCCACTGCTGCCAGATCATGAACGTTACGAATAGCAGAGCGATGAGAAAAAGATTGCGTTGCGAATCCATCGTTAATGTTCTCTGTTATTGTCAGGTTTTGGCGGTACGGGGTCATCACCACCAGGGTTCAAAGGGTGGCATTTTAATACGCGTTTGAGCGTCAACCAACAGCCTTTTATCATGCCAAACCGCCGTATTGCTTCAATGCCATATTGGGAGCACGACGGATAAAAGCGGCAGTGCTGCCCAAGTAGTGGGCTGATAAAGCGTTGATACCCGCGTATCAGGCCAATCAGCAGGCGTGAACCAAACGACGGTGACGACGCCATAATTTTTCCAACGCTTCCGTGAGTGTACGGTTATCCAGCTCGGATACCCCTTTTTTTGCGATGACAATAAAATCCATCGCGGGCAATTCGTGCTGGTGCAGACGAAAACTTTCACGCGTCAGGCGCTTGATGCGGTTGCGTTCATGAGCCCGTCTGACGTGTTTTTTCGCGACGGTAAGACCAATACGAGGGTGCCCCAGCGTATTTGGGCGACCGAGAATGGTTATCTGCGGCGTACCGGCCCGTTGTGGCTGCTGGAAGACGTAAGAAAAATGGCTGGGAGTTAACAGACGTAACTCCCTGGGAAAAGCGAGCGTAACCACTCGGTTGGTTAGCTTTTATTACTTGGAAACAGTCAGACGAGCACGGCCTTTCGCACGACGGCGGGCCAGAACCTGACGACCATTTTTGGTGGCCATACGAGCACGGAAACCGTGGCTACGGTTACGCTTCAATACGGACGGTTGGAAAGTGCGTTTCATGGCGATTTCTACCTAAACTTGATTAAGACTTCACAGTAAACGCGTTTGGCTACTCGGCGTGAAAAGTGACCGACGCCTCTATCGCATAATAAAGAGGCGGGATTGTAATAATTGTACAGTCCCGAGTCAATTAACATCCACGTTTTACCCGCCTGAAACTTCCCGGTGATACCGGATTCTCTGTCTGCCCAGCACAGAAAACAGGCGTAACGCGCAGGCCGGGAATTATACGGACTCTGTATCAAAGCGCAAGGATCGCGCAGTGATCCTGTCGCCGGGATCATGATCCTCATCACCACCGATCGTCATTATTGCGTCTATGCTGGTATCTTTCGCGTTGTCCAGCGGTGATTGTGAGTAACCGGGCTGTTTGCTGTGAATTTCATCAGGCACCTAATCTGCGGCAGACACAGGGTGCGCGCCATAACGCATAACATAATAATAAGCAAAGCCTGTGGATAAAAAGGATCAAAACTGTGCAGAAAGTGAAGATCTCTTGCGTGGTTTAGGTTATGATCCGCCGTCCCGCTAGCGATCCCGATGTTGGGATCGGCACGGCAAAGCCGTTTTCAGCGCGGCGCACCCCGGCGCAATCGTATCCATGCGCAGCCGGGTGCCTGAGAAAACCATGAGTTACATAACTAATATCTGTTCCTTTTCTTGATTGATCTTGTTCGAGTGGAGTCCGCCGTGTCACTTTCGCTTTGGCAGCAGTGTCTTGCCCGTTTGCAGGATGAGTTACCTGCCACAGAATTCAGTATGTGGATACGCCCGTTGCAGGCGGAACTGAGTGACAACACTCTGGCGCTTTACGCCCCCAACCGTTTTGTGCTGGATTGGGTGCGCGATAAATATATTAATAATATCAATGGATTGTTGAATGACTTTTGTGGCATGGATGCGCCATTGCTGCGTTTTGAAGTCGGCAGCAAACCGATGACGCCAGCCGTTGCTCCTGCGGGCCACCACAGTGCGACAACGCCTGCGCCGCAGGCCCGAACGGCTTCGCCGGTTCGTCCCAGCTGGGAAACGCCGGTAGCGCCAGCCGAGCATACCTATCGCTCGAATGTTAACCCCAAGCATACCTTCGATAACTTTGTGGAAGGTAAATCCAACCAGTTGGCGCGTGCGGCAGCGCGGCAGGTCGCCGATAACCCCGGCGGCGCTTACAATCCGCTGTTTTTATACGGCGGCACCGGGCTGGGTAAAACGCACCTGTTGCACGCGGTGGGCAATGGCATTATTGCGCGCAAGCCGAATGCCAAAGTGGTGTACATGCATTCCGAGCGTTTCGTGCAGGATATGGTCAAGGCGTTGCAGAATAACGCTATTGAAGAATTCAAACGCTATTACCGTTCGGTTGATGCGTTATTAATTGATGATATTCAATTTTTTGCCAACAAAGAGCGCTCGCAGGAAGAATTTTTCCACACCTTTAATGCCTTGCTGGAAGGCAATCAGCAAATCATCCTGACATCCGATCGCTATCCGAAAGAGATAAACGGCGTGGAAGATCGCCTGAAATCCCGTTTTGGCTGGGGGTTAACCGTCGCCATTGAGCCGCCGGAACTGGAAACGCGCGTGGCGATTTTGATGAAAAAGGCCGATGAGAACGACATTCGCCTGCCGGGTGAAGTGGCGTTTTTTATTGCCAAGCGGCTGCGCTCCAATGTGCGTGAGCTGGAAGGCGCACTGAATCGGGTGATTGCGAACGCCAATTTTACCGGGCGGGCGATTACCATTGATTTCGTGCGTGAAGCGCTGCGTGATTTGCTGGCGCTTCAGGAAAAGCTGGTCACTATCGACAATATCCAGAAAACCGTGGCCGAGTATTACAAAATCAAAGTGGCTGATCTGCTTTCCAAGCGGCGTTCGCGCTCAGTGGCTCGCCCACGCCAGATGGCAATGGCGCTGGCCAAAGAACTGACCAACCACAGCCTGCCTGAAATAGGTGATGCTTTTGGTGGCCGTGACCACACCACCGTGCTGCATGCTTGTCGTAAAATCGAGCAGTTGCGTGAAGAAAGTCACGACATCAAAGAAGATTTTTCCAATTTAATCCGCACATTATCGTCATAACATCATGAAATTTATCGTTGAGCGTGAGCATCTGTTAAAACCGTTGCAACAGGTCAGTAGTCCGCTGGGCGGACGGCCGACATTGCCTATCCTCGGCAACCTGTTATTGCAGGTGAGCGAAGGGCGTTTGTCGTTGACCGGTACTGACCTGGAAATGGAAATGGTGGCCCATCTGGCGCTGACGCAGCCTCATGAGCCGGGCGCGACGACGGTGCCGGCGCGTAAGCTGTTCGACATTTGCCGGGGCTTGCCGGACGGCGCGGAAATCAGCGTTTCGCTGGAGGGCGACCGGATGCTGGTGCGCTCCGGGCGCAGCCGTTTTTCGTTATCGACACTACCGGCAGCGGATTTCCCGAATCTGGATGACTGGCAGAGCGAAGTGGAATTCACCCTGGCACAGGCAACGCTAAAGCGCCTGATTGAAGCCACCCAGTTTTCGATGGCGCACCAGGATGTGCGTTACTACCTCAATGGCATGCTGTTTGAAACCGGCGGCGAGGAGTTACGCACCGTTTCCACCGACGGCCACCGTCTGGCGGTGTGTGCGATGCCGGTTGGGCAGTCGCTGCCGTCGCATTCGGTGATCGTGCCGCGTAAAGGGGTGATGGAACTGGTGCGTCTGCTCGATGGCGGTGAAACACCGCTGCAACTGCAAATCGGCAGCAACAATATTCGCGCCCATGTCGGCGATTTTATCTTTACCTCCAAGCTGGTGGATGGCCGCTTCCCGGATTATCGCCGCGTGCTGCCGAAAAACCCCGATAAAACGCTGGAGGCGAGCTGCGATTTGTTGCGTCAGGCGTTCTCCCGCGCGGCGATTCTGTCGAACGAGAAGTTTCGCGGCGTGCGTCTGTACTTAAACCAGAATCAACTGCGTATTACGGCGAATAACCCGGAGCAGGAAGAAGCGGAAGAGATTTTGGATGTGGAATACAGCGGCAGCGAAATGGAGATCGGTTTTAACGTTAGCTATGTGCTGGATGTGCTCAATGCGCTGAAATGCGAGGACGTGCGGCTGCTGCTGACCGATTCCATTTCCAGCGTCCAGATTGAAGACGCTGCAAGTCAGGCTGCGGCCTATGTCGTGATGCCGATGCGACTGTAGCGCTTACGGCCCTGCACCTCACGCCGCGCCATTGGGTGCGGCGTGCTTTTATAAAATCTATCGTTATCAAAGGCGTGAAACGGGTATAGCAACAATGCTGGCACAAGGGTCATCGGGTAAAAGGGGTGAGATATGGCGTTGACCCGTCTGCTTATTCGTAATTTTCGCAATATTGAATCCGCCGATCTGGCGCTTATTCCCGGTTTCAATTTTCTGGTCGGGGCCAATGGCAGCGGCAAGACCAGCGTGCTGGAGGCGATTTATACCTTGGGGCATGGCCGCGCGTTTCGCAGCATTCAGGCCGCCCGGGTGATTCGCCACGATCAGCCAGAATTTATTTTGCACGCCAGACTGGAAGGGGAAGTGCGCGAGCGCTCGGTGGGATTGAGTAAAAACCGCGATGGCGACAGCACGGTGCGCATTGATGGCAGCGATGGCCACAAAATTGCTGAGCTGGCGCAACTGCTGCCGATTCAACTGATTACCCCGGAAGGTTTCACCCTGCTTAATGGCGGCCCGAAGTACCGGCGCGCCTTTCTTGACTGGGGCTGTTTTCACAACGAGCCCGGTTTTTTTTCCGCCTGGAGCAACTTAAAACGGTTGTTGCGCCAGCGTAATGCCGCCCTGCGTCAGGTCAGTCATTATGGTCAACTGCGGGCCTGGGATCTGGAACTGGTGCCGCTGGCCGAGCGTATTAGCCAATGGCGGGCGCAGTACAGCGCGGCGATTGCGGCGGACATTGCCTCCACCTGCGCGCAGTTTTTACCCGAGTTTACTCTCAACTTCTCGTTTCAGCGTGGCTGGGACAAAGAGAGTGAGTATGGCGAACTGCTGGTGCGCCATTTTGAGCGCGACAGGCAGCTTGGTTATACCGCGCTCGGGCCGCACAAGGCCGATTTTCGCATTCGCGCCGGTGGCGTGGCGGTAGAGGACATGCTCTCGCGCGGGCAGCTTAAGCTGCTGATGTGCGCGCTCCGCCTGGCGCAAGGCGAATTTCTGACGCGGCAAAATGGGCTGAAGTGCTTATATCTGATAGATGATTTTGCCTCCGAGCTGGATAGCACCCGCCGCCGCCTGCTGGCCGAGCGCCTGAAAGCGACGCAGGCGCAGGTGTTTGTCAGCGCCATTACCGCCGGGCAGATTGCTGACATGGCGGGTGAAAAGGGCAAGCTGTTCCGCGTGGAACAAGGTAAAATAACCGTTCAATCACAGGACTAAATGAGCGAGAAACGTTGATGTCGAATTCTTATGACTCCTCAAGTATCAAGGTATTAAAAGGGCTGGATGCGGTTCGTAAACGCCCGGGGATGTATATCGGTGACACGGATGACGGAACCGGTCTGCATCACATGGTATTCGAGGTGGTGGACAACGCTATCGACGAAGCGCTCGCTGGCTACTGTAAAGACATTGTCGTCACCATCCATGCCGATAATTCGGTGTCGGTGCAGGATGATGGCCGTGGTATCCCGACCGGTATTCATGAAGAAGAGGGCGTGTCTGCTGCCGAAGTCATCATGACGGTGCTGCATGCGGGCGGTAAGTTTGACGACAACTCCTATAAAGTCTCCGGCGGTCTGCACGGGGTCGGGGTGTCGGTGGTGAATGCGTTGTCTGAGAAGCTGGAGCTGGTGATTCGCCGCGAAGGTAAAATTCACCAACAGCTTTACCGTCATGGCGAGCCGCAGGCACCGTTGAGCGTGACCGGCGATGCTGACACCACCGGCACTACGGTGCGTTTCTGGCCGAGTCTGGAAACCTTCACCAATGTGGTCGAGTTTGAATATGACATTCTGGCCAAACGCCTGCGTGAGCTGTCGTTCCTCAACTCTGGCGTGTCTATCCGCCTGCGCGATGAGCGTGAAGAGAACAAGGCCGACCATTTCCATTACGAAGGCGGTATTAAAGCGTTCGTGGAATACCTGAACCGCAACAAAACGCCGATTCACCCGCAGGTGTTCTATTTCAGCGCCGAAAAAGACGAGATTGGCGTAGAAATTGCGATGCAGTGGAACGACGGTTTCCAGGAAAATATCTACTGCTTTACCAATAACATCCCGCAGCGTGACGGCGGTACTCACCTGGCCGGTTTCCGTGCGGCTATGACCCGCACGCTGAATAACTACATGGATAAAGAAGGCTACAGCAAGAAAGCCAAAGTCAGCGCCACTGGTGACGACGCGCGCGAAGGGCTGATTGCGGTTGTCTCCGTGAAAGTGCCAGACCCGAAATTCTCGTCCCAGACCAAAGATAAGCTGGTCTCTTCCGAGGTGAAATCGGCGGTGGAATCGCTGATGAATGACCGTCTGGTGGATTACCTGATGGAAAACCCCAGCGACGCCAAAATCGTGGTTGGCAAAATCATCGACGCCGCCCGCGCCCGTGAAGCCGCGCGTAAAGCGCGCGAGATGACGCGTCGCAAAGGTGCGCTGGATCTGGCTGGTCTGCCGGGCAAGCTGGCGGATTGTCAGGAGCGCGACCCGGCGTTATCTGAACTCTACCTGGTGGAAGGGGACTCGGCGGGCGGCTCTGCCAAACAGGGGCGTAACCGTAAGAACCAGGCGATTCTGCCGCTGAAAGGTAAGATTCTGAACGTGGAGAAAGCCCGCTTCGACAAGATGCTCTCTTCACAAGAAGTGGCGACGCTGATTACCGCGCTGGGCTGCGGCATTGGCCGCGATGAGTACAACCCGGACAAACTGCGTTATCACAATATCATCATCATGACCGATGCCGACGTGGATGGTTCGCACATCCGCACGCTGTTGTTGACCTTCTTCTATCGCCAGATGCCGGAAATTGTTGAGCGCGGCCATGTATTTATCGCCCAGCCGCCGCTCTACAAAGTGAAAAAAGGCAAGCAGGAGCAGTACATCAAAGATGATGAAGCGATGGATCAGTACCAGATAGCGCTGGCGCTGGATGGTGCCACGCTGCATACCAATGCGCATGCTCCGGCACTGGCGGGCGAGCCGCTGGAAAAACTGGTGGCCGAGCACTACAGCGTGCAGAAACTGATCGACCGGATGGAGCGTCGCTATCCGCGTGCGCTGCTTAATGCGCTGATTTATCAGTCGTCACTGACGGAGCCTAATCTGAGTAATAAAGAGTTTATCGTTTCTTGGGTATCTAATTTAGTTAATACTCTGAACGAGAATGAGGCTCACGGTAGTACATGGAATTACAAGTTAAATTCTAATCTGACTACATCGCCGATGCAGATGGCTAAAGCCTGTTACTCCCCTGAAGTTGCATCAGGAAAAGTCCATCCGCTAAATCAGCAGTATCTCGAGCCGGTCATACGTGTAAGAACTCACGGTGTGGATACGGATTATCTGTTAAGTGCTGGTTTTTTTGCGGGCAATGAATATCGCAAAATCAATCAGTTGGGTGAGAAGCTGCGCGGCCTTATCGAAGAGGGTGCGTTTATTGAACGCGGCGAGCGCAAACAACCGGTCGCCAGCTTCGAGCAGGCACTGGAGTGGCTGGTGAAAGAGTCGCGCCGTGGTCTGGCGATTCAGCGCTATAAAGGGCTGGGTGAGATGAACCCGGAACAGCTGTGGGAAACCACCATGGACCCGGAAAGCCGCCGTATGCTGCGTGTGACGGTAAAAGACGCCATCGCTGCCGACGAGCTGTTCACCACCCTGATGGGTGACGCCGTTGAACCGCGCCGCGCCTTCATCGAAGAAAACGCCCTGAAAGCGGCGAATATTGATATTTGATAAATGCGTTTACGTGATTTCACCTTTGGTGAAATCACGTCTTCATCGTCATCGGTGTGAATGGTATTTGATTCAGACGATATGCCCCAAATAATGCTAATTGCAGGAAGGCGGCAAGCGAGCGAATTGCGCGACGGATAATTCTGTACTCTACCGTTATAGCGCTAATTTGGGTGATATCTTCACATGTAAGAAATGTATAGGTTACAGTGCATCAGGGCGTAATAATAAGTTTCATAAAACGCTTTCTCACTTCGCTATAGCCATTATTTTGGTAAAATTTATGCGCCTGAATTCTACGCTCGTTACTGGAGAGTTCGATTTGTGTGCAGCCTGCATTAATTGCAATACGCTCTGCTTTCGCAAGTAATTGATGGCCAATTCCTTTACCACGATGATACTCATCAATAATCAATGCAGAGATGACACACCATTTTCCTTCCTCATGAATAGGATGGATGAAGTTAATGACGATTGCCCCGCATATTTTCTGCTCACTCTCAGCAATGACTATGCACCTTTCTTTATTTTCCTCTCTCAACATGGTTTTTATTTTTTCATGATGTGTCTTATAACCAAGTTGTAAGAAAAGATCACACAAAGAAGAGGTATCGCTTTCCTTAGCCTTTCTGATAATGGTCATCTTTTTTCCTAATTAGCTTAAATAAATATTTGGGTGATTCAGAATATCCCTGCCTGTAATAAAAACGGTGAGCATCAGTTCGGCGTGAATGACAGTGAACTTCTACGCGATCGCATCCTCTTTCCGTAGCGATCTTTATTGCATATTCTTCTAGCGTTTTACCGACACCTTTTCCTCTATCCGCAGAGTCAACGGCGAAATAACTTATGCGACAAAAATCGCCGGGTAGAGCAAGCTGAGGAATAAAATGTAAAGAAATAACACCCTTTACTATTCCCTCTTCAACAAATACCAGCAGTCTTCCATCGGGGTGGTTAATCAACAATGAGATCTTGTCCATAATGAATCTACTTGTGTCAGGATAACCAAGCCCATCAAGAAGCCTGGTTATTGTTTCAGCATCATCAATATTTGCCTCACGGATGTGATACATTTTCACCTACCCATTTGTTATTTAATGAAAAAATTTCTTTGTATAGATAACTGGATGCGGTTTTTGGCAGATAGCTGAACCGCCAGGCACTATTTTGGCTGTGCAATTAGGGTTTTTGTTCCACGCCACTCCTGCGCCAACGCCATTAGCGCCGTAATCACCATAAAGATAACCGCTGACCAGAAAATGGCAGACGGATGGCCTTGATCCAGCAGCCAGCCGAAGACCACCGGGCCACCCGCGCCGCCGATGTTAAAGCCGGTGGTGACGATGCCAAAGACGCGCCCTTCCGCGCCTGCCGGTGATACCGCGCGAACCAGCATATCCCGCGACGGGGCGATTATGCCGGAGAGAAAGCCTGCCACACCCAGAATCAGCGTGGTCATCAGTGACGGCAGGGTAACGGCGGCGACGATGGCGACCAGCACCGCTGTCACCACCAGCGAACCGGTAGCGACCAGCCCGTGATGCCGGGTTTTATCCGCCAGAGAGCCACCCGCCAGTACGCCGAATGCGCTGGTAAACAAAAACGCTGTCAGCGCCAGGTTGGCTTCGGTCAGCGGCATGCCGTAACCGTTCACCAGCGCTGTCACCGAGAAGTTTTGAATCGAGTTAGTGCTCAGGTTGAGCAGCATAAACAGCACCAGCAGCGACAAGATAGGCAGGGTAAATACCGCGACCTTTGGCGCAGCGGTCTTTTTGTCGTGCGCGCTGGCGGCAGGCAAGGCCTCGTGTTCGCCGAGCAACATCGGTACGGTCAGCAGCCCGAGCAGGCCGGATAAAACCAGCGCGAACTCAATACGGGTGAGGGCGGCGACGGTCAGCAAAATGGCTGGCGCGACGGCGGTGCCGAGAAAACCGGAAAAAGTATGCACCGAGAAGGCGCGGCCCATGCGGTTTTCAGCAATGCCGCGTGAGAGCAAGGCGTAATCCGAGGGGTGATAGACCGCGTTGGCAAGCCCAGCCAGCGCCATGGCTGCAAGCATCCAGCTGTAGCTGGTAAAAAAGCCGAGCGACAAAAAGCTCAGACTGCCTAGCGTCAGCCCGGCTATCAACGTGCGGCGTGGGCCGATACGGTCAACGGCAAAGCCAATCGGCGTTTGCACCAGTGCCGAGACAATGTTGAATACGCCGAGTGCCACCCCGATTTCCACGTAACTGATGCCACGCTGTGCGGAAATCAGCGGCATCAGCGCCGGTAGCACCATCATGTGGAAATGGCTGACCCAGTGGGCAGCGGAGACTTGTGCCAGTAGCGGTAGCTTTTTTATTGTCATGGTTATTTTTATCGATTGGCTGCGCGGATGCGCAAGGCGAAGTCAGCAATTAAGGTTAACATATCGCCACAACGGTTAGCCGTCTATCTTTATACCGGCAACATGGCCGAGGGTGATGGTGCTGATGAGGGGAAAAAGCCAGCAGAAAGCCAGCAAAAAATCGCTGACTGCTTCTGCTCGCATCCGCAGTCAGTGGGCAAGATTACGGGTTGAGCGGCAGGTAAAAATCGAACCGGTGGCTTTTGGTTGCCAGCGCTGACTGTGCAGGAATGCCAGCGAGCGGCGGCGCGTAATCCGGGCGTTTGACCACCACCCGTTTTTTGGCCAGGCGGCGGGCCGGTTCCAGCAGGGCGTCGGCGTCATCGTCGGCACCCACCAGCGACTGAAACACCCGCATCTCCTTTTTCACCAGCGCGCTTTTCTGGCGGTGGGGAAACATCGGGTCAAGGTAGACCACATCCGGCGGCGGCGTAATGGCACTGAGCGCATCGAGGCTGGAGGCGTGTAGCAGCGTCAGGCGCTCGCGCAGCCAGCCGCCGATCTCCGGGTCTTGATAGGCGCGCTCTAAGCCGTCATCCAGCAACGCGGCGACAACCGGGTGGCGTTCCACCATGCGCACCCGGCAACCGAGTGCGGCCAGCACGAACGCATCGCGCCCCAGACCGGCGGTGGCATCCACCACGTCGGGCAGATAGTCTTTTTTGATGCCGACGGCTTTGGCTACCGCCTCGCCCCGGCCACCGCCGAAGCGGCGGCGGTGCGCCATCGCGCCAGAAACAAAATCCACGCAGATAGCGCCGAGCTTCGGTTCATCGCATTTACGTAATTCCAGCCGCTCCGGGGTGAGCACCAGCGCCAGCGCCGCATGGTCGTCGTTTTCCAGCCCCCAGCGCTGCGCCAGTTGCGCCAGCGCCTCGGGTGCGGCACCGGCTTCGGTCAGTAAACCAATTTTCATCCCTGAATGCCGTAGTGTTTCAGCATCGCATCCAACTGCGGCTCGCGGCCACGGAAGCGTTTGAACAGTTCCATCGGCTGCTCCGAACCGCCCCGTGACAGGATGTTGTCCAAAAACGACAGCCCGGTCTCACGGTTGAAGATGCCTTCTTCTTCGAAACGTGAAAACGCATCGGCTGCCAGCACATCGGCCCACAGGTAACTGTAGTAACCTGCCGCGTAACCACCGGCAAAAATATGGCTGAACGAGTGCGGGAAGCGGTTCCATTCCGGGCTTTTAATCACCGAGACTTGCGCTTTGACGTCCGCCAGCGTTTCCAGCACGCGTGCGCCTTTGGCCGGGTCATAACCAGCGTGCAGGCGGAAATCGAACAGGCCAAACTCCAGCTGGCGTAAAATAAACATCGCCGCCTGGTAGTTTTTCGCTGCCAGCATCTTATCGAGCATGTCCTGCGGCAGCGGTTCGCCGGTTTCGTAATGGCCGGAAATAAATGCCAGCGCATCCGGCTCCCAGCACCAGTTCTCCATAAACTGGCTTGGCAGTTCGACGGCATCCCAGGGTACGCCATTGACACCGGCGACACCGGCGGTTTCAACGCGCGTTAGCATGTGGTGCAGGCCGTGGCCGAACTCATGGAACAGCGTGATAACTTCGTCGTGCGTGAACAGCGCCGGTTTGCCATTGAGCGGGCGGTTGAAATTACAGGTCAGATACGCCACCGGTTTTTGCAGCTCGCCGTTGGCGTTGCGCAGACGGCTGACGCATTCATCCATCCAGGCACCGCCACGCTTGTGCTCACGGGCGTACAGATCGAGGTAGAAACTGCCCAGCAGCGCGCCGCTTTCATCAAACAGGTCAAAGAAGCGTGTTTCCGGGTGCCAGACGTCAACGTCCTGGCGCTCTTTGGCGTGAATACCGTAAATGCGTTTCACCACCTCGAACAGCCCTTCCAGCACGCGCGGTTCCGGGAAATAGGGGCGCAACTGTTCATCGCTAATCGAGTACAGATGTTGTTTCTGCTGCTCGGCGTAGTAGGTGATATCCCACGGGTTGAGCTGTTCGACGCCAAAATTCGCTTTAGCAAACGCGCGCAGTTGTTCCAGTTCCTGCTCGGCCTGCGGGCGAGCGCGTTTGGCCAGGTCAGTCAGGAAATCCAGCACCTGCTGCGGGTTTTCCGCCATTTTTGTCGCCAGCGATTTGTCGGCAAAGCTGTCAAAACCCAGCAGTTGCGCCAGTTCGTGACGCAACGCCAGCAATTCTTCCATGATGGCGCTGTTATCCCATTGACCGGCATTCGGCCCTTGTTCAGAAGCACGGGTGACGTAAGCGCGGTACAGCTCTTCACGCAGCGCCTGATTCGCGCAATAGGTCATCACCGGCAGATAGCTTGGGATATCCAGCGTCAGCAGCCAGCCTTGCAGCTCTTTGGCTTCAGCCAGCGCACTGGCGGCGGCCAGCGCACTCTCCGGCAGGCCGTCGAGCTCCGTCACGTCCGTGACCAGCTTGCTCCAGCCCATGGTGGCATCAAGCACGTTGTTACTGAACTGCGAGCCCAGTTCCGACAGGCGGGCGACAATTTCACCGTAGCGTTTTTGCTGCTCCGGCGCTAACCCGATGCCTGACAGCTCGAAATCGCGCAGCGCGTTCTCGACCGCTTTTTTCTGCTCCAGACTGAGCGCGGCATAGTGCTCGCCGTCGCGCAGGCTGCGATACGCGCGGTATAACCCGGCATGTTGGCCAACCCATGTGCCGTACTCTGATAGCAGCGGCAGGCACTGCTCATAGGCGCTGCGCAGTTCCGGGCTATTTTGGACAGAGTTCAGATGGCTCACCGGAGAAAAAATTCGCCCCAACCTGTCATCACTTTCTGCCAGCGGCTGGCACAGGTTATCCCAGGTAAACGGGCCGCTCTGGGCCACGACCTGCTCAACGGTTTGACGGCAGACGTCCAACGCCTGTTGCACCGCAGGAAGGATGTGCTCGATTTTAAGCTGGGAAAACGGGGGCAGGGTAAAAGAGGACAGTAATGGATTGGTCATGGCGCAGTCCTGAATGGTTGAATAAGTTGAATAATAAGAAAGGACGTTATTGTGACTTAACATGAGGGGTAACAAACGGAAAATCAATGGCTGGGCGCACAGCCGGGTCAGGCTCGCCGCAAAAAAAGATAAACCGACGGGAAAAGGCCAGCCGGTGTCAGGCGCTTAACCGCGCTGGTCATAGCCGGCATAAAACCAGCCGACTAACGATGGATTGGTGATGTCAGTGAAGAACTCCGCCACGATATCACGCATGAGTCCGTAGCGGCGGCACAGCTGCCCGGCTTTAAATGCCGCCTGTTGTCTGCCGTGCTGCGTGGCGAGCTGATGGGCATAGCCACAGAGATAGCCGCGCCGGTAATCATCACAGTAATGCCGAATGTCGCTATCAGAGAGTGGCGCCGGTGCATTCAGCCCGGCCAGAATGCCATCGCCAAAGTGATTTTTCATGTTGCCCTGCCTGTGTCTACCGTTATGTATTTAATTATATAACCAAGTCGATGAGAAATGGCAGAGGCAGCGCGATCGCGGCGGGCGATTTTGTGTCGAAGCGTTTATACTGTGGCGTCTGATATTTTTCTCTTGATGCTTTTTCTTTTCGGAAAACCGACCCTTATGCTGAGTTACCGCCACAGTTTTCATGCCGGCAATCATGCCGATGTGCTGAAACACACCGTCCTGAGTTTGATTATTACTGCGTTGAAAGAGAAGGAAAAACCGTTCCTGTATCTGGATACGCACTCCGGCGCAGGCCGTTATCAGCTACAAAGCGAGCATGCCGAGCGCACCGGCGAGTATCTTGAGGGGATCGGGCGGCTCTGGCAGCGGGATGATATTCCCGCCGAGCTGGAACCTTACCTGGATGTGGTGCGTTCTTACAATTCAGGCGACCGGTTGCGCTATTACCCCGGTTCCCCGCTGATTGCCCGCCAACTGTTGCGCGAGCAGGATAAAATTCATCTCACCGAGCTGCACCCTAGCGACTTTCCGCTGTTGCGTCAGGAGTTTGCCCGCGATAGCCGGGCGCGCGTGGTGCGTGAAGATGGCTACCAGCAGTTAAAAGCCCAGTTGCCGCCGCTCTCGCGCCGTGGACTGGTGCTGATAGACCCGCCTTATGAGCTGAAAACGGATTATCAGGACGTGGTCAAAGGGATTCAGGAAGGCTACCGCCGCTTTGCCACCGGCGTGTATGCACTGTGGTATCCGGTGGTATTACGCCAGCACATTAAGCGGTTGCTCAAAGACCTTGAGGCCACCGGGATTCGCCGTATTTTACAAATTGAGCTGGCGGTGCTGCCAGACAGCGATCGCCACGGTATGACCGCCTCCGGCATGATTGTGATTAACCCGCCCTGGATGCTGGAAGCCCAGATGAAGCGCGTGTTGCCGTGGCTGCACAAGGTGCTGGTGCCCGCAGGCACCGGCCACACCCGTGTAGAATGGGTGGTGCCGGAGTAATACGTCATCACCGCGCGCCGGGATTACACCCGGAAGGTGGCAAAGTCGCTTGCCACCTCGGTGGCGGCAAACACCGTCTGGCATTCCTGACGTAACCGCGCCAGGTCTGCCTGCCCGTAGCGGGCGCTGAAATGGGTGATGATGAGCCGTTTGGCCCCGGCATCCCGTGCGGCGGCGGCGGCTTGTAACGTGGTGGAGTGGCCGCGTTCGCTGGCACGCTCGGCCATGGCTCCTTCCAGCGTCGCTTCATGAACCATCACATCCACGCCTGCCGCGAGCAGGCCTGCCGCAGGCGTAGGGCGAGTGTCGCCGAAGATAGCCAATGACTTACCCGGTGTGGCGGGGCCGACATAATCCCAGCCGTTCAGCACCCGACCGTCATCCAGCGTGACGGTTTCGCCGCGCCTGAGATGCTGAAACCAGACGCCGGGTTTTACGCCGTCGGCTGCCAGTTTCGCCACATTCAGCGGCCCCGGTTTGGGGCGTTCTTCAATACGGTAGCCCAGGCAATACAGGGTGTGGGAGAGAACACAGGCCGTGACCTGTAAGCGTTCATCCTCACAGACCCGCGCCGATTCCCCCTCTTTGACATCCAGCTCGATGATATTGAGCGGATAAGTCAGATAGGAACCGCTGAGGGTCAGCGCCTGCTCGACAAAGGCTTTTAACCCGCATGGCCCGTAGAGCGTGAGCGGCGTGTCGATACCGCCCATCGCGCGCGAGCACAACAGGCCCGGCAAGCCGAAAATGTGGTCGCCGTGCAGGTGGGTGATGAAGATTTTCTCCAGCTTGCCCGGTTTGACCGGGGTGCGCAAAATTTGGTGCTGGGTGCCTTCGCCGCAATCAAACAACCAAAACGCAGGCCGGATGCCGTGCAAATCAAGCGCGAGACTACTGACGTTGCGCGTTTGGGTTGGCACACCGGCATTGGTGCCGAGAAAAATCAGTTCCATGCCTTACTCCCGCACTGAGGCGATAATGGGGTGGCGCATTTTACCTATTGCACCGATTTTCAAAACCGTCGCGAGCCGCTATTCGTTTCTTCATACAATCACCGGCTGTTGTTTAACGCAATTGTTTAGCGCAATTGTTTAGCGCAATAGAGCGGGGCGCGATAGGGATTTGCCGGATGCCGATGACAGGCGTTAGACTTTTCGCCAGTATGTTTTTAGTGATGGCGCGTTTTTCACCGGCAGGATGAGACATTGCCTGCTGGCGTCGCCCGTTTCCTTATTCTAATCATTTGAAAAGTAAGTGTGGAGCCCGGATGACCAGACATTATGACTATCTCGCCATTGGCGGCGGCAGTGGCGGTATTGCTTCTGTAAACCGTGCGGCGATGTACGGCAAGAAATGCGCGTTGATTGAAGCCAAACACCTTGGCGGCACCTGCGTGAACGTCGGTTGTGTGCCGAAAAAAGTGATGTGGCACGCCGCGCAGATTGCCGAGGCGGTTCACCACTATGGGCCGGATTACGGCTTTGATGTGACGGTAAATCAGTTCAACTGGGATATTTTGCTGAAAAATCGCAGCGCTTACATTGACCGCATCCATCAGTCTTACAATACGGTGCTGGGTAAAAATCAGGTTGAGGTCATTCAAGGGTTTGCGCGTTTTGTCGATGCGCACACGGTGGAAGTGAACGGCGAACGTATCACCGCCGACCATATTTTGATTGCCACCGGCGGGCGGCCAACGCGACCGTCCATCCCCGGTGCGGAGTACGGCATTGATTCTGATGGTTTCTTTGCGCTGACGGCGCTGCCAAAACGGGTGGCGGTGGTTGGCGCTGGCTACATCGCAGTGGAGATTGCCGGTGTACTGAATACGCTGGGCGCTGAGGTACATCTGTTTGTGCGCAAACATGCGCCGCTGCGCCAGTTTGACCCGCTGATTGTCGAAACGCTGGTTGAGGTGATGAACACCGAAGGGCCGACGCTGCATACCGAGTCCATCCCCAGCGCCGTGGTGAAAAACGCGGATGGCAGCCTGACACTGCATCTGGAGAGTGGTCATCAGCAAACGGTGGATTGCCTGATTTGGGCGATAGGCCGCGAGCCCGCGACGGATGCCATCAACCTTGAGGCTGCCGGTGTTGCGCGCAACGAAAAAGGCCACATCGTGGTGGATAAATTCCAGAACACCAGCGTGCCGGGTATTTATGCCGTTGGCGATAACACCGGTGCGGTTGAGCTGACGCCGGTTGCGGTTGCCGCCGGTCGTCGCCTGTCTGAACGGCTGTTTAACAACAAACCGGATGAGCATCTGGATTACAGCAACATCCCTACCGTGGTGTTCAGCCACCCGCCGATAGGCACCATCGGGCTGACGGAGCCGCAGGCCCGCGCCCAGTATGGCGATGACCAGGTGAAAGTGTACAAATCGGCGTTTACCGCCATGTATACGGCGGTCACGCAGCATCGTCAGCCTTGCCGCATGAAACTGGTCTGTGTCGGGCCAGAGGAAAAGGTGGTTGGCGTACACGGTATCGGTTTTGGGATGGATGAAATTCTGCAAGGCTTCGCGGTTGCGGTAAAAATGGGCGCAACCAAGCGGGATTTTGATAACACGGTTGCCATTCACCCGACGGCGGCGGAAGAGTTTGTCACCATGCGCTAATCGCGGGTGATTAACCGTGTGGCGGCAATGAGCGCGTCCGCCGCGCGGTTTTTATTTTTATCGCCTTCAGCGCTGAACCATTGCGGTAAACTGTGGTCAAATTCTTTCGTTTTGCTGTCTTTTAAGTAAAATACCCCTCGCAATAAAAAGCAGCACGGCTGCTGCCCATTTCTTTTCCCTCATTCATGTTTTGCCAACCACCGTGCTCACACTGTGAATGCCAAGGTATGGATGGCGTGATATCCGCCGGGAAAGCAGTGCCGCGTCAGGCTGCAAGATGAAAAATGGCGATAGTCCGTGCTGTATTGTGTTCCTGACGAACAGGCTGGATACCGGGTTAACGCGCATTTTTCATAAATGCAGGGATGATGTTGATGAATTTTCTTTCTGTTGAGTTCTGTTTTTTCTTTCTGGCGTTATTTCTGGTGTATTGGCTGGTGTCACCCTGGGTAAAAATACAAAACGCCCTGCTGTTGATAACCGGCTATGTGCTGGTGTATTTATCCGGCTGGCAGTCACTGGTGGTATTACTGTTATTTAGCGTATCCGTCTGGTGTTTGCTGACGCTCTCTTGCCAATTTCATTTCAAAAAAATCATCCCTTTTCTATTAATTCTGTTTATTGGCATTTTCTTTTTATTATTTAAGTATTACACCGGGTTACGTGATGGTGTGCAAAGTCTGTTGGTGGCCTGCCATATTCCGCTCAGTTTGCCGGTGCTCAATGTGTTGCTGCCGGTCGGGCTCTCTTTTTACTTGTTTAATGCGGTGAGCTTAGTGATGTCAGCGGCGCAAGGGAAAATGAAGCAGCCCAGCCTGCCGGATACCTTGCTGTATCTGAATTTTTTCCCCACGCTGTTAGCTGGCCCGGTGAACCGCGCGCTGCATTTGATGCCGCAAATAGCCCGCAGCACCCCGCGCCAGTTACAGTCATGGCCGCACGCGCTGTTTTTAATTTCATTGGCGATAGCCAAACTGTTTTTCCTCAATACCTGGCTTGATGAGCATTACGTCGCCCCGGCGTTTGGCGATCAGGCCAGTTATACCGGCTGGCAGGCGGTCATCGCCACCTATGCCTGGGCCTGGCAGATTTATTTTAATTTTTCCGGCTATACCAATCTGGTGACGGGGATTGCCTTGTTATTGGGCTTTGAGGTGGCAAAAAACTTCGATCACCCTTATCTGGCAGAAAATATTAAGGTGTTTTGGCACCGCTGGCATATCAGCCTGTCGAACTTTATTCGTGATTATGTCTATATTCCGCTCGGCGGCAGCCGTCACGGTTGGTGGAAAACGCAGCGCAATCTGTTTATCGCCATGGTGCTTTCCGGTATCTGGCATGGCACCAGCATGAATTATATGGTGTGGGGGGCGATACACGGAGCCGGGCTGGTGGCGTATAACGGCTGGAGCAAACTGGGGTGGCTATCGCGCCTGCCGGAAAAATACCAGCCTGCGATACGCCTGCCGCTGCTGTCTGGTGCCATCGCGCGTTTACTGACGTTTCATTTTGTCTGTCTGGCGTGGATTTTCTTTCGTGCCGATAGCCTTGGCAGCGCGCTGACCATGCTGTCGGTTATCGCGCAGGCGCGCATTGCTGAACTCTCTGTGAGCGAGATGGCAACGTTAGGTTTCTTCCTCAGCCTGCTGGTGTTCTATCCCATCTGGCTGACGCTGCGCCAAACCCTGAAAGAGGTACTGGCGCAATGTGAGTGGTATGTGGTTCCGGTGATGATTTTCTCATTCCTCGCACTGGTTTTTTTCCTTTCTCCTGCTGGCGTTCCCGGGTTTATTTATGCCAATTTCTGAGTATCGCGCAACGTTATCACACGTTCTGAAAAGCTTTTTGGTGATGCTGAGTGCCATTATTGGGCTAATTTGGTTAAACCAGCATTCGATTAATGGTTACTGGGAACTGCATTTTCACGAGAAAAGCCCGTGGGAAAGCAACACGCATCCCTCCTGGGTATTGGGCGATCGGGTGATGAAGGCGGCACAAGCGGCAAAAGAGGCGTTTGTGGCGAACTGGTCTGGGGAGGAGTCTGCATCAGGTGGCGATGAGCCGGAGAGCGCCGAGGCTCAGGCGTCGGTGTCGTCATCCTCATCAGCCGATGCCGGGCCTGAGTTGGGGAGCCATCCCGATGTGCCTGCGCTGTCAGCGCCTTCTGCCTCGGTAGTGCTGTCGCCGCCATCGCCATTGGTGTTACCGCCTTCACCGAACGGTTTATCCGGTGTTCCGGTTGTGCCGTTGACCACACCGGTTGCGCTAAAACCCAGCCAGGCCGTAATGTTTATGGGTGATTCGATGATGGAAGGCGTTGCGCCGCACGTCATCAAAATGCTGCGTGACCGCTATCATCTGGCTGGGATTGATTTGAGTAAACGCAGCACCGGCCTTGCTTATCCGGGCTTTTTTAACTGGCCGCTCACGCTCGAACGAGAACTGAAGCGGCGGCAAAATGTCGGGTTGTTGGTGGTGTTTTTAGGCCCGAACGACCCGTGGGACATGCCTGCCGGCAAAGGAAAGCCGTTCCTTAAATTCGCCTCGCAGGAATGGGAAGAGGCCTACCGCGAACGTATCCGAACGATCATCCGTTTAGCCCGAGAAAAACAGATTCCTGTCATATGGGTTTCTCCGCCGAATATGGAGAATAAAAAGCTCAACTATGGCATGCATTACCTTGATGGCTTGTATCAGGCTGAGGTGACGGCAGCGAATCAGATTTTGATTCAGGTAAACGAGATCTTTGGCTACCGCGACACTAACTACTCGGCTGAGATTAAGCAAGAGAAGCAGAAAATACGCGTTCGCAGCGGCGATGGCGTCCATTTTTCCCCTGCCGGGCAAAAAATGATAGCCGATCGTATTTTCGACAAGATTGCGATATCTCCCTCAGAGAACGAGGTGAGCCATTAAGGTGATGATAGAAATGAAAAATAAAAAGTGGTATCTGATGCTGACAGCAGTTTGTCTTATGCTGCTCACATCCTGCCATCGGGAAAGCGGCAATGCGCCGCTGGTTGTCAACACGCCCGGTACAGGGAGCAGTGAAGCGCAACTGGTTGATTATGGTGATGTCAGGCTGGCGCAAATGAAGCGCAAGCTGGCAAACAGCAGCCAGGAAAAAGTGCATATTCTGCAACTCGGTGACTCGCATACCGCCGCTGACTTTTTCTCCGGCCAGCTGCGCCAGCATTTTCAGCAGCAATATGGCGATGGCGGTGCCGGGTTTGTCAGCCCGGTGGCGGTGCCGGGAAATCGTTATGATCAGGTGGTGTTTGGTAAAGCCAGAGGCTGGAGCCTGATTACCAGCCGCCGCAATAGCGATCCGGCGTTTACGCTGGGCGGGAACATTGCCACACCGATGCAAGCGGGCAATAGCGCCCAATTCGCCACCCGCAACGGTGATGACATGCAGGTACAGGCGTTGTACCGCAATCAGGCCGATAGCGTATTGCAACTGTCAGGCCAGCGCGTCACCCTGCCGGACAGCCAGGCACACTGGCAGCTCAGTGCGCCAGTCACGACACACTCGCCGGTCAATTATTCGCTCTCTGCGGGCGCGGGCAGTCAACTGGCGGGCTGGTTATTGCGCTCGCCGCGCGCAGGCGGCGTGATGCTCAGTGCGCTTGGCATTAACGGCGCGCAGGTCACGATGCTGGATAAATGGCGTAACCACTGGCCCTCGACACTTCAGGCGTTGCAACCGGATATGGTGATTCTGGCCTACGGCACCAACGAAGCCTTTGACAAGCAACTGGATTTGCAGCGTTACCAGCAAAATTACCAGCAGTATGTGCAGACCATTCGCCAGAGACTGCCGAATACGGTGATTTTGCTGGTGGGGCCGGGGAGCAGCATCAGCAACAAAAATGGCGCGTCGTGCCTACAGCGGCAGCCGGAAAACCTGAAGGCTATCATTGAGGTGCAGCGCGAGGTTGCCCGTACCAATCAGGCGTTATTCTGGAACTGGTTTGATTATATGGGCGGAGATTGCGCCATTGAGAAATGGAACGCCCAAGGCTATGCGCGCAATGATCTTATCCACCTCAGCCAGCAGGGTTATCAGCGCAGTGCCGATGCGCTCTGGCAACAATTCTCCACCTTGCTACAGGCGGCAAAATAAGCCGTTGTAGCCTGCAACCCCGATAAACACGGGGCGATATCTGATGACGTTTGTGCCCGTCGGCACAGACTAACTGCCTTGATAGCGCCCCGGTTTATGCCAGTTCATCAGCATCGCGTTCATCGCCAGCGCACTCAGGGCCGACCACAGCAACAACGGCAGCGGCAGGTTGATGAGCGAGAGTGCAAACACCAGCACATCCAACAGCATCTGGCTTTTCCCCGCGTTGATGCCAAAGCGCTGATACAGCCAGAGCGTCACCACGCCGGTGCCGCCAACCGAGGCGTTATGGCGCGCCAGTGACAAAATCCCCATGCCGAGAAACGTGCCGCCGACCAGGGCGGAAAACAGCGGATGAATGTAGTTAATCTTCAGCAGATAGGGCACCGTCTGGGTGGCGGCGCTCAAGGTGATATTAACGACAAGGGTTTTCAGCGTAAACGCGCGCCCCATGCTGAAATAGCAAAAAATCATAAACGGGATGTTGGTCAGGATGAACAGCACCCCTATCGACAGCGGCAGGTAGTAAGACAGCAGTAACGCGATACCGGCAATACCGCCCGTCACCATGCCGGATAATTTCAACATATTCAGGCCAAAGGCGATGAACATCACGCCGAGCGCCAGGCCGTAAATATCATCTTTCAGCGTGTGTGACAGCCCGGTTTTGGGCGGAGTTGCCGGGGACGCGGCGGGCAAAGCCGACTCTTTGATCACGGTGTTACCCTCATTGCCTGTCATGGGTGCGCGTAGCCTGTGTTTAGTCATAAGAAATGCATATGTTTGCATTTGATGTGATTTTGCATTCACTTTTAGCGCTCAAATTAACATTGATCATTGAGTGAGATTTAACTAAAAAAGAGGGTTTATTCTGCCATTTTTAGGGCTCGTCACTCGTTTGGGGTGATGATTTGGGGAAATTCACTCATGAAGATCGATCGTATAGATGCGCAGCTGTTGAATGAACTCCAGCAGGATGCGCGCCTGAAAACGACGACGCTGGCCGAGCGGGTGTGTTTATCAGCCACACCCTGTACCCGGCGGCTAAAACAGCTCGAAGACGCCGGGGTTATCGAGGGTTATGTCACGTTGCTGGATCAGGAAAAAGCCGGTTTCCCGGTCAATGCCTATATCTCGCTGACGCTTGAGCCGAAATCGGAAGCCACCTTTCGCAAGTTTGAACAGCAGATAGCCACCTTTGATGAAGTGATGGAGTGCCATTTGATGTCCGGCAGCCATGATTTCATGCTGCGGGTGGTGGCGGCCAGCCTGTCGGATTTTGAGCGCTTTTTGCAAAAAAAACTGATAAAAATCGAAGGGCTGCGTGATGTGCAGTCATCTTTTTCGCTACGGCGATTGATTCATAAAACCGCGCTGCCGGTGAAAGCGCATGGCTAAGAGCAACCGATAACGCACGGGTGTTGCGCGAGTGCGGGTCGTTTGGTGGGGAAAGGCATGTATCAACGGGGGTGAGCTTTGTTAAATACAGGTGCGCGTGCGCCACAGCAATGGCGTCAGGGAGAGTATTGGGTTTCAACAGACCCACGGCAGCTTGATTTGGATACGGTGCACGGTTATCTCACCGAATCATCCTGGGCGGCGGGTATCGATAAAGAAACGGTGGCGCTGTCGCTGGAAAATAGCCTGTGCTTTGGGCTTTACCATCGCACGCAGCAAATCGGGCTGGCGCGCATGGTGACGGATTTCGCCACCTTCGGTTATTTATGCGATGTGTTTGTGCTCCCGGCCCATCAGGGCAACGGGCTGGGGCGGTTTCTGGTGCAATGCACGCTGGCGCACCCGGGTTTGCAGCGCCTGCGCCGACAGTTGCTGCTGACCTCGACGGCCCCGTGGTTATACCAGAAATTAGGGTATGAAGCGGTGAACCAGCCGGATTACACCTGGACGTTACTGCGTCGGGATATCTATCGCCAACAGACGACAAGCGACAGCGGTGCGGATGATATCAACACCGCCGCCCCCAGCCCGGCTGACTGACCGACATTATTGCGCCGCTGCCAGGTTTTGCTGCATTTTTTGCAGCACCGTTGCAAACTGGCGGCGCTCTTCTTCGCTGACGTTGCTAAACGCCTGCTGCAATAACGCGCTGCGTGCCGCCACCACCTGCTGATGGATAGCCCATCCTTTTTCCGTGAGCGACACCACCTGCGCGCGCCGGTCATCCGGCGACGGCTGGCGTTGAATCAGCCCCAGCGCCTCCAGCTCTTTAAGCAGGCGCGCGATTTGCGCCTTGTCCCGGCCCGAGCGCGTCACCAGATGATGCTGGCTTTGTGCCGGGTGGCGGGCAATCATTCCCAGCGTGCGGGCCTGAAACGGAGCCAGCCCGGCCTCGCTCAATGCCGTGCTTTCTTGCAGACGTTGTTTAAACCCGTGGATCAATTCACCGAGCAGGTCGAACATTTGAGTGTCGGCTGTGTTATTCATTATTTGTTGACCTTATCAACAATTATCGGTATATGGTTGATAATATCAACCATGTGGCGCTCTGCGCCATGCACAAACAGCAAGGATAAAATCATGCCGTATCACTATCGTATCACGCTGGAAAAACTCGCCGATAATCGCGATGACACGCCACAAAATCAGACTCTGACGTTTGACGCCACCAATCATGACGATATTCTGGAAATTATTGAACGAGTCCGGGCCAGGGCGATCCTGCCGGATGCCGAAGTCGCCGCGTTCTGCACGGGTTTGAAGCTGTTTAGCGAGGTCATGATGGCCCACCGCAAAGACCCGCTGTTTGCAGAGCTGGCACCCCATTTTCGTGATTTTATGCTGCGGCTGAAAAAAGGCGCGCGGCAGAGCGATGACGCCTGAGTGCGGTGGCAAACGCTCTGCCGGTGCCGTTTGCCGCATGTTGGCAGATGACATTGCAACGGGAGACCATGATTTATGCCTCAGTATGCGCTGGTAGGTGATGTCGGCGGGACAAATGCGCGTCTTGCGCTGTGCGAGCTGGAAAACGGTGCGATTGCGCACAGCCAGCACTATGCCGTGAACGAGCACGACAGCCTGGAAACGGTGATCCGGCTGTTTTTGGCTGCCCATCAGGACGCGTCGGTTAAACATGGGTGTATCGCCATCGCCTGCCCGGTGACGGGCGATTGGGTGGCGATGACCAATCATCACTGGGCATTTTCGATTGCGGAAATGCAGCAAAACCTCGGTTTTGCCCACCTGGCGGTTATCAACGATTTTACGGCGGTCAGCATGGCGGTGCCGGTGCTGGGCGGCGATGACGTTATCCAGCTTGGCGGCGGCGAGCCGCAGAAAGGCAAACCGGTCGCGATATACGGTGCGGGCACCGGGCTTGGCGTCGCGCATCTGTTAGCGGTCGAGGGCAAATGGCTCAGTCTGCCGGGCGAAGGCGGGCACGTTGATTTTGCCTCCAACAGCGAAGAAGAAGACCTGCTGTTACAGGTGCTGCGTCAGGAGCTGGGGCATGTCTCTGCCGAGCGGGTGCTCTCCGGGCCGGGGCTGGTCAACATTTATCGCGCCATCGTCAAAGCGGATAACCGGGTGCCGGAAGCGCTGACGCCGCAGGTGGTGTCCGAGCGCGCGCTGGCGCACAGCGATGTTGACTGCCTGCGCGCTTTGTCGCTGTTTTGTGTGCTGATGGGGCGCTTTGGCGGCAATCTGGCCCTGACGCTTGGCACCTTCGGCGGCGTCTATATCGCAGGCGGCATTGTGCCGCGCTTCCTCGAATTCTTCCGCAACTCCGGTTTTCGCAGCGCCTTCGAAGATAAAGGCCGCTTTCGTGACTACCTTGCCGATATTCCGGTGTTCATGATTACTCACTCGCATCCGGGGCTCCTGGGCGCGGGAGCCTACCTGCGTCAGGCGCTGGGGCAAACGCTGTAATCGTGCTGGCAGGCCGGCTCTCGCTTTTGGCGTTAGCGGGCCACCTGCTCCAGCGCGAGAGCCAACCGACGAATCCCCTCATCAATCTGTTCCGGCCGGATGGCGTGAAAGCCGAGCCGGAAGTAATTTCCCGGCATCGGCGGCCCGAGAAAATGCGCCTGACCGGGTTCAATCAATACCCCGGCATGGGCAGCGCGCCACGCCAGTTGCTGGGTGTTCACCCCATCAGGGGCTTGCAGCCAGAATGCGCTGGCATGTTCGCTGCCCGCCCGACGCTGGCAGTGGGGTAAATCGCGGCCCAGCGCGTTATTTAATTGATGCCAGCGCCGGGCGGAATCTTCCCGATAGCGGTGCAGGTACGCCTCGTAATAGCCTTGCGCCAGAAAATGCGCCATCTGGTGCTGGATGTTGGTGGGCGGGTGGCGATACATCAGCCGCCTGAGCGCCCGCAATTCGTCTATCAGCTCTGAGGGGGCGACCAGGTAGCCAAGCCGCAGGCCCGGCGACAGCGATTTGGACAGGCTGCTGACGTAAATCACCCGGCGGTTAACGTCGCTGGCTTTCAGCGCCGCCCGAGGGTGCGGGTCGAAATTGGTTTCCGAGTCGTAATCATCTTCAATGATTATCTGGTCATAGCGGCTGGCATGGGCCAGCAGCGCGGTGCGCCGTGCGTTGCTCATTCTGACGCCGGTCGGGGCCTGATGGCTGGGGGTGACGTAAAAGTAGTCACACTGCGCCGAGTGCGCGTCGAGCACGAGCCCTTCATCATCCAGCGCGTGGGGAACGATGTGCGCGCCTTGCAAGGCAAAGGCGTTGATGGCCTCGCGGAACACCGGATTTTCTACCGCCACCCGGGTGTTGCGGTTAAACAGGAGCTGCGAGAGCAGGCTCAGGGCGTTTTGCGAGCCTAGCGTAATCAGAATCTCATCGGCGCGGGCGATGATGCCGCGCTTGGGCAAAATACGCTGGCGCAACTGTTCAATCAGGAACGGCACATCCTGATCGATATTGTCATACAGCCAGTGGTGATCGCGGTGGCTGCCGGTGACGCGTCGGGTGGTATCACGCCATTGCTCAATCGGGAAGAGCTGGGTGTTGGGCTGGCCATAAATAAACGGGTAGGGAAACGACATCCACTGCGCCGGTTTCATGATGGCGAGGAAATTGCTGGGGCTGACGTTCAGGCGTTTGCCCCAATCTGGTGCCTGGCCGTGTTCAGCAGCGGGCGCGGCGTTGGGGGTGGGCACGTCAGCAGGCTGATGGTAATCCGGGTGCAGGTAGTAACCGCTGCGCGGGCGGCTCACCAGATAGCCATCGCTTTGCAGCCCCTCATACACCAGCGCGACGGTATTGCGTGAAATATTCAACTGACACGATAGCTTACGGCATGATGGCAGCGCTTCATCGGCAGGAAATACCCCGGCCAGAATCGAGGCAATCAGCGTTTCACGCAACTGTTCTTGCAGGCTGCGGTGCGCCACAAAATCAATATGCAAACAGTGGTCGTTCATGCTGGCTGGCTCCTGTGTTGAATCGGGTAACACAGGCAAGCAAGATGTGTACCGGGTCAGCGCGCGCCCATCGCGCCCTGCCCGGTGTGGTGTGGTATGGATCAGTGTGAGGGCCAGAACGGTTCGCCAAGCGTCAGCATCAGGCGGTTAGCCCAGGCAAAAAACGCGGTCGATTGAATTAAATCGAGGATAGCCGGTGTATCCAGCCCCGCCGCCCGCAGGCTATCGACATCGTGCGAGCTGACCTGCGCCGGGGTGGCAGAGAGCCGGGCGGCAAAGGTGATAATCGCCTGCCAGCGCGGGTCTTGTCCGGCCGCCAGAGAACCGCCCGGCGGCACATTCAATAAGCGCTGCACCGCGTCATCCTGTTTTGACAGCTGGCTTGCCTTACGCGCATGTACCGAGGCGCAATAAATACACCCGTTGACCTTGCTGACCACCGTGGCCGCCAGTTCGCGCTCGCTGCGCGGCAGGCCGCCCGAGGTATAAAAAATGCCCTTGTCAGTCAGGGTGCGTTGCTCGAGCAGCGGCAGGTTGCGCCCCAGCAGGCGGAAATAATCCGATTCGGTATGACCAAAACGCGCCAGAACCGCCTGCTCCTCTTCGCTGAATGCCGCCAGCGGTTTCGCGGCTATCCACGGCTCCCAGCCCAGCTCACCCTGCGTAAACGCCGTCGGAGCGGTTTTGTTGCTGTGGGTTAATGGCTCGGTGTGCCAGTGGCCGGCGGTGACGTCAGCGGTGTTTGCCACCAGCGGCGCGGCGGTGGTGAGTTGCTGCAACCCCACCACCAGACGGCTTTGGAAGCTGACGAACGCCACCAGTTGCGACAGCGTGACGATATCGTCATCGCTCCAGCCAGCCTGTTGTAATTCATGCAGGTGGGCTGGCGTTGCCGCCACGGGGTGGCGCGTCAGGCGCTCGGCGTGCGCCAGCGCCTGGGTTAACGCCTCGTCGCGGGCCGGTGTGGGAAAATCGGCCAGCCGACCGGCATAGAACTGCGCGAGCGTTGGGTTGTCATGCCAGGCGCTGACGTGCGAGGCAATGAAAAAACGCAGCGCCAGCGATAAATTGCCCTGCGGCGGGTGGCTGAACAGCACGTCATAACTGCCCTGGGTATGGCGGGTGGCGGCCTCGCGCACCGCTCTGGCCTGCGCCAGCGCGGAGTCGGGGGCTATCTGCGCCAGTTGCGCAATAATGTCTACAGTCGGTTGCGTCATACCAGCTCCTGTGTCGCGTTACCGGCAAGCGAGTGTTGGGGGGATGACCAGCCCAGCGCCGGGGCAACCCGGCTGGCGATAAGCTCCAGCGAGCGCAAAATATGGGCGTGCGGAGGGTCAATGGAATGCACCTGAAAGGCGATGTCGGTGGTGCGCGCCAGTGCGCTGTCGGCGGCGAGCGAGGCAATCACCTCGTCCGGTGTGCCGACATGGCTATCAAACGAGGCGATCAGTTCCGCGACCGAACCGTCGCGCGCCGGGCGGCCCAGTTGCGCCAGCCGCGCCGCTGAACGGCGCAAACCGCTGTCGGCCAGTTGCAGCGCCAGCGCCCGGTCATCGGCCACAAACACGCTGCGTGACCCCATAATGCGCGGCGTCACGCCGGGCGGCAGCGCCGCCAGATAGGCGTCTATCATCGGGTTTTGCAGGTCGGCCAGCGTCGCATCAGGAAAACCGTCCGGGCGCGGCTGCGTGCGCGAGAGCATCAGCCCGTCGCCAGCCTGACCCGCGCGGCGCGCGCCCTCTGGCGAAAAGGTGGCTTGCCACACCCGGCGATTCAGGTGCGCCGCCGCCGGGTAGAGCCGGTTGCCATCGGCGCTCAGTGGCTCACCGGCCCAGGCCGCGCGCACCTGACTGAGGTAACGCCCGAGGATCTCGCCGCGCTGGGCGCTGTCATGGCCGAATGCGGTAAAAGAAGACGGGGTGCCGCCGGAGCCGATGCCGACCTCCAGCCGCCCGCCGCTGAGAAGGTCAAGAACAGCCGTATCTTCCGCCACCCGCAGCGGTTGCTCCATCGGCAGCGTGATGACGCCGGTGCCAAGCCGAATGCGGCGAGTCTGCGCGGCAACGTGCGCCAGAAACACCAGCGGCGAGGGCAGGCCGCCCTCGTCGGCGTGGAAATGGTGCTGGGCAACCCAGGCGCTGTCAAAACCCAGTTGTTCTGCCTTGATAATTTGCTCGCAGGCCAGCCGATAACGCTGCCCGGCGGGGGCGTCGTCCAGCAGCCGGGTGAAAAAGCCCAGACGTTTTTGCGTCATGATTAACTCCTTGATTTAGGCTGAGTCTCTTAACGGCGAGACGGGGCGCTGGCCGGGAATGGCATGGAGCAGCGCCTGAGTATAGGGGGCGGCAGGGTGGTGGAAGATGTCGGCCACCGGCCCGGATTCCACCTGCCGCCCGTGATAGAGCACGGAAACGGTGTCGGCTATCTGGCGTACCACGGCCAGATCGTGCGAAATAAACAGATACGTCAGCCCCAGCGAGGCTTGCAGCTCGTCGAGCAGGCGCAGTATTTGCGCCTGCACGGTGACATCGAGCGCGGAAACCGCTTCATCGAGCACCAGGATTTTGGGCTCCAGAATCAGCGCGCGGGCAATGGCGACGCGCTGGCGCTGGCCGCCGGAGAGCTCTTGCGGGCGGCGCTGCAACAGCGTGCCGGGCAGCGCGACGCGCTCGAACATGGCGTGAACCAAACGGGCGCGCTCAGTGCGCGAGTGACGCTGAAAATTGCGCAGCGGCTCTTCTACGATATCGAACAACCGTTGCGACGGGTCTAACGAGCCGTAGGGGTTCTGGTACACCAGTTGAATGGTCTGGCGAAACTGACGCAGCGCCTCGCCGCGCAGCCGGGTGATGTCGGTGCCATCTATCAGAATGCGGCCTGCGCTTGGCCGCTGAAAGCCCATTATCATGCGCGCGGTGGTGGTCTTCCCCGAACCCGACTCGCCGACAATCGCATGGGTGGTGCCGGGCTGCACCTGAAAAGAGACGCCATCCACCGCCCGAAACGCGCTACGTCGCCCGCCGCCGGGCGGGAAATCCTGCACCAGTTGTTCCACCTGCACGATGGGCGGCGCGCCGCTGGTGCGTAACGGGCGGTGCAGCGCGGCCTGCGCGGGAATGTTCGCCAGCAGTGTGCGGGTGTACGCGCTTTGGGGAGCACTTAACACTTGTCGGGTTGGCCCCTGCTCCTGAATATAGCCTTGCTGAAACACCAGCAGGCGGTCAGCGCGCTCGGCGGCAACGGCCAAATCGTGGGTGACGAATAAAATCGCGGTGCCGCTTTCCCGGCGCAGTTCGTCAAGCAGGTCGAGAATGCGCTGTTGCACCGTGACATCCAGCGCGCTGGTCGGCTCATCGGCGATGATCAGCGCCGGTTTCAGCGCGATGGCGATGGCGATTAATACGCGTTGTTTCATGCCGCCGGACAGCTCGTGCGGATACTGACTGGCGCGCAGCGCCGGGTCTGTCAGCCCGACGCGCGTCAGCAGCGTCAGCGTTTGCTGGCGCAGGGTGCGGCGGTCGATTTTCTGGTGCAGGCGCAGGATTTCATCGACCTGATCGCCGATGGTTCTTACCGGGTTCAGCGAGTTGCCGGGGTCTTGCGGCACCAGGCTGATGACCCGACCGCGCAGGCTGGCCAGCCGGTTTTGCGACCAGCGGCTGATGTCAGTACCGTTGAGGCGAATCGCGCCGCGCGTCAGGCGGCCATTGTCGGCCAGCAGGCCAATCACTGCCTGCGCCGTGGTGGTTTTCCCCGAGCCGGACTCACCGACCAGCGCCACCACTTCTCCGGGTGCCACGCGAAACGACACCCCTTCGACCACCGTGCGTTCACCGTCGTCGCCCCGATATGTAATGGTGACATCTTCGAGCTCCAGCACCGGCGGGGCGCTGTGGATGGGCGCGTGTGTCATGGTTGCCTCCTGATGGACTGGCTGATGCGATTGGCCGACAGCACCACGGCGACCACCAGCAGGCCGGGGAAGGTGGTCAGCCACCAGGCGCTGGCCAGATAGTTACGGCCTTCGGCTATCAGTAACCCCCATTCCGGCGTAGGCGGCGGCGCGCCGTAACCGAGAAAACTGAGCGTGGCGAGCGCCAGAATCGCACTGCCGAACTGCAACGCAGCGAACGCCAGTACGCTGGTCAGCGCATTGGGTAACAGGTGCCGCCACAGCACGCTGAAAAAGGTGCCGCCGCTACCGAAGGCGGCTTCGACGTAATCGCTGTGGCGCACGCGCAGCACTTCCGCGCGCGTCAGACGGGTGAAATGGGCAATCGAGGTGACGCCAACGGCGATGGCGGCGTGCAGGTTGCCCACCCCCAGTAAAATAATGACGCTTAACGCCAGCAGCAGGCCCGGAACGGCCAGCAGCACGTCCACGCCGCGCATCAACAGCGTATCGAGGCGGCCACCGATAGCGCCGGACAGTAACCCCAGCAGGCCGCCTGCAACCAGCCCCAGCGACACCGCCGTCACCGCGCCTGACAGCGAATGCGATGCGCCATACACCAGCCGGGCGTAGAGATCGCGCCCTAACTGGTCGGTGCCTAACAATGCTGCGCCGCCGGGCGGCTGGCGCTGGGCCCCGGCGATGCCTTCCAGCGGTGAATGGGTGGTAAACAGCGCCGGGAACAGCGCCCACAGCACCACGGTTAACACCACCAGCCAGGCCAACGCCAGCCCCGGTTGCCGCGCGAAGAGGGGTAAGCGCAGCGCGCGGGTACGCCGTGGCAAGGGGATTTTTTCCAGTTGAATGATGGCCATATCACACCTGCGAAACGGTTTTCAGACGCGGGTCGAGCAGGCGATACAGCCCGTCTACCAGCAAATTAACGACCACAAAGGCACCCGCAGAAATCAGCACGATGGCTTGTAAGACGCTGGCATCCTGCGTGTTGACCGCCTCTTGCGTCAGTTGCCCTAATCCGCTGCGGCCAAACACGGTTTCCGTCACCAGCGCCCCGGCAATCAACTCGCCCAGCAGCAGCCCGGCCAGCGTCAGCGCGGGCAAGATGGCGTTGCGCGCCACATGCCGCCATAACACGCCGCTACGACGCAGGCCCTTGGCGCGCGCCACCGCCACGAACGGCTGCGCCAGCACCTGATCGATACTGCGCATCAGCACCTGCGCAATCGGCGCGGCAATCGGCACGCACAGGGTGAGCACCGGCAAGACAAGCCCTTCCAGCTCGCCGGGGTTAATGACGGAAACCCAGCCCAGCCGGAAGGAGAACACCTGAATCAGCACGATGCCGAGCCAGAACGTCGGAATCGAGATCAGAAGCGAGGGCAGCGACTGCAACAGCTGGCGCAGCCAGGCGAACGGCGTCAGGGCGCAGAGAAACGCCAGCGCGACGGCCAGAATCAGCGCGGCGACAAACCCCAGCGCCGCCAGTTGCAGCGTGGCGGGCAGGTTGGTTAACAGCAGTGTGCTGACAGGCAAACCCGCTTGCAGCGACAGGCCAAAATCGTCCCGTAACAGGCGCGAGAGCGCGGCGAGATACTGCGTGAGCAGCGGCACATCGGCCCCGTAAATTTGGCGCAGCTCGGCAATCTGGCTGGCGCTCAGGCCCAGATCCGGGCTCATGAATTTAATCAGCACGGCATCGCCGGGCAGCGCCTGCAACAGCAGGAACGACAGGGTAAACGCCGCCCACAACACTAACAGGGCGTGGCCGAGGCGGGTGGCTAGCGCGGTGATTGACATCCCTTGCCCTCCGTTAAGGTGGAACGGTTATTTATCAAGCCAGGTGTTGTAGAAGCTCGGGCGGCCAACGGCTTCAAAGCCGATGCCTTGCGTGGTGGCGCGCCCGGCGTAGACCTGCGGTTCTTCAAAAATCGGGATCACATACGCTTGATCGATAAGATAGCGCTGCACATCGCCGACCAGCGCCAGCCGCTGCCCGCGATCGGTCGCCGAGGCGATGCCGTCCAGCAGGCTATTCAGGCGGTCATCGGCAAAGGTTTTTACCTTGTCGCTGGTGCCGCCTTTTTGCAGCAGTACGTTACGCAGCGTCGGGTAATATTGGCTTTTCAGCACGTCCGGGTCGGCGCGGCCCACCATGCCCGGCGCAACGCCGGTTTTCAGCGGGTCGAGGCTGTCTACGGTTTTGCTGCCAGCATCACCCGCCAGCACGTTCAGTTTCACACCCACTTTGGCCCACTGCTGCGCCAGCAGTTGCAGCATCTCTTTATTCTGCGGCTGCGGCTGTGATTCATAAGCCGTCAGCTCCAGCGCCTGCCCCTCTTTCTGACGCACCCCTTGCGCCCCGGTTTTCCAGCCCGCGTCATCGAGCAGACGGCTGGCCGCCTGCGGGTCAAACACCAGCTTGTCGGCGAGGTTGACGTAACCGCTGGCGGTTTTCGCCAGAACCGAGGTGGCCTGCGGATAATTCTCGGAGTAGAGCGTCTGGATTATCTCTTGCGGGTTGGTGGCGTAACGCAGCGCCTGACGCACGCGAATATCGGCGACCAGCGGGTTATCCGGGCGGAAATTGATGCTGTTGTTAACGCCACGGGTGGGCGCGGCATAGATGTGTATGCCCTCGTTTTGCACCCGTTTTTCGTCATAGGCCTGAATCTGGCGGATAAAATCGGCCTGGCCGGAGACCAGCGCGCCGATGCGCACACTGTCTTCCGGCGTCACCAGATAGGTAATGCCATCCAGATAGGCACGGCCCTGATGCGCCGAGCCAGCCGGTGCCCACTGGTAATCTTTCCGGGCCACCAGTTTCAGCTCCCGGCCCGGTTTTTCGCTGCTGACCACAAACGGGCCGGAGCCGATGATGTGGGTGGCGTCACCCAACTGGTTGAAATTGCGCGCCAGCGTATTGAGCGATACCAGCCCGGAGCCGATAGCCGCCGTGCCTTGCAGGAAGCCGGGCGACGGTTTTTTGAAGGAGAACTTCACCGTCAGCGGGTCGATAACTTCGCTGCGTGCATAGTTGTTAATCACCTCTGACACCGGCTGGTTCAGTTCTTTGTTGCCAAGGCCATAGGTGTCGAAATTTTTCGCGACCGCATTGGCATCCAGCGGTGAACCGTCGGAAAACGTGACGCCGGGGCGCAGCTTAAAAGTGTATTCGGTGCTGTCGGCGTTAATGGTCCATGACTCGGCAATCCACGGCTCAATCGCCAGGGTTTGCGGGTTCTGGTAGGTCAGTTTGTCGGTTATCTGATTAAGAATGCCGCCGTTAGGGTAAAAACCGCCCGCCGGTGGGTACAGGTTGGTGTGTGGTTGCTGTTCGAGATAGATCAAGGTGCCGCCGGTTTTGGGCGCTTGCGCTGCCTGGCCCGGCGCGCCATAACCGAGCACCGCGAAGGCGGCAAACAGGCCGAGCGCGCGCTTTTGTCGAGCGTTCAATAAAGCAGACATGGTTTTTCCTTTTAATTATCAGTGTGATGTCAGCGAATGTGCAGGTGTTGTTGGCGCTGAAAAACAGCGGCCAGATACGAAGGGATACTTCCACAGGCAACCGGAAACGGCAAAGTACAAAACCGGTAATCCATATCCGGTTTTATGGCAAACGGCGGGTTGTAACCGCACAAAAAGTGAGGACGAAAACCTAAATTTCGCGGTGGGTTTTTAGTTCAAAAAAACTGAATCCAAGCAGCAAATAAACCCGATATTCATTGCGCGTTGGCTGCTCTATTATCACATCCATCGAAGGCGATGCCGCCTCCAGTTAAACCACTGAACCCCATTTGATGTGAAGGATATTGACCATGAACGCTATCAAAAATTTTGTTGCAGTTATCGCCCTGGCTACCGTTTCTTTCGGCACTCTGGCCGCCACTGAAGTGCAGCACAGCGCGAAACCGGCTATCGGCAGCGTCAGTGCGACCGCGATGACCCTCGACGGGTTACAGGCGAGCTTGTCTGAAAAGGCGAGCGCAGCGGGTGCCGGTTCATTTCGTATTATTGCGGCCACGGGCAGTGACAACCAACTGCGTGGCGTTGCCGCGATTTATCAGTAACCGCCCGTTCATCACAACACGCCAGCACCGGGAATAACACCACACCAGCATTAGCTTGTCCCCGCTATCAAAAGAGGCCCGAATGTGGCCTCTTTTTGTCATGTTCTCGTGTGATACCGCCAGTCGCGCTTGCGCCGTTATGCCGGGTCGCGGTCGATGGCAAACGGCGACCAGGCCTGACGGGTTGGCATCACTTCAAGCCGGTTGATGTTCATGTGGTCAGGCAGGGTGGCGATGTAGTAAATCTGCCCGGCGATGTCTTCGGCACTCAGCGGCGTGGTGCCGCGATAGAGCCGGTCAGAGGCGGCTTGATCGCCTTTGGTTCTCACCAGCGTGAATTCGGTTTCGGCAATACCGGGTGCCAGGTCGGTCACGCGCACGCCGGTGCCTTGCAAATCGCAACGCAGGTTATAGCTAAACTGTTTGACGAATGCTTTGGTCGCCCCGTAAACGTGGCTGCCGGGGTAGGGCCATTGACCGGCGATGGAGCCGATGTTGATGATGCTGGCCCCCGCGCCGGTGCGAATCAGGGTGGGCAATAGCGCATGCGTTACATTCACCAGCCCTTTGGTATTGGTATCTATCATGGTGTGCCAGTCCTCGAGCGCCACCTCCTGCGCCGGTTGCGGTGACAGCGCCAGCCCGGCGTTATTCACCAGCGTTTTCACGTTGCGAAACGCCTCTGGCAGGTTGCCCACTACGGCATTGACGGCGTCGGCATCGCGCACATCCAGCCCGGCGATGTGTACCGGCACCTGTGGCGAGAGCGCATCGGCCAGCGCATTCAGCCGTGCTTCGCGCCGACCGGTCAACACCAGTGACCAGCCAAAACGGGCGAAGAGACAGGCCGTGGCATGACCAAACCCGGAGGTCGCGCCGGTAATAAACACAATATTGTCTTTGCTCATCAAAAGCTTCCTCATCGCTTAATCGATCACGCCACGCAACCGATCGATAACTCAACCGAGCCGTCTGCTCTGGCATCACCTTCTCTGCCGCCGTCAGTGGGCGGGCGTGAGCCACTTTACGAAGCGTGACCGGCTGCGCACAGAGCCAGTTGGCCGAAAAGCGTGGGACACCGCCTGCGGCCCGGTGCGCGAGTACATCGGCGCATCTGGCCCAGGAATTAGCCGCAACTGGCTCTATCGCTGTGCGCGCGTTTGTTTCTAGTCTCAGGTGATTGTTGTCTTAATCACCTGGCGGCGAGTCGCCTGATGGATGCCGCTGCGAAATCATGGGAGCACACAACGATGACGTTGAAATCGGCACGGTCAAATGAGGATGTGCGCAGGCTCGATACACAATACGTGTTTCACTCCTGGTCTGCGCAGGGAGGGTTAAACCCGCTGGTTATCGCGGGGGGCGAGGGCTGCCAGCTGTGGGATTATGACGGCCAGCGCTATCTGGATTTCAGCAGCCAACTGGTGAATACCAATATCGGCCACCAGCACCCGAAGGTGGTGGCGGCGATTAAAGCGCAGGCCGATGTGCTGACAACCATTGCGCCCTCGACCGCCAATGCGGTGCGCGGTGAAGCGGCCCGGCGCATTTTGTCCCATGCGCCCGCCGCCTTTAATAAGGTGTTTTTCACCAACGCCGGGGCCGATGCCAACGAAAATGCCATCCGTATGGCGCGCTTGTTTACCGGGCGCGAAAAAGTCCTGTCGGGCTATCGCTCTTATCATGGCAATACCGGCGCGGCGATAGCGGCAACCGGCGACTGGCGGCGCTTACCCAATGCGTATTCTCGCGGGCATGTGCATTTCTTCACCCCTTATCTCTATCGCAGCGAATTTCAGGCCGCCACCGAGCAGCAGGAGTGCGCCGCCGCGTTGCACCACCTGCGGCGCATTATCGAGTGCGAAGGCCCGAATACGATTGCCGCTATCTTGCTGGAAACCATTCCCGGCACCGCCGGTATTTTGGTGCCGCCGCCGGGCTATTTGCCGGGCGTGGCGGCACTGGCGCAAGAGTTCGGCATCCTGCTGATTATGGATGAGGTGATGGCCGGTTTTGGCCGCACCGGACGGTGGTTTAGCTTCGAACATGATGGCATCACACCGGATCTGATCACCTTCGCCAAAGGGGTGAATTCCGGTTATGTACCGGCCGGTGGCGTGATGATTTCCGAGCGTATCGCCCACTTTTTTACTGACCGGGTGTTTCCCGGCGGGCTGACTTACTCCGGCCACCCGCTGGCGATGGCGGCGATTGTCGCCACGATTGAGGCGATGGAAGAGGAAGGCGTGGTAGAAAATGCCGCCCGCATCGGTGACGGCCTGCTGGCCGACGGGCTGAAAAGCCTGGGTCAAAAGTATGACATCATCGGCGATGTGCGGGGAAAAGGGGTGTTTCATGCACTGGAACTGGTGGCTGACCGCACCAGCCGCACGCCGCTTGCCGCCGCGCACATGGCCCGGCTTAAAGCGGCGCTGCTGGCGCGCGGTATGCTGGGTTTTATCGCCGAAAACCGCCTGCATGTGGTGCCGCCCTGCACGATTTCCGCCTCGCAAGTCCATCAGGGGCTGGCGATAATCGATGATGCGCTGGCCGAGCTGACCGGCGCGCTGGCATAAGCGGGCACAAGCTGGTATCTGGTATAGACCGATTGCCGGTTTCCCGTCCGTGGCGGCGAGAAACCGGCTGGCCCATTTGTCTTTATCTGGCGGCGAACGTTTTTAATCGTGTCAGGTTTTTTCTCGATTTCACGTCTTTCTGGCCTTTTCTGCACAACGCATCCTCATTGTTACCCTGCCATTCCATTCACTGCCCTGAATAAAGGCAATATTGTCGATATTTGCACCAAATTGGCGATAAAAAAGGGTTATGTTGCGGGCAACAGCCGCTATCTCACTGGGGTGGATTAAAAAATAAACATTGGCACAAAAATGGCATGAGTCAGAGCGTAAACCTAACCAGACGGTCAGAAAATGGCGGAGGGAGAGCGATGATGAGCCAGAGCTATGCCGAGGATTCGGTCGTGACCATGTTGAAACCGGCGCAGGCGCCTGCTCGCCCGGCCATTGTGGTGCGCGATGCCAATGTGATTTACCCGGCGGCAGACAAGCCGGTTCATGCACTGAAAGACATTAACCTGACTATCCGCGAGGGCGAGTTTGTCTCGTTTATCGGGCCGTCCGGTTGTGGCAAAACCACGTTGCTGCGCGCCATTGCCGACCTGGAGCCGATTACCAGCGGTGAGATTACGGTCAATGACATGACGCCTGGCGAGGCCCGCTGCGCCGGGGCATACGGTTACGTGTTTCAGGCACCGGTATTGTTGCCCTGGCGCACGGTGCTGGCCAATGTGATGCTGCCGCTGCACATTCAGGGCCGCGCGCCGCAAGTGTGCGAAATCATTGCCCGTGAGCAGCTGGCGCGGGTCGGGTTGCAGGGCTTTGAGAAAAAATACCCCTGGCAGCTCTCCGGCGGCATGCAACAACGGGTATCGATTGCCCGCGCGCTCGGGTTTGACCCCAAAATCCTGATGATGGATGAACCCTTTGGCGCGCTTGATGAGCTCACCCGTGACAACCTCAATCAGCAACTGCAACAGCTGTGGGTGGCAGGCCAGCGCACCATGGTGTTTGTTACCCACTCGATTAGCGAAGCCGTCTACCTCTCGACCAAGATAGTGGTGATGTCGCCGCGACCGGGCCGTATCGTGAAGGTGATTGACTCGCCGCTGCCTGCCGAGCGCACGCTTTCGCTGCGTGACTCACCGGCGTTCCTCGAGCTGGCGCAAGAGGTGCGCGCCGCGCTGGTGGAGGGGCACCATGAGCACTGAACGCGGGCGTTACCTTGGCGATTTCCGCCAGCAGGTGCTGCCGGTGGCGGTGGTGGCGCTTTGCCTGACGCTGGTCTGGTATCTGCTGGCTATGGCGCTTAATGCGCCGGGCGTCATCGAGCGGATGGCGGATGGCGCGCGCTGGCGCGAGGTGCTGGCCGCGACGCTGACAATGTCGCGCCCGGTGCTGCCTGCGCCGCATCAAATTGTGCTGGATATCTGGGCCAGCCTGACGCAATGGCCGCCCGGCTCGCCGCGTAATTTGCTGCTGCACACCGCCGTGACCGCCAGCGCAGCGCTAACCGGTTTTGTCATGGGCGTGGTGCTGGGCGGCTTGCTGGGGGTGGCGATTGTGCATTCCCGCACGCTGGATAAAGCCCTGCTGCCGTGGATTGTCGCGTCCCAGACGGTGCCGGTACTGGCGATCGCCCCGATTGTGCTGATTATCCTCGGCAGCCTTGGCATCACCGGGCTGTTACCCAAAGCCACCATCGCCATGTACCTGTGTTTTTTCCCGATTACGCTTGCCGTGGTGCAGGGGCTGCGCGCGCCGCAAAAACTGGAGCTGGAACTGGTGCATACCTATGCCGCCAGCCGAATTGATACCTTCTGGCTGGTGCGCTTGCCGTCGGCGCTGCCCTATGTATTTCCGGCGTGCCGGGTGGCTATCGCCAGCGGACTGGTGGGAACCATGGTCGCCGAGCTGCCGACCGGCGCGCAGGCAGGGCTTGGCGCACGCCTGCTGACCGGCTCGTATTACGGCAATACGCTGCAAATCTGGTCGGCACTGGTGATGGCTTCGCTGCTGGGGTTGGGCTTAACCGCGCTGGTGAGCCTGATTGAGCGATGGGTGATGGCAACACGCAAGGGGGCGCGATGATAACGCACACTAAACCGGTGCCAGGGGCACGACCACCGGTGCTGGGAGCACGATCACCAGTGCTGGGAGCACGACCACCGGTGCTGGGAGCACGATCACCAGTGTTGGGAGCACTACCGCTGACCGGCGCGCTGCTCGCGCTGGTACTGGCGCTGCTGGATGGCGGCGCACCGCTGTGGCAAACCGACGGCCTGCTGCTGCTGGCGCTGGCGGCATTGCTGTCACCGGGCATACCGCTGTGGCGCGCGGGCGTACTGGCGCTGTTATTGCTCTTGGCCGCCGTTTCGTTGTTACCTGCCGCCGCTGGCGGATACCACTATGGGCTGACGGCGCTGGCACTGGCGCTGCTGGCGATGGTGAGCGTGCAGCATCTGGCGCGGGTGCGCAGCGTGCGCCTGCCTGACAGCGCCGTTGCCTTGCTGTTTGGCGGCTGGGTGCTCTATTTCTGGCAGCTATTGGTCAGCGGATTTGCGGTGCCGCAGGTGCTGCTGCCCACGCCGCTGGCTATCGCCCAGGCGTTGTATGACAGCGCCAGCCTGCTGCTCGGCGATGTGGTGCAAACGGTGCTCAAATCGGTACTGGCCGGTTATCTGCTGGGTTGCGCGGGCGGCATCGCCGTGGCGCTGCTGATTGACCGCCAGCCGTTTTTGCAGCGCGGCCTGCTGCCGTTGGCCAACCTGACCAGCACGGTTCCGCTGGTTGGCGTCGCGCCGATTGCGGTGATGTGGTTCGGTTTCGACTGGCCTTCGAAGGCGGCGGTAATCGTGCTGGTGACGTTTTTTCCGGCGCTGGTCAGCACGCTGGCGGGCCTACAGGCCAGCGGCAAATTGGAGCGCGAGCTGATGCACTGTTATGCCGCCTCGCCGCAGCGCACGCTGTGGGTGTTGCGCTTGCCTGCCGCGCTGCCGTTTATTTTTGCCGCGCTGAAGGTGAACGCGACGCTTGCGTTAATCAGCGCCATTGTCGCGGAGTTCTTCGGCTCGCCGACTGCCGGGCTCGGCTTTCGCATCTCCACCGAGGCCGCCCGGATGCACATGCCGCTGGTGTGGGCGGCGATTGTGGTGGCCTCGCTGATTGGCTCGCTGGTGTATGCGCTGCTGGTCAGGCTGGAGCGCAAGGTCAATTTCTGGCACCCCTCGGTGCGCGGCGCTACGCCCTGAGCCGTCACCACACAACACCATAACCACAACCATAACGTGCAATCACTGTCGTGTTCACATCAACCTGAGGAGTCATCTGATGATAAAACGTTCCGATCTTTTCCCCAGTGGCCTGCTGGTGGCCATTGCCTTGACGGTGACATTGCCCGCGCAGGCTGCCGAGAACGTCACGCTGCAACTGAAATGGGTGCCGCAGGCGCAGTTTGCCGGTTATTACGTGGCGCAACAGAAAGGCTTCTATCAGCAAGAGGGATTGAATGTCACCATCAAACCCGGTGGCACCGATATTTCGCCGGTGCAGGTGATTGCCGGTAAATCAGCGGATGTGATTGTCAACTGGATGCCGGATGCGCTGGCCGCGCGTGAGGCCGGGGTGCCGCTGGTGAACATCGCACAGGTGTTTGACCGCTCAGGCATGATGCTGACCTGCCGCAAGGCAAGCGGCGTCAACGCCCCGGCTGATTTGAAAGGCAAAACGCTGGGCGTGTGGTTTGGCGGCAACGAGTATCCGTTTTTTAACTGGATGAACAAACTCGGCTACAAGCCGGACAGCGACATCAAGGTGCTCAAGCAGGGCTTTAATGTTGATCCGCTGCTGCAAAAGCAGGCCGCCTGTATTTCCACCATGAACTACAACGAATACTGGCAGCTGATTGACGCGGGCCTGAAAAAAGAGGATTTGGTGACGTTCGCCTATGAAGACCAGGGGGTGTCTACGCTGGAAGATGGCTTGTATGTACTGGGGCCGAACCTGAAAGACCCGGCATTTGTCGCCAAAATGGCGAAATTCCTGAAGGCGTCGTTCAAGGGCTGGAATTATGCCGTCAGCCACCCGGATGAAGCGGCGAAAATCGTGGTGGCGGAGGACGCTTCCGGGGCGGCGACCGAAGCGGTGCAGCAGCGCCAGATGGAAAATGTGGCTAAACTCATTACCCACGCCAATACGCCAGCCGTCGGCTATCTGGAACCGGCTGCCTACCGCCGCACGATTGATGTGCTGCTAAATAGCGGCGGCAGTCATCCGGTCATCAAAAACGATCCCGGTGACGACGCCATGAGTCATGTGGTGTGGCAGGCGGCGGCAAAATAACGCTGACAAAATAGCGGTGACAAAATAGCGGTGACGAAATCGCAGGTGACGTAATAACCGTGATGAAATAGCCGTGACGCAATAACGGCGCGCGGCCAGGCCGGTCGGTATTTGCCAGGGATGGCGTAATTAACACCACGATCAGCACACCGCTATCAATACACAACGATCAACACACAACGGGGTACACAACAGGAGTATGGCCGCGAACACCATGAGCATGCAGATGCGTAGCACGGACGATGCCAGCGGCGGGCGCTTGTTGCCAGCCGGTGCTGATGAAGGCGAGAAAGGCCGCATCCGGCAGGATAATGAGGCGGTTATTCTGCTGGCGGCGGAGCGGGTGTTTGCCCGCTTTGGCTTTCGCGGGGCGACGATGGCGCAAATTGCTGAGGCGGCCTCGCTGCCTAAAGCCAACCTGCATTACTATTTTGGCAATAAACAGACGCTCTATCTCACGGTGCTGGACGGCATTTTGCACGACTGGCTGGCCCCGCTGGATGGCTTTCGGCCCGATGCCGACCCGAAAAGCGCCATCGACGCCTACGTGCGCCAGAAAATGCACTTCAGTTTCGAGCGCCCGCACGCCTCACGGCTGTTCGCCAATGAGATTTTGCAGGGCGCACCGATGGTACACCACTTGCTGCAAACCGAATTGCGGCGGCTGGTGGCGGAGAAAGCCGCCGTGCTGGATGGCTGGATAGCGCAAGGCCGCTTACCCCCGCTGGACACCACGCACTTCTTTTTCAGCGTCTGGTCGATGACGCAAACCTATGCCGATTTTGACATTCAGATAGCGGCGGTGCTCGGCGAAGATTCTCACAGCGAGCAGGCCAGAGCGCGCGCCACTCGCCATGTACTCAACAGCGTGTTTCGTCTGTGCGGATTGTCGTAGCAACAGATTATCGTCGCGACTGACGGTTATAACGGCTAGCGGAAATCGAACTGCTCGAAATGCAACACCGACTGGCCCACCTGCTGTTGCAGGTAGCGCCGCATTCCGACAGGCCCACAGAACCAGACGCCGGCGCAGTTGTCGGTATTGAGGCGCGCGGGGTCGAGTAGCCCGTCACGGTCGCGCACGATGATGTGCAGGTCGATGGCGGCATCGCGCGCCAGTGTTGCCAGCGTCGCGGGGTGGATAAGCTCGCTTTCGCTGTTGACGCAGTAAAAGAGCGTGGTGTTGTGCTGCTGTTGCTGGCTGGCGCGCAGCTGATGCAGCCAGGATAAAAACGGCGTGATCCCAATCCCCCCGGCGACCCAGTAGGTTTCTTTATCGGAGTGCGCCGGCAAGGTGAATTCACCGTAAGGGCCTTCAATCACCACCGAGGTGCCTGCCAGATTTGGCCCGTTCACCAGCGCGGTGGTGTAATCGCCCAGCGCTTTGATGGTGAGCGTCAGCAGGTGGTTATCCGCATCGTATCGGCTAACGGTAAACGGGTGTTTGCCCTCTTTCGCATCAGTGGTCAGGAAAACAAATTTGCCTGCCTGATAGCGATGGGCAAATGCAGCTGGCACGCGGATGGTTAATTCCAGCGTGGAGTCATTTATTTTACTGGCTGCGGCGATTTGGGCTGAAAAATCATTTCGTCTGCCAATTCGCCCTGCCAGAGAATAAATAATAATGAACGAAGAGAGAATACATAACACCATGCAGGCGATGCCAAATACCGTCCAGCGCATGTCGCTATTAATCATATAAAATGAATGGAGTACACCCAGCAGGGCGATAATTGCGCCGACCTTGTGAATAATGCGGAAATTTTTATAGGAGATCCATTTCATCAGGCTAATGGCAATAAAAAATATCATGCAATAAAACGCGATTTCCCCCAGCTCATTCATCACGCCACGCCAGGGGTCAATCGGGTGTGGCGGGCGGCGGCCCGGCGTTATCCAGGCGAGTGCGGCGGCGATGCCCGGCAATTTGGCGAAAAGCCAGTGCAGCAGGGTAGCGATACCGGCACCGATGCCGAGATATTTGTGGCAGACGTACAGCTTATCCATACCGCCCAGCCACTTTTCCAGCACGGGAGGATGGAGCGCCATGATAAGCAACCCGGTAATACAGAGTACGGCGATAAGGCCCGTCAATTGCACCAGCATATTGCGCCAGTAAATAAACGTCGGCAGGGTGGCAATATCCGGTAAACTTAACACCCAGACAGCAAGGCAAATCAGCAACGATAGGACAATAAACTTCATAATAAAAAGCCTTTTAATAAAATATTAAGATGTTTTTATTTTCTGGATAAATCGGCGAAAAAATATATTCGCGATAGAGAAATCATCATGTTTTATTAAATATAAGTATTGGTGTTGGAGAAGGCTATAGCGATACCCGTAAAGTTGTGTATTTGATTCTCCTGCCCGTGACGGGGTTATTTCAAACTGTAACATTGTGGAGATTAAACCGGATAATGTGCAGGTTTCTCCATATTTTCATCATAATAGCCGTTCGTCATAAACAGCCATGCGCCATAAATAATTGTGCATTCTATAATGCCGGGCTTTGCCGCTACGGGTTATGTGCCCCGTTTGCACCGGTTTGCTGGCAAACGCCGTGACCGTCTTCCTGTGATGCCGTCGCATGAATCGCCATTCGCCAACGCGCTCCCACCACTGGTCATCTGGCCGTTTTTTTCGCCTGAAAGTAAAATTTTTACCCCGTGATACGGCCCTTTCTCGCGCGGCATTGAAAATATTTTTCAATAAAAACAATGCCTTTTGTTTTTGTTATCCCCCTCTTCATCAACACTTATAGCTACATCAGAAAATAAAAATATTCATCGCTTTTGTTCATTGGCATATTTCACTCACAGCGAAACTGAATTAACCAAGAGGATAATTAAAGTGACAGCAGAAATTATCGATTTTATTACAGAAGAAATGCCATTGTTCAATGCGATAAATAAAATGTGCCATAAAAAACTTACACCTTAATATTTACAAAGAGTTAATTTTTTAAAGCGATAGTTTAAAAATAGTATAGAGGACACCATGTATATAAGGAAAGCTGACTGGCATCCGGCGGATATCATTGCAGCATTAAGGAAGAAAGGAACATCACTCTCAGCCGTATCACGAAAGGCCGGGTTAAGTTCAAGCACTTTGGCAAACGCACTATATCGACCTTGGCCAAAAGGAGAACTATTGATCGCTAACGAATTAGGCGTTAAACCTGAAGAAATATGGCCGAGCCGCTACTATGACCCTCAAACTAATATCTTTATCGATCGTCAAAATCGAATGCGAATTCGTTCTGATAAACCATAACTTTCAGCTTAAATATTTCATGACACACAGGTAAAAACAGCATTCTTAATGAGATATCGTCGCGCCGTGTGCTTAGAACTCCTGAGGTAGTGAATAATGTCTATAGTATGCGCGCCGTGAATACGGCGTGCTCTCGTGGGAAGTGATATTACTTCAGCACGGGGTTTGCACAATGAGAGGTACAGCATCAATGTGTAAAATTATCAGAAATGACTCAAGGAAAAGAAGAAAAAGAGTCGGTAGCACCTTGCGTTATCTCTGATAAATTTATTATTCCATATCCGCCGGGCGTGCCTATCTTATTCCCCGGTGAAGAGATAAGTGACGCCATTCAACAGAAAATTAATGAATGTCGTGACAACGGTTTGCTGATTATCGCTGCCTGATAGCGTAATTAAATTTTAAAACTCATTCAATTTAATCTATTTAGAGCCAAATAAAATGATCAACTTAAAAAAGATTGCTGAGATTGCTGCTGTCCGTGGAAATGCACCATGCCTTATTGCTGAAGATAAAGCATATACATGGAGTGAGGTGTTGTCTTTAACCGAATCACGGGTGGCTTTTATTAAGAATTTCATCGAGCCTGAAAAGATGCGCTCGGCGTGCTTCTTGTCTAAGAATAACGGGGATTTAATTTGCTGGCTGGCAGCATTCACCACGCTGGGTATTCCAACTAATGGGTTGGATTATTCTCTGCCGATAACAACGCTGTTAAATCTGGTGAAGAAAATCAACCCTGGGATTCTATTAGTCTCTTATAGCTTATACACGACAGATGAGTTGAACCAATTATATTCAACGGGAGCGAGTGTCATTTCTGTTAATTCGCCTACAGATGCGATGGTGGACAGTATTGGCAGCCTGCACCGTAAGCATGTTGCGGAAATACTCGAACAGCATCGCCCGGTGCCCTTTCGGGCGGTGTCATTAACATCAGGAACCTCTTCCGAGCCTAAAATCGCACTACGCTATCAGTCGTTTGATGCCCGCCGATTTAGCTGGTTTACCGAACGATACGGCTTTACACACCGTGATGGTTTTATGCTGATTTTGCCCTTATATCACGCAGCGGGTAATGGATGGGCGCGGATGTTTATGGGGCTTGGCGCGCCGCTCTACCTTGTTGACCAAAATGATGATGCGGCGATCGGTACGCTCATTAGCCGTGATGACATTACGGCAACGGTGATGACGCCGAATCTAGTCTCGAGGGTGACGAAATTAGTGGAACAACAGCATATAACCACGCATTTTCGCTGGATACTGGTGGGAGGCAGTAACTTTGCCCCCCATAATAAAATGGCTGCCATGTCTGCATTAGGGCCTGTAATTCACTAGTATTATGGCTGTACGGAGTCAGGTGTGAATATTCTGGCCGAACCTGATGATATTATTCGCCACCCTGATAGTGTAGGAAGAGCCTTTGATGGTAATAAGGTGGTTATTCTGGATGAAAATAACCGTCTGGTTCCTGCTGGTACGAAAGGCCGGGTGGCTATCGCCAGTTATATGTTGATGGATGAATATGGGGATGGACGAAAACCCTTCGTGACTCTCGGTGATGATGTCTATTTCCCCATGGCGGATTATGGTTATCTTGATAATCATGGCAGACTTTTTCTGATGAACAGAAATGGTGATCGTTATGACAAGAACCATGTTTATGGTGTAGAGGAAACACTGCGCTCATTACCCTGTATTCATGATGTGGCTATTATTTCAGTGGCAAATGAAAGCGAAAATATGATTAAACTTTTGTTCAGCACATTTAATAACAGACCGGTTAATGATGATGTGCTCAATGAAAAAATAAAAGAAAAATTGCAACAGCATAATATTTTGAAGTTTAAAGCCAAAAAAATTGACGAAATTCCGTATAGCCCCAGTGGTAAAGTACGTTTTCAGGAGGTTGTTAACTTACTTGAAGCAGCATAATTGATATCGGTATCAGGATATCTGAGGTCTGTATAGAAATTTACGAATAGTCATCATCACCCCACTATGAAATTATGAACCCGTGATGATGACTAACCTGCAAAAAATTATTGAATTCGAAAAGGATAAATGATGAAAAACGTATACAGTAAAGGACTTTTATGTTGTTTAGCCGCAACCGTTTCATGGGGTGCGATGTTTCCGGTAATGACCGATGCACTGCAACATATTGACCCGTTTAATTTCACTACGCTGCGTTATGGTATTGCCGGGCTGGCATTTGCGCTGTTGCTGCTATTAAAAGAAGGTCGTCAAAGTTTTAATTTAAAAGGCGAGCGTTGGGGGCTGGCATGGTTGTTCGGCACATTAGGCTGTGTCCCTTAACTTAACAACCGCTTTAAAAATAACCTGATCGCTCCCAGTTTTAGCATACTCAGGTAGTTTCTGGCCGTTTTCTCCGAGCGGGTGGCAATACGGCGATTTTCTTTAAGTATCGCAAAGCAACGCTCCACGACATTGCGTTTTTTGTACAGGCGCGTGTCGAGGGGGCGACGTCCGTCCTGACTGGCCTTCTCATTCGATTTAAACGGAATAACCGCTTTTATTCCTTTCATTTTCAAGTGAATGCGAAGGTTTTTACCTGAATAACCCTTATCCGCCAGCACCGCTTTCGGACGTGATTTCAGGTGCCCGCTTTTTCGGATAATCCCGACCCGGTTGAGCAACGTTTCCGCGTATCGGCTTTCGTGGGCCTGTCCACCGCTCAGGCAAAAACTCAGTGGTAATCCTGTGCCATCTGTCGCCAGATGGATTTTGGTGCCAAAGCCGCCGCGAGAGCGACCCAGCCCATGGTCCTCGCATTCATCGGGATGTTTTTTTCGCACCGGCGGCCGCTTTCAGGGCGCGAACGTTACTGCCATCCAGGCGCGATAACATCCCAGTCTATCAGCGCTTTTCATCCAGAATCTGGAGTAATTTATTGAAAATGCTGTTCATTATTCCGGCTTTAGACCACCGATTGAAGCGGTTGTAAATGGTTTTCCATTGACCATAACGCTCAGGTAAGTCCCGCCAGGGTGCGCCAGAGCAAAGCACCCAAAATATGCCATTCATGACATGTCTGTGCGCAAAATAAGGACGCCCGCCTCGGGAAGAGCCTCTTTCAGGTGGCAGCATGGGAGAAATCAACGCCCAGGCGTCATCGGGAAAATCGTAACGAGCCAAATTAAAGGACTTTTTGTGGTGAAATCATGTCCCTGATTGTACAAAAAATAGTTACGGGACACACCCTAGGTTTTGCCGGATTTGGCTTCCTGGTTTTTCTTGGTCAGCACCTTGCCGGGCCTTCTGGCGCACTGACTGCATCAATTATGATGGCGACGATGCCGATGCTGGGGCTACTGACCATTTGGGCATTGAAAAAGAACCGCCCTCATGCCAGCACCTTCGGCTTTATTCTGCTCTCTTTTAGCGGCGTATTACTGGTGATTACCAATGGCAATCCGGCGGCGGTTCTTTCGTCATCCATCAACATGACTGCAAATTTATTGCTGATTGCCGGTGCCTTATGCTGGGTGCTTTATACCATTGGCGGCTCGTATTTTCCTGGCTGGAGCCCGGTTCGTTACACCACGCTGACAACGCTGCTGGGTATGATCAGTGTCCTGGTTATTGACCTCTTTCTGATGGCGACAGGAACGGTTGCTGTGCCGCAACTTGCCGCAGTAACAATCGTTGTCCCCCATCTGCTGTATATGGCGTTGGTTGCAGGTTTGATGGCGGTATTGTGCTGGAACGTGGGCAATAAAATCATCACCCCGACCAATGGTGTGCTGTTCATGGATGTTGTGCCAGTGACGGCGTTTATTGTCTCTGCACTCAATGGGGTAGTACCGACTGACCTGCAACTCATCGGTGCAACCATTACGGCAACCGCGCTGATTTTAAATAACCTGAATCAGCGGAAACTGGCCCAGATGCCTGTTGCACCGATGAAAGTGGCGACGAGCAGCCGTTAATTAATCAACCACATGCCATATTTCCCTCACCGTGTCGATTAAGGCAGTAACGACCGGTGAGGTTTCTCTTTTTCGTGACCAGATAAAACAGAGCTGACTGACGGTTTTCTCTCCCGGCCAAATAAAGACTTGCTGATTATCTTGTGCGGATAATGCCAGGTCTTCACGCATTAAGGTTAACCCCATCTCCATGCAAACCAGTTCGGTGAGTGTTTTTTCCTGGTCAGCGACGACTGACGGCTCAACGCTGATATTATTTTTGGCAAAGAAATCGCGGCTGATGGTCGTGAAAGAGCATTTATCGGGAGTCGCAATCCACGGGAAAGAGGGAATATCTCCCCATTTTGCTGCGGCAATTTTCTCTTTCCAGCTCCAGGGGCCAGCAATACACAGCGAAATGGGGGATATTTCTAATACGCCAATGCCGGGAGTGGATACATGGCCGATAACAAAACCTGCGTCTAATTCACCATTTATGACGCCATCAATAATATGCCCGGAAATATTTTGTCGAATAGTGAGGTTAACGTCTTGCTGGTGTTGGCGTAATCTTGATAGCACCCCCGGTAAATTCAAAATGACAGGGACGGAAATAGTTCCCAGCGAGCAGGTTTTTACATCATTAATGGTGCGGGCTTTGGTAATAAAATTATTCGCCGCATCCAGCGCTATTCGGGCTTCATCACGCATGATGATACCTGCGGCGGTCAGTTCCATTCCCCTTGGCGTGCGGTTAAAAAGCTTGACGTTGTACTCACCTTCAAGAGACTTAATATGTGCGCTGACAGCGGGTTGGCTGAGAAAAAGCAGGCTGGCAGCCCGGGTAAGGCTTGAGGTTTCTGCTACGGTCACGAATGTTTTAAGCTGATTGAGATCCATTAAATCCCTTTCCTATGAAGAAGGTATTCAAACTTCGTCAGTCCGGTAAAAATCGCTGCGTTTTTATTAGCCTGCTTAAAATTAGATTATGCATCTAACTTAAACGCCAGGTGATCTTCACACCGGTATCGAATAACGCATGGTGATGCCATCATTGCCATACTTCGTTGTATGCACGCTAAATACTGCACGCTGAATATAAGCAGGTTACTGGATTGATTCTTCGGCCTTGGTTCGGCTCTTACCCGTCATCTTTACCGACTCAAATCAGCCAGGGTCGGTGTAGGGTTATTTTTTATGGGATTAACGGCATCGCGCCGCAGAAACCTGGTGATGCATCAGGCAATGATTGGCGGCAGGAATTGGTAAGATTAATTTACCGTTATCTTTAACCCCGCCATAAGTTATATCAATTCTGCTAAAAAGCACAAAAATAGCGCAACGCATGGGCCTTTTTGCTGATTTTGCACTCAATATGGTCAAAAGTTGCGCTTATTGCTGCGTTGCTGATGGGCTAATCCTCTGTTTTTTCTTCGGTTGTTACGTGCTGAAAAGCTGGCACAACAATCGCATTACCTTTCCTGAAAAGTTAACCAAATGGTCAGGTTTTTAACCGGGCGGTCGGGTTCTCCCGCTGCCCCTGTTCAGGAGACGTACCATGCGCATTCGGCTGCAACCCCCTATTGGCGACTGTTCCCGACAGATAGCGTGCGTTAACCGCTGTTATCCCGATATTTTCCTTGTTCTTGAGGTGGCGTGATGAAGACTCCAACCCCTGTCGGTAGCGATGCGCCGGGTATTGTGTCGGGCCGGTTGAGCGAGGCGCACTATCGCGCGCAGTTTAGCGACAGCCACCCGCCGCTGAGTGCCACTCAAGCGGTTATCGAAGCCGAGCGCTGTTATTACTGTTTTGATGCGCCCTGCACGCGCGCTTGTCCGGCGGACATTGATGTGCCCAGTTTCATCCACCGCATCGCACAGGACAATGTGCGTGGCGCAGCCGAGGTGATTTTGCAGGCGAATGTGCTGGGCGGCATGTGCGCGCGCGTGTGCCCGACGGAAACCCTGTGCGAACAGCGCTGCGTGCGTCACGCGCAGGACGGTAATCCGGTGAAGATTGGCCTGTTGCAGCGGTTCGCCACCGACAGTTATCTGGCGAACCCCGGCAAACCGCTCTTTATGCGCGCGCCGGATACCGGCAAGCGCGTCGCTGTGGTGGGGGCGGGCCCGGCCGGGCTGACGGTCGCGCACCGGCTGGCGGTATGCGGCCATCAGGTGGTGGTGTTTGATGCGCAAGACAAGCCCGGCGGGCTCAATGAGTATGGGCTGGCGGCGTACAAAACCACCGGGGATTTTGCCCAAAAAGAGATTGCCTGGCTGCTGTCGGTCGGCGGGATTGAGCTGCGCCTTGGGCAACGGCTGGGCCAGAGCATCACCCTTGAGGGGCTGCGTGCCGAGTATGACGCCGTGTTTCTCGGCATGGGGCTGGCGGGGGTCAATGCGCTGGAGATAGCCAGCCCGCCGCTTGCGGGGGTCGAGGATGCGGTGGCGTTTATTGCCGCGCTGCGCCAGGCCGCCGACATGAGCGAGGTGGCAGTGGGCCGTCAGGTGGTGGTGATAGGCGGCGGCATGACGGCGGTGGATGCCGCTGTGCAGGCGAAAAAACTGGGCGCGCGTGAAGTCACCATCGTGTATCGCCGGGGTGAAGCGCAGATGAGCGCCTCGCACAAAGAGGTGCAATGGGCGCAGCACAACGGCGTACTGATTCGCCACTGGGCGGTGGTGCAGGCGTTGCACGGCGAAGAGGGCAAGCTTAACGCCGTCACCTTTGCGGTGATGCAGCCCCATGAGGGTGCGCTCGTGGCCAGCGGGGAAACCTTTACGCTCCCGGCCGATATGGTGCTGATGGCTATCGGCCAGCATTACGACCCGCACCCCGCAGGCCCGTTGCTGGCGCTGAAAAATGGCCGCCTGCGGGTGGATGACGCCGGGCGCACGTCACTGCCGGGCGTGTGGGCGGGCGGCGATTGCTGCGATGGCGGGCTGGATTTAACGGTTGATGCGGTACGTCAGGGCAAGCTGGCGGCGAAATCCATCGAACTGGCGTTAAGCGTGGATGGCCGGGTCGCGGCCAACGATACCTTATCACTCTCACTGACGGGGCAGGAGCGTTCTCATGGCTGATTTACGCACGGAATTTCTGGGCATCAAAAGCCCTAACCCTTTCTGGCTGGCCTCTGCGCCGCCGACGGATAAAGAGTACAACGTGGTGCGCGCGTTTGAAGCGGGCTGGGGCGGCGTGGTGTGGAAAACCCTCGGGCTTGACCCGCACGTCGTCAATGTCAGCGGGCCGCGCTACGGCACGCTGCTGGGGGCCGATCGCCGGGTGCTGGGGTTAAATAACATTGAGCTCATCACTGACCGGCCACTGCATGTCAACCTGGAAGAGATTGCGCGCGTCAAACGCAACTGGCCCGATCGCGCCGTGATTGTCTCGCTGATGGTGCCGTGCGAAGAGGCGGCGTGGCAGTACATTTTGCCGCTGGTCGAGCAGACAGGTGCAGATGGCATTGAGCTGAATTTTGGCTGCCCGCATGGTATGAGCGAGCGTGGCATGGGCGCAGCCGTCGGCCAGGTGCCGGAGTATATCGAGCGGGTGACGCGCTGGTGCAAGCAGTATTCTCGCCTGCCGGTCATGGTCAAACTGACGCCGAACATTACCGATATTCGCTACCCGGCGCGGGCGGCAAAGCGCGGCGGCGCGGATGCGGTGTCGCTGATTAACACCATCAACTCGGTGATGGGGGTGGATTTAAACCACATGCGCATGACGCCGCATACCGGCGACAAAGGCTCTCACGGCGGTTACTGCGGCCCGGCGGTAAAACCGATTGCGCTCAATATGGTGTCGGAAATCGCCCGTGATAGGCAGACGGCAGATTTGCCGATGTCCGGCATCGGCGGCATTTCTACCTGGCGCGATGCGGCGGAATTTATCGCGCTGGGCTGCACCACCGTGCAGGTGTGTACGGCGGCGATGGTACACGGCTTCCCTATCGTGCGGGACATGATAAGCGGCCTGTCCAATTTTATGGATGAACAGGGCTACCGTTCCCTAGAGGAGTTGCGCGGGCGCGCCGTCGCCAGCGTGACCGACTGGCGCTATCTAAACCTTAACCACGTCGAAAAAGCAGTTATCGATCAGGAATTGTGCATCAAATGCGGGCGTTGCTACCTCGCCTGTGAAGATACCTCCCATCAGGCGATTAGCCATGAAAAACAGGGGGAGCGCCACTTTGAAGTCAAAGAAGAGGAGTGCGTGGGGTGCAACCTGTGCGCGTCCATCTGCCCGGTAGCAAACTGCATCACCATGCGCCACCTGCAACCCGGCGAGGTGGATTTACGCACCGGAAACAGCGTCAGCGGCGAATACGCCAACTGGACGACGCACCCCAATAATCCGCTCGCCACCGCCGCTGGTGCGGCCTGAACGGTCACGTGTGAATAAGGAGCCATCATGAGTACGGTATTGATTAAAGGCGGCACCGTGGTGAATGCCGATCGCCAGTTTCGCGCCGATGTGCTGTGCGTGAATGGCGTGATTGCCGCCGTCAGCGAGGCGGAAATAGCCACCGCTGAGGTGGCGGGGGCCGAGGTGATTGACGCCGCCGGGCTGTATGTGATGCCAGGTGGCATCGACCCGCACACCCACATGAACCTGCCGTTTATGGGCGCGACCACCATGGATGACTTTTACAGCGGCACGGCGGCGGGGCTGGCTGGCGGCACCACGACTATCCTGGATTTTGTTATTCCGAATCCGCAGCAGTCGCTGATGGAGGCGTACCACCTCTGGCGCGGCTGGGCGCAGAAAGCCGCTGCCGATTACAGCTTTCATGTGGCGATCACCTGGTGGGGCGAGAGCGTACACCGCGATATGGCAACGCTGGTGCAGCAAGAAGGCATCAACAGCTTCAAACACTTTATGGCCTATAAAAACGCCATCATGTGTGATGACGAAACCCTGATGAACAGCTTTCGCCGCTCGCTGGAGCTGGGCGCAATGCCGACGGTTCACGCCGAAAACGGCGAGATGGTCTACCTGTTGCAACAGGAGTTGCTCAAGCAGGGCATCACCGGGCCGGAAGGCCACCCGCTGTCGCGCCCGCCGGAAGTGGAGGGCGAGGCGGCCAACCGGGCGATTACCATTGCCGGTCTGATGGGCGTGCCGGTTTACGTGGTGCATGTCTCCTGTAGCGAGGCGGCAGACGCGATTGCCCGCGCCCGCTCCCGTGGCCAGCGGGTGTATGGCGAGGTGCTGGCAGGCCATCTGGTGATTGACGACAGCGTATACCGCGATCCGGATGCCGCCCGTGCTGCGGCGTATGTCATGAGCCCGCCGTTTCGACCCAAAGCGCATCAGGAGGCGCTGTGGCGCGGCTTGCAGTCCGGCCAGTTGCACACCACCGCGACCGACCACTGCACCTTCTGCGCCAGCCAGAAAGCGGCCGGGCAGGATAATTTCACCAAAATTCCCAACGGGTGCGGCGGGGTGGAAGAGCGCATGGCGGTTATCTGGGATGCCGGGGTTAACAGTGGCCGCCTGACACCAAGCGAGTTTGTCGCCATTACCTCGGCTAACACCGCGCGCCTGTTCAATCTCTATCCGCGTAAAGGCTGCGTGGTGCCGGGCGCTGATGCCGATCTGGTGCTGTGGGATGCCGCAGGTCGCCAGACGCTGTCGGCCAAAACCCATCACTCCCGTAATGATTTCAACCCGTTTGAAGGCCGCACCGTGACCGGCAAAGCGGCATTTACCCTCAGTCAGGGGGTGGTGGTGTATGCCAATGGCGATTTGCGCGCCCGCGAAGGGGCCGGTCGCTATCTCAAGCGCCCGGCATTCGGGCCGGATTTCAATGCGGCGGCACAGTGGGAGCGCCAGCGCGTGGCCAAAGCGGTCGCGCGTTAATCCTAAACGGTGGCGCGAATCCAACGCGGTCGCGCGAATAATGTCGGCACGGCGTGATGCACGCCGGGGTTCACTTGATGAGGAAGACAACATGATGAGCGATGTACTGAGCGAGGCATCAGGCGTTATCGACACCCGCGATGTGCGGGTAAACGGCGAACGCCTGTGGCAATCCCTGATGACACTGGCGCAAATTGGCGCGACGCCCAAAGGCGGCGTGTGTCGCCTGACGCTGACTGACCTTGACCGACAGGGCCGTGACTGCGTGGTGGACTGGGGCAAAGCCGCCGGATTAACGGTAACGATTGACCAAATCGGCAATGTTTTCCTGCGCCGCGCCGGGCGCAACAACGCGCTGCCGCCGATTGTCGCTGGCAGCCATATTGATACCCAGCCCACCGGCGGCAAGTTCGATGGTAATTTTGGCGTGCTGGCGGCGCTGGAGGTGATACGCACCCTGAACGATTGCCAGATAGAGACGCAGGCCCCGCTGGAGATGGTGTTTTGGACCAATGAAGAGGGCTCCCGTTTTGTGCCGGTCATGATGGGTTCCGGCGTGTTTGCCGGGGTCTTCTCACTTGAGCACGCCTATGCTGCTACCGATGTGGACGGTAAAACGGTGCGCGAAGAGCTGACGCGCATCGGTTACGTCGGGCCACAGACACCGGGCGATCACCCTATCGGCGCTTATTTTGAAGCCCATATCGAACAAGGGCCGATTCTGGAAGACGAAGGCATTGAGATTGGTGTGGTGCAGGCGGTGCTGGGCATCCGCTGGTATGACTGTGTTGTGACCGGGCAGGAGTCTCACGCTGGGCCGACGCCGATGGCGCTGCGTAAAGATGCGCTACAGGTGGCGGCGCGCATCATGCAGGAAGTGGTGGCGATAGCCGGGCGCTTTGCTCCGCACGGTCGCGGCACGGTGGGCATGGTGCAGGTACACCCGAACAGCCGCAACGTGGTGCCGGGCGCGGTGAAATTCTCTGTCGATTTTCGCAACATCAGCGATGCGCAGGTTGATGCGATGGACGCCGCATTGAAGGGGTATCTGCAACAACTTGAGCAGGAAACCGGCCTTGGTATTAGCCTGACGCAGGTCTCGCACTACCCGGCGGCCCCTTTTCACCCGGACTGCCAGGCGGCGGTGCGGCGCGCGGCGCAACAGCTTGGCTACTCGCACCGCGATATTGTCTCCGGTGCCGGTCACGATGCTGTCTACACCAGCCTGCTGGCCCCGACCGGCATGATCTTCATCCCCTGTAAAGACGGGATCAGCCACAATGAAATCGAATACGCCGCGCCCGAACAGGTAGCGGCGGGGGCTAACGTGCTGCTACATGCGATGCTGGAGCGCGCCGGTGTGGTCGCGCGCGGGCAGTAAGCGTCTGATGCGCTACACAGTTCTGACAGGGCAGCGGCGGCTGCCCTGTGCCGTGATGATGCGTTGTCGCGTGAGTGGCTTTAGCGGTCATTGGCGGTGATGCGATGAATGGAATGCATCATTTTTTCCATACATTCATCAGCAATCGGCCCCATCAGCGCGTGCAGGCCAAGGGTATGGCCAACCCCTTCCAGCAGAGATATTTCAATATTCGGGAAATCATGGCGGTGCTCGATAAAAAAAGCATACTGCTTTTGATTATCTAATTGCGTATCCATGGTGCCGAGGAAAATGGATACGGGAAATGTGGTGTTTTTTAAATTGAACAGTTCCGGGGTAGCATCCGGCGCGAATAATTGTTTCCACCATGCATAAGCGTATTGGGTGAACGGTGCGGGCGCGGGCCAGGGGTCATCGTCGTGTTGGGCCATTGCTGCTGCGCTTTGCTCTGTAAAATTTTTCATGCCTTCTGCGCGGGCGTTCTCCAGGTCGTGATAATCCCAGAACCCTTTATATGGAATAATTTTACTGATAGTGCTGATAAATGCGTGCGGGCTATTTCCATAGCCTTTTTTTATATCGTCGAATGTAATGATGCCGTTAGAGTGGGGGATATTTTTAAGCCACGTTATCTCTCTTTCATACAACTGCCATTGCATGATATCTGGCATGGAAAGCAGCGGCGGTGAGATTAACACCACGCCCTGTGGACGGATGCGGTAATGTTTAATCAGCCGGGAAATATTCATGCACCCTTCCGAGTGGCCGAGAAGAAGGATATTTGTGGTATCACCAGCGGCTGTATATTGCGTCAGATAATCATAAATTGTGAAAATATCATCGTATTGGCTAAGTGGGGTGACGGTGCCTCGAATATCAGCATCGATAAAATGTTCAAGAAAAGCCAGGTCTTTTTTTACAATAAATTCGGGTTGATTGAGTCTGGCATCGCGCCGGTGGCTGCTGACGCCACGGCAGTCATAGCGGGCAACGGCGAGCCCTGACTCCAGCAGTTCCTGCGCCAGAGTTAAAAAAACAAAATCACTGTTGCTATGACTTTCACCCACAAGATAATCGCGATTATGAAGCCCGGAACCAGGGCACATCAATACGATGGATGGGCTGTGTTTATCGGTATTCGGCCAGTTAATTTGGCCATTAAGAGTGGCTTTTTTATCGCGACTCGGCAGCGAAAATGCGTCTACGGGGTAGGTTTTATTAAGTTCATCAATAGACAAGTAATCTTTCATAACGTGCCGCCTTTGGCGTAATTGATAAATGATTTTAACACTCGCACTCAGCGTTTTTAATGAATTTTTTTGTTCGGTTTTTATGGCGGTTTTTTGATAAAGGTGTTTTTCGCCGGACGCGTTATTCCGGCGATGCTGGTTATAGAAAAGTTATGCTGAGGTTTATTTCTTTAAGCGATTTGAATTTCTCAGTGCGAATATCAGGCAAAAAAGGAGGGTGATATGTAAATAAGAGAGTGATTTTGTATAAAGATCATCAGCTATTCCAATGATGACAAGAAGGATTCCTGCATATATCAGAAAGCGGACTTTATCTTGCCTGAGAATTTTCATTCTTACTCCACAGAATATTTATGCCATGCCTTATTTACGCCGGGTAAACGGGCGTGGCGGTTGCATGAATGGGTAAAGAATAGAGCATATTGGCTGGATCGGCTCTCTGTGCTGTCTCTACTGCGGCCCTTTTCTGCGTGCGGCGACAAGCGACAACCGACAAGGAAAAGGGCCGTTGTGTTTAGCGCGGGCTGGCTTCACGCCGCGCCCGGGCTATCTCGTCGGCCAGAATAGCGACGCCCTGCTCGATTTTCTCCGGCTCCGGCACATAGTTCATGCGCAGGCACTGGTGGGCGTGTTCCCACTCTTGCTCCAGGCCGGGGAAGAAATAGTGGCCGGGCACCATCAGTACGCCGCGTTTTTTCAGGCGCTGGTACAGTTCATCGGTGGTGATGGGCAACTCTTTTAACCACAGCCACAGGAAAATCGCCCCTTCGGGTTTGTGGATAAGGCACACCTCCGGCGGCAGATAGCGGCGGATTATCGCAATGGTGTGTTCTACGCGCTGGCGGTAGAACGGGCGCACCACGTCGTTTGAGAGCCGCAGCAGGTCGCCGCGCCGGATCATCTCGTGGGCCAGCGCCGGGCCAATCGAGCCGGGTGCCAGGCTGACAATGCCGTTCATGTTGCCAAGGGCGTCGATAACGCTTTCTGCGGCAATCACAATACCGCAGCGCGCCCCCGGCAGCCCCAGTTTGGACAGGCTCATGCACAGAATGGTGTTCGGGTTCCACAGCGGTGTGGCATCGCTGAAAATAATGCCGGGAAAGGGCACGCCGTAAGCATTGTCGATAACCAGCGGGATCTGGTGTTCGCGCGCCAGCGCATCCAGATGCTGCACCTCGTCGTCGGTCAGCACGTTGCCGGTCGGGTTGGTCGGGCGGGAGACGCAGATCATGCCGATGTCATCGGTAATGTTCAGCTTTTCAAAATCAACGTGATATTTGAACTGCCCTTCAGGTAGCAGTTCAATCTGCGGGCGCACGGAGACAAACATCTCCTCATCGAGCCCCGAATCGGCATAACCGATGTATTCCGGGGCCAGCGGGAACAGCACGCGCTTGAGCTGCCCGGCGTCATTGCGCCCGGCGAACAGGTTAAACAGGTAGAAAAAGGCGCTCTGGCTGCCGTTGGTCAGGGCGATATTCTGCGGGCCAATCTCCCAGCCCAACTCTTCGCGCAACAGCGTTGCCAGCGAGTGCAGCAGGGCGTCTTTTCCCTGCGGGCCGTCGTAATTGCACAAGGCGTCTGTCAGCGTGCCTTGCGCCAGCAGGTCGCCGCACAGTTGCTGAAAATAGTCATCCATCGCGGGAATGTGCGCCGGGTTGCCGCCGCCGAGCATGATGGCTCCGGGGGTACGCAGCCCGTCGTTGAGGTCAGCCATTAACTGGGTAATACCGGAATGGCGGGTAAATTTGTTGCCGAAACGAGAGAAATTCATAAGGTGTCATTAATTATTGGTCGGTCGCAGGTAAGGCGCAACCTTAACGCGAGCGCAGATCCGGTGCAATCGGAACTGTTGCTGTTAAGCGGGTAACTCAAGTGGCGTTACCCGCAATTGGCACGCGTTCGGCGTTAAACCTCAATGGCCAGAATCGCCATAAACGCCTCGCGCGGGATATCCCGTTTGGAAAAGCCGATATTATGTTTCTTGTTCTCGCGCTGCTTGCGAATAAGCCGCTGTTTCTGCGACAGGCTGCCCTGAAACCCTTGCGCCAGCGCGCTTTTGCGCAGCGGCGGGATATCTTCACGGGCAATCACGCGGTTGCCCACTTTGGCTTGCGCCGGGACGGGGTACAGCTTGCGCGGGAGCACCTGCTTTAGCGTGTTGACGATCTGCGTGGCCCGCGCCCAGGCGTTTTGCCGGGCGATGATAAACGAAAAAGCATCAATTATTTGATTATCAAGGTAAATGTCGCAGCGCACCAGGTCGGCGCGCCGATAGCCAATAAAGGCGTAATCGAGCGTGGCGTAGCCCTGCGTCAGGGATTTCAGCTTATCGAAAAAGCCGAACACCATGTCGTACAGCGGCACATCCCAGTTCAGCGCCACCTGCCCGTTATCGAGATAGTGCATGTCGATAAACTCCCCGCGCCGCGCGGCGCAAAAGGTCATCAGCGCGCCAACATAGTCATCGGGCGTGTGCAGCGTGCAGCGCACATAAGGCTCTTCTACCCATTTCAGCGTCTCTTCGCCGGGAAAGTGCGCCGGGTTATCAATCGTCAGGCACTGCCCGTTATGCAGCGTGACCCGGTATTCCACGCTCGGTGAGGTGACGATGACGGAAATGCCGTATTCCCGCTTTAACCGCTCCCGGATAATGTCCAGATGCAACATGCCGAGAAAACCGCAGCGAAAGCCCGCGCCGAGGGACGCGGAAACCTCGGGCGTGATGTGCAGCGCGGCATCGTTAAGCGAGAGTTTGCCGATGGCGTTGCGCAGGCCCTTGAGGTCGTCATCGGCGTCGGGATACAGGCCGGAAAACACCATCGGTTTCATCTCCTGATAGCGTGCAACGGGCGCTGTCGCCGGGGCATCGGCCAGGGTGAGCGTATCGCCGACCCGAATGGCCGCCGCCTCTTTCAGGCCAGCGGTGAGATAGCCGACTTCGCCGTCTCGCAACCGGGTAAGCGGCTGGCGCTGGGGGAAAAAGGCCCCGGTTTCACTGACGTCAACGCGCTGCCCTGAGGACATAAAACAGAGCGTGTCGCCGGGGCGGATAACGCCATCGACTACACGCACATGCATGATGGCACCCTGATAGACATCGTAGTGCGAATCAAACACCAGCGCGCGTAGCGGGGCGTCGTTCCGGCCTTGCGGCGCGGGAAAATGGCGGGCGATAAACGCCAGCACCTCGGCCACGCCTTGCCCGGTTTTTGCCGACACCGCCAGCAGGTTGCTGATATCCAGTTCAGGGATTGCCGCCAGCTGGCGGGTGGTGCTGACGACATCCGCCTGCGGGCTGTCGATTTTATTGAGTACCGGCAGGATAGTCAGACCATGCTGGCGCGCCAGACTGAGGTGCGCCAGCGTCTGTGCCTGTACCCCTTGGGTGGCATCGACCAGCAGTATTGCCCCTTCGCAAGCCGCCAGGCTGCGCGAGACTTCGGCGGAGAAATCGACGTGCCCGGGGGTGTCCACCAAATTGAACTGATAATGCTGGCCACGCGCATCCTGATAGTTCATGCGCACGGTTTGCAGCTTGATGGTGATGCCGCGCTCGCGCTCGATATCCATGCTATCCAGCAGCAGCTCACGCATGTCGCGTTTGGCCACCGTCGCGGTCAGCTCGATAATCCGGTCAGCCAGCGTCGATTTGCCGTGATCAATGTGGGCGATAATACAGAAGTTACGAATCAGAGAAGTGTGCATACCGAAGACCTTTTACATCATGGTTTGCCTTTCTCGGCGCACGAACCGTGCAGGAAACGGCAAACAACAGGAAACGACGCTGAAGATTCAGCGTGCGAAACAACCAAACGATGTAAAAGTAAATAGCCGGGGCTGATGATAGAGCATGGGCGTCGGGGCTGGCAAGTCAGCGGTGCCGGGGTGCCGATGGGCTATGATGCAATAATCTGTTTTTTCTCGTTTTTTATCTGTTTCTTGTAGCTGAAGTTTTTCAGCTTCTCTCTCAGGGCTGGCGTCGCCTGAATCCACATGAGCTGAAATTCGTCAGCTAATGATGCCGTTTACCGTTATTTTTGCTGAAAATCGTCAATGATTTTTGTGCTTTCTGTGATTTGAGCGACAGATTTAGCGCAAAAAACACCCATTTCTATCGTCTGGTGAGGGAAGTCACAGTCTCTCTGCTGTTGGGTTTGTAGTCTTGGTCTTCGCAAGCTTAATCAATTCAGCTTAAAAGGGTGCAACGGATGAAAAAACAACTGGCAATAGGTATCGCACTGGCGCTGGCTTCCTGGCAGTTGGGGGCGCAGACCTTCGTGCTGACGGACGTGGAAAGCAGCACCGAGAAAGGTAACTGGCAGGTCAGCAGCGAGTCGCTGAAAATAAAAGATGCACACTTCAGCATTGAGCAAAAGGTATTGCACGGCGGCCGTCAGGAAGGCAGCAAAGTCGTTACCATTACCAGCCCGAACGGGTTGCAAATTGCCCTGAGCCCGACGCGCGGCATGGATTTGCTGCATGTTACGGGCAAAAACATTCGCCTGGGGTGGGATTCACCGGTCGATGAAGTGGTAAACCCGAATACCATCACGCTGGAAGGGCGCAACGGACTGGGCTGGCTGGAAGGCTTTAATGAAATGATGGTGCGCTGTGGCTACGAATGGACAGGCCACCCGGTGACCAGCGACGGCATGATCTACACCCTGCATGGCCGCGCCGGGAATACGCCTGCGTCCAAAGTGGTGGTGGACGTGAGCGACAAAGCGCCCTACACCATCACCGTGCGCGGCTTGCTGAAAGAAAACAGCTTCAAGAAATCCAACCTCGAAACCTGGACGGAACTGCGCTATGTGCCGGGCAGCGAGTCGTTTACCGTTCATGATGTGCTGACCAACAAAGCCGACTACCCGCGCGACTACCAGATTATCTATCACAGCAACTTCGGCACCCCGATTCTGGAAGAGGGCGCGCGCTTCCTGGCACCGGTAAAAGAGATTTCACCGTTTAACGACTATGCCAAAGCAGGCCTGAAAAGCTGGCAAAGCTATAAAGGGCCAACGAAAGGCTTCGACGAAATGGTATTCAACATGACGCCGTACGCGGATAAAGCCGGTAAAACGCTGGCTGCGCTGGTTAACCGTGCGGGTGATAAAGGCGTTTCTATCGCGTTTGATACCCAGCAGTTGCCGTTGCTGACGCTGTGGAAAAACACCGACACCGAGAAGCAAGGCTATGTCACCGGCATTGAACCCGGCACCAGCTACGCCTACCCGGTCACGATTGAGCGCCAGCAAGGGCGGGTGAAGAAACTGCAACCCGGCCAGAGCACCACGTTTGAGCTGACCTACAGCCTGTTAAGCAGCCCGGCGGCGGTGCAGCAAACCGAAGAAAAAGTGAAATCGATTCAGGGCGACCGCCCCACCACGCTGACGGAAAAACCGATCGCGGTGGAATAAGAGTTACCCCTCACCGGGAGCGTCAGGCTGGCGGGTGTTCAGCGCCAGCCTGTATACGCATCGCCAGCTTAAGAGGCGCTCGCGAAGGCGAAGCCTTCGTCAGCCCAGCCGGTGATCCCGCCTATCATCACTTTTACCGGAAAACCGAGACGGGCGATTTTATACGCCGCCTGATCCGCACCATTGCAATGCGGCCCGGCGCAGTAGACCACGAACAGTTTACCTTGATGCAGGGCCGCCAGCTTTTCGTGGGTTATCTCACGATGAGGCAGATGGATGGCACCGGGCAGATGTTTGTGGTTGAAGGTGTCGCGGCTGCCAACGACATGCAGCAACACAAAATCCACTTCCCCCGTGGTGATGGCGTGATGCACATCGGCGCAGTCGGTTTCCAGCGCCAGTTTGTTCTGGAAATACAGCGCGGTTTCTTCGCAGGGTAAAGCGGGTGTCTCAGTTACGTAGCTCATCGGTGCTCCTGATTTTTATGTCGGTATGATTTATCCGTGTCGTGTATCCAGAATCGTGTATCAATGCTGCACAGCGGGATTCACGCAATTCTCCGTCACCGTGCCGGTCAGGGCGGCTATCAGGTTATCTACCGCGCAGGCCGCCATGTTGTAGCGGGTTTCGTGGGTGGCGGAGCCGATGTGCGGCAGCGCGACCACATTGGGCAGCGCCAGCAGCGGTGAGTCCACCGGGAGCGGCTCTTGCTCAAACACATCCAGCCCGGCGGCGTGCAGCGTGCCGTCGGTCAAGGCTTCAATCAGCGCCTGCTCATCCACCACCGGGCCACGCCCGATGTTGATGAGGATCGCGCCAGGCTTCATCTTCGCCAGTTGCGCTTTGCCAATCAGGTGGCGGGTTTGCGGCGTCAATGGCAGGGTAATACACAGAAAATCCGATTCGGCCAGCAGGGTATCAAGATCGCAGTAACGGGCGTTAAAGCGGGTCTCTGCCGCCTCATGGTGGCGGCGCGCATGATAAAGCACCGGCATGCCAAAGCCGAAATGTGCGCGCTGCGCCACCGCAAGCCCGATACGCCCCATGCCCAAAATACCGAGGGTTTTGTGGTGGACATCCACGCCGAACCAGCTTTCACCGATGTTACCCGTCCACTCACCGGCTTTGACGCGCTCGGCGGATTCCAGCGCCCGGCGCGCGGTCATCAGCATCAGGGTCAGCACGGTATCGGCGACGGTTTCGGTCAGCACCGTCGGGGTGTGCATCAGTAGCGCTTTCTTTTCATTGAGCGCCTCGACATCGATATTGTCGTAACCGACCGACACGGTAGACACTGCGCGTAATTGCGGCAGGTGAGACAGGTACTCGCGGCTGACGGTATAGCCAGCCCCAATAAGCCCCTCGGCGCGGGCCAGTAGCGGGTGGCCGACCGGCGGCAGCCCGTCAAATACGGAAACGGTAAAATGCTGTTCAAGTTTGCGCTGTAGCGCTTCAGGAATGTGCTTGTAGAGAATGACGTCAGGTTTCATCGTTCACTCCGGCTGAGGGGGATAAAGGCGAAATGGCATCATGAGCAACCTGCGCCAAGACTGCAAGCCTGTTATCTCTTGATGAAAATAACGAATGATATTTTTATTAATGAATCACGATGTAATACATTGATTAATTTTTAATTAAATACTGAGCTATGTTTTTATAGAGTAATAAATTTAATTTTTTACGTTAGCTAAGATAATTTTCACTTAAAATAAGTTCTTGACTAATGAAGTCAGCAAAAGCTCTGACTTTTGGTGACAGATGTCGATTAGATGGCCAAATTAAGGACATTGCTCCTAATGGCACCATGAATTCTTCCAGGATTGGACGAAGTAAACCGGCGTTAATAGCCTGCTTGGCAACGTAGACAGGTAGATGGGCAATACCTAATCCGTCTGTAGCAGCTCTTAGCCCAGCATGAGTATTATTAAAAATAAGATTTCTGGGGAGTTCTAAATTTGTATATGGTGATTTAAAAGACCATGTCGCAATACGCCCGTTTGATGGATATTTGAAATGTATACAGTGGTGATTCAATAAGTCGATTGGTGTATTTGGCAGCCCATGGTGTTTAAAATAATTCTTATCGCCGCAAACAACAAAATGCTGCTCACCGATTTTACGGCCAACCAAACGACTGTCCGCAAGTTCGCCACTCCTCACTGCGACATCAATGCCTTCTGCAATAATATCAACCACACGATCTTCAAAATCGATATCAAGTTCAATATCAGGAAATTTTTGCAAAAATTTTGGTAATAACGGCATCAGGAGGCTATGACCGAAAATCTGTGGCACATTAACCCGGAGCTTTCCTTTTGGATGTGATCTGATCTCAGAGATCACTGCTCTGGCATCGCAAATTTCATCCAGTATATGCTTACAGCGCTCGTAGAAAACGCTTCCCTCCTCCGTTAACCCGATACTGCGAGTTGTACGGTGGAAGAGCCTGACACCTAGCTCATCTTCGAGTCTGGCTACACTTTTGGCGATAGCTGATGATGAAACGCCAAGAACCCTGCCAGCGGCTGCATAGCTGCGAAGTTCAGCGGCGTAAACGAAGATGTTTATCGCCCTCAAACTCTCCATATTCCCCCACGTATTGAAGACAAATTTTCCTCAGTGTAAGTACATACACTTATATTTACAATCTTACATCCAGTATTTAATCTTAAAGAAAATAAACGTTTGAGTATTCTATTTTTATTGCCTTATTTTACCTTAAAAGTTTTTTATGAAAATGTTCACATTATAAAATCCCGATTTATGGGCTTTTTCTAACAGTGGGTATTAATTATATCCCATGTGAGTTTACCAATTCTTTAAGAATCAGTTATCGCAATGTTATATATTAGGAGATGTTGATATCTATATGGGCGAAGTCATACATACGATTTCATCAGATAATTCTGATGAATCATTAATAATTTATTTTGCAGGATCAATTCGGGCCGGTCGAGATGATGTTCCAATTTACGCCAAGTTGATAGATAAACTTAAAAAATACGGAGTTGTTATTACTGAGCATGTTGGTGATTATAAGTTATCGGTGAATGGGCAATCATTTTTGAGTGATAAATTTATTCACGATAGAGATTTACATTGGCTTAGACATTCTCATGTGGTGGTAGCAGAGGTTACAACACCAAGCCTTGGTGTTGGGTATGAAATTGCTACAGCGATCGGTTGGCGTATACCGGTCATTACTCTGTACAGGAAAAATAATAATAGTGTATCTGCGATGATCTCGGGGAGTGATGGCTGTCGCCATTTTGAATACGAAGAAGTATCAGATGCTTATAATATCATTGAAGATGAATTTAAAAAAATGGGATTTGATTTAAGTGATGAATCGTAATATTACTACAGCACTAGTTAGTACACTGAATAATATTCTTAAAAATGGGTCACATGTTGGCTCTCGCGATCAAGAGCAGATAGAAGTTCTTTCAACGCTAACTAAAATTACCAAGCCATCGGAACGTTTTCTTGTTATTCCCGGGAGAAATAATAATGTTTTTGCCCAAGTTGCAGAAACAATGTGGGTTTTAGCGGGAAGAAACGATCTTGAATTTTTAGATAATTATCTTCCTCGTGCAATTGAATTTTCTGATGATTTGAAAACATGGCGCGCGGCCTATGGACCGCGTTTGAGAAAGTGGAATGGGACTGTTGATCAGCTACAAGGTGTCATTAAACGGTTTCAAGAAGACCCTCTAACCAAGCGTGCAGTCATAAGTATTTTTGACCCTGAAAGTGATTACCGGGAAACAAAAGATGTACCGTGTAATAACTGGCTTCATTTCATTCAACGCAACGGTTGTTTAGATTTACATGTCACAGTTCGTGCAAATGATGCCATCTGGGGATTCAGTGGCATTAACTTTTTTGAATGGAGTGTGCTCCATGAGATTATTGCTAAAACTATGGGGTGGCGTGTTGGTAATATCTCATGGTATGTAGGGACATTTCATATCTATAGTCGTCATTATTCTACAGCGAAAAAAATATCTCAGATAGAAAAGCCTATTAGTATGTATGAGTGTGGTGTACACCCAACAGTTATAACGACGACTGTGGATGAACTGGATAATGTTCTCGAACTGTTTTTTAAATCTGAGGAGTTATCCAGAAGTGGAGAGTTTAATAAAGCTTCTATAATTGCCAAAGAAATATCAGATCCATTTTTTAGAAATTCAGCGATATTGATGAAAATATATAATGCTATAAAATTAAATATAGATAAAGATATTACAAGCAGCTATCTCAATGAGTTGGGTCAATCTGATTTTCGTATAGCTGCAATTGAATATCTTAGCCGAAAATGGAAATCACCGATGGTTTTTGATGGGGTGAAAGATATATCACCAGACTTTTATCAAGCGTTTCATTCCATGAATTCTTGCATTAATAATTATGTAATCAGCTAATCTAACTTGGGTCTTTGTGTGAAAAAAATATTAAACATCTCCGTTCCAAATATTAATCGGTCAAAGCTTTTTGTTACGTCAACCATTTTCAACGCAACAGGTAGCGGACTGGTTATGGCCTTCATGATGGTGTATTTCAATAGAACAACAAATCTTAGTTTGTCAGCGATTGGATTTTCTATTGCAATGGGGAGAGCACTGTCATCGATTGTACCAGTATTTATTGGTCGATTACTGGATAAAATAGGCCCTAAAAAAATATCCATATTAGGAGATTTTATTAGTGGATGCGGATTTATATTATGTATTTTCGCCAAAGACCCCTTAACTATCATGTTGACACAGTTTTTTACTCAGGCTGGTGCTCATATTTTTTGGACCTGTAATAGAGGGCTTGTGTCCCTTGCATCAAAAGGTGAGGGTATTCATATATGGTTTGGACTTATCTCATCCATCAGGAATGTGGGATTGGGATTAGGAACGATAATTAGTTCTCTTGCATTTTCTAACGATTCTATAGATAACTTATTCTTTATTATTTTTGCCTCAGCATCACTCTATTTTCTTTCATGTATTACATTATTGGTCTGGAGGCCTGATGGAAGCGTTTTTAATGGTAATAATGTCGAAAAAAACAACACAACTATTAAAAGTGTTTTATTTGATAGAAAATATAGAAGTTTGCTTTTTGTGAACTTAGGTTTGGTTCTTTCGGCAATGGTTATACCTCTTGTTATTGTTATTTACTCTACCCAGCAGCTTGGTTTACCACCTTTTTTTTCAGGGTTTTTGATTTTTCTAAATACGGCAATGGTTTCAATATTAAGTGCCCACGTTGCTTCATGGACAAAAAATCATGATTCAATATTAAATATAAAATGGTCTTATGTTTTGAATATTTTATCATTCATGATTTTTTGGGGCGCTGGATTTATTATAAATCAGCATCAGGTGCTGGTGTTTTCAATTATGGTTTTGGCTATGGTTATTTACAGCATAGCAGAAATGATCTCTTCACCTTCAGCAAATTTTCTGAGTATTGATCTGGCACCAAAGGTTAATAACGGTAGTTATATGGCCGCTTTTCAGATGACGTGGTCGATAGGAATGACTGTGACACCAGCTATTATTGGTTGGCTTATGGATATAAATAAGCACGCTACATGGAGTGCTCTTATTTTAGTCATGGTGTTTATTTTTTTATTCGGTTTTAAAGTATTTAAGAGAGATATAAATGGATAGTTCGTTTTTTAATGAAAAAATTAAAGTATTAATAATTGAGCCGATTGGGATGGGGGGGGAGTTACTATTAAATGCTACCTGTGCTCTCGGATATCACTCTATTGTCGTAACAACTGAAAATGTATATAAATCAACGTTAATAAAAAACACTCATCTTATAGATGAAGTAATATTTGCGGATTTTTCTGACACTAAAAAAGCGATAGATTTTTTAGTTAAGGAAGTAGCTGATTTAGGTATTTCAGGGGTGGTTGTTGCTTGGGAGTTTTTGACGGATGTTGCTGCTGAAATAGCAGAAAAACTAAATGTTTGTGGGCCAGATGCATCACTCTCTAAAGCGAGAAGAAATAAACACACGATGTATAGGGTATTAGCTAAGGAGACTTGTCCGCTACCCGAATTACAGGCTGTTCTTACAACAGACAGTAATTTTACTCATATTCCCTATGAGGAACTAGATTATCCTCTTGTTGTAAAACCAGCAGAAAATGCAGCATCTTTTGGTGTTTCCGTTGTGAATTTCTTGCGAAGAGTTTTCACAGGCTTTTAAAGATGCATCACAATGGACCCATGAATATCCACATGGGATACCTTTTAGTAATGAAATTCTTGTTCAAGAATATATCCCTGGGCAAGAATTTAGTGTAGAGGCGCTGTCTATTTCTGGTCGATATTTTCCTTGGGGTGTGACAATGAAATTTACCACATCAGGTAAGGCTCGTGCCGAAACTGGACATATTTTTCCTGCGCCAATTTCAGATATACTTCGGGATAAAATATTAGGCATAGCAGAAAAAGCAGCTTTGGCTCTGGGTATTACAAATGGAATTAGTCATACGGAAATTAAGCTAGACAAAAATGGGGAGCCTCGAGTTATTGAGAGTTGTTCACGCCCGGCTGGCGATTATATTCCTCGCTTGGTTAAATTATCGACCGGTGAGGATCCTTTGGAAATCTATGTAAAACAGGCTGTTGGTGAATTGCATACAGATTTCTCTCCGGCTAAACCGTATTGTTTTTCCGCTATTCAGTTTATTCGGCCAAATATCGATGGGAAATTCGTCTCAATTAATATCCCTTCAGTTTTAAGTAGCGCTAAGATAGTTGATTCGCGGATTACAGTGGTCGAAAATTCACATGTCCAACCGGGAACAACAAATATTGAACGTTTAGGATGGACTATTATATCTGCTGACACAGCAGATGCGATTGTTGGCGCGATGGAAGAATTAGAAAATAGTACAAGGATTTTTATCGAATGAACTCATTTTCTCAGCTTTGCTTGAGGTCTCTTGATATTTCTCAAGCATCTCCTTTTCTTGAAATGGCGTGGGATAGAATAAAAAGAGAACATCCAGACTCTGTCCTTATTCTTCAAGATCAATCAAGGGGCGAAAGCCCCTGTGGAAAAAGATCAATTGATAGTATTCTTAAAGTTAATGAGCAGAACGATGCTGATTTTCATAGCATCTTGTCATGGTCTATTCCTAATGAACGTACGATAGAAGATATAACGCTATTTCCTAAAATAAAATCTATCCCGGGCCCTCTTAATTCTGTATATAAACTTTCAGATAAACGAGCCACTAAGATATTATTTGAGCAATTTTTACTTCCTACGCCTAAATGGGAAGTTCTTGATCGTGAATTTACAAGGGGAGAATTATTAAGAAATGAGGTGAAGGAAAAGATAGAGTGTAATCTTCTAAATCACATTCCTTTCCCTATTGTCATTAAACCTCTCTGGGATTGTATGGGGCATGGCGTTGAAATTATTAATAATTTAAATGAACTGGTTGAAGTGCTATCTTTAAATAATAAAAGAACAATTCTCGCTGAATCGTTCATAGATGGTGATCTTGGCTGTGTTGAAATAATAGGTGTGCCTGGATGTTATTTTTTTCAGCCACCTTGTCTCACAGGAAAGAGCCGGGATGGCGTTCGCTCTAACTTTGATACTGTTAGAATATGTCATCCCAATTTTTTCAGTAGGCAATTAAGCGCTTCTATTAAAGAAAAAATTGTTAATGTTCTTGAGTGCTTAGATTTTTCAGGTGCTTGTTGTGTCGATTTTATTACTACTAAGGATGATATTTACTTTTTAGAGATAAATCCGCGTATCAGTGGTATTAGTTGCCTTAGTTCTGCTGCAAGTGGGGTTAACTCATTTGAGGCTACTTATTTAATTTCTTCTAATCAATGGGGTGGGCATATATTTGAAAATAGAAAAAGTAATTTTTCTGCTATTCAGATAGGAGGTACTCATGTCGAAAAATATATATCGCTATTGGAGTCAAATAACGATCTGAAAATTGTCAGAAATAATATTATCTCTGTTGATGGTAATGAATCACGTAATGTAATAGTTTCGGGTGCTTCTGTATCTATTGATGATTTTTTAAAGTTTGCAGATTTAACACCTTAACTTTGCAATCAATATATTTAATTTCTGAGTTAGAAAACAGACAACCTGCGCCAAGACTGCAAGCCGTTGCGTTAGCGCGCAGGGAAAAGCAGGTTGCTATCCTGCCAGTGCATCATCAGTAAGCAAGCCTGAGTGTCGGCCTGTTGGCTCTCCTGTACCGTCATAAAACCGTGTTTGCGGTAAAAGGCGCAGGCGCGATGGTTTTGCTGGTAAACCTCCAGGCTCAGTACCGGAAAACGCTGTTGAACATGGGCCATCAGCGCTGCCCCGGCACCGTGGCCATACAGCGAGTGGTGGACAAACAGCGCCCCGATAAAACGTTGATCCATCACGCTGATAAACCCGCCGATGCCCTGCTGAGTTTCATATACCCAGGTTTGCGCGCGCGGCAAATAGTGGTTGCGCACCAGTTCCTCGCTCTCTTGCCAGTAACCGGGGGCGATAAACGGGTGCGCGCGCGTGGTGCTCTCCAGCCACAGTGGCACCAGCGTGTCGAGGTCTTCGGTGTGATAGGCGCGGATCATGCGGTTTCGGCATGGCAAAAGCAGGTGGTGACATGGTCGTTAACCAGCCCGGCGGCCTGCATAAACGCATAACAGATGGTCGAGCCGATGAAGGTGAAACCGCGCTTTTTCAGCGCTTTTGACATCGCATCAGACACGGCGGTTTTTGCTGGCACCTCCGCAAGCGTGGCCGGGTGGTTCACCTGCGGCTGGCCCTGCACAAACGACCAGATAAAGGTGACAAAATCCTCACCTTGCTGCTGCATCGCCAGCAGAGCGCGGGCGTTACGAATAATCGCCGTTATCTTTCCTCGATGGCGAATGATACCGGCGTCGTGCACCAGACGGTCGATATCCGCTTCGGTCATGGCGGCGACGCGCTGAGGGTCAAAGTCGTGAAAGCAGTGACGGTAGTGCTGGCGTTTTTTCAGCACCGTTAGCCAGGATAATCCGGCCTGTTGCCCTTCCAGGCACAGGAGTTCGAACAGCGCCCGCCCATCGGTACAGGGTTTGCCCCACTCGTGGTCATGATAGTCAAGGTAAAGGGCATCCTGCGTTACCCAGCCACAGCGTGTCATGGTTCCTCCCGTGACGACAGCATGATTGTTATCTAACAACATTGTTGATATTGATGTTGATATTGATGAAGACAAGCGATATTGACGCACGCGGTGGTTGCGACAGCGCCATCGGCGGGGAAATCATCCCCCCGGATGGCCTGTGATGCAACTGGCGATGGCACAAGCCTGCGCGTTCACGCTGATTGAAATAAAAAATAGAGATAACTGACAGGGGATTAGCACATGGGGATGGAGTGGGTTCTGGCTTATCTGGCGTTGGGCGCTGTGGTGGGGTTTATGGCCGGGTTATTGGGCATTGGCGGCGGTGGCATTATGGTGCCGGTGCTGACGGCGCTGTTTGCCGCGCAGGGCGTGGAAAAGGCGCATCTGGTGCATTTGGCGCTCGGCACCTCGATGGCGGCGATAGTGATGACGGCGGTTTCCAGCCTGCGCACCCACCATCAACATCAGGCGGTGCTGTGGCCGGTGGTCTGGCGTATCACCCCGGCGATTCTGGTCGGTACGTTTATCGCCACCTGGCTTGCCGCCCTGCTGCCGACCCGGGCGCTGGCGATTTTCTTTTCCTGCTTTATGGCCTACGTCTCGCTGCAAATGGTGCTGAACATTAAACCGAAGCCGAACCGCCAGTTACCGGGCGTGGCCGGGCTGTCGCTGGCCGGGTTGACCATTGGCAGTATTTCGGCGCTGGTGGCGATTGGCGGCGGCTCGCTCACCGTGCCGTTTTTGAGCTGGTGTAACGTGCGCATTCAGCAGGCGATTGGCACCTCGGCGGCGGTCGGCTTGCCGATCGCACTCGCTGGTGCGCTGGGCTATATGATGAATGGCTGGTCGGCGAGCGGGCTGCCTGCGTTTAGTCTCGGTTATGTGTCGCTGCCTGCGGTGGTGCTGATTTCCGGCGTCAGCTTTTTTACTGCGCCGGTGGGCGCGCGGCTGGCGCATCGTCTGCCGGTTGCCACGCTGAAAAAAGCCTTTGCCGGGCTGTTGTTGCTGTTAAGCCTGAAAATGCTGCAAACCGTGTTCGCCGAGTAATCATCCGCCGGGCGGCTGAAGTTGTTGCCGCATTCTGGCTGTATATCTTGCACTCAGAGGGTATACTGACGCCCTCATTGTAAAAACCACTTGTATCGCGTGCGAATCCAACATGCAAAAGTTTGATACCAAGACCTTTCAGGGACTGATCCTGACGTTACAGGATTACTGGGCGCGTCAGGGCTGCACCATCGTCCAACCGCTGGATATGGAAGTCGGTGCTGGCACCTCTCACCCTATGACGTGCCTGCGCGCGCTCGGCCCGGAGCCGATTGCCGCCGCTTACGTTCAGCCGTCACGCCGTCCGACCGATGGCCGCTACGGTGAAAACCCCAACCGCCTGCAACACTATTACCAGTTTCAGGTGATCATCAAGCCGTCGCCGGACAACATTCAGGAGCTGTACCTCGGCTCATTAAAAGAACTGGGCATGGACCCGACCATTCACGACATTCGTTTCGTGGAAGATAACTGGGAAAACCCGACGCTGGGTGCCTGGGGTCTGGGCTGGGAAGTGTGGCTGAACGGCATGGAAGTCACCCAGTTCACCTACTTCCAGCAGGTCGGGGGTCTGGAATGTAAACCGGTGACGGGCGAGATAACCTACGGCCTGGAACGTCTGGCGATGTACATTCAGGGCGTGGATAGCGTTTACGACCTGGTATGGAGCGACGGCCCGCTGGGTAAAACCACCTACGGCGACGTGTTCCATCAAAACGAAGTGGAGCAGTCCACCTACAACTTCGAATACGCTGACGTGGATTTCCTGTTCACCTGCTTTGAGCAGTATGAAAAAGAAGCCCAGCAGTTGCTGGCGCTGGAAAAACCGCTGCCGCTGCCTGCCTACGAGCGCATTCTGAAAGCCGCCCACAGCTTTAACCTGCTGGATGCGCGCAAAGCCATTTCCGTAACCGAACGTCAGCGCTACATCCTGCGGATACGTACCCTGACCAAAGCGGTGGCGGAAGCCTACTATGCCTCCCGCGAGGCGCTGGGCTTCCCGATGTGCAACCGTAAACAGAGCTGAGAGGCCGCGATGACAGACAAAACATTTTTGGTGGAAATCGGCACCGAAGAGCTGCCGCCGAAGGCTTTGCGTACCCTGGCACAGGCGTTTGCCGCCAACTTTACCGCTGAACTGGACGCCGCCGGGCTCGGTTATCAGTCGGTCAACTGGTTCGCCGCGCCGCGCCGTCTGGCGCTGAAAGTGGCCGGTTTAAGTGCCTCCCAGCCGGACAGAGAAGTAGAAAAACGCGGCCCGGCCATCGCGCAGGCGTTTGATGCCGAAGGCAACGCGACCAAAGCGGCCGAAGGCTGGGCGCGCGGTTGCGGCATCACCGTCGCGCAGGCTGAACGCCTGACCACCGACAAAGGCGAATGGCTGCTGTTCCGTGCGCAGGTGAAAGGCGAAGCGGCGCAAACGCTGCTGCCGGGCATGGTCAGCACCGCGCTGGCGAAGCTGCCTATCCCGAAACTGATGCGCTGGGGCGACAAAGAGACCCAGTTTGTGCGCCCGGTACACACCGTGACGCTGCTGCTGGGCGATGAACTGATCCCCGGCACCGTGCTGGGCATTGATTCCGCCCGCGTGATTCGTGGCCACCGCTTTATGGGCGAGCCGGAATTCACCATCGATAACGCCGACCAGTACCCGCAGATTCTGCTGGAGCGCGGCAAGGTGCTCGCTGATTACGAGGCGCGTAAAGCCAAAATCAAAGCCGATGCCGAAGACGCGGCGCGCAAGATTGGCGGCAATGCCGATTTGAGCGACAGCCTGCTGGAAGAAGTCACCTCGCTGGTGGAATGGCCGGTGGTGCTGACGGCAAAATTCGAAGAGAAATTCCTGGCTGTACCGGCGCAAGCGCTGGTGTACACCATGAAAGGCGACCAGAAATACTTCCCGGTTTACGACAACAGCGGCAAGCTGCTGCCGAACTTCATCTTTGTTGCCAACATCGAGTCGAAAGACCCGCAGCAGATTATCTCCGGCAACGAAAAGGTCGTGCGCCCGCGTCTGGCGGATGCCGAATTCTTTTTCAATACCGACCGCAAAAAACGCCTGGAAGATCATCTGCCGCGTCTGGAAACCGTGCTGTTCCAGCAACAGCTCGGCACGCTGCGCAATAAAACCGACCGTATCGCGGCACTGACCGGCTGGGTCGCCGGGCAGATAGGCGCTGATGTCAATCACGCCAAACGCGCGGGCCTGCTCTCCAAGTGTGACCTGATGACCAACATGGTGTTTGAATTCACCGACACCCAGGGTGTGATGGGGATGCACTACGCCCGTCACGACGGCGAAGCCGAAGACGTGGCCATTGCGCTAAACGAGCAGTATCAGCCGCGTTTTGCCGGTGATGAACTGCCGTCTTCACCGGTGGCTTGTGCGCTGGCGATCGCCGACAAGATGGACACGCTGGCGGGGATTTTCGGCATCGGCCAGCACCCGAAAGGCGATAAAGACCCGTTCGCGCTGCGCCGTGCCGCGCTCGGCGTACTGCGCATTATCGTGGAAAAACGCCTGCCGCTGGACTTGCAAACCCTGACCGAAGAAGCGGTACGTTTGTACGGCGACAAGCTGACGAACGCCAATGTGGTAGACGATGTGATTGAATTCATGCTGGGCCGCTTCCGCGCCTGGTATCAGGAAGAAGGTCACAGCGTGGATACCATTCAGGCGGTGCTGGCGCGTCGTCCGACCCGCCCGGCGGATTTCGATGCCCGCGTGAAAGCAGTCAGCCATTTCCGCACGCTGGAACAAGCCGCTGCGCTGGCGGCCGCCAACAAGCGCGTCTCCAATATTCTGGCCAAATCCACCGAAACGCTGAACGACAGCGTGCAGGCGGCGTTGCTCAAAGAGAACGAGGAGATCCAACTGGCGACCTACGTCACTGCGCTCACCAGCAAGCTGGCACCGTGGTTTGCCGAAGGCCGTTATCAGGAAGCGCTGGGTGAACTGGCGCAACTGCGCGAGCCGGTAGACAACTTCTTCGATAAGGTGATGGTTAACGCCGATGATGAACCGGTGCGCATCAACCGTCTGACGCTGCTCAACGAACTGCGCAACCTGTTCCTGAAAGTGGCGGATATTTCGGTGTTGCAGTAATCCTCCGGTCAGCCGGGTGGTATTGCGCCGCCCGGTGCCGATGACGGTGATTGTGACTGTGATTGTGACTGTAACGGTGATGATGACATTGCGATGTTAAGCATCACACTGACGGGGCTGCGGCCCCGTTTTTTATGCAAGCTGGCGCAGCCACAGCACCACTGCCGCATACACCCCGATGGCGACAATACTCAGGCACGTGCCGCAGGCAATCAGGCTGGCGGAGCGGCCGCTTTTTAAGTAATGCGTTTCCAGCACGATGATGTTTGCCGCCGGTGGCAGTAAGCACAGCAGATAGAGCGTCGGCATATTCTCCATCACCAGGCTGATGCCAAGAGGCTTGCAGAGCGCAATCAAGGCGCTGACCAGCATGAAAACCACACCGGCCCGGCAGGCAAAAGGCCACAGCGCCCGGCGAAAATCGGCGGCGCGAATTGTGGTGGCAGATAGCCAGATGCCCAAAATCGCCATACCGAGAAAGCTCATCAGAAATTTCAGCACGTCGTAGGCCGGTTTGCCGTACACCTCAAGCTGGGGGGCCAGTGGCATCGCCGCTAACCCGACGGCCAGCGCCCACACTGGCGGAGCCTGAAGTGTCTGGCGTACCCGGGTTTGCCAGCGTTGGCCTTGCGCCATCAACCCCACGCCAACCGAATTACCAAACAGCGAGCTGCCGACATACGCGGCAATGATAACCATCGCCGCGCCGTCGCCAAACAGTGACCCGGCTACCGGCAAGCCCAGCCAGCCAATATTCAGGTAGCAAAAACAGAGGTTTTGCACCGGGTCGCGGGTCTGGAGACGGCTGACCAGCAACATCACCCCCATCATGATTATCATGCCCAGCATAATCACGAACACCCCGGCGCGGTGGGTGGCAATATTAAAAATGATCACCAGCGGAATAACGATTTTTGTCAGCAACGCCGATGCGCGCCCTTTAATATCAAGCGGCGTATGCCCGGCAAGAAACCCTATCAGCAGATAAAGCAGCGGAGAGAAAATGGCTATCGACATGGGGAGGCTCCGTGGGTGGGGCGCACCGCCGCCCGTGACTGGCGGTGTAATCCTGGTGGTGTGATGTTGTCGGTATAATAACAGCGCGGCGTCAGGTTGCTGCCTTCAGCCAGCCTGTCAGCACGCTCTTTTCTTTTAAAAACAGGCTCAAGTCCGGGTGGCTGCGCATGTGTTCATGGTTCGGCTGTTGGGCATGGCATTCAATGCAGAGCGCTTGCAGGTTGCTGTGCTGATTCTCGTTTTTCTGCCCATTACGGTGGTGGACATGCAAAAAGCGCCGCAGCCGCGTTGCGCTGAGGTCGGCATGACAGGCTTCACAGTGCCAGTTTTTCGCCTCCCGAAATTGGCTCGATATCAGATGAAAATCTGATGAATAGGTATTGGTTGGTGCGTCTTTATCGGTATATTGAGGTCTGTATGTAGTAGCCGAGTTGGGATATTTTTCAAAGAATTCTTTTAAATCAAAATGCTCAAAAATATGATTCTTTTCCTGGTAAGACTTTGACGCATATCCTTTCCAGTTGAGTGTATTAAGACAAAGTTTACAAACATCCAGTCTTGCCTCCTCTGCGTTCCATTCCTTTCCTGATGAATTCGCGCGTTTTATGGTAAAAATACCATCGCTTCTTGTGGCGACAACATATCGATTACTGTGGTTCTTTTGCCACATTTCTTGCAGCTTACTGCAATTGGCTAAATGATATTTAGGCAGGCTGACTCTGTCACCGTATGATGCAATGTCCCGAATATGCAGAATGACTTTTTTATTGTGATAATCGATGGTGCCGTTTTTATTAAAAATAATATCGTCTATGGTGACATCCATACCGACGGTGGCAAGAATTTCATCAATATCGAGTTTTTTTATTTTCAACTCAGCGATAGGTGGCACCAGCTCTGCCTGCATAGCAGAGCGTAGTTGATTAAAATTATCCACCAGCAAAAAATCGGTCAGGCCGGAAATCAGAAACTGGCTCATCGTTATTTCCCGCCTTTTTCCACGATATTTTTTTCTACAATGTTTTTTTCTACGATATTAGCAACCTGGCGCTCAACATTGGTTCTGACCCGAAATTCCACCCGCTGGGAACGGGCCTGATCTTCCGTTTGGTCGGGGGAGGTAATCACTTTTCCGTCGGCATCCACCGGGCGGGCGGAAGAAAAACCGATGGCGCGCACATGGGTTTTAAACCAGCTAAAAGAAGGCTTCGACTGGGAAACCACTGGCATATTCATAATATATTCCAGCGTTGAACGGGTACGGGACTGGGATAATTCCATATTATGAAAATAGGCGTCTTTATCGTTTACGCCGGTGCGCCACACCGTTGAAGTATGGCCTTCAATGCGAATCTCTTCGATATTTTCGATGTATTTCGGGTCGGTCATTATTTTCAGGTAGCGCGGAATAAATTCATCAAGAATGGTTTTAAATTCAGGCTTCAGTTCCGCCGAGCTGGTGGTAAACAGAATATTCGGTTCCTGAAATCGCACGGTGAGATCCTGGTCAATGGTGGCATGCCAGCGTTTTAAATCATCTTTAAACTCATGCTGCAACGCTTGCCCTAACCCCTGTAGCGTATTTTTATACACCGACGGGATTTTCACCATGTCTTGAACTTTTATCATGTAGATCAGCGAGATGAGCAGGAAAATCATCATCAGTGATGTCATTAAATCGCTCAGGCTTATCCAGAAATCTTCTTTGGTCTGTTTTGGTCGAGCTAACAGGGGGTTGGCCATCGTTTTATGCCCTCAGCGCTTCAGATAACCGCACCACCTCTTTTAAACGCTCGGTAAGCGGGGTGTAATCCTGCGCGAATTTGTTAGAGAGCGAGGCCAATTGCTGCCCTAACGAATCGAGCGATTTTTTCAGCGCATCGGATAAGGCCGCATCCAGTGCCGTGACCTGTTTTTTCGTATTTTCAGTCATGTCGGTGATATTCGTGGTAATGGATTCATTATGGCGTTGAATATATTGCGTCATCTCTTGTGACATGCTGGTCATTAATTGCTGTAACTGAGTGCTGGCTTTTTGTATTGTCTCGTTGGTTTTTATATTCTGCTCATTGACGTTATGCGCCATATTTTCCGCACTGAGCGTCATCTGCGCAGTGAAATGGCCGACGGAAGATTGCAAGGTTTGAGTGGCACCCTGTAAATGCTCGGTTATGATATTTGCTGACGCCTGCGCGCCGTGCTGAATATGGGTAATCATCTCCGAAACCCTGCTTTCGATTTCAGGAATGCCGCTTTTCGTCACATCAATAACGCCCGCCAGCTCGCTGAGGTTCGCTTCTAATGCCTGCTCAAGCGCAGAAAATGCACCAATGGTGCGTTCAATATTTGCCGCTGTCTGGCTAAAAGACTGCGCATGTTCAACAACCTGTGAGAAGCTTTCGCCCGCCTGCTGCATATTGGCGGTGGTCTGGGTTTGTTGGGCGATCATTTCCTGCATTTGCTGGCGATACTGCTCTTGCCAGTCATTAATTTTCCCCACGGCGGCGTTGAGTTGTTTAAAGTTTTCGCCAAACTGGTCGCTGATTTTTTCATTGAAATCACGAATCACTGCTTTTAGTGCATCGATCAGTGCATTAGAGTTATTTTCCGCCTGCGTGTTGGCAAATTCGACAAACGCTTTATGCAAATGGCTTAATTGATCGTTTTGGTCGCTACGAATTAATTTAAGTTGGGTTAACAATGAGGCTTCTTCATGACCGACCAGCGAGTAATGTAGTTTATCCAGCGATTTGCCGGAGAGTTGCAGTTGCCTGACGATATCGTCAATAGTGGCATCTTGCACCGGTGTATCGGTAGCGGGAGCTTTAGCGCCCCAAAAGGTATAGCGGAATTTTATTGTCAAAGCGGAAAGTACGCCGAGGGCAGAGGCCAAAAACGCCGTTTTTATACCATTAATCAGATTTGGCAGGCTATTTTCAACATCGTTCATATTGAAATCCAGCAGCCCTAATGTAATACCCAGGAATGTTGCAAATATGCCAATGGTAATTAACATTCCGGGAGCTTCATGCGCATTCTTTTCTGTAAATTTGACATGAAAGATGACGCAGAAAGCAAAAATAATAAAAGCAAATAACACCGTATCGTATGGGTGAATATAATTCATAGTATTACACGCTGTGTTAAAGGATAAGCCAATTGCCAGCACGGGGCTGAGTATAAAAACAGCAGAATACCGTATCCTGAAAAAATTAAAAAAACTTAATTCTTTAATTATTAAAGAGAAAACAATTGCGTATCGTCACTATCAATCCGCGTTCGTCTGTGGGGTGTTAACCGGCAGGCCAGTGCCTGCCGGTGAAGGGGAATTACGCTTCAGCGGGGGTGATAACCATCAGTCGTTGCCCGGCCTGAACCTGTTGCCCGGCATGCCGCAACTGGCTATGCAGGGTGCCCGCGACAGGGGCGAGGATCGGAATTTCCATTTTCATCGACTCCAGAATCCCGACCACTTGCCCGGCGCTGACGCGCTCGCCGGGCGCTATCAGCCATTGCCACACGCTGCCCGCCACCTGGCTTTCCACCGCGTGGCCGCCCTCCGGCACGGCGTCATCAGGTTCGGGTTCGTCTTGCAGGCGACTGTCAAAGGTGAATTGGCCGTCGGCGCGCCAGCGAGCCAGCTCGGTTTCAAACGCGTGCTGGCGCTGGCGTTCAAACGCGGCAATCTCCGCATGTTGTTCGGTGAGCATCTGCTGATACTGCGCCAGACTAAACTCGCCCTCCTCAATACGCAGCGGGTAATCTCCCCACGGAAAACGCTCACGAATGGTCAGCAGTTCCTCTGCGCTGACCGGGTAAAAGCGAAGCTGATCGAAGAAACGCAGCAGCCAGGGTTGCTGGAATGCATCGGTTTGTCGATCGCGGTTCCACATCTGCAAGGTGCGGCCAACAAACTGATAGCCGCCCGGCCCTTCCATACCGTATACACACAGATACGCGCCGCCGATGCCGACGGAGTTCTCCGCCGTCCAGGTGCGGGCCGGGTTGTATTTGGTGGTGACTAAACGGTGGCGGGGGTCAATCGGGGTGGCGACCGGTGCGCCCAGATAGACATCCCCCAGTCCCATCACCAGATAGCGGGCATTAAAGACGATGTCTTTAACCTGCGCCACATCATCCAGCCCGTTGATACGGCGGATGAATTCGATATTGCTGGGGCACCAGGGCGCGCCGGGGCGCACCGACTGAGTATAGCGGGTGATGGCTTCGCGGCAGGCCGCATCATCCCAGCTTAACGGCAGCCACAGGGTGCGAGAGGGCACGGTGGCGTGTTGCAGGTTGCCGAGCGCATCATCGGCGTGCCGCAGGTGCGCCAGCAACGGCTCGCGCGGGCATTGCAGGCTGTCAAAGTGCACTTGCAGCGAGCGGATGCCCGGCGTGAGCTCCTGTATGCCGGGCAGCGGGTGGCGCTCCAGCCACTGCATTAAGGCGTGGACGCGAAAACGCAGGGCGATATCGAGCCGGTGCTCGCCATATTCCAGCAGGACAAAGCTGTCACCGGCGGCGCGGCAGGTAACGGCGGGGCGATCGTCACTGGCGGGGCGCTGATACAGCACCGGTGAGGTAATCGTGGCTGGTGTGCTGGTGCTGGTGCTCGGGCAGGCGGCAAGGTCGGCTTCGGCGGCCCGTGCCAGTGCATCCGCCTGCGCCAGGGTGACGGGCACAAAACGCAGGCTGTCACCGGCTTTGAGTTGGCCGAGTTGCCATAAATCGGCCTGGATGACGGTAGCCGGGCAGACGAAACCGCCCAGCGATGGGCCGTCCGGCCCCAAAATAACCGGCATATCGCCGGTGAAGTCCACCGTGCCGAAGGCGTAGGCATTGTCGTGAATGTTAGACGGGTGCATCCCCGCTTCCCCGCCGTCGGTGCGCGCCCACTGCGGTTTCGGGCCAATCAGCCGCACCCCGGTGCGGCTGGAGTTGTAGTGTACCTGCCAGTCGGCGGCAAAGAAGGTGTCGATGTCGTCCGGGGTGAAGTAGTCCGGCGCGCCGTGCGGGCCATAGATAACGCGGATTTGCCAGTGGTTGTGCCAGTCCGGTTGCGGCAGCGCTGCATCAAGGTGCGTGAGCGCAGGGGCGGCCAGATGCAATACATCGCCTGCGCGCAGCGCGCGACCGGCATGGCCGCCGAATTTGCCAAGCGTAAAGGTGCTGCGGCTGCCGAGGTAGGTCGGGCAAGCCAGCCCGCCTGCCAGCAGCAGGTAACTGCGGCAACCGGCCCCGTCAATGGCGCCGAGGGTCAGGGTTTGCCCGGAGCGGGCGGCATACACCTGCCAGCCGGTCAGCGGGGTGTCATCCAGCTGCGCTGCGATGGCCGCACCGGTAATCACAAAGGCGCAGTCGTGGTTAAAACGCAGCGTCGGGCCGCGCAGGGTAATTTCGAGCCCGGCGGCGTCCGGCGTGTTGCCCAGCAACTGGTTGCCAAGGCGAAAAGAGCGGGTATCGAACGGGCCGGAAGGCGGCACGCCGACATGCCAGTATCCGGTGCGGCCTGGGGCATCCTGCACGGTGGTGAGCGTGCCGCCGCCAAGGACATCCAGCGTTGCCGGTTGCCATGCCACGCTGCCCAGCGTCGCGGTGATGATGGCTCCGCGTCTGACCGTTGGCAGGGTCAGCAGGTGGCGCAGCCAGGCAAGATTGGTTTCGATGCCGTACAACGATGTGGCGTCCAGCGCTCGCGTCATACCGTCGAGGGCGGCGTCGCGGCTGTCGCTGTGTACGATAATTTTTGCCAGCATGGGGTCATAGAACGGCGACACTTCGCTGCCGCTGTCCAGCCAGTGGTCGATGCGCAGCGTCAGACCAGGCAGCGCCTCTGGAAACGCGACCTGACTGAGCAAGCCTGCGCAGGGCTGGAACTGTTTGGCCGGGTCTTCGGCATAAACGCGCACCTGAATAGCGTGGCCGTGCGGGGTGGTGACAAGCTGTGGCAGCGGCGGCAGGCAGCCTGCGCCCAGCTCCACCATCCACTGCACGATATCCACGCCGTACACCATTTCGGTGACGCCATGCTCAACCTGCAAGCGGGTGTTGACCTCTAAAAACCAGAACTGTTTGGCGTTTTCGTCATAGACGTACTCCACGGTGCCTGCGCTGCGATACCCCACCGCCTGGCACAGCCGGATGGCGGTGGCGTGCAGCTCGGCGCGTACCGCGTCGCTCAGGCCGGGGGCGGGCGTCTCTTCCAGCACTTTCTGGTTGCGACGCTGGGCGGAGCAGTCGCGCTCGCCAAGGGCGATGACGTTGCCCTGGCCGTCGCCGAAAACCTGTACTTCGATGTGGCGGGCGCAGGCGATGAATTTTTCCACGAACACGCCATCATCGGCAAAGTTGTTGCCCGCCAGCCGTTTAACGCGGGTAAAGGCCTCGGTCAGTTGCGGTTCGTCATCGCAGCGCTGCATCCCGATGCCGCCGCCCCCGGCGGTGCTCTTTAACATCACGGGATAACCGATGTGGCGCGCCTGCTCGCAGGCGGCGTCCAGCGAGGTGAGCAGGCCGCTGCCCGGTAACAGCGGAACGGCATTCTGCTGTGCCAGTGCGCGGGCGCGATGTTTCAGGCCAAAGGCGGCCATGTGTGCGACGGTCGGGCCAAGAAACACCAGCCCCGCCTGTTCGCAGCGGGTAACGAACTGGCTGTTTTCGCTGAGAAAACCGTAGCCGGGATGAACAGCCTGCGCGCCGCTGGCGGCGGCGATGCGCAGCAATTTCTCCTGATCCAGATAGGTGTCGCGCACCGGGCCGTCGCCCAGCGACCAGGCTTCATCGGCCTGACGCACATGCAGCGAATGGCGGTCGGCTTCGGCATACACGGCAATGGCTTTAACGCCCATTTTCTTCAGGGTGCGGATAATACGCACCGCAATTGCGCCACGGTTGGCAATCAGTACGCGCTCAAACATGACAAGCTCTCTTGCGGGCAGGTCGTCCTGCGGGGTGTTGGACGCATGGTGCGGGTCGTCCCGCGCGTCGCGCTTGCGCCGGGTGGCGTTTCCGGTCTGGTGTTCTGGGGGAGTCCGGCGTGGGGGCTTATTGTGTGCGTTGGCCGGTGTCCCCGTCCTGCCAAATGGCAATCTCCACCGGCGTTGGGTTGTAGCCATTGCACGGGTTATTTAACTGCGGGCAGTTGGAGATAAGCACCAGCACGTTCATTTTCGCCACCATTTCCACATATTTGCCCGGGGCGGAAATGCCATCGGCGAAGGTCAGCCCGCCGTCGCGCGTCACCGGTACGTTCATGAAAAAATTGATGTTGTGGGTGATGTCGCGCTTGGTCAGGTTAAATTGCGGATGTTGGGCGATAGCCAGCATCCAGCTATCACGGCAGGCGTGCATATGGCGCTTTTCCAGATCATAACGCACGGTGTTGCTCTCGGTGGCGCAGGCCCCGCCGAGGGTGTCATGCCGTCCGCAGGTATCGGCGACGATTTCCAGCATTGGCCGGTCTTCGTTAGAGCGCAGAATGCTGCCGGTGGTGAGAAACACTTTGCGCTGGCCGCGCAGGGTATCGGTGACGCTATAGCGCTCGGCGGTGTCGTCGGCGTTATAAAACAGCGTATCCGCCGCCTGATTGCCTTCAAGATCGGTAATGCGCAGCGTCTGGCCAGCGTCCAGCCGGTGCAGCCAGTAGTCGCCAGCCTCAATGGTGGAGCGATAGACCGCCGTGGCCGGGTCGCGGGGACTGGTTGTTATCATCATCAGACTCCTTGTGGTTGTTCAGCCAGATAGTAGAGCGTGTTGTTGCGCAGCCCGCGCTGGTTTTCCGGGCGCTCCAGGCAGTGTGCGGGCAGCGGTGCGCGCCGGTGGTCAATGGCTATCGACACCGGATGGCGCGGATAGGTGCGGGCATCGCTCAGTGGGTGCGGGCAGGTGTGCAGAATCACCAGCGTGTCCATGGCAAAACGCAGCGTGACGCTGGCCCCGGCCTGACCCTGACGCGCCAGCGTCAGGTTGCCGTCGTCATCGCTGGCAACCTGGGCGAAAAAGTTAACGCAGGCGGCCATGTCGCGCTTGCCAAGGCCGTATTTCGCCAGCTCGACCAGAAAACTGTCGTAACCGTTCTGATGACGATCGTTACGCGCCTGTTGGTAGTTCAGCTCGCCGAACTGGTGTGCGACCTGCTGTGCGTGACTCGCGCCGCAGACGGTTTCATGCCAGCCGAAGCTGTCGGCTTCAATGGCGCAGAAAATGCGCCCCATATCGGAATAAAGGCAATGGCCGCTGGTTAGCCTAAAGGTGTGCTGACATTTCAGGCTGTCTGGCGCGTTGTAGCGCTCCAGCGGGTTTTCCGGGTTATAAAACAGCATGCCGACGTTGGCTCCGCCGCTGGTATCGGTCAGCGTCAGCGCGGTGCCCCGGCGCATAATCAGCGACCAGTGCGACCCGGCGGGCAGCTCGGTCTGGTAACACGCGTTCATGTCAAAATCGTTCATGATGTTCTCCTCTCAGGCGACGTGACGCCGCCCGTTCATCAATTCGCCCACCGAGGCGCGCACACCGGCAGGGGCGCGATCGAGCGGCAGGTCGTAGGTAATACTGGCTCCCCAGGCATCGGGGGCGTGCGTATCCTGACGGAGCTTGTCGAACACCCACAGCCGGGTGCCGAGCGAGAACCCCTCTTTCAGGTCGTGGGTTATCATAAAAATGGTCAGACGGTGTTCCTGCCATAACTGGCTGATGAGCTGGTGCATTTCGCCGCGAATGCCCGGGTCGAGCGCACCGAACGGTTCATCGAGCAGCAAAATGCGCGGGCGTTTGAGCAGCGCCTGTGCCAGCGCCAGCCGCTGTTGCATCCCGCCGGATAGCTGGTGCGGGTATTTTTCGGCGGCTTGCGCCAGACCGACCTGATGCAACATCGCCATCGCTTCATCGCGGATGGCCTGACGCCTGGCTCCCCACACCCGGCCTAACCAGCGGGCTTTGGCAAACTCCGCGCCGAGCATCACGTTCTCCACCACGCTGAGGTGGGGGAAGACCGAATAGCGCTGAAACACCACACCCCGGTGTTCATCCGGTTCTTGCGGCATCGGCTTGCCATCCAGCAGTAACTGGCCGCTGCTGGGGTGCTCCGTGCCCAGTAACATGTTGAGAAAGGTGGTTTTGCCACAGCCGGAGGCGCCGACAATCGACACGAACTCCCCTTCGTCAACCGAAACGTTAAGCCGCTCCAGCACCACCTGGCTGCCGTACTCTTTGCGAATGTTTTTTAGCGTTAATAACGACATAGCTTCTCTGGCTCTCTTGTTGTCGGCGGCTTATTTCGAGTAATACCAGGGCCAGCCGCGACGGCTGATAAGTTTGAGCAGCGCATCGAGCAGGAAGGCCAGCAGCGTTATCCAGGCGACGTAAGGCAAAATCACGTCCATCGCCAGATAACGGCGCATCAGGAATATGCGGTATCCCAGCCCGTCGGTGGCGGCAATCGCTTCAGCGGCAATTAAAAACAGCCAGGCAGAACTGAGTGACAGACGCACGGCATCAAGCAGGCGCGGCATCAGCTGCGGCAGGATCACCCGCCAGAGGATCTGGCCGCTGTGGCCGCCGAGCGTTTGCGCTTTCACCAGTTGCTCGCGCGGCAGCGTTTGAATGTAGAGCTGTAAATCGCGGATAATAAATGGCGTGATGCCGATGGTTATCAGCACCACTTTGGCGACTTCACCCAAACCAAAGCAGATAAACAAAATCGGCAGCACCGCCAGCGGCGGCACCAGCGCGAACAGCGTTATCAGCGGTGAGAGCGTGGCGCGCACCACCGGCAGCGCGCCGCACAGCAGGCCAAACACCAGCGCCAGCAGGGCGCTTAAGCCAACGCTCGTTAACAGGCGCAGCAGGCTGGCGGCGGTATCGCTCCACAGCAGGTATTCGCCCGTGCGCTCGTTGGGCTCCAGCGCCATGCGGTGAATGGCATCGCTCATGGCACTGAAGCCCGGCAGCAGTTTGTCGGCGGCGTTGAGCGACAGCCTGGCGTCGGATGCCATCAGGTAGACCAGCAACAGCGCCAGTAATGGCAGAAACCCCATCATGCCGCGTGTCAGCGGGAGCGGCTGGTAGTTGATCAGTTTACGCATCCGACATTCCCCTCTGTTTACAGCTTGTGGTCAGCGGCAAGTTTCAGGAACTCATCGCTAAAGCGCAGCTTGATGTTGCCCGTGTTGCCCCACACACCGGAGGGGGTGCTGACCCCGACGACCGTTGCGCCCGGCGCGTTGTCGCCAAGCAAGCCGTGACGAAACGAGAACTCGGCCACTGACTGCATGGTGGTTTTGAGCTGGGCGCTTTCGACAAAGCTCAGGGCCAGTGGTGGCGTAGCAAACAAGTGGGTGGCGGCGAGCTGCTCATCAAAGCCGGGCAGGTCGGTTCCGGCGGCCTGACCCATCGCGGTGCGGGCCTGACGGGCGCTGTCACTGTCGCCGGACATCGCTTGCAGCGTTTCATACCAGGCACCGGTCAGCGCTTTGCCAAGCTCCGGGTGCTTTTGCAGCGTGGCGGTGTTGACGACCAGCAAATCGAGGATTTCGCCGGGGATCTGCGCTGATGAGAAGGCCAACTGGCTACCCGGTTGTTGTTTGGCGGCTGCCAGCAGTGGGTTCCAGGTGACGATGGCGTGTACATCCGGCGTACCGAAGGCGGCGACCAAATCGGCATCCGCCGTGTTCACCACTTTGATGTCTTTCTCACTCATGCCGTTTTTTTCCAGCGCGCGCGCCAGCAGGTAGTGAGAGACCGATAGCTGCACCAGATTAATCGGCTTGCCTTTCAGGGCGGTGAGGTTATTGGTGCCTTTAATCAGAATACCGTCGTTGCCGTTTGAGTAATCACCGACAATCAGTGCGGTGCTGTCTACGCCGCCTGCCGCCGGGATGGTGAGCGCGTCCATGTTGGTCATGGCGCAGCCATCGAAGCCGCCAGCGGTGTATTGATTAACGGATTCGATATAGTCGTTCACTTGCACGAACTGGATGGCGATACCGTATTTATCGGCCCATTTTTTGATGATGCCCTGTTGCTGGGCGTAGTCCCAGGGCATCCACCCGGCATAAATAGACCAGCACAGTTTGAAGGCCGGTTTGCCTTCGGCCTGTACGCCAAGGCTACACAGCGCCAGGGCGCAAAGAAGTAAGACGCGTTGAAGGGTTTTCATGGTGAGATGTCCTCTGACGTTGGGCGCAAGCATAAACAGCAAAACAGCAGGAGGGCGGCGAGCATCGACTCGCTGTATCCTCCCGGGCTTTTATCCCGCCGTGTAACCGCCAGAGGGCGGTCGGTAACTCTCGGACCTGCGCCATCACAGCCGGAACCCTAGTTACCCATTTCCAAATTGTCTGGCGACACCGGTTGCCCGCTATCGCTCCTGCCTGAGGATGTATTAAGCAAGAAGCCTGCCACATTGCAAACTGACTATCGACGTGCGCTGGTTATCGAGGTGCCTGGCGAGTCAGGCCGGTTTGTTGTTTATTAATCAACGTGTTATTTTTTTATCCGCTGTGGCCTCAACACGCAGGCCGGTTGTATGAGTCAGCGCCGCTGCACCTTTTACGTGCAAATTACGTGCAAAATCGGAAGGGTGTGCGATGTTGTTGGGCAAGGTCGGCGGCCTGCCAAAGGCTCGTGGTTGAGGGCAGGCGCGGCAGATTTCGGCAAAAGGGAGGATTCTGTACGTCGTCTGTACCGATCCGGCGTAGAATAGAGCGCCCGCTCGCCTCCTTTGGCAAGGTCTTAGCGAGAAACCGCCCGGATGCCGCGTTCGTCAAGGTGCGCGGTGCAGGGCCTCGGGTTTGAATAACAGTGATAACCTGCTAACACGGGGTGTGGCCGGGTTATGGTGGTGAAATAAAACAGGAGTCGTAATGATGTTGGCGGATTACCGTTCGCGCTGGCTGCTGCCAGTGATTATGTTGGTAGCGGCGTTGCAATTGTCAGCCTGTGGCGACAAAGATAAAGAAGCGCGTCAGGCGTTTACCACCTTCTTACAGGGCATTTCACAGCAGGAAGGACGTCAATTACCGGTGTTGTCTGAACAGCAAAAACAAAGCTTTGGTCGTTTTACTCAGGATTACGCCGTGATGACGTCGTTTAATCAGCAGTTGGATCAAGCGTTGGCTGGCAGCCTGATTCCGGTGTTGGAGGTGGTTTCACGCATTCGTGTTCCGCAAGATTATATGACCCAGCGCGATAATTTACGCCAGTCACTCGGGGCGCTGAACATGTTGAGCCCGCAGGTGCAAAGCGCCAAAACCCAGGCTGACTCGGCACGCCATGCGCTGAAACAAAGCGAGGAATTGCAGGCCGTTTACGACAAGGTTTATAACCGCGCCGTTTCGTTGCCAGCCAACGCCATGGTAACGGTGGTGCCTGCCAGCACGGCTTTCGCCCAGAGTGTGATGCAAGTGGGGGATTACCTTCAGGCTCAAGGCAATCAGGCCGTGTTTGGCAACACCGGTGTGCAATTCCACACGCCGCAGCAGGTGGAGCAGTACAACGGCATGATGACCGATATTGCTAACCAGCAGCAAAAATTGTACGCCGCGCTGAAAGCACAGAACTTTCTTCCTCACTGAGTGAGTCAATGTGGTCGGCACTAACGGCTGTAATAAGGGCAACCTGTTGGTTGCCCTTGTTTTTTTAGCTTATCGGCTTACGCCCTGATTACTTTCTGTAGGGTAATGAGGTGTGGTGGCTGGCAAACGGTAAGCCGTGGCTGGCTGAAGGCAGCTCATGCGTTGAAGAGAGGCGGAATGCCGAAACGGTGTTGGAAAGGATAACGGCTTGTTCTTCCAGCGAGTTGGCTGCCGCAGATGATTGCTGAACCAGCGCCGCATTTTGTTGCGTGGTGCTATCCATCTCGACAATCGCCTGATTAACCTGTGCAATTCCTCGGCTTTGTTCATCGGATGCGACGGTGATTTCGCCCATAATGTCATGCACGTGTGTGACGGCAGTGACAATTTCCTGCATGGTTTTCCCGGCGGTATGTACCAGATGAGCACCTTTTGTCACCTGATTGACCGAGGTGGAGATCAGCCCTTCAATCTCTTTCGCCGCCTGAGAGCTGCGCTGCGCCAGGTTGCGCACTTCGTTCGCCACAACAGCAAAACCACGGCCTTGTTCACCGGCACGCGCGGCTTCTACGGCTGCGTTAAGCGCCAGAATGTTGGTCTGGAAAGCGATGCCATTGATAACAGACGTGATTTCTGCAATGCGTTTGGAACTGCCTTCAATGTCGGCCATGGTTTGTACGACGTCAGCGACCAATTTACCGCCCTCTTGCGCGGTTTGGGTGGCATCCAGCACCAGTTTATTGGCCTGATGCGCGTTGGCGGCGTTTTGTTTCACCGTAGAGGTCAGCTCCTCCATGCTGGCCGCTGTCTGCTCGACGGATGCTGCCTGTGATTCCGTGCGGGCGGCGAGATCGTTATTACCGGTGACTATCTCGCTGGCGGCGGTGGTTATCTGGCTGACCCCCATGCGAATGTCATCAATCATGTTGTGCAGATTCGCTTTCATTTTGGCCATGGCGTCAAATAGCATGCCCAGTTCGTCACGGCGGGTGGTTTCAATATTGACGGTTAAATCGCCGGTGGCAATGCTCTCCGCAATCGCCACGGTGTTATTGAGCGGATGGGTAATCTGGCGCGAAATATACCAGGCTATCAAAATGCCCAGCACCAGTGTGATCAATGCCGTCGCAGCAATTTGCCATTCCGCGTCGCTGATGTCTTGTTGGGTCGCGCGGGTTTCATCGTTCACCATTTTATTCGCGGTGTCGATGAGCAAATTGGCGGTGTCGCCCAACAGCTTTCCCTGCTCCAGTTCTATCTGATAGGCAGGAAGGTAGGCGATCACCTGCGTTTTATAGGTAGAGAGCGTAGACACAACGGGAGCCATAATGGCCTGTTGTTCAGGACTAAGGGCTTGAATAAATTGATTTAATGCCGTTTGCGCATCATCCAGTGCGGTAATGAGCGGTTTTTCTGCATCACTGTTAAGCGACAGCAGCAGGCCGCGCACCAGGTAACGTACGTTAACCAGTTTTTGATGCAGAGCGGTCAGTTGCAGTTGTAGCGTAAGATTACCGGCAACCTGTTGCTCTATTTGTTTGAGTGGTTTCTCTGAGTCAGAAAGATTCCAGCTTTTACGCACGTCATCTTTTTTGGCGACGGCATCGGTGTAGTTTTTACGGCGTTCTTTATACTGATTAATCAACTTGCTGATATTATCCAGCCGATCGTTATAATCGCCGCGCCAGGATTTATCTTGCGTTGAAGATATCAGTGTAATGATGTTATCAATATGTTTGCTGTTTTCTTTCAGGCTCTCGGCATTATAACCACTGGCATAAACTGCGCGATAATAACGGGCTTCACTAACTTCGCTATTAATCTGATTACTGAAAATAACTTTTTCAAAACGGCCTTTCAATGTTTCAATGTACCGGACGCTAACGGCAGCAATAATAACGGTCAGTAACAGAACCAGAGCGAACCCGAGCCCCAATTTCCTACCGACTTTGATATTTTCGAGTTTTATAGCCATTGATTTTCTTCCATCATTAATAGGCTGAGTAAGTAAGGTTTCAGGTTGAATCCCTGAGGTAATATATCCTACTGGTGAGCGCTACTCAGGCCTGACGCTCATCAGACTTTAAAAATCCCCGTTGGTGAGCGGTATCGGTACGGGTATATACCGAACTGACGCCTTCCTGCGTCTTGAAATCTAATTAAATTAGAGTATGGATGAGATATTGCCATGCTGATGGTCGCTTACAGACAATGACAAGAGCACGCAGAGTCTATCGGCGAGCCAGACGGAAACTTTATATATTCATTGTCATAGCTTTTATGAATTTTATGGGTTTTATGGTTTTTATAAATACCCCCTTCATCGCTGGCGGATATTTGGGCCCTATACGATGGTTTCACTGTAATGTCATGAAAGCTATTTAGGCGATAATTGATGTTGTCGCTGTGATCTGGAAAACAAAGTAGAAAAAACCCGGCATAACGAGCGTTATTCCGGGTTTTGAGCATCAATCATTTTTCATTGAAAAATAGATTGTTACGAGTTATTTATTTTTTCGCTTCGGCAAAGCGTTTGGCGGCTTCGTCCCAGTTTACGACGCTCCAGAAGGCTTTGATGTAGTCCGGGCGGCGGTTCTGGTATTTCAGGTAGTAAGCATGTTCCCACACGTCCAGTGCCACAAGCGGATAACCGCTCGCGCCAGAAACGGCTTCACCCATCAGAGGGCTGTCCTGGTTGGCGGTAGAAACCACAGCCAGTTTACCGTCGTCTTTTAATACCAGCCACGCCCAGCCTGAACCGAAACGGGTTGCGGCAGCCTGCTCGAATTTTGCTTTGAACTCGTCAACGCTGCCGAAATCACGCTCAATCGCGGCTTTCAGTTCGCCTTCCAGCGTGGTGCCGAGTTTCAGGCCTTTCCAGAACAGGCTGTGGTTGGCATGGCCACCGGCGTTATTACGCAGCGGGCCTTTCTTGTCAGCAGGCAGTTGATCCAGCTTGGTGATCAGCTCTTCGGCAGACAGAGCGGCGAATTCCGGCAGAGACTCCAGCGCTGCGTTAGCGTTATTGACATAAGCCTGGTGGTGTTTGGAGTGATGGATTTCCATCGTCTGCTTGTCAAAATGCGGCTCCAGGGCGTCATAAGCATAAGGCAGGGATGGCAGTGAATAACTCATGTTTAGCATCTCCATTGTTGTCGTGTCGTGCGCAAATTGTCATCGCGCGCAAATCGTTATCGTGCACAGTGTGCGGCACATCACTTTGTTAGCACCGCGTAAGCGTTAAGTTCATTATAGTTAATTAAATGATCTTGAAAATGATTAATTCGTAGCGGTGCATGCTCATTTTCTTATGATTGTTATTAAATTACAAAAACTTATAACAAATTTAACCAACTTAACAATAAATCGTTCTAAGTTATTTCCAGGCCGCCGCTTACTCTGTCAGCCGTTCTGGGTGGGTGTACACCGTGGCGCGCCCGGGGCGACAGAAGCCAACCAGCGTCAGGTTACAGCGCTCGGCAACATCGACCGCCAGCGAGGTAGCTGCGGAAACGGCAAAGACTATCTCAACGCCACACATAGCGGATTTTTGTACCATTTCATAGCTGGCGCGGCTTGATAGCAATGCTGCGCCTTGTTGCCAGGGCTGGCGGGCACGCACGCCCAGCAGCTTATCCAGGGCGACATGGCGGCCCACATCTTCACAGCCACCCAGCAACTCACCTTCAGGTGACAGCCAGGCCGCAGCGTGCGTAGAACCCGTTAATTGCCCGGCCTGCTGAACATTTTTGAGCGCGCGTAACGCCGGTTCCAGCCGTGACAGGGAGAATGTTTGCGTGAAGGGCAGCGGCGTGACGGGCTTGCCTATCTCCGCTAACTGTTCCACCCCGCAGACGCCGCAGCCGGTGCGCCCATCCATGGCTCTGCGCCGCGCCTTAAGGCCGACAAAACGGCGACTGGAGAGCTCTATTTGCACTTCAATGCCGTTGCAGGCTGACGTGACATCAATACCGTAAATGTCCTGCGGTGATTGAATAATGCCTTCTGACAGGGAAAACCCCAGCGCAAATGCTTCCAGATCCTTTGGCGATGCCATCATGACGACGTGTGAAATGCCGTTGTAAACCAGCGCTACCGGAACTTCCTCTGCCAGCCAGTCTGGTTGCGACCTGCTCAATGTACCCTGATGCCAGACGATGCGCTGACTGGCGCCGACGGGACTCTGCACGTCGGCTGCGTCTTGAATATCATCACTGTTCACTGCGTGTGCCTGCTGCTTTATAAGTCTGTGCCAACATTATTTCACCGTCATAATTTCACCGCCATAGCGCTGATGCGAACTTTTATCCCGCAGGAGAGTCTGTTACCACCTTGTTTTGCCAGGATTGCGTAACGCTACGCATAACTCATGGTCAGGGTATTTATCGGTTAATAACAAACTGTGCGCTGCGTCGAAGAGTGGCATTTTTCATCGCAGGCGGGCTTTTACAATGTGATAACGCTGTATACGATTTAATCATCTCTTTCTGTCAGGACTTATCTGTTACTCAAGGTATATGGCCGAATGCTCCTGCTTAAGGGCTTAGGCCACGGCAAGGCGGGCATGCATATCGGTATCGTGAACGGCGGCCTGCCATGACTCTCATAAAAGGAGACAGAAATGGCCATAGATACAACAGGAAATCGTGTGCAGCCAGGAGAATTCGGGCCCGCACTGGCGCTCAAAGCGCGTTACGACAATTTTATTGGCGGTGCCTGGGTACCGCCATCCGGCGGCGAATACTATGTCAATCTCACCCCTGTAACCGGTCTGCCTTTATGTGAGGTGGCCAGCTCCAGTAATCGGGATGTAGACCATGCGTTAGATGCCGCACATAAAGCCAGCGCGGAGTGGGGGGCATTATCAACACGTGAACGCGCGCAAATCCTTAACCGCATCGCCGATCGCATGGAGGCGAATCTGGAATTACTGGCCAGTGCCGAAACCTGGGATAACGGTAAGCCGATTCGTGAAACTCGCAATGCCGATGTGCCGCTTGGCATCGATCACTTTCGCTATTTTGCCGCCTGTATCCGTGCTCAGGAAGGCGCTATCAGCGAGATTGACCATGACACGGTTGCCTACCATTTCCATGAACCGTTGGGGGTGGTCGGGCAGATTATCCCCTGGAACTTTCCTCTGTTGATGGCGTGCTGGAAGCTGGCGCCTGCGCTGGCGGCAGGCAACTGTGTGGTGCTAAAACCGGCCAAATTGACGCCGCTGTCAGTGTTGTTGTTGATGGAGCTGATTCAGGATGTGCTGCCGCCCGGCGTCATCAATGTGGTGAATGGCGCAGGCGGAAAAATTGGCGAATATCTGGCAACGTCGCCGCGTATCGCAAAAGTGGCCTTTACCGGGTCTACCGAAGTCGGCCAGCAGATCATGGGCTATGCCGCGCAAAATGTGATTCCTGTTACGTTGGAATTGGGCGGGAAATCGCCAAATATTTTCTTTGCCGATGTTATGGAAAGGGAGGACAGCTTCTTTGATAAGGTGCTGGAGGGCTTTACGCTGTTTGCGTTTAATCAGGGCGAGGTTTGCACCTGCCCAAGCCGCGCACTGGTTCAGGAGTCCATTTATGAGCGTTTCATGGAGCGCGCTATCAAACGGGTAGAGGCGATTCGCGTCGGTAATCCGCTGGATAATCAGACCATGATGGGCGCGCAAGTGTCGTCAGGTCAGTTGGATACCATCCTTAACTACATTGATATCGGCAAGAAAGAAGGGGCTGAGGTACTCACCGGCGGCCACCGTAAAGTGCTGCCAGGCGATTTGGCGCAGGGGTACTATCTTGAGCCGACCATTCTGTTTGGTCAGAACAGTATGCGGGTGTTCCAGGAGGAGATTTTTGGCCCGGTGCTGGCGGTGACGACCTTTAAAACGCCGGAAGAGGCACTGGCTATCGCCAATGATACCCCCTACGGTTTGGGGGCCGGGGTGTGGAGCCGGAATACCAATATTGCCTATCGCATGGGGCGCGGTATTCAGGCGGGCCGCGTCTGGACTAACTGCTACCATGCTTATCCGGCACATGCAGCCTTCGGTGGTTATAAACAGTCAGGCATCGGGCGTGAAACCCATAAAATGATGCTTGAACACTACCAGCAAACCAAATGCCTGCTGGTGAGTTACTCGGATAAACCGCTTGGCTTGTTCTAACTGACTACGCCGTTGGCCCGCTTTTTCGATGGCCGATACGATAAACACCAGAGTGACGGTGGCTTGCACCGGCACTCTGGTATTCGGGGTGCTGTCAGGCGGGCACTCGCCAGGAATCGTAGTAAATGTGTTCAACCTGGAAGTTGACGTCATCCTTGTCGTCGCTCAGGCGGTTGGCGATGGTAAAGGCGAAATCGAAAGCCACGCCCAGCCCTTTACCGCTAATCAGGTTGCCGTCTTCTACCACTTTTTGGTCAACATACACGCCGTCGGTGACATCTTGCCATAAGTCACCGGAGCAGACGTAATTGCGCCCTTTGAGCAACTGATTGCCGCCGAGCACTCTGGCTGCGGCCGAACACAGTGGGCAAATGAGCTTGCCTGCTTCATCGTGACGGCGGATAAATTCTGTCACCATCGGATTGGCGGCGAGATTTACCGTACCTTGCGGGCCGCCTGGGATCACGACAGCATCGAATAACTGGTCCATTTTTCGTTCCAGCAGCGCATCTGCGAACATACGAATATTGTGGTAGCTGTGTAGCTCCAGTCGGTCGTGGCAGGAAAGCAGCGTGACATTCAGCTTGGTACGATGCAAAACGTCAATCACCATAATCGCTTCTGCTTCTTCAAACCCAGGAGCCAACAGAATGGCAACATTCTTGGCCATAATATCTCCAGCAATCATCAAGAAAAGGAAGTGGCGCGTTGTGCCGCCAAGGATAGCAAAGAAACGAATTTCAAATGAAACGTTGTTTTAATATTGGGCGATGGGTCGCGTAATCAAAGTTTCCTCATCCCCATGAAGGAGAGATAGCGCTATACTTACTCCCTTATTGCCCGCGATGCGCCCGCTGGTTTCCTTGCGGGCGCAGGCGATAAACGTCACTTCCGATAGCTTCTATTAAACGCGTTCTTTATTTCATATAAGAGCGAATAACGCTGACAATCGCTTCTAAATCGGCGCTGCGCTCGCTTGGATCAGCCTCTTCATTCATCAGATGGCTGCGGATATGCCCTTCTAAAACTTCACCCATCAGGCCGTTGACCGCTCCCCGAATAGCCGCGATTTGTTGCAGGATGTCCAGACAAGAACGTTCCCCGCTATCCAGCGCTTTTTCCAATGCTTCAGCCTGACCTTTGATGCGTCTGACGCGCGTGAGCAGTTTTTTCTTGTCATGAATGGTATGTGGCATACCGTCTCCCATCTTGTCTGGCACTATACTGGGGTATAGTATATTTCATCATTTCACTTTCAGACGGCCACCGCGTGACCGACTGCTTCGGACGCTAACTATGACGGATTTTTCCTTACTTTTGCAGCAGGGTATCGCAAACGCCTGGTTATTTATTCCCAGTGCCGTGTTATTAGGCGCATTACACGGCCTGGAGCCCGGGCATTCCAAGACGATGATGGCGGCGTTTATTGTGGCTATCCGAGGAACGGTGCGACAAGCGGTGATGCTGGGGCTGGCGGCCACTTTATCTCATACCGCCGTTGTGTGGTTGATTGCGCTTGGCGGTATGTACCTCAGTCAGCGTTTTACCGCTCAGAGTGCGGAGCCTTGGCTGCAACTGGTGTCTGGTATTATTATTTTAGTCACGGCGTTGTGGATGGCGTGGCGCACCTGGCGTGAAGAGTGGTTGTGGCGGCACCATCAGCATGATCATCATCACGACCATCACGACCATCACGACCATCACGACCATCACGACCATCACGACCATCACGACCATCACGACCATGATTCCCCCCGCACACCGGCCGATGCGCAGTATCAGGATGCGCATGAACGAGCGCATGCGAATGAAATACGTCGGCGCTTTGCAAATCAAGAAGCGAGCAACCTTCAGATTGTGTTATTTGGTTTAACCGGTGGTTTGATTCCGTGTCCGGCAGCGATTACCGTGTTGCTGTTGTGTATTCAGGTGAAGGCTTTTACGCTGGGCGCAGCGTTGGTGGTGTGCTTTAGTATTGGCCTTGCCCTAACGCTGGTTGCCGTTGGTGTGGGGGCCGCATTAAGTGTTCGCCATGCCAGCCGCCGCTGGCCGGGGTTTGCTGCGCTGGCGCGCCGAGCGCCTTATTTTTCCAGCCTGCTGATTGCATTGGTTGGCGTGTATATGTTGCTGCATGGCTGGGCTCGCTTGCCACTCTAGTTATTTTTGCGGCGTGCGCGCGGCTTCATCAGCTGCTTTTGGCATTTTTTCTGTCGTCATTAAGCCGACAGCGCGAATTTTTTTCCTGAAAAATGTCCTCCTCTCTTCCGGTATGCCGGAAAAGATGTTTAAATTATCAATCATAAATTTTGCATAAATATGCATTGGTGTGCGATGGGTTTTCGTCAGCATGTTACGTGTGCGGCGTAGTGCGTGCTTCAGTGCATCACCAGATATTGCGTAAACCGGCGGCAGGGCTGTTAAGCTTAACGCCATCGAAATCAAGCAGGGATTAATAGTTATGACGACGATTTTGAAACATCTTCCGGTGGGCCAGCGGATTGGGATTGCTTTCTCCGGTGGTCTGGATACCAGCGCCGCATTATTGTGGATGCGTCAGAAAGGCGCGGTGCCTTACGCCTATACCGCAAATCTGGGGCAACCGGATGAGGACGATTATGAGGCGATTCCGCGTCGCGCCAAAGAGTATGGTGCGGAAAATGCCCGCCTGATCGACTGCCGCAAACAGCTGGTTGCCGAAGGGATTGCCGCGATTCAGTGCGGGGCGTTCCACAACACCACCGGCGGTATGACCTATTTCAACACCACCCCACTAGGCCGTGCGGTAACAGGCACAATGCTGGTCGCCGCAATGAAAGAAGACGGCGTCAATATCTGGGGTGACGGCAGTACCTACAAAGGCAACGATATTGAGCGTTTCTACCGTTATGGCCTGCTCACCAACGCCGAACTGAAAATCTACAAACCCTGGCTGGACACCGATTTTATCGATGAACTGGGCGGCCGCCAGGAGATGTCCGAGTTTATGACGCAGTCGGGCTTTGACTACAAAATGTCGGCAGAAAAAGCGTATTCCACCGACTCCAACATGCTGGGTGCCACGCACGAAGCGAAAGATTTGGAATTCCTGAATTCCAGCGTGAAGATAGTCAACCCGATCATGGGCGTAAAATTCTGGGATGAGGCTGTGCGCATCGTGGCAGAAGAGGTGACGGTGCGTTTTGAACGTGGTCAGCCGGTGGCGCTGAACGGCCAGACGTTTGCTGACGATGTGGAATTGATGATGGAAGCCAACCGTATTGGTGGACGTCATGGCCTTGGCATGAGTGACCAGATTGAAAACCGTATTATCGAGGCGAAAAGTCGCGGTATCTATGAAGCGCCGGGGATGGCATTGCTGCATATTGCCTATGAGCGTTTGGTGACGGGCATTCATAACGAAGATACTATCGAACAGTATCATGCCCATGGCCGCCAGTTGGGGCGTCTGCTGTATCAGGGGCGTTGGTTTGACCCGCAGGCACTGATGCTGCGTGATGCGCTACAGCGTTGGGTCGCCAGTGAGATTACCGGTGAGGTGACGCTGGAATTGCGCCGTGGTAACGATTATTCCATTTTGAACACCGTATCAGACAATCTGACCTACAAACCTGAACGTCTGACGATGGAGAAGGGCGAGTCGGTCTTCTCGCCGGACGATCGTATCGGCCAGTTGACGATGCGTAATCTGGATATTACCGATACCCGTGAAAAACTGTTCAGCTACGTAGAAAGCGGTTTGATTTCTTCCGGCAATGCCGGTCTGCCGCAGGTAGCCAACCCGCTGTTGCTGGATAAATCAGCGAAGTAACGTGCTCAGGTTCTGGAATAAGGGCATCAATATGGTGCCCTTTTTTGCATATTGGCAGTCTGCGTTTAGTGATGATTGAGCAGATGCTTTTCAAATCGTCCTAGCAGGCCGCGCAGCAGGTTTTTCTCTTCTTCGCTGAATGGCGATAAAATCTCGCGCTCATTGGCCACATGCTCTTCAACCACGCGGTTAATCAGGGCGAAACCTTCATCGGTGAGCTGAATATTAACGGAGCGGCGGTCGCCCTCAATCGGCATTCTGCGTAACCAGCCTGCTTGCTCCAGCCTATCTAACCTGCTGGTTAAGGTGCTGTTATTAATCATCAGCGCATTAACAATTTGCGATGGGCTGATGGCATAAGGTGCCCCATGTCTTCTTAGCGTCGCCAGAATGTCGAATTCCCTGGCGCTGAGTTTGTATTTGCTAAAAACTTTATCCAGAGCGCGATCGATAAGCAGGCTAACGCGAGACAGTGAGCCAATCACTAACATCGGTTCTACATTGAGGTCTGGGCGTTCATTACGCCATTGTTGAACAATATCAGAGACTTCAAGATAACGAGCCATTGTGTTTATATCCTTGAATAGTAATAAAAATATTCCTTTTTATTAAAGGTCGCAGATGGGCTGCGGCGTAGCTACTGTAATATTGCAGGAAAAAATATTCAATGTGATATGTTGTTGACATGTTAATTACGAATGCGTATATTACGAAATCGTAATATACAGTGTTGTTTACCCATAGCACAGGGATGTGCGCCTCCGGTCGGTTGCTGTGGCTGCCTGTGGGCAGCCGTTTGCACGCTGATTCTTGCCGTGGACAGGAACATTTAAGGAAGGTTTGTCTCGTGAAGATCAAGGATTTTGCTTTCTACGCTCCCTGTGTCTGGGGAACGACATATTTTGTGACCACGCAATTTCTTCCCGCAGATAAACCCCTGTTAGCTGCGCTGATGCGTGCATTACCCGCCGGTATTATTCTTATTTTCGGCAAAGCGCTTCCACCGGCCAGTTGGTTATGGCGGCTGCTCGTTTTAGGTGCGCTAAATATTGGTATTTTCTTTGTGATGTTGTTTTTTGCCGCTTACCGCCTGCCAGGGGGCGTGGTGGCGTTAGTGGGTGCATTGCAACCATTGGTTGTGATTCTGCTCTCTTTTCTCTTACTCACCCAACCGGTGTTGAAAAAGCACATTTTTGCCGCTGTAGCGGGAGGGATAGGGATTGTGCTGCTGATTTCATTACCGAGCTCCCCGCTTAACCACGCCGGATTAATCGCGGCGGCTTTAGCAACCTTCAGTATGGCATCGGGCCTTGTGTTGACGAAAAAGTGGGGGCGGCCAGCGGGTATGACGATGCTGACTTTTACCGGCTGGCAGCTATTTTGCGGAGGGCTGGTCATTTTGCCAATCCACATGCTGACCGAGCCTTTGCCGGATATTATTACCCTGAGCAATATTGCGGGCTATGTCTATTTGGCTATTCCAGGCTCGTTACTGGCCTATTTTATGTGGTTTTCCGGCGTTGAGGCCAATGCGCCGGTTATCATGTCGATGCTGACTTTTCTTAGCCCGCTGGTGGCGCTTTTGCTGGGTTTTTTCTTTCTCCATCAGGAGTTATCAACGGCGCAATGGATTGGTGTGGCATTTATCTTTTTTGGCATTGTGATTGTTCAGGATGTGCGTTTACCGGGTAAAAATAAAACAGTGCTGAAAAAGCCAGGCTATTTTTCGTAGCAATAAAACGACACTCAAAATATCTTTTATAAAAAAATGGGCCGTGAGTTAAATAAAACGCGATAGCCACCGGTTAAATGCTGTGACCCATCATCCTGCACGGCATCAGTGAACCTATCGACAAAGAAGAAATCGACAAAGAAAAAATTGACAAAGAAGAATATGCAGGACGTATTGCATATCTGCCGTGCCCCTCGCGTTGTGAGGGGCCGCATTTCAGCTCTTTCCCGCTATCTTTGCGCCGTCGTCCCACTATTGAGCCGATTTTTTGGCTGTTTTTACCACCCAATCCCATATTTCGCTAGCATAATCCCATTTTTGAAACGAAAAGCGTGCTGAAAAAACCGCTTCGGCAATTGCGGATAAAAACAAAATCTGGGTGTTGGCAAAGTGTCGTGAAATGTCAGATATAGGCGTAATTGAGGCATAAATGGTGGGAAGTTCATCGCAAACTGATTTGTTTTGCCTGAATGCTATTCATCATGCCGCACCGGATCAAATTCAGCGCATACCGTTAGAGGCGCTTGGCGAATCTCATCAATTGCGTGACGGGCAGCGGCGAGTGATGGAGAAGCTCTACCAGTTGCGCACGGTGCCGATGCACCCGGCCAGCCATCAGTGCATGCTGGAAGAGACGCTTGCCGGGCTGCTTGCCGACAGGCCTTCGCTGCGCGAACAGCGTGGGTTGCTGGTGTATGCGAAAACGCAAACGCATAACACGCTGTTTGACAGCACCTGGCTTGATGACATGCTCAATCGCCAGCAGTTAGCGCAGTGGGAGGCGGTCACATTCAGTTTGAATCATTGTGCATCGGCGTTATCGGCCTTGCATTTGTTCAGGCAGAGCAGGCGTTACCGACAGCAGCCATTGCTGTTATTAACCGGTGAGAAAGCATTCCACCCTGAAATTAACCGCTTCTCGGTTGGGCTTCAGGGTGAATTACCGGTTGCGGCGCTGTTTAATGCGAGCCCTGGTTCTTATCGGGTGACGTTTACGGCCGTCAGGCATTTGAGCCAGTTCTATCAGAATCCAGGCAAGATGAGCCGCCAGGAAAAGGCGCAACTCAATGCGTGCCTGCTCGATGCGTTATGTCTTTTTGTGGCCGAGGCCGTAAGCGAAAGCGGCCTTAACATGGATGCAATCGATTATTTTGTTCCCTGCAATCTTAATGTGCCGTTGTTAAACCAGATGGCGCTGCGTCTGAATATGGGTGAACGGTTATTCAGCCAGCAGGTTTCTGATTACGGGCATCTGTATTGTTCGGACGTATTGTTTAATTTTTCTTCACTAATGAAAAAGACCACCGGTAGCGCAAAAAACTATTTCTGTTTTTCTATGGGGATGGGTGTCACGCTCTCCTGCGCACTGATACAGCAAATTGACAGTTAACAGGAGACAGGTATGTCTGCGGTATTTACGACTATTCAACAGGCGTTACGCGAAGTGATGGAAAACGACACGCTGGAGATTAATGAGAATACGGATTTTGATAACGATCTCGACCTGGATTCCGTGATGTTCGTGCAATTTCTACTCACGCTCGAGGATAAAATCGACGGGCTGTTGTTCGACCCGGATCAAATCAACATGGATGCGTTTACCACCGTTGGCAGCTTGATAGGTTGGCTTAACGCCAATGTGTTGCAGGAGGTGCGGCATGTCAGCTGAACAGCTCACCCAGGTTTGGCAGGCCTTTAAAGATAATACGCTGGCGCAAGCGCTGGCCTGCCTGTTACAGCCTGAGGCTGCGTCTGCCGACGGTTATGTTCATCCGCTCGACTATCACCTTAAGGCTATCGAGGCATCCGCGCCGCAGGGCCAGCAACAGCCAGTGTTTGACCGCGTACTTAACCACCTCGGTTTTGAGGTGGTGCAACGTCGTGAAACGCTGACGCTGCCCGCCGCTTTTCCCGTGCTGGTGTGTGCCGCCCGCCTTGGCCTGCTGGCCCGGATGCAGACAATGAGCTGGCAGCATTTATCCCAGCGCAGCAGTTTCGGTACTAAAACCACCCGACATCAACTGATTAAAGCCAGTTTCGCTGATGTTGCCGGGAAAGCGGCCCTGTTGCTGGAGCAGCAGCATTTGCGTTTACAACAGGCTGACTGGGCTGGCCTTGAAGATGATCACTACCAGATAACTCAGCTAAACAATGAGGCGGAAAAAATGATGGGCGGGCATGGTTTCCTGCTCGGCAACACCCACAGCCTGTCTTATCTCTCCATGATGCTCTATAGCGTCTATGGCAAGGCGAGTTGCCTGACGGCAGTCTGAACATCACACAAGGATAGGGAACGATGAGTTTGATTTCTCGCGTAGTATCCCGTGCTGCGCCGACGGCTAACGGGGATATCCGGCATATTTTAGCGCTGGCCTGGCCGATGATGATCACTGCCGTGGTGGTGTCATTGTCGCAAAACCTGCAAATTGCCATTCTGGGTAATGGCGTACAGAGCCAGACGCTGCTCACGCTCTCTTTTTTACAGCCTTTCAACTTTCTGTTTATCGCCATTATGGAGTGTCTGGCGATTACCAATCAGGTATTTAGCGCCCGATCGCGCCATGACTGGCCGCGTCAGCGTATCCGCCAGAGCAGTTTTTTACTGGCCGTCGCCGGGGTGGTGGCAACGCTGTTGGTTGCGGCGCTGTGCTGGTTGCTGGCGACACCGCTGGCGCGCTGGATGAATAGTGACGATCTCTCGCTGATGCGCAGCGCCGCGCCAGGCTATCTTCTCTCTATGGCACCGTTTCTGGCGCTTGAGGTCGTTAATGCGGCGTTACGCGGCCAGGGGCGGACAGTGCAGGCCATGAGCCTGATGTGTAGCTATGTGTTGTTCAATGCCGCCGGGTGCTACCTCGGGTTTCATGTCTATCAGTTAGGATTTGATGCGGTATTGCTGGCAAACAGCATACCGGCATTGCTGCTGTTGCCGTGGGCGGTGATGGCGCTTGGTCGGGTGACGACACCGGTGCCGGATGATCGCCCCGGAGCCTTTATCCCACGCCTGTTAGCGCTACTGGCAGATGCGGGCATTCCGGTGTTTTTCTCCATGCTGGTGGTGTTTTTTAGCTCAATGGCGCTGTTTCCATTGGTGGCCAAATTGGGCGAAGGCTACCTGCCCGCGTTCTTGATTGTGATTAAGCTGCGCGCCTTTTTTATCATTCCGGCGGTGGCAATCGGCTCTGCGATCGCCATTTTGTTTAACCAGCGTCTAAAAACCCATGTACTGGCGCAGCAGGTGCGGCTGCTCAATAGCGGCGTCGGGATGATTGCACTGGTTTATTTTTTACTGACGCTTGCGTTGTGCTGGAGCGGCGGCGGCATTGTGGCGGGGTTTTCCAATGATGCGACCATTCGCCAGGCAAGTCAGACGCTGCTTGTTTTGCTGTTACCGACCTTTTTTCTCACCTCGCTGGTTGCGGCATTGCAGACGCTGTTAGAACAGCTAGAGCGCGGTAAGCGAGTGCTGCTTTTTACCGTGTTGCTGGAGCTGTTAATGGTTGCGGTGGCGCTGGCGGCGGCACGTTATTTCGATAATATTCGTATGATTGCGGTGCTGATCGTGTTGTTTAATCTGTTGTATGCCACGGTATTTTTGCGTGAATACCGGCTGCTGGCCAAAGCGCTGGGAGAGCGGGATGCTGCTGTATAACCTGTGCTATCCGCTGATGTGGCTGGCAACGGTCATTCACTACACCTATTACCGGCTGCTGGTAAAAATGAAGCGCCGCCCGTCGCTGTTACTGAAAGTGAAGATTACGCCGGAGACTCACTATATTCGTCTGTGCCGCGCGCTACGGCTGGCCGACCTGTGGTTGCTGGAGCGTTGCTCATTGCAGTTGGCCGCGCGCTACTTGTTGCGCCTGTTTGAAACGACCCGTTATATCTCCTACAAGCAGATGGACAGAGATTATCTGGCCGGATTTGTGCAAACCACGCTGCGTTTTCAGCGCAAGAACGTGTGTGTGTTTCACTGGGCTCCCGTTGTCGATAAACCGCTAAAAACCGTGTTGCTGGTTCATGGCTGGGAAGGGCGCGGCATCATGTTTCGCCCGCTCTGTGAGGCGTTAAAAGCGCAGGGATACGCGGTGGTGATGCCTGACCTGTTGGCTCACGGCTTGTCCGAAGGAAAGCGGGTGTCTAATTATGAGTTGGCGTCGTTATTAACGGTGTTAGGGCAGCACTACGGACCGTTTGAGGCGGTTATTGGCCATTCCAGCGGCGGCCTAGTATGCAGCCTGGCACTGGCGCAGGGCCTGGCGGCCAGGCGACTGGTGCTGCTGGCAAGCCCGGATAATTTCGGCAAGATGATTGACCGTTTTTTGGCGGGCGCATCGGTCTCGTCGGCATTAGCGATACCGATGAAAGCGCTGTATGCACGGCGCTTTGGTGTACATCCCGATAATGTCGGCGTTGCACTGTACCGCACGCTCCGATGCCCGGTGCTTATCTGCCATGACAAGCAAGATGCCCGCGTCCACCCTGATATGGCCCACGTGATTTATCAGGCGTTTGCCGATAGTGAAGTGTTCTATACCGAAGGATTGGGGCATCTCGGTATTTTGCGCAGTACCGAAGTACATCAGCGTATTTTAGCGTTTCTGGCACGCGACAATGGAACTGCCGCCGCATTGAAGCAACCTATTTATCAAGGCAATAGCGCTGCGCTTTGCTAGCCCCACACGGCGACATCAGGCGACCGTGTGGCTGACATTGTCGCTATCAACGCTCAGTTACACAGGTTCTGGATATTATCCAGCAGTACATGGCGAGAGAACAGGTGACGCTGTTTGCCGAAGATGATATCGAAACTCATGTTGCTCAGGGTGCGAGGGAGTTCGTTTTCTCTTTCCTGAGAGACGGCTTTGCGGTATTTCAGCGGTGGGATGTTGTAGGTTTTGGTAAAGCAGCGTGAAAAATGCGGCAGGGATGAAAAACCGCAGGCGTAGCAAATATCGGTCAGTGACCAGTTTGGCGAGATGTGGATAATTTCTTTTGCCAGCGTCAGGCGTACCCGCCAGATCCAGCGCATAGGCGTGATGTTGTAGACCTGATTGAATAGACGGCAAATATCGAACTTTGATTTACCGCTGACTGCTTCCAGATCTTCCAGTGTGATGTTATTGCCAATATTGTCGATGATGTAGTCAATAATACTTGCCAGACTGGTTGCTTTATTGTTCGCAGCCAGCGTTTTGCGCAAGTTAGGGTGACGGCGGTACATATCCTGAATGAGATTATTATTGAATATGTCGTTATCCAGCGTATGGGCGTAAGTCGTTTGCAGGCTCATGGTGTCATCCCCAAAATAAATTCCCCGTGTCTGGTCCAGCACAGTCCAACAGTCCGTACAGCGGCGAGGTCGATGGTTAGTTATTGTCCCTTGTCAGATGTGTCGCCCGTTTCATTGACGATCGACACATGCCTTCTTTCGCAAATAACGTGCCATTTTTTATGGTGTTGTTTTTAAACATAAATGATTACGGATATACGTAACTCGTCCCATTATTGGGACGGGTGCATATCGGATATGGGATTTTCTGTCTCGTAAATGGCAGGCGGGATAACTGCGCCGGGGCTGGGCGTCACCTGAACATGTGGCCGCAATCGGTGATTTGCTCGGTGTTTGGGGCATTTACTGCGAAATGCTGCCGGTATCTGGCCTGAAGCGGCGGTCTGGCATGATTTGTGCTGTGATTCTGCGCCCCTCGCTGCATGATAGGGGCCGAGACCCGATAAAATCATCGGCCAGGCGATATTTTTAATGTTAGTGAGCGATTTTTAAAACCAGAGATAAATGTGGGTGCGCAGCGACCTGTAAAATACCCTCGGCCTCAGGAAGGCTGACTCTATTTATACACTGAGGATTTCCCATGACGGTGCTGGTGCAACTTGATAATGTGCATAAAATTTTTCTTACCGATGAAATCGAAACGCATGCCCTTAGCAAGATAAACCTTTCTATTCACACGGGTGAATATGTCTCTATCGCGGGGCCGTCCGGCTGTGGGAAATCGACGCTGTTGTCGATAATGGGGCTGCTCGATACCCCAACAGAGGGTCAGTACCGATTGAATGGCACGGATGTTGAGCGCATTAGCCGCCGGGAAATGGCTCGGTTGCGTAATAGAGAAATTGGTTTCATTTTTCAGTCATTTAACCTTATCAGCGATCTGACTATTGCTGAAAATGTCGCGCTGCCGTTGACCTACCGTAATGACTTGTCCCGCGCCGAGCAAAAAGAGCGAGTGATTCAAGCGCTCGAGAAGGTCAATATGTCCCATCGGGTGAGGCATTACCCCTCACAGCTCTCTGGCGGCCAGCAACAGCGCGTCGCTGTCGCGCGTGCGATTGTCGGCAGGCCTTCACTGCTGCTGGCGGATGAACCGACCGGTAATTTGGATTCCGCCAATGCTGAAGCGGTCATGAATATTCTGGACGAATTACATCAGGATGGCGCCACCATCTGTATTGTGACGCATGACCCGCGTTCGGCGATGCGTGCCCAGCGAACCATCGTGCTCTCTGACGGTCAGGTGGTGGCCGATGGTGAAAACGGACAGCTACGACAGGCGGTATAACCCATGAATTTCTGGTTCGATATTCGTTACGCCCTGCGCCTGCTGCTGAAAAGCCCAGGATTTAGCGTACTGACCATCACGGTGATGGCCTGTGGGCTTGGGCTGGCGTTGTATATGTATTCGGTGATTAACACCATTATGTATAAAACCCTGCCTTATCCAAAAGGTGAGGGGATGGTGATGGTAACGCCGAAAATAGACAGTGAGGCGTTAAATGATGCGGGAATGAACTTTCTTGATTATCAGTATATTCGGCAGAAAACGACCAAATTAACGGATGTCAGTTATTTTCATGCCGAATATGTTGATATAAAAGATAGTGAAAAATCAGCTCGCTATATTGCAGTCTATAATACGCCAGAAATGTTCAGTTATACGGGTGTGTCACCATTTATTGGTCGCCCATTTTCTGCGCAGGATATGCAACCAGATGCAGAGCGTGTAGTCGTAATCAGCTATTTATTGTGGCAGAGTTATTTTAATGGTCGGGGTGATATTCTTAATCAGATTATTAAAATTAATGGCACCGCGACCCGCATTATCGGCGTGATGCCTAAAGGATTTGCCTTCCCGTTTTACCATGATCTCTGGCTACCTTCTCACCTGGAGCCAGTGACCATATTAGAGAGGGAGCAGGCACCAGAGGTGTTTGTATTTGCTCATCTGGCAAAAGGCGTTAATACTGAAGTTGCTAATATTGAACTGGATAGCTTGATGCAGGACATTGCACATCAATATCCTACGGTTAATAAAGGCATTTCAGCTAAAACGCTTACCTTTCAAGAGAATTTTACCGGGGAAGAAACTGCACAGACGTTTTTTGTCATGCTTTCTGCTGTAGGGTTTATTCTGCTATTAGCCTGTTTTAACGTCGGTAATTTATTATTGGCGCGCTCAAATCAACGGTCGCGAGAAATTGCTATTCGTGTCGCACTGGGCTCCCCAACATTCCGGCTGGTAATGCAAATGCTATGGGAGAGTTTGATTATTAGCTCAGTTGCCGGTGTGATAGGTGTGTTATTAGCATCATGGGGACTTGAGATTACTAATTATATATTCCCTAAGTTTGTACCGAATAAAGTACCCGTCTGGTGGCATTTGTCTTTAGATAGCAATGTAATTTTAGATGCAGTCATTTTGATCATTGCAACCTCTCTTATGACCAGCGCATTACCTGCATGGAAAATTGCTAACGGTAAATTTGCTTATGCTTTACGTGATGGTGCGAATAGCGATCAAGGGCGCAGAGTGGGACGTTTTAGCCGAACGTTGGTTATCGTTGAGGTGGCGCTGTCTTGTTCAATACTCTGTATTAGCGTGCTGTTATTGTTATTAGTGATGCGTGCTACCCGGGCGGATTATGGTGTACCGATAGATCCTTTCTTAGTGGCCAAAATAACGCTTGATAAAGAGAGTTATCCCGACGATCCCAGCCGCCAGAGATTGTACGTGAACCTGATGAGTCAGATTGGTGCTATCTCAGGAGTTCAGGCAGCCGCATTAAACCTCTAGCGCACCTGGACAATTTACTCTGCCCCATCAAGTGGTGACTGAAGATAGAGTGGCATCCGGTCAGGAAACATTGGCTTATTCGCTCGTTAATGATGTGCGGTTAATGCCGGGTAGCCTGACAGCGATTGGCGTCAAAATAGTCAATGGGCGTGAATTTGCCCAGACCGATGCTGATGACACCTTACCGGTTGCAGTTGTCAGTGATTCATTTGCCAATAAATATTGGCCACAAGAGAAAAATGTCATTGGTAAGCGACTGCGTTTTCGTGATGGTGATGACTACCGCTGGTTTACTGTTGTTGGGGTGGTTTCCCATGTCATTCATGGTCGTCCTTTCAGTGAGTTTAAAACTCGCCCGACGGTGTATCGTTCATTGCTGCAATTGCGCCAGGCCAACCAACCGCTGACAGTGATGCTTAAAGCATCACAACCGTTACGGTTTTCATCATCGCTTGCAGATACGTTAAATCAGATAGGGCCGATGATGGATCATTCTCAGCCTCAAACCTTAAGTGATCAGCTCACCCGTAATACGGTGGGTGTCCAATTTGTGACTAACCTCTTTTTACTCTTTGGTGCCGCAGCTATGGTACTGGCCGCGAGCGGGATTTATGGTGTAACACAGCATGCAATCAATCAGAGGACTCAGGAAATTGGTATTCGTCAGGCGCTAGGTGCTACGCCAACCCGGTTGCTTCGCATGTTGATGTTTTCAGGTCTCAGACAATTGTTTGCGGGATTGGCACTTGGGCTACCGCTGGCAATCTTTGCTGCGCCTAAAATTAACCGGGTGTATGGCGATGGTGGAGGTAATTTTATATTACTGTTTGTTGGCGTTGCGCTGTTCATCGTTGTTATCGTCGCACTGGCCACCTGGATTCCCTCACGGCGCGTCATCATGATGAAGCCTGGAGATGCGATCCGCTACGAATAATCGGGCGTTAACGTATTCTGTCAGTAGCGTTGGCGCAGGCGCTCATGGCAGGATACCGCCGGATGCTCCAGTTTGCCGCCGCCAGGCCGTTAACTGTTACCACGAATCGATTATGCTGTAAGGTGAGCCGGTTAGCCGACGTGGTCTGCTCAGGCTCTCTTGGCATAAAAGTCAGTATGAATTAGCGCAATTAAGGACCCACATGACGGATAAGCAACATATCCTCATTGTCGATGATGACGCACACATTCTGGCCAGCTTACAGATGCTGCTGTCCATGGAAGGGTATCAGGTGACGCTCTCTTCTTCAGTTGATCAGGTTCCTGTTCAATTATCCCAGCATGATTTTGATTTAATCCTGATGGATATGAATTACCAGCGTGATACCACCTCGGGTCAGGAAGGATTGGTATTGCTTGAAGAGATTAGGCGCTACGACGAATACCTGCCGGTGGTGGCAATGACCGGCTGGGGCAGTGTGGATATTGCCGTCAGTGCGATGCAGGCAGGTGCGGTGGATTTCATTCAGAAACCCTGGGACAACGAGCGTTTATTGAATGTGATTCGTCAGCAAATCTCGTTTAGCCGTAGTCAGCGTTCCGGTAAACGGCTACAAGAGGAGAATGCGCTGCTCAAGCTGGAGCTGGAAGATACCTTTAACGGCGAATGGGTGGTGGAGTCTGCCCCGATGAAGCAGTTGATGCGCATTGTTGAGCAAGTCGCGGCGACGGAAACCAATATTCTTATTTTGGGCGAGAACGGTACCGGGAAAAGCCTGCTGGCGCGCATCATTCATCAGCTCTCGCCACGCCGTGAAGAGAGCATGGTGTCGGTAAATATGGGGTGCATCAACGAGAATTTGTTTGAGAGCGAGATGTTCGGCCATGTAAAAGGGGCGTTTACCGATGCGCGGGAAAGCCGGGTCGGGCGCTTTGAACTGGCGGATAAAGGCACGCTGTTTCTTGATGAAATTGGCAACCTGCCGTTGACTCAGCAAAGTAAATTGCTGCGGATTCTGGAAGAGCGCAGCTTTGAGCGCGTGGGCTCATCGCGTACGCTGAAAACCCATTGCCGTATTATTGCCGCCACCAATGCGGATTTGGCGGCCAGAGTGGCGGAGGGGGTTTTCCGGCAAGATTTATACTACCGGCTTAATACCATTGAGCTGCGGGTGCCGTCGCTGGTGGAGCGGCGTGATGACATCCTGCCGCTGGCGTTGAACTTCATTGAGCGTTATGCCAAAAAATACAATAAACCGGCACCCGCACTCGGTGCGTCAGGGCAGTCCGCTTTGTATGGTTATCACTGGCCTGGAAATATCCGCGAACTCAGCCATTTACTGGAGCGCGCGGTATTATTGTGCGGCGCTGCTCGTTTAAACAGCGATGATATTTTCCCTTCGCTGCCAGCCGCATCGCCTAAAGTGGCGAGGGTGGCACTGGAATTGTCGGCTGATGCTACGCTTGCTGATATTGAAGAGCGGCTATTGTGCCAGCGTATGGCGAAATTTGATGGTAATGCTATCAAAGCCGCCCATTCGCTGGGGCTAAGTCGCAGCGCGTTTTACCGACGACTGGAAAAATACAAAATTAACCATGAGTAAACTCGACTCCTCTTTTGAGCCACCTCACCTGTTGTCATTCAATGTTGCGGCGATCGCAGGCTTGCTGGGGTATTTTCTGCTCTGGTTGTTCCCCGATCAGTCGGTATACCTAAAATTATTGACGGTATTTATTATTTTTCTGTGCCTTATCTACAGCAGCTTCACCTTTTCCGAGCGGCTCAACGCGAAAATTCATGTGGTGTCTAACCTGTTGGAAGCGCTGGAGCAGGAAAATTTTAGCCTGCGTGGGGTAACGAAGGGCAAAGGGGCATTTGATAACCTGATTCGACAAATTAACCAGCTTTCTGGCGCGATGGCGCGCAGTCGTCAGCAACAAAAAGAAACCTACTATGTGCTGCACAAGGTCATTTCCAATATCAATATCAGTGTGTTCGCGCTGGATGCACAGCGGAATATCATCTGGTGCAACGAGGCGGCGGCAGCGCTGGTAAATAAACCGCTGTCGCTGTTGGTGGGGCAACCGTCGGCGGAGTTTGGTCTGGAGGGACTGTTGCAGCAATCATCCGGTGCGGAACCGGTGGATTGGCGTTTCCCCGGTACGCGCGGCATGTTCCAGATTCGCCACGATTCATTTATTGAAGACGGGCGGCAAAATCATCTGTTGTTTATTAGCGATGTCAGCAAGCTGTTACGCAATGAAGAGCAGAAAACCTGGCAAAACCTGTTGCGGGTGATTAGCCATGAAATCAATAACTCGCTGACGCCCATCGCCTCTCTCAGCCAGACACTGTTACATATGTTCCGTAAGGACAATCAACATCCGGCAGCAGCGGATTTGATTAATGGCATGGAGATTATCAATAACCGTGCCCGCGAGCTGATCACCTTTGTCGGCAGCTATCGCCAGTTAAACCGGTTGCCGCCCGCTAACAAACAGCCGTGCGATATGACGGCGCTGATTATGCAAATGGCTTCGCTGTTTCCGCAGCGCCCATTGGTTTTTCATGGCGAGTCACCGCTGATCGTGCCGATAGATGCCAACCAGATGCAGCAAATGCTGATTAATTTGCTTAAGAATGCGGATGAAGCGATGGAACCCGGCCACGGTGAAATCCAACTGCGCTGGAAGGTGATGGCCCGTCAATTGCACCTTGAAATTATCGATCAAGGCAAAGGGGTGGCAAACATTGAGAATTTGTTTGTGCCGTTCTATACCACCAAGACACATGGCAGCGGTATCGGACTGATTCTGTGTCGTCAGATTGTTGAGGGGCATGATGGCCACCTGACGCTGGAGAATCGTAAAGATGCAGAAGGTTGCGTCGTTAATATCTTCTTGCCACTGGCATGAGTTGACCGTGCGCTCATGGCCTGATGCGCACTGTATCATTCTCTCCCAGCCGCAGTTGGAACAGCCGCTGATGGCCCAGCGCGCACGGGCGGCGCTACAGCGCTCTGATGAGGCGGCGTTGACCTTGCGAGAGTTGGCGCATGGGGTGCTATTGTGGCTGCTGGCGCCCTTATGCCAACGGTCGCCTCAGTCGCTGGAAATCGCCCGCGATCGTTACGGCAAGCCGTTCTTACCCCACTACCCGCATATTCAGTTTAACCTGTCGCACACACAGGGGGCCGTGGCGTTTGCCTTCGCTGAGGGTATCCCGGTCGGTGTCGATGTTGAACGTTGTCAGGGGCAGGTTGCACGTAAGCGCGCCATTGCCCAGCGTTTTTTCCACCCGGATGAGCAGCATGAGCTGGCCACGCTGGATGACCGCGCCTTTTTGCCTGCGTTTATTCAACTCTGGAGCCATAAAGAAGCCTATCTCAAGGCGCTGGGGATGGGGTTACGTAAGCCTCTCTCGTCGTTTCGCTGTTTGCGTGACCCTCACGGCGAGCTCTGTGTGTGGGATAACGACGAGCGTATCGATTGTGTGCTGACCGATCGATGGGTTTACCCCGGTGGCGTCACTGAGACGTTTGATGAGGCGTTATCGCATCGGTCTGCGGCAAATTTGTCTGCGGCAAGTGAAAATACACCAGCGTCATGGGTGCCGATTGCCCTGACGTGTTGCCTGTCTGGGCAACAGGTTCCATCATCGGCGCGCTGGCGTCTGGTAACGGTAACAGATACCGGCTGGGTGGGTTAGCAACCCGAGCGTTCTATCACGCTGGCAATGTCGCTGCTGGTTTGAACATGCGTTTGTGGCGCAACGCGCACACGGGCACCGGTGGTGACTGTGCCGCTCAGTTGGTCGACGTGGCACAGCCTGGCATCCACGCCCATGGCGATATTCACCACGGCGTTCTGTGCCGAGAAAGCGGTTTGGCTGGATGAGGCTTTCTCTGCGGTATTGAACGAGGCCCCCATTGCCAGCGACAGGTCAAGTTGCTGCGTTTTGCCCGCCACATCCACGGCGGCGCCCATGCTGCCTTTGACGGCGAGTTTTTCTGGCGAAACAGCACAGGCCGGAACAGTGACTTTTACCCCTGCTTGCGCAATCAGGGTATCAATCGGGGCATTGAGCGTGATGGTGACATCGGCGCTGTGGCTACGCAGGATGCTGTCATCGCTGGAGCGATTTTCAATAACCAGGCTTTGTCCCTGAGAGCGGATGACCAGCTTTTCCAGCACATCCTGTCTGGCGCTGGCCTCCACGCGGTTTCCTTTTCCGCAAACCAGAGTGACGCTTAAGCCTCGGCTGACATCCAGTGTCGTAAAGGAGGGCACATCCACATTTTGCTGATTCGTTGGCGAACAGGCCACCGTCAATGGCAGCAGCGCTAACGCGGAACAAAGCAACGCTCTCATTCCTCTCTCCTTTTTCCTTTCATTATCCTTGTCATGTCAGCCTGACATCCCGTGTCAGGAGGAACCAGCGGCCAGTCGGGTCCTTGTCTGGCCGAATCTACCTGAGCGTGCTTCCCTGTTTTCAGGCAGAAGGTTCATTACATCCTTGTCGCTTTGTTGGCAAGCCCGCAAAGCCTTCCCTGATTGCTATTATGCATAACGTAATTATTCATTGTTGTCTGAAATTGAATATTGCTCTGATAAATAATTTTTAACAAAGTCTCTTGGGTGAGCCGGTGTCAATGGCGGGGCCCGGCATCGCTTATCCGGCAACTGCCTATCCAGGCTCCCAGGCCGACAGACAGCATCACATGGGGTTTTCCTTGCCGGATGGCAGGCAGTGCGCTTGGGAGCAACAGGAGCGGGTCAACGGTATAGCAGTGCCCAATATCTGGCATCAGCCCCAGAGAAATGTTTGCCAGCGGGTGTTGGTGGCGTCGGGAATAGTTGAGCCAGCTTAATCGGTTAACGTTATGAGGCAGCAGATGAAGTTGCTGTCGCTCTATCTCCGTACCTGAGGAGAGAGAGCCTGATAGCGCAGTGTTTACCATGTCATCATGCGCCAGATAAAACGCTTTCAGCGACCGCTCATCACCATATAGCCCCTCGTGAAACTCCATCCGTTGGCTCATAAAGATGGGCCCTAGCTGCAAACCATCACCCTGTTCTTCAAGCAGGAGTGCGGCAAATGCGTCACCCGCAAGCGAGCACCCGGGCACATAGCGCTCCTGCATTGGGTAGGCGGCGAAACTATCTCCGGCAATGATCGCGACTCTGGCCGCTTTTTTTTGCGCCAGTAACCGTTGCGCCAGCGCCAGCGCCCAAAACAGCGTGGCGCAATTTTGTTGATCCAGTTCGTAGCAAGGGGCGAGTGAATCAACAAACGGGTGTGTGCGGCCAAGCTGTGTGAGCCAGTCGGAGTCTGTCGCAGACTGCACGGGCATACCGTGTGCGTAAATAAGGGCATCGACGGGGCGTTGCGGTTGAGGAGAGTGTTGCTGTAACTGTGTCAGTAGCCGGGAGAATACGGTTGCCAGCGTCAGCTCTGGCGGCAGTGCGGCAACCTGCCGAAACCCGAATAGCTGTGAGAAAATCCGCGCTTCCGATGCGCTGGCACCGGCGGCACCAATAATGTCCTGGGCTGTGATACGCGCTTGCGGCACCCAGGTGACAAAGTGCGTCAGGCGCATTATGCCACCCCTCGTAGCGCCAGCGCGCTGAGGTTGTGCTGATGTTGTACCAGTAATAAATAATCCTGACCGGGTTGGTAGTGCTCCGCCAGTGCCACAAACGGCGCTGCGCACACCAGCCGTGGATTGGTGGCGATGCCGGGCGTGGTGGCGGGCAGGTCAGCCAGTAGGACGGGGTCGGCAATGACGCATAATCGCTCGGCGCGCAGCGAAAAGCGCTGGGACAGGTGCTGTACAGCGGGCGTTAACGGCGCGGCGTCAGGCAACGGATGGCGGCAAAAACCCTGGTAGCGCAAGGGCTGCTCATGACCGCTGACAGAGAACAGGCAGGCATTGCTTTGCGGGTTAAGCGCGGTCATCAGCGATGAGTGGTATAACAGATGACATTGATCGGCGACTAACAGCAAGGCGTCATGGTTATCGTCTTGCTGGCAGTTTGCGATACTGGCAAAGGCAAACAGGGCGGCATCCGGCCCGCGATCGCTGATGGTTAATGCCAGACAAGCCGGTAGCTTAAGCGCTTCAATTACATAGTTCACCACAGAGCTGCCGAGATGCACATCCGGCGTCCAGTGTGCCATTAAGACGCTATCGATATGGGATGTGTCGTGACCGGCCTGATACTCTGGCAGCAGCTGGCCTATCATATTGATAAATGAGGTTAAGTCGCTAACCACCTTGGCATATCGCTGCGGATTGACCAACTGTTCCTGCCAGCGTAGCCCATTGCTGGCGAACAGTCTGGTGGTGTAATCATGCCAATAATACTCCTGCGCCGGTGTCACTTCATGGTGGCGTGGCGTGTCTGGCAGCGAAAATTGGCGATGCAATATTAATCGCGGGTCAAGATACGTGGGCACAGACGCCTCCCCTGGCGGTATAGCAGCGGAAGCTGTTCATCAGGTGGATATGGGCGGTGCCTTCCATGTATTCAAAGGCCATCGCATCGCGGCAACGGCGTCGCAGGGCGGTATTCTCAAGCCAGGCTGATTCGCTTAATACATGCGGCATGCGATGCGCCAGCGTTTCAACAAATAACGTGCTGCGGCGTTTTAACTGGCTGGTGGTGTGATATTGCGACTGGCCGGACTGATAGCGTAGTGCGATGCTCTCCAGCTGCTGGCGCAACAGATGATAGGTACGCCATTGCTGGGCGAGCCAACGCTGGTCATCGGGCTTGCGCGCGTGATTATCCAATTCCTGCATCAGGCCGTACGCGGTGCCTAACGCCATGGCGCTGACCATCGGGCGATGACGCTCAAACACCTGCCCCAGCGCATTCAATCCCTGATTCAGCCCTTTACGTTCGTAACCCAAAATCTGCTCTGGCGTGACCGGGAGATCGCGGATGACGATTTCAGTCAGATTGGAGCCTTGTAAGCCAAACTGCTCCAATGGGGTGATGGTCATCCTATCGGCAGCCTGCTGCGGTTCTACCATCACCAGACGCTGCGTATTGCCTTCTCGCGCAAATACCAGACCTACCGAGGCCAGTTGCGCGCCGCCGATGAATTTCTTATGAGCATTCAGCCGATACCCGGTGTCTGTCGCCGTGAGTGAGGACGCGATAGCCTGCGTATCTGAACCGAATTCCGGTTCGGTGACGGCGAAAAACGCCCAGCATGGCGGCTGATTAAAACGAGAGAAAAAGAACGCTTGCTGCTCCGGCGTGCCGAGCGTGGTCACGGCCCTGGCTGACAGTGATGCGCCAGGCAACATCATCAGGCCGCTGGCGTCAAAACGGCTTAAATATTCCAGCATACTGATGTGGTCACTGTAGTGACAAGCCTGATAATCCCACCCTTTAAATGGAATAAACTGCGGCGGGATGCCGATATAAGCGATGGTATAAAGCAGCTCATCTTCCAGACAGGACAGCGCCCGTGCGCGGTCTGATTCTGCTTCGCTTGCCGCGCACCGCAGTTTTTCGCCCAGCGCGTCTAATTCTTTTAATACATTACTGAACGTAAGAGCCTTCATGTCGTCCTGCCTGTCAGATAAAAGGGTGGTCATACCGTGTTATATACCCGCCATACGTCAAGTCGCAGGCGCGTTGGCTGCGTGACTCGGCCCATCAATGGGCCTCACCCTTCGCCCACTTGCCGCTGTCTCGCAACGCGAATGATTTGGGGTATAGATGATTAATCGTGAAAATGATTAATTGTATCGCTCGCTTACTATTTTCCCTGCCGGGAATAACCTTATCGGGAATTGCCCCGTTGTATTGCCCGATATTGCATCCTGATGCGTATTCTGTTGCTTGCCGCCGTCAGGGTTAAACCTGCACCAATAATGACGAGTACGTGGCTCCCAGACCAACGCTTATCAGCAGCACTTTATCGCCCGTTTGCAACAGGCGTTGCTGTTGTAACTCACGCAAATTGATGAAGGGATCTGCGCCGAAGCAGTGGCCGTAACGAGAAACGTTATCCAAAAAAATGCGCTCGCGCGGAAAAGGCAGCAATTGCGCCAGCCGATGCCAGGATGACCGATTGACATTGTGCGGCGCTATCCAGTCCAGCTCATCAATACTCAGTCCCGCTTTATCCAGCGCGGCATAAAGATGCTGGCGGGTGAAATCGATGTAGTGTTGGCCGAAGTCAGACGTCTCATCGGCATCAAAGCCGGTTTGCACGCTAAACCGACCATCCTGCCCGGTATAGCGGCTGAGGATCGCCGGGCCGTTGCCGTGACGGGTGAGCAGCACCGCGCAGGCTGCCTCTCCCATCAACGTGGTGTCACGAATCAGTTTTACGCGTGGATGAAACGCTTTCTCGCCGATGAGCATCAGGCCAAATTGATCGGGCGCCAGTTGTTTGAGCAGCCAGTCGGCTGCCGTCAGCGGTGTGGCACAGTGCCCCATCGTCAGGCTGGCGAATTCAACGTGCGCGGGAAAATGGTTGAGCCAGGCGGGTGAGTGGCTGGCGTGTTCAAACACCCGCACTCCCGGTACGGTATGGCAATGCACAACGTGGCTGATGGCCGCAAACGCCTGTGGCTGACGGGCTTGCATTTGCACTATCACCGGCGTGAGTAAATCGTCGAGCGTACCGGGGCCGCCATGAAAGCGGCGCAGGCCATAAAAACGCTCAAACATGCGGATATCCAGCGGGTTGAGGCCAACTTCCCCGGCAACCTCGTTCAGTGACTGGACGACAGGGGGAAACGAGACCTCTATTGCCTCAAGGTGTCCTAGCACGCGCACGCTCCTGACGGTGTGAAACAGGGGGTTGTCGTCATCGGCCATGAGAGAGCGATAAATGCAGCGGGCGATAGCCAAACGCGCTGGAACATCATGGCCTCCGGCGCAGCGTACTGTAGCGGTATGTTACCGGCGTGGCGTCCTCGTCGGCGCGGATGCGTATCAGCGGGTCGTTGAGATACAAAACCGCGTTGTCGTTATCAACTAAAACGCTGGCGAGCGCGCGTGCAGACAGTGCCTCTCCCCGTGCTTTCATGCCCTGGCTGTGCTGGAACCCGGGTGCGGCATAGAGCAGGCTTTGCAGTAACGGGGTGCGAAACTGATAGGGCACGCCGCAATATTCGTACAACAGGCTTGCGCGAGAGTGCGTGTGACAGAACTGGCGACAGAGCGAGATGACCTGAGCGGCATGCAATCCGGTGGCGTCACTGTGGCAAGGTGAGTGGATAAACCAGGGGCGGCGTTCGTCGAGCTGGTTTAGCCGCAGCCAAGGGCCGAGCCGGGCGATGTGTTCCGGCGTCAGCCGACGAGCCTGTGTCGCGACGGTTAGCACGCCGTTTTCCTGTATCACGTCGTCCTGCCCGATATTGCGCACGTTGTCGATAACCTGCGGCACCACGTTAGGCCCCCCGGTAAGCGTGATTGAGCAGATGAATAAAGGTCGTGCCTTCGGTGTATTCAAGCGCTTTGACATCGCGTAACGCTTTGGCCAGACGCGGGTATTGCGCCAGTGCTGCGGGTGGCGCGTGGTGTACGACATTCAACACCACATGCTCTGCGATGCGAGTCGCGGTGATTTTGGCCAACCCCGCTTCGCGCCCGCAGGGCTCGCCTCGCTCGATGCGTGCGCAGATCAACCGGGCCTGAGACAGGGCCGCCTGCAACTGACGCTGTGCTTTTTGCCGCCACTGGCTACGAGCGCTCGACCAGCGCTGTTGCAGTGACAGATCCAACGCCGCACGAGCAATACCTAGCGCTATCGCCCCGACGCACGGGCGCAGCGAATCGAATGTCACCATCGCCGAACGGGCAAAGCGCTCGGTCGGTTTCAGGTGTTGCCCCAGCAGCGCGCTGTCTGGCACGAATAGATTGCGAAAACGCAGGTGCGACACATTGCAACCGGGCACGCCGTGGATCGGGATGCGTTCGGCTTGAACCCCCTCATCGTGGCGTGACGAGAAGATAAACACGTTGATGCCCAGCGGCCCGGGGGCAGTACGCGCAAAAACCACGCCGATGTCCGCCACGACGCCATTACCTATCAAATATTTCTCACCGTTGATAAGCCAGCCGCCATCGGTTTTCACCGCCTGGGTTTGGATATGCTGGGCATCGCTGCCGGCCTCGGGCTCGGTCATGGCAAAACTGCTCCAGGTGAGCGCCCGTTTAAATGTGGCGAAGAACGCCTCCTGCTGCGCCTGAGTGCCCATGCTTTCCACGACCAGCGCCGCCATGCCTGGCCCCGGTGCGGCAAACAGTAAATTGGGGTCAATATAGCCAAAAGATTCATACAGTTCGCAGCGTAATGGCAGCGGCAGCGCCTTGAGCGCGAGCCCCGACTCCGTCAGCCAACTGACCGGCTGAAAATCAGCGGGCACGCCAAGCGTGTTGAGCATTGGCGCGAGCGAGTATTGCGCGGTAATACGCGCTTTATCCGGGTCGATATCAATTTGCCCACCGAGGTGACGCCCTTCGTGCAGCGTGCCTTCAACCAGCTGTTTGAGCGGGAGCAGGAAACGTTCGGTGTCATTCATGCGGTTTCTCCCAACGCAATCAGTTGGGTGCTGCCAGACATAATCTCCATGATACCGGCCTCGGGTTTATACAAGTGGCTGGCCAGCGGGCCCTGCGGGTAGGCGTGGAACGGGCGCGTTAACGCCAGCCAGCCTTCTGCGCGCAGTTGCTGATACTTTTGCTCAAAGTTGTTCACTTCAAAACAGATGTGGTAGGGCAGGCAGGCTTTGTTCTCTTTTTCCAGCAGCCCGGTTAACAGCCGGTTTTCCGGCAGGGGTTCTACCAGTTCTATCTGCATATCGCCATCGGCGGTATTCATGAAGGTCACGTAAATTTGTTGGGCGGTGACTTTTTTACGATGCACAGCAATATGGGGAAAAAAGGTGGCCATGGCCGCAATGGTGGTATCGCTATTCCTGACGATATATCCCAGATGGCTGAATTTCACGACTTTTCCCCCGTCAATATCCTTTATGACAGACTACCGATAGCCGGTATTTTTTTTTATTCCTGCTTGCAGGTCATGATGTGATTTTTGCTGTTATCGCATGACCTTTAACTCATGGTCTTTGACACACGGCCTTTAACTCACGGTCTTTACCCCATGGCCGCGACCTCGGCCTGATACTGGCGCATTAACGCCACCCGGTCGGTTTTGCCGTGCAACGTGAGCGGGAACGGGCCGGTAAAATGAAGGATGCGCGGCACCATATAGGCAGGTAAACGCTGTGCCAGTTCATGGCGCAGGCTGGCCCGCCGCTCGGCGGTGTCCGGCGCAAGGTGCAGACACAAAATCAGGTCTTTGACGGCGTTGTGGTTTTTTTCGGTTAATAGCACGGCTTGTTGTACCGCGTCTAACTGACGGGTAATCGATTCGATATCACCGCTTTCTATACGGTGTCCCTGCCATTTTATCTGCCCATCGTCACGGCCTTTGACGAAGAGCTGGCCGTGGTTGTCGAGATACCCTTGATCGCCGGTACAGTAATAGCGCCCGATGGGGCCGTCGCCAAATAACGCATTACGCGGGTCAGATTCTGGTAAGTAACCTGGGCTGATTTGCGGGCCATGCAGCACGATTTCCCCCACGGTACCATGGGGGACAAGGCGTTGTTGTCCATCAATAATACTCAATCGAGTATCGCCACAGGTGTGCCCCAGAGAGAGTGGCGGTGATGGGGGGAGATTCTCCACATCTATCGGTGCGGCATGGGTCATGCAGGCAGCTTCTGTCGGGCCATAGCAATGTAGAATCGTTGCCAGAGGAAAGCGTTTATGGAGTGTTTCGGCCAGGTCGGGAAGTAGTGCCTCACCGCCAATGGCAATTTTTCTCAGGTTGGGAAGCGCGTGCTGGTTAAATTGTGCATCGGCACACATTAATTCAAGAAAACCAGGAGTGGAGAACCAACTGTCTATCTGAGTGCGCGGGGAGGTGAGTAATGACAAATTCTTACGCGGGAGAATGTTATTACGGTGGTCGAGCATGATGAGGGTTTTACCGGCAGCCAAGGTCAGGAACACATCCATTATTCCCAAATCGAATGACAGACAGGCATGGTTAACATGCGCTCCTTGTGGTACGGGGTGAAGTAATGGTAACGCCCAGCGTGCCAGCGCCTCATAGTTGCCATGGCTGATTTTCACCCCTTTGGGTTCGCCAGTTGTGCCTGATGTGGTCAGGATATACAGCAGTGTCGAGAGCGTCGTTGCTGACGTTGGGCCCAATGGCTCGCCATGGGTCAGTGTGTCGGTCATCAGCGTGGCGAGTGAGGGCAACACACAACCTTCTGGTGGTAAACAGGTCAGTAGTATCAAATCAGCCTGTGTTACGTGCGCTATCCGCCCGATACGTTCGGCGGGGTTGGCGATATCGGCAAAGGTAAAGGGTGTTGCCTCAAACGCACAGGCGAGCATGGCGGCGGCGGCATCAAGCTGTTTGTGGCCGTAAATCAGTACGCAGCGCGGTTTATGTGCGCGCAGCGCCTGGCGGATAGCCTCAATGCGCAGCCCCAGAGTGGCAAAGCTGTAGCTGCCGCTGTCGTTAATGAGCGCCAACTGCTGTGGTTGCAGGCGGATGTGCGTTTGTATCGGGTCAAGAACTGACGAAAACATAGCGTTTACCCTTGTCGATTGCCTGTTCTGTGACGCGCAGGCGATCCAGCTTACTGTTGTGGTTAAGCGCCGCTTCCTCTACCGGATACCAGAATTTCGGCACCATATAGACGGGGAAATACCGGCGCAGGTAGTCGGCCAACTGCGGGAAAATATCAGGCTGGTCAGCGAGCACGAACGCCTGCAACCCTTGCGCAATGCCGCGTACAAGCCAGGGGGTGATGATGGCATCGTGTACCAGCGGATGCTCGCGCAGCGCATTCTCAATATCGCTGATAACAACGCGATAGCCCTGAATTTTCAGCTCGCTGTCTTCCCGGCCATGAAAATAGAGCAGGCCATCACGCAGTGAACCGATATCACCGGTGCGATAACCGCGCACGCCGTTGGCATCGGTAAAAAAGCGCGCCTGCTGTGCCGGGCTGGCATTGAGATAGCCTGCGCTGACGGCATCACCGGTGATGATGATTTCACCGCGCGTGCCCGAAGGCTCGCCTGCGATACGCAACGTGACGCCGGGCCGCGCGGTGCCGAGCGGTAATGGCGCGTCGCACTTCAGCATTGCTGGCGTGATGTCGCAGGCGCTGACCGCCACGGTACACTCGGTCGGGCCATAGGTGTTGACGAGGCGGCAGCCGGGAAACGCCAGTTGTAACGCCATGACGAGCTCTTTGCTTAACACTTCGCCGCAAAAAATAAATTGGCGAAGCGCAGGCAGGTTTTGCTGGCAAAACGCTTTATCACGCAGGTAGTTACGTGTGAGTGACGGCGTGCTGACCCAGGTTTGCGTCCCGGCATCGGCGTGACGGGCGATCATTTTGCGGGTGTTGATGACATCCCGGTAATCCAGCACACACAGCGGCTGGCGGTAATACCAGGCGAGCCATAGCTCGTATTGGCTGACGTCAAAGCAGTAGCGAATATTGCCGCTGACCGGGCCAGGCTCGGCAAAGTGCGCCGTGGCCCAGCGCACGAAATGGGCCAGATTCAGGTAGCTGACTTGAATGCCTTTGGGCGCGCCGGTGGTGCCGGAAGAGAACATGATGTAGGCCATGCCGCTCACCCCGTTATGGCCAAAGGCCTGCTCCATGCGCTGGCAGAGTGCGGTGAGCGTCTGCGAGGTGCCGGTATCCGGTATCATCGCTTCACTCAGTACAGTGGCGCGGATAACCGGCACACCACACTCCGGGGCAGCGTGCTCGCCCGCGTTTAACAGCAGGCTTGCCTGAATACCGTCGGCGATAAAGCGCAGCCGTTCGGCGCTGTTATCCGTTTCTACCGGCACGACCGGGTGGCCGGTGAGCAGGCAGGCCCACCAACCCACCAGACTGGCCGGGTGTTTGTGGCCGTACAGCAGCACTGGCGCAGGCTGCTGGCGTCTGCTCGCCTGATGGTGGGCCTGTAGTTGCGCCGCCAGTTTCAGGGCGCTGTGGTAGAGCTGGTGGTAACGGATATCGCCGCTCACGCTATAGGCAGCGATGCTCTGCACGCCATCAAAACGCGCAAACAGGGCGACCAGATACTGCCATGCGGCTACGGTGTGCACGATAACCCCTGCTCCCGTTGCGCGTGGATGAAGCGGTCAAGCGAGTCGATGGTGGTGATGTGCTGGGTGTCCAGCATCACCGGGTCAATCGATAACCCGGTTATCATCTCTTCGAGGTACATCATCAGCTCAATGAAGATGCCGCTCTCAAACCCCAGATCCCGCTCCAGATCGGTATGCGGGTGCAGCTCTGACAGGTCATCGGTTTCCAGCACCATGCCGATGGCTTTGACGATATCGGGGTAATAGCTTGTGGCGTTATCGGGCAGCACACTGGCGCCGGTTTCAGGTGATTTTGCTGACATAACTCGGGCTCCATCAGGCCGGGCTGCGTTGCGCCGCTGGGCGGCTTGCAACCAGTTGTTCTTGCAGCAGGGTGCGGTGAACCTTGCCGTTAGGGTTAACAGGGAATTGCGCCATCAGGCAGATACGGTGCGGCACCATGTGCGACTCCATCTGGCTTTTACACCAGCCAAGCAGTGCTTTTTCATTCAGTTCACCCTGTGGCACGATGCAGGCGACGATTTCGTCACCGTAAACGGCGTGCGGTACGCCGATAACGGCCACCTGAGCCACCTGCGGGTGGCGGCTGAGTATCGTTTCCACCTCTTTCGGCGAAACTTTTTCGCCGCAGCTTTTCAGCATGTCGTCGCGTCGGCCAATAAAATAGAGCAGCCCGTTTTCATCCAGCCGACAGATATCGCCGGTGTATAACACCTGCTCGCCCGGCAGCAGGCCGGGGCGCAGCTTCTCACGGCTCTTTTCTTCATTACGCCAGTAGCCGCACATCACGGTTGCGCCGCGAATCACCAGCTCGCCGGTGGCGTTACGGGTGTGGCGCTTGCCGCTGTCGTCCACCACCCACAGTTCGGTATTCGGGATGGCAATGCCAACGCTTTGCGGGTGGCTGTCGAGGTATTCCGGCGGTAAATAGGTACAGCGGTGGCACTCGGTCAGCCCGTACATCGAATAGATGCGCGCCTGTGGAAAGTGCTGTTGTAACCGCGTGATGTCTGTTGGGTGCAGGGCGGCGGCGGTATTGGTGACGGTACGCAGGGCAGAGAAGTCATAGCGTGATGCCAGCGGCGTAATCAGGCGCAGCATGGTCGGGACAATCGGCAACACCGTCGCCCGCAGCGCCACCATCCGTTGCAGCGACAGCAACGGGCGACGGAAATCAGGCTCGATAATCAGGGTGCATTGCACCACGGCGGCCATGATCATCTGATACAGGCCGTAGTCGAAACTCATGGGGATCATCAGCATGATGCGGTCATCGCCACGCAGTTGCAGGTAGCCTGACACGGCGCTGGCGGCGGTTATCATGTTACGGCGACTGAGCATCACCCCTTTGGGCTGGCCGGTGGAGCCGGAGGTATAAATAATGCAGGCTAAATCAAGGTCGATGCCAGCGGGCTGTTGGTGCTCGCAGATGCGGTAGGGCTCGCAGACGAGTGTATCGGCTATCTCCTGGCTGACGCAGACCCGCGTCTGTCGATTGTAGTGTTGCCAGTGTTCGCTGGCCTGCGCTTTGGCAATCTCGTCGCCAAGGGCGGCATCGGCAATCAGCAATCGGCAACCTGCATTGTCCACCAGCCAGCTTAATTTATCGGCCTTGGTTTCGGGGCTCAGTGGGATGAAGATAGCGCCAAGATATTGTAACGCCCAGAAATAGAGCGCAAATGTCAGCGAGTTGGGCATATAGACAATCACCCGGTCGCCTTTTTCTACCCCCTGAGCGCCGAGATAGTCAGCCAGCTGGCGGGCTTGCAGGCGCAGCATGAACCAACTGATTTCACGTTCCGGGTCGATAATCGCCGTCTTGTTGGCGGCTTCTTTGGCTGCCCGGTCAAGCCAGACGGTCAGGTGGGTAATGTTTGTCATGATGCATCCTTATCTGAAAGGGGAAGGCGTATAGCGCCTGTCGCCGTCAGGTTGATAGCGTAAAACGCACGCCGTCAGGTGGCGTGTTTCCTGCACCAGCAGCAAATAGCGGCAGCCTGGCCGGGCCTGCTGTTTCAGGCGAATAAATGGCGCGGCGCACAGCAGGGTCTCGTTCAGCGCAAGCGTTGGCATACTTTCATCCGCCACCGCCGCCAGCAGGGCAGGGCTTGCAACCAGCGTGAGCGGCCAGTTATCCGCGCCGGATAAGGGGGATGGCGTTATCTGCGCCAGTAGCGACGCCAATGTGCTGGCGGTCGGCCCGTCTGCGTTGTAGGGCTGGCGGTAATAGCCTTCAAACACCAGACCGCAAGCCTGTTGCGGCGGGCGCGCTTCCAGCCGAATCAGGCAAGCGGTATTTTGTGGCGTTAACGCGTCCAGCGCGCCGCTGGCGTAGGGCGCGTTGGCCTGATCGGCAATCAGCAACAGAGCCGTTGCGTGATGATCGCCAGCCTCTGTCGGCGGGCCATCTGCCAGCGCGTCATTAATGGCCTGGAGTGCGAACAGCGGGGCTGCCAGCGCGCGATCGCACACTGAGAAGCCAAATGCCTGCGGCGCGTCACAGGCGTGAATCAACGCATTGGTGACAGCGCATCCGAGCTCGCTATCCGGTGTCCAGTGCGCCAGCACCACCATATCAAGCTGGCTGGATATCACTGGCCGACGCGCCTGAAGTTCGGGCAAGAGTGCCAGCGCCATGGCGCTAAAGCTGTGTGACTCACTGTTTAGCCAGCGGGTGAGCGTGTCTGCCTGCGGCTGACGCGGGTCATGATGGGAGTGGAAAAATGCCTGCAAATAGTCGGCCATCAGCTCCGCATTCGCGTGCGGAGCCAGCAAGTCCGCCGCCTCATCGTGAAACGTGCGCCACACCACGTCATCGGGCTGAAAACATACCGTCATGATGGCTCCTGGGCGGGCTGAGGGGCATCAAGCGCGATCGGTTGCTGGCGAGCTAACAACTGCGCGGTGGTTTCTGGCTGGCGGATGAGCGTCAGGCGCGCACCATCGACCATCACCTCCGCAGGCGCGCCAAAACTTAAAAACGCGCCCGGCGATGCCGTCAGCCCATAGGCACCCGAATGGGTGATGCCAATTAGGTCATTAACGTCCAGTGCCGGGAGTTGCACGTTATCGCCCAGCAAATCGGTAGGGGTACACAGCGGCCCGCTGATTTGGTAAGTCTGAAGCGGACGCCCGTGATTATCGCCGAGCCGCAGCAGCGGAAAATTTTTACGCCGCAGGCTGTTTAGCCCGGCGGCGGCACTGTGGCAATTCGCCCCGCCGTCGCAGACGGCGAAGGTTTTACCACCGGCGGTTTTTAGCGTGTTGACCCGGGTGACAAAGACACCCGCCTGCGCAACCAGGTAGCGCCCCAGTTCGATGACGATTTGAGTGCCGGGCGCTTGCTGGCGGAATGCCGCCATAATCGGGGTCATGGCCTCGCCCAGCGCAGGCAAATCCAGCGGCGTTTCTTTGGGGTAATAGGGCACGCCGAAACCGCCGCCCACATCGACAAAGTCCAGCGTTAAGCGGTAACGTTCGCGCAATGTCAGCGCCAGTTGCAGAATATTGCGCGTATTATCAGCGATCGCCTGAGCGTGCAGGATCCGCGTGCCCAGATAAATATGAAAACCGCAAAGGTTGACGTGTGGCCAACGGTGCAACGCCTCGAGTACCGTCTCCACGGTTGCCAGCGTCATGCCGAATTGCGTCGCTTTGCCGCTCATCACCAGCCGGGCATGTTCACTGCTAAAATCGGGGTTAATGCGTAGTGCCACCGATTGTACGGTGTGCGCTTGCGCGGCCAGATGGTTGATGTTGTCCAGTTCGGTGACGGATTCCACGACAATGGCGCGAATGCCGCAATCAATCGCGCGGGTCAACGCCGCCGCCGACTTCCCTGGGCCGACATAGAGAATATGCTGAGGTAACACCCCGGCGGCCAGGGCGGTTTCCAGCTCGGCGGGCGAACATACCTCGCATCCGGCCCCCTGCTCGACCAGCGTTTTGACGATGGAGAGCGTGGGGTTGGCTTTCAGCGAGTAATAAATGGCAGTTTCGTGCGGCAGGTACTGCCAGAGCTGTGTGAGCTGCTGGCGTAACTGGCGGGCGCTATAGGCATAAAACGGTGTTGCGATGCGACGGGCAATCTCATCAATGGCGACCTCTTCGAGGTAGCCATCGGTGATGGGGTCGCTTAAAACCGGTGTGTGAACCGGATTAGCCATGATGGAGTCGCTCACGCAGAAAACCGGTCAGGCTATCGAGCGTCTGGAAGGCATCAAAGAGGCGCTCATCCGCCAGATTGAACAAATCCCCCTTCAGATGATAAGTGGCCTCACAGTGGTCACTTAATACCGCAATCAGGCTTACGATATTAATCGAATCCAGTACGCCTTCCGCGCCGAACAGCGCACAACCCTCAAAAATAGCTTTAATTCGCCCATTATCAACGCCAATCGCAACCAGTTTATCTCGCAGCAGCGTGTGCAAGGTTTCATCATCATGACTGACCAGCGTGTGCTCCATTTCCTTCCCCTTCATTCAGTGTTTCTGAATGCGAGTATAAAACTCGTCGCAGGCCTGCGTTTTGTTTGAGATTGCGAGCGATGGCGGCGGTTACAGAAATGCGATAGATCGGCCATAGTATCTTCTAATGGCCGCAATATTGCGTATTTTCACTCTGAATGTTTGCTATATGGCGATGATGTGCGAAACCTTGCCGAAGAGCTGGCGACGGGTAAAGTGATGCTGCAAATAATAGGTGTATCGGGAAATGAGGGGGAGATGAAAATAGCGGGCGTGATGAGAGAAGAAGATGAGAGAAGAAAATGACCTTTCTCTCTCTTAGCCACGACAACGCAGCGGTAAGAGAGAGAAGGGTTAATAACAATACGTTCCGCATTTATACCTGTTGCAGATAGAAGGTGCTGGTTAGCGTTGCACGCGAGGCGCTCTGATAACCGACTTCCTGCACGATCAAATTTATTTATCACGGAATGAAAAAACTAACAGATATTCCCTGGTGCATGCCAATTTGGCTTTCTGCTCTTTAAAAGGGAGCAGATTTTTTTATTTGGTGCTTTATGTTATTTTCTGAAAATTCTAAAGATTTTGAATCGGGAAAGATAGTTAGACTTAGGTATAGGTTGATACTATACTTTCGTGCCGTTATGGTCAGGTTGAGTTGCGTACTCGGTTTTAGGAGAGTTAGATGTCTATATCATTCTCTAACGTTGACTTCATCAATAGCACAATACAGAGCTATCTTAACAGAAAGTTAAAGCGCTATGGCGAGCTTAAGTACGCCTATCTGATCATGAATAAGAAGAAACCTACCGATGTGGTCATTATCTCTAATTATCCGCCGGAGTGGGTCGAAATATATCGGGACAATAACTATCAGCATATTGATCCTGTCATTTTGACGGCTATCAATAAAATCTCGCCATTCTCCTGGGATGATGAGCTGATGATCAGTTCAAAACTGAAATTCTCGAAAATATTTAACCTTTCGAGAGAATATGACATCGTTAGTGGTTATACCTTTGTCTTGCACGATCCAGGCAATAATCTGGCCACATTATCTTTTATGATTGAAGAAAACCGTAGTCAGGAAATGGAAGACGTCATTCATAATAATAAAGATAAGCTGCAAATGTTGCTGATTTCCGCCCATGAAAAAATCACTTCGCTGTATAGAGAGATGAGTCGTAATAAACATCATCAAAAAACAGAGGAAGCGGATATTTTCTCTGTGCGGGAAAATGAAATTTTATATTGGGCCAGCATGGGAAAAACGTATCAGGAAATTGCGCTTATTCTTGGCATTACCACCAGTACGGTAAAATTTCATATTGGTAATGTCGTTAAAAAGCTGGGTGTGTTAAATGCCAAGCATGCAATCAGGCTTGGCGTTGAGATGAATCTTATCAAGCCAGTGGAACCAACAAAGGCAAAGTCGTAAGCCGCTCGGTTTCGACAGCCGTCATTTGTGTAATGCGCTCAATCAGCGCAAGGCGGCTTTCATCGTCGGCGGGCAGCAGTAGCAGGTAAATGCGCTCCTGCTTTTCGGATAATCCTTGCTCTATTATCGAAATTTGCCAGCCTGATCGTTTTAATAACGTGAGCATTGGATGACTGACAATCGTCAGTATACCGTCGTAGTGATATTTTCTGGCGTAATTGATCATGGCAAGAAAGAGCGTGAGGCAGGCTGGGTTACGTGTGCCGATAAGATGTCTTACCCGATCGCGGTCAACAAAAAAGCGGCTGGATTCAATATAGTTCCCTTCAGGAAGAGAGAGTGTGTTGAAGTAAGAATAAAACGTGCCGGTAATCATGTTTGGGTATTTCATTTCGATAAACCTGACACTGCAAACGACTTTTCCCTCTTTAACGCCTAAAAGATAGGTCGTATTCTCATTATCATATTCGTCAAATTCCATGCCATCAATACAGTTTACCTGCCAGTCTAGCCTATCTTTAAATGTCTCTTTACGTAGCGTAAACACTTCGTCTAGCTTGTTATTTGACATTAAACTAAAACTCACATCAAATATTTCTAACATATGTCCCCCTGTTATCACTTTTATGTCTTTTAGCACGGAAGTCTGTTTGATGGGATATATGGTAACGTTTTTACCACTTACTTTTCCAGAGTGATTATTTTTATCTATTTAAGAAACTTTTTGCTTTATTAGTTGACAAATTATTTCCATTTTTACCTTAAGCGTCGCTCATATAATCCATTTTTTATTGAATCGGGCTGCCGATTTTCTGTGATCTGGCACTCATAAATAACGTTATTATTTCAGTAATGGCACGATGTTTTCTGCATGATGAGCAAGGCAGGGGGCATAAGACGTGGCGATAGCGGATTTCGCATGCGGGTTAACCGCTGGTGCCGGTGTGTAAATAGCGTAGGAAATAAAGTTTCGTGATAATAATAAATAAAAATATTACATTGGTAATTATATGCCGTCATTGTCACTGAATATAACCCAAGGATGATGGCTCACAACCAAAGGACTGAAATATGCAAAAAAAGAGCGTGATGTTCCGTATGTACTGGCAAGCGGTCGTGCTGGCCGCATCACTGTTATCGGCCTCGATACTCACCAGCCCGGCGGTGGCGGCACAAACCGACCAGACCGCCGCGTTGCCTGCCGGGACGATTGACCAGATACGCTTTGGTGATAGCGTATCAGAGAAAAATCACGGTTTTGCTGATGCCAGCAGCCAGACACTGACTGGGGGATTGGCAGAGCCTGCGCGCCAGTTACTGCCTCTGAGCCCGGCCGGAATGTATGGCGGTAGTTTGACGTTTACCATGAAGGTAGACCCCCAGTTGCGCAACTATGTGTCTGTCAAACTGTGGGGTGATGATGATGTTAATTCCGCTATCGGTCGGCTTTACCTGTATGTGGTCAAGGAGGGGGTGGAGTATCAGGTGGGCTACCGACATGAGGGTGACTACATGCCACTGAATGTGGCTCACTGGCATAAACCCTTGCCGGGCCGCTTCTTTTACTCCACCACGCTGCTGCCTTATACGATGACCAAAGGCCGCAGTACGATAACCCTGAAAATCGTTTCTACCGGTCGGCTCTATCCGTTCGGAGCCGGAGGGCCTGATGCTGCCAGCCCCTATCAGTACGCCATGAATACGCCCAGTCGCGGGGTTTACCGTGCTTATACACACGTTGATCCCTTTCTGGATGTCTCGGCAGAACCTCAGGGCCGTGAACCTTCCGTTGTGGCACGCACTTCACCGGGGGAGGAGATTTTAGGTGTTAACGGTTCATTTCGTAACGCCATGAATAATCGCATTACCAGCCTGCTTGCCAGCGCGCCGACAACGGCCAATCTTTCAGGGAATGACCTGCGCTATCTTGCCCGTGCCTATTCGGTGGCCGGGCTGAAAGGTGAACAGAATCCGGCGGTGATAAGCCAGGTTGTTGCCGGGCTGGATGCTTACGCAACGCAATACTATGCTGACAACGCCACGGTAAAAGGCTGGGGTGGCAGCTTTGGCGTGCAAGGACAGGCTATCTATTACCTGCGTGATGTCCTGACACCGGCTATCCTCGACGCGTCAGTCAGTTATGGCAGCGGCGGCACAAAAACCCGACGCACCGCCTGGGCTGATATGCTGTTTGCCAGCCGTGAATTTGGCCGCCTTCAGGACAGGCGCACGTTAACCAATCAGTCAATGATTGCCAGCAACAGTATCTACTTTGCCAATAAAGGCCTGCTGGTGTTAAACGACCGCCGGGCATTCGCTGAAAAAACGGCACAACGTTACATCAGAGAGGCGGTGGGCCTGCTGCCCTGGACGGGAAATGACCTGCCGGATGGCGGTGGCCGTGCGCCTTACGGCAGTGCCTATTATCAGGTGACGGATAAGGGCCAAACCCGTGAATGGGGATATGTCGGTGCGGGTTATGGCGAATTGCAGTCCTATCTGGCGGAATATGTTCGCGTGACCGGTAGCGATGATTTTCGCCAGCAAATGGTGAAAATGGCAAAGGCGCGGGCACCGTTTCGCCGCCCGGCTATCGATGTTGTGAATGGCAATAATTATCGGGCAATGGAGGCGATAGGCTTACTGGCCTGGCGCGGTGCGCATGAAAGTGACGGTAATTTTGCCGGTTATATCGCCTATGTTGACTCGCTCAATACCAATGAACGGGCAAAAGGGTTGCGGGTTGCTGCGGCCAGTAACGATGCCACGCTCATCGGTTATGCCAAACAAATGCTTGAAGATGGGCAGTTTTTTGCCAGCCTGAGCGGGGCGGAGTCGGCGTTTGAAGCGCTGGATGTGTTTGCTGATTACCAAACCATTAAAACCGCCAGCGACAGCGGCGCACGTTTGCCGATGACTGACGGCCAGCCTGATTTTGCCTGGGTGGATGAAGACAATGCCATCGTTGCATTGAAAAAAGGTGATGAGCGCCTGTGGTTAAGCGCTTACTGGCAGGCTAAAGCGGGGACGGGTATCAATGCTCTGGCGCGTTTTCACTTTAGTACGCCGGGGTATGATCAGTACGGCGTGCTGGAAACCACACCGCTTTTTCGCGCGACCACCAGTTATACCCGCGCCAATATGATAGATAAACCAGAACAGAATCAGTATGTGCCGCCCAATGCGCCCAACAATGCGTATGCCGGAGAGATTCTGCCGTTGGGTGCGACGCCATCGGACGCCTCCGTCAGCGATCCCTTCCGGGGTAAGGCGGATTTCTATGCCTTACGCTTTGGCCACTACCTGATGGGGCTTAACGTCAGTAGCCGCAACAGTTATCCGCTAAAAACACCGGTTGGTTTTAATGCCGCACAGGATTTGGTATCACAGCGCACCCAGTCCGGCACCATCACCGTTGCGCCACGCAGCAGTGTGGTGTTGTATCTGGAGAGTACCCGTGATGCGGCACCGGTACCGGCGACCCCGCTCTACCTCAAAGCACAAACCAGCGCAGGGGTGACAACGTTATCGTGGTCGGCCGCCTCTGGCGCGACACGTTACGCTGTCCAGCGCTCCGGCAGCGAGGCGGGGAATTATCAGACTATCGCGACCGTGACGACCAATACCTACAGTGATAACGTGACTGCCCCTTCCGGCGGCTATTACTACCGCGTGGTGGCGGTGAATGATAAGGGAGAAAGTTACCCTTCCATGTGGAGCCATCCCTGAGGCGGGATGATGTGTCATCGCGTCCAATCAGTGTTACCTTGCGTTACCGGTGTTGACCGGTGGCGCATTTCATACCGCTTGTCTGTAAACCCCATCGACTGTTCTTCTTCGCCTCAGCCTCAGCCTCAGCCTCCACCTTAAACTTTGCGCCAGGCCTTCTGCCGCCAGCCCAAGATGCCAGTAGCCTGCGGTGGACGTTTTCAGTCAGGTACGAAAATTTTCTTAACTAATCTTTTCTTAACTAACATTTCCTTAGCTAACGCTATGAAAAGATGAATTTTTCATTTTAGTTGCATAAGGGTGTGATATGGATCGCACTTTTTGTGAAACCGCAAATAGTAACCAATGTGATAATTGACTTGTCATTTACGAACAACCCAAACGAAAATTTAAAATGAAGGAAATTATCATGAACATGAAAACTCTTTTTGCTGCCATCGTACTGAGCACCCTGTCTGCAGGTTCTTTCGCTGCGACCGAAGTACAGTACCCACAGGGCCAGGAAGTCGGCAGTGTTTCTGCTACTGCCAACACGCTGGATAGCCTGCAAGCGAAACTGGCTGCCAAAGCGGATGCCGCCGGTGCTAAATCTTTTCAGATAACTGCCGTTCAGGGCGACGATACGCTGCATGGCAATGCGGTTCTGTTTAAATAATGCGTTGTAAACCTGGCCGGGGTGTCTTCTCCCTCTCCTCCCTGGCTTGATTGACGGCCCTCCTTTTGTGTCTGTTGTGTCTGATTCTTATGTTTTAACCGGGCTTTGCCCGGTTTTTTTATGTCTTCCAGGCATTGGGGCAGGCACTGAGACGTCGGTATCATGCGCGGTATAAACCTGTATTGACGAAGGAGGATATACCGTGAAAACCATAATAGCGGGTGCCGTGTTGCTGGCCTCATTGCCATGTCTGGCGGCTCAGTCTGACTATGACATGGCGATGTGCCGTGATGGCTATTTCCCCGATTACCCCGGGCAGTATGCCCGTGCCAAAATCAAAGCCTCTGAGGGGAATAAAGCCTATTTCTATGATGATGATACGGATAAAGGCTGCCCGGCGAATCAGGCGTTATGTCAGCAAAAAGCCTATCTGATAGAAGGGGATAGCGTGCTGGTCGCACAAGAGCGTGATGGCTGGTCGTGCGTGTGGTATCAGGGTAAGAAGAGTACCTTTGTCGGTTGGCTGCAATCAGGTCTTGTTGAAAAACAGGCCACTGCCGCCCCCGTTTTCCGCGATTGGCTTGGTACATGGCGTAATGGCGAGAACGTTATTACTCTGGCGCAAGGAAACAACGGGACGCTGCGCATAAAAGGCCGCGCGTATTGGCGTGGCGGCATGTCTTCCTCCGGTGAGGAAATTGTACACATGGGCAGCCTTTCCCAGACGGCCAGACCAGCAAGCGATAAGCTGGAATGGGGGACGCCAGCAAAAGAATTTGAGTGTGCCGGAGTGATGCGCATAACCAGCGGCCATCTGATTGTCGCGGATAATAATGAGTGCGGCGGAATGAATGTCAGTTTTAGTGGTGTTTATCGTTTGCAAAAATAACGATGGGGAGAAACTCGCGCGGTGATAAAACGGCTCCGATATAGAGCCGTTGACGAGGCCACCATTGCATCGGCGGCCTCTGCAAGGGAGTTATTCCAGCCCTTTGGCTTGTGCCGCTGCTTTGACGATAACCGCGAAGGCATCTGCTTTCAGTGACGCGCCGCCAACCAATGCGCCGTCAATGTCCGGCTGGGTGAACAGCTCTGCCGCGTTAGATGCGTTGACGGAACCGCCGTACTGGATGATCACTTGTTCAGCCACGGCCGCATCCTGGCTGGCAATATGGTCACGAATAAATTTGTGCACCGCCTGTGCCTGTGCCGGAGTGGCGGATTTACCGGTGCCGATGGCCCAGACAGGTTCGTAGGCAATGACTGCGTTGTCGAACGCTTTTGCGCCCAGCGTGTTCAGCACTGCGTCCAACTGACGTGCGCAGACGGCTTCGGTCTGGCCCGCTTCATTTTCCGCTTCGGTTTCACCAATACACAGTACCGGAATCAAACTGGCTTCTTTTAATACGGCGAATTTTTTCGCGATGAACTCATCGCTTTCATGGTGGTAGGTGCGACGTTCGGAGTGGCCGATGATGATGTATTTCGCGCCAAGGTCTTTGAGCATCGTAGCGGAGGTTTCGCCAGTGAACGCACCGGCGAGGTTGACGTCCACATTCTGGGCACCCAGCGCACATCCGGCTGCCGGCCAGTTGATGTTTGGCCTGATCCAGATAAAGGGCTGGCGGCGCAATGGCTACGCCACAACCGGTGACGGTGCTCAGTTCGCTGCGCAAACCGGCGATCAGGTCTTGAACCATGCTGGTGCTGCCGTTTAGCTTCCAGTTGCCCATGACTAAGGGATGTCGCATCTTGTTTCCTCCAGGCATATTGCCAGTTAATCAATTCATGGCTGCGTCAGGCAGCCAGTCTGACGAGTGTATCGAACTGCCGATAGTATAGAGTTGAAATAGCGTGGTGGCTCTGTTTTTCGTGCCTAATTATCGAGGCGATCACGAATCAGATAGTGTTAGCTTAATCGGTTCAACAGCGAAAGTTAGCCCTTTTTCGCCGTGATCAACCACGACATAACGCAGTGCGCCTTCAGTCTGTTGGTAAAACCGTTGTCCTTTGCCTTTCTCCAGCAACGTTTCCACTTTTTTCAGACTTTGCTCGCCGGTGAGTGACGGCATAAAGGTGCGTAGCAAGGCTGCCATATAATCGATGGCCTGTTTACGGCGGCCATTTTGGTCGGGGTCGCGCGCTTTTGGCAGCCAGGTTATCTGTAGGGTTTTAATTTTTCCGGTGCCTTTTTCCAGCGCCGTGGATGAATAAAGACGCTCATTGATGCGGCTGGCCGCGCGAATCAGCGCGGGCGAGTCATCACCGGTATCGATAACTTTATACTCGCCAAGCGGCAGAGAAGGGTTGCTCAGGTTATAGCGGGTGCGGAACTGCAACAGATTCATATCAAATGTCGGGGCGCTGGGTAACAGATACGGCGCCGTGGCCGCCGCGCGCGGTTGAAAGAGCGTATCCCCCCTGACGAAAGGCGGGCACAGCAGGCTGACTGACAGGCAGCAGAGTATCAGCAGGGTATTTTTCATCATGTTGTTGTCATCATCAATTTTTGTCATAAGACAGTCTGCATCGTCAGGTGTTGCGGATATGCTGTGTGATTAAAACGGGATCTGTGAGCGATTGTCAAAACGCGCGATGAAAAACCCGTATGGATTTAAGGTAAAATCCTGCCGTAGCACAGCATTTAGGAATAAACGTGATGACAATACAACAATGGTGTTTTTCATTTCGCGGCCGATTGGGTCGCCGGGATTTCTGGCTGGGGATGGTATTCGTGCTGGTACTGATGGCGGTGCTGTTTGTACTGGCAGATATTGGCTGGCTTGAGACACAGAAGGCCGCCTTTGCGCTGGTGGTGCTGATGTGGCCTCTGGCGGCAATGCTGGTGAAAAGATTACATGATCGCGATCGCAAAGGTAGCTGGGCGCTGCTGTTGATAGTGGCCTGGATGCTGGGAAGCGGTAACTGGGCAATGCTGCCTGCGCTGGTGCAGTGGTTGGTTGAGCGTTTTATACCGGTGTTGATTGCGGTCATGATGCTGCTGGAGTGCGGGCTGCTAGCGGGCACCTCAGGGGCGAACCGCTTTGGCGCACACAGTGAGCCGCTGCGGTTGCGTAACAGCGAACGCTGACAGAACCTGCCTGAAATTACCAGTAATGCTCGCTAGTGATGTGGCCGGGACGACGGCGTAAGTGCTTGGCCATCTGGCGCGTGTCTTTTAGCAATTGCTGGGTATCCCTGACCATCTGCGGATTACCGCACAGCATGACGTGACTGGTCTGTGCGTTAAGCGGCAGGCCGACGGCGGCTTCGAGCGCACCATTTTCGATAAGCGTCGGCAAGCGTCCGGTCAGCGAGCCGGGTTGTTCCTCGCGGCTGATGACGGTCTGGATACGCAGTTTATCCGGGTAGCGCTGCTGTAAGTGTTGCATCAGCGGCAGGTAGCTGAGGTCACGCGCGAAGCGTGCGGCGTGAACCAGCACAATGTGCTGAAAGCGATCCAGGTCGTGGCCTTGCTGCAAAATAGACAGATAAGGGCCAATCGCTGTGCCGGTTGCCAGCATCCACAGCGTGTCGCAGTCCGGTACTTCTTCCAGCACGAAAAAGCCAGCGGCGTCTTGCGTGACCAGCACCTCATCACCCGGTTGACAGCGGTGCAGGTGCGGGCTCAATTTGCCCTCCGGCACGTTGACCAGATAAAACTCCAGTAGCGGATCATCGGGGGCATTAACGTAGGAATACGCCCGCTGTATACGCTCGCCATCCAGTTCAAGCGCCAGCTTGGCAAATTGCCCGGCGCTAAACGGGGCGACTGGCGCACTTAGCCGCAGACTGAATAAATTTTCCGTCCAGTGTTCAACGGCAACGACCTTGCCTGTTACCCACTCTGCCATGATGTCATGCTCCTGTTGTTATCACGCGACGTTCAGGGCCGCTTGCTGCCCGACCCTCACCATACGCTATCTTTTAACAACTGTGAAACCTTTCGCCCGCTTCGATTTTTGCGCCCGCCAATCGCGGCCCGGCGCTTAATCGGTGCGGCTGCGGCACCATTACAGCAAAAATTCGTGCAGCGCGGCGTCCTTACGATCCAGATAATGGGTGGAACTGATGCGGCGAATAGTGCGGGATTTGCCGCGAATCAAGAGTGTTTCGGTCGTCGCGATGTTGCCGCGCCGGGCGATACCGTTGAGCAGGTCGCCTTTGGTGATACCGGTAGCGGAGAAGATGACATTGTCGTTACGCGCCATATCACTCAACATCAGCACCTTGCCTGCTTCAATGCCCATTTCGCGGCAGCGCGCCAGTTCTTGTTCGCCGAGCTGACGATTGTGTTCGTTGTCTTCTTTCACCTGATGGCGAGCCAGCAGGCGGCCTTGCATATCGCCATCCAGGGCGCGAATGACCGCCGCTGAAATCACACCTTCAGGCGCGCCGCCGATGCCATAGAGCACATCAACTTCGCTTTCGGGCATACAGGTCAGAATCGAGGCGGCGACATCACCGTCAGGAATGGCGAAGACTTTTACCCCAAGCTGCTGCATGTCGGCGATGACCGTGTCGTGACGCGGCTTGGCAAGCGTGATCACCGTCAGTTCGTTCAAGGGTTTTTCAAGCCGCTGGGCGATGCGTCTTAGGTTCTCTTCCAGCGGCAGGTCGAGGTCGATAACGCCTTTGGCCTGTGGCCCGACGATCAATTTTTCCATGTACATGTCAGGTGCATGGAGAAAAGCGCCTTGCTCACCGACGGCCAGTACCGCCAGCGCGTTCGCCTGGCCCATTGCCGTCATACGCGTGCCTTCAATCGGGTCAACGGCGATATCTACCGCATCGCCATGGCCTGTACCGACCTGTTCACCGATGTACAACATCGGCGCGTCATCAATTTCCCCCTCGCCAATGACGATGCGGCCATTGATATCGACTTGATTGAGCATAATACGCATCGCTTGTACGGCGGCGTTATCGGCGGCGTTTTTGTCTCCGCGCCCAAGCCATTTGTAACCGGCAAGCGCAGCCGCTTCAGTAACGCGAGAGAATTCGATGGCTAATTCACGTTTCATGGATAGCAGTCCTGAAAAGGGGGATAAGAAAAGACGAGATTGGGGCGTAATGGTAGCACAGGCGGGGAAATGGCAGATGGCTGACGGCGCTGAAAAACGGGCGCGATAGCCGCGCCCGATCAAAGTATGGCGTGATTTACTCGTCGTGATCTTCCCAGGCGCGCGCGCGCTCTACCGCTTTTTTCCAGCCACGATAGCGAACGTTACGCTCAACGGTTTCAATGCTGGGGCGGAATTCCTGTTCAATCGCGGTTTTGCTTTTCACCTCATCCAGATCGTTCCAGAAGCCGGTGGCCAGGCCCGCCAGGAACGCAGCACCCAGTGCGGTGACTTCGCGGATAACCGGGCGTTCGACGCGTGTACCTAAAATATCCGACTGGAACTGCATCAGGAAATTGTTAGCGACGGCACCGCCATCGACCCGCAATGATTGCAGACGGGTATCGGCATCGGCTTGCATGGCGTCGAGCACATCGCGCGTTTGATAGGCGATAGACTCCAGCGTCGCGCGAATAATGTGATTCGCATTGACGCCACGGGTGAGCCCGAAGATAGCGCCTCGCGCATACGGGTCCCAGTAGGGAGCGCCCAGGCCGGTGAACGCAGGCACCACGTAAACGCCGTTGGTGTCTTTCACTTTGGTGGCGAAATATTCGGAGTCCATGGCGTCATTGATAAGTTTTAACTCATCGCGCAGCCATTGAATGGACGCGCCGCCGATAAACACCGCGCCTTCAAGCGCATAGTTCACTTCACCGCGCGGGCCGCAGGCGATGGTAGTCAGCAGGCCGTGTCTGGAGCGAACGGCTTCTTTACCGGTATTCATCAGCAAGAAGCAGCCGGTGCCATAGGTATTTTTCGCCATCCCCGGTTGAACACACAATTGGCCGTATAATGCCGCCTGTTGGTCGCCTGCAATACCAGCGATAGGAATACGGGTGCCGCCTTTACCGCCAATATTGGTCTGGCCATAAATCTCTGAAGAGGGGCGCACCTGCGGTAGCATGGCGCGTGGGATGTCCAGCGCCTCCAGCATGCGCGTATCCCAGTCCAGCGTGTGGATATTGAACAACATGGTGCGCGAGGCGTTGGTGTAGTCAGTAACGTGCGCGCGGCCCTGCGTCATTTTCCAGATAAGCCAGGTGTCGATGGTGCCGAACAGCAATTCGCCACGCTTTGCTTGCTCACGCGCGCCTGCTACGTTATCGAGAATCCACTTCACTTTGGTGCCGGAGAAATAGGGGTCAACCACCAGGCCGGTGTTGGCGCGGATGTACTCCTCCATCCCGTCTTTTTTGAGCTTTTCACAGATATCGGCAGAGCGGCGGCACTGCCAGACAATGGCGTTATAGATAGGTTTACCCGTCTCTTTTTCCCAAACAACCGTGGTTTCACGCTGATTGGTGATACCGATACCAGCGACTTCATCGCTGCTGATACCCGCTTTCGCCAATACTTCTACCAGCGTTGAGCTTTGTGAGGCCCAGATTTCCATCGGGTCATGTTCTACCCAGCCGGCTTTCGGGTAGATTTGGGTGAACTCCCGCTGTGACACACTGACGATATTCGCGTCATGATCCAATACGACGGCGCGTGAACTGGTCGTTCCCTGGTCGAGTGCGACAATGTATTTTTTTTCCTGGTTCATAAACGTAATCCTGTTCGGGGAGAGGGTTAGACCTTACGGGTTTGAGCTGAAGGTGCGCTGTCGCTGTCAGCCGCACAGACGTCACAAGGCAGGTTGCGGCCAATCAGGGCGCGGTAGCCGAGCGCGCCGAGGCAAGCGCCGACAATCGGGCCGAAAATCGGTACCAGAATATAAGGAATATCACGACCGCCGGTGAGCGCTATCTTGCCCCAGCCTGCCAGGTAGGCAAACAGTTTAGGGCCGACATCGCGCGCCGGATTCATGGCAAACCCTGTGAGCGGGCCCATGGATGCGCCAATCACCGCGATCAGAATGCCGATGAGCAAAGGCGCCAGCGGGCCGCGAGGAATACCGTTGCCGTCATCGGTGAGCGCCAGAATCAGGCACATCAGGATAGCGGTGATAACCATCTCCACTAAAAACGCCTGAAGTACCGAAATATGCGGGTTCGGGTAGGTGGAGAAAATGCCTGCCAGATCAAGGCTTTCCACGCTGCCGCGCACCATGTTGTGGGTTTGTTCGATGTTATCGAACAAATTATGGTACAGGCCGTAGATAAGCGCCGCCGAGCAAAATGCCCCAGCCACCTGAGAGACGATATAAGGCAGCACTTTGCGCCCGTCAAAGCAGGCGAACAGCCATAATGCAATGGTCACGGCAGGATTAAGATGTGCGCCAGACACCGCTGCGGTCAGGTAAATCGCCATCGCGACGCCCAACCCCCAGACAATGCTGATTTCCCATAATCCAAAACTGGCACCTGCCAGTTTGAGTGCCGCAACACAGCCAACGCCAAAAAAGATCAATAAGCCAGTGCCGAGAAATTCGGCAATACACTGGCCTTTAAGGGAGGAAAGTTCAGATTGACTCATGATGCTTGTTTCCACCTGTGGGTTTACAGTAGGGAAAGAGGATGCAAGGCCATGCGGTGAACCCTGCGTATCAGGCTGGTCTCGTTGAGCCGAGTACGGTAACGGCCAGGCTCTTTTTGTATTTCGGATGTGAATTTATCGTTAATGTTCGAAAACGAGAAATATCGAAATTAAAATGTGTGTGACGCGTCAAGAAAATGAGCGAGTTCGCGTCATCAACGCCATTTTGTGAGAATTCGGATTTTTCGTGGCCGAGATTCTGTTAACGCAAATGTTGAATCCATTAACATGACCGCCCGTTAACGATGGCAAAAGATCTTTTGGGGCGATGCCGATAGCTTGTCAGCGAAAAAGCAGGCAGAGTTATGGTTTTGCCTATGGTGTTGCTGGACAGCTCTGGACCGGCTACATACAATCATCATGTGCTGACTTGTCAGACGTTTATGCCCGTCAAGGGACGGCTGTGCGGTCAATGAATATCAGATTCGGCGATCAAACGTCTGAGGTTCATCTGTTCGTGATGACGTCTGCGTTAACCGGCCTAGGCCGTGCGATCAAAAGGGGTTTGAAGTTATGTCATTTGAAGTGTTTGAGAAGCTGGAAGCGAAAGTTCAGCAGGCGATTGACACGATCACGCTGTTGCAGATGGAAATCGAAGAGCTGAAAGAGAAGAACAACACGTTGTCGCAGGAAGTGCAGAGCGTAGCCGATAGCCGCGATGCTCTGGTGCGCGAGAACGACCAACTAAAGCAGGAACAACAGGCATGGCAGGAACGTCTGCGTGTGCTGTTGGGTAAGATGGAAGAAGTGTAATCTCTGCGGGTATTGCCGCTGCGGCGGTAATACCCGTATCTTACGTCTGGACATGTTATTCCAGATCGAGCGGGTCTTCAGACAGGATGATGCCTGTGTTATCGGCATACAAGTGATCGCCTGAGAAGAACGTCACGCCGCCAAAATTCACCCGGATGTCTGTCTCGCCGATGCCTTCGCTGGCTGCGCCTGCGGGTGTTGCCGCCATCGCCTGAATACCGATATCCAGCTCGGACAGTTCATCAACCTGGCGCACCGCGCCGTAAACCACGATGCCTTCCCATTCATTCTGGGTTGCCAGCCGCGCCAGACCAGCATCAATCAATGCGCGCCTGACCGAGCCGCCGCCATCAATCAGCAGTACCCGACCTGCGCCGCTTTCTTCCAGCACATCGAACAACAGACCGTTGTCCTCAAAGCATTTCACCGTAGTGATTTTGCCGCCGAATGAACTACGCCCGCCAAAATTGGAAAAAAGAGGTTCAACGACATTGACCTCTTCATGATAGATATCACACAGTTCGGAAGTATCGTATTTCATAGGAGCCACGTCTGTCGCCGCTGAGAATGTGGGGGGAGTATATCCCTTTCTGTTGACTGTTGGCAAAATCATCAACAGTGGTTTGACCGGCGTCAGGGATAGGCCGGTTTTTTAGCACCGGCCGATACAGCGTCTTGTTGATACCGGCGTCTTGTCGATGCCGACATACCGTTGAGAAGTTCGTGTGGCGGCGGCCATCAACTCAATAACACGCCGACGGCGAACAGCAGGTTGGTTAGCAACGCGCCTTTAACGGTTTTCTCCAGCATGGGACGCATGCTGAATGCGGCTGTCTCGCGCATCACATAGCGCCCCTGATGTACCAAAAGCGGCAGGGCCAGAATAAACATCCAGCCTGCCAGCGTATGCAGGTACAGCGTGGCGAACAGCGCCAGACAAACCGGTGCGGTCATTAACAGCAGCATATGGTAACGACGCGCTTTATGCGCGCCGAGGCGCACGGCCAGCGTGTTTTTGCCATTCTCTCTGTCGCTGTCAATATCACGCAGGTTATTGATATTTAATACAGCAACCGCCAGCAGGCCGCAGGCGGTTGCGGGCAGAATGACGATGGTGTCGAAGTAGCCGGTTTGCAGGTAATAGGAACCGGCAACGCTTAACCAGCCAAAGAAAATCAGTACCGAGATATCGCCAAGCCCGATATAGCCATAGGGCTTGTTACCGACGGTATAGGTAATCGCCGCCAGAATCGCCAACACGCCCAGAGACAGGAACACCACAATATCCACGGGTTTTTCGCACGCCAGTACCACCAGCGCGCTGCCTGCAACAGCGGTGAGCGCTACGGTGATGAATAACGCCCGGCGTAACTCCGGCAGGCTGATGGCACCGGTTTGAATGCCTCGCAATGGGCCCAGGCGATCGGGTTTGTCGCTGCCTTTTACGGCATCGCCATAGTCGTTAGCCAGATTGGATAAAATTTGCAACAGTCCGGCGGTAATCAGCGTTAGCAATGCGACACCGGGCTTAAAGCTGCCGTGCCAGAAAGCAATCGCTGTACCGGTTACAATCGAAGCGAAGGCGAGCGGTAGCGTTTTAGGCCGCAGGCTGTCTAACCAGGCTTGGGTTTTACTGCTATGTGTCAGTTGGGTCATGGCGTTAATCGGTCAGGGTATCAATGAGTGTCAGGGCGCTGCTGGCAGCGTATGTTGCCAGCAACAGCAGTCAACGTTCTTACGGCGCAGGCGATGTGCTGTTCCGAGACGCTTCATCTGTTCAGAGAAGTTTCATCCGTTCAGAGAAGCTTCGTCCGTTCAAAAAGCGTCTTTTTTCATACAGATTACATGCAACCGTTTTGAAATCGCAGGCCTGATAATGCTGACAAAAACAACAGTGGGAGGCATGGGCCTCCCACTGTTGAGTCATCAGTGCAGTCCGTGAACACGGATTATAAGATAAATCGGCTCAGATCTTCATCTGCTACCAACTCGTCAAGGTGACGACTCACATAATCTGCATCAATGGTCACGGTTTGGCCGTTCATTTCACTGGCACCGTAGGACACATCTTCGATTAAACGCTCCAAAACGGTATGCAAACGGCGCGCCCCAATGTTTTCTGTGCGCTCATTGACCTGCCAGGCGGCTTGAGCGATTCGGCTAATACCGTCCGGCGTGAACGCAATGCTGACGCCTTCTGTTGCCATCAGTGCCTGATATTGGCGGGTGAGCGATGCGCTGGGCTCGGTCAGAATGCGTTCGAAATCCTCTGTCGTCAGAGCCTGCAATTCAACACGAATCGGCAAGCGACCCTGCAATTCCGGGATCAAATCTGACGGGCTGGCGACCTGGAATGCGCCGGAGGCAATAAACAGGATATGGTCAGTTTTCACCATGCCGTGTTTGGTCGAGACCGTACAACCTTCAACCAGCGGCAGCAGGTCACGCTGTACCCCTTCGCGGGACACATCCGGGCCTGAGCTTTCACCACGCTTACAGATTTTGTCGATTTCATCGATGAAGACAATACCGTGCTGCTCTACGGCCTCGATAGACTGCTGTTTCAGCTCTTCCGGGTTCACCAGCTTGGCGGCTTCTTCTTCCACTAACTGTTTGAAGGCTTCGCGGATTTTGACCTTGCGGCTTTTTTGTTTCTGACCCGCCAGATTCTGGAACATGGACTGTAACTGATTGGTCATCTCTTCCATGCCCGGCGGTGCCATGATTTCCACCCCAACAGGAGCGGCCGCCAGCTCGATTTCTATCTCTTTATCGTCCAACTGACCTTCGCGCAATTTCTTGCGAAAAGCCTGGCGCGCGGCGGAAGGCTCGTTGCTCTCTTCCGGCTGCCCCCAGTTATTCTTGGCTGGCGGAATGAGCACATCCAGAATGCGTTCTTCTGCCAGTTCTTCCGCGCGATGGCGGTTTTTCTCCATGGCCTGCTGGCGCACCATTTTGACCGCAACATCGGTCAAATCACGAATAATGGAATCAACTTCTTTACCCACATAACCCACTTCCGTGAATTTTGTCGCTTCCACCTTGATAAACGGCGCGTTAGCCAGCTTGGCGAGACGGCGGGCGATTTCGGTTTTACCCACCCCGGTCGGCCCTATCATCAGAATGTTTTTGGGCGTGACTTCATGGCGCAGGCTCTCTTCGAGTTGCATACGGCGCCAGCGATTACGCAAGGCGATGGCGACAGCCCGCTTTGCCTGATGTTGGCCGATGATATAGCTATCAAGCTCGCTGACAATTTCGCGCGGAGTCATTTCAGACATAGTGGGGTCCTTACGCCTTGGAGGCTAATTCTTCAATCGTGTGGAACTGGTTGGTATAAATACAGATATCACCGGCAATACCCAGAGATTTCTCGACAATCTCACGGGCGTTCAAGTCGGTGTTCTCCAGCAGGGCGCGGGCGGCGGCCTGTGCATAAGGGCCGCCGGAGCCAATGGCGATCAGGTCGTTTTCCGGCTGAATCACATCACCATTACCGGTAATGATCAGCGAGGCATTTTCATCCGCGACAGCCAGCAAAGCCTCCAGACGCCGTAGCATGCGGTCAGTACGCCAGTCTTTCGCCAGCTCCACCGCCGCTTTCACCAGATGGCCCTGATGTAATTCCAGCTTACGCTCGAACAATTCAAACAGGGTAAAGGCATCCGCAGTGCCGCCAGCGAATCCGGCAATCACTTTGTCGTTATACAGGCGGCGCACTTTGCGCACATTCCCTTTCATTACGGTGTTGCCTAATGTGGCCTGGCCGTCACCGCCGATTACCACCAGACCATTGCGGCGTATGCTTACAATTGTTGTCACGAGTGTATCCCCGTTACTGAGAGAAAGGCCCCCGCGCGAACGCGGGGCATATTGACGGTAAACATGGGGTGAGGGGGGAGGGTTTTCAACCCCCGCTGGCTAACGGGATACAGTTAGACTGGCCCATTCCTTTGAGTTTTTGCGCCATTTTATCGGCTGTAGCGCGGTTGTTATAAGGGCCAAGGATGATCCGGTGCCAGCCGCCGCTGTTGGTGATGCGGCTTTCTACACCGGCAAATGCCAGCTCTGCCCGAACGGATTCAGCCGGTTCCGCCGTTTTAAACGACCCGCATTGCACCATCCAGCGCTGCTCTTTCTCCGGTTTGGCCTCAGGTTTAGCCTCTGGTTTCGCTTCAGGCTTAACCTCGGGTTTCGTGGCGTTGGCTTTATCGGTTTTTGACGTTTCAGGCCGAACGTTGTCTGATTTGGCATTCTCAGCTTTGGCGCTCTCTCTGACCGGCGGTTCCGGTTTACGCACCTCGGCCACCGGTGCTTTTGGCGCGCTGGCCGCAGGCGATTGTACGCTGGCGGCAGGCGCGGCGTGACGCACACTGGGTACCGGCGGTGTCGCGGCGCGTGGCGTACTCGGTTGCAGAGTCACGGTGTTACCGCCCGGTGCGGCGGGGATCACCATTTGTGATTTAGGGGCTGTGCGAGCCGGTGCCTGACTCTGGTCGTTATACGGCACCTCACTGAGCGGCGTTGGCTGGCGCTTCATGTCTGACTGCATCTGGTCAAGCAATTGCCGCTGCTCATCGGTCAGTTGCCCTGGCGATTGAATTTCTCCCCCCGCTGATGGCTCTGTTGGCGATGTAACACCAATCTGGCGATTTTCCAGCTCTTTAATATAACGCCAGCGCTCTTCAGGTTTAGGCGGCAAACCGTTGCCTTTGCTGCTCTGACGCGGCAAAACCGGCGAGTCGTCCGATTTATTGTGTGCGATGAAGTAAAGCCCACCGGCGAATGTGACCAACACGGCAACCGCCAGCGCCATCATGGTTTTGGATACGCCTGAGGAGCCTCCCCGTTTGCGGTTGGATGTTTTTTTCCGGCTCGTTGCAGAGCGTCCCCGGCTGACATAGTCTCGTTGTGCCACAATCGTTTCGTTGCGAAGAAAATAAGTAACAGGTCGCCATGTTACTGAACCCTAAAATATTTGACCAGCACCTGAATTCTTAAAGCCTGTAACCTGTGATGCCGGTACAGCGGTACTGTCGCGGATAATCAATTGACTACTCATCAGGCGCGACCCTCTGCGCACCTTGTGTTGCTGCAATTGCGCCAGCAGTAATAGCGTCGCTTCTCGCCCGATTTCATAGCGCGGCTGGGAGACGGTCGTCAGCGCCGGAAAGCAGTGGTTGGCCTGTTCTATGTCGTCAAAACCAATCAATGACAGATCGCGCGGCACGTCCAGGCCCATTTTTCGCGCCTGAGTCAGCGCGCCCAGCGCGATAATATCGCTATGGCAGAACAGCGCCGAAGGCGGGGTAGGGTGCGACATTAGCCGAGCCAACCCTTTGGCACCGGCGTCATAGCTAAAATCGCCGTGAACAATATATTGGTTATCGACCGTTAACCCGCAGCGCCGTAGCGCCTGTATATACCCCTGTAGCCGATATTCACTGAGTGGAATCTGCTCAGGGCCTGCGATACAGGCAATGCGTCGATGCCCCAACTGATGAAGATAGCAGACGGCCTCAAATGCGGCGGTGAGGTTGTCGATATGTACGGTCGGCATATCGAGTTCGGGGGCGAACTCGTTCGCCATCACCATCGGTGGCAGGTGGCGTCGCTCCTCTTTGCTGACATCAAACGGCAGCGGCGAGCCCAGCAGCAAAATTCCATCGATTTGACGGGCGGTGATTAAGTCAACAAACGTTCGTTCGCCGTTACGCTGGTAGGCGCAATCGCCAATCAAGACCAGATAGCCGCGTTGCGCCGCCGTTTCTTCAATGCCACGCAGCATCTGGCTAAAAAAGGGATCGCAGATATCCGGCACCAGTACCAGAATGGTGCGTGATTCATGCCGTTTTAGGTTGCGGGATAAATTTTGCGTCGAGTAGCCTACGGCCTGTGCCGCCTGCTCGACTTTTTTACGCGTGAGGGCTGAGACTTTGTCCGGGCTGGTTAACGCGCGTGACACTGTTGCCGTAGAGACGCCTGCTTTGTCGGCGACATCTTTCATGGTCGCAGGTGGCGTAAATTTTTTCTGCTCCAATGTATTTTCTCCTTGCGTCAGTGTGACCTGGCGCGCTCTTCAGGCTGTGGTCAATGGGCGTGTGCTCTGCTGGATGAGTGTACAACCCGTAGCCGGAATGCCGCTTTTGGCGTGGAAACCGCGCGAGCGTGGGCAGACCGGGGCTCGTTTCCCTGTGCGCTGAGTTTTCCTGCGCACAGAGCGAACACCGCCAGGTAAGCCGTTATGCTGGAAATAGGTATGTGATTGGCCTATGCACTGCAATCAGCATACTGCTTTCACCACCGCGCTTAACAGGTTAAAGGCAAGGTTTATCAAATAATTTACGCCCTTGCCGTGCCGATGCATGGTTTTTCGGTACGCGCCGCAAAAACAGCGATTGGCGGTGGCGCAGTGCCGGAGCCGTGGTGCAGAATCGGCGGGCTTGCTCTGTCAGTTATCCGTCGGGTCGATATCCAGCACCCATTTTACTTTGCGTGCTTGCGGCAGCGTTTCTATCAGTACCAGCGTGGTACGAATCAGCCGCTGTAGTGTGGTGCGCGATGGATGTTGCAACAGCAACTGCCAGCGAAAGCGGCCGGCCCTTTTGGGCTGTAACGCCGGTGTCGGCCCCATGACCCACAGTGACTCGTCGCGCAGCGGGCTGGCATCGAGCAAATTGCGTAACTGTTGCAAAAACACACTGGCTTGCTGGTTATCATGGTCATCGGCTCTGAATAACGCATGACTGGTGAATGGCGGCAGAAAAACGCTCTGGCGCTCTTTTAAGGTCTGGCTGGCGAACGCATCATAGCCCTGGTGTAGCAGGGTCTGTAGCAACGGATGTTCAGGGTGGTGCGTTTGTAAAACCACTTCACCGGCTTTGCCCGCGCGCCCTGCCCGCCCTGACACCTGTGTATAGAGCTGGGCAAACCGTTCGGTGGCGCGAAAATCGGCGCAGAACAGCGAGCCGTCAACGTCCAGCAACGCAACCAGCGTCACATCGGGAAAGTGGTGGCCCTTGGCCAGCATTTGGGTGCCTATCAGAATGCGGGCGCCGCCCTGACGTACATGGGCCAGTTGTTGTTCCAGCGCTCCCTTACGGCTGGTGGTATCGCGATCGATACGGGTGATAGGCGTGTCGGGAAAGAGCGCCGGTAAGGCATGCTCCAGTTGTTCAGTCCCGAGTCCCACCGGCACCAGATGAGTTGAGCCGCAGTTGCGGGCACTGCTGCGGTATGGGGCGTTGGCTGTCACAGTGGTGGCAGCGCATCATTTTCTGATGCTGATGTAATGTGTAGTAACTGTCGCAACGCTGGCATTCCGCTATCCAGCCGCACTCATGGCACAGTACCACCGGCGCGAAGCCGCGACGGTTGAGGAATAAAATCACCTGATTGTCTGCGGCCAGATGCTGACGGATACGTTCGATTAACGGCTGCGACAAACCACAGTTAAGCGGTAATCCTTTCAAATCCAGTAAATGCTGTTGTGCCAGTCGCGCGTTACCGGCGCGCTTGCTAAGACGCAACTGGCGATATTTTCCTACCTGCACGTTGTAGAGAGTTTCCAGCGCGGGGGTGGCGGAGCCCATCACGACGGGAATGTTTTCCTGTCGCGCGCGAAAGACCGCCAGATCGCGGGCGTGGTAACGCCAGCCTTCCTGCTGCTTGTAGGAGTTGTCGTGCTCTTCATCAATCACGATGACGCCCAGACGGGCAAAGGGGGTAAACAACGCAGAACGGGTGCCAATAACAATCGCTGACTCCCCTGCACGGGCTCGCAGCCAGACTGAGAGCCTTTCGCTGTCATTGAGCCCTGAGTGCAGCGCCTCGACCGGCGCATTGAAACGATCGCGAAAACGCGCAATGGTCTGGGGTGTGAGGCCGATTTCCGGCACCAGCACCAGCGCCTGTTTACCCTGCGCCAGGATATTTTCTAACACGCTGAGGTAAACTTCGGTTTTGCCCGAGCCGGTAATCCCCGCCAGCAACCAGGCGGCGAAACGATCGTCTTCGCTGCGAATAGCGCCGACTGCCGTGGCTTGTTCGGTGTTGAGCCGTAACCGCTCCGTTGCCAGACTAAACGCGCCATGCCAATCCTGCCGGGGCTGCACCTGCGCACGCAAATCGCATAACCCTTTGGTGCGCAGGGCCTGAAGGGGCGCTTCGGTAAGGCCGCTCTGGGCGATTTGGTGACGGTAGAGCGGCCCCTGCAATAGCGCAGCCAGCGCCTGTTGCTGCTTGGGGGCTCGTTTTAACGTCATCAGCGGGGTCGCGCGACCCTGTTCTGTTGCAAACCACTGCCAGAGTGGGGCGCTGTGTGCCGGTTTCCCCTGACGCAGTAACACCGGCAGCGCATGGAATAACACTTCCCCCAAAGGGTAGTGATAATACTGCGCCGCCCATTGCAACATTTGCCATAAGCTTTCAGGGTAGAGCGGGGCGTCATCCAGCACCTCATTGATGGCTTTAAGTTGCTCTGGAGGTCGTTCACTCTGGTGACTCAGTGCGGTAATAATGCCGGTCATTTTACGGTGGCCGAAAGGCACACTGACGCGCATTCCCGGTGCAGCCGTGGCGCAACCGTCAGGAAGTCGGTAATCGAAGGTGCGCGCCAGCGGCACTGGCAGGGCAACCTGAACGATGGACAGAGTCTGGGTGTTCAAAGGTGTCATCCGGGGTTGGCTATCGTCTCGTGTCGTGAGCCGTCTTTGTGGTAGTACACGCGACAGTTTTTCTTAGCGTACAATCGTTGCCACGGTACTGTGCGGTGGCGACTTGTGCAATGGTTGTCGCGTGCGATGTTGCCGTGCGATAGATTGCATCGGCTGGCTAATTTCTGTATGATCCGCCGCCTTCACACCCTGTATTGCACATGACATGCGCAGCCGCGCGGGTTTTGTTGTCAGGGCGTGAACATTCACTATAGACAACTTCGTGTGGTGTCTGGCGGAACAGGGCTGGATAGCGACACGGCCTTAACAGAGGTTTCCCATGAAAGAAGGTATTCACCCGAATTACGTTGAAATTACCGCGACTTGCTCTTGCGGTAACGTCATCAAAACCCGTTCCACCGCTGCTCATGACCTGAACCTGGACGTGTGCGGTGCTTGCCACCCGTTCTTTACCGGCAAACAGCGTGTTGTTGACACCGGTGGCCGTGTTGAGCGTTTCAACAAACGCTTCAGCGTTCCGGGCAGCAAGAAGTAATTATCGCGGTGGCGAGGTTGGCGCTGTTATGGCGTCCAACCAAAACGGTTCGAAGGCGAACCGTTCCACCAAAACAAAGGCACCTGCGGGTGCCTTTGTTGTTTGTGTCGTTGTTGCTTATATCGCTGTCGTTTTTATTGGATGCGGCCCGCATGCTGTACTCGCGCGAGCCTGACGCCGCTCAATATTCCCAGGTATCCGGGTCAATCCCCATCTCACGCATAATCACCTTCGCCTCTTCAGGAATTTCATCACTGCGTTCTTTACGCAGATCATCATCATTCGGTAAAGGTTGGCCGGTAAAAGCGTGCAAAAACGCTTCACACAGTAACTCGCTATTGGTTGCGTGACGCAGGTTATTGACCTGGCGACGGGTGCGTTCGTCTGTCAGTATCTTTAACACCTTTAAAGGGATAGATACGGTGATTTTTTTAACCTGTTCACTTTTCTTGCCGTGTTCAGCGTATGGGCTTACGTATTCGCCATTCCACTCAGCCATGGGATACCTTAAATATTGATCGTGATGAAAACAGTCACTGGCATAAAACACCATAATTCTAACGATTATTATAGGGATGCTCAATCTATACGCAAAGAAGTTTAGAAGTCCAGATGTATTGACGTCTATATTGTCCGGGTTTACTCTACTCTTCTTCACATCTGCACCAGTCAGGAAAAGCACCGATGACGCGTAAACAGGCTACTATTGCAGTTCGCAGTGGGTTAAACAATGACGAGCAGTACGGCTGCGTTGTTCCCCCTATTCATCTCTCCAGCACCTATAATTTCACCGGTTTTAATGAACCCAGAGCCCATGACTACTCGCGGCGCGGCAATCCGACCCGCGATGTGGTGCAACGCGCGCTGGCGGAGCTGGAAGGCGGAGCGGGTGCGGTGTTAACCAACACCGGTATGTCGGCAATTCTGCTGGTATGCACCGTATTTCTGCGCCCGGGTGATTTGCTGGTCGCTCCTCACGATTGTTATGGTGGCAGCTATCGTCTGTTCGATAGCCTGAGTAAGCGCGGTGTGTTCCGGGTGAAGTTTGTTGATCAGGGTAATGAGGCCGAGCTTCGCGCTGCGCTGGCGGAAAAACCGAAGCTGGTACTGGTAGAAAGCCCGAGTAACCCGTTGCTGCGCGTGGTGGACATTGCGGCTATCTGCCAGGCGGCGCGTGACGTAGGGGCGGTAAGCGTGGTGGATAACACCTTCCTGAGCCCTGCGCTGCAAAACCCGTTGAAACTGGGGGCGGATCTGGTGGTGCATTCGTGTACCAAATACCTCAATGGGCACTCGGATGTGGTGGCTGGTACGGTAATCGCCCGCGATGCTGAGGTGGTGACGGAGCTTGCCTGGTGGGCCAATAATATTGGCGTCACCGGTGCGGCATTCGACAGCTATTTACTGCTGCGCGGTTTACGCACGCTGTCGCCGCGTATGGCGGCGGCGCAGAAAAACGCGCTGCAAATTGTGGAGTATTTACGGCATCAGCCGTTGGTGAAAGCGTTATATCATCCTTCGTTGCCAGAGAACGCCGGTCATGAAATTGCCTGTCGGCAGCAGTCCGGTTTCGGCGCGATGTTGAGTTTTGAGCTGAACGGTGATGAAAATACCCTGCGCCGTTTTCTATCGTCGCTGGAGTTGTTTACTCTGGCAGAGTCACTCGGTGGCGTAGAAAGCCTGATTTCGCATGCCGCCACCATGACGCACGCGGGCATGGCGCCGCAAGCGCGGGCCGCTGCGGGGATTTCGGAAACGTTATTGCGTATTTCGGTGGGTATTGAAGACGGTGACGATCTGGTTGCCGATCTCGACCGGGCCTTTCAGTCAGCAGTCAAGGGGTAATAATGGGTGCGTTAGGGGGATCTGCGGTCAAAGGACGGCAGTTGCATAAATTTGGCGGCAGCAGCCTGGCTGATGTGAAGTGCTATCAACGTGTTGCCGGTATCATGGCGGACTACAGCCGCCCAGGTGATTTGATGGTGGTGTCTGCCGCAGGCAGTACCACGAATCAGTTAATCAGTTGGTTGACCCTCAGCCAGACGGATCGCCTTTCTGCCCATCAGGTGCAGCAGTCGCTGCGCCGCTATCAGAGCGATTTAATCGCCGGGTTGCTGCCAGCGGAAGCGGCAGCCGCGTTGACGCAAGCATTCATCCGTGACCTTGAGCGGCTGGCCGCGTTGTTGGATGGCAATATCACCGATGCGGTATACGCCGAAGTTGTCGGGCATGGCGAAATTTGGTCGGCCCGGCTGATGGCGGCCGTGCTGAGTTTGCGCAATTTGCCTGCCGACTGGCTGGACGCCAGAGCTTTTTTACGCGCCGAACGCGCCGCACAGCCGCAGGTTGACGAAGGGCTTTCCTGGCCACTGCTGCAACAACTGCTGGCGCAGCATGCCGGTCAGCGGCTGGTGATCACCGGGTTTATCAGCCGCAATGAGGCGGGTGAAACGGTGTTGCTGGGGCGCAACGGCAGTGACTATTCCGCTACCCAGATTGGTGCGCTGGCGGGAGTTGAGCGCGTTACCATCTGGAGTGATGTTGCCGGGGTGTACAGCGCTGACCCGCGTAAAGTGAAAGATGCCTGCCTGTTGCCGTTGCTGCGCCTCGATGAAGCCAGTGAACTGGCGCGACTGGCGGCCCCGGTTTTGCATGCCCGCACATTACAGCCGGTTTCCGGCAGCGATATCGACCTGCAACTGCGTTGCAGTTACCAGCCTGAACAAGGCTCAACCCGAATCGAGCGCGTGTTGGCATCGGGCACCGGCGCGAAAATTGTCACCAGTCATGATGATGTGTGCCTGATTGAACTCAATATTCCTGCGTCTCACGATTTTGCGCGCGCGCAGAAAGAGGTTGAGCAACTGTTGCAAAAAGCCCAGATAAGGCCGCTGGCGCTGGGGGTACATCAGGATCGCAACCTGCTGCAACTGTGCTACACCTCTGAAGTGGTGCGCAGCGCCTGGCAGGTGCTGGAACAGGCGGCGTTGCCGATGTCACTGCATTTGCGCGAGGGGCTGTCGCTGGTGGCGATGGTGGGCGCGGGCGTGTGCCGTAATCCGCTGCACAGCCACCGTTTTTATCAGCAACTGCATGACCAGCCGATTGAGTTTGTCTGGCAGGCGGAAGATGGCATCAGCCTGGTGGCGGTGTTGCGCGTTGGGCCGACGGAGCATCTGATTCGCGGCCTGCACCACTCGCTGTTCCGTGCAGAAAAGCGTATTGGCCTGGTGCTGTTTGGCAAAGGTAACATCGGCTCGCGCTGGCTGGAGCTGTTTGCCCGCGAGCAAAGCCTGATTTCGGCGCGCACCGGTTTTGAGTTTACGCTGGCTGGCGTGGTCGATAGTTCGCGCAGTTTGCTGAATTACGATGGGCTGGATGCCAGCCGGGTGCTGGCGTTTTTTGGCGATGAAGCGCAGGAGCGTGATGACGACGAGCTGTTTTTGTGGATGCGCGCCCATCCCTATGATGACCTGGTGGTGCTCGATGTGACCGCCAGCCAGTCGGTCGCCGACCTGTATCTGGATTTTGCCAGTTACGGTTTCCATGTGATCAGCGCCAACAAGCTGGCCGGTGCGTCGGGGGGCGATAATTATCGTCAAATCCGCGATGCGTTCGCCAAAACCGGCCGACACTGGTTGTATAACGCCACCGTCGGTGCAGGCCTGCCGGTTAACTATACCGTGCGCGATTTACGTGAAAGCGGCGACAGTATTCTGGCTATCAGCGGCATTTTTTCCGGCACGCTGTCGTGGCTGTTTTTGCAGTTTGACGGCACGGTGCCCTTTACCGATTTGGTCGATCAAGCCTGGCAGCAAGGGCTGACGGAGCCCGATCCGCGCGTTGACCTCTCCGGGCAGGATGTGATGCGCAAACTGGTGATTCTGGCGCGTGAAGCGGGTTATGAGATTGAGCCGAATCAGGTGCGCGTTGAGTCACTGGTGCCCGCTGGTTGTGCAGATATCTCGGTCGATCAGTTCTTTGAAGAGGGCGAGTCCCTGAATGAACAGATGCTGCAACGGCTGGAAGCCGCCAATGAGCTGGGGTTAGTGCTGCGTTATGTCGCCCGGTTTGATGTGAATGGCAAAGCGCGGGTTGGCGTCGAAGCCGTGCGACCGGATCATCCGCTGGCCGCCCTGCTGCCCTGTGATAACGTGTTTGCCATCGAAAGCCGCTGGTATCGTGATAATCCGCTGGTCATTCGCGGGCCGGGAGCCGGTCGGGACGTTACCGCCGGGGCGATTCAGTCCGATCTCAACCGTCTGGCGCAGCTGTTATAACGCTTTGCCCGGTGTGTAACTGTCAGATGTGTAACTGTCAGATGTGTAATACTGCGTTATTGAAAGTGAAAGCCCGCTTCGGCGGGCTTTTTTGTCGGCAGACGTTCAGCATCAGGCGGGGTTTGGCGTTTTGGCGGCAATCTCGTCTAGCTGTGCAATCTGTTCGGGTGACAGAACCACCTGCGTCGCCGCGAAGTTTTCCCGCAGGTGATGCACGGATGATGTGCCCGCGATAACCAGAATATTGGGCGAGCGCTGTAGCAACCACGCCAGTGCAACCTGCCGGGCGCTGATACCCTGGGCTTGCGCGACTTCCGTTAACACCATGGATTGCAGCGGTGAAAATCCCCCTAACGGGAAGAAGGGAACATAGGCCACGCCTTTTGCCGCCAGCGCGTCAATAAAGGCGTCATCATGGCGATGTGCCAGATTGTACTGGTTTTGTACACAGACGATGTTCGTCATCGATGCCGCTTCGGCATACTGCGATGGGGAAACATTTGACAGGCCGATGTGCCGAATGAGCCCCTGTCGTTGCAACCCGATGAGTACGTCCAGCGGCGCGGCGATAGCGTGTTCATCCGGCCCGTGCGCACCCCCCACGCGTAGATTCACCACATCCAGCGCCTCTAACCCAAGGCTTGTGAGGTTCTCATGAACGGCGCGAGTCAGCCCTGCGGGCGTCAGGTCAGGGTGCCATGACCCCTGTTCACCGCGCACGAAGCCGTATTTTGGTGATGATGGTCAGGTCGTCGGTATAAGGATGGAGCGCTTCGCGAATCAGCTGGTTGGATACGCCGGGGCCATAAAACTCCGCAGTATCAATGTGATTTGCTCCCAGTGCGACCGCTTCTTGCAGTACGGCGATAGCGGCGTTTTTATCGCGAGCGGGGCCCCAGACATGTGGCCCGGGCAGTTGCATCGTGCCGTAACCCATTCGTTTGAGGGTGAACGATGTGCCCGGCAGGGTGAATGAACCGCCGAGATGGTGTGTGGTTGTCATGATTTCTGTTCCTTTGGGACTGCGTTATCGGTTAGTCGAGTGCGACGGTAATTTTTCCGCGCGCTTGTCGGGAAAGAAGCCTGTTCCAGGCATCATCAAAGGTGTCTAGCGGTACATGTCTATCAATCACCACCCGCACGCCTTGATGAGCAATCTGCGTGGCGAGTGCCTGCAAACCGCTGCTATAGGGTTTGGCATAAAACATGGTGGCAGTAACGCCGTACTCTCTGGCGAGAGTGTCGTCCGGCGGCATCGCGGTGGAAACTAAACGACCGGATTGTCGCAGCACCTGATAAGAGCGGGTTTGTGTTTCACCCCCCACCAGATCTAACACCACATCGACTGGCGGTATCGAAGTTGTGAAATCTTGCATCTTGTAGTCGATAACGGTCTCCGCTCCCAGACGACGAGCCAGCTCCACGCCATCACCGGAAGCCGTCGCAATGACATGCGCGCCTGCGTGGCGTGCGAACTGAATGGCAAAGCTACCGACGCCGCCTGCGCCTGCGTGGATAAGCACGGTTTCTGCTGCCTTCAGGCCAGCGCTGGAAAATAAGGCGTGCCAGGCCGTGATCCCGGCGGTCGGGAGGGCGGCCCCTTCGATGGCTGATAACGCGGGCGGCAGCGGTACGCAGCATGCGGCGGGGACGGCGGCGAATTCAGCCAGCGCACCGCCCAGACCCGCATCTGTCCAGGCGATAACCCGATCGCCCGTTTGCCACTGATCTGACGCCGGAGCCGACGCGCTCTATGGTTCCGGCAAGATCGGTGCCCAGTGTGAGGGGTAATCTCATCTCAAAGAACTGCCGGGCGACACCGGATGCGACAAGCGTATCCAGCGGGTTAAGCGAGGCGGCTTCAACGCGAATTAAGACCTGATCGGCTGCAATCTCAGGTACGGGCACTTCTTCAATCGCAGGTGTGGTATTGAAATGGTGCAGGCGTACAGCTTTCATCGTGTTGCTCCAAAGGTCAGTAAATTGAAGGCTCGGGTCTTTTGGTAAACAGCACTGCAACGTCTTCTCACCCGGTCGCCGCCCGCGACGTTGCTGTTATCGGGCGGTTATACCGTGGAGAAAAATATCAACTGCGTGATTGACGATGTTGTCGATGTCTTCATCGGACAACGGGAGGGAAACCAAGCCGACAATGGCGCGTAGCTTGATGTCGCTTGAGGTCATGCTCATAAATTTTTCGGCTAATACCTTGGCCGGGAACGCGTTACTGATTTTACTGGCCGGTTTTGCCTGGTGTGTGGCGATCCAGTCCGCCAGTTTATCGAGAATTTTCAGGTAGCTTGCAGCCAGCATTTCCTGTGCTATCTCAGGAAAACGGCCACCTTCATTCGTCAGCAGGCGATGCACTGCCAGCGTTCGCGGCGAAAGTGCGGTACGTACCAATTCACGGCCAAATGCCGGTAACACCTCTTCAGGCTCACGGCCCGCTATCGTAAGTTTGTCCAGTGGTTTTGCCATTTCGTTACTGACATGGAGCATAGCGGCCTTAAACAACCCCTCTTTACCGCCAAAATGGCTATAAACGTTACGACGCGACCCCCCGACCCGCGCTATCAGGTTATCCACGGCTACGGCCTCAAACCCATGTTCGAGAAATTGTTCAGCGGCGACAACGATCAAGTCATGAACCCGTTGTGCGCCTTTCGCTGTGCGGTGGGCCGGTGTAGTCGGCATTGCCATTATCATTCACTCACGTCTCATTAACAATGTGTGGTACTGTACCATACCATTTTAACTTGGCAAGCCGATCATCCAGGAGCGGGATAAACGACGAGGATTTAGACGAGGAAGCTTTAGGCGACATGGTTTTGTCAGGTATCGCGTTGTGAGACTGGTTTTAGGAGGCATCGCTTTGTCGGGCATAGCGTTGTGAGACTGATTTTGTGAGACATAGCTTTGTGAAACAGGATCACCAATGGCGTGATGCCGTCTGCTTCAGTGGCGTGAGGCGTGTTTTCCGCCAATACTAAAAATGTCTTCCCGGTATTGCACCCACCGTCTCACCCGTGATGACCGAGGCTGGCGCATCTTCCGGCATTATGAATTTTATTCATGTTCGATGAGTAAACATCAGCATTCGTCAGCGTGAAAAGCGTTGACTCTTTAAGCGGATTCGGTCATTTTCTATATGGACGTCTAAACGTATAGACGTTTGTGAAAAATAACGATAAACATGGCGAATTGAGGTAAGGATATGAGCTTTTTCCACGCGAACCATCGGGAAGCGCTGAACCAGAATCTGGCAGAATTGCAGGGCCGGATTAATGTTTCCTTTGAATTTTTCCCGCCGCGTACCAGCGAGATGGAAGAAACGCTGTGGAGCTCTATTGACCGTCTGAGTAGCCTGAAGCCTAAGTTTGTTTCGGTAACGTATGGCGCTAATTCGGGTGAGCGCGATCGCACCCACAGCATTATCAAAGGGATTAAGGAGCGCACCGGTCTTGAGGCCGCGCCGCATTTAACCTGTGTTGATGCGACGCGTGACGAATTAAAAGCCATTGCGCAAGATTATTGGAACAGCGGTATTCGCCATATCGTGGCGTTGCGCGGCGACTTACCGGCGGGCGGCGGCAAGCCAGAAATGTACGCAGCCGATCTGGTGTCGTTGCTTAAAGACGTGGGTGAGTTTGATATTTCTGTCGCCGCCTACCCTGAAGTTCACCCGGAGGCGAAAAGCGCTCAGGCGGATTTGATTAACCTGAAACGTAAAATCGACGCTGGCGCTAATCGTGCCATCACCCAGTTCTTTTTCGACGTGGAAAGCTACCTGCGCTTTCGTGACCGCTGCGTGACGACCGGTATCGATGTAGAGATTGTGCCGGGTATTCTACCCGTCTCGAATTTCAAACAATTACAGCGTTTTGCCACCATGACCAACGTGCGGGTGCCAAACTGGATGACCGCGATGTTTGAAGGGCTGGATAATGACCCGGAAACCCGCAAAATGGTCGGTGCATCAATTGCTATGGATATGGTGAAGATTCTTAGCCGTGAAGGGGTGAAAGATTTTCATTTTTACACGCTGAACCGTGCAGAACTGAGCTATGCCATTTGCCATACACTGGGTGTGCGCCCGGCTGTTTCCGCCTGATGTTTGCCGCATACGCATAACATAAACGCCCGTCAGGTTCTCTGTGTTTGGGTGTTGATGTTTTGCGTCTTTCACGTTAGTGAAAAAAAGGGCGGGCCGAGGCCCGCCAAAGTTTCGTTGGCTTGAAAAAGTTATACAGCTACAGCTTACACATTCAGAGCCTGACAGGGCCCGGAGTTCATATATTCAGGGTGGCGATGCTTGAGCTCAGGCGCTCAAAAACGTTTCCAGTTCTTCACTTCCGCCAATGTGTCGGCCACCGATAAACACCTGCGGTACGGTGCTGCGCCCGGTCACGGCTCGCAAGCTGACCGTGGTGGCATCTTTGCCCAGCATGATTTCCTCATACTGTATGCCGTTGTCCTGAAGCAACTGTTTGGCCTTGGCGCAAAACGGGCAACCGGGCTTGGTGAACAGGGCAACGGATTCTTGTACCTTATAGTGTGGAGCCAGGTATTTCAGCATGGTGTCGGCGTCGGAAACCTCAAACGGGTCGCCTGGTTTATTCGGCTCAACAAACATTTTTTCTACGATACCGTCACGAACCAGCATCGAGTAGCGCCAGGAGCGGGGGCCGAAGCCTATTTCCGCTTTTTCGACCAGCATATTCATTGAACGGGTGAATTCACCGTTGCCGTCAGGAATAAAGGTAATATTTTCTGCGTTTTGGTCAGCTTTCCAGGCATTCATCACAAAGGTGTCGTTGACGGAAACGCACAGAATCGCATCAACACCAAACTGCTTGAATACGGCAGCCAACTCGTTATAGCGTGGCAAATGGCTGGAAGAACATGTTGGTGTAAAGGCCCCTGGTAAAGAAAAGACGACCACGGTTTTATGGTTGAACAGTTCGTCGGTCGTCACATCAACCCACTGATCGCCTTGTCGGGTATGAAAGGTGACAGCGGGAATTTTTTTGCCTTCTTGGCTTGCAAACATATTTCAGTCTCTAATTTGTCGAAAAATTCTGTTTGGCGAAATCCGTCATTCATCTGGACTCGACGTATTGACATCATTATTCACTATCAGAAGTTGATAGGGCTAATCGTTCGTTGCTATTCTATTTATCGCTAGGGACTATCATGTTTAGGGGAATGAAGGCATGAATATTCGGGATTTAGAGTATCTGGTGGCATTGGCAGAGCACCGCCATTTTCGGCGGGCGGCGGACTCATGCCACGTCAGCCAACCCACGCTGAGTGGCCAGATTCGCAAGCTGGAAGATGAGTTGGGTGTAATGCTGTTGGAGCGAACCAGTCGTAAGGTGTTGTTTACTCAGGCTGGGTTGCTACTGGTTGAACAAGCCAGAACGGTGTTGCGTGAAGTTAAGGTACTCAAAGAGATGGCGAGTCAGCAAGGCGAAACCATGTCAGGCCCGCTGCATATTGGTTTAATCCCGACCGTTGGCCCCTATTTGTTGCCTCATATTATTCCCATGCTGCATCGCAGTTTCCCGAAGCTGGAGATGTATCTTCATGAAGCCCAGACCCATCAACTGTTAGCCCAGCTCGATAGCGGTAAGCTGGATTGCGCGATTCTGGCGATGGTGAAAGAGACCGAAGCCTTTATTGAAGTACCGTTGTTTGATGAACCAATGAAACTGGCGATTTATCAAGAGCATCCATGGGCTAACCGCGAGCGGGTGGCCATGTCTGATTTGGCTGGGGAAAAACTGCTGATGCTGGAAGATGGCCACTGCCTGCGCGATCAGGCGATGGGTTTTTGTTTTCAGGCCGGAGCAGATGAGGACACCCATTTTCGCGCGACCAGTCTTGAAACGCTGCGCAACATGGTGGCGGCAGGTAGCGGTATCACACTGTTGCCGTCGCTGGCGGTGCCGCAAGACAAAATCCGTGACGGCGTGTGCTACCTGCCTTGCCATAAACCTGAGCCCAAACGCACCATTGCACTGGTGTATCGTCCGGGCTCGCCGCTACGTGGCCGTTATGAGCAACTGGCCGAGTCTGTTCGTGAACACATGCAGCTCTATATGGAGCAGCAATCAAAACAGCCGGTTTAATCCGTTTAGCGCCGCTACCCGATAAGCTTCGGCCATGGTCGGGTAGTTGAAGGTGGTGTTCACGAAATACTCGAGGGTGTTGCCTTCCCCCTTCTGTTCCATGATGGCCTGGCCGATGTGAATAATTTCGGCCGCACGCTCGCCAAAACAATGGATGCCAAGAATTTGTTTGGTATCGCGGTGGAACAGAATTTTCAGGCTGCCGACGTTCATGCCGACGATTTGCGCCCGCGCCAGATGCTTGAACTGCGCACGTCCCACTTCGTAGGGCACTTTCATCGCCGTTAGCTCTTGTTCGGTTTTGCCGACAGAGCTTATCTCGGGAATGGTGTAAATGCCGGTTGGGATATCCTCAATCAGATGGGCGGTGGCATCTCCTTTGGTGATGGCTTGTGCGGCGATGCGGCCTTGATCGTAAGCGGCTGACGCCAGGCTTGGATAACCAATCACATCGCCGACGGCGTAAATGTGAGCCTGCGCGGTTTGATACATGCTGTTGACCTTGAGCAACCCGCGACTGTCTGTTTCCAGCCCGATCTGTTCCAGCCCCAGGTTTTCGGTATTACCGGTTCGTCCGTTGGCATACAGCAGGCAATCTGCTTTCATTTTTTTGCCGGACTTCAGGTGTACGATGACCCCGTCATCGACGCCTTCGATTTGGTCAAACTCTTCGTTGTGGCGAATAACCACACCGTTGTTCCAGAAATGGTATGACAGCGCATCCGACATTTCCTGATCCAGAAACGCCAGCAGCCTGTCGCGGGTGTTGATTAAATCAACCTTGACGTTTAAGCCACGGAAGATCGATGCATATTCGCAACCAATCACCCCAGCGCCGTAGATGATGACGTGTTTAGGCTCGTAGTCCAGATCGAGAATCGAATCGCTGTCGTAGATGTGGGGATGGTCAAAATTGACGCTCGCCGGGTGATAAGGGCGCGATCCGCTGGCGATAATAATATGGGCGGCAGTCAGCGCGTCGTGAGAGCCGTCCGGGTAGTAAACCGCGAGGGTATGGGCGTCGATAAACCGCGCTTCGCCGGAGAACAACTCGCAATGATTACGCTCATAAAACCCCTGTCGCATACGGGTTTGTTGGGCCAATAACGCTATCGGCGTGGCGCAGAATATCGGAAAACGAAGAGCTAATGACACGAGCATTATCGCTGTAGAGTGGGTTTTGGTTGAATTCGATGATGCGGCTAACGGCGTGTCTGAGGGCTTTTGAGGGGATGGTGCCCCAGTGGGTGCATCCTCCGCCGACATTGTAGTGCCGTTCTATCACGGCGACTTTAGCGCCTTGTTTCGCCAGCCCCATAGCAGCGCCTTCGCCGCCGGGGCCTGACCCAATCACGATGGCATCGTAATCGTATTGCTGTTGTATCGACATGGTAGTAACCACCTTGTTTTTATACAAATTGCTAACGCGATTGTAACATCGTCCGACGGATAACCCAATCATCCCTCATCTCTGTGGGGGAAAGGCGGATCACACTTTTACTATGGCAAACTTTGCCGCAGTATGTGGCAACTAAAGTTTGTTATAGTGCTTTTCTTCACTTAAGGAGAGCGATGAAGTTGGGCAGGATAATGGGTGTCAGAGCACAACAAAAAGAACGGACGCGCCGTTCCCTGATCGAAGCGGCATTCAGCCAGTTAAGCGCTGAACGTAGCTTCGCCAGCCTGAGTTTGCGTGAGGTAGCCCGCGAAGCAGGCATTGCCCCCACTTCGTTTTATCGCCATTTCCGCGATGTGGATGAATTGGGGCTGACGATGGTCGATGAAAGCGGCCTGATGCTACGGCAACTGATGCGCCAGGCGCGGCAGCGCATTGTCAAAAGCGGCGGCAGCGTGATTCGCACCTCGGTCTCGACGTTTATGGAGTTTATCGGTAACAATCCAAACGCGTTTCGTTTGTTGCTGCGTGAACGTTCTGGTACATCGGCGGCGTTTCGTGCGGCTGTCGCGCGGGAAATTCAGCATTTTATTGCGGAACTGGCCGATTACCTTGAAGTCGAAAATCATATTCCGCGCAGCTTCGCCGAAGCACAGTCAGAAGCGATGGTGACGATTGTCTTTAGCGCGGGCGCCGAGGCGCTGGACGTGGATGCCGAACAACGGCGGCATTTGGAAGAGCGTTTGGTATTGCAACTGCGCATGATTGCCAAAGGCGCTTATTACTGGTATCGCAAAGAGCAGGGTAAAGGCTTTGGCTCTTATCCTGAAGGATAATCAGAGGAGGCATGATGACAGAGCAGAAACAGTCAGAAAAAGGCACGCTGGTATTGGCGCTGTTGGCGGGTTTGTCTGCTAACGGTTCTTTTATTGCGGTGTTCAGTTCGCCGGTGCCCTTTTCCATTTTTCCGTTAATTGCGCTGGTGCTGTCTGTTTATTGCCTGCACCAGCGCTACATGCACCACGCCATGCCGCAAGGCACTCCGATGCTGGCGGCGGGCTGCTTCTTACTCGGCCTGTTACTGTACAGCGCGATTGTACGGGCGGAATATCCGCAAATCGGCTCGAATTTCGTGCCTTCTGTCTTGTGTGTGGCGCTGGCACTATGGCTGGTGGCGAAGTTGCGGGCGCGCAAGCCCGCACAAGAGAGCGACACGCACTAGACGCATCGTTCCAGTAAGACGCCGCACTCCATATGGTGGGTGTAGGGGAACTGATCAAACAGCGCTAACTGGCTGATACGGTGAGTCTGGCTCAGGGTTGTCAGGTTGTCGCACAGGGTTTGTGGGTTGCAGGACACATACAAAATGCGTGGATAAGCCTGCACCAGTTTCACCGTATCTTCATCAAGGCCGCTGCGTGGCGGGTCAACAAAAATCGTCTCGCAGTGGTAGTCACTCAGGTTGATGCCCTGCAAACGGTTGAACTGGCGTACACCGTTCATCGCTTGCGTAAATTCTTCTGCCGCCATACGAATAATCTGCACGTTATCAATGTGATTGGCGGCGATGTTGTACTGTGCGGCAGCCACTGATGGCTTGGCGATTTCGGTGGCTAACACCCGCTCGAAGTTGCGTGCCAGCGCCAGCGAAAAATTGCCGTTACCGCAATACAGCTCCAGTAAGTCGCCTTTTGAACCGGCAGTAACGTTAAGCGCCCACTCCAGCATTTGAATATTCACCCCGGCATTCGGCTGGGTGAAGCTGTTTTCTACCTGACGATAAATCATCTCCCGGCCAGCGACAGGCAGACGCTCATCCGCGTAATCACGATCCAGACAGATTTTGGTTTTCGTTGCCCGGCCAATCAGTTGCAGCGCAAAACCTTGCTCACGCAATGTGTCTCGCAGGGCGCTGGCTTGCTGCTGCCACTCCTCATTCAGTGCTTTGTGATAGAGCAGTGACACCACAATCTCGCCACTCAGTGTCGAGAGGTAGTCAATCTGGAACAGCTTACGGCGCAACACCGGGTCACTACGCAGGGCATCGAGCAGGACGGGCATCAGGCGGTTGATGAGTTCACTGGCGGCAGGGAATTGATCGACGCGGATCCGTTGCTTGGTGTGCTGATCGAACACGATGTGGTAGAGGTCATCCCCCTCATGCCAGATACGAAACTCCGCCCGCATCCGGTAGTGACTGACTTGCGAGCGGAACACGCGAGGTGCAGGCGCGCCAAAAGGGGCCATCAGGGTGACAAGACGTCCGATTTTCTCCTCGAGTTGGGCGTCATACTGGTCGATGGGCAGGATATCTGGCGTCATGCGGGTCTCATCCGAAAAGCAGTCAATAAAGGGAATGTGGGCGCTGAAAACATTGGCTTTGCACTATTAGCACAACAGAAATAGCACAACAGGAATGTTGTCAGGGCGCGATTGTAGGGTATCTGGCAATGATGTCCAGCCTTGTTGTTTAGTTACTTCGCCAATAAATGGAAGTCTAGACATCTACTTTTAGCGATCGTAGCATGGGCGTCCGGCCTTAATTGCAAGTGAAAAGGGAATCCAGTGCAAATCTGGAGCTGACGCGCAGCGGTAAGGGGTATAGCAGGCGATAGCCTTGTGCAGACACTGTCCTGAAGGATGGGAAGTCATCGTCTTATTGCCAGTCATGGCAGCACCCAAGCCCGAAGACCTGCCGGTATACGTCGCAATGTTCATGATTATCGCGTGCTATCTATCATGAGGGTGCGGCATCCCGCCAATTTAGTTTGGATGCATCTTTAACTATGTTTAATAAAAAAATAACGCTGCTGGCAGCGGCGATAACTGCCTCATTTTCAGGGTGGGCGCAGAGTAACGACAGCACACAGTCAACGAGCCGTGACGCAATGGTAGTAACGGCGAACCGTTTCCCCCAACCCGTTTCCTCCGTACTGGCCCCTACCACCGTGGTGACGCGGGACGATATCGACCGCTGGCAGTCGAAAAATGTGTTAGAGGTTATAAAACGTCTACCCGGTGTGGATATCGCGCAGAATGGAGGCCTTGGCCAAAGTGCTTCTATTTATATTCGCGGTTCAGAGGCCCGTCATACGTTAGTTTTGATTGATGGTATTCCGCTGGCGAAACCCGGTATTACAGGTGTTGCGGATTTTAATCAAATACCAATGTCGTTAGTGCAACGAATTGAATTTATCCGAGGCCCTCGTTCTGCCGTTTATGGTGCGGATGCGATTGGTGGCGTTATCAACGTCATCACGCAGTCAGATAAAAAGGGTGGGACGCTGGAAACCGGGATTGGTAGTAATCATTACCAGCAATATAACGGCAGCTTGCGCCAGGCAATTGGTGATAACACAACATTAACATTGGCTGGGGCATATCAAGATACAAAAGGATTCAATGTTCAGCCAGAGTCATCAACATACGGCCCAGACAGCGATAGAGATGGCTGGCGTAATAAATCGTTCTGGGGCGGTGTAGATCATCGTTTTAATGAACAATGGTCTGCATTTATCCGTGGATATGGTTACGGCGCGAACAGCGATTATGATGCTTTATCCTCTAACAGCACAAACGAGCAGCAAATTTATAACCACTCTTACAATACGGGTGTGCGCTTTATTCAAGGCGATTTCGCTTCACAGCTGGTAGCGAGTTATCAAAAATATCGTTTCATCAATTATCTGAATACAGAAGGGCGGTACGACGGTATTAGCTCTCTGGATAATATGGAGCAACGCAATCTGCAATGGGGAAATACATACCGAATTGGTCAAGGTATGCTCAGTGCGGGGATCGATTGGCAGCAGCAAAAATTAATTTCCGAAGGCGTAAATTATAATACAGCTGCCAGAGAGTCTGATGATTATAAAAGAGATAATACCGGTGTTTACCTAACGGCCCAACAGCAAATAAACGCTTTTACGGTTGAGGGTTCCGTACGTGGCGATGACAACGAACAGTTTGGTCAGCACGGTACCTGGCAAACAGCTGCTGGCTGGGATTTTCTGCCTGATTATAGGCTGACCCTTTCCTATGGAACTGGGTTTCAGGCGCCGACTTTAGGACAGATGTTTGGGCAAAAATACATTAATATTATGCCTAACAAAGACTTGAAGCCCGAAGAGTCCAAACAATGGGAAGCAGGAGTTGAGGGAATAACCGGCTATTTGAACTGGCGCTTGTCTGCGTATCACAACAAAGTAAACAACTTACTTACCTATTCGTCTGATCCTGTGACATTTAATGGTGTTTATAGCAACGTTAAAGCTGCAACCTTACAAGGGGTGGAATGGACGGGGCAATTTGATACAGGAATCTTCAATCATCAAATTACGTTGGGCTATCTTGATGCCAGACGGGATGAGGATAACGAAGTTATTGCACGCCGTGCTAAACAACAGGCTAAATATCAACTTGGTTGGAAGGTTGCTGATGTCGATGTTGATGTAAGTTATCAATATTTCGGTAAGCGTTATGATAACAATACCAATGAGTATGTATCTACACAGCGCCAGTTACCTAGCTATAGTACGGTTGATATCGCAGCATCATATCCCGTCACCTCTCATCTCACGGTTCGTGGTAGAATAGCCAACCTGTTTGATAAGAATTATGAGACGGCGTATGGCTACCGAACCGCAGGGCGAGAATACTATCTTACCGGAAGCTATAGTTTCTGATTTACCTCCCCGCCCCACCGTGTTGGTATTTGATTCTGGTGTGGGCGGGTTGTCTGTTTATGATGAAGTTCGCAATTTACTGCCGGACTTACATTATATCTACGCATTTGATAATGAGGCTTTTCCCTACGGGGAAAAGCCTGAGCAGTTTATTATCGAACGTGTTCTTTCTATCGTCGAAGCGGTAGAAAAGCAGCACCCCTTATCCTTAGTCATTATTGCCTGCAATACCGCCAGCACTATCTCATTGCCCGCACTGCGTGCGCGTTTTGATTTCCCGGTGGTCGGTGTCGTTCCTGCGGTGAAGCCTGCGGCGAAACTGACCCGCAACGGGGTTGTCGGTTTACTTGCTACCCGCGCAACGGTGCAACGCTCTTACACTCATGAATTGATTTCACGTTTTGCTCATGACTGCCAGATCTTGCTATTGGGCTCGGCAGAATTGGTTGAGTTTGCTGAGGCTAAACTGCAAGGCGAGTCTGTTTCCGAGGAAGCGCTGCGCAGAATTTTGCGTCCGTGGCTGAAATTGCTAGAACCGCCGGACACGGTTGTGCTGGGGTGTACCCATTTTCCGCTGCTGACCGAAGAGTTACAGCATGTGTTGCCAGATGGAACCCGACTGGTGGATTCCGGCTCTGCTATCGCACGCAGAACCGCGTGGTTGATAGATCATTTGGATAACCCCAAATACTCAACAGAGAAGAATCTCGCTTATTGTTTGTCGATTACACCTAAAGTTGCGACGCTTTGGCCAGTTTTACGCCGTTATGGCTTTAATTCGCTCGAAAAATTGACCCTGCTCACCTCTTCTGCGTGAATATTGAGCGGTCGATATTATTTTTGAAATTTAGGGCTTGTCAGGCCGCAGGAAGTCCCTATAATGCGCCTCCACTGACACGGCAACAGCGGCAACGCAACGCGGTGTCAGCAAAGAGAAAACGAAAATAAACGTTGACTCTTCATGAGGAAAGCGTAGTATACGCCACCTCGCGACAGCAGGCTCAGGCCGGTCGCACTGCTCTTTAACAATTAATCAGACAATCTGTGTGGGCACTCGCAGGACACTTCGCAAAAACTTTTGTGAAAGTCTTGAAGAGTGACAACAGTTAATTCATTACGAATAAACAGTAAATTCTTTGAGCACCGTTTTCTTCGGAAAACACAATCAAACTTAAATTGAAGAGTTTGATCATGGCTCAGATTGAACGCTGGCGGCAGGCCTAACACATGCAAGTCGAGCGGTAGCACAAAGGAGCTTGCTCCTTGGGTGACGAGCGGCGGACGGGTGAGTAATGTCTGGGAAACTGCCTGATGGAGGGGGATAACTACTGGAAACGGTAGCTAATACCGCATAACGTCTTCGGACCAAGAGGGGGACCTTCGGGCCTCTTGCCATCAGATGTGCCCAGATGGGATTAGCTAGTAGGTGAGGTAATGGCTCACCTAGGCGACAATCCCTAGCTGGTCTGAGAGGATGACCAGCCACACTGGAACTGAGACACGGTCCAGACTCCTACGGGAGGCAGCAGTGGGGAATATTGCACAATGGGCGCAAGCCTGATGCAGCCATGCCGCGTGTGTGAAGAAGGCCTTCGGGTTGTAAAGCACTTTCAGCGGGGAGGAAGGCGACAAGGTTAATAACCTTGTCGATTGACGTTACCCGCAGAAGAAGCACCGGCTAACTCCGTGCCAGCAGCCGCGGTAATACGGAGGGTGCAAGCGTTAATCGGAATGACTGGGCGTAAAGCGCACGCAGGCGGTCTGTTAAGTTGGATGTGAAATCCCCGGGCTTAACCTGGGAACTGCATTCAAAACTGACAGGCTAGAGTCTCGTAGAGGGGGGTAGAATTCCAGGTGTAGCGGTGAAATGCGTAGAGATTGGAGGAATACCGGTGGCGAAGGCGGCCCCCTGGACGAAGACTGACGCTCAGGTGCGAAAGCGTGGGGAGCAAACAGGATTAGATACCCTGGTAGTCCACGCTGTAAACGATGTCGATTTGGAGGTTGTGCCCTTGAGGCGTGGCTTCCGGAGCTAACGCGTTAAATCGACCGCCTGGGGAGTACGGCCGCAAGGTTAAAACTCAAATGAATTGACGGGGGCCCGCACAAGCGGTGGAGCATGTGGTTTAATTCGATGCAACGCGAAGAACCTTACCTACTCTTGACATCCAGAGAAGCCTGCAGAGATGCGGGTGTGCCTTCGGGAGCTCTGAGACAGGTGCTGCATGGCTGTCGTCAGCTCGTGTTGTGAAATGTTGGGTTAAGTCCCGCAACGAGCGCAACCCTTATCCTCTGTTGCCAGCACTTCGGGTGGGAACTCAGGGGAGACTGCCGGTGATAAACCGGAGGAAGGTGGGGATGACGTCAAGTCATCATGGCCCTTACGAGTAGGGCTACACACGTGCTACAATGGCGTATACAAAGAGAAGCGACCTCGCGAGAGCAAGCGGACCTCATAAAGTACGTCGTAGTCCGGATTGGAGTCTGCAACTCGACTCCATGAAGTCGGAATCGCTAGTAATCGTAGATCAGAATGCTACGGTGAATACGTTCCCGGGCCTTGTACACACCGCCCGTCACACCATGGGAGTGGGTTGCAAAAGAAGTAGGTAGCTTAACCTTCGGGAGGGCGCTTACCACTTTGTGATTCATGACTGGGGTGAAGTCGTAACAAGGTAACCGTAGGGGAACCTGCGGTTGGATCACCTCCTTACCGAGTGAAGAGTCTGCGTGGTGTCCACACAGATTGTCTGATGAAGAAAACGAGCAGTAAAACCTTATAGGCTTGTAGCTCAGGTGGTTAGAGCGCACCCCTGATAAGGGTGAGGTCGGTGGTTCAAGTCCACTCAGGCCTACCAGTTTCGCGAGGGTGCGAGAGCACGGCGCGGGGCTGAAAAAGGTTGTACTCACTACGATGGGGCTATAGCTCAGCTGGGAGAGCGCCTGCTTTGCACGCAGGAGGTCTGCGGTTCGAACCCGCATAGCTCCACCATTAACGAATGACTTCAGAGTGTACTGGAAACAGTATGCTGCGAAGTATTCTGCTCTTTAACAATCTGGAACAAGCTGAAAATTGAAACGACAGCATGTGTATGCGAATGCATGTGTTGTTCGAGTCTCTCAAAAACTTGCATCCCGAAACACTTTCGGGTTGTGAGGTTAAGCGACTAAGCGTACACGGTGGATGCCTAGGCAGTCAGAGGCGATGAAGGGCGTGCTAATCTGCGATAAGCGTCGGCAAGGTGATATGAACCGTTATACCCGACGATACCCGAATGGGGAAACCCAGTGTGTTTCGACACACTATCACACACTGAATTCATAGGTGTGTGAGGCGAACCGGGGGAACTGAAACATCTCAGTACCCCGAGGAAAAGAAATCAACCGAGATTCCCCCAGTAGCGGCGAGCGAACGGGGAAGAGCCCAGAACCTGAATCGGCTTGTGTGTCAGTGGAAGCGTCTGGAAAGGCGCACGATACAGGGTGACAGTCCCGTACACGAAGATGCACAGGTCGTGAGTTCGATGAGTAGGGCGGGACACGTGGTATCCTGTCTGAATATGGGGGGGACCATCCTCCAAGGCTAAATACTCCTGACTGACCGATAGTGAACCAGTACCGTGAGGGAAAGGCGAAAAGAACCCCGGCGAGGGGAGTGAAATAGAACCTGAAACCGTGTACGTACAAGCAGTGGGAGCCTTGATTTATCAGGGTGACTGCGTGCTACCTTTTGTATAATGGGTCAGCGACTTATATTCTGTAGCAAGGTTAACCGAGAGGGGAGCCGCAGGGAAACCGAGTCTTAACTGGGCGTTAAGTTGCAGGGTATAGACCCGAAACCCGGTGATGATCAGCCATGGGCAGGTTGAAGGTTGGGTAACACTAACTGGAGGACCGAACCGACTAATGTTGAAAAATTAGCGGATGACTTGTGGCTGGGGGTGAAAGGCCAATCAAACCGGGAGATAGCTGGTTCTCCCCGAAAGCTATTTAGGTAGCGCCTCGTGAATTCATCTTCGGGGGTAGAGCACTGTTTCGGCTAGGGGGCCATCCCGGCTTACCAACCCGATGCAAACTGCGAATACCGAAGAATGTTATCACGGGAGACACACGGCGGGTGCTAACGTCCGTCGTGAAGAGGGAAACAACCCAGACCGCCAGCTAAGGTCCCAAAGTCATGGTTAAGTGGGAAACGATGTGGGAAGGCCCAGACAGCCAGGATGTTGGCTTAGAAGCAGCCATCATTTAAAGAAAGCGTAATAGCTCACTGGTCGAGTCGGCCTGCGCGGAAGATGTAACGGGGCTAAAACCATGCACCGAAGCTGCGGCAGCGACACTTATGTGTTGTTGGGTAGGGGAGCGTTCTGTAAGCCTGTGAAGGTGGCCTGTGAGGGCTGCTGGAGGTATCAGAAGTGCGAATGCTGACATAAGTAACGATAATGCGGGTGAAAAACCCGCACGCCGGAAGACCAAGGGTTCCTGTCCAACGTTAATCGGGGCAGGGTGAGTCGACCCCTAAGGCGAGGCTGAAAAGCGTAGTCGATGGGAAACAGGTTAATATTCCTGTACTTGGTGTTACTGCGAAGGGGGGACGGAGAAGGCTATGTCATCCGGGCGACGGTTGTCCCGGTTTAAGCGTGCAGGTGGGTGGACCAGGCAAATCCGGTCTGCTGTTAACACTGAGGCGTAATGACGAGGTACTACGGTACTGAAGTGACAGATGCCCTGCTTCCAGGAAAAGCCTCTAAGCATCAGGTAACATTGAATCGTACCCCAAACCGACACAGGTGGTCAGGTAGAGAATACTCAGGCGCTTGAGAGAACTCGGGTGAAGGAACTAGGCAAAATGGTGCCGTAACTTCGGGAGAAGGCACGCTCCTGTTGGTGAAGTCCCTTGCGGACGAAGCTGACGGGAGTCGCAGATACCAGCTGGCTGCAACTGTTTAATAAAAACACAGCACTGTGCAAACACGAAAGTGGACGTATACGGTGTGACGCCTGCCCGGTGCCGGAAGGTTAATTGATGGGGTCAGCCGCAAGGCGAAGCTCTTGATCGAAGCCCCGGTAAACGGCGGCCGTAACTATAACGGTCCTAAGGTAGCGAAATTCCTTGTCGGGTAAGTTCCGACCTGCACGAATGGCGTAATGATGGCCAGGCTGTCTCCACCCGAGACTCAGTGAAATTGAACTCGCTGTGAAGATGCAGTGTACCCGCGGCAAGACGGAAAGACCCCGTGAACCTTTACTATAGCTTGACACTGAACCTTGAGCCTTGATGTGTAGGATAGGTGGGAGGCTTTGAAGTGTGGACGCCAGTCTGCATGGAGCCAACCTTGAAATACCACCCTTTAATGTTTGATGTTCTAACGCGGGGCCCCTAATCGGGGTTGCGGACAGTGTCTGGTGGGTAGTTTGACTGGGGCGGTCTCCTCCCAAAGAGTAACGGAGGAGCACGAAGGTTAGCTAATCCTGGTCGGACATCAGGAGGTTAGTGCAAAGGCATAAGCTAGCTTGACTGCGAGAGTGACGGCTCGAGCAGGTGCGAAAGCAGGTCTTAGTGATCCGGTGGTTCTGAATGGAAGGGCCATCGCTCAACGGATAAAAGGTACTCCGGGGATAACAGGCTGATACCGCCCAAGAGTTCATATCGACGGCGGTGTTTGGCACCTCGATGTCGGCTCATCACATCCTGGGGCTGAAGTAGGTCCCAAGGGTATGGCTGTTCGCCATTTAAAGTGGTACGCGAGCTGGGTTTAGAACGTCGTGAGACAGTTCGGTCCCTATCTGCCGTGGGCGTTGGAAGATTGAGAAGATCTATCCCTAGTACGAGAGGACCGGGATGGACGAACCTCTGGTGTGTCAGTTGTTCCGCCAGGAGCACCGCTGATTAGCTACGTTCGGAACGGATAACCGCTGAAAGCATCTAAGCGGGAAACTCGCCTGAGATGAGTCTTCCCTGGGCCCTTGAGGCCCCTGAAGGGACGTTTAAGACGAAGACGTTGATAGGCTGGGTGTGTAAGCGCAGCGATGCGTTGAGCTAACCAGTACTAATGACCCGAGAGGCTTAACCTTACAACACCGAAGGTGTTTTGGTGAGAGACGCAGAGAATAGATTCAGCTTGTTCAGAGATTGGTTCGGGTGGTTATGTGGAAGCGAAAGCGGAGTATAACGGCCGGAATAAAAAGAATTTGCCTGGCGGCGATAGCGCGGTGGTCCCACCTGACCCCATGCCGAACTCAGAAGTGAAACGCCGTAGCGCCGATGGTAGTGTGGGGTCTCCCCATGCGAGAGTAGGGAACTGCCAGGCATTAAATTATGGTGTAATAGCACCGGTTATCGAAATGACCTCTTCGATAACATACAGAATCGGTGGTGCGGTAGTTCAGTCGGTTAGAATACCGGCCTGTCACGCCGGGGGTCGCGGGTTCGAGTCCCGTCCGCACCGCCACCCTATTTAGGGGCGTAGTTCAATTGGTAGAGCACCGGTCTCCAAAACCGGGTGTTGGGAGTTCGAGCCTCTCCGCCCCTGCCAAACATGAACCCTTCACGTTTACGTGAAGGGTTTTTTGTTTTCACTCATTCCCCACAAACTCCCTTATTGGGAAACAAATCGACCTGTCACTTCATTGGTTTCATCATTTCTGAGAAAAGTTTCCGAAAGCCCACAGGGCTTTCTATGGGTCACACTTTGGTGTTGACGGGAGTTTTTAATAATTGCCTTATCAGTTCTTGCTGATCGCTGCTTTCGAGCCACACAGCGTAGCAGGGGCGAACGATCGTTTCTGATTTAGGGATCTGGTGTAGGTCTGGATAAAGCGTCAGCCAATCGCTAGGAAGAAATGCGCAGCCACCAAGCGTCACCATAAGTTGTCTTGCCAGATGTGCAGATGATGTCGTTAATGAGGGTATCTGATCGCCCGCCAGCCAACGGCTCTCATATTGGTGAAAGTCAGCACCCCATTCGAGCTTAATATAAGGTAGCTCATCTGCGGATTCATTAGTGTAATAACCCAGCAAAGATAGCGAAAAATTGCCGAGTAATTGACAGGAAAGCTCATCCATTTTGGGGGATTCTGTCGTGATGAGTAAATCGAGTTGGCGCTCGTGCAACTCTTTTATGAGTGTCTGGCGAGGGGCTATTCGTGCTTCTAATTGTAGTAATGGGCGCTGTTGATAAAGCTCGTTTAGCCATGGTGTTAAAAAGGCTTCCCACAATGAGGCCGTCGCACCGATAGCCAGTTGGCTATGCTGCTGGGAGCGCGCGACCTCTTTCTTGGCGACTTGCCATGTGCCGATAAGACTCTCTGCATAGGGTAGTAAGCGCTCACCAGCAGGGGTCAGACGGATATTGTTTCTGTGGCGTGTAAACAGATGTGCGCCCAGTTGATTTTCAAGTTGTCTGATACGAAAGCTAACGGCGGATTGTGTGAGATAGAGGGATTCGGCTGCCCGGCCAAAGTGTCTCGTCCGGCTGACTTCCAGAAAGGTTTTGAGTAAGTCGGTATCCATTTTTATCTCCAAAAAATTTTATCGTCATGATTTAAATGTTTTGTTTTACAGGAAGTCAAGCCTATCTAATACTCCGCGCCATAAACGGCACGACCATATGAGAATTAGGAGCGTGTAAGATGGCGGAAAGCTTCTCAACAAACAGTCGTTTTTTTGATAACAAATTCTATCCACGTGGTTTTTCCCGGCATGGTGACTTTACGATTAAAGAAGCCCAACTGCTGGAACGTTATGGACAAGCATTCAACGAACTTGATACGGGCAAGCGTCAGCCGGTAACAGATGAAGAAAACCAGTTTGTAGCCGTGTGCCGTGGTGAGCGTGCTGCTGAGACTGAGTTGGAAAAAATCTGGGCCAAGTATACTGCCCGTATTCGTCGTCCGAAACGCTTTCATACGTTATCTGGCGGCAAGCCGCAGATGGATACCGTTGAAGAATATACGGAAAGCGATGATTAATCTTAATGGGGCGTTTGCCCCATTTTCGTTTTAGCCCGCCCGTTATTGCCGAACATAGTGCCAAATCTATGCAAGACTCTTGTGCAACTGAATGAGTAGACGGTCCATGCTGCGGTAACTTAGCGCCTCCGCTACATGTTTTCGCTGGATATGCTCTTCTCCGCTCAGGTCGGCGATGGTGCGCGATACTTTCAGTATCCGGTGCCATGCTCTCACTGAGAGTCCCAATTTGCTCATGACCTCTTCCAGATAAGCTGCATCTTCGCTTTTTAGTTTGCAGTAATGAATAATATCATCAGGTTTCATATGTGCGTTAATGCGCCCTGAACGCGTCAGTTGCTGCTGGCGTGCCTGAATCACTCTCTCCCTTACCTCCGCGCTGTTTTCGCCGCTGCGTGTCTGCTGGCGCAATATTCCAGGTGCAAGCAGGGGAACTTCTATCGATAGATCAAATCTGTCCAGAAATGGGCCAGATAATCGATTCAGGTAGCGTAAAATTTGTTGTGCAGGCATGCGGCTATGCATCCCTTGATAGTGTCCTGACGGGCTGGGGTTCATTGCCGCCACAAGCTGAAAACGGGCGGGATAACACACTTTTGCGCGTGTACGTGAAATCACGATTTCCCCTGATTCGAGCGGCTCACGCAGTGAATCCAATACCCGGCGCTCAAATTCCGGTAATTCATCTAAGAATAAGACGCCATTGTGGGCCAGTGAGATTTCTCCGGGCTTGGGAAGCGCGCCGCCACCAACCAGCGCTGTTATCGAGGCGGTATGGTGCGGGGCCCGAAACGGTCTGCTTCGCCATTGAGATAAACTGGGTTGAAGATTGATGAGGCTATTAATGGCCGCGCTCTCTTGGGCTTCATCGTCATCCAGCTCTGGCAATATCCCCGGCAGGCGGCTTGCCAGCATGGTTTTTCCTGTTCCAGGCGGGCCAAGCAGCAGTAAGTTGTGGCCACCGGCGGCGGCAATTTCCAATGCTCTTTTCGCTTGTTCCTGGCCAATTATCTCTTTGAGATCCGGGTGGCAATCGCTGGCCTGATTCACATTGCCCATATCCTTCCCCGCTGGCAATGCTTCTCCGGTTTGTAAAAATGCGCACACCTCTAATAGATGACTGGCGAGTAAGGTATGGCAGTGGGGAACCAGCGCCATTTCCATTTGATTGTCGTGAGGCAGAATCAGACTTCGCTTGGCTTTGTGCGACTCCAGTGCGGCTGGAATTGCGCCATACACACCCCGAAGATGGCCAGAGAGGCCCAACTCGCCAAGAAACTCAAACTGTGCCAGCTTCTCTGCCGCAATCTGCTCAGAGGCGGCCAGAATCGCCAGCGCAATAGGCAGATCATAGCGTCCCCCTTCTTTAGGTAAGTCGGCAGGTGCCAGGTTGACGGTAATGCGCTTGGCTGGAAAGGTAAAGCCGCAGTTGATGAGTGCGCTGCGTACCCTGTCCCTTGCTTCTTTGACGGTGGTTTCTGGTAGCCCGACCAGCGTAAGTGCGGGCAATCCATTACTGATGTGTACCTCGATGGAGACTTCAGGCGCCTGCATGCCGATAGTGGCGCGTGTATAGGTAATGGCCAGTGTCATTCTCGTTCCCTCCTTGCAACAAGGCGCATCATGTCGCGCTGATAAGGTTGATGCATCATTGCAACTACCGAGATGCGAGCCGTTATCGAAGAAAAGATCGTTGTTTCAGCCGTAAGACACCATATTGCGGGGACGGTTACAGTATTTCACTTTCGCTGTAGGGCGGGTACGAGCACGGAAATCGCAAGAGGTATGTCTGTGATACAACAAAAAGTGCAATGGCTAATGCGTAGAGTTACTTTATGAATAGTAAGATTTTTTTCATGTATGAGCTGTTTCCTTTTCCGAACGGCACAGAAAAAAGAGTTGTCATTGAGGTGCTCGCTGTGATAACTCTGTAGGTATTCGTTCGACAATAGATTAATGAACAACCTGAAATGAAAGCCCTAAACCTAGTGATTAGCCTAGTCGTGATTAGCGTGGTGGTGATTATTAACCCACCGTGCGGGGCTGCACTTGGACGAAGAATGGCTTAAAAATCAAGGCCGAATTCAAGAAAACCCCCGCACCGAAAGGTCGGGGGTTTTTTTATGGGCCGATAATCTCAATAAGGGAGCAGAGCATGTCCGGTAGCATAAAATGCTGTTTTCCTCAGATGGAATCGGGGAAATAACTATGAATGGCGCACAGTGGGTGGTACAAGCGTTGCGGGCGCAGGGAGTGGAGACCGTTTTCGGTTATCCAGGTGGCGCGATTATGCCGGTTTATGATGCCTTGTATGACGGCGGTGTCGAACACCTGCTGTGCCGCCATGAGCAGGGAGCCGCTATGGCGGCGATTGGTTATGCGCGCGCGACCGGTAACGTTGGCGTTTGTATTGCCACATCCGGCCCCGGCGCGACGAATCTGATAACCGGGCTGGCCGATGCTCTGCTGGATTCTGTACCGATTGTCGCCATTACCGGTCAGGTTGGTTCCGCGCTGATAGGCACCGATGCTTTTCAGGAAATTGATGTGTTGGGATTGTCTCTGGCATGTACCAAACACAGTTTTCTGGTGGAGTCGATAGAGGCGTTACCGGAAATTATGGCTGAGGCTTTCGCCGTTGCCCGCAGCGGCCGCCCGGGGCCGGTGCTGATTGATATCCCGAAAGATATTCAGTTGGCACAGGGCGAGTTTTCCCCCTGCTTTATGCCGGTAGATGACAGCATGCCGTTTTCTGCCCACCGTGTAGCAGAAGCCCGTGCGATGCTGGCGCAGGCGAAAAAACCGGTGTTGTACATCGGCGGTGGCGTTGGCATGGCGCAGGCGGTTCCGGCACTGCGCGCGTTCATCGACACCACGCAGATCCCGGCGGTCGTGACACTCAAGGGGTTAGGTGCAGTCGCCAATGACTATCCATATTACCTCGGCATGCTGGGGATGCACGGTACGCGGGCGGCAAACTTGTTGGTGCAAGAGTGTGACCTGTTGGTGGCGATAGGGGCGCGTTTTGATGATCGCGTAACGGGCAAGCTCAGTGCGTTCGCCCCTCACGCCAGCGTTATTCATATGGATATCGACCCGGCGGAACTGAATAAATTGCGTCAGGCACACGTCGCGCTTAATGGCGATTTGAATCAATTATTGCCAGCATTACAGCAATCGCTCGATATCGCCGCATGGCAGCAACAGGCGGCGATGATGAAAGCCGAATATCCATGGCGTTACGACCATCCCGGCGAGGCGATTTATGCCCCGGCGCTGTTGCGCACGCTGGCAGATCGTATGCCTGCCGAGACCGTTATCACTACCGATGTTGGCCAGCACCAGATGTGGGCCGCCCAACACATGCACTTTACCCGGCCTGAAAACTTCATCACCTCCAGCGGGCTTGGCACCATGGGGTTTGGCGTGCCTGCGGCGGTTGGCGCACAGGTTGCCCGCCCGGAGAATACGGTTATCTGTGTTTCCGGCGACGGCTCTTTTATGATGAATGTACAGGAGCTTGGCACCATTAAACGAAAACGCCTGCCCGTAAAAATCCTGTTGCTGGATAATCAGCGCTTAGGGATGGTACGACAATGGCAGCAGTTATTTTTTGATGAGCGCTACAGTGAGACCAACCTTTCCGATAACCCCGATTTCCTGATGTTGGCCAGCGCCTTTGGTATCCCCGGCCAACACATTACCCGTAAAGACCAGATTGATTCCGCCCTGGATGCGCTGCTAAACAGCGACGGCCCTTATCTGCTGCATGTTTCCATCGACGAGAATGAGAATGTCTGGCCGCTGGTGCCTCCAGGTGCTGGCAACGAAACCATGCTTGATAAAACAGAATAATGGCAGGAGACTTTCCCATGACACATCATCAGCTTTCCATTCAGGCCCGCTATCGTCCCGAAGTGCTGGAGCGCGTATTACGTGTGGCGCGCCATCGCGGTTTTCAGGTTTGCGCCATGAATATGACCCAGGCGTTGAGTAGCGATCAGGTGCAAATAGAAATGACCGTTGCCAGCCAGCGACCGGTCGATTTATTGTCAACCCAATTAAGCAAACTGCTGGACATTGCGTGTGTCGAGATCCAGCCGCTCACATCACAACAGATACGTGCCTGAAGGCACCGGTAAGGAAGATTAACAATGACGAAAAAAGCAGACTATATCTGGTTCAACGGTGAAATGGTTCCCTGGGCTGACGCCAAAGTTCATGTGATGTCCCATGCGCTGCATTACGGCACCTCGGTGTTTGAAGGTGTGCGCTGCTATACCTCTCACAAAGGGCCGGTGGTGTTCCGCCACCGTGAGCACATGCAGCGCCTGCATGATTCGGCCAAAATCTACCGCATGCCGATCTCCTACAGTGTCGATGAGCTGATGGAAGCGTGCCGCGAAACGCTGCGCCGTAATAACCTGACCAGCGCGTATATTCGCCCGCTGGTGTTTGTTGGCGATGTGGGTATGGGCGTGAACCCGCCAGCGGGTTATAGCACCGATGTGATTATCGCCGCCTTCCCGTGGGGAGCCTATTTGGGCGAAGAAGCGCTGGATCAAGGTATTGATGCGATGGTGTCGTCATGGAATCGTGTGGCTGCCAATACCATTCCGACGGCGGCCAAAGCGGGCGGTAACTACCTCTCTTCTCTGCTGGTGGGCAGCGAAGCGCGTCGTCACGGTTATCAGGAAGGGATTGCGCTGGATGTAAACGGCTATGTGTCGGAAGGCGCAGGCGAAAACCTGTTTGAAGTGAAAGACGGCGTGATTTTCACCCCGCCGTTTACGTCTGCTGCGCTGCCGGGCATCACCCGTGATGCCATCATCAAGCTGGCGAAAGACAAAGGCTTTGAGGTGCGTGAGCAGGTGCTGTCGCGTGAATCGCTGTATTTGGCGGATGAAGTCTTTATGTCCGGCACGGCGGCGGAAATCACTCCGGTGCGCAGCGTAGACGGTATTCAGGTTGGTATCGGCAAATGCGGGCCCGTCACCAAACAATTGCAGCAGGCGTTCTTTGGCCTGTTTAGCGGCGAAACGCAAGACAAATGGGGCTGGCTGGATCCGGTCAATCGTTAATTCGTTATCACAGAATACTTTTTCCGGTGGCGCTCTCGCCACCGGCTACCCGTTTAAACTGGAGTAATCAGAGTATGCCTAAGTACCGTTCAGCCACCACCACGCATGGTCGTAACATGGCTGGAGCGCGAGCCCTGTGGCGCGCCACAGGAATGACCGACGCCGATTTTGGCAAACCTATCATTGCGGTCGTGAACTCGTTCACGCAATTTGTTCCCGGCCACGTTCATCTGCGCGATCTGGGTAAACTGGTCGCCGAGCAGATTGAAGCGGCGGGCGGTGTTGCCAAAGAGTTCAACACCATCGCGGTGGATGACGGGATAGCGATGGGCCATGGCGGTATGCTGTACTCGCTGCCCTCGCGCGAGCTGATTGCCGACTCGGTAGAGTACATGGTTAACGCACACTGCGCGGATGCCATGGTGTGTATTTCTAACTGCGACAAAATCACCCCAGGCATGCTGATGGCCTCGCTGCGCCTGAATATTCCGGTGATTTTTGTTTCCGGTGGCCCGATGGAAGCCGGGAAAACCAAACTCTCTAATCAGCTCATCAAGCTGGATCTGGTGGATGCCATGATTCAGGGCGCGAACCCGAATGTCAGCGATGCCGACAGCGACCAGATTGAACGCTCTGCCTGCCCGACCTGCGGTTCTTGCTCTGGCATGTTCACCGCCAACTCGATGAACTGCCTGACTGAAGCGCTGGGGCTGTCTCAGCCGGGTAACGGCTCGCTGCTGGCCACCCACGCCGATCGCAAACAACTGTTCCTCAATGCGGGAACACGCATTGTTGAGCTGACCAAGCGTTACTACGAGCAAGACGATGCCAGCGCGCTGCCGCGCAATATTGCCACCAAAGCGGCGTTTGAAAATGCCATGACGCTGGATATCGCCATGGGCGGCTCCACCAACACCGTACTGCACCTGTTGGCATCGGCGCAGGAAGCGGAAGTGGACTTCACCATGGATGACATCGATCGTCTGTCACGCAAAGTGCCGCAGCTGTGCAAGGTGGCACCGAGTACCCAGAAATACCACATGGAAGATGTACACCGCGCCGGTGGCGTGATGGGTATCCTCGGTGAGCTGGATCGCGCCGGTTTGCTGAACCGCGACGTGAAAAACGTGCTGGGCCTGACGCTGCCGGAAACGCTCTCAACTTATGACGTGATGCTCACCCAGGACGAAGCGGTGAAAACGATGTTTGCCGCTGGCCCGGCAGGGATTCGCACCACGCAGGCGTTCTCGCAGGACTGCCGCTGGGATTCGCTGGATACCGATCGCCAGGAAGGGTGTATCCGTTCGCGCGAACACGCTTACAGTCAGGATGGCGGGTTAGCGGTGCTGTACGGCAATCTGGCTGAAGATGGCTGCATTGTGAAAACCGCCGGGGTAGACGAAGGCAGTCTGGTGTTCCGTGGCCCGGCAAAAGTGTATGAAAGTCAGGATGATGCGGTTGAAGCCATTCTGGGTGGCCGTGTGGTGGCTGGCGACGTAGTGGTGATTCGCTACGAAGGGCCGAAAGGCGGCCCCGGGATGCAGGAAATGCTGTACCCCACCAGTTTCTTAAAATCGATGGGATTGGGCAAGGCCTGTGCGCTTATCACCGACGGGCGCTTCTCTGGCGGCACCTCTGGCTTGTCTATTGGTCATGCCTCACCGGAAGCGGCCAATGGCGGCACCATCGGGCTGGTGCAGGATGGCGACATGATTGCCATCGACATTCCGAAACGCAGCATCGCGCTGGAAGTGGATGATGAGGCGCTCGCTCGCCGTCGTGAGCAGGAACTGGCGCGTGGCGAAGCGGCCTGGACGCCGAAAAACCGCGATCGTCAGGTGTCGTTCGCGCTGCGTGCTTACGCCAGTCTCGCCACCAGCGCAGATAAAGGCGCGGTACGCGATAAGAGCAAACTCGGAGGCTAACCATCATGGCAGTTTCTCAACCGCTTCCCGCCGAACCCGGCGGTGCGGAGTACCTGCGCGCGGTACTGCGCGCGCCGGTGTACGAAGTGGCGCAAGTGACGCCGCTGGAGCCGATGGATAAGTTGTCATCGCGCCTGGGTAACGTCATTTTGGTCAAACGTGAAGACCGCCAGGCGGTACACAGCTTTAAGCTGCGTGGCGCTTACGCCATGATGGCAAGCCTGAGCGAGACGCAAAAAGCGCACGGCGTGGTGACGGCATCGGCCGGGAACCACGCGCAGGGCGTGGCGTTATCCGCCAGCCGCCTGGGTATTCGGGCGTTGATTGTGATGCCGGTTGCCACCGCAGACATTAAAGTCGATGCGGTGCGTGATTTTGGCGGCGAAGTGTTGCTGCATGGCGCGAACTTCGATGAAGCCAAAGCCAAAGCCATTGCGCTGTCACAGCAGCAACACATGACCTTTGTGCCGCCGTTTGACCACCCGGCGGTGATTGCCGGGCAGGGTACGCTGGCGATGGAGCTGTTGCAGCAAGACGCGCACCTCGACCGGGTGTTTGTACCGGTCGGCGGCGGCGGGCTGGCGGCGGGCGTCGCGGTGCTTATCAAACAGCTGATGCCACAGATTCAGGTTATCGGTGTTGAAGCCGAAGACTCCGCTTGCCTGCGCGCTGCGCTGGATGCCGGCCAGCCGGTGGACTTGCCGCGCGTCGGGCTGTTTGCCGAAGGGGTGGCGGTAAAACGCATTGGTGACGAAACCTTCCGCCTGTGCCGGGAATATCTGGATGATGTGATAACGGTCGATAGCGATGCCATTTGCGCGGCGGTGAAAGACCTGTTCGAAGATGTGCGCGCCATTGCCGAGCCGTCCGGTGCGCTGGCGCTGGCTGGCATGAAAAAATACATCCAGCAGCACAACATTCAGGGCGAGCGGCTGGCGCATATTCTCTCGGGGGCGAACGTCAACTTCCACGGCTTGCGTTATGTTTCCGAGCGCTGTGAGCTGGGCGAGCAGCGCGAAGCGCTGATGGCTGTCACCATTCCCGAGCAGAAAGGCAGTTTTCTCAAATTCTGCCAGTTGCTGGGCGGGCGATCTGTCACCGAATTTAACTACCGCTATGCTCACGCCGATAACGCCTGCATTTTTGTTGGCGTGCGCTTAACGCGCGGCAGCGCAGAGCGGCATGAAATTCTGTCACAGTTGCAGGCGGGCGGTTATCAGGTGGTGGATTTGTCTGATGACGAGATGGCGAAACTGCATGTGCGCTACATGGTCGGTGGCCGTCCTTCCAAGCCGCTCAAAGAGCGTCTCTACAGTTTTGAGTTCCCGGAATCACCGGGCGCGCTGTTGAAATTCCTCAACACGCTGGGGACGCACTGGAATATTACGCTGTTTCATTACCGCAGCCACGGCACCGATTTTGGCCGGGTGCTGGCGGGATTTGAGCGCACCGAGCACGACCCGGCGTTTGAGCAACATCTTCAGGCGCTCGGTTACGAGTGCCATGACGAATCGCAAAACCCGGCGTTTCGTTTCTTCCTGCAAGGCTAGCGTCAGTTAGCCTCACCTCATGCGCCCGACGGTGTGACGCCGCCGGGCGCATGTTATTTTGAGCCGCACTGCGGTAGGCTTGATGTCTCATTCGTCAAGGACATCACATCATGGCAACGGGATTTAACGGCTTTCCCCCCCAGGCGCTGACGTTTTTACAGCAGGTACGCCAGCAAGACAGTAAAGAGTGGTTTGAAGATCACCGGCAAACGTATGAAAACCAATTGTTGACGCCGTTTCGCGCGCTGGTGGAAACCCTCTCCATCACCATGCTGCAAATTGACGATCACATCGAGACTCGCCCGGCGGTGGGCAAAACGTTGTCCCGTATTCACCGCGATACCCGTTTTTCCCACGACAAATCCCGCTACCGCGACAAAATGTGGTTTACCTTCAAACGCACGCCGAAAGACTGGACGGATTCACCGGTCTATTTTTTCGAGCTGACCCCAACGGACTGGCGCTATGGTCTTGGCTATTACAGCGCCAGCCGTGCCACCATGGAGTTGTTCCGGCAGACGGTGCGCGATAATCCACAGGGTTTTCTGACGGTAGCGGCATGTCTTGGTGGTGAGTTTGAGTTGGTCGGGGAGAGTTACAAACGGCCATTGATTAAAGAGCAGCCAGCGGAACTGGCACACTGGTACAACCGTAAATCGTTCGCGGTGATGGCAACCCGGCAAGATCTGGAACCGGTGTTGAGCGGGGAACTCGCCTCAATACTCGCGACAGGGTTTACGCAACTGGAACCGCTCTACCACTATCTGATGAAGATTGAAATGCTGAAAAAAGCAGCGGAGCCCGAGAAAATCAGCCCCGCCTTTATGGATGAGCGCTGGTTGAGTCGTTGAAGGTTATTTTCCCTTCATCATTAAATCCGGCACCATCAAATCCGTCACTATCAAATAAATAGCCCTGACGGTCATCGTGATTAAACATCAGGGTGATTAAGCATCAGGTTAGCGAGATGGCCGGGCGCGTTGGGGTCATACCTCTCTTTGACACAAGCCCGTTTCTATTCGCGTGTTTCCGTGCGCCTCGCCTTATATGCCCGGCGGTGTTACGCCGCCGGGCGCATGTTATTTAGACGCCGAGCGAAATAAGCCTGTAGTTGAATTTCTGTATAGTTGAATTTCTGTGTAGCTGAAATTCTATGTAGTTGAAATTCTGACCAGTAAATGATTTTATAGAGTGATTAATATTCATTAACTCTTCATGGATGAGGTATCAGGCATTGGCGTTACAATCAACCGAATGGTTCAGTCGAAATGGAATCGAATGCTCCAGGGTCATCGCCTGTCATTCTGGGTTTCCCAGACATTTACATGATGAATATGTTATCAGTGCGAATCTGACGGGTATTGAGGAAATTTGGCTGTCAGGGAAAACGGCTTTCGTTAAAAGCGGTGAGGTGACGCTATATAATCCTGGAACGATCCAGGCATCGCGTTTTGGCAGTCAAAGTGTGGATTTTGTCAGCGTTCACCTGCCTCAGTCAGTCATCAAAACCCTGGCGGATGAAGATAATCTGCGTAGCGATCACGAGGCTCCGTTTTTACGTGAAGGTATTCTCAATAACCCACGTTTATTTCATTCATTATGTCGTTTTACCTCTTCTGCTCGTCAAGATTCCAGTGTGAGTCAGGAACAAGAGCAGGAGTTAATGGTGCTGTGTGGTGAATTGCTTGAAACACACGCCGTGTTGCAAGGGAATGATGAAAAGAGAATCGGATTGGTTATTGAATATTTACGCGAGCACCTTAATGTCAAACCTGAACTGGAAAAACTGGCTCATATTGCCGGGTTAAGTAAATATCATTTTGTTCGTCTTTTTACCCAGCGTATCGGTATGCCTCCGCTGCAATATCATATGCAGTTACGTCTGCATCAGGCGCGTAATTTGTTGCGACGAAATATTCATCCGATTGATACAGCCATTGCGCTTGGATTTTACGACCAGAGTCATTTTATTAATTCTTTTCGTAAAGTAATGGGGACGACGCCCCATTACTATATTTCGCAAGTCGGATCAGCGCACAATAAATTCCCGATAGCCTGATACGATGACATAAATAGCGAAGTAGCTGAAAATGAATGCCGATGCAATATAGGAATACTTCAGTAAACGATGTCCCAATAGTTTACCGCCAAAACTACCGATGAGGCATAGCACGCAAGTCCAGAACACTCCTGCAATAAAGAACCCCGCTAAAAACCAGGCAGAGGTGGTGATGCTGTGTTGACCCATCCGGGAAATGAGCGCGCCTCCCACCGTGGCAAACCAAAGAATAGCCGTAGGAGAGGACATCGCGAGCAGGATTCCCCGCCCGAATTCGCGCAGCAATGAACGATACTGGTGTGTTTCTTTCACGTTCAATTCCACCGTTTTTCGAAGCGCAGTGATGAGCATTTTCCCCGCGAACCACAAAAGCATCGCGCCACCACCAATCCACAACACCCAGCGCACAACGTCATACTGGAGCAGCACGGCCATGCCGGCGAGCGCCAGTAACGCATAGGTTAAATCACCGATACATGTGCCGACACCCAGCGAGAAACCATGAAAATATCCCCGCTGCATGGCCAGAGTTATCATGGCGATATTGGCGATGCCAATGTCAAGGCACAGTGAAAGGCTGAGTAAAAAGCCGTTCGAGAACGCAATCATAGTGTGAACCCTTTGATTTTCTGATCATATTCGAGCATATCAACGGTTTTACCAAGACGACTAAGTAATAAGTCAGTTTCTGCACGCTGGTGGTGAGGTGAGTATTGCCGCAGAAATTGCATGGCTTGCGCCATATCACCAGCCAGAACTGAATGGGTCATGGTTGCCGCCAATTTGAACAGGATGAATAAGATTGAGCGCGACAGGCGAGAGCGAGTCGGGCAAGGGGATATCGACCATATGGATATGGTAGGCACGGGCAGCGGGCCAGAATGATGTCGTAAACATTCGATTTCCTTCCATTAGAAATGACGAGATGCTTACTTAATCACTGGCGGCATGGCGGGTATTGGAAAGAATTGCGCTAACGTTGCCTTTTTTATCAATTTAGCAACATGCCTCTTTCCGGTTATGGCTGCATTACTTCCCCTTTACCATCAAATAATCAAACAGATAGCCTTCACCGGCGGCATCAAATACCGTGATTTGCAACTGGCGGTTATCGACGCAGGTGAGCAGTAGCTTTTTCTGCCCGCCAAAGCTGCCTTCGGCCAGGCCAATCGCCTGAGTGTCGCTCATCTGGCGTGCCGTCAGGGTGAAATCGTCCAGTTTATTGGCATAGCGAAAGGCGACGGAACCGCTGGCGGTGAGTTCGCCGTCTTCATTATTGAGCGTCAGGTTAGCGAGATGATAGGGCGCTTTCTGGTCATACATCTCTTTGAAGTAATCACTGAGCTCGGCGTATTCCTGCGCGGAGAGTTGCAGGTAATATTCGTAGCTGTAATCGCCATCAAAGCAGCGGTTACGACGCGCGGGCGTAATGGCGTCCGGCAGCGTGTGCTGGGTGACATCGTTCAGGTAGCGCAAGCGACTGAGCTGCTGCTGGTAGCTTTGTTGCAGGCAGGCTTCGTCGCGGCAACTGTTGCGGCGGGTCAGCCAACTGCGTTGGAATTGCGTCAGGCTTTTATCTTGTGCGTCGCGCTCCGGGTTGCCGGTGAGCAACGCGCGTGATTTTTGCCATTCCTTTCCCAGTTCGTCATCTAACTGACTGAGTGCCGGTATCTGGCAGATCAGCTTTTCTTGTGCCGATGTTGCCTGTTGGCAGGGAAAACTGGCTGCCAATGCCGGAAGCGCACCGCCTCCCAGCAGCAGTGGCAGCAGCCACGTTGCAAGCGTTCGTTTCATTATTATTTTTCCTGTAAGGTTTCCCAAAAGGCCGCTATTAACGGGTCGGTTAGGTGTTTTTTTTGTACACAGACACCCAGTTCAAACGGTTCCATAGCCTGAGCTTCTAATATCGACACCCGATTACGCACCGGTTCCGGGCTATTTTCAAGTACCACATCAGGAATGAGAGCGATACCGCAACCGAGCGCCACCATCGACACCATCGCCTCGTGGCCGGAAACGGTGGCATAAATCGGCGGATTGGTAATATGTTGGCGACGAAACCACACGTCGATACGTTTTCGCACCGGGCCGTGCTCCGGCAAGATAAACGGAATTTGCGACCAGTCTGGCTGAGGCTGTAACGCTTGGGTTTGCACCGGGCAAGGCAGCGCCGGAATAATCAATACCAGCGGAACGCTGCCAATCGGCATAAATTCGACGCTGGCAGGCAGGCTTTCCGGGTGCCCGGCGATGCCCAAATCCGCTTCATTGGATTGAACTTTGTCGAGCGCGTCGGCGGCATCGCCCGTGGTGAGTTTGATTTCCACCAGCGGATGGCGCGCCCGGAAGCGATCCAGAATCGGCGGCAGATGGCTATAGGCGGCGGTAACAGAGCAGAACAGCCGCAGTTCACCACTGAGTGACTGCCCCTGCTGTTGTAACACGAAACGCAATTGCTGATATTGCAGCAGGGTTTGCTGCGCGAAGGTCTTGAGGTGCTCGCCGGCATCCGTCAGGCGCACGGTGCGATTATCACGTAAAAACAGCGCCTGACCGAGGTCTTCTTCGAGCCGCTGAATCTGGCGTGAGAGCGTGGAAGGGCTGATATGCATCGCTTTGGCGGTGCGACCAAAGTGGCGGCTCTCTGCCAAATGCAAAAACAGCTTCAGATCGCGTAAATCCATGCGTGCTCTCTCGTTATGATGTTGCAATTCTTGCAATATGACGTTGTTAATATATCAATTTAAGCAATGTATTTCCTGTCATATGATAATGACATTGTGACAGCGGCAAGCGCCGCTTTCGATAAACACCCAATACGATATCAAATGGAGCACCTCGCATGGCCAATTACTTCAACACACTGAATTTGCGTCAGCAGCTGGCGCAACTGGGCAAATGCCGTTTTATGGGCCGCGATGAGTTTGCGGACGAAGCCAGCTACCTGAAAGGCAAGAAAGTGGTGATCGTGGGGTGTGGCGCTCAGGGCCTGAACCAGGGCCTGAACATGCGTGATTCTGGTCTGGATATTTCTTATGCGCTGCGTGCTGAGGCGATTGCGGAAAAACGTGCTTCATGGCGTAAGGCAACCGAGAACGGCTTTAACGTCGGCACCTATGAAGAGCTGATCCCGCAGGCCGACCTGGTGGTTAACCTGACGCCGGACAAACAGCACTCCGCAGTGGTGCAGGCAGTTCAGCCGTTGATGAAACAAGGCGCGGCGCTGGGCTATTCCCACGGTTTTAACATCGTTGAAGTCGGCGAGCAGATTCGTAAAGACCTGACCGTTGTCATGGTAGCGCCGAAGTGCCCGGGTACTGAAGTGCGTGAAGAGTACAAACGTGGTTTCGGCGTGCCGACCCTTATCGCCGTTCACCCGGAAAATGACCCGAAAGGCGAAGGCATGGCGATTGCCAAAGCCTGGGCTGCGGCAACCGGTGGCCATCGCGCGGGCGTACTGGAGTCCTCTTTTGTTGCGGAAGTGAAATCTGACCTGATGGGCGAGCAAACCATCCTGTGTGGTATGTTGCAGGCCGGTTCTTTGTTGAGCTTCGATAAGCTGGTGGCTGAAGGTGTTGACCCGGCCTATGCCGAGAAACTGATCCAATTCGGCTGGGAAACCATCACCGAAGCGCTGAAGCAGGGCGGTATCACCCTGATGATGGATAGACTCTCCAACCCGGCTAAACTGCGTGCGTTCGCGTTGTCTGAACAGCTGAAAGGCATCATGGCACCGCTGTTCCAGAAACACATGGACGACATCATCTCTGGCGAGTTCTCCAGCGGTATGATGGCTGACTGGGCCAATGATGACGTGAAACTGCTGACCTGGCGTGAAGAAACCGGCAAAACCGCGTTTGAAAACGCGCCGCAGTTCGAAGGTAAAATCGACGAGCAGGAATACTTCGACAACGGCGTACTGATGATTGCGATGGTGAAAGCCGGTGTAGAACTGGCGTTCGAAACCATGGTGAGCTCCGGTATCATCGAAGAATCTGCCTACTACGAATCACTGCACGAACTGCCGCTGATTGCCAACACCATTGCTCGTAAGCGCCTGTACGAAATGAACGTGGTGATTTCTGATACCGCTGAATACGGTAACTACCTGTTCGCCAATGCCGCCGTGCCTTTGCTCAAAGGGGCATTTATGGACAGCCTGCAACCGGGCGATTTGGGTAAACCGGTTGCCGCGTCAGCGGTGGATAACGCCCAACTGCGTGATGCGAATGATGCTATCCGCAATCACCCGATTGAAGTGATCGGTAAAAAATTGCGTGGCTACATGACCGATATGAAACGCATTGCCGTCGCGGGTTAATTTTACCTGTCGCCGATAAATATTAACGGGGTGCCTTGGCACCCCGTTTTTTTGTCGCTTATTTAGGCTTTGGCTTGAGCAACAACCCGCGATTCTGTCGTGGGGCGTTTATACCACCAGATACCGATCAACACTGTTACCACTCCCAGCCATTGTAAGGGCGCCAGTTTTTCGTCGAAGATGAAAAAACCGAACAGAATCGCAATCACCGGGCGAGCCAATGTCGAGATAGAGGCAAGCAGAATATCTACATGTTTGAGCGCATAGGCCATTAAACCATGGCCTAATAATTGGCTGATGAGCGCTAATAAAATAATAATGGCCCAACCCGTGGGAGAACTTGGCAGAATAGTTTGACTGGTTGCCAGCGCTAAAGGCAGCAATAAAATGGCACAAGTAAAACTATTCCAAATGATAATTTTCTTCGAGGTGAAATAATCACGCAGCGATTTCGTAAAAATAAGATAGATAGCATAGAATAGCGCCGAGTTAATGGCTAAGAGATCACCCGCCATTGATTTCGGGGTCATTGCTATGGATGCATTGCCATCGAAGACCAACAGGCAGGCTCCGGCAATAGTTAATGTCAATGCGAAGAGTTTAAATGTGCCTATTTTCTCTTTCATAAATAAGAAGGAGAGTAGTGCAACAAAAACAGGTGAAAGATTCATTAATATCGCTGCATTTGCCAGACTGGTCATTTTTAACGCCCAATGATTAGACAGCAAATCTATTGTCGATATGATGCCAGACAAAACTAATAAGGCGATCATTTTGCCTTTCCCGGCGTTATGGTTTGGCCCTTCCGTTATATTGCCTTTTTCAGCTGACCACGTGACAATCGCCGACGTTATCCCCCCAGCCAGAAACATACGTAACATCAATGTCGCAGTGGCATCAACTTCGCTGAATATCACAAATACGCCCGCAGACGTAATACCGATAGTGCTCACTATCAACGCCAGAATGGGTAGCAATCCAGGGTTATTTATCTTCATGGTAGTCCTCAGAATGATAGAATTTGGGTTGAGCAGTGAATTCCGCCAAATTGTTTTTTATGTTCGCTAAAAGCAATGGGATGAATGATATAACCACGGGCAGATAATATAGTGATAAGGTTTTTGGGTGCGGTATTGAATATTATTCTGTTAATTACCAGTCTTCGGCATTGATAAAAAGGTCGTGTAGAAAAATAAACCGCGTAACGGATTAATTTCATCATTCTCATCGGTTGATTCGGGGCTGATACGACCTGACATTATTAATGTGCTTTATGTCTTTTATTAATAAGATATCTTTTATTGAAAAACTTACACATCCTTGTGCTGGAGTGAATTTATAGCAAAGGTTTTACATAAGTACAACTATTCTGTATTGATAAAAAACAGATATGCAACATATCATTTTTTTATGATTGTGGCAGGGAAGTATAACGATATGAAAAGTTTCCATTAATACGGAAATAGTGTTGTTAAATACATCAGGTATTTTTCAGCTTAATATAGAAAGAGCGTATGACGTTGGTCAAAATAATATGGCCCGCCGATTCGGGCCATATAGCTATATACCCGTCATACTTCAGGTTGCAGGTGCGTTAGCTTTCCTCGCTCACCCCAGTCACTGACTTGAGTAAGCGCCTGGGGATTCGCTGCGTTGCTGCCTTCCTGCAACTCGAATTATTTAGGGTTAGATGGATATATTCTCATCAGGCGTCTGCTGGTGCGGATTTAAACGTCTGCTCGGCTTGCTGAAAACGTGCGGTAACAACCGCAGACGGTGCGCGGCCCAGCAGGCTGACGACCACTATCGATAATGATGCCAGCAGGAAGCCGGGAATAATTTCATACAGTTTCAGCCAGCCGTACTGTTTCCAGATAATCACGGTGGCGGCCCCTACCAACATCCCGACCAGCGCGCCGTTGCGCGTCATGCGTGGCCACAGCAGGGAAATCAGGATAACCGGGCCGAATGCGGCACCAAATCCGGCCCAGGCGTAGCTGACCAGCCCCAGCACCCGGTTTTCCGGGTTGACCGCCAGCGCAATGGCTATGACTGAGACTAACAGCACCATGGCGCGCCCAACCCAGACCAGCTCTCGCTGGCTGGCGTTTTTACGCAAAAATGGCTTGTATAAATCTTCGGTAATCGCACTCGAGCAGACCAACAACTGGCAACTGAGTGTACTCATCACCGCCGCCAGAATCGCGGACAGCAGCACACCGGCTATCCACGGGTTGAACAACAGGCGTGCCAGTTCGATAAACACCCGCTCACCATTCTGGCTGACATTGCCTGCCTGCGAGGGGTTGCCGGTGAAATAAGCGATGCCGAAGAACCCGACGGTGACGGCCCCGGCCAGGCACAGCACCATCCAGGTCATGCTGATGCGGCGGGCGTTGCGAATGGTGTGATGCGAGTCGGCGGCCATAAAGCGCGCCAGAATATGCGGCTGGCCGAAATAGCCAAGCCCCCAGCCCAGTAATGACAGGATTGCGATGGTATCCAGGCCTTTGAACATGTCCAGATTGGCCGGGTTTTTAGCGGCGATAACCGCAAGTGAGGGCGCTACGCCGCCAACGGAGAGGATAACGATGATTGGCGTTAGGATCAGGGCGAAGATCATCAGGCTGGCCTGGACGGTGTCCGTCCAACTGACGGCCAGATAACCGCCGATGAAGGTATAGGCGATGGTGGCGGCGGCCCCGGCCCACAGCGCGGTGTCGTAGCTCATGCCGAAGGTGCTTTCAAACAGCCGTGCGCCCGCGACGATACCAGACGCGCAATAGATAGTGAAAAACACCAGAATTACCAGCGCAGAGATAACCCGCAACAGCTTGCTTTTGTCTTCAAAGCGGTGGCTAAAGTAATCCGGCAGGGTCAGCGCGTTGTGGTTAATTTCGGTGTGTACGCGCAGGCGGCCAGCCACCCATGTCCAGTTCAGATAAGCGCCGATGGTCAGCCCAATGGCTATCCAGCTCTCAGAAATACCGGACAGGAACACTGCGCCCGGCAGCCCCATCAGCAGCCAGCCGCTCATGTCGGATGCGCCAGCGGATAACGCCGTGACGACGCTACCCATGCGGCGGCCACCGAGAATGTAGTCGCCAAAATTGTGGGTGGCGCGGTAAGCCATCAGGCCTATCAATACCATGCCGAAAATGTACACCAGAAAAGTGACCAGCAGCGGTGTGCTCAGGGTGGTCATGATTATCTCCATTGTGATGCGAGTCCGTGAGTACCCAGTGTAATGACGAAAATCGTCAGGTTTCACCGGGTTGTACCTTTTCATCCGTGCGTCGAAAGGTCGCCGTTTATAAGCCTTGTTCCCTTTCTTCCCTGCCGGGTATGACGGTGGATTGGGTACGAAAATGTGATGAAAAAGATAAAACGTTAACAAGGTTGCACAAGGTTGCAACATGCCGGATAGTAACGTTGCCTTTCAACACGGCGTTGTGAATGACATGACGTTGTTACTGACACGACTTTCTTCTAACAGGAGTGGGTATGGGCACCACCACGATGGGCGTTAAACTCGATGAGGCCACGCGTGAACGCCTCAAAGCCGCCGCACAGCGCATTGATCGCACCCCGCACTGGCTGATTAAACAAGCCATTTTCAGCTATCTCGAACGCCTGGAAAGTGGTGCTGACACCCCTGAAATCCCTCTTGCTCCCGGCCAGGAGCCACTTGAGGTGACAGAGATTATGCCGCAATCGGCGCAAGAAGAAACCCATACGCCGTTTTTAGCTTTTGCCGGGCAGGTCTTGACGCAGTCGGTGTTGCGCTCGGCGATTACGGCAGCTTACCGGCGGCCGGAAACCGAAATGGTGCCGATGCTACTCGAACAGGCGCGCATGCCGGTGGCATTGTCGCAGGCGGTCAGTGCGCAAGCCGCCTCGCTGGTGGAAAAACTGCGCGAGCAGAACGCTGGCGGTCGCAGCGGCATGGTGCAACGGCTGTTGCAGGAGTTTTCGCTGTCCTCGCAAGAGGGTGTGGCGTTGATGTGTCTGGCGGAAGCCTTGCTGCGTATTCCCGATAAACCGACGCGAGATGCGTTAATCCGCGACAAAATCGGCCACGGCAACTGGCAGGCGCATCTTGGCCACAGCGCCTCGCTGTTTGTGAATGCCGCCACCTGGGGATTACTGCTCACCGGAAAACTGGTGGCGACCCACAACGAGTCGCATCTTTCCGGCGCGCTGAACCGCATGATTAGCAAAAGCGGCGAACCCCTGGTGCGCAAAGGCGTCGATATGGCGATGCGTTTAATGGGCGAGCAGTTTGTCACCGGTGAAAATATTGCCAGAGCCTTGGCCAATGCCCGTAAGCGTGAAGAGCGCGGCTTTCGCTACTCTTACGACATGCTGGGCGAGGCGGCGCTCACCGCCGAGGATGCCAGCGCTTATCTGGCTGCGTATCAGCAGGCTATTCATGCCATTGGCCGGGCGGCCTGCGGGCGCGGTATTTACGAAGGCCCCGGTATTTCCATCAAGCTTTCGGCGCTGCACCCACGCTATAGCCGGGCGCAGTATCAGCGGGTGATGAGCGAGTTGTACCCGCGCCTGCTGTCGCTAACGCTGCTGGCGCGCCAGTACGACATCGGCATTAATATTGACGCCGAGGAAGCTGACAGGCTGGAGCTGTCGCTCGATCTGCTGGAGCGTTTATGCTTTGAGCCGCAACTGGCGGGCTGGAACGGCATTGGTTTTGTGATTCAGGCTTACCAGAAGCGCTGCCCGTTTGTGATTGACGCATTGATTGATATGGCGCGCCGCAGTCAGCGCCGCTTAATGGTGCGGCTGGTGAAAGGGGCCTATTGGGACAGTGAAATCAAGCGCGCGCAAATCGACGGGCTGGAGGGCTACCCGGTCTATACCCGTAAGGTGTATACCGATGTCTCGTATCTGGCCTGTGCCCGCCGCTTGCTGGCGGTGCCGAATCTGATTTATCCGCAGTTTGCCACCCACAATGCTCACACGGTGAGCGCCATCTACCATCTGGCGGGCAATAATTACTATCCGGGGCAGTATGAGTTTCAGTGCCTGCACGGTATGGGGGAACCGCTGTATGACCAGGTGGTTGGCCCGCTCGCCGAAGGGAAACTCAATCGTCCATGCCGGATTTACGCACCGGTCGGCAGCCATGAAACCCTGCTGGCTTATCTGGTGCGTCGTTTGCTGGAAAACGGTGCGAATACGTCATTTGTTCACCGTATTGCTGACCCAACGGTAACGCCGGATGCGCTGGTGGCAGACCCGGTTGCCGAAGTAGAGGCGCTGGCGGAGCACGAAGGCCAGATAGGGCTGGCGCATCCCCGTATTGTGTTGCCGCGCGCGCTGTATGGCCGGGCGCGGCGCAATGCTGCCGGGCTGGATTTATCTAATGAGCATCGGCTGGCGTCACTCTCCAGCGCCTTACTCTCCAGTGTGTCGCAGCCGTGGCGCACCGCCCCTGTATTGGGGCAAACCGGTGATGACGGTGGTGAAACGACTCCGGTCATCAACCCGGCTAACACCGGTGATGTGGTCGGTTATGTGCAGGAAGCCAGCCCCGCGCAGATTGCCGCTGCGCTGGCGCTGTCAGTCAGTGGTGCGGAGCTGTGGTTCGCCACACCTGCCCACCAGCGCGCGGCGATTTTATTGCGTGCAGCCGATGACATGGAAAACCAACAACAGCAGTTATTGGGCTTGCTGGTGCGCGAGGCCGGGAAAACCCTGGCGAACGCGATTGCCGAAGTGCGCGAAGCGGTGGATTTCTTACGTTATTACGCCGTACAGGTGAGCGAGCGGTTTAATAATCATGATTATCGCCCATTAGGGCCGGTGGTGTGCATCAGCCCGTGGAATTTCCCGCTGGCTATCTTTACCGGCCAGATTGCCGCCGCGCTTGCCGCTGGCAATAGCGTGCTGGCCAAGCCCGCCGAGCAAACGCCGCTGATTGCCGCCCAGGCGGTGCGCATTCTGCATGAGGCTGGCGTGCCTGTGGATGCGCTGCAATTGCTGCCGGGCGAGGGGGCGCGCGTTGGCGCGGCGTTGGTGGCAGACGAACGGGTGCGCGGCGTGATGTTTACCGGTTCCGGCGCGGTGGCCGCGCAGTTGCAGCGTGCACTGGCCGGGCGGCTTGACCCGCAGGGCCGCCCGATACCGCTGATTGCCGAAACCGGCGGTATCAACGCCATGATTGTCGATTCTTCTGCGCTCACCGAGCAGGTGGTTGCCGACATCATGACGTCGGCGTTTGACAGCGCCGGTCAGCGTTGCTCGGCGCTGCGCTTGTTGTGTGTGCAACAGGAAGTGGCGCAAAAGACCCTCTCGATGCTGCAAGGCGCAATGGCGCAATACCGCATGGGCAACCCTGACCGCCTGACGACCGACATCGGGCCACTGATTGATGCAGAGGCCAAACAGCAGATAGCGCGCCATATTCAGGCGCTGCGTGCCCGTGGGCGCACGGTGTATCAGGCGGCCTCGCCCGATGCCGCAGACGAAGCACAATGGGCGCGCGGTCATTTCATTGCGCCAACGCTGATTGAGCTTGAAAGCGTTGAGGAACTGCGCCATGAGGTGTTTGGCCCGGTACTGCATGTGGTGCGTTATGCCCGCCACGAGCTGGATACGCTGATAGCGCACATTAATGCCGCCGGGTATGGCCTGACAATGGGGCTGCATACCCGTATTGATGAAACGATAGCGCAGGTGAGCGCGCAGGCGAAGGTCGGCAACCTGTATGTCAACCGTAACATGGTTGGCGCGGTGGTCGGGGTGCAGCCCTTTGGCGGCGAAGGGCTCTCGGGCACCGGGCCAAAAGCCGGTGGGCCGCTGTATCTCTACCGGTTATTGTCGCGCTGCCCATCGGCGGCTCGCGTGTTGCACGCTGACCATCATGAAGCGTACGCGCCGGTCGCGCCGGGGCTGCATCCCGCCTGGCAGCCAGCGCTGGGCGCGCTGGAACACTGGGCGCGCCAGACACAGCGTGACGGTGTGGTTGCCTGCTGCCAGCGTTACGGCGAACTGACGCAAACTGGCCGGGGCTGGCAATTGCCGGGGCCGACCGGTGAGCGCAATACCTACACGCTGCACCCGCGTGAGCAGGTGCTGTGCGTGGCCGATAACGATGATGACGCGCTGGTGCAACTGGCCGCTGTGCTGGCGGCAGGCAGCCGGGCGCTGTGGCTCGATACACCCGAGCGGCAGGCGTTATATCAACAACTGCCGGAGCCTGTACAGGCGCGGCTGGCGTTTTGTCGCGACCCGTTGGCCGATGATGACTACATTGATGCGATTGATGCGATTGATGCGGCGCTGTTTCATGGCGATGCCGACAAGCTGCGCCACCTGTGTGAGCAACTGGCGCAGCGCGACGGGCCGCTGGTCAGCGTGCAGGGGTTTGCCTGCGGCGAAACGGATATTGTGCTGGAGCGGTTGCTGACAGAACGCTCGCTGAGTATTAACACGGCGGCGGCGGGCGGCAATGCGAGCCTGATGACGATGGGTTAGGTTGACCGAAAAGGCGGCAATCGCCGCCTTTTCCTTAATCGCGGTGGAGCACTTTAATTGCGGTACAGCACTTTGATAATGTGATAGCCGAACTGGGTTTTCACCGGGCCAAAAGGCTTGAGCAGTTCGCAGGAAAACACCGCTTTATCAAAATCCGGCACCATATCGCCTTTGCGGAATTCCCCCAAATCCCCGCCGTTACGCTTTGACGGACAGGTGGAGTGTTTTTTTGCTAATTGCTGAAAATCCGCGCCTTTTTCCAGTTGAGCCAGAATATCGGTGGCCTGTTGCTCGGTATCCACCAGAATGTGCAGTGCTGCTGCGGTATTTGCCATCGTTGCGCTCCTTTGAGCTAAGAGAAAGCGAAGGTTAGACGCCACAGCCTACCACCCGCATTCCTTGAAAGGAAATGCGGGGCGTCTTCAGGCATTGGCGAATGGTGCTCACCCTAGGGCGGGATTTTGCTACACTCAGCCTCTGCTAACTTCCCTTTCTGTTTGATAGTCGGGTAACTCACCATGCGCATGAACCCCAGCCAACAACACGCCGTTGAATTTGTGACCGGGCCCTGTCTGGTCTTAGCGGGGGCAGGGTCGGGAAAAACCCGCGTTATTACCCAAAAAATTGCCCACTTAATTCGCGCCTGCGGCTATCAGGCGCGCCACATTGCTGCCGTCACCTTTACCAACAAAGCGGCGCGTGAAATGAAAGAGCGTGTGGCGCAAACGCTGGGGCGGCAGGAAACGCGGGGCCTGCTGATCGCCACTTTTCATACGCTCGGGCTTGAGATAATCAAGCGCGAATACGCTGCGCTGGGCATGAAATCCAACTTTTCGCTGTTTGACGATCAGGACCAGCTGGCGCTGCTCAAAGAGTTGACTGAACCGTGGCTACAGCAGGATAAAGACCAACTGCAACAGCTGATTTCAACGCTGTCGAACTGGAAAAACGACCTGATTGACCCGGTACAGGCGGCGGCTGGCGCGCGCTCTGAACGCGACCGGTTGTTTGCGCACTGCTACCGTTTGTATAACGAACACCTGCGCGCCTGTAATGTGCTGGATTTTGACGATCTCATCCTGCTGCCGACGCTGTTGCTAAAACGCAATGAGGAGGTGCGCGAGCGTTGGCAAAACCGCCTGCGTTATCTGCTGGTAGACGAATATCAGGACACCAACACCAGCCAGTATGAACTGGTGAAACTGCTGGTTGGCAGCCGGGCGCGCTTTACCGTGGTCGGTGATGATGACCAGTCGATTTACTCCTGGCGCGGCGCTCGCCCGCAAAACCTGTCGCTGTTGCAGCAAGATTTCCCGCAGTTGCAGGTGGTCAAACTGGAGCAGAATTACCGTTCTTCCGGGCGCATCCTGAAAGCGGCCAACATCCTGATTGCCAATAATCCGCATGTGTTCGAAAAGCGGCTTTACTCCGAGCTCGGTTACGGTGAGGTGCTGAAAATCATCACCGCCAACAATGAAGATCACGAAGCCGAGCGGGTGGTCGGCGAGCTTATCGCTCATCACTTTATTCAAAAAACCCAGTACGGCGATTACGCCATTTTGTATCGCGGCAACCATCAGTCCCGGCTATTTGAAAAGGTACTGATGCAAAACCGTATTCCCTATCGTATTTCCGGCGGCACGTCATTTTTCTCACGCCCGGAAATCAAAGATTTGCTGGCGTATCTGCGGGTATTAACCAACCCGGATGATGACAGCGCCTTCTTGCGCATCGTCAACACGCCAAAACGGGAGATTGGCCCGGCGACGCTGCAAAAGCTCGGGGAGTGGGCCAGCCAGCGTAATCGCAGCCTGTTCAGCGCCAGCTTTGATGTCGGGCTGGCCCAGCGCCTTAGCGGGCGCGGGCTCGAATCATTGCAGCGTTTCACCGGCTGGATGGCGGACATCGCCCGGCTGTCAGAGCGTGAGCCGGTGAACGCCGTGCGTGATTTAATCCGTGGGCTGGATTACGAAAGCTGGTTATATGAAACCTCACCCAGCCCGAAAGCGGCAGAAATGCGCATGAAGAACGTCAACCTGCTGTTTACCTGGATGACGGAAATGCTCGCGGGTAGCGATCTTGACGAGCCGATGACGCTCACGCAGGTGGTGACGCGTTTCACCCTGCGCGACATGATGGATCGCAACGAAGCGCAAGAAGAGCGCGATCAGGTGCAACTGATGACGTTACATGCCTCGAAGGGCCTGGAGTTCCCTTATGTCTATCTGGTGGGCATGGAAGAAGGGTTACTGCCACACCAAACCAGCATCGATGAAGACAATGTTGATGAGGAGCGGCGGCTGGCTTACGTCGGCATTACGCGGGCGCAAAAAGAGCTGACGTTTACTCTGTGCCGCGAGCGACGTCAGTATGGCGAGCTGATTCGCCCGGAACCCAGCCGATTTTTGCTGGAGTTACCGCAGGATGATGTGATGTGGGAAACCGAGCGCAAGGTGGTGAGCGCGCAAGAGCGCATGCAAAAAGGGCAAAACCATTTGGCCAATTTGCGCGCGCAACTGGCGAAGGCCAGAGACAAGGAGTAACGGCGCGTCAACGGTAGGCGTGATATCTATTCATACCGCACGGCGATCGCCATGAAATACGATAAAAAGAAAACGCCGGGCAGAGTGCCCGGCGTTGGTATCGTGTTCAGTGGGCCGAGGCCTTACTGTGTCACCAGTTTGCCGTCTACCGAGACGTTTTTCACCGTGCCAAATTTCCACGGCGAGGTGCCGCTGGTCAGGTTGCTGAACGTCAGGTTGTTAAACTGACTGTCGCTCAGGTCGCTGATAGAGGTGGGCGAAACGCCGCTGAATTTGATGTTGTTGAAAATAAACTGGCTGTGCCAGATCCCTTTCGTGCTGTCACCGACGATTTCAATCGCCGGGCTCTTGCCGGTGCTGTTCTGCACGGTGACGTTTTTCACGGTGAAGTCATAGAAGCGAGCAGGCACTTTGGCAGCGGTATAGTCAAGGGTGCCGTTGCTGTCGCTATAACTTAACGTGACGATAACAGCCTGTTTAGCGAGGCTTTTCATCGCGGTATTACGGAAAACAATACCGTGAGCACCGCCGCCGATGGCTGGGGCGCTCTTGGCGCGTAAACCGATATCGTTCTGGCTGACCACGTTATTTTCCGCTAAGACATCAACAATACCCGCACCAGTATGGCTGCCGAGGACGACAGCGCCGTGGCCGTGGCGGAAGTAGTTGTTAAACAGCCACGCCGTTTGCGCAGGCTCCAGACTCTGAGCTTCCTGACCAACGCCTGCGGCGAAGTTGATGCTGTCATCACCGGTATCGAACACGCTGTTGAAGACCATCACGTTCTGGCTGTTGCCGAATTCAACGCCGTCGCCATTGTTGGCGTTATAGGTTTGGTGGGTCACACCGTTTTCCACGACGTTCTTGCTTTCCAGGAACATAATGCCGTGGTTCGCCGGGTTGCGAATGGTGACGTCAGCCACGTAAACATTTTGCACGCCGCGCAGCGTCACCAGACTTGAGCGGCGCTGGCTATAGGCATCAGCTTTGCTCATGCCGGTTGCTACCGAGGCAGCAACCTGATTTTTCGCCAGAATCCCGTCGGTGCTGACTTTGCTGTTATCACTCTTCACATACTGTGGCAGGCTATTGCCCAGCTCGTCTTTTGCATCGGCCGCGCGTTTCCAGCCGTTGCCGTCAATCACGCCTTTACCGACGATACGGATATTTTTAAAGGTGCCAACGGCAGAGCTGTTCTTGTCGATGGCATTCAACAAGGAGGCCGGGCGTACCTGGGAGACGTAGCTATAAATTTTGTAAGCGTCAGGGTAATCGGCGGCGTTGTCAGAGCCCAGCAAGGTTGCTCCCTGCACCAGGTTCAGCGTCATGTCGCTTTTCAGCCACAGTGCGCCGGTTTTGAACACCCCGGCAGGCACATCGATACGGCAGCCGACGGGACAGGCATCAATCGCTTTTTGAATTGCGCTGGTATTGAGGGTGGTACCGTCACCTTTCGCACCGTATTTGGTGATATCAATGACCGATGGTACTGCGGTGGTGGTTGCGGTCACGGCATTGCTGTCAGCGGAGGTGGTGCCATCGGCATACACCGCCCGGACAGTAAAATGATACTCACTGCTGGCTTTCAGGCCGTCGATTTTGGCGTTTTGTACTACGATGCGGCGATGAAAACTGTTGGTGTCACTCTTATAAAAAGCGCTGATGTAGGGTTTTGCCGGCGAGTTCTTGTCATTATTCTGGCTGGCGAGCCCGACCAACTGACCATTTTGGTAGATCTGGTAATCACTGATATTTGAGGTATCTTCCGGCGCATCCCATACCAGCACCACGCTGTGGTCATCGCTGGATAAGGTCGGCACCTGTAATTTCTGCGGTGCTTGTGCGCTGGTTGCTGCTGCCAGTGCCGAGGTACTGAGCAGGCATACCGATACCATCGACGCCAGTACAGTACGTCGTAAAAATATGATGTTTTTCATCCTTGTTCCTTCGTTTTTTAACCAGATAATCTTTTGAACCCGGTGCGGGTATTCACCGGGTGATTGTACAGGTTTCGGTCCGGACGAAGCGCTGCATGCACACAGAAACGGTGTTTTATAAAAATACATCCTGTATTTCTTTTTTCCCGTAAGGGGAGTCACAGTTCAGGCAGGCTTATAAAAGAAAGGGGTAACGAATTGTTACCCCATATGACATTAAATGGCGTGTTCTTCAATAACGAGTGACCAGTGGACGTAACTTTGCCACAGGCTTTCTTGCGACAGGGTTTCCGCCCGCAGCGGGTGCTTATCCAGCCACCCTGCCGGTAAAATGACCCGCAGGGTTTCGCCTTCAACCCGCAGACGCACTGCAGGTAGCGTGTCGTCACGGCGGCGGCTGGCGAAAATAATCGCTAGCCGTAACAAGCGGCAGAGCCGCTGGGCCATCGGCGCCGGCAGCGCATTTTGCTGAGTCAGCGGGATAGGGTCGATGGTGTTGCTCTGGTTTTGCAGCAGTGTCGCCAGCAGTTTTTTCTGTGCGGGCGTAAAACCGGGTAAATCGCTGTGGCGGATAAGGTAAGCTGCATGCTGCGGTGCCTGACGGAAATCAACCCCCAGACCGATTTCATGCACCAGACAAGCGCTGGCGAGTAGCTCCCGACATCGGCTGTCTAATTGCCAGTCACGCGCAACCTGCTGTAGAAAATTATCGGCCAGCGTTTTCACCCGCTGCGCCTGATCGCTATCTAACAGGTAACGACGTTGCAGGTTATGTAACGTGCGATGGCGAATATCCTGCTCTATCGGCAACCGGAGCATGCTGTAAACCAAACCTTCGCGCAGCGCACCGCCTGCAAGGGTCATGGAGTCGATATCCAGTTCCTGGAAAATCGCCAGCAGAATGGATAAACCGCTTGGGAACACCAGCGCGCGCTCCAGCGTTAACCCTTCAATCTCTAATTCTTCAAGCTTACTGCATTGAATCGCGCGCTGCCGGAGCTGGCGTAATTTACCGAGGGTGATGTATTCATCCATCCCCTGCGCCACCATGATCTCCTGCAACGCTTGCACCGTGCCGGACGCGCCGACGCAAATCTGCCAACCTTGCTGGCGCAGTGCCGCTGTTATCGGGCGCAGCATGTCTCGAGCCGCTTGCTCGGCGCGGTCGAAATGCGCCTGTGTGAGGTCACGGTCAGTGAAATAGCGCTCAAGCCAGGTAACACAGCCCATCGGCAGGCTAAACAGTTGTGTATGCTGAGATCCGGTTCCGGTTGCAAGCTCGGTGCTGCCGCCGCCAATATCGACGACCAGACGCTGCTCCGGGCCTCCGGTGGTATGCGCAACACCCTGATAAATTAACCGGGCTTCTTCTTCGCCACTAATAACCTGAATCGGCAGGCCAAGAATCTGGCTGGCGCGCGCCAAAAACTCATCGGCATTAATCGCAAGCCTCAGCGTCGCCGTGGCGACAACGCGCACTTGTTGCGGCGGAATGTCTTGTAACCGTTCAGAAAACAGCGCGAGACACTGCCAGCCGCGCTGCATCGCTTCTGACGACAGCCGGTTATTGCCATCAAGTCCGGCGGCCAGCCGGACTTTGCGCTTGATGCGTGCCAGCGTTTGTACGCTGCCTGCCACTTCACGCACGACCAGCATGTGAAAGCTGTTAGACCCTAAATCAATCGCGGCATAGAGAGAAGAAGCGCTTGGCATATCGGCCACTCAACCCGGTCGTTTACGGTTATGATTGTTACGAGGCGCACCGCTGCGGCGAGGCGCACCAGGACGGCGAGGGCCGCTGGCGGAACGCGGACGGCTCAGGCGTTTCGGTTGCGGTAACTCGGTCAGCAGGGCGTCGCTGTTGTATTTGCTCACCGGAATGCGATGACCAATATAGGTTTCGATAGCCGGTAGATTCAGCGCGTACTCTTCACAGGCAAGGCTGATAGAGCACCCGCTCGCTCCCGCGCGACCGGTACGACCGATGCGGTGGACGTAATCTTCGCAGTCATCCGGTAAGTCATAGTTAAATACGTGGGTGACAGCGGGAATGTGCAGACCGCGTGCGGCGACATCGGTTGCAACCAGAATATCCAGGTTGCCCTGGGTGAAATCGTCCAGAATGCGCAGGCGTTTTTTCTGTGCCACATCGCCTGTGAGCAGGCCAACACGATGGCCGTCTGCCGCCAGATGGCCCCAAATATCCTCACAGCGATGTTTGGTATTGGCGAATATGATGCAACGATCCGGCCACTCTTCTTCGATGAGCGTTTGCAGCAGGCGCATCTTTTCTTCGTTGGACGGATAAAACAGCTCTTCTTTAATGCGGTGCCCGGTTTTTTGTTCCGGTTCAACTTCAACGTACTCTGCGTTGTTCATCTGCTCGAACGCGAGCTCGCGCACACGGTATGACAGTGTGGCGGAAAACAGCATGTTCAAACGTTGATTCGCAGCGGGCATCCGGCGGAACAGCCAGCGAATATCTTTAATGAAACCCAGATCGTACATACGATCGGCTTCATCCAGTACCACAACCTGAATGGCACCCAGATGGATGTGATTCTGCTTGGCGTAATCGATTAAGCGGCCCGTCGTCCCAACCAGGATATCGACGCCATCTTCCAATACTTTTAGCTGTTTATCGTAACCGTCGCCGCCGTAAGCCAACCCCAGGCGCAGCCCGGTCAGTTTTGCCAACGCTTCTGCATCGGAGTGGATCTGCACAGCCAATTCGCGCGTCGGCGCCATAATCAGGGCACGGGGTTGGTTGGTCTGGCGGTCGGCAGGTGCGGGGTGAGTCAGCAGATGATGAAAAGTAGACGCCAGAAATGCCAGCGTCTTGCCCGTTCCTGTTTGCGCCTGACCAGCCACGTCACGACCAGACAGCGTTAGCGGCAAAGCCAGCGCCTGAATGGGTGTGCAGTTATGAAAGCCTTTATTTTCAAGAGCTTCAATAACCTGCGGATGCAGTGCGAAGTCGGAAAACTTCTGTTCGGTTAAGTGTGTTTTGCTCATAGCGTGGTAGAATATCAGTTAACTATTGCTTTACGAAAGCGTATCCAGTGAAATAAAGTCAACCTATAGTTGGTTAATGCTACACCAACTGGATAGCGATAATCCTGCGGAGTAAAACATGAGCGATAAAATTATTCATCTGACAGACGACAGTTTCGAGACAGACGTATTGCAGTCAGCGCACGTGACACTGGTTGATTTCTGGGCAGACTGGTGTGGTCCCTGTAAAATGATTGCTCCGATTCTCGACGAAATCGCCGATGAGTACGAAGGCAAGTTGCAGATTGCCAAGCTCAACATCGATGAAAACCCGGCAACAGCACCGAAATACGGCATCCGTGGTATTCCTACTCTGTTGTTGTTCAAAAATGGCGAAGTGGCGGCAACCAAAGTGGGCGCGCTGTCCAAAGGTCAGTTAAAAGAGTTCCTGAACGCCAATCTGTAATTAGTTACGCAATTCTGTTCCCGGGCGACAGCGGACTGTGAGATTTTCTCATTCTGACCGCTGGACGCCCAACGGGAAGCATGCTAGATTCATCGATACTGCATATCGTACTTACCTATAGTTTGAGCCCCTCTGGGCTTGAGCCTGAAGTTAGAATCTAAAGATTTATTCTGTACCAGGATCAAAAAATCATCACTTTACATAAAGTTATTATTTCGATCCGGTAATCTGACAGTTTTACATTAATTGGTTTTAAGGTGTCTTCGATCTCTTGCCGTGTGTTTATACAGCGTCAGTGCTATTTAGCCTGCGCAGCACGGGTTGCTGGTGGTTGAAGGCTGTTAAGCGGCATGGGTTTCCTGCCATACCATTCACGTTAATAGTTCGAGATTTACCCCGAGTTTAAGAACCCACCATTATGAATCTTACCGAATTAAAGAATACGCCAGTATCTGAATTGATTACTCTTGGCGAAAATATGGGGCTGGAGAATCTGGCTCGCATGCGTAAACAGGATATTATTTTCGCTATCCTCAAGCAGCACGCGAAAAGTGGTGAAGATATCTTTGGCGATGGCGTACTGGAAATATTGCAGGATGGTTTTGGTTTCCTCCGCTCCGCAGACAGTTCCTACCTCGCCGGCCCTGATGACATCTACGTTTCCCCAAGCCAAATTCGACGTTTTAACCTCCGCACTGGCGATACCATTTCTGGTAAGATTCGCCCGCCGAAAGAAGGTGAACGTTATTTTGCGCTATTAAAAGTTAACGAAGTTAACTATGACAAACCGGAAAATGCCCGCAGCAAAATTCTGTTTGAAAACCTGACGCCGCTGCACGCAAATTCACGTTTGCGTATGGAGCGAGGCAACGGTTCAACGGAAGACCTGACGGCCCGCGTGCTGGATTTGGCCTCGCCGATCGGTCGTGGTCAGCGTGGCCTGATTGTGGCACCGCCGAAAGCCGGTAAAACCATGCTGTTGCAAAATATTGCCCAGAGCATCGCTTACAATCATCCTGATTGCGTGCTGATGGTGCTGCTGATTGACGAACGTCCTGAAGAAGTGACGGAAATGCAGCGCCTGGTGAAAGGAGAAGTGGTGGCGTCAACCTTTGACGAACCGGCTTCTCGCCACGTTCAGGTCGCCGAAATGGTGATAGAGAAAGCCAAGCGTCTGGTTGAGCATAAGAAAGATGTGATTATTCTGCTCGACTCCATTACCCGTCTGGCGCGTGCCTACAACACCGTAGTGCCAGCTTCCGGCAAGGTGCTGACCGGTGGTGTGGACGCCAATGCCCTGCATCGTCCGAAGCGTTTCTTCGGTGCGGCGCGTAACGTTGAGGAAGGCGGTAGCCTGACTATCATTGCAACGGCGCTTATCGACACCGGTTCGAAGATGGACGAAGTGATTTACGAAGAGTTCAAGGGCACCGGTAACATGGAACTGCACTTGTCGCGTAAAATTGCTGAAAAACGCGTGTTCCCGGCGATTGACTACAACCGTTCCGGTACGCGTAAAGAAGAACTGCTCACCACCTCTGAAGAGCTCCAGAAAATGTGGATCTTGCGTAAGATCATCCATCCAATGGGTGAAATTGATGCAATGGAGTTCTTGATCAACAAACTGGCGATGACCAAAACCAATGATGAGTTCTTCGATATGATGAAGCGCTCATAATCTTCGATAGCGGACTACGAGGTCGATGACGTCTATCTTACCTTATCGACATTCCGCGATTGAAATAGCGCCACTGAACGCCACGTAAACGTGGCGTTTTTGTTTTTTCTCAGGCGTGCCGGTTGCCTGATGCCCGTCAGAATACCTGCGGATATTGCACACAGACGTTTCTGAAAACCCAGCCTACAGACGCAGGAGTACCGGATTACAGCCGGATTACAGATAGTATGGTCGGAGCGATATTATAGGGTATGACGGGGATATCATGATAAGTGCTCCAGTATTCGCCATGCTGTTGTTCGTCGTCGTTGTCACTGCCTGCGCTGCACTGCTGGCCGCCCGGAAAATAGCAAACAGGGTCGGCTTGGTTGACCGGCCCAATCACCGTAAGCATCACCATGGTGCGATACCATTGGTTGGCGGTATCTCGGTTTTTTGCGGTATCGGCGTGCTTGTCTTTCTCTCCCCGGTGGCGCTTCCCGGTTTTCTCGCTTACCTGTCGGGTATGTTCATATTGATGCTGGTCGGTGTGCTGGACGATCGTTTTGATATACCGATCGGGTGGCGTGTTGCGGCCCAGGCCACGGTTGCGATGATAATGATATTACCCGGTGGTTTGACGTTACAGCATCTTGGGCATCTTCTCGGCCCGGAATGGGATATCCGCCTGGGGGTGATGAATTATCCGATCACTGTTTTTGTGGTTTGGGCGGCCATTAACGCCTTTAACATGATGGATGGTATTGATGGCCTGCTAGGCGGGCTTGCCGGCGTGTCATTTATGGCTTTGGCGGTGTTGTTTTATCAGGGCGCGAATGAGGCTCTGTTGGTCTGGAGTATGGCGCTGATCGCCACCTTACTGCCTTACTGTGCGATGAACCTTGGCCTGTTTGGGCGGCGTTACCGGGTTTTTATGGGCGATGCAGGCAGTACGATGGTCGGGTTCAGCGTGATTTGGTTGCTGCTGCAAGGCTCTCAGGGAGAGAGCATGTCATTAAGGCCCGTCACCGCATTATGGATTATCGCGATTCCCCTCATCGATTTGGTGGCGATCATTTATCGTCGCTTGCGCCGTGGTAGTAATCCATTTTTAGCCGATCGCCTGCATGTTCACCATTTATTGATGCGTGCCGGTTGGTCTTCGCATCAGGCATGTGCGGTGATTACACTGTGCGCGGCACTGTTGGCTGTGCTAGGAATCAGTGCGGAAATACTGGCTGTGCCGGAATACCTGATGCTTATTGGTTTCCTGCTGGTGTTTTGCTGTTATGGCTACGCCCTCAAGGGCTCATGGCGGCTGGCGCGAACCGTTCGACGTATGCAGCGCAGGGACGTGGGCAGCCCTTGATGTGCGATGAGGGCAGCAAAAAGCGGCCTGCACTCAATGGCTGTACGCCTGCGACGGGAGATATCCGTTGTCGGCAACCCGTGATACCCTGCGCCAGAATATTGATCATGCGCCGGTATTAACCTGTGAAAGTGTTGACAGTTTTTGGCACCCGTCCTGAGGCGATCAAAATGGCTCCGGTTATCCGGGCAATGGCCCAGGATCGCTTTTTTGAGCCGCGCGTGTGTGTGACGGCACAACACCGTGACATGCTCGATCCGGTTCTGCGGCTGTTTGCTATTGAGCCGGACTACGATCTTGACATCATGCAGCCCGATCAGAACCTGGCTCAGACGTCGGCGCGGATCCTGACCGATCTGACGCCGGTGCTGGCGCACTGCCAGCCCGATATCCTGCTGGTGCATGGCGATACCACCACCACCTTGATGGCGAGTCTGGCGGCGTTTTATCAACGCATTCCGGTTGCACACATTGAGGCCGGGCTTCGTACCGGTAATCTTGACTCCCCCTGGCCTGAAGAGGCCAATCGCCGTTTAACCGCCCAGCTCGCGGCTTACCATTTCGCACCGACCTCGCCTGCCAGACAACACCTGTTGCAGGAAAATATTCCACCGTCGCGTATCTGGGTGACGGGCAATTCGGTGATTGATGCGCTGTGTTGGGTACGAGAGCGTATCGCGGCTGATGCCGCGTTGCGCCAGCAACTGGCTGAACAGTATGCTTTTCTTGATGAGCGGCGTAAAACCGTGCTTGTGACTGGCCACCGGCGTGAGAGCTTTGGTCGCGGTATTGGGCAGATTTGTCATGCGCTGGCCGCATTGGCGCATCGTTATCCTGCGCTACAAATTGTCTACCCGGTGCACCGTAACCCGCATGTGCGTGAACCGGTGCAGCATATTCTCAGCGGTATCGAGAATGTCTTTCTGATTGAACCGCAAGACTACCTGCCTTTTGTCTACCTGATGAACCGTGCCTGGCTGATATTAACCGACTCCGGCGGGATTCAGGAGGAAGCACCAGCGCTGGGTAAACCGGTGCTGGTGATGCGAGAAACGACCGAGCGTACCGAAGCGCTGTCGGCGGGTGCGGTCAGGCTGGTTGGCACAAACAGTGACGCGATTGTGCATCATGTCTCGGCACTGTTAAGCGATGATGACGCTTACAACGCGATGTGTCGCGCGCACTCTCCCTATGGCGAGGGTCACGCCAGCCAACGTATTTTGTCGGTATTAAAAGAACACCGGGTAATGGCATGAGTATTGAACGTATTTGTGTGGTTGGGCTTGGGTATATTGGCCTGCCGACGGCGGTGTTACTGGCGACGACGCAGCGCCAGGTTTTTGGTGTAGATGTGAACCCGCGAGTGGTAGAGCAGCTCAACCGGGGCCATACTCATATTGACGAGCCGGGTTTGGGGCACGCGTTGCAGCAGGTATGTGCGCAAGGTTATTTGCAGGCAGGCGCAAAGCCGAGGGCGGCTGAGGTGTTTATTATCGCGGTGCCAACGCCTGTTACGGCAACGCATCAGCCTGATTTATCGCAGGTGCAGGCGGCGGCAGAATCGCTGGCACCGGTGCTAAAGCGCGGTGATGTGGTGATTCTGGAATCGACCTCGCCGGTCGGCACTACCGAAAGTGTGGCGGCGTGGCTGGCGCAGGCGCGCCCTGATTTGCGCTTTCCTCATCAGGCGGGTGAACAGGCCGATGTGCATCTGGCTTATTGCCCGGAACGGGTACTGCCGGGGCGTATTATGAGCGAACTGGTGAGCAATGACCGGGTGATTGGCGGCATGACTGCCGCGTGCTCGGCGCGGGCCCGTGAGCTGTATCGCCTGTTTGTTGACGGCGAATGCGTTATCACCGACGTGCGCACGGCGGAAATGTGCAAGCTGGTGGAAAATAGCTTTCGTGACGTCAACATTGCGTTTGCCAACGAACTTTCGATGCTGTGCGCGCAGCAGCAGATTGATGTGTGGGAATTGATTCGTCTGGCTAACCGCCATCCACGCGTGAATATTTTACAACCTGGGCCGGGGGTGGGCGGGCACTGTATCGCGGTTGACCCGTGGTTTCTGATAGCCCGTCACCCCGAGCAAACGCAGTTGATTCGTTGTGCCCGGACGGTTAATGACACCAAACCGCACTGGGTGGTGGAACAGGTAAAAATCGCGGTGGCGGATGCGCTGGCAAGCCGACGGCAACCCGCTACGGAACTCTGCATTGCCTGTCTTGGGCTGGCATTCAAAGCCGATGTGGCGGATTTACGGGAAAGTCCGGCGCTGGCGATTACCGAGCAGATTGCCACATGGCATCCGGGCCGCACCTGGGTGGTGGAGCCGAATCTGGCGCAACTTCCCCCTGCGTTGCAGGGCCGTGCAGTCTTGGTGGATAGCACTCAGGCGTTGGCATTGGCCGATATTATGGTGGTGTTGGTCGATCATCGCCAATTTCGGGCGATTACGCCTGAACAGGTAACGCAACATTGGGTGGTGGATACCAAAGGGATCTGGCGAAACACCGGTCATGCATGCCCTTAACCGGAGTTGACCTATGGTGGTACATGCTGAGATTGAGCCGCTGGTCTGGGAAAGTGAGTTTTTTAAGCGAGTCAGTGGTCGCCTGAATTTTTCTGCCGATGCGCCTGCGCTGGCGTCGGAGAGTCTGGATGCGTATCAACTGTGCCAGGCAAAGCTGGCGGCGAGCGATTTGGCCGCTGCCGATGCGCTTTCTGAGCTGGGGTTTCGGCTGGCGGAAGGCGAGGTGGATTTCAGTATGCCGGTGGTGCCAGCGGCGCGCGCCGTGTTTGCGGTTGGTGTTCGCCAGGCCGATGCGGAAGATATTTCAGCGCTGCGCAAGGCGGCAGCACGCAGCTTTGTGTTAAGTCGTTTTCGCACGCCGTGGTATGGCGCTGATGACTGTGGCCGCTTCTACGCGCGTTGGGTGGAAAAAGCGGTGCACGGCACGTTTGACGATGTGTGCCTGGTGATTGAAGCACCGGGCGATCGCCACGGATTGCAGGGGTTTGTCACGCTGCGCCAAACCTCGCCGCAGGCGGCGCGTATCGGCGTGTTATCGGCCTGGCCCGGCATGACCGGGCAAGGCATTGGCCAGCGCCTGATGCAGATGGCGCGCGTCTGGTGCCAGCAACGGGGCATTCGCCGCCTTGCGGTAGCGACGCAAACCAGCAATCTGGCGGCGATACGGCTCTATTTGCGCAGCGGGGCGCGGGTAGAAAGCACCGCCTACTGGTTTTACCGCGCACTGGTATCGCAATAACGCGCACTGATGTCGCAATAATATGTTGCCGCGATAACATATTGTCGTAATAACCTATTGTCGTAATAACCTGTTGCCGCAATAACCTATTGTCGCAGTAACATATTGACGAATCACACCATGAGCCCGCTGTAGGTGACGACATGATCCCATTTAATGCGCCACCGGTGGTGGGAACGGAACTTGAGTACATGCACGCCGCGATGCAAAGCGGCAAACTCAGCGGCGACGGTGAGTTTACCCGGCGTTGTCAGCACTGGCTGGAGCAGTATGCGGGCGCAGGCCGGGCGTTGTTGACGCCATCATGCACCGCCGCGCTGGAAATGGCGGCGTTGCTGCTCAATATCCAGCCGGGTGATGAAGTGATCATGCCGAGCTATACCTTCGTGTCCACCGCCAATGCTTTTGTGCTGCGCGGGGCGACCATCGTCTTTGTCGATATCCGACCCGATACACTCAATATTAATGACGCGCTGATTGAAGCGGCCATCACCGCCCGGACGCGAGCGATCGTGGTGGTGCATTACGCTGGGGTCAGCGCGCAGATGGACAGCATCTTGTCGCTGGCGCAGCGCTACGGGGTATGGGTGGTCGAAGATGCGGCTCAGGGCGTGATGTCCCGCTATCAGGGCAAGGCACTTGGGGCGATAGGCCATATCGGTTGCTTTAGTTTTCACGAAACCAAGAACTACACCGCTGGCGGCGAAGGCGGTGCCATCATGATTAATGACCCGTCGCTGGTCGAGCGGGCGGAAATTGTGCGTGAGAAAGGCACCAACCGCAGCCAGTTTTTTCGCGGCCAGGTGGATAAATACACCTGGCGAGATCTCGGTTCAAGCTATCTGATGGCGGAAGTGCAGGCGGCATACCTGTGGGGCCAACTGGAGGCGTCAGCCGTTATCCAGTCGCGGCGTCAGGTCTTGTGGCAGCGTTATTGGCAGGCGCTGTTGCCGCTGGCGCAGGCCGGTCGCGTCACCCTGCCGGTGGTGCCGCCAGCGTGTCAGCACAATGCCCATCTGTTTTTCCTGCGTTTGCGTGATGAGCGTGAACGCACCGCGTTCATCCGGCAGATGCAGGCCGCCGGGATTCTGGCGGTCTTCCATTATGTGCCGTTACACCAAAGTCCGGCCGGTCAGCGTTATGGGCGTTTTGTCGGCGACGATCGCTACACCTGTCTTGAAAGCGCGCGGCTGGTGCGCCTGCCGCTGTTTTATAACCTGTCGGATGCCAGTCAGCAGGCGGTGATTGACGCGGTGTTAGGGTTTTTCGCCTGATGTCGCTGGCGCGTGCATCACTCTGGACGGCGGCCTCGATGCTGGTCAAAATCGGCACCGGCCTGGTGGTAATAAAGCTGCTCGCCGTGCTGTTTGGCCCGCAGGGGGTTGGGCTTGCGGGGAATTACCGTCAGTTAATCACCGTGCTGGGTGTGATGGCCGGAGCCGGTATTGCCAATGGGGTGACGCGGCTTGTGGCGCGAGCGGCATCGGCGACTGATCCACCGCACGGGTTAGGCACGGCGGTCACGCTGGCAATCGGCTTTTCGCTGTTACTGGCAGCGGCGCTATGGTGGCAGGCGGCGCTACTCTCACGCCTGTTGTTTGGCGACGCGGGGTATGCTCCGGTAATACGCGTGCTGGCGGTGTTGCAACCGGCGATAGCGGCCGCCAGCGTGCTGCTGGCGGTGCTAAAAGGGTATCAGGATGCGCCGGGCACGGCGTTAGCGGTGAGCACCGCGAGTTTGTCCGGCGTGCTGGCGTATGGTGTTTGCGTCGGCGTGTGGGGTTATCAGGGCGCGTTGATAGGGCTGGCGTTGATTCCGGCGCTGGGGGTGGTGCCTGCATTCTTCATCCTGAAACGGCGCACCACGGTGGATGTGCAAGCACTGACACCGTCGTGGTCGTGGCCCGATGCGCGACAGCTCTGTCGCTTTGGCCTGATGACGCTCATCACCGTGCTGACGTTGCCGACGGCTTACCTGTTGATGCGTAATCAACTGGCGGCGCACGCGGGCTGGCATGCGGTTGGCGTGTGGCAGGGGGCGAGCATTATTTCAGATGCCTGGCTGTCGCTGATTACCTCATCGTTTAGCGTGTATCTGTTGCCTGCGTTATCCCGCCATCAGCATAAGGCGGCTATCCGCCGTGAAGTGCTTCAGGCGCTGCGTTTTGTCATGCTGCTGGCGGCAAGCGTGGCAACCGTTATCTGGCTGTTGCGCGATGGGGTGATATGGGTGCTGTTTTCCAATGATTTTTTGCCGATGCGTGACTTGCTTACTTTCCAATTGGCGGGCGATGTATTCAAAGTGAGCGCTTACGTTTTTGGTTATCTGGTGCTGGCGCAAGCCTCGCTGCGCTATTATTGGCTGGCGGAAATCAGCCAGTTTTTGTTATTGACCGGCTTTGCCTGCTGGTTGATCCCCCTGCAAGGGGCCGTGGGGGCGGCACAGGCGTATTTATTGAGCTATTTGCTCTATTTCCTGCTCTGCGGCGCGGCTTTTTGGCGCTACTGCCGACACATTTGAGCAAACCCGCTCCAGTGATATGACGGACGGAAAGACCTGCGTGCGGAAAACTTTCATTAACAGGTGGCTATAACAGGTGGCTATGGCGACGTTAATTCATGTGCTGGGCGCGGATATTCCCCATCACAATGACACTCTGTTGCGCTTTTTTAATGACACCCTTAGCCCGGTGCTGCCTGCGCATCAGGTGCGGCGCTTTATGGTGGTGTCGGCAACGGACTTGGCCGGGCCTGAGTTGCACTCGCTTGAAATAGAGCGGTTCTCTAGCCCACGGCTATTAGCGCGGGCGGTGGTGTCGCTGGCGCGGCGTGACCGCGAGGCGCGCTTTTTCTTGCACGGGCAGTTCAACCCTTGGCTGTGGCTGGCGCTCTTGCGCGGGGCTGTCGCCCGTGAGCGTGTCAGCTGGCACATCTGGGGCGCGGATCTGTATGAAGAGGCGCGCGGCTGGCGCTATCAGTGCTTCTATGCTCTGCGACGTCGTGCCCAGCGCCGCGTGGGGCGGGTGTTTGCCACACTGGGCGACATGGCGGTATTTCATCAGCGTCACCCGAGGGTGCCCGCGTCGCTGCTCTATTTCCCGACGCGCCTGAGCCCGCTCGCGCCTGCGCGCACGGTTGAGCCTGCGGATGCGCCACTGACCATTCTGGTAGGGAATTCCGGCGATCGCAGCAACCGCCATCTGGCGGCGCTGGCGGCGATTCATCGTCAGTTTGGCCGTGCGGTGCGGCTCATCGTACCGATGGGATATCCGGCGGGCAATGAGGCGTATATCAATCAGGTGGCGGCCTGCGGGCAGGCGCTGTTTGGCGATGATATTGAGGTGCTGCGTGAGGCGCTGGCGTTTGACGATTACCTGACGCTGCTGCGCCGCTGTCATCTTGGCTATTTTCTGTTTCATCGACAGCAGGGTATTGGCACCTTATGCCAGCTGATTCAGTTGGCTATCCCATTTGTTATCAGCCGCCATAACCCGTTCTGGCAGGATTTGGCGCAGCAACAGTTGCCGGTGTTGTTCAGCGATGCGCCATTAGATGAGGCCACGCTCGCACGGGCGCGGGCGCGTCTGGCGCGTATCGACACCCGGCGCATTGCCTTTTTTGCCCCGCAGTACCAGCAAGGATGGCATCAGGCGTTAGCCCTGGCGGCAGGAGATTCGCGTGACTAAAGCCGATTTTCTCGGCCTTTTGCTGGTGTGGCTTGCCAGCAGCGGCATGGTGGCGTGGCGAATCTGGCGTGAATACTGCCGATGCCGCTTCACCTTTAATATGGTGTTTTCACTGCTCTATTGGCTGACCTTTTTTTTCGGCTTCCCGCTCACCGGGGTGCTGGTGTTCCGTTTTAGTATCACCACCGCCGACCCAATCAACCTGCTGCTGGCGCTACTCTCTGCGGCAGGGTTTTATGGGCTCTACGACGTCTGTTATCACGCCCGACTATGGCCTGCACGCGCGCCTGTGCCGCGTGCGTTAGCGCATGTCAATCGCCATGAATTGCACCTGAGCGCCGCGCTGCTGGCGCTGGTGGCGTTTGGCACAGCGGCGGTCTTTTTCGCACACAATGGGCTGCTGCTGTTTAAACTCAGCGCCTATAACCAGATTTTCTCGCGTGATATCGCAGGCGTTGCCCTAAAACGCTTCTTCTATTTCTTTATTCCGGCGATGTTGATGGTGTATTTCCAGCGCCAGACCCGGCGCGCCTGGCTGCTGTTTCTGCTGGTGTGCGCGGCGTTTGGCGGTTTTACCTACCTGTTGGTGGGCGGCACGCGCGCCAATATCCTGATAGCCGTGGCGCTGTTTTTATTGATTGGCCTGCAACAGCGCTGGCTGCGCTGGTGGATGCTGGCGTTGGCGGGCGCGCTGGCGGTGCTGGCGATGTTCGGGCTGGCGTTGCTGCGTTATCGACTGGCTGTGCAGGGCGATGAAGCTTTCTATACGTTTTTGTATTTAACGCGCGACACCTTCTCACCGTGGCAGAATCTGGCGACGTTATGGCAGCACCAGCCGCAAACGCAATTACAGGGGCTCGCGCCAATCGTGCGTGATTTCTATGTGTTTATTCCCACCTGGCTATGGCCGGAGCGCCCGGCGCAGGTGCTGAACACCGCCAACTATTTCACCTGGGAGGTACTCGGTTATCATGCCGGGCTGGCGATGTCGCCGACAGTGCTGGGCTCGCTTCTGGTGATGGGCGGGCCATGGCTGCTGGCGCCGGGGGCGTTGGTGGTGGCGATGATGATTAAAGGGTTTGACGCGCTTTATCGATGCGCGCAGCACAGCGCAAACCGCGCGTTATCGGCACTGTTGCAGTCGTTTTGTTTCGGCGCGTTATTTAACCTGGTGGTGCTGGTGCGTGAGGGGCTGGACGCTTTCTTCTCACGCATGGTGTTTTTCTGCCTGATATTTAGTGCCTGTGTGCTGCTGGCTAAAGGTATTTACGCGTTGCTATTGCGTATGGGTATGGTGACGTCAGGAGAGGGTCATGAGTGATAAACCGCTGCAATGTGACGTGCGCGGTATTCCGCTGCAAGGGTTTCGGGACATGGCGCAGTGCGTGGCTCATCTGTTCACCGCCGATGCCCCACGCCCCGGCGTGTTGGTCGCCATTAATGCGGAAAAGGTGGTGAGCGCCGAAAATGACCCGCTATTACGTGCGCTGATGTTACAGCCGGAAAACTGTAATTATGCTGATGGCATCAGCGTGGTGTGCGCGGTGCGCCGCAAATATCCGGGGGCTGCCGTCACGCGTATTGCCGGGGCGGATTTATGGCAGGCACTGATGCAACGCGCCGGGCAAACCGGCACACCGGTGTTCCTGCTGGGCGGGCGGGCAGAGGTGTTGGCCGAGACCGCGCGCCTGCTGCAAACGCGCTGGCAGGTCAATATTGTCGGTATGCAGGATGGCTATTTTTCCGCGCAGCAACGCCCGCAGGTGCTGGCGCACATTCGTGATAGCGGCGCCAGACTGGTGACGGTTGCGATGGGCTCGCCGCGTCAGGAATTATTTATCCGCGAGGCATGGCAGTTATACCCCGACGCGCTCTACATGGGCGTTGGCGGCACATATGATGTGTTTACCGGTAAGGTAAAACGCGCCCCGCTGTTTTGGCGTCAGCACGGGCTGGAGTGGCTGTATCGCCTGCTCACCCAGCCGACCCGTTTTCGTCGCCAGCTTAAACTGGCGCGCTATCTGTGGTGGTATCTGCGCGGTGTTCTTTGATGTCTGCAACATGAATGTCTGAAACATGAATGTCTGAAACATGAATATCTGCAACATGCGCACACCACGCCGTTTCGGTGGCGTGAATGGCAGTAGCGCGTGTCAACTGCACACTTTTTTAGCCGCTTTATCGTTGTGATCAAGGTCTGGCATCGCTGTTTATTTCATCATGCTCCGGTACAGGAAAAGTAGGAATCCGGCGTGCATTGCGGTATCTTTTCGGCCGTTTTTTCCGGCCGGAACGTGCTCGTGCCTTGCCGGGAGAGCGCCGGTCAAACCATAACGCTTCTTATACCGGCATCAAAAGGAACCTTTCAAGACAGAGGATATATGGCAAATACAGAGAAACAAGAAACCCTCCACCGGGGGCTGGAAGCGCGACATATCGAACTGATCGCGCTTGGCGGCACCATTGGGGTTGGGTTGTTCATGGGGGCGGCCAGCGCTCTGAAATGGGCCGGCCCATCGGTGCTGCTGGCGTATATTGTTGCAGGCATCTTTGTGTTCTTCATCATGCGCTCGATGGGGGAGATGCTGTTTCTAGAGCCCGTCACCGGCTCTTTTGCGGTGTATGCGCACAAGTATATGAGCCCGTTTTTCGGTTATCTCACCGCCTGGGGATACTGGTTTATGTGGATGGCGGTAGGGATTTCGGAAATCACCGCCATCGGGGTGTACGTTCAGTATTGGTTCCCCACTTTGCCGCAATGGGTGCCTGCCATCGGTGCTGTTGCGCTGGTCGCGGCGGCTAATCTGGCGGCGGTGCGTTTATACGGTGAAATCGAGTTCTGGTTTTCGATGATCAAAATCACCACTATCGTGGTGATGATAGCTGTGGGTGTCGGCATTATTTTCTTTGGTATCGGCAATCACGGCCAGTCTACCGGGTTTGCTAACCTGACTGAACACGGCGGTTTTCTGGCCGGCGGCTGGAAAGGGCTGCTGTTTGCGCTCTGTCTGGTGGTGGCGTCCTATCAGGGGGTCGAGCTGGTGGGGATTACTGCCGGTGAAGCGCGTAACCCGCAGGTGACGCTCAAGCGGGCAATTAATAACATCCTGTGGCGTATTCTGATTTTCTATGTGGGCGCTATCTTCGTGATTGTGACCATTTTCCCGTGGAACGAAATTGGCACTTCCGGCAGCCCGTTCGTATTGACCTTCGCTAAAATCGGCATTACCGCAGCGGCGGGTATCATTAACTTCGTGGTGCTCACGGCGGCGTTGTCGGGCTGTAATAGCGGGATGTACAGTTGCGGTCGCATGTTGTATTCGCTGGCGAATAATCGCCAGTTGCCCGCCGCGTTAGGACGCGTGACGAAAGGCGGCGTTCCGGCGGCCGGGGTGATGGTGTCGATCCTTTGTCTGATAGCGGGTTCGGCGCTCAATTACATTATTCCTAACCCGGAAAAGGTGTTTGTGTATGTCTATAGCGCCAGCGTTTTGCCGGGCATGATCCCGTGGTTCGTGGTGTTAATTAGCCAACTGCGTTTTCGCCAGCAGCACCGCGAGGCGATGGCGGCTCATCCGTTTAAGTCTATTTTGTTCCCCTGGGGCAATTATCTGACGATGGCGTTTTTACTCTGTGTGCTGGTGGGGATGTACATCAACGAAGATACACGGATGTCGCTGGTCGTCGGTGGCATTTTCCTGGCGGTGGTCAGTCTGGGTTATATTGGGCTCGGGTTGGGTAAAAAAACAGCGCAAATAGAGGCGCAGGCAGAGTAACAGCGGGGGATAGTGGCGGATTGAGTCAAGTTTTGAGCAGAACTGAGCAAAGCATAAGCAAACGCGCCTTTAACGCATCATTTCTGTAAAAAAGCACTGGACAGCTTCCCCCTAAGTCCGTACTATCCCCACCCGCAACGGCGCTACGCGCCCGTAGCTCAGCTGGATAGAGCGCTGCCCTCCGGAGGCAGAGGTCTCAGGTTCGAATCCTGTCGGGCGCGCCATTAAGTTGTGCGCAGAGCTGCGGAGGTACCCCGTAATCGAGTACCGTAATACGTAGTTAAGCAGTGGTATATGGTGGCTATAGCTCAGTTGGTAGAGCCCTGGATTGTGATTCCAGTTGTCGTGGGTTCGAGTCCCATTAGCCACCCCAGATTCAAAGGTTTGTGTCAGGCGAAGGTGGCGGAATTGGTAGACGCGCTAGCTTCAGGTGTTAGTGTCCCTAGGACGTGAGGGTTCAAGTCCCTCTCTTCGCACCACACAGGCTTTGTACCATGCCAGAAGCGTGGGAATAGTAGTAAAGCAGTACCATCGGCGAGTAGCGCAGCTTGGTAGCGCAACTGGTTTGGGACCAGTGGGTCGGAGGTTCGAATCCTCTCTCGCCGACCACTTACTCAGAAGAACGGCAACCTTAACAGGTTGCCGTTTTTTTTGCTTTCATTCGCAGACACGCATTGCACGCCAGCCGTTACTGCTGTATATCATTTGAATATATATTCACTTTTATAGAATTTAAATGAGGTTTGCATGTCAGTAATCACGCCCGTCGAAAAACAATTTTCCGCTTATAACGCTCACGATCTGGTGGCATTCGCTGCCTGCTTTCATGATGATTTTCAAGCCTATCGTATGCCGGAAAATCGGCTTTCGCTGCAGGGGAAAGCGGCATTGATACAGTTCTATCGCGATCACCGTTTTAATAATCCCGCCCTACGAGCCGAACTGATCTCCCGTACCGTGCTGGGCTGCCATGTCTTTGATCATGAAAAAATTTATGGCATAGCTGAACAGCCTGTCGAGAGCATCGCTGTGTTTGAGGTTAACGCTGGGTTGATCACCAGTGCCCGGTTCTATTTTGCTTAATTATGCATTTCATGTCGCGATGGAAGCATCTTTCATCGCGCAGGGCCGTTCGGCAGGTTATTTCAAATGAAGTAATTTCCATAGTGATTATAAAACCATAAAGAATATGTTATATCGAAGCGATATATCGGTGCGAATATCGCCAGTGCTATAGTCATCTACAAACAACAGCGACGTCTCGGCCCGCCTCCATTCCCCCATTATTACAATCTAACGAGTAATCTATGGCATCACATCTGATTGATTTTCTTCTTATTGGCAATAATTTTGGCACACCAGAAATGCGTGATGTCTGGTCAGAGCAAACCCGCTTGACCCGTCAGGTCGAGGTGGAAATTGCGCTGGCGCAGGCTGAAGGTGAACTGGGCGTTATTCCTCAGGATGCCGCGAATGTGATTGCATCCCATGCCAATGCGGCGGCGCTCAATGTAGAGGACATCGCCAAAGATGCCGCGCGCATGAAGCACTCTCTGATGCCGACCATTGCCGCTATCCAGAAACAGTGTGGTGAGGCGGGAGAGTACATTCATTATGGCGTCACTACCCAGGATGTGGTGGATACCGCGACGGTACTGCAATTGCGCCAGGCGTTTGACATCGTTGTGCGCGATACCCGTCTGGTGGCGCTTGAGCTAAAACGGCTGGCGAAAAAGCATCAATATACTCTGATGACCGGTCGAACCCACGGCATGCAGGCCCTGCCGACAACGTTTGGTTTTAAGCTGGCCGTCTGGCTGGATGAGTTTATTCGCCATTTGCAACGACTGAATGAAATCCGTGAACGGGTGCTGGTTGGTAATATCAATGGCGCTATCGGTACTTATGCTTCGTTTGGCGAACTGGGGCCGGAAATTGAACGCCGTACCCTCACCCGACTGGGCCTGAACACACCGAATATCGGCTGGCAATCGGCACGCGATCGTTTTTCTGAATACGCGTCTGTTACCGTGTTAATCAGCGGGACGCTCGGTAAAATCGGTAACGAGCTCTACAACCTGATGCGCACGGAAATCAATGAGATTGAAGAACCGTTCTCTGAAGGGAAAATTGGCTCGACCACCATGCCGCATAAACGCAACCCGGCGGCGCTTGAAGGGCTGGCGAGCCTGACGGCTCCGCTGTTTAAGAGCGCGGCGCTGATTCATGAGTCGATGAAAGTTGAACATGAGCGCGATGCCATGAGCTGGCGTGCCGAATGGATAGCACTGCCGGAAATCAATATTTATCTCTCCGCACAGTTACAGAATGCGCTCGGCATTTTGCGTGGTATGTCGGTTAATGAAAAACAGATGCGCGCCAATCTGGATGTGCAAAACGGCCTGCTGTTGTCTGAGAAAGTGATGTTCGAAATCGGCAAACTTCTCGGCAAGCAGACGGCCCACCATCTGGTCTATGAGTGTTCGATGGTGGCATTTGAGCAGAACCGGGCGTTCAAGAGCGTGTTGCTGGAGCACCCGGTGTTATCTGAACACCTCACCGCAGAAGCTCTGGAAGCCTGGCTTGACCCGGCAAATTATCTTGGCAGCGCGCCGCAGAAAGTGGATGACGTGATTCGCTATGCCGATGACAGCGGTTTGTTGGCAGAGTAACGGGGGCGGCCATGAGCACAGTATTTCGCCAGGTCACACTGGCGGATGATGAAGCCTTCCTCGAACTGGCGCTGGCGGCGTATGCTCCGGTGCGCGAGCTGGGTATCAAATTTGATGCCGCCTATGCCGATATTGAGCGGATTCGCTTTCATATTCAAAACAACGGCGTTTACGTTATGGAAAAAGAGGGGCGCTTCGCCTCGTCGTGTTCCATTCGCTACCCATGGGGCCCGGAGCCAGGGCCGTTTGGATTACCGCACATCGGGTGGTTTGCCACACATCCCGACTTCAAACAGCAGGGGCTAGGCCGCCAGATGCTGAACTGGCTGGAGCAGGACATTTTGCTGACGCAATTAAAAGCACCGGCGGTGTCGCTGGGGACAGCGAAAAACCACCCCTGGCTACTTGAGATGTACAGAAATTATGGATTCAAGGACGTGTGTCAGGCTGATTTGGGTAAAGGACACCAAACCATCTTTATGGAAAAAGTGCTCGACCCGCAGCGTTATAACCAGTGGAAAAAAACACACCCAAGAGCGGAGACCTAAATGAAAAAAATAACTTTATCAGCACTCACCTTAGCGGCGGCTTTCCTGATAGCGGGTTGTGATGGACAAAAAAGCGGCGAAAAAGTGCTGCGTGTCGGCGCGACCGGGCAAAGCTACCCGAGCGCGTTCAAACAGGATAACAAACTGGTAGGTTTCGATGTCGAAGTGGCAGAAACCATAGCCAAGGATTTGAACTACAAGGTTGAATGGGTGACGGCGGATTTCAGCGGCCTGATGGGGCAACTGGAAGCCAGTAAGCTTGATACCATTGCCAATGTGGTAGCGATTACCCCAGCGCGTCAGGAGAAATACAGCTTCTCTACGCCTTATAGCTACTATGGCAGCCAGATTGTCACACACAAAGACAACACCAACATCAATACGCTCGATGACCTGAAAGGGAAAACCGTGGCGGGCGTGCTGGGCTCTAACCACGTTAACAACCTGAAAAAAGCTTTTGCTGACGGCAGCGTCACGATTCGTACTTACGAAACCCGTGATGGTGCGATGAGCGATGCGCTGGCCAAGCGCGTTGAGGGCTATATTAACTCGCGCCCGATTCTGCTGGCGGAAATCAATAAGCGCAATCTGCCTTTTAAGATGGTGGGTGAGCCGTTGGTGGTCGAGCAGGTTGGTTTTCCTTTCCATAAGGACAGCCAGGGCGATGCGCTGCGCAAACAGTTTGACGACCAACTCACCAAAATGCGCAATGATGGCCGACTGAAAGCGCTGTCGGTGAAATATTTTGGTGAGGATATTACGGCGGCCAAATAATCCGTCGCCCACTCAACTCCCCGGGTGGCCGCTGCATCTTCGTCGGTGTGGCTGCCGCCCGTAATGGTATGGTTCATGAATATCGATCTCTCCTACCTGTTAAAGGTCTTTCCCCAGGTACTGATGTACTTACCCACCACGCTGTTACTGGCGGTGGTATCAATGCTGTTTGCGATTGTGCTGGGGTTGGTGCTGGCGCTGGTGCGCGAAAGCCGTTTTATCGTATTGGTGAAACTGGTTGAGTTATACATCTCACTGTTTCGCGGCATTCCTTCGCTGGTGCAGTTGTTCATTATCTATTTTGGTCTGCCGCAACTGTTTCCTGCGCTTAACGGCCTGTCAGCCATGACGGCGGCGATCATCGGCTTTAGCCTGAAAAACTCGGCGTATATGGCAGAAATTTTCCGTGCGGCGCTGGCGTCGGTGGATTTTGGCCAGACCGAAGCCGGGCTGTCGGTTGGCATGAATAAAGTGCAGATTTACCGCCGTATCGTGCTGCCGCAGGCGATGCTCAATGCGCTGCCAGCAACGGGTAATACGTTTATTTCATTGATTAAAGATACGTCAGTGGCGTTCGCACTCGGTGTATCTGAACTGTTTGCCGAAGGGAAGATGATTGCTGCCGAATCGCTGCGTTTCTTTGAAACCTTCCTGGTGGTGGGGCTGATTTACTGGATGCTGATTATGGTTTATTCCTGGCTTCAGACCCAGTTAGAAAAGAAACTGAGCCACTCACGGCAGCGTTAAGGAGCCCCTATGATTAGCGTAAAAAACCTGACCAAACGTTTTGGCGACCAGGTGGTGCTCGATAACATCAGCCTGGATATTGCCGAGGGCGAAGTGGTGGCGATTATCGGGCCGTCTGGTTCGGGAAAATCCACCTTGCTGCGCTGCCTGAACTTGCTGGAAAAGCCTGAGTCTGGCGTTATCAGCATTGCAGGTCAGTCACTGGATACGCGCCGTTATACCACCCGTGAAGAGTATGCCTTGCGGCGGCAGACAGCGATGGTGTTTCAGAACTACAACCTGTTTAAGAATAAAACGGCACTGGAGAACATCACCGAAGCGCTGATTGTGGTGAAAAAAATGCCGAAGAAACAGGCTGATGAAATCGGTCTGGCGCTGCTGGAAAGCGTAGGGCTACGGCCACAGGCGCACCAATACCCGGTGACGCTCTCCGGTGGGCAGCAACAGCGGGTGAGCATCGCGCGCGCGCTGGCGGTCGATCCGAAGGCGATTTTATTTGATGAACCGACGTCGGCGCTCGACCCGGAGCGGGTGCATGAAGTCTTACAGGTGATTCAACATCTTGCCGGGCAGAACACCACGATGGTGATAGTCACCCACGAGATGCAATTCGCCAAAGAGGTGGCTGACCGGGTGATTTTTATGGCGGACGGCCATATTGTTGAGCAAGGGCCAGCGGAGAAAGTGATCAGCTTTTCTGATAATCCGCAAACGCGCCGTTTCCTGCGCCAGCTTACCCAGATTCAGGAACCACCCGAGTTCGATATTTGATAGAACCCTATTCACCTGCAAGCCCTCTCAGTTGGGCTGCCCTGAGTGACAGGGCGAGAAAAAGAGGAGTCACCCTGCATGAAACAGCATGCCCAGTATGAGCCGCTGGCTCAATTTATTCAGGCATTCCGGCACGATTTGCATCAACACCCGGAGTTGTCCAATCAGGAGTTTGAAACCACGCGGAAAATTCGCGCCGTGCTGGAAAAAGAAGGCATTCGCATTCTGGATTTGCCGCTAAAAACCGGTCTGGTGGCCGAAGTGGGCGGCTTACAGGATGGCCCGCTGGTGGTGGTGCGTTCTGACATTGACGCGCTGCCGATTGAAGAAGAGTCCGGCGTGGCGTTCAGTTCGAAAAATAGCGGCGTCATGCACGCCTGCGGCCATGATTTCCACTCCTCGGCAGCGCTGGGTGCGGCGATTTTACTAAAACGCATCGAGCCTGAATTAAAGGGTACCGTGCGTATTCTGTTTCAGGCTGCCGAAGAAACCGGCCTTGGTGCTCCCGAGGTGATTGCCGCAGGCGCATTAGACGGTGCGGCGGCCATTTTCGGCATTCATAACGACCCGACGCTGCCAGTTGGTGTTATCGGCGGTAAAGACGGCGCGCTGACGGCGGGCGTTGACCGCTTTGAAATCAACATTGCCGCCAAAGGCTGCCACGCTGCCAAGCCGCATGAAGGCAATGACCCTATCATCATTTTGGGGCAGTTGATTAGCGCGGTGCAGACTATTATCAGCCGTACCGTGCCGTCTGATAATAACGCGGTGGTGTCGATTACTCAGGTACACAGCGGTAGCACCTGGAACGTTATCCCCGATACGGCCTATCTCGAAGGGACGGTACGTACGTTTAGCCAGCAAGCGCGTGACCTTATCGAGCAGCGCTTTCGCCAGATTGTTGCTGGCCTTGCCAGCACATTTGGGGCGCAAATCGAGCTGATTTGGCACGCCGGGCCGCCTTCCGTGGTCAATACACCGCATTGGGTGGAGTTTGCGCTACAGGTGGCTGATGCCGAAGGTTTTGAGGCGCGCCGTGTCGAGGCGAGCCCGATTGGTGAAGATTTTGCGTTCTACCAGCAAAAGCTACCGGGGACGTTCATGATGGTTGGCTCCGGCGGCCCTTACGCGCTGCACCATCCTAAATTCCGGGTGGACGACCGCGCGCTGTTTCCCACCGCGCATTACCTGTATCAACTGGCCACGCAGAGTCTGGAGCAGTTGTCACACGCTGCCTGACGCGATATTTACCTGATGACGTAATGCCTAACCGCCACTACTGCGTTGTGGCGGTTTTTTTATGCGTCCGGCTCAGAGGTGTGGCTTTTTGACGACATTTCCCTATTGCTCTGTCGCCAAAGAGTGACACTCAATTGATTGATTTTAATAGATAATAACTTTCCGCTGCCATGGTGTCTCTAATTGGCGACATTTTGCCTGGAGGTCACGATTGACGTGGGGGATGTAGAGGCCATCAAATAGGGAGATAAAATAATTATTTGTTATTTATCAATAGCTAATAAATAATTTTATTCCAACTTTAAAAGTTGGCATCATTAATGCTAAACACTGTGTGTAGATGCTCATTCCACCTTCTATGCTTGCTTCGGCTTCATAAACCTGGGAATGACGCAGAGCCATTTATGGTGCCTGTCGTTTAATGATGGTGTAACGCTCATTCATCATTGTTGAACGTCACGTTGAGTGGGGCGCCTTAATGTTGTCTTTCAGACCTGATTTTTATTGCACGCTTGTCGCTGGTCGGCAAGCGTTTTTTTTGCCTTAATTTCTTGTATTGCATCGATTTTCGGCAAAAAAACCGGCGCAGCGCGCCGGTCGTCAGGGGAGGAATAACCGCGTGTCATCGACTCACGCATCATGAGGGGGCTGTAGCGTCAGTAACAGACCATCACGGCGCATACGGGCCGCATCTTCAGGGCGTTTAAGGCGATCAAACGCATCGGCGCACCAGGCGTAGTCATAAGCATCCGGCCTGAGTGCCAGCGCAGCGGAGAAGGCCTCACTCGCCTGTTGCCAGTCGCTATGCTTCATCAGCAATTGGCCGAGCGTACTGTGCAGCAGTGCGTCGTCACTGTGCTGTTTCAGCCTCTGGCGCAGTAGTTTTTCCAGCGGCTCCGGCTGCCCGCTATTCAGGCGCGGGATCAACTGAACCAGACGAGGGTCAAATTGCTGTTTGAGTCCATCAATAATGATTGTTTGGGCGGTGGAATGGTCGTCACACACAATCAGGTGTTCTGCCATGGCAACTTGCATCGCGAGCGACTGCCGTATTTTACGCGGCTGGTTTTTCCACCACTGTTTTAAACCGCCGCTGCCGCCTTCTGCCATCGCTTGATCCATCAAACCCACCGTGGCCCGTTGCTGCAATTCATCAAACTCACTTTCACTGCGCAGGCGCAGTTTGCGCATTATCGGCAGAATATCAAGCAATGCGCTGTAGGCATGAGTACGTAAGAAAGCCTGTTCCGCCAGCCGTAACACTTCAGGATGGCGAGGGGCGATCTCCAGCAGACGATCGGCACCGTGACGTGCGGCGTGATCTTCATTGCGGGCCAACTGAATGCGTACGCGGGTGATATCTACAGGTAATGGGTTCGTGTCGGCAATTTCTGCCGCTCTTTCCAGATACTGACGGGTGCGGTAATCATCGCCGCGTTGTTGGGCGGCTTCGGCGGCGAGCAGGTAGTTGACCACCGGCTGTTCGGCATGGTCGGCATTGCGGGTAAGCAGTTTCTCCACTTGCAGATAGTCACCTTCAGCAAGCTTTAACAATGCCGCTTTGGTCTGCTGGCGTGCCCGGCTACGTTTGCGGCCGATAAACCAGCCTCGGGTACGCGCTCCGGTACGAAGGAGACGCCGCACTATCCATTCGAGCGCTAAAAATGCCAGTAAAAACAAGACCAGCATAATCACCAGGCCGGTGACGCTGGTTTCAATATTGTAGCTATCGGTTTGAATGAGCACGTAACCCTGATGGCCAGCCAGCATTGGGCCGAGTACGATTCCGGCGATGAGCACCACAAATAACAGCAAGACTTTGAGCATATTGATCAGCCCTCCTGTGGCTTGGCTGACGGTTGAGCCAGCAGGTTGCGCACCCGGGTCTGCATCAGTTTGTCTAACAGCGATTGGCTTTGCAGTTCGGTGGGAACATCCATGGCAACGGTCTGCTGACTCAAGGTATCAAGCTGTTCCAGAAAGGCTTTTGTGCTGGGGTCATTCTCATCAAAGTAAGCGCGTACCCAGGTGGCTGCGGTTTCCAGCGACTGGCGGTAGGTTTCATTTTGATGGCGTGGCACCGCTTGTGCCGCGATAAGCAGGCGCGAGCGGATATTCTCACGCAGGTACACGTCCTGATTCGGTGCCAGCAGCGGTTCGGCGCTGTCATCGCGGCGGCGAATAGTAATGAAGTCTGACAAGAACGTGTGCCAACTTTTACTCAGATTCTGCCGCCATTCACTGAGCGAAGCGGATAACGTGGTATCGTTTTCTTCCATGGGCGCATCATCGGTATCGTTATCAGCCAAACGCAGGTTATCGACCTGATCGGCTAATTGATTGAGCTTGAGAATGATGCCGTCAAAATCGATTTGGCTGACACCTGCCAGCGTACCGATATCATGGGTAATCGCGCGGCGTACATCCAGCAGGCTTGGGTCATTCATGTCTGCCAGACTCGCATCTGCGCTTTTCAGTAATGCGCCAGCGGTCGTCACGTCTTTATCGCTCCACAGCTTTCTTCCGGCTTGTTTAACCAGAAAATCAGCCTGTGCCAGCAGCCAGGTTTTTGAGTCGTTACTGGCGAGTGTTGCCAGTTTTTCCTGCATTTCGCCAGCCTGACGCGTGAGCGCAGCGAGTCGCTGCTCATCGGCACTGAGCGCTTTGGCTTGCTGTTCTAGCGTTTGCTGCCATTGCTGCTGCGTTTGCGATTGCTGCTTCTGTAGTGTGCTGAGTTGTTCTTGTAACCGCGCCAGTTCAGCGTTTTGGCGAGAAAATTGCTGCTGGGCGAGATAATAGAGCCCGCCGCCGACCGCCAGTGAGACCACAATCGCGACCGCACCCAGCACCAGACCATAGCGCCCTTGGCCGGGAGACGCCGGTGACTTTGGCGGATGTGCGGGTTCAACCCGTTCGACCACCGCATCAGAGGCGGTTGAGGGGGTAATGTGTTCCGTCATATGGGGACATCCTATGATCAGGTAATGGTAATTGCCCGGGTTGCAGCGAGCCGCATTAGGGGCAGTTCAATATCCGGCTAATGCTAATCTAATGCTGTTGTTATTTGACCAACCCAGACAGTTATTATGCCGTTAATTAATCCGGTTATCAGCACGCGATGTTCACAAGACGCGCCGTCTTACCGATAGCCGACGGAGCAGAGGTTGCTTTAGCTTAGCGGTTGTGTTGTAAGGCGCGCATCAGCGCATCGTTATCGGCGTTATCGGCGACACAGATATCACGCAAGCCAAGTTCTCTGGCTTGGCTTGCCAGGCGTTCGCTGACCACAACGAGATGGCAACCTGACAGCCAGGTCTTGCGATAATACTCCGGTACCAGCGTATAGAGTTGTTGCAGCATTTCTCCGCTGGTGACAACCAGCGTATCAACCCCAAGCTGTTGCCAGCGCAGGCATTGCTGCGCGCCATCATAAACGACGGGCATTCGCTGGTAACATTCGCAATAGCGTACCATCGCGCCGCGCTGGTGCAGCGTTTCACCCAATAACTCACGCCCACCGTTACCCCTTAATAGTAGCGCCTGTTGCCCTTTAACCTGCTGTAGCGCGGGTAACTGCAACAGCGTTTCACTGGTTGAACGCTCTGGCGGATAGTGTACCGGCATGCCGCTGACGGTATGCAATGCCAGCCCGGTTGACCGGCCAACGGCAAAATAGGTGAGCGATTTAGGCCAACTGATACCCGCGCGGCTGAGTTCAGGGCTGGCAAATTCGACCACCTGCTGGGATAACGCAAACACCAGTGAACCTGCTGGCAGTGTTTGTAGCAGGGCAGGGAGCTGTGACAGTTCCCGGCCCGGCGAAAATTCGATTAACGGATGATGATAGGCCGACAAACCAGCCAAACGCAAACGGGCGACCAGTTGCTCACCTGTCGGAGAGGGGCGAGTCACCAGAATGGTCATGACAGGGTTCCACCGTAAACCGCTTGTAAAATGTCGCGAGCCCCACGCTCAAGCAGTTCTTCCGCCAGGCTGATGCCCAACTGCTCGGCGTCTTGACGCAAGCCGTGGCGCTGCGCATACAGAATCTGGCTGCCGTCCGGTGCGCCAACCAGTGCGCGTAACCATAACTGCTCACCCTGTAATTCGGCGTAGCTGCCAATCGGCACCTGACACCCCCCTTCGAGTCGCGTATTCATCGCACGTTCGGCCAGAACCCTGATGGCGGTATCCTCATGATTCAGCGGTGCCAGTAGCGCACGGGTGCGCAGATCGTCCAGGCGGCATTCGACGCCGACCGCGCCCTGGCCGACCGCCGGGAGCGATTGTTCCGGGCTAAGGGCGCTACGGATGCGCTCTTCCAGACCAAGGCGTTTGAGCCCGGCGACAGCAAGAATAATGGCATCGTATTCACCGTTATCGAGCTTGGATAAACGAGTGCCGACGTTGCCGCGCAGGTCGCGAATGCGCAGATCCGGGCGCGCTGCGCGGAGCTGGCACTGCCGACGCAAGCTAGAGGTGCCGACACAGGCGCCCTGCGGCAATGCTTCCAGACTGGCGTAGTGATTTGAGACAAACGCATCACGCGGATCTTCACGTTCACAGATGGTCACTAACCCAAGCCCTGTAGGAAACTCCACCGGCACGTCTTTCATCGAATGTACGGCGATATCGGCTCGATTTTCCAATAGCGCCAGCTCGAGTTCTTTGACGAACAATCCTTTGCCGCCCACTTTTGCCAGGGGCGTGTCGAGCAGTACATCGCCTCGAGTGACCATCGGAACCAGTTCCACCCGCAATCCCGGGTGGCAGGCTTCCAGCTGTTGTCTGACGAAGTGGGCCTGCCATAACGCCAGCGGGCTTTGTCGGGTGGCAATTCTCAGAGTCGTGTCTACCATGCTGATACCGTTTTGATCCTTTTTTTCATCGTATCATGTCTTTTTATCGTAACATCGAAGCCCCGGCCATTGAAGGCAAGCCGGTAGAATCGCCTTGATGTCGGAAGGGATAATGTCCAGGATAAATCTTTGCTGAGGGATAGTCGCAGGGGGCAAAAACGGCGATAATCTATACAGCGTTGTAGCATCATTAATCACCTCTAACTTTCTTTAGTTTCTTTACGCTCTTTCAGCAAGGTGTTAAATTGATCACGTTTCCAGCAATCATCTGCCCATCATTCTTCCAATATCTACTCAGGGCGGGTTCGGAAATAATGGCTCTTTTATCGGCACTGGGATAAGCAGGCGAAACGTCTTGTACTTCTACATCGAGACCCTGAAGCAAAGACTGGATGCGATCAACCAACTGCGTGTGGATCGTGCTCTGGAAGCAATGAAACCGGCTTTTCAGCAGGTATACAGTCTTTTGCCAGTATTACTACATCACCACCACCCTCTCATGCCCGGTTATTTGGAAGGCAAAGTGCCGCACGGTATTTGTCTTTTCTCACCGGACGAAAGACAGCAGCATTATCTTGATAGCGTCGAGCTGCGCTGGGGCGAACTTACCACGCCTGACCGTAAAGGCCAGTTACCGATAACCGGCGTCTATTCGATGGGCAGCACCTCGTCTATCGGGCAGAGTTGCAGTTCTGATCTGGATATCTGGGTGTGTCATCAGTCCTGGCTGGATGGTGAAGAGCGCCAGCGTTTACAGCAGAAATGTTCGTTGCTGGAAAAATGGGCCGCCGGGCACGGCGCTGGACGTCAGTTTTTTCCTGATGGACGAAAACCGTTTCCGCCACAACGAGAGCGGTAGTCTGGGTGGTGAAGATTGCGGCTCTACGCAACACATTCTGCTACTGGATGAGTTTTACCGTACTGCCGTGCGCATGGCGGGTAAACGCATTCTGTGGAACATGGTGCCGGAAGAAGAAGAAGCGCATTACGATGAGTTCGTCTTGTCGCTCTACGCCCGTGGCGCAATCGCACCTAACGAGTGGCTTGATTTAGGCGGGCTTGGCGCGCTTTCTGCAGAAGAGTATTTCGGTGCCAGTCTGTGGCAGCTCTATAAGAGTATTGACTCCCCCTATAAAGCCGTGTTGAAAACGCTGCTGCTGGAGGCGTACTCATGGGAATACCCGAATACCCGCTTGCTCTCCAGCGAGATTAAATCCCGTTTACATAATGGCGAGATAGTCTCATTCGGTCTTGATCCTTACTGCATGATGCTAGAGCGCGTCACCCATTATCTTACTGAGATTGATGATCAAACCCGGCTTGATCTGGTGCGTCGTTGCTTTTATCTCAAGGTTTGCGAAAAACTGTCTCGCGAACGCGCCTGCACCCAATGGCGTCGGCAGATTCTGACGCAACTGGTGCAAGAGTGGGGATGGAGCAGAGAACGTCTGGTGATGCTGGATAATCGCGCTAACTGGAAAATCGGTCAGGTGCGTGAGGCGCACAACGAATTGCTGGATGCGATGATGCAAAGCTACCGCAACCTGATTCGTTTTGCGCGCCGTAATAATTTGAGCGCCAGCGCCAGCCCGCAGGATATTGGCGTGCTGACCCGTAAATTGTATGCGGCGTTCGAAGCGCTGCCGGGTAAGGTCACGCTGGTTAATCCACAGATCTCGCCTGATTTGTCCGAGCCGAATCTGACCTTTATCTACGTGCCTGCCGGGAGAGCGAATCGCTCAGGTTGGTATTTATACAATCAGGCACCGTCAATGGATGCCATTATCAGCCACCAGCCGCTGGAATATAACCGTTACCTCAACAAACTGGTGGCCTGGGCATATTTCAATGGGCTGCTGACACCGTCAACCCGGTTGCACATTAAAGGGCACGGGCTGTGTGATATCGCCAAACTCCAGGAACTGGTGTCAGACGTTTCCAGCCATTTCCCGCTGCGCGTTGCGGCACCGACGCCTAAAGCGCTGTATAGCCCGTGTGAAATTCGCCATTTGGCGATTATCGTCAATCTGGAGCATGACCCGACGGCCATGTTCCGCAATCAGGTGGTACATTTTGATTTCCGCCAGTTGGATGTATTTAGCTTCGGCCAGCAGCAGCAATGCCTGATTGGTAGTATTGATTTACTGTATCGCAATTCGTGGAATGAGGTGCGTACCCTGCATTTCAGCGGCGAACAGGCGATGCTGGAAGCATTGAAGACGATTCTTGGCAAAATGCATCAGGATGCGGCGTTGCCTGAATCGCTGGAAGTGCTCTGCTACAGCCAGCATTTACGCGGCCTTATTCGCACCCGTGTGCAGCAATTGGTGTCGGAATGTATTGAGCTGCGTTTATCCAGTACGCGTCAGGAGCCGGGGCGTTTTAAAGCGGTGAAAGTGGCTGGTGAAACCTGGGGCCTGTTTTTTGAGCGCCTTAGCGTGTCCGCGCAAAAACTGGAAAATGCGGTAGAGTTCTACGGGGCGATTTCGAATAACAAACTTCAGGGCTTGCCGGTTCAGGTAGAAACCAATCACATTCATTTGCCGCCGGTGGTGGATGGGGTCGCGAGCGAAGGGATTATTCAATTCTTCTTTGAAGATCAGCCGGACAATAAAGGGTTCAATATCTATATTCTGGACGAATCCAACCGTGTTGAGGTGTATCACCACTGTGAAGGCAGCAAAGAGGATCTGGTGCGCGATGTCAGCCGTTTCTACTCCTCTTCGCACGATCGTTTCACCTACGGTTCCAGCTTCATTAACTTTAACCTGCCGCAGTTTTATCAGATAGTTCAACTGGATGGCCGCACCCAGGTGATTCCATTTCGCAGTAGCGCGTTATCGCATTTGTGTGTGACGCCGTCATCGGAAGAGAAAAACCGGGTACTCAATCAGCGCCTTCAAATTCAGTAAGTCTGTCACCGCCAACCGCCGGGGAACCCGGCAGCTGGCGGCGTCTGAGCGCGGTGCTGTTGCCGGTCACGTCACTCGTCAAACTGTACTGATTCGCCGCTTTGTTCCGTGCAGGCTTGCGCCAGTAATGCCATAAAATCCTGGCCGCTGCGGTCACATAGCCAGCGACCTTGCTGATAGCCGAAATGGTAGCCGCCGCTCTTGGTGGCCAGCCACACCTGATGCATGGGTTCCTGACGGTTAATGACGATTTTACTACCGTTTTCAAAGCCGAGAGTCATCACGCCGCCATTGGTTTCATAATCGATATCCGCATCGCCCTCAAAGTTATCCAGCGTTTCTTCTATCTTGAGCATCAGCGCGTCGGCCAATTGGTGAAACTCGCTATCGTTCATATTCGATTCCTATTGATTTTCAAGATCCACCTGCGATTATAGAGAGCATAGCTATCTGAATAACAGGTTTTAACGACATGAAAACAATTTTTCGTCAGGGCGCGCTGGCTATGCTGGTGTTGTCGCTGGCTGGCTGTGGTTTGAAAGGCCCGCTGTATATGCCACCGGAGCAACCTGCGCCGGTGAAGAAAACCCAGACACAACAAACTCAGGCTCCGCAAACTGCGCCTGTCCGGTAATTATCGGCTAGCAGGCAAGGTGATAAATAAATAGCGCGGGCAGCGGCAGGACGCCGCGCATGCCCGCTTAACGCAGCGGGGTCAGAAAATGCAGTTCACCAAAATGCACGGCCTTGGCAACGACTTTATGGTTGTTGATGCCGTCACTCAGAACATCTACTTTTCGCCGGACTTGATCCGCCGTTTGTCCGACAGGCACTGTGGGGTGGGGTTTGATCAGTTATTGATAGTCGAACCGCCTTACGATCCAGAACTCGATTTTCACTACCGTATTTTCAATGCTGATGGTAGCGAGGTGGCGCAGTGTGGCAACGGCGCCCGGTGTTTTGCCCGATTTGTGCGTCTTAAAGGGCTGACCAATAAACGCGAGATTCAGGTCAGTACCCACAATGGCCGTATGGTGTTGTCGGTGACGGATGACGAATTGGTGCGGGTCAATATGGGTGAGCCCAATTTTGAGCCGCAGCAGGTGCCGTTTCGCGCCGCCAAAGCCGAGAAAACCTATATTTTCCGTGCCGGCGACCACACGGTGTTATGTGGCGTCGTCTCCATGGGCAACCCCCATTGTGTGATTCAGGTCGATTCGACAGACACCGCGCCGGTTGAGACGTTAGGGCCATTGCTGGAAAGCCATGAACGTTTTCCCGAACGGGCCAACATTGGGTTTATGCAGGTGGTCAACCCGAATCTTATTCAATTGCGGGTATTTGAACGTGGTGCCGGTGAAACGCAGGCCTGCGGTAGCGGCGCATGTGCGGCAGTTGCCGTCGGTATTCAGCAAGGGCTGCTGGCCGCCGATGTGAAAGTCAAACTACCGGGCGGTGTGCTGGAGATCCATTGGGACGGCCCTGGCCATCCGCTCTTTATGACCGGCCCGGCAACGCATGTCTATGACGGATTTATTCACCTATGAAGAGTCTGGAAGAGCAGGTTGAACGTCACGAACTGACTGACGAGCAGGTGTTAGCGTATTTACATCGGCACCCTGACTTTTTCATTCATCACGCCCGTCAGGTTGACGTATTGCAGGTTCCGCATCCGGTGCGCGGGGCGGTGTCGCTGGTGGAGTGGAAGCTGTCCCGCCAGCGCCAGCGCATTGCCTATCTTGAAGAAGAGATTCGCCTGTTGACGGAGCAGGCGATGCGTAATGAGACACTGTTCAATCAGTTATTGCAGCTCCAGCTGACGCTCTCAAACGCTGCATCATTGCAGGACTTGCTTGACCAGTTAAACCGCTGGGCTCGTCAGCTTGGGCTGGTGGGTGCCTCTATTCGCCTGTTTGCCGATCGCTGGCGCATTGGCGCGCCGTCAGACTTTACCCATCTGGCGTTGAACCGCACGTTGTTTGAGCCGCTACGTATCCACCGCCTGGGCAATCGCGCCCACTATCTGGGTACGCTCAATGGCCCGGAGTTATTGTTCCTCATGCCGCAGGCGCGTCATGTCGGGTCAGTCGCGCTGTCGCTGCTCGGTAAACAAGGCGATTTGGGCGTGTTGATTTTTAGCAGTCGCGATAGCCATCATTATCAGGAAGGGATGGGCACGGATTTGCTCGCGCATCTGGCCGCGTTATTGCCACTGCTGCTGGAACGGTGGCTGGAGCGCCTATGAATTGTGACGACGCCCTGATAACGCCGGTCGAGGCCTTTCTGCGCTATCTGCGGGTTGAGCGGCAACTGAGCCCACTGACCCAACGTAGCTACGCTCACCAGTTGCACACCCTCATCACGATGCTGACTGCTTCTGGTGTCGCGGACTGGACGGCGTTGGATGCCGCCGGGGTGCGCTCGCTGGTGGCGCGTAGTAAGCGCGACGGGCTAAATGCCGCCAGCCTTGCCCAGCGGCTGTCAGCGTTGCGCAGCTTCCTTGACTGGCTGGTGGGGCGTGGCGAGCTTCCGGCGAATCCGGCAAGAGGGGTGCCTGCTCCCAAAGCAGGTCGCCACTTGCCTAAAAACATGGATGTGGATGAAATGAGCCGCCTGCTGGAGATAGAAAATCACGACCCGCTGGCGGTGCGCGATCGCGCCATGCTGGAGGTGATGTATGGCGCGGGCCTGCGTTTAGCGGAATTGGTTGGGCTTGATTGCGGCCACGTTAATCTCGACAGCGGCGAAGTCTGGGTGATGGGTAAAGGCAGCAAAGAGCGCCGTTTGCCGATAGGGAAGACAGCCGTGGCCTGGTTACGCCAGTGGCTGGCTATCCGTGATATCTATGCGCCGGATGACGATGCGGTGTTTGTTTCAAGCCTTGGCCGACGGATTTCGATGCGCAATGTGCAAAAACGTTTTGCCGAATGGGGCGTGAAGCAGGGGCTGAACAGCCATGTGCACCCGCATAAATTACGCCACTCGTTCGCCACCCATCTGCTGGAGTCCAGCGGCGATTTGCGCGCTGTACAGGAGTTGTTAGGCCATGCGAATCTGACGACCACCCAGATTTATACCCATCTGGATTTTCAACATCTGGCATCGGTGTACGATGCAGCCCACCCCCGCGCCAAACGAGGTAAACCCTGATGTATTTTTATCGCCCGCTTGGCCAAATTGAGGCCATCACCTTCGATTTGGACGACACCTTGTATGATAACGCAGAGGTGATTCGGCGCACCGAGGTGGAATCGTTGCAGTTTTTGCAGCGTTATCACCCCGGTTTGCAGGCGTTGACCAGCGAAAAGTTACGTCAGCTACGCCAGCAGTTATTGGCGCAAGACCCAGAGATTTATCACGATGTGACACGCTGGCGTTGGCAGAGCGTGCAACTGGCGATGCGTGAAGCGGGCCTGTCGGAGCAGGAGGCGAAAGAGGGCGCGGATGCGGCGATGGCGGAGTTCGCCCGTTGGCGCAGCCGCATTGCGGTGCCGGAGCAAACGCATGAGACGCTGCGCGCGCTGGCGCAGCTCTGGCCGCTGGTGGCTATCACCAACGGCAATGCCGACCCGCATGCCTGCGGTCTCGGTGAGTATTTCCACTTCATCTTGCGCGCTGGGCCGGATGGCCGCGCGAAGCCTTATCATGATATGTACCATCTGGCGGCTGAACGTCTGAATAAGCCGCTGCGCCACTTGCTGCATGTGGGCGACGATCTGACCACCGATGTGGCGGGTTCGTTGCGTTGTGGTATGCAAGCCTGTTGGATAAACACCCAGGGCGGCAACCTGATGCACCAACCCGATGCCCGCTTGTTGCCGCATGTCGAGATTTTCAGTTTGGCATCCCTGACCACGTTGCTATAATCCAGCGACTTTTACTGTATACAAAACCAGTGGGATGGGTCTCCGCTCCGGGGCCGGGTTCCCTGTTGACGGAAAACCAACGGCTATGGACGTATCTGACCTGCTTGACAGCCTGAACGATAAACAGCGCGATGCCGTAGCGGCAGCGCGCAGCAATATGCTGGTACTGGCGGGGGCTGGCAGTGGCAAAACCCGCGTGCTGGTACACCGTATTGCCTGGTTGCTGACGGTAGAGAACTGCTCGCCGTACTCCATTATGGCGGTGACATTTACCAATAAAGCCGCCGCTGAGATGCGCCACCGTATCGACCAGCTGATTGGCACCAGTCAGGGTGGCATGTGGATTGGGACGTTTCACGGCCTGGCGCATCGCCTGCTGCGCGCGCACCATCTGGATGCCGGGTTGCCGCAGGACTTTCAAATCCTCGACAGTGAAGATCAGCTCCGGCTGTTGAAGCGGCTTATCAAGGCATTGAACCTTGACGAGAAACAGTGGCCGCCCCGGCAGGCGATGTGGTACATCAACGGCAAAAAGGACGAAGGGCTGCGGCCTGCCAGCATTGAAAGTTATGGCAATCCGGTCGAGCAGACCTGGCTGCGCATCTATCAGGCCTATCAGGAAGCCTGTGATCGCGCCGGGCTGGTTGATTTTGCCGAGTTGCTGCTGCGCGCTCATGAGCTGTGGCTCAATAAGCCGCACATCCTGCAACACTACCGCGACCGCTTTCACAACATTTTGGTGGATGAATTTCAGGACACCAACCGCATTCAGTATGCCTGGGTGCGCCTGCTGGCTGGCGACAGTGCGCGTGTGATGATTGTGGGCGACGATGATCAGTCGATTTACGGCTGGCGCGGGGCGCAGGTAGAAAACATCCAGCATTTTCTGCGCGATTTCTCGCAGGTCACGACCATTCGGCTGGAGCAAAACTACCGCTCGACGGCCACTATCCTCAACGCCGCCAACGCGCTGATTGCCCATAACGGCGACCGATTGGGCAAAAACCTGTGGACTGACGGCATCGACGGCGAGCCTATCTCGCTTTATTGCGCGTTTAACGAGCTCGACGAAGCGCGCTTCGTGGTGAACCGGATTAAAGTCTGGCAGGAAACCGGCGGTGCGCTCAGTGAATGCGCCATTCTTTATCGCAGCAACGCCCAGTCGCGTGTGCTGGAAGAGGCGTTACTGCAACAAAGCCTGCCGTACCGAATTTATGGCGGTATGCGCTTTTTCGAACGCCAGGAAATCAAGGACGCGCTGTCTTATCTGCGTTTGATGGCGAACCGTAACGATGATGCTGCGTTCGAGCGGGTGGTGAATACCCCGACGCGCGGCATTGGCGATCGCACGCTTGATGTGGTGCGCCAGACGGCGCGCGATCGTCAGTTGACGCTGTGGCAGGCCACTCGCGCCTTGCTACAGGAAAAAGCGCTGGCCGGGCGCGCGGCGGCGGCGTTGCAACGTTTTCTGGAACTGGTGGAGGCACTCGCCAGCGATACGGCGGAACTGCCGCTGCATGTGCAAACTGACCGGGTGATCCGTGATTCCGGTTTGTGGAGCATGTACGAGCAGGAGAAGGGCGAAAAAGGCCAGACGCGGGTGGAAAACCTGGAAGAACTGGTGACGGCGACCCGTCAGTTCAGCTATCAGGATGACGATCAGGATTTACTGCCGCTACAGGCGTTTTTATCCCACGCGGCGCTTGAGGCGGGCGAAGGCCAGGCCGATGCCTATCAGGATGCGGTGCAACTGATGACGCTGCACTCAGCCAAAGGGCTGGAATTCCCGCAGGTCTTTATCGTCGGGATGGAAGAGGGCATGTTCCCAAGCCAGATGTCGCTGGATGAAGGCGGCCGTCTGGAGGAGGAGCGCCGTCTGGCGTATGTCGGCGTGACGCGGGCGATGCAGAAACTGACGTTGACGTATGCCGAGAGTCGCCGCCTCTACGGTAAGGAAACCTATCATCGTCCGTCGCGGTTTGTCGGCGAACTGCCGGTCGAGTGCGTTGAAGAAGTGCGCTTGCGCGCCAGCGTGTCGCGCCCGGTCAATCATCAGCGCCTGGGCACGCCGGTCAGCCAGAGCGACAGCGGCTATAAACTGGGGCAGCGGGTGCGTCATGCCAAGTTTGGCGAGGGCACTATTGTTAACGTTGAAGGCAGTGGTGAGCATTGCCGCATTCAGGTGGCTTTCGCAGGGCAGGGCATCAAATGGCTGGTGGCGGCCTATGCGCGTCTGGAGGCGCTCTAACCCTCTGAACTGCTGCGCCTGACGCCGCGTTGCCACTGTTTACCCACTGTAACGGCTGGACACAGACTAATCATCTGTTTGTCTGTTGACAGCCTTTTTCATCTCGGCGTAACATGCGCCCATCATTATTCCCGGAGGACCCACGCCTTGGACACACCCAGTCGATACTGGCTCACTAACCTACTGATTAGGTTCCACTTCTAAGGCTATCTTCCCTCGTGCTGATAGCCTTAGTGGTTGTCAGCGATATCATGTTGTCGCATCGAGTCAGCACCGTCTCACGGCCTGAAACCTGATGGTGACTCTTCATCCTGTTTCTGTGTTTCAATCGCGTCTGGTCCCTCTTTAGTTACATATTGGGAGCATGGCCTATGCTGAGTGCATTCAAACTCGATAACTGCCGTCTAACTCGTCTGGAGCTGGATGACGATGATGACCTGACCACCTCGTTATGGGTGGATCTGGTGGAACCGGAAACCGAAGAGCGAGAGCGGGTGCAGCAGCAACTCGGCCAAAGCCTGGCAACACGGCCTGAGCTGGAAGATATCGAGGCCTCGGCCCGTTTTTTTGAAGATGAAGACGGCTTGCATATCCACTCCTTTTTCTTTTACGAAGACGCCGATGACCACGCCGGTAACTCAACGGTCGCGTTCACTATTCGTGATGGCCGCCTGTATACCCTGCGTGAGCGTGAGTTGCCCGCGTTTCGCCTCTACCGGATGCGCGCCCGCTTGCAAACGCTGGTAGACGGCAATGCCTATGAACTGTTGTTGGATCTGTTTGAGACCAAAATCGAGCAGTTGGCTGACGAAATTGAAAATATCTACAGCGATTTAGAGGCGTTGAGCCGCGTCATCATGGATGGCCGTCAGGGTGATGAATATGACGATGCGCTCTCCACGCTGGCAGAGCTTGAGGATATCGGCTGGAAGGTGCGCTTGTGCTTGATGGATACCCAGCGTGCGCTCAACTTTCTGGTGCGCCGCGCCCGGTTGCCGAGCGGCCAGCTTGAGCAGGCGCGTGAAATCTTACGCGATATCGAGTCCCTGCTGCCGCACAACGAATCGCTGTTCCAGAAAGTGAACTTTTTGATGCAGGCGGCGATGGGCTTTATCAATATCGAACAGAACCGCATCATCAAAATTTTCTCGGTGGTGTCCGTGGTGTTCCTGCCGCCGACGCTGGTGGCCTCCAGCTACGGGATGAACTTTGAGTTTATGCCAGAGCTGAAATGGGCGTATGGCTACCCGGGGGCGATGTTGCTGATGCTGCTGGCTGGTCTGGCTCCTTATCTCTACTTTAAACGCCGCAACTGGCTGTAATGCTCGCGTCGTCAACCCTATCGTTCAGGCAGCCTGTGGTCGTCGAGACTGACGGGCCTGCCGTCTGACGCTCTGTCGTCTCTTGATACTTGATAACCGGTATTTTTTGATAACGAACAGCTTTGGCACAGATAGATGCCTGTTCGTGGAGTTTCCGCGCTAAAATCGCTGTTCTGTCTTTCTGCTGTGACCGGGTGTCAGTCATGGAGAGGTTTACTGGCGCGATGCCACCTTGCGAATCCAAATCATCCCTATCAAAACTAGCCCTATCAAAATCAGCCCTATCAAAAATAAAGCAATGGGGCATCTTGCTGGCTGTCTCGTTACTGCTTGGTTGGGTGTTGCAGCACTACCATGTGCCTGCCGCGTTGTTACTCGGGCCGATGCTGGTTGGCGTGACGATGGGCTTGAAAGGGGCCACGATCCGCGTACCTCGTCCGCTGTTTTATGCCAGTAACGCGGTGCTGGGTTGTCTGGTGGCGCAAAGTTTGTCGTTATCGATTTTGACGCCGCTGGTCAACGAGTGGCCGCTGGTGGTGTTTGTCTTGCTCTCGACCCTGGTGGCCAGCGGGTTATCCGGCTGGCTGTTGATGCGCTATAGCGAGCTGCCCGGTACCACCGGCACCTGGGGCGCTTCGCCGGGGGGCGCGTCCGCTATGGTGGCGATGGCAGCGGATTTCGGCGCGGATGTGCGGCTGGTGGCGTTTATGCAGTACCTGCGCGTGGTGATGGTAACGGCGGCGGCAGCCGTTGTCGCCCGCGCCGGTCTTGGCACCGGCGCGCAGGCAGGCAGCGAGCTGGCGTGGTTTCCGGCGCTGGACTGGCATTTTCCGGCCACACTGGTGGTGGCATTTAGCGCCGCCTGGCTTGGCCGCCGCTTACGTATTCCTTCCGGCCAACTGCTGGGGCCGATGATTATCGGCTCGATGCTGCATTCTAGCGGCACATTAACGCTGCAAACCCCCGAATGGTTACTGGCATTGGCGTATGCGCTGATTGGCTGGAGTGTCGGGCTGGCGTTTACCCGCCCGGTGTTTTTGCTGGCGCTGCGCACCTTACCGAAAATGATGGCCTCGATTGTGGTGCTGATGCTGCTCTGTGGCGGCATGGCATTGATGCTGACTCACCTGTTGTCTGTCGATATTTTGACGGCGTATCTGGCGACCAGCCCCGGCGGGCTGGATTCGATTGCGATTATTGCCGCAGGCAGCCGGGTGGATATCGCCTTTGTGATTGCGATGCAGACCTTGCGTTTGCTCTCCACCCTGATTTTTAGCCCAATGCTGTCGCGCTATATTTCACGCCACGCGGTGGTGGCTGCGGCGTAAGCGCCGCTGGGTGTAGAGCGCATCCAGCGTGAAAACCAACAGCCCCAGCCAGATAAAAGCGAAGGTGATCAGGCGGTCTGGCGTGATGGTTTCGCCATACACCAGCACCGCCAGCAAAAAGGTGAGCGTGGGGGCCAGATACTGAAAGAAACCCAGCGTGGAGAGCCGTAACCTCACGGCCGCCGCCGTGAAGAACAACAGCGGAATGGTGGTGACGATGCCTGAAATCATCAATAACAGATTGAGTGATATCGGGTTGCTGGCGAGATGGCTGCTGGGCGAGTCCGCCAGCCATAGCAGATAAATCATCGCCGCAGGCAGCAGCCACAGTGTTTCAAATAACATACCGGTCTGGCCATCGATGGCGATTTTTTTGCGCAGCAGGCCATAAAACCCAAAGCTGAATGCCAGCGTCAGGGCGATGACCGGCAGCGAGCCGAGCGTCCATAGCTGAACCAGTACGCCACATAGCGCCAGTATCACCGCGAGCCATTGCATCGGGCGGAAACGCTCGCCGAGAAACAGCATGCCCAACAGAATATTCACCAGCGGGTTGATGAAATAGCCCAGGCTCGATTCAAGCATGTGGTTGTGGTTCACCGCCCAGATGTACACCAGCCAGTTGCAGCCGACCAGCGCGGCGGTTAATGCCAGCAATAACAACTGGCGCGGACGGCGGCAGGCTTGCCGCACCGCTGCCCACTTACGGCTCAGACTGAGCAGCAGTACCATAAAAACGAATGACCAGAGAATGCGGTGGCTGAGAATTTCGCTGGCCGGTATCTGATGGAGCAGTTTGAAATAGACCGGGGCCATGCCCCAAATCAAATAAGCGCCGAGCGCGAATAGCATGCCCTGACGTTGTGAAGAAACACGCATGGAGAGACCTGACCCTGCAAGCTAAAAACCCAGTCTATCGAACGATGTGCATGCTGTCTTGTTTTCGAGTGGCCGATGATTAGCCACCGAGAGGGTTAGCCAACGATGAGGGGGTTAGCCAACGATATAGGTCGCCACCGCGCTGGCAAGATGTGCGTGCTTTTCGTTATGCAGTTCGGCGCGGGCCACGGCGATTTTATTGCCGCTGCGCAGAAGCTGGCTGGTCAGCGTAAAGTGCTCGCCCCGCCCGGGCCGCAGGTAGTCTACCCGCAGGTCGATGGTGCCCATGCGCGCCAGCCGCTGGTGCAGTTCCGGCTGGGTTAACGAAGGATGGCGCAGCAAGGCGCTGCCGACGCACACCAGCCCGGCGGCCACATCCAGCCCGGCGGCAATCACGCCGCCGTGTAAAATCTGCTGCAACGCATTGCCAACCAGCTTGCGCTGGTGGTGAAAATGCAGTGTGACCGTCTCCGGGGTGAAGGTGTCCAGCACCAGGCCTAGCTCCTGATTAAACGGCATCTGATAAATAAACAGATCGCCGACAAGCTGGCGGATGCTGTCTTGAGAAAGCGGGGCGTTGGACATCATGACGATCCTGTTGTTTGTTTTTGTTTATGTGCAAGTTAATAAATTGTTATTTTAGCCGCCGCTGTGGTTTCCCGCCATGTCATCACAATGCGCCGGGCGCGCTTTGTGGCATGAACAACGTTGTGGCGATAAACGCCGCTGTACCTGTTGCATGAGCTGTGTACACTATGCAGCCTGATGAGCCTCGTGCCAGTGATGACCAGGACTGGGCCTCGACTACGGCTGAAGCAACCCTCGCGGCGTGTTATCTGCCTTATGCCTGTCTATTGAACGTGGGAAGAGAACATGATGTATAAATCGGGCTGGATAGCCGCAGCGTGGATGCTGGCGGCCAGCGCTCAGGCGCAGGAAGCACGGGTACAAGAAATTCATGATGCGCCTCAGGTGCCGGGCAGCATTATTGCAGGTCTGCTCGAGAAGCATGACACGCCCTTTATACTTTATCCCTATGAAAGCAATTACTTGCTCTACACCTACACCAGCAACATCAATAAACAGGCGATAGAGAGCTATAGCTGGGCTGAACATGCCCGCAAAGACGAAGTGAATTTCCAGATAAGCCTGGGCTTCCCGCTGTGGCGAGGGATTGCCGGTGATAATTCACTGTTGGGGGCGTCTTATACCCAGCGTTCATGGTGGCAGATGTCGAACAAAAGCCAATCGACACCGTTTCGTGAAACCAACTATGAACCGCAGCTGTTTTTAGGCTGGGCGACGGATTACCGCTTGGCGGGCTGGACACTGCGCGACGTCGAGGTGGGGTTCAACCATCAATCCAATGGCCGGGCAGACCCGACCTCGCGTAGCTGGAACCGGGTTTACGCGCGGCTGATGGCGCAAAACGGCAACTGGCAGGTCGAGTTCAAACCCTGGGTGCGCTTACATGACAGCCAGGACGATAACCCGAACATTATCGACTACATGGGGCATTATCGCGTGCGCGTTGGCTACCGTTGGGGTGAGGCGATTATCAGTGCCGAAGGGCGTTATAACTGGAACAGCGGTTATGGCGGCGGCGAACTTGGCTGGAGCTACCCGATTAACGCGAATGTGCGTTTTTATACCAAGGTGTTCAGCGGTTATGGTGAATCACTCATTGATTACAACCACCGTCAGACCCGCTATGGCATTGGCGTGACGCTGAACGATCTGTTCTGATAACCGGCACTGGCGCGGCAGAAAAGCCCGCCACAGACGTTGCAGTTTTGACAAACGGCGCTGAAAATAGCGCCTGTTTGCGTTTTTCTCCCGGTGCGGGAATAACTTTAAAGCGGTGAAGGCGTGTCTACGGCAGACGTAGTGAATAGAGAAACGCTGGCGGTGCAGGTATTGCGGGAAACCTTTGGTTATCAGCAGTTTCGACCCGGCCAGCAGGCGATTATCAATGCTGCCATCGGCGGGCGTGACTGTCTGGTGATTATGCCGACGGGCGGGGGGAAATCCCTGTGTTATCAAATTCCGGCGCTGGTGCTGGATGGGCTAACGCTGGTGGTGTCGCCGCTGATTTCGCTGATGAAAGATCAGGTTGACCAGCTACAGGCTTACGGTGTGGCGGCCGCCTGCCTCAATTCCACGCAAACCCGTGAACAGCAGCAAGAGGTGTTCAACGCCTGCCGCCGTAATGAGCTGAAATTGCTGTATGTCGCGCCCGAGCGCCTGAGCACCGAAGGGTTTCTGGAACAGCTGGCTTACTGGAACACCACGCTGATTGCCATTGACGAGGCGCACTGTATTTCCCAGTGGGGCCATGATTTTCGCCCGGAATACCGCGCGCTCGGTCAAATCAAACAGCAATTTCCAGCGCTGCCGGTGGTGGCGCTGACCGCCACGGCAGATGAGACTACCCGGCAGGACATCGCCCGCCTGCTCGATTTGCGTGACCCGCTGATTAACATCAGCAGTTTTGACCGGCCCAATATTCGCTATACGCTGGTCGAAAAATTCAAACCCCTCGACCAACTCTGGCTGTTTATTCAAGGCCAGCGCGGTAAAAGCGGCATTGTTTATTGCAACAGCCGGGCCAAGGTGGAAGACCTGTGCGCACGGTTGCAAAACCGGGGCCTGAGTGCCGGAGCCTACCATGCCGGGCTGGAAAATGAGCGTCGGGCACAGGTGCAGGAAGCGTTTTTGCGTGATGACCTGCAAGTGGTGGTGGCGACCGGTCGCCTTTGGTATGGGGATCAACAAACCCAACGTGCGTTTCGTGGCGCACTTTGATATTCCCCGCAACATTGAGTCCTACTATCAGGAAACCGGACGCGCCGGGCGCGATGGTTTGCCTGCGGAGGCCGTGTTGTTCTATGACCCGGCGGACATGGCGTGGCTGCGCCGTTGTCTGGAGGAAAAACCGGCTGGTATGCAGTTAGATATTGAGCGCCACAAGCTCAATGCCATGGGCGCGTTCGCTGAAGCGCAAACCTGTCGCCGTCTGGTGTTGCTGAACTATTTTGGCGAGAACCGCCAGCAGCCGTGCGGTAACTGTGACATCTGCCTTGACCCGCCACGGCGTTATGACGCGCTGGTGGATGCGCAAAAAGCGTTATCCTGCGTGTACCGCGTCGGCCAGCGTTTTGGCATCGGCTATATTGCGGAAGTGTTGCGCGGCGCGAATAATCAGCGTATTCGTGAGTTCGGCCATGATGCATTGCCGGTCTACGGCATTGGTAAAGACAAAACCCAGGAGCAGTGGGTCAGTATTTTGCGTCAACTGATCCATCTTGGTTTGCTGGCGCAAAATATCGCTCACCACAGCGCGCTGCAATTAACCGAGTCTGCCCGGCCGGTGCTGCGCGGTGAAATGCCGCTGCAACTGGCGGTGCCGCGCGTTGGCAGCCTGAGCAAACCCAAAGCCAGCCAGAAAAGCTATGGCGGCAACTATGACCGCAAGCTGTTTGCTAAACTGCGCAAATTGCGTAAATCGATTGCCGATGAAGACAATATTCCCCCCTATGTGGTGTTCAGTGACGCCACCTTGCTGGAAATGGCGGAATTGCTGCCGGTGACAGCCAGTGAGTTGCTGGCGGTCAATGGCGTAGGCCAGCGTAAGCTGGAGCGTTTTGGTACGCCGTTTATGACGGTGATTCGTGAACATCTGGATAATGGCGAAGCGTAAAGCGGTAGCCTGACAACCCTGACCAAAGAGAACAGGAGCAGACAGACGATGTTAATGTTGTTTATGACCGTGGCGCTGGTGCATTGGGTGGCGCTGATGAGCCCAGGGCCGGATTTCTTTTTCGTCTCTCAAACCGCTGTCAGCCGTTCACGACGCGAAGCCTTGATGGGCGTGCTGGGCATTACGCTCGGCGTCGTCGTCTGGGCCGGTATTGCGTTGATGGGCTTGCATTTGCTGCTGGAGCGGATGGCCTGGCTGCACCAGATTGTCACCGTTGGGGGCGGCGTGTATTTGTGTTGGATGGGCTGGCAGCTGTTGCGTTCGTCGCTGCGTCAACGTAGGTCTTCTGACGCTCCCGCTGAGACTGCGCTGTCGCATCAGGGCAAAACTTTTATGCGTGGCTTTTTGACCAACTTGTCTAACCCCAAAGCGCTTATCTATTTTGGTAGCGTGTTCTCGCTGTTTGTCGGGGATGATGTTGGCGCGGCGGCTCGCTGGGGCCTGTTTGCGCTGATCTCGCTGGAAACACTGCTGTGGTTTAGCCTTGTGGCGCTGGTGTTTGCTCTGCCTGCAATGCGCCGTGGCTATCAGCGGTTGGCAAAATGGATTGATGGCCTGGCCGGTGCGCTGTTTACCGGTTTTGGTCTTCACCTGATTATTTCGCGTTAATCTGCCAAACGCGAATGTGCCAGGCGTGAATATGTAAAAGCGTAAATGTGTAAAAGCGGGTGAGTGTCGTCAAATAGTCCGTTGGCGAATCGTCATCAACCGCTTTGCTACGGCGCTGCGGTCTCCTGCGTTGTCCGGCAGGGCCCGCGTCGCCAGCGCCGAAGGTCATACCCTCAGCCTTTCATGGTTAATCCGTACTCGGCGAGCGCAATGCATTTTGCAGCGGCGTCGAGGTCTTGGCCGACAAACGCTGCCACAATCGCCCCCTCTTTGAGTAAGCACAGCAATTCAAGGCCCTCTGCGCTGACGGTGGGTAAATGCTGTTGCAGTAGCAGACGGACTTTTTGTTTGTGCTCACGGCAATAGCGCGCCAGCGGGCTGGAAGGGTCGCGAATTTCTGCCGCCGTATTGATGAAAAAGCAGCCGTGAAAGGCGCTCAGTACCTCAACATTTCCCTTAAACCAGTCCGTCAGCGCATGAAACAGGCAGCGCACCACCTCATTGGGGCTGGTCGCCTGTGCCAACGCGGAAGAGAGCCAGTTCATGAAGATTTGATCCCGGTGTGCCAGCGCCGCGAGCACCAGCTCATTCTTGCTGGGAAAATGATGATAAAGGGTTTTCTTGGCGATCCCCGACACCTCTAGCACTTCGTTGATACCCACCGAGTTTATGCCCTTCTGATTAAACAGTGTCAGGGCGGTGATGATGAGCTGTTGCCGTTTGTCATTCATAGCTTTCCTCCTGAGAATATATTGACAAAAGTAGACCGATTTGTCTACCCTGAATGTAGACAGAGTTGTCTACTTTGGTTAACAGGAGCTGTGCATGATAAGAAAGTGGGTTTTTCCGTTGGTATCCGGCCTGGGCGCAGCCCTGGCGATTGGTCTGTTGTCGTATGTGGATTCACTGCAATCGGGCTGGATATTACTGATGGCACCGTTCGGCGCGACGACGGTATTGGTGTTCGGCGTCCCGACAAGCCCGCTGGCGCGCCCGAAGAATGTGATTCTGGGGCATGTTATCACCGCGTTGATAGGCGTCTGCTTTGTACAGTGGGGCGACGTTAACCCGCTGACGCTGGCGCTGGCGACCGGGCTTGCGGTGAGCGCCATGCTGTTGACCGGCACCACGCACCCGCCTGCGGGTGCCAATCCGTTACTGATTATGCTGACAGGGCAAAGCTGGTCGTTCTTGCTGACGCCGGTATTGGTGGGCGCGGTCATCATCGTGCTGCTCGGCAGCGTGGTGAACATTTTACGCCGCCACCCGATGTGGCAGCGTTTCACCGTGCAGAAGGCTGACTAGCTCAGGCAGGCCCGGCGGGGTGCGGTATTGCTGTGGGTCGGCGAGAACCGCCAGGGGCTGCGTGACCGCGTGCAAGCGGCCACTGTCGTCGGTATTCAGGCTTTATTCAGGCTTTGCGCGCGGTTGCCAGCAATGCGCCGACCAGCATAAACAGCGAGCCAAAGGTGCGGTTAAGCTGTTTGAGCTGGCGCGGGCCTTTGAGCCAGCGTGCGATGCGCTGCGCCAGCGTGGCGTAGCCAATCATCACCACCACATCGACCAACACCGTTGTGGCGCCCAGTATCAGATACTGCATCGCCTGGGGCTGGTGCGGCACAATAAACTGTGGGAACAGCGCGGCCAAAAACACAATGCTTTTCGGGTTGGTCAGGTTGACCAGAACGGCGCGCTGGAACAGACGACGACGCGGCAGGCTGTTGGCCAGCGTTTGCAAATCCAGTGCGCCTGCGCTGCGCCACTGCTGAATGCCAAGCCAGATAAGGTAGGCGGCACCAAACCATTTCAGCAGGTCAAACGCCAGTACCGATTGTGACAGCAACGCCCCCAGGCCAATCCCCACCAGCACGATATGTATGGATAACCCGAGCTGGAGCCCGGCAATAGAGGCGACAGCCCCACGGTAGCCGTGACTGATGCTGGTACTCATGGTGTTAATCGCCCCCGAACCGGGTGACAGGCTTAAAATCAGTGTGGTGACAAGATAGGTTAACCACCAGTCTGGCGTCATAGCGGAATACTCCCTGAATGCGGCGTTTTATGCCACAATACGCCAATGCCTGTGTTTGTGCCATAGCTCACAAAAACCACGCCGATGAGTAAGCCACCCCTGAGAGAGAGCCTGATGAATCCGTATACGCAGAGCCTGCTGACCAGAGAATGGCAGTATGCTGCCTTCGTTACCGGGCCATTGCTGGATTTCTGGCGTCAGCGTCAGGAAGGCATGTTCATCGGTGTGGAGGATGTGCCCATTCGGTTTGTGCGTTTTACATCGCCGTCGCATTCCGATGTGGTGTTGGTGTTGCCGGGGCGTACCGACAGCTATGTAAAGTATGCCGAGGTCGCCTATGACCTGTTTCAGTGCGGTTACGATGTGCTGATGATGGATCACCGTGGTCAGGGGCGTTCGGGGCGGTTATTGGCAGACAGTCATCGTGGCCACGTGCGCCGCTTCAACGACTATGTTGATGATGTGCTGACACTGTGGCAGCAGCAGGTGGCTCCCGCACCCTATCGTCGCCGTTTCGCACTGGCCCATTCAATGGGCGCGGCGGTGCTGGCATTAGCGCTGGCGCGTCAGCCGCAGGCATTTGATGCCGCTGCATTGTGCGCGCCGATGTGCGGTATTTTGCTGCCGATGCCACACTGGCTGGCGTGGCGTATCCTTAACTGGGCGCAGCGTCATCCGTCCATACGGGATTACTATGCTATCGGCACCAGCCCGTGGCAGCCCTTGCCATTTCGGATGAACGTTCTGACCCACAGTGCCGTGCGCTATCGCCACCATGTGCGCTTTTACGCTGATGACCCGGATTTACGTATCGGCGGGCCGACCTATCACTGGGTGCGCGAAGCGTTACAGGTGCCTGACCAGCTATTGCAACAGGCTGCGCAGATAACGACGCCGCTGTTAGTGCTGCAAGCACAGGACGAACGCGTTGTGGATAACCGCAGTCAGGTGCGGTTTTGTCAGGCGCTGGCTGCTGCCGGTCATCCTTGTGCGGGCGGTGGCCCGGCCATTATTCAGGGCGCTCGGCACGATATCCTGTCGGAACAGGATGCGCTGCGTACCGCCGCGTTTCGACTGATTTTGCAACATTTCAACGATTATCATTAATACGTCTGCGCGGCCTGGCCGCACGGCACCAGCGGAGGTTGGAGTTCACCTTATGTACCCGATTGTTGCATCAGATCTGGATGGCACGCTGTTGTCGCCCGATCACACCTTGTCTCCTTATGCCAAACAAACGCTGCGTCAAATGACGGAGCAAGGCATCCATTTTGTTTTTGCTACCGGACGCCATCATATGGACGTGGCGCAGATGCGCGATAATCTTGCCATCAGCGCGTATATGATCACCTCCAACGGCGCGCGGGTACACAACAGCGACGGCGAATTGGTGTTTAGCCACAATCTGGATCAGGATATCGCCCGCGAGCTGTACGGCATGGTGTATCACCACCCGGAGATAATGACCCATGTCTATCGCGACGATGAGTGGTATTTATGCCGCTCTCGCCCCGAAGAGGAGCGTTTTTTTACCGAGACGGTATTTCGCTACCGGGTGTTTGAGCCGCAGACGCTCGACACCGACGGGGTGGGCAAAGTCTTTTTCACCTGTGAAGACCACGACAAGCTGCTACCGCTTGAAGCGGCGCTCAATGCGCGCTGGGGCGAGCGCGTCAACGTCAGTTTTTCGACGTTGACCTGTCTGGAAGTGATGGCGGGCGGCGTATCCAAAGGCCATGCGTTGCAGCAGGTAGCCGGGATTCTTGGTCACACCATTAAAGACTGTATCGCCTTTGGCGATGGCATGAACGACTATGAAATGCTGGCGATGGCGGGCAAGGGCTGCATTATGCATAACGCTCACCAGCGCCTGAAAGACCGCTTGCCGCACAATGAAGTTATCGGCACCAACCGCGATCAGGCGGTGCCGATGTATTTACGCCGTCTTTATTTGGCTGAAGAAGCTTGAGCGGTGTGTAAGAATGCAACGGCTTTATCGGGGAAGTCGGTAAACAGCCCATCGACATTCGCCTTGCGGTAGAGCAGGGCATACAGCGCATTGATATCGTGCGCGTATTTCGGCAGACGATCTGCCCGCGCGGTATAGGGATGTACCGCCATGCCGCTATCATGCGCTTCTTTGACCAGCGGGCTGACGGTGACGTTCCCGGCATTGCCGCTCAGTAACATGTGGTAATCCGGCCCGACGCCATCGGCATAGCGGGCGATTTTGGCCATCGCGCCCGGCTTGAGCATCCAGTCGTAATCATAGTTGACCCAACTGCCGTCAGGTTGCTGCTGCTGGGTCTCTTTCCAGCTGGTTTCAGCGATAAGCTGCACCAGTTTCAGGTTCATGCCCAGCGCGGGTTGTAGCTCGTTTTTGATGCGCTGGAGTTCGCTGGCATCAAAACATTGCAGGTAAACCCGATCGCTTTTTTGGCTGTAGCCGTAGCGCTTTAACACCTCCAGTACCGCCCGCGAGATGTCTTTGCCTTCCTGACGGTGGAACCACGGCGCTTTAATTTCCGGGTAAATACCGATGTTTTTACCGGTCGAGTGATTTAACCCCTGAATGAATTCGATTTCATCCTCAAAGGTGTGAATACGAAAATCCGATTTGCCCATCGGAAAGCGGTTCGGATAGCTTTGTACCGGCTTGCCGTCTTTTAGATCAAACCCTTCGGTAAAGTGCAGCGAGCGAATTTCTGCCAGGGTAAAGTCAATGGCGTAGTAGCGCCCATCTGCCCGCGCCCGGCCAGGGAAACGCTGCGCCACATCGGTAACGCGATCGAGATAATGGTCATGCAGCACCACCAGCGCGTTATCTTTGGTCATCACCAAATCCTGCTCAAGATAATCCGCGCCTTGTGCATAGGCCATGGCTTTGGCGGGCAGCGTATGTTCTGGCAGATAGCCACTGGCACCACGGTGAGCGATGACAATGTGTGGGTGTGCGTCCTGCGAGCGAGCATCGGTATTCGCAGCCGCTTGGCTCAGTGTCGGGTATGACAGGGTAAGCGTAATACCCGCAGCCAGTAGCGGTGTTAACAGAGGTTTCATTGCAGCGTCCTTTTTGAGTGGAAGGAAGTCTGTGCTGTGTCAGGCAAAACCGGGTGGTGAAAGCGTGATTGTTATAATCAATAGATTGTTGTAATCAATAGGCTTTTGTGAGCAATAGGCTTTTGTAAGCAATAGATTTTTGTGATCAATAGCGTATAGCTTGAATCAGCGAGGGCTCGCTAAGGCCCACCGGTGCGACGGCACCGGTGGGATGACAGAATCAGGCGCGTTTTGCCAGTTCTGCTTTATGTTTTGTTTCATTAATCATGGTCAGTACCAGCAGGATAACTGACAGCACACCACCGCCAATCATCACCATAAAACCGCCGTTCCAGCCAAAATAGTCAACGGTGTAGCCGACAATGGCACTTGCCGCAACCGAACCACCGAGATAACCGAACAGGCCGGTGAAACCAGCGGCTGTCCCTGCGGCTTTCTTCGGTGCCAGTTCCAGAGCGTGCAGACCAATCAGCATGACCGGGCCGTAGATCAAAAAGCCGATGACAATCATACAAGCCATATCTACGCCGGGGTTGCCCGCCGGGTTCATCCAGTACACCACGGTGGCGATAGTCACCAGCGCCATGAAGAACACGCCTGTTGCACCACGGTTGCCTTTGAACACTTTGTCAGACATCCAGCCGCACAGCAGCGTACCCGGAATACCGGCGTACTCGTACAGGAAATAGGCCCAGGAGGATTTATCCAGTGCGAAGTGTTTGACTTCTTTGAGGTAAGTCGGCGACCAGTCGAGAATGCCATAGCGCAGCAAGTACACGAACACGTTAGCAACGGCGATATACCACAGCAGCTTGTTCGGGAAAATGTACTGCATGAAAATTTCTTTGGCGGTTAACTCCTGCTCGGCCTTTTCGTCATAATCCGGCGGGTAGTCGTTTTTATACTCTTCAATCGGCGGCAGGCCGCAAGACTGCGGGGTGTCGCGCATCATGGCGAAGGCGAACAGTGCCACCAGAATGGCCCCAAAAGCAGGCATATACAGCGCGGCTTTCCAGTCGTTGAACCACGCCATCCCCAGCAGGAACAGCAGTGGGGGAATACCGCCGCCGACGTTGTGAGCACAGTTCCAGATAGACACGATACCGCCACGCTCTTTCTGTGACCACCAGTGCACCATGGTACGGCCACACGGCGGCCAACCCATACCCTGGAACCAGCCACAGATAAACAGCAGGCAGAACATCACCATAATGCTGGACGTCGCCCACGGCACAAAGCCCATCAGCAACATGACCGCTGCCGCCAGAATCAGGCCTGCGGGTAAGAACACCCGTGGGTTGGAGCGGTCAGAGACCGCGCCCATGATGAACTTGGAAAACCCGTAAGCGATGGAGATGCCGGACAGCGCAAAACCGAGATCGCCACGAGAGAAACCTTGTTCAACCAGAAAAGGCATTGCCAGAGCAAAGTTTTTTCTGACCAGATAGTAAGCAGCGTAGCCGAAAAAGATACCCAGAAATATTTGCAGGCGTAAACGGCGATAGAGTGGATCGACCTGGTGCTCTGCCACTCGCGGCTGATGCGCCGCAGGCTTAAAAATACTCAGCATAAAAATCCCCGATAGTTATTTTCTATAACGCGCGTAAGCGTATCGAATGTGCGCAGTCTTTGATGTGAGTTAACGCGCAACTGTTACACTTTTATGACGAAGTACGTCATTTTGAGCTCTAAATAACATAATTGAAATAATCATTTTTCAAATTAAGGTGATTTAAGTCACATTTCTATTTTTGTTAGCGCAATTTGTTTTCGTTTTTTGAGTGTTTTTGTTCTTTATCAATCATTGTTGTGTGGGTTTATGTCTTACTTTGCCTCAATATCCCAATATGGGCGCGATCCAACCGAGGTAAAACAGATATGGCTAACGCAGGCTTACGGCGGGAAACCGATGTCGTCATTATTGGCGGCGGTGCAACCGGGGCAGGGACGGCGCGCGATTGCGCGCTGCGTGGCCTGCGCTGCTTGCTGCTGGAGCGGCATGACATTGCCACCGGAGCAACCGGGCGTAACCACGGGTTGCTGCACAGCGGTGCGCGCTATGCCGTGACGGATAGCGAGTCGGCCCGTGAGTGTATTGAAGAGAACCGTATTCTGCGCCGCATTGCTCGCCACTGTATAGAACCCAGCGATGGGCTGTTTTTAACGCTACCGCAAGACTCCCTTGAGTATCAGGCGCAGTTTATCGATGCCTGCCGACAGGCGGGAATTGATGCGCAGGCCATGGAGCCACAGGAAGCGCTACGCTTTGAACCGGCGGCCAACCCGGATTTAATCGGGGCCGTCAGGGTGCCGGATGGCACGGTAGACCCCTTCAGACTCACGGCTGCCAACATGGTTGATGCCTGTGAACATGGCGCAGAAGTCTTAACCTATCATGAGGTTATTGGGCTGATTCGTCAGGGCTGTCGTGTCGTCGGTGTGCGCGTTTTCGACCATAAACGCAAAATCGCCAGTGAAATTTACGCGCAGGTGGTTGTCAACGCGGGCGGTATTTGGGGTCAGCGCATTGCCGAATACGCCGATTTGAGCGTGCGGATGTTTCCGGCCAAAGGCGCATTGTTAATTCTGGGTCATCGCATCAATAACCGGGTGATTAACCGCTGCCGCAAACCGGCTGATGCCGACATTCTGGTGCCGGGCGATACCATTTCACTGATTGGCACCACCTCGACGCGTATCGACTATGACCAGATAGACAACATGCAGGTGACGCCGCAAGAGGTCGATACCCTGATTCGTGAAGGCAGCCTGCTGGCTCCGCAATTGGCGCAGACCCGCATTTTACGCGCCTACGCCGGGGTTCGTCCGCTGGTCGCCAGTGACAACGACCCCTCCGGGCGCAGCGTCAGCCGGGGGATTGTGCTGCTGGATCATGCCAGCCGTGACGGGCTGGAAGGGTTTGTCACCATCACCGGCGGCAAACTGATGACTTACCGCCTGATGGCCGAATGGGTGACAGATAAAGTCTGCGAAAAGCTGGGCCATCGTGCCTCGTGTACCACCGCGTCAACACCGTTGCCCGGCTCAGAGTCGCAGCCGGAAGATAAGCCCCAGGCCGCTTCGCCGCTCTCTGCGCCGTTGCGGGGGTCAGCGATTTACCGCCACGGGCAGCGCGCCGCCACGCTGGTTTCCGGCCAGCGCGTCGATAGCAGCCTGGTGTGTGAGTGTGAGGCGGTGACGGCTGGCGAAGTGCGCTATGCCGTCGAGTCGCTTCAGGTCAACAACCTGACCGATTTACGTCGTCGCACCCGTGTAGGCATGGGCACTTGTCAGGGCGAGCTGTGCGCGTGCCGTGCCGCAGGGTTACTTTGCCGCCTGGGGCAATCCACCCCGCAGCAGGCCATTTCGCAACTCAGCCAGTTCCTTAATGAACGCTGGAAAGGGATGCGCCCGATAGCCTGGGGCAACACCTTGCGTGAGAGCGAATTTACCAGTTGGATTTATCAAGGGTTGTGCGGATTGCAGTCACAGCCGCAGCAGGAGAATGGCGATGCGTTATGACGTGGTGATCATTGGCGGCGGGCTGGCCGGACTGGCCTGTGGCATCCAGCTACAAGAGCAGGGTAAACGCTGCGCGATAGTGAGCGTCGGGCAGAGCGCCCTGACGTTTGCCTCCGGCGCGCTGGATTTACTCAACGCGCTGCCCGATGGCACGCCGGTAACACACCCGCTACACGCGCTTGGGGAACTGGCAAATCAGGCTCCGCATCACCCTTATAGCCTGATGGGGCCCGACGCCGTTGCGACGCTTGCCGGGCAAGCGCAAGCGTTGCTGGCACGCTGCGGATTATGGCTGCGCGGTTCCTTGACGCAGTCGCATCAACGCCTGACGCCGCTCGGCATCTGGCGCGATTGTTGGTTAAGCCCGGCAGACAGCGTATCGCGCGGCCTGCCGGGAACACCGGCCTGGCATCAACCGCTGGTTGCCGGTATCGAAGGGTTTATGGATTTTCAGGCCCGGCTGGTGGTCGGCGAGCTACAGGCGCAGGGTATCGCCGCGCGTGCTGACGATTTACGTCTGCCGGTACTGGATAATCTGCGCCAGAACCCGAGTGAGTTCCGCTCCCTTAATCTGGCCCGCGTGCTGGAAACCCCGGCGGGCCTTGCCGCGCTGACGGAAGAACTGCTGACGTGCTCGCACGGCAATGATGCCGTGATTCTGCCTGCGTGCATCGGTACTCAGGCCCATGCGCAACTGAACGCCGCGCTCGGCAAACCGGTCGGGTTGCTGGCGACATTGCCGCCCTCGCTACCCGGCATGCAGTTACATCAGGCGCTGTTGGCGCGTTTTCGTCAGACCGGCGGCACCGTGATGCCGGGTGACAAAGTCATATCAGCGCAAGCGCTGGCGAACGAGGTGGTGGTGCATACCCGTAGCCACGGCGATATGCCGCTGCGGGCGCAGTACACCGTCCTGGCGAGCGGCAGCTTTTTCAGTAACGGCCTGGTGGCCGAACGCGAGCGGGTGATTGAGCCGGTGTTCGGGCTGGATGTTGATTTCTTGCCAACTCAGGCCGACTGGAGCCAGCAAGACGTGTTCGCCTCTCAGCCCTATTTGCAATTTGGCGTGAAGGTGGATGCGCACCTGCATCCCTCGATTGCGGGCGTTAGCCAGCCTCGGGTGTTTGCGATTGGCTCGGTATTACGCGGTTATGACCCGCTGCGTCAGGGGTGTGGCGGCGGGGTATCGCTACTGAGCGCGTTGCATGTGGCACAAACGATAGTCAGGGAGAAGCCGTAATGAGCCAGGCGGATACCAGTTTTGAGAATTGCATTAAATGTACAGTCTGCACCACGGCTTGCCCGGTCGCAGGCGTTAACCCGCTGTATCCGGGGCCAAAACAGGCCGGGCCGGACGGCGAGCGCTTGCGGCGTAAAGACCCGTCGCTCTTTGATGAAGCGCTGAAATACTGTACCAACTGTAAGCGCTGTGAAGTGGCTTGCCCGTCTGATGTTCGTATCGGCGATATTATCCAGCGGGCGAAAGCCAGCCACAGCAAGCACCGCCCGACGCTGCGGGATGCCATCTTAAGCCACACCGATTTGATGGGTAGCGTCGCCACGCCGTTAGCCCCGCTGGTCAATACGCTGACCGGATTAAAACCGATGCGGCAGTTGCTCGACAAAGCGCTGAAAATCGACCATCGTCGCCAGTTACCGCGCTATTCCCACGGCACTTTTCGCCATTGGTATCGCCAGCAGGCGGCGCAACAGCTGCGTTTTGAGCAACAGGTCGCCTATTTTCACGGCTGCTATGTCAACTACAACCACCCGCAACTGGGACGAGACCTGATCCGGGTGTTTAATGCCGTAGGCGTTGGCGTACAGTTGCTGACAAAAGAGAAATGTTGCGGCGTGGCGTTAATTGCCAACCGGTTTCTCGATAAAGCGCGCAAACAGGCGCGTTTTAACCTCAATGCGCTCGATGAAGCCATCAATCAGCGCAGCCTGCCGGTAATTGCCACGTCATCGAGTTGCACTTTCACCCTGCGTGATGAGTACCCGCATTTGCTGGGCCTTGAGAACCAGCATGTGCGTGACGGCATTGAACTGGCGACCCGCCATCTCTACCGCTTACTGGAGCAGGGGAATAAACTGGCGCTGCAACCAGTGCCGCTCAAGGTGGTCTACCATACGCCATGCCACCTTGAACGCATGGGCTGGACGGCCTATACCCTTGAGCTACTGCGTATGATCCCAGGCCTTGAGTTGCAGGTGCTGGATTCACGCTGTTGCGGCATTGCCGGAACCTATGGTTTTAAGAAAGAGAATTACGACACCGCGCAGGGGATCGGTGCGCCGCTGTTTCGCCAAATTGAGGAAAGTGGCGCTGACCTGGTCATCACCGATTGCGAAACCTGCAAATGGCAAATCGAGATGTCTACGCAAAAACCCTGTGAACACCCATTCAGTTTACTGGCAAGGGCATTGCCCACCGCATAACTGTGCTACAGCGCAGGCCAACAGAAGCAGGGAGGTTTCCCTGCTTTTTTTATGGCGCGTCTTCACGAGAGCGAATGCCGTAACGCATTGATGATGAATAGGTAATCAGCAGGCCACGGTCTTTTCCGATAAGGGCTTGCCACTTTTCCTGATATTGAGCAAAAAAAGTGCTTTACAGATGCAAATGATAATGATTATTATTGCCATGCGTTCCGGGAAAACCTGATGAATCCCTCCTTGTGACTCATGCGGTTTGACTGTGAAGGCACGACATTGCTCACATTGCTTCCAGTATTACTTTAGCCAGCTCGGGTGCTGGCTTATTTTTTTGCGTCGTATTTTTTGGAATCTGGTTTCCTATTGTTCCCTGTTCCTGTTCCTGTTCCTGTTCCTGTTCCTGTTCCTGTTGCTTCGCACCGCTGGCACCGCCGGAGAACGCCTGCTCTCGCGGAAATTTTTTGAACAGAGCGGTGAGTTTTTTCAGCTTTCATATTATGCGCTGCCCGCTAGACTGAAAAAAACGCAACAGGAGCGCAACATGATTTATTTACGTAAAGCACACGATCGCGGCCATGCCAATCACGGTTGGCTGGATAGCTGGCATACTTTCTCATTCGCTGATTATTATGATCCTGATTTTATGGGTTTTTCCGCGCTTCGCGTGATTAATGAAGACGTCATTGAAGCCGGTCAGGGGTTCGGCACCCACCCGCACCGCGATATGGAGATTCTGACCTATGTGCTGGCAGGCACGGTAGAACATCAGGACAGTATGGGTAATAAGGAACAGATCCCGGCCGGTGAGTTCCAGATAATGAGCGCGGGCACCGGCATTCGCCACTCGGAATATAACGCGCGTCAGGACATTCCCCTGCACCTTTACCAAATCTGGATATTGCCGGAAAAAACCGGCCTGACGCCGCGCTATGAGCAACGCCGGTTTGACGATCCACAGGGCCGCCAACTGGTGCTGTCACCCGATGCGCGTGACGGTTCGCTGAAGGTATTTCAAGACATGACGCTGTGGCGCTGGGCGCTGAAGGCACAGGAAACCTCGACGTATCAGACGCAGCCGGGCCGCCAGGTGTGGATTCAGGTGGTGCGAGGCTCCATTGAGATCAATGGTCAGCAAGCGACCACCAGCGATGCGCTGGCCATCTGGGATGAGGAAACCATCACCGTGCGCGCCAGCGAAGACAGCGAAATCCTGCTGTTTGATTTGCCGCCGGTAAAATAAGACGAAGAGGGGTGAAGGGGCAATCTTGAATATTCGCTTTCATGAATGCGCATAGTCACTCGCGGCAAATCAGCACCAGATGCATTTATGAATGGATGCAGTGCTGATTATCTTAAAGGATATAGGCAGGCCATATGTCTGCCTACTTGTCTTGGGGGATGATGTTCCAGACCCCCTGTGCTGTGTTCCTGCTATGAATTTTTACGCTCACCCTTATCGTATAATTGTTCGTGCCAATAACTCTTGAAAGCCTGTCCATAGATTTTCATCGCCAAAGGGTGGTCACGAGGTGTGATATTGGCGAGATGGTTTGTCGTAATATCCGCGCCGATATCAATCGTTCTGGCATAGTTGCTTCGATTAAAAGTGATACCGAAGTCAAGATCTTCGGCTTCAAAGAGTGCTATTTGTGCATCCGCCAGTTTGTCGGCCTGTTCGACCAGTTCTTTTGATGAGTTAAGCGCCCGATCTATGCGTGTAATCTGTTCCTCTGTCAGCCCCTCCTGTTGTGTTACCACCAGCCTTCCGTACTGGCTCACGCTAAAGCCAAACGATGTATCTTTTAAATCTGGATTATTTTTGACAAATTTATCGATAAAAGATAAGTAAGTTTGAAAAATTTGTGTTGATATCGCCTGCTCGATTTTCGATGCTTCATCGATTCTTTTCCATTTTGCAGTGAGTATCTCCATAAAATCGTTATGCAGTTGCTCTTGAGTTATAGTTACTGGTTTAGATATCAGGTCTCCTGTCTTTCTTTCTGAATTATACTTCTTAAAGGCTTCGGCGCTGATTTCTACAATCTGTCGCTCGGTTTTGACTTCACTTGTGGTGGTGGAACCATCTGTAGCCTGCTGTTGAGCTGAAACGTTTGCATTCAGTTTCAAGTCTGAAACGGCCATCGAGAGTGAGCCGAGCGTAGGAATACTGTTCATACCATTTTCTCCTGTATGCCTGTATGTGATAACCGCACGCTACGTACCAGCGTGTGTGTGGCAATAGACCTAGGCTCAGGCGTGGTGTATTGGCAATCTTTTCCTCCCGAACCGATATCTTTCTGCGTTGGGATGCCAATACACCATGCACCAAAATCAAAGGTAGTGTTACATGAATGAATATAGCCACAATCATAATCTTTGAACGCTGTGCTACAGTCTGCGTTGCCGTACTTTGAGTACGGAGGTGCGGATTGAATCACGATAACGCCATCTTTTTTATTTTTAGTTAAAAACGCCTTTGATGGGACGTTTTTCAAGACCTTTTGCCTCAGCGGAAACACGGGTTTCCACCCTCGCAGAACCGAGAATAAATGCCAATGACGCTGCGATAAAATCTACGCTAAATCGATGCCGATTCATTTTTATGATTTTTTATAAAGAAAAAATATAAAAACTACGACACATATATTTTACTGTTAATGTCAAAAAAGATGGCATATATCGAAATGCTTTTTCTTGATTTAATTCAATGATGCCTGGTTTCTTACGGTTATATCAATTTATCCCAATTATTAAACTGGGGTGATTACTTGTATTAAACTTAAATGTGAATATGTCTATCTGGCCTAATGTCCTCTTTAGAAAAGACATTGAGACTATCCAAAAACTGGGTTCACCGTTACCTAACACAGGTTATTAATAAACTACTTTTTTTGTAAACAGAAGTAAAGTCTCACTACAGGTATGTTTCCATTAAAAGGCGGCTTTTTCCTGATTACCCGGTGACTAAAGAGGGAACATTAATTTCCTGATGAAATTTTTAATACTCAGTACCCGATATGTTTTAATGGCAGAGATGGAAACGATATTGCGTCGTGAAGCTGTGGTTGGTGAATATAGGGCAATAACATGGCTTCGGCCGGATGGCAGTTGACGAATAAAGAATTAATCACATTAGAAATAAAGTTGATTATATTATTAAATTAATGAAATTACTTTTTTTTGAAAAATACCTTATGTGATTCATATTATGCTAACCATTTATTCCGTATAATCACGCTTTTTCAGCACAGGACTATCAGCGGACGATAACGAGATGATCAAGAAAAAAAGACCGGTGTTGCAGGATGTTGCAGACCGGGTGGGCGTGACCAAAATGACGGTCAGCCGCTATTTGCGTAACCCCGAGCAGGTTTCTGTGGCCTTGCGGGGCAAGCTTGCCGCCGTACTTGATGAGTTAGGGTATATCCCGAATCGAACGCCGCATATTCTCGCTAATTCCACCAGCCGGGCGATTGGCGTGCTGTTGCCGTCATTGACGAACCAGGTGTTTGCCGAGGTGCTGCGCGGTATTGAAAAAGTGGCGGAAGCGCAGGGATATCAAACCATGCTGGCCCATTACGGTTATCAACCGGAGGTGGAAGAGCAGCGCTTGATGTCACTGCTGGCTTACAACATTGATGGATTGATTTTGGCTGAACGTACCCACACTGACCGCACCCGGCAGATGATTGCCGTTGCCGGTATTCCGGTGGTGGAACTGATGGATTCGGTATCGCCTTGTCTGGATATGGCCGTCGGGTTTGATAATGTCGCAGCGGCTTACCAGATGACGCACTACATGCTTGAGCGTGGCCGCCGACGGGTGGATGTACCTTGGCGCGCGTCAGGATGAACGCACGCTGCAAAAACAGCGTGGTTATCAGCAGGCGATGACGGATGCCGGGCTGCCCTGCTACAGCGTCATGAGTGAAAACCCGTCATCCTATACGTTGGGTGGTGAATTGTTGCGGCGAGCACAGCTTGAGTACCCTGAGCTCGATAGCCTGTTTTGCACCAACGATGATCTGGCGATCGGGGCGATGTTTGAATGCCAGCGTCAGGGGATTCGGGTGCCGGAGCAGATGGGGATTGCCGGTTTTCACGGTCATGACATCGGCCAGACCACCGTGCCGCGCCTCACCAGTGTGCTGACGCCGCGTAAGCGCATCGGCGAGATAGGGGCAACACAACTGTTGGCGCGGCTGCATGGCGAAATCCTGCCGACGACCCATGTCGATGTCGGCTTTGTGCTACAGAACGGTGAAAGCGTTTAGCGCTGGTGCGGCAGGTGCGCACGCAGGGCGGCGATACAGCGTTCTACCACCCGATCCATTGAGCCATTGATATCAACGGTTATCACATCACTCTCTGTCTTATCCGGTTGTTCCAGCGCATCAAACTGGCTTTGCAGCAAGGCGGTGGGCATAAAATGCCCGGCCCGCGCCTGATGGCGCTGTAAAATGACCTCGAAACTGCCTTGCAGATACAAAAACACCATACCGTCGTTGCCGTGGCGTAGTCGGTCACGGTAGCGTTTTTTGAGCGCAGAGCAGACGATAATGCCGGTTTCATTTTTATGGTGCAGGCTGTAGGCCGCATCATTAAGGCGCTCCAGCCAGGGGGCGCGGTCATCATCGTTAAGCGGCTGGCCTGCCGCCATTTTCTGGATGTTGGCTTTGGGATGCAGGTCATCACCGTCAATGAATTTGGCGTTGATCTCCCGGGCGAGTTGCGCCCCCACGCTGGATTTTCCGCTGCCGGAAACCCCCATCAGAATAATACTTTGTCCTGACATAATTTGATCTCTATCCCAAAGTGTAAATTAAATGCTTCTTGCTGGTTTCAGACTTTAACATGTTACCGGTATCATGATACCGGTAACATTGTGCGTTGTGATGAATATCACATCGGGAACCCTCCCTAAACGCCTGACCTTACTGTAGCGAAGGTGCAGCCAAAACACCGGGTGCTTTCGCAAGACACCAGAAAATACCCTGTTGCTGGCACCGCCGTTGCGGTGCCGCTACAGGGCTGCCGGAGAGAGTTATGCCACTCGTAATTGTCGCTGTGGGCGTCGCACTGTTATTGGTGCTGATGATTCGCTTTAAATTGAACGGCTTTATTGCACTGATTCTGGTTGCCCTGGCCGTGGGCATGATGCAGGGAATGCCGGTGCAAAAAGTGATGACCTCAATTAAGAATGGGGTCGGCGGTACGTTGGGTAGCCTGGCGTTGATCATGGGCTTTGGCGCGATGCTGGGGAAATTGCTGGCGGATTGCGGGGGCGCGCAGCGTATCGCCACCACGTTGATTCACCGCTTTGGCCGCAAACATATCCAGTGGGCGATAGTGCTGACCGGCTTTACCGTTGGCTTTGCGCTGTTCTATGAAGTCGGGTTTGTGCTGTTGCTGCCGCTGGTGTTCAGTATTGTGGCGTCTGCCCGCATTCCGCTGCTGTATGCCGGTGTGCCGATGGCCGCCGCACTGTCTGTTACGCACGGCTTTCTGCCGCCGCATCCGGGGCCAACGGCGATAGCCGCGCTGTTTCACGCAGATATGGGTAAAACCCTGCTATTTGGCACCTTACTCGGTATTCCTACGGTCATTCTGGCGGGGCCGGTTTACGCCCGTTTCCTGAAAAAAATCGATAAACCGATCCCGGAAGGGCTGTATAACCCGAAACAGTTCACCGAACAGGAGATGCCGGGCTTTTTGGTCAGCGTGATGACGGCGCTGGTGCCGGTGATATTAATGGCCCTGCGCGCGGTCGCGGAAATGGTGCTGGCGAAAGACAACCCATTGCTGGCGTATGCCGAGTTCTTCGGCGACCCGGTGATGGCGACGCTGATTGCGGTGCTGATAGCCATTTTCACCTTCGGTTTGAACCGGGGGCGCAGCATGGAAGAGGTGATGGGGACTATCACCGATTCGATAAAAATCATCGCCATGATGCTGTTAATCCTCGGCGGTGGCGGCGCATTTAAGCAGGTGCTGGTAGACAGCGGCGTGGATAAATACATTGCCGGTATGATGCATGGCAGCGGTTTTTCGCCGATTTTACTCGCCTGGCTGATTGCCGCGACGCTGCGCATCGCGCTCGGTTCGGCGACGGTGGCGGCTATTACGGCGGGCGGTATCGTCGCGCCATTGATAGCGACCTCCGGCGTCAGCCCGGAATTGATGGTGATAGCCGTTGGCTCCGGCAGCGTGATTTTCTCTCACGTTAATGACCCCGGCTTCTGGCTGTTCAAGGAGTATTTCAACCTGAGCATTCCTGAAACGCTGAAATCCTGGTCTGCGCTGGAAACCATCATTGCGGTGTGTGGGTTGGTTGGTACGCTGCTGTTGAGTTACGTGGTGTAACGGCTGGTATTACACCACCGGTGTTATCGCGTTGCAGGCCAGCCAAGGTGCCGGCCTGCGCGCCAAACCGCGTCTACAGCTTCAGGTAGGCGCGGATGCCATCGAGAAACATCTGGGTGGAGAGCATCACCAGTACCAGCCCCATCAGGCGCTCCAGCGCATTCACGCCTTTATCACCGAGCAGGCGTAAGAACAGGTTCGACAGGAGTAGCACGACAACCGTGATGCCCCAGGCGATGAATAGCGCCAGCGTCAGGTGCGGTAACTGGTTGGGATATTGGTGTGACAGCAGCATCAGCGCCGCCAGTATCGACGGCCCGGCCACCATCGGGATCGCCAGCGGCACTAAAAAGGGTTCGTCACCGGCAGGCAAGCCGCTGGTAAAACCTTCTTGTGTCGGGAAAATCATACGGATCGCTATCAAAAACAGCACAATCCCGCCTGAAATAGAAACGGTTTCGGTGCGCAGGTTCAAAATGGCGAGAATTTTCTCACCGGCGAACAAGAACAGCAGCATCACGCCAAGCGCAATAATCATCTCGCGGATCAGCACCACCCGCCGCCGTTTCGGGTCAAGGTGCTTGAGCACCGACATAAACACCGGCAGGTTGCCGAGCGGGTCCATAATTAACAGCAACAACACGGTTGCTGAGATCATTTCAGTCATAATGGTGGTTGGCTCCTCTCATCCACGTCCCTGGCCCGGAAACATTAGGCGTGTTGCTGAAAACGCCTGAGTCATCGAATAAATTCACTTGCGACTTCTGGTACATTTTGTAAGGTTGACAGTCATCACTTTACACTATGCACCCTGCCTGAAACGGCAGTCGGATTGCTTTTTGTCACCCAGGCAGGACGGTTCTCATGAAAAATGTTGGTTTTATTGGCTGGCGCGGTATGGTCGGTTCGGTACTCATGCAGCGCATGGTAGAAGAACGCGACTTTGATTTAATCCGCCCGGTATTTTTTTCCACCTCGCAACTAGGCCAGCCTGCTCCGGCGCTGGGCGGTCAGACGGGTGTGTTGCAGGATGCGTTTGATCTCGATGCGTTGCGTGCGCTGGATATCATCATCACTTGTCAGGGTGGCGATTATACCAATGAAATCTATCCAAAGCTGCGTGAAAGTGGCTGGCAAGGGTACTGGATTGACGCAGCTTCTTCTCTGCGTATGAAGGATGACGCGATTATTATTCTGGACCCGGTCAACCACGGCGTCATTCAGGCGGGTCTCGATAAAGGCATCAAAACCTTTGTCGGCGGTAACTGTACCGTGAGCCTGATGCTGATGTCGCTGGGCGGTCTGTTTGCCAACGACCTGGTGGAGTGGGCATCGGTTGCCACCTATCAGGCGGCCTCTGGCGCGGGCGCGCGCAACATGCGTGAGTTGCTGATTCAGATGGGCCAGTTAAACGCTGAAGTGGCTGCTGAACTGAGCGACCCGGCTTCTGCCATTCTGGATATCGAGCGTAAAGTGACGGCCTTGTCACGCGGCGGTCTGGATGTGGAAAACTTCGGCGTGCCGCTGGCGGGCAGCCTGATCCCGTGGATAGACAAACAGCTGGAAAACGGCCAGAGCCGCGAAGAGTGGAAAGGCCAGGCCGAAACCAACAAGATTCTTGCCACCGCCAGCACCATTCCGGTGGATGGCTTGTGCGTGCGTATCGGCGCGCTGCGTTGCCACAGCCAGGCATTTACCCTGAAGCTGAAAAAAGATGTCTCACTGCCGGAAATTGAGCAGATGCTGGCAAGCCACAATGACTGGGTGAAAGTGGTGCCGAACGATCGTGACATCACCATGCGTGAACTGACCCCGGCGGCTGTGACCGGCACGCTGTCTACTCCGGTAGGCCGTCTGCGTAAGCTCAACATGGGCCCGCAGTACCTGTCAGCCTTCACCGTTGGCGACCAGTTGCTGTGGGGTGCGGCCGAGCCGCTGCGCCGTATGCTGCGTATTTTGCTCTAACCTTTCAGGCGTGTGTCAAACCGGCACACGCCCATTTCCCCCGCGTGGTTGCTTCTCTGCGATGTGAGTTTTCCATTTTGTTGTTATCCTTCAGGCTATTGTTCCTGTTTAATGTGTTCCTGTTTAATGACTGGCGCTGAGACAACGGGCCGTTTTTTCTGTTGATAGCGCGGTTTTTCACTGAGGCCGACATGCAACGACTGACTATTTCTCTGGACGACGAACTGGCGGACGCGCTGGATGCGCTGATGGTGCGCAAGGGCTATGCCAACCGCTCTGAAGCATTTCGCGACATGCTGCGCCGTGAGCTCGGTGAAATGACGGTTGAGCAAGACAATATGGCTCCCTGCGTGGCGGTATTAAGCTATGTGTATGACCACCATGAACGCCAGTTATCCAGCCGTCTGGCGGGAATGCAACATGCGCACCACGATCTTACGGTATCAACCATGCACACCCATCTGAGCCATGATGAGTGTGTCGAAACCGTCATCCTGCGTGGTGCGACCGCCGAAGTGCAACAGTTCGCGGCGGCGGTGATGGCGGAAACCGGCGTGCGCCATGGCAAACTGAATTTGGTGCCCAGAGAGGGCCATACCGTCACGCCGCATGGTGCCGCTCACGGCTAAACGGCGCGTGTTTGCAGTTATTGGGTCAGCAGGCGGAGCCATTCATCTGCGATTTGAGCACCCTTGAGCGTGACGACGGCGGGCCGGAACAGTGACAGCGGCGGATGAATCGTTAATGCCTGACAGTGCGGCGGCAACTGGGACGGTATTTCGCTGGCAGGCAGAATGGCGCAAGCCTCGCTACCTTGCCGTAGCAATGAAACGATGAGCTGTGGGTCTGAGGCTTTCATCAGCACATTCAGTGACTGATTGGCATCATGGAAAAGCTGAAGTAGCGTTTCCAATGTTCCCTGACCCTCAAGACGCTGTAGTAATAATAATGGCAGGTGACTTAACGCAATCAGATCAATCGTATGCCCTGATTGTGTCGGCGTAAGTAGGTTTTTGGCGACCAAAGCCATGGCTGGAACCGGTGTTAAGGCATCTACCTGAAAATCAGGTGCTGGTTTGGGCGTCTGCATGAGTGCGACATCCAGGTTTTTATCCCGTAGCAGCGATTCCAGGTGGCTGGAATCAGACACGGTAATATGTAATAGATGGTGTGGTAAGGCGTGTTGTAATTGATTTAATGCCACACTAAAACGGGATAAAAATAAATAAGAGAGCCCGATTTTTATTATTTTTTTGTCGCTGGTGCTAAAGCGTGCCGTTTTATTTTTGACCTCATTGACTTTACCGAGGATATCGCGGGCGTGATGATATAAAAATGTGCCTGCTTCTGTTGGCTGCAAGGTTTTCCCTCGGCGTAAAAATAGCGGTACGCCGAGTTCCTGCTCTAATTCTTGCAGCCGTTTTCCTAATGGCGGTGCTGCCATATTTAACAGGCGAGCTGCTTTACTGATATTTCCTTGTTCGAATACCGTGCAAAAATATTGCATTCGTTTTAGATCCATTCTTCATCCTTCGGGCCCATCGCAACAGGCGTTAATGGTGAATACTTCGCTGCCAGACCGGATAGCGCGATAAAAGAATAGCGCGTTATTCTTGGCGAAATTGAAAAACGCAGGCCAGATGACCTGCGTTGATCGCGACATGGGCTTATCACACCGATTGTGGCGATGGGATAACATGTCAAAGCGGGGTTAGTGTGTCACACCACGGTACGGGCGGTAGAAGTCCGAGCCCATCCACTGACGTGATTTCTCACGCGTCAGCGGGCCACTGCGAGTGTAGCTGGCGGCGCTATTGACATCCCCTTGCCCCTTATAAACCGCAATATACGGGAACGGGTAAACCGGACGAGTACGCACGATGGTTTCAGCCTGTGTGCTGGTGTCGGCCACAGGGGCGTTTGCGCCAGGCAGACCAAAGCCGCTATGGTCGTCACCGCTGGTCTGGGTAGTGACGATCGCTTGTGGGGCAACACCGTTTTCTACCCAGTTCATAATAGGTGTAAGCAGGTCGATTTTGCTCGGGCCCTCGCCGCCGGAGCAGTGTTGCACACCCGGTAACAGGTACAACCGCTCGAAAGCCTGTGTGCGAGACGTGCCCATCACCTGCTCCAGTGTTTCATGGTAAGAAATTGTGTTAACCGGCGAGATGTGCGGGTCAGACAAACCGTGCCACAAAATCAACTTGTTACCCGCGTTATAGAAACGCGACAAATCGGTATTGGTGGCATCATAGAGTGCATGCTGTGGGCGCAAGCGATCAAAGGTCGCTCGGTCGAAAGTCATTTCGGCAAGCGTAAATGTCGGTGATGTGGTGGTAAACGCCAAATAGCGCAGCACGGCCAATGACACGCTATCGCTCATCACTTTCCCGGTGGCGGTTGCGGGCACATAGACCGTCCAGCCGAGCTCAGAGCCAGGCATCGGGCCACCTGCCGTAAGGTGCTCGCCGGTCTGCGGGTCAATCGGGCCGTTATAGAAACGCTGCACCACATCCACTTCTTGTTGTGTCAGGCATTGCGTGGTATCGGCGTTATCTCCTTTGCACAGCAGTACATCCGGGTTGAAATGGCATACGCGTGGGTCGGCAATCAGGCCGTCCGTTTGTCCGTCCAGAGTGTCGCAAGCGGCCAGCACGGCGTTGTGAATCAGCGGCAGGCGAGAGGAGAGTAAAATCGCATTGCCATGCGCATCATGGTTGGCGACGTACTGCCAGGCGTGGAAAATTGCGTTCTGTGCCAGGAAATTCATGGCCGGAGCCCCGGCAATAATGCCGTTAAAATCTTCAGGGAAACGCTGGGCTTCAACCAGTGCTTCTCGCCCGCCGTCGGAACAGCCCGTGAAATAGGAATAGGCCGCCTTATGACCATAGTAAGCGTCGATCAACGTTTTGGCGGCAACAGCGGTGAGGTGAACGCCGCGATAAGCGAAGTCGGCCCGTTTTTGCGGGTCTGCGCCGAATTCACCGCTGTTGGCGCTGGCCTGGCCGTGCCCCATATCCGAGCCAGCGATGACGAATCCACCGGCATTGAGCGGTGCACACCCTTCGGCTGCGCCCGGCGTGGTGGAAATGCTGCCGCATAGCCCACCGCACCCGACTTGCAGATAACGCTGTGTCCAGCTCTCTTTGGGTAATTGCACCCGAAAGCCAATCTCCGGGGCCAGCACGCCGTCTACGGTGCAGTAGGTCAGTCCGTTTTGGCTGGTTTCTGTGGCCTGGGTTATCTTGCTGCCAGCCCCGGCGATACGTGTCAGGTCGATTTGCGTCAGGTCGCTGCATGCGCGGGTGGCTTTGATGACGTTGAGCGACGGCAGTGCCGATTTCTGTACATGTACCGCATCGGCCTGTGCAGGCAGTGTGTGAAGGGTGCTAAACAGTAGCGTCAGGCTACCTGCCAGTGTAGACAGGTAACGTATACGTATGAACGGTTGACTCATAGAAATGTCCTTTTTCATTCTTTAGAGCAGAAATAACATGAGTAGAAAACGATTTTTGATACCGTAGATATTCTGCCTTCTCATTAAAAGAAAATATGAAAATGGTATGCACTACCAAATGGCCTGAATATCAATGAATTTCATCAGTGATGTTGATTTCACTGAGGTAATGTCGCGGCGTCACTTTTAGTATATAGAAAAACTCTTTTTTAAATGCTGGGTTTTATTTTTCAGGATTGTAAATTTTTAGTAAAAAGACAGGTAAAGTCAGCACATTTTATTCTTGTTTATCTTTTTGGTTTTGTTTTCGGATCTTTTTAGTTCTTTTTACTGCATGGCATTCGATAGTGTTATTTTCATTCTATCAGGCGCTGATTTTTTAGATTCCATGTTGATATTAATGGAGGTGTTAATTTTTTTCTGGCCGAGCAGAACACCTGCTATCGTCAATGCAGCACCAAGTAGTTGGGCATAACTGGGCATACTTCCTAAAACAGCCTGTATGACAATGGCGAATAAGGGAACAAAATTGAAAAATATTGCTGTTTTCCCTGGGCCCCTTGTTGAGATACCAATTATCCAAAACAGATACGCTAATACAGAGCCTGCAATTCCCATATATACGTCAGCCAGATGGCTACTGAGTGACGCCGAGCCAAGCGTTTTTATCGGTGACTCTTGTATAAACGCGATCGCACTCAGAATGAAGGTGCCGAAAATCATCGTCCAGGTTGTGGTCTCGATGGGGGTTGACTCCACAACCATTGCCCGAGTTCCTACCGTATAGATTGACCACCCTAAGCTACCAACAAAGATAATGATGTCACCAGGGGCGAAGGCGATGCTACCACCCGCAAATATCTTTCCATGAGTAATAACAATCGACACACCGAGCAGGCTGATTGCCATACCGATGATTCTTATTCGTTGTGGCATCTGGCGGCGCATGATGGCTTCAAGGATATTGGCAGAGATGGGTGTCGTCGCCATAATGAGTGCAGCGGTGACTGGGTGTGATGTTTGCAAACCCAGAAATAATGCGCCATTAAAACCAGCAACACCAATGGCACCAAGAAAAATGAATGGAAATATATTTTTCTTAAGCGTACTAAAGGAAAGTTGCCCTCTTAATGTGGCAAATGCAACGATCAAAAGAGAAGCAATAATGAATCGCTCTGATGATGCCGTCCATGACGATAAACTTTCCAGCGCAATTTTCGTTGCCTGAAAATTAGAGCCCCAGAATAGTGTGGCAAGCAACGTTAATATAACCGCTGACTTCGATGAAATTTGCATTATGCGTTACCTTTAATTTTTAATACCCAAGAGATACATCTAAGCGCATTAGCGAGATACCGGCTGTTGATGCGTTATTCAACGTAAAATGGCTAATGCTGAAAACAATCTCAGGCGCTAACCTGTTCTTTTGTTGCTCTGCCGGACATAATGGCGGTAAAACATAACACAGCGTTTTTTTTAGGGAAGCCACCAAAAATGGAAAGCAATTTTTCATTTATGAAAAATGATAAAAAAAACCAGAAAATTATTTGGGATGATGTCCTTATTTTTTTAGCCGTCGCTCGCCATGGCACGCTGGGATATGCGGCAAAACATCTGGGATTAGGTATATCAACCTTGTCGCGCCGAATTGAACGTCTTGAGGCCGCTCTGGGTGTGAGTTTGTTCGCCCATCATCATTCTGGTTATAAATTGACGGCGGAAGGGGCGCATATTTTGCCGAGTGCAGAGGCGATGGAGACGGCGGCAATGACGCTGTTATCCCGTTGTAGAACGCCGGGAGAGGTTGTCGGGAGTGTCCGGCTTGCGACAACCGACATGTTGGCCAGTGAGCTTATTTTGCCTGCTTTGCCGGTGTTGCAACGAGAGCTCCCCCAACTGAGCCTTGAAATTATCACCGACAGTAAAATTGTGAATATTCACCAGTTTGATGCCGATCTGGCGTTACGTTTGGTGAAGCCTGAATCGGGGAATGTGGTGATTCGGCGGTTAGGGGAACTGGGTTTTAGCCTGTACAGCAGCCAGCAGTATAGCGATAACCTGACGGATCACTCGCCAGACGCTCTCTATGCGCATGGCCGGTTTGTTGGATGGGCTGAGGCGCTCTCGCATTTGCCAATGGCAAAGTGGACAGCAGAGAAGCTCAAGGGCAGAGCGCTGGTGTTAGAAACCACATCGCTGGCCACACAGGTTGCCGCTGTGAGCGCTGGCGCAGGGGTCGCGTTATTACCGCATTTTATCGCGCACCGTCACGGGCTTGTTCGCTTAAGTGAGACGCTTAACGTTAAGTATCCGCTGTGGCTCGTCATTCATTCAGACCTGTCGCATACGCCAAGAGTGCGCAGAGTCGCCAATTTTCTTACCGAACTGGTGCATGATAACCAGTTACGGCTATCCGGCGAGTTATCCCGCCTGGATGACTATCCATAGCTATGACTGGTATAGCTATACCAGTCATAGCTATCGCCGCCATCGTGATATTAACCATAGTGATATCAACCATTGTGACCCCGAGCGCGAGTGACCTCGAGCATCAACCCTTTGTGGGCATGACGCCGTCGCGCGGTATGGCATGTCTGCTCTTTTGCCTGCGATTATGGTGATGTCATGTGCAGCGGCACCCTGATTTGTACCCGGGTGAATTGTGCAGGCTGGCTGGTGACGGTTATCCCGTAGTGATGGCCATAGCGCGCTTTAATACGCCTATCGACCAGGTTCATGCCCAGTCCATCGCTGCCATTACGTGGCGAATAGTTGCCCGCATTGTCCTCCACCGTCAGCTCCAGCATGGTTGCGTGTGTCCGCGCGCTAATACGCAAATGGCCATTTCCCAGCATTTGGGAAATGCCGTGCCTGATGGCGTTCTCTACCAGCGGTTGTAGCGAGAACGCGGGGAGTCTGGCGTGTCGCAGGGCGGGCGGAACCGCTATCTCAACCGTTAACACATTAGAGAAGCGCGCTTTTTCAATGTCGAGATAGGCGTTCACGTGTTCGAGTTCATCGCTGAGTGGCACGTCATCGCTGTTACGTTTGAGGTTTTTGCGAAAGAAGGTCGAGAGCGATAGTACCAGTTGGCGCGCTTGATCCGGGTTGCGGCGAATAATCGCTGACAGAGTATTGAGCGCGTTAAACAGAAAATGGGGATTCACCTGAGCATGCAACAGCTTGAGTTCCGACTGTACCAGTAGCTGCTTTTGTTGCTCAAAGCGCCCGGCAAAGATGTGCGCCGATAATAAATGGCCGATGCCTTCGCCCAGCGTGCGGTTGATACTCGAAAACAGCTTGTTCTTTGGCTCATATAACTTAATGGTGCCGACCACCCGCTGCTCTTCGCCGCGCAGGGGGATCACCAGCGTTGAGCCCAATTTGCACTGCTCGGAGAGCGTGCAGCAGTAGGGCGTGGCGTTGCCATCGGCATAGACAACCTGGTTTTGGTCAATGGCCTGATGGGTGTGTGGTGATGTTATCAGCGAACCGACCAGATGGTGATCGCTGCCGATGCCGATAAATGCCAGTAATTTTTCCCTGTCAGTAATGGCCACCGCGCCCACGCCAAGCTCCTCGTAGAGAATTCGCGCCACCCGCATACTGGTGTCAGGGGTGAATCCCTCTCGCAGGATGCCTTCTGCGCGGGCGGCTATCAGTAGCGCTCGGGCGGAAAACGCAGAGGTGTATTTTTCAAACATTGCGCGTCGGTCAAGCAAGATGCGCATAAACATCGCCGCGCCCAGACTGTTGGTAATCATCATCGGCAACGCAATGTTGCCGACCAGCGTCAGCGCGGCGTCAAAAGGCCGGGCAAGCAGCAGGATTATCAACATCTGCAAGGCTTCAGCGACGATACCGGCAGCGGCGATCACCAGCGGCTGAAATAGCAGGTCAAGACGGCGGCGGCGCGTCAGATAGTGGTGCAGTACGCCGCCGACTAACCCCTCGACGATGGTGGACAGCATACAGGCGGTGGCGGTCATGCCGCCGAGTGAATAACGATGCCACCCGCCGGTTAATCCCACCAAAAATCCTACCGACGGGCCACCCAGCACGCCGCCTAATAGCGCGCCTATCGCCCGGGTGTTGGCTATCGAATCATTGATGTGCAGGCCAAACCAGGTGCCAAGAATACAGAACAGCGAAAACGTCAGGTAGCAGAGCAACTGGTGCGGCAAACGCACGGTCACTTGCGTCAACGGCGTGAATAATGGGGTTTTGCTCAACAAGTACGCGATGACCAGATAAACGCAGGTTTGTTGCAGCAGTGACAAGGTCAAATCGAGTTGGCCGATCATAAATGTTACACCTCCTTGTGAGATCAATCGATTTTAGGAATTACGCGTTTGCTCGCCCCGAGCAGGATCAATATTCGCTAACGCTATGATTAATTATTTTTTCTTATGGGTGTTGAATGCAAAAAATTATCCAATGTCTCAAATATTTTCTCTTTTCTTGACTAAGCTGAATCTTAGGCTTACCTGAAGAATGCTTCGCAGGCTTAGGTATTACTGCTCGGTGTTCTTTATTCAGGTTAGCCCTCTTTTTTTATGGGGTCAGGTGGGTTCCTTTTATGTTATTGACGCAGGCCGTGTGTAGATCAACGAAAATGCCGAAAAAACGACCTGTTTCGTTAACATCTTTACTTTATTCAGATGGTTAATTCAGAGGACGGATGCCATGTCAGGATTTTCCGATCAGAACATCATTAATCTCCTTTTTTCCGGTCATTACGCCGATCCTTTCGCCGTTTTAGGTATGCATAGCACCGATGCGGGGTTGGAGGTGCGCGCATTGCTCCCCGATGCCACCGAGGTGAATGTCCTGGATGCCCGCACCGGGCGCAAAGTGAGCGGGTTGCATCGCCTTGACCCGCGAGGGTTTTTCTCAGCGGTGATCCCCCGACGTAAAAACCCCTTTCATTACCAACTGGCTGTCAACTGGCCGCAAAGTTATCAGGTTCTCGAAGACCCTTACCGTTTCGGTACGCTGCTACAGGAGTTGGACATCTGGCTGTTGGCCGAAGGGCGTCACTTGCGCCCCTACGAGGTACTGGGTGCTCACCCGAAAACGTTCGATGGGGTAGCCGGTACCAGTTTTGCTGTGTGGGCTCCGAATGCCCAGCGCGTCTCAGTGGTGGGCAATTTTAATTTCTGGGACGGTCGCCGCCACCCCATGCGTTTGCGGCGTGAAAACGGGGTGTGGGAACTGTTTGTGCCGGATGTCGGGCCCGGCCAGTTGTATAAGTATGAAATCATCGATTGTTACGGCAACGTGTTGCTGAAATCCGACCCGTATGCGTTTGAATCACAAATGCGCCCGGATAACGCCTCGTTAGTGCGCGCACTGCCAGAGTGCGTCCCGGTGGATGAAACGCGCCGCCGCGCCAATGACCTGCAAGCGCCGGTTTCTATTTACGAAGTGCATCTGGGGTCGTGGCGTCGTCACCCGGATAACCACCATTGGCTCAGTTATCGCGAGCTGGCGGAGCAATTGGTGCCTTATGTCAAAGAGATGGGCTTTACCCATGTCGAACTGATGCCGGTGCAAGAGCACCCGTTTGACGGCAGTTGGGGCTATCAGCCGCTCGGGTTATACGCACCGACCCGGCGTTTTGGCACCCCTGAAGATTTTCGCTATCTGATAGCGGCCTTCCATGAGGCGGGCATTAACGTGCTATTGGATTGGGTGCCCGGCCATTTTCCGTCCGACAGCTACGGGCTGGCGCGTTTTGATGGCACCGCGCTCTATGAGTATGGCGACCCGAAAGAGGGCTTCCATCAGGACTGGAACACGCTGATTTATAACTTCGACCGCCATGAAGTGCGTAACTATCTGGCGGGCAATGCCTTGTATTGGTCAGAACGTTACGGCATCGACGGCCTGCGGGTGGATGCGGTGGCGTCAATGATTTATCGCGATTACAGCCGTCGCGATGGCGAATGGGTGCCGAATTACTACGGCGGCAAGGAGAATCTGGAGGCGATCTCTTTCCTGCGCTACACCAATCAGGTGCTAGGCCAGCATCATGCCGGGGCGATTACCGTGGCGGAAGAGTCCACGGATTATGCCGGGGTTACGCTGCCGCCGGAGCACGGCGGGCTGGGCTTTCACTACAAGTGGAACATGGGCTGGATGCATGACTCGCTGGCTTATATGCAGCTCGACCCGGTGCATCGGAAACACCATCACGACTTGCTGACCTTCGGCATGCTCTATGCCTACAGCGAAAATTTTGTCCTGCCGCTCTCGCATGACGAAGTGGTGCATGGCAAGCGCTCGCTGCTGGACAGAATGCCCGGCGATGTCTGGCAGAAGTTTGCCAATTTACGCGCCTATTACGGCTTTATGTGGGCTTATCCCGGCAAAAAACTGCTGTTCATGGGCAGTGAATTCGCCCAAGGGCGCGAATGGAACCATGACGCCAGTCTGGACTGGTATCTGCTCGATGAGCCGCAAGGCTGGCATGCCGGGGTGCAAGCGCTGGTGCGTGACCTTAACCACTGCTATCGCCAGCATCCGCCGCTCTATCAGTGCGATTATCTGCACGAAGGGTTTGAATGGGTGGTGGTGGATGACCGGGAAAACTCGGTATTTGCCTTTATCCGCCGTGATGACAGCGGCAATGAGGTGCTGATTATCAGCAACTTTACCCCGGTGCCGCGCGAGGGCTATCGGGTGGGCGTGAATCAGGCGGGCCAGTGGCGTGAAATTCTCAATACCGATTCCTGCCACTATCACGGCAGCAATCTTGGCAATCAGGGCCTGGTCGCCAGTGACAACATTGGCAGCCACTCCCGACCGCATTCGCTGGTGTTAACCGTGCCGCCCCTGGCGACGCTTTATCTGGTCAGGGAGGGGTAATGGTGGAATTGCAGGCAGGGCGTCCGCGACCATTAGGCTCCAGTTACGACGGTAACGGTGTGAATTTTGCGTTGTTCTCATCGCACGCCACCGCCGTGGAGCTGTGCATTTTCGACGGCCTGTGTGAGCTGCGTTTGCCGCTGCCCGTTCGTAGCGGAGATATTTGGCACGGCTACTTGCCGGATGCGCAGCCAGGCCTGTGCTATGGCTATCGGGTTTACGGTGAATTTAACCCGGCGCACGGGCTGCGTTTTAATCCTAATAAGTTGCTGCTTGACCCTTGCGCCCGGCAGATGGATGGCTGGGTGGTGGATGATGAACGTCTGCACGGCGGTTATGACCAGCCCGATCCGCACGACAGCGCAGAAGTGATGCCGCGCAGCGTGGTGGTCGATGAGGCTTATGACTGGCAGGGCGACCGCCTGCCGCGCACGCCGTGGAGTGAAACGGTGCTGTATGAGGCGCATGTACGTGGCCTGACCAAGCGCCATCCTGCTATCCCACAGCCGCTGCGCGGCACCTATGCGGGTCTGGCGCATCCGGTCATGCTCGACTATCTGACCTCACTTGGTATTACCGCCATCGAGCTGATGCCGGTGCAGCAACATGCCGATGAGCCGCGTTTGCAGGAGATGGGGCTGCGCAATTATTGGGGTTATAACACCTTATTGCCCTTTGCGGTGGACAGCTCGCTGGCGGCCAGTGATGACCCGCTCAACGAGTTCCGCGATATGGTGCGGGCGCTGCACGGTGCCGGTATCGAGGTGATTCTCGATGTGGTGTTCAATCATAGCGCCGAGCTGGATATGGCCGGGCCCACGCTGACGCTGCGCGGCATCGATAACCGTAGTTACTACTGGCTGACCGATGACGGGCAGTATCACAACTGGACGGGGTGCGGCAACGTGCTGCGCGTGTCGCACCCGGCGGTGTTGCACTGGGTGATTGATTGCCTGGCTTTCTGGCACGACGTCTGCCATGTGGACGGTTTCCGCTTCGATTTGGCGACGGTGCTGGGGCGCACCCCGGCGTTTTCCGCCAGTGCGCCCTTTTTCACCGCGTTGCGTAATCACCGCACGCTGCGTAACTGCAAACTGATTGCTGAACCCTGGGATATTGGCCCGGACGGGTATCAGCTTGGGCGCTTTCCGGCTCCGTTCGTCGAGTGGAATGACCGTTTTCGTGACGATATCCGCCGTTTCTGGCTGCATGGCGACGTGCCGCTTGGCGTGTTTGCCCGTCGTTTCGCCGCCTCCAGCGAAGTGTTTGAGCGCGATGGCCGCCTGCCGTGGGCATCGGTCAACATGTTGACCTCACACGATGGCTTTACGCTGCGCGATCTGGTGTGTTTCAACCACAAGCACAACGAAGCCAACGCCGAGCAAAACCGTGATGGCACGAACAGTAATTTCAGTTTTAACCATGGCACCGAAGGGCTGGAAGCTGACGACGAAACACAGGCGCGTCGCCTTGCCAGTCAGCAGGCGCTGCTGACCACGTTGCTGCTGTCTCAGGGTACGCCGATGCTGCTGGCGGGCGATGAGTTCGGCAACAGTCAGTCCGGTAATAACAACGCCTATTGTCAGGACAACGCGCTGGCCTGGCTGCACTGGGAACGTGCCGACAGCGCCCTGATTGCCTTCACCGCCGGGCTGCTCGCGCTACGCCGTGCTATCCCTGCGTTGCGCCGGGCGCACTGGTGGCGCGAGGGCGAAGACGATGTGGTTTGGCTTAACCAACAAGGCGACGCCTTGACGCCCGCGCAGTGGGAGCAGGGGGAGCGCCGTTTGCAGATCCAGCTCTCTGAGGATTGGTTACTGGTTATCAACGCCACGCCGCATCCTTGCACCTTTTCTTTACCTGCCGGTTCTTTACCTGCCGGGCGCTGGCAGGTGGCACCGCCTTTTAGCGTGGCCGGACAAGCACCGGACGGAGAAACCTGGCAGGCCCCGGCGCACGCCGTGTGCGTCTGGGTCAGGGCGTCCAGGCCACTGACCCCGGAACCGCAGGCTCACACGGTAGAACCACAGACACTGTTTTCAACATCCACGCTTTCTTCTAACGCACAAGAAAAGCCGTCAGAACAACAAAAAAAGCGACAAGCAAAACGATAACAAGGAGCCCGACATGGTGAGTACCGACAAGCATGACCCTCTGATGCTGGCCAGACAATTACCCCTGAAATCAGTCGCCCTGATTTTGGCCGGCGGGCGGGGAACACGACTGAAAGATTTAACCGCGCATCGCGCCAAGCCCGCCGTTCATTTTGGCGGTAAATATCGGATTATCGATTTTGCCCTGTCTAACTGCCTGAATTCAGGTATCCGCCGTATTGGGGTGATAACCCAGTACCAGTCGCATACGCTGGTGCAGCATATTCAACGTGGCTGGTCATTCCTGAATACCGAAATGAATGAGTTTGTTGACCTGCTGCCCGCCCAGCAGCGTCATGATGAAAACGATCACTGGTATCGCGGTACGGCTGATGCCATCTGCCATAACCTCGACATTATTCGGCGCTATCGTGCCGAGTATGTGGTGATTCTGGCTGGCGATCATATCTACAAAATGGACTATTCCCGCATGTTGCTGGATCACGTGGAAAAAGGCGCTGAGTGCTCGGTGGCCTGTATTCCGGTGCCTATCAGTGAAGCGAGCGCCTTTGGTGTGATGAGCGTGGATGAAGACCATCGCATCACCCGGTTTGATGAAAAACCGGCTAATCCGGCGCCGATGCCCGGCAACCCGGACATGGCATTAGCCAGCATGGGCATTTATGTGTTCAACGCCGATTATCTCTATCGTCGCCTGGAAGAGGATGTGTGTACCTCTGACTCCAGCCATGATTTCGGCAAAGACCTGATCCCGAAAATCGTGGCCGAGGGGCTGGCCTGGGCGCATCCGTTCACGCTCTCCTGCGTCACCTCGACCGACGACGCGCCGCCGTACTGGCGTGATGTCGGTACGCTGGAAGCCTACTGGCGCGCCAATCTCGATTTGGCCTCCGTGACGCCGGAGCTGGATATGTATGACCATACCTGGCCTATCCGCTCGGCGATGGAAGCGTTGCCTCCGGCCAAGTTCGTGCAAGACCGCTCCGGCAGCCACGGTTTAACCATGAATTCACTGGTTTCCGGCGGCTGTATTGTGTCCGGTTCGGTGGTGACACACTCGGTGCTGTTCTCCCGGGTGCGCATCAACTCGTTTTGCAGCATTGACTCAAGCGTCCTGCTACCGGATGTCAAAGTGGGGCGATCATGCCGCCTGCACCGCTGCATCGTTGACCGCGCCTGTGAAATTCCCGAAGGCATGGTGATTGGCGAGAATGCCGAAGAGGATAGCCGCCGTTTTTATCGTTCCGAGGAGGGTGTGGTGCTGGTGACGCGCGCCATGCTAGCCAAACTGAAAGCCTGAGCAGTGACTGACCCGGTGACGGTTGGCCGGGGTGAATGATGGCCATTCATCGCGTGGGGTGAGTGGCCTTACGGGAGAAAAGATGCGGGTATTACATGTGTGTTCAGAGCTGTTCCCTTTGCTGAAAACCGGGGGACTGGCGGATGTGGTCGGGGCGTTGCCTGCGGCACAAATCGAAGCGGGGATGGACGTACGGGTGTTGTTGCCAGCATTTCCCGACCTGAAAAAAGGCATTCCCGATACGCAGATTGTGCGCGAACTGGAGACGTTTGGCGGGCGGGTGACGCTGCGTTACGGCCATTATAACGGCGTCGGTATCTATCTTATCGATGTGCCGCACTTGTATGAGCGAGCGGGCAGCCCGTATCACGACACGTCAATGTTTGCCTATGCCGATAACTTTCTGCGCTTTGGCTTGCTGGGGTGGATGGGCGCGGAAATGGCAAGCGGCGTCGATCCGTTTTGGCGGCCGGATATTGTGCATGCGCACGACTGGCATGCCGGGCTTGCCTGCGCGTATCTGGCGGCGAAAGGACGACCGGCTAAATCGGTATTTACCGTACATAATCTGGCTTATCAGGGGCTGTTTGACGCCCATCACATGAGCGACCTGCGGCTGCCGCCGGAATATTTCAACATGTATGGCCTGGAGTTCCATGGCCAGATTTCCTACCTCAAAGCCGGGCTGTATTACGCTGACCATATCACCACCGTCAGCCCGACCTACGCCCACGAGATAACGCAGCCGGAATTTGGCTACGGGCTGGAGGGGCTATTGAAGGTGCGGGAAGAGGCGGGCCGCCTGTCCGGTATTCTCAACGGCGTGGATGATGCGGTCTGGAACCCGGCGCAGGACGTGCTGCTCACGGCGACCTACAGCCGCGATGAGCTGGCGCGTAAAGCAGAGAACAAGCGTCATCTGCAAACCGCGATGGGGCTTAAAGTGGACGACCGCGTGCCGGTGTTTGCGATAGTCAGCCGCCTCACCAGTCAGAAAGGGCTGGATATTGCGTTGCAGGCGGTGCCGACGCTGCTCGAACAAGGCGGGCAACTGGTGGTATTAGGGGCAGGCGACGCCACGCTACAAGAAGGGTTTTTGGCGGCGGCGGCGGAATATCATGGTCGTGTCGGCGTGCAGATTGGTTATCACGAAGCGTTTTCGCACCGCATTATCGGCGGGGCGGACGTTATCATGGTGCCCAGCCGGTTCGAACCATGTGGGTTAACCCAGCTCTACGGCCTGAAATATGGCACGTTGCCGCTGGTCAGGCGTATCGGCGGGCTGGCCGATACCGTGGCAGACAGCTCGCTGGAAAACCTGGCCGATGGGCTGGCAAGCGGGTTTGTGTTTAGCGATTGCAATGTGGCGTCGCTGTCACGGGCGATTCGTCGGGTGTTTGTGTTGTGGTCTCGTCCATCGCTATGGCGTTATGTGCAGCGCCAGGCGATGGCAATGGATTTCAGTTGGCAGGTTGCAGCCAAGGCTTATCGTGCGCTGTATCAACGTCTGTGGTAATTCGCATCCATAGGGAATGAAATTATGAATTCTCCGTTTACTTACAATTCACCCACCCTCAGCGTTGATGCGCTGAAACACTCCATCGCCTATAAACTGATGTTTACCGTCGGTAAAGACCCCAGCATCGCCAGTAAACATGACTGGCTGAATGCGGCGGTATTGGCGGTGCGCGACCGCATGGTCGAGCGCTGGTTGCGTTCAAACCGCGCCCAATTGTCGCAGGATGTGCGACAGGTCTACTACCTGTCGATGGAGTTTTTGATTGGCCGCACCCTGTCGAATGCGCTGCTGGCGATGGGCATGTACGATGACCTGAAAGTGGCGCTTGACGCCATGGGGCTTGATCTCAACGAATTGCTTGAAGAAGAGGATGATCCGGCGCTGGGTAACGGCGGTCTGGGCCGACTGGCGGCCTGCTTCCTCGACTCGCTCGCTACCATGGCGCTGCCGGGGCGCGGTTACGGCATTCGCTATGAATACGGCATGTTTCGCCAGAACATCATCGATGGCCGTCAGGCCGAGTCGCCGGATTACTGGCTGGAGTATGGCAACCCGTGGGAGTTCCCGCGCCATAGCACCCGCTACAAAGTGCGTTTTGGCGGTCGTATTCAGCAAGAGGGCAGTAAAACCCGCTGGGTGGAAACCGAAGAGATCATCGCCTGCGCGTATGATCAAATTATCCCCGGTTTTGATACCGATGCCACCAACACGCTGCGGCTGTGGGCGGCGCAGGCCAGTAACGAAATTAACCTCGGTAAGTTTAACCAGGGCGATTACTTCGCGGCGGTAGAAGACAAAAACCACTCAGAGAACGTGTCGCGCGTGCTCTACCCGGATGACTCAACCTATTCGGGCCGTGAACTGCGTTTGCGTCAGGAGTATTTTCTGGTGTCGGCCACGGTGCAGGATATCCTGAGCCGCCACTGGATGATGCACAAAACCTACAGCAATCTGGCGGAAAAATTCGCCATCCACCTGAATGACACCCACCCGGTGCTGGCCATCCCGGAATTGATGCGCCTGTTGATTGACGAGCATAAATTCAAATGGGACGTCGCCTGGGATGTGGTGACGCGAGTGTTCTCTTACACTAACCACACCTTGATGGGCGAAGCGCTGGAAACCTGGCCGGTTGATATGATGGGTAAAATTCTGCCGCGCCATTTACAGCTGATTTTTGAGATTAACGAGCGTTTTCTGGAGGATGTGCAAGAGCGTTTCCCGAATGAGCCTGACCTGCTAAAACGGGTGTCGGTGGTTGACGAAGAGCATGGGCGCAAGGTGCGCATGGCGTGGCTGGCGGTGATTTGTAGCCACAAGGTCAATGGGGTGTCGCAACTGCATACCGATTTGATGGTGCAATCGCTGTTTGCCGACTTCGCGCGTATTTATCCTGAGCGTTTCTGTAATAAAACCAACGGGGTCACGCCGCGACGCTGGCTGGCGCTGGCGAATCCGTCGCTGTCAAAAGTGCTGGATGATACGATTGGCAAAACCTGGCGCACGGATTTAGGTCAACTGGAAGAACTGAAGCAGCACGTTGATTTCCCCTCGTTTTTGCAAAAAGTCCGCAGTGCCAAACGGGAAAACAAACGGCGGCTGGCGCTCTATATCGCCCAGCATCTTGATATCGTGGTTGACCCGAATGCGCTGTTTGATGTGCAAATCAAGCGTATCCACGAGTACAAACGGCAGTTGCTCAACGTGTTGCACCTGATAACGCTGTATAACCGCATCAAAGATGACCCGGATCTCGATCGTGTGCCGCGTGTCGCTATTTTTGCTGGTAAAGCGGCTTCGGCCTATTACATGGCCAAACACATCATTCACCTGATTAACGATGTCGCCAAAGTGGTGAACAACGATCCGGCGGTGAAAGATAAGCTGAAGATTGTGTTTATTCCCAACTATGGTGTGAGCCTGGCGCAGATAATTATTCCTGCCGCCGATCTCTCCGAGCAGATTTCACTGGCGGGCACCGAAGCTTCCGGCACCAGTAATATGAAGTTCGCCATCAATGGCGCGCTGACTATCGGTACGCTTGACGGCGCGAACGTGGAGATGCGCGAACGGGTAGGGGATGACAACATCTTTATCTTCGGTAATACCACCGAGCAGGTAGAGGCGCTACGACGCAGTGGTTATAACCCGCGCGAATTCTACAATCAGGATGAGGAACTGCACCGGGTATTGACGCAAATCGCCACCGGCGCGTTCAGCCCGGATGAGCCGGGGCGCTACGCCGACCTGTTTGACTCGCTGGTTAATTTCGGCGACCACTACCAGTTGCTGGCGGATTATCGCAGTTATGTGGATACCCATGACAAAGTGGACGATGTTTACCGCGATGAGGACGAATGGACGCGCCGCACGCTGCACAATATCGCCAATATGGGCTATTTCTCTTCTGACCGCACCATTCAGGAGTACGCCGACGAGATTTGGCACATCAAGCCGATACGGTTGTAGCCGGGTAGGTTCGGAGTGCTAAAAAAATCCCCCCGCAGGCTGATGGCCTGCCGGGGGGATTTTCACTTTCGTTAGGTTATACGTTAACCTGCTGCGGCGAGCTTATGGCGATAGTCCGCAAGCCAGGCGGCAACGCGCTGGCGCTGTTCGTTATCGAGCAGCATACCCAGCTTGGTACGACGCCAGATAACGTCGTCGAGTTCGACGGCCCATTCGTTTTCGACCAGATAACGCAGCTCCGCTTCATACAGCGAATGGCCGAAATGTTCACCCAGATCGCCCGCGCCCTGTACGTTTGCGAGAATTTTCTCACTTTGGCTGCCGTAAGTCCGGCTGTAGCGGCGCGCCAGCGCTTCCGGCAGGTTATGGCGGCGGCGTAAGGTGGCGGCGTAATCATCGCGCGTGCCGCTGATATCACCACCCGGTAACACGGCGTTGCGTGTCCAGGCTTGTCCGGCCTGCGGATAGTATTTCAGTAATTTCTCCAGCGCATGTTCCGCCAGCTTACGATAGGTGGTGAGTTTGCCGCCAAATACCGACAGCAGCGGCGTTTTGCCATTATCGTCCGCCACTGACAGGGTGTAATCGCGGGTGATAGCCTGCGGCGAGTCAGACTCGTCATCACACAGCGGACGTACACCGGCATAGCTCCAGACGATATCGTCGCGCGTCAGCTGTTTCTTGAAGTGATCGTTATACACATCAAGCAGATAGCGCATCTCGTTATCATCAATTTTCACCTCGCGCGGGTCGCCTTTGTATTCCACATCGGTCGTGCCGATGATGGAGAAGTCGTCCTGCCACGGAATGACGAACACAATGCGATGGTCTTTGTTTTGCAGGATATAAGCCTGTTCTTCATGATGCACGCGCGGCACCACGATGTGGCTGCCTTTAATCAGGCGGATGCCATAAGGCGACGGCAGTTGCAGCCCGTCATCAAAGAACTGGCGTACCCACGGGCCGGTGGCGTTGACCAGCCCCTTGGCCTGCCAGCGGTGGGTTTCGCCACTGAGCGTGTCTTGCGCTTCGACCACCCACAGGCCATTTTCCCGGTGGGCGCGCGTTACGTTCATGCGTGTTTTCACCTCGCCGCCACGACGCACCACTTCCTGGGCGTTGAGCACCACCAGACGGGCATCGTCCACCCAACAGTCGGAATATTCGAAACCGCGCGTCAATTCTGGTTTCAGCACCGATTCGCGGCCAAATTTCAAGCCGTGGCTGGACGGCAGGCTGACGCGCTTACCGAGGTGGTCATACATAAACAGGCCCGCGCGGATCATCCAGGCCGGACGCAGGTGCGGTTGGTGCGGCAGACGAAAGCGCATCGGGAAAATAATGTGCGGAGCCATTTTCAGCAGCACTTCACGCTCGGAGAGCGCTTCGCCGACCAGACGAAACTCATAGTGTTCCAGGTAGCGCAGGCCACCGTGGATCAGTTTAGAACTGGCGGAAGAGGTGGCGCTGGCTAAGTCCTGCGCTTCGAGCAATAGCACCGACAAGCCACGTCCGGCGGCATCTGCTGCGATACCTGCGCCGTTAATGCCTCCGCCGATCACGATAAGATCTTTGGTTTCCACGTTGTTTCCTCCGCCACATCAAAAGCTGTAATAGTCATTAAACGCGATAATGTTCGTTTTCGCTCATTATAGTAATCGAAAACAAACATGTTAGCCAAGCGTTAACCAATTAAAAACATTCGTGCGTGTTTTTTGCGTGATACGGATAACAGTTTTCCTGACCGATTTGACCAATAAATGACAGGTTTAATCCCGCTCTTTTTTTAGGGGTAATGCCCGTAGCGTCAATGCTCTGTCATTGATCTGTCATGACACGCCCGGCAGGGGACGCGGAAAAGTTGATGCAGAAAAGTAGCCATACGGCGGGCTCCGCGCTTACAATTCAATAACAATCAACGCCGTGGTCATCATGCCGTCATCTTCGTTAGCGCTAATTTGCGCCGGGTGGCGTCAGTGGCTAGGTATCAACACATCATGAGGCCGTTCATGGAGCAGTTTGAAGCAATCGATGTCGAGCAAGCCTATCAACGCTGGCAACAGGGCAGTGTGCTGGTCGATATCCGCGATCCGCAGAGTTTCGCCGGTGCGCATGTGCCGGGTTCTACGCATCTTACCAATGAAACGCTGGCCGATTTTGTACGCGGGGCAGATTTTGAGCAGCCGGTCATGGTGATGTGCTATCACGGAATTAGTAGCCGTAACGCCGCCAATTATTTGATTAGCCTTGGATTTGAGGCCGTTTATAGCGTTGATGGCGGGTTCGACGCCTGGCAGAAGCGTTTTCCGCAGGATGTCGCACAGGCGTAGCGTTTACGCCACCGCATCAGCAAAAGGCTGTCGCGACGTGTCAGGGGTGTGAAACCCCTCACATGAATGCAGCAAGAGCGTGGGGAATCTCGGGTGTGGCGCTGCGCATGCGGCGATAAATGTTTTAGAATCGGTCACATACATGTAAGCCACCTTGATTGTTAGGTGCGCACAGTCTAAGGCAGGTGCCATGATCCGAATCGTTACGCTCTCAAATCCGCGTTTGGCGCAGGCATTTGTTGACTATATGCACACGCATCGAGTGCGACTGGTGATTCGCCTCAATGAAGATGAGGTCGATATCTGGCTGCCGGACGACAGCGCTTTTGACCGGGTACAGCAAGAACTGGCGCGTTTTTTACAAGAGCCCGGGCATGCGCGTTATCAAGCCGCCAGCTGGCAAACCGGCACCACGGAAAGCGGGCTGCGCTATCACTCTTTTTCGTATTTGCACACCTTGCGCCAGCGAGCAGGGCCGCTGACGCTCGGGGTGATGGCGGTGACGGTTGTGGTGTATCTGTTGATGCAGCTCTATGGCGTTGAGCGCGTGATGGGGCGGCTGGCGTTCCCTGACCACGGGCAAACGCTACAGCTGTGGCGCTGGTTTAGCCACGCGTTACTGCATTTTTCGCTGTTGCATTTACTCTTTAACCTCATGTGGTGGTGGTATCTTGGCGGCCCGGTTGAGCGGTTTTTGGGTACCCGGCGACTGTGCGTCATATTATTGCTGGCAGCGGCCATTAGCGGGGCGGTGCAGGCCTGGTTTAGCGGTATCTATTTTGGCGGTTTGTCGGGCGTGGTGTATGCCTTGATGGGGTATGTCTGGCTCTATGGCGAACGCAACCCGCAGGGGCCGCTGCATTTACCGCGTGGCGTGATGGTCTTTGCGCTGGTGTGGCTGATAGCCGGGTATTTCGATGTATTGGGGATGTCTATTGCTAACGCCGCGCACGTTGCCGGGCTGGTGATAGGATTATTGATGGCCTGGCGCAATACCCGCAGTTAACCGCACGGCGCTGATGCGCGCCTGCGCACATATGGCAGGAATAGGGTTTGTGATTGACCGACATAACGCATGCCGGTATTTGAGGGGAATAATGTGAAGCAAACGCAGCGGCACGACGCCATTATTGAACTGGTGCGTCGGCAAGGGTATGTCAGTACCGAAGAGTTGGTTGAACATTTTGCGGTCAGCCCGCAGACCATTCGCCGTGACTTAAACGATCTGGCAGAACAAAACAAGATTCACCGCCATCACGGGGGCGCGGCTTTGCCCTCCAGCTCCGTCAATACCGCCTATCATGACAGGAAGATGATGTGGTCGGATGAAAAAGCCCGGATTGCGAGACAAGTCGCCAGCCAAATCCCCGATGGTGCTACGCTGTTTATTGATATTGGTACAACGCCGGAAGCCGTCGCCCACGCGCTGATGAACCATAAGGAATTACGAGTTGTCACCAATAACCTGAATGTTGCAACGTTATTGACGGCCAAAGAGGATTTCCGCCTGATTCTGGCCGGCGGCGAGGTACGCAGCCGTGACGGCGGTATTATTGGCGAAGCCACGCTGGACTTTATTTCTCAGTTTCGGCTGGATTTTGGCATTTTGGGTATCAGCGGTATTGATATGGATGGTTCATTGCTGGAGTTTGACTATCACGAAGTGCGAACCAAGCGAGCCATTATCGAAAACTCACGCTGTGTGATGCTGGTGACAGACCACTCCAAATTTGGCCGTAACGCGATGGTTAATTTGGGGAATATGGACTTGATCGACTATCTTTTTACCGATCAGTTACCGCCACCCAGTGTGCTGAAGATTATCGAACAACATAAGGTACAGTTGGAGTTGTGCTGATCCCGACCGTGCCTTTTTCCATCACCGATACAGGAGAGAGGCACGATGTCATCACCCTTCGATTCTTCCCGCTTTGCCGCTGCATTGCAGCGCCAGTTACTGGCCAGTGCCATGCCGTCGCTACAGGCGCTGTCGCTGCGCCAGTGCTGGCAGTTTGTGAGTGTTGCGCTGGCAGAGCAGCTTGATGTACTGACCGCCTCCCGTCGCTCTCCGCTATCGCCTGTGGCTGGCGTGCGCCACGTCAATTACCTCTCAATGGAGTTTTTACCGGGGCGGCTGACGGGGAATAATTTGCTTAACCTCGGCTGGTATGAGGCGGTGGCGGACGTGCTGGCACAGCATGGGCTGGCGCTGAGTGATGTGCTGGAGCAGGAAACCGACCCGGCTTTAGGCAATGGTGGCTTAGGGCGGCTGGCGTCATGCTATCTCGATGCGATGGCGACCGCCGATCAGCCCGCGACGGGGTATGGCTTGCACTATCAATATGGCCTGTTTCGCCAGTATTTTGATGCCAATCTACAGTGTGAGGCGGCAGACGACTGGCAGCGGGAGAGTTATCCCTGGTCGCGCCCGCGCCCTGAACGGGCGGTAGAAGTTGGCTTCGGTGGTGAAGTGGTGGTGCAGGCGGATGGCAGCGAACGCTGGATACCGGCGCACGTTGTGGTCGGCGAGGCCACGGATATCCCGGTGATGGGCTATCGCAATGGCGTGGTGCAACCTCTGCGGCTGTGGCAGGCGACGCACAGTGAACCTTTTTCACTGGCGGCATTTAATGACGGACATTACCTGAAAGCGGAACAGCAGGGCATCGAGGCCGCCAGCCTGACGAAAGTGCTGTACCCGAATGATAATCACGCTGCGGGCAAAAAATTACGCCTGATGCAGCAGTATTTCCAGTGCGCTTGCTCAATGGCGGATATTTTCCGTCGCCATGAACGCGCGGGCCGGGAACTGGCTTCGCTGGCGGATTATGAAGTGGTGCAGTTAAATGATACGCACCCGACGCTCGCCATCCCGGAAACATTGCGCCTGCTGTTGGATGAATACGAAATGCCGTGGGATCAGGCTCTGGCATTGACGTCGCGGTTGTTTGCCTACACCAACCATACTCTGATGCCCGAAGCGCTGGAATGCTGGGACGAACGGCTGTTTGGCCGTTTGCTGCCGCGTCATCTGTCGATTATCAAAACCCTTAATGCGCAGTTGCGCCAGCAGGTTGAAGCGCGCTGGCCGGGTGATAAAAAGGTGTGGGCGCGGCTAGCGATTGTGTTTCGCCGTCAGGTCAGAATGGCCAATCTGTGCGTGGTGGTGTGCTTTGCCGTTAACGGCGTGGCGCAGATGCACTCGGATTTGATTGTGCGTGATTTGTTTCCTGAGTACCACCAACTGTGGCCGACCAAATTTCACAATGTCACTAACGGCATCACCCCGCGCCGCTGGCTAAAACTGTGTAACCCCGCGCTCTCCGCCTTGATTAGCGAGACGCTCAATTGCGAATGGGAGCGTGACCTGCCACAGCTTGCAGCTCTGGCTCCCTATGCGCAAGACAGTGCGTTTCGCGCCCGTTATCGCCAGATAAAGCAGGACAACAAAGTACAACTGACGCAGTTCTTGCAACGAGAATATGGTCTTCGTCTTGACCCGACGGCGCTGTTCGATGTGCAGATTAAACGTTTGCATGAATACAAACGTCAGCACCTCAATTTACTCCATATTTTGTCGTTATATAAACGATTGTGCGCTAACCCCGGATTGGATATTGTGCCGCGCATTTTTCTCTTTGGCGCCAAGGCGGCACCGGGCTACGTGCTGGCGAAAAACATTATTTACGCCATTAATTGCGTGGCGGAACACATCAACCGGGATACGCGCGTGAACGATCGCCTGAAGGTTATTTTCCTGCCGGATTATCGTGTCTCTCTGGCCGAGCGCATTATTCCGGCGGCGGACGTATCAGAACAGATCTCCACGGCCGGTAAGGAGGCCTCCGGCACCGGGAACATGAAACTGGCGCTTAACGGCGCGTTGACGGTCGGTACGCTTGATGGGGCGAATGTGGAGATGGCGCAAGCCGCCGGAGCAGAAAACCTGTTTATTTTCGGGCATACCATTGAGCAAGTAAAAGCGTTACAAGCTGGCGGCTATCAACCGCAGCAGATCCTTGATAAAGAACCGTTACTGGCAGCGGTGATTGACGAGCTGGCTGACGGGACATACAGCAATGGAGATAAAACCGCGTTCGCCCCGCTATTGGACAGTTTATTAAAACAGGGCGATCCCTATCTGGTAATGGCGGACTTTTCGCCCTATTGCCAGGCTCAACAGCGTGTGGATACGCTTTATCGTGAACCTGATGAATGGACGCGCCGCTGCATTTTGAATACCGCCCATATGGGGATATTCAGTGCCGATCGGGCAATTCATGATTATCAAAAACGCATCTGGACGGTGCGTGATTAAGGAATCAATACCATGGTGTTGAAAGCAAAAAAATCCGTGCCCCCCCAAGTGGGCATCGCTGATACCTATATCGCTGATACCTATAAAGACGCTTACGGTCATGAACAGACGATAGATCCGACTATCCGTGAGCAACTGCAACGTTTGCTTGATGAGGCCGCTCCCGCCGCTCCTGCGCCGCTGCCTGCGGTGAGTGTGTTGCGTGAAAACCAGCCTCACTCTTTGCCGCTACGTGGCGCTGCCGATTACGGCTGGACGCTGCTGTATGAAAAAGGCGGCATGATAGAAGGGCGGGTTAACGCCCAGGCGGTGTTGACGCTGCCGGATAACCTGCCGCTCGGCTATCACCAGCTGACGCTAACCCAGGGCGAGCAGCAGTGGCGTAGCCGGGTGATTGTCGCCCCTGAGCGCTGTTATGAGCCAGAGCCATTAACTCAGGGTAAACGCTGGTGGGGCGTTACGGTGCAGTTGTATACCCTGCGCTCGGCGCACAACTGGGGGATTGGCGACTTTGGTGACTTAAAAGCGCTGGTGGAACAGGTGGCTCGTCGCGGCGGGGCGTTTGTCGGCCTGAACCCGTTACACGCACTCTACCCAACGCAACCGGAGGCCGCCAGCCCCTATAGCCCGTCGTCACGCCATTGGCTCAATATTATTTATATTGATGTCAATCAGGTGGATGATTTTCACCACAGTGAGGCGGCCCGCGACTGGTTACAACAGGAAGACATCCAGCACCAGCTAACCCGCGCTCGCGCCAGCCGCTGGGTGGATTACAGTGCGGTGATGGCGCTGAAAATGGCGGCGTTGCGTCTGGCGTTTGCCCATTTTAACCATCGCAGCGCCCTTGACCCTCGTCAAAGTGCGTTCCGGCAATTCCTGCAAACCCATGGCGAAAGCCTGCAACAGCAGGCAACGTATGATGCGCTACAGGCGTGGTTTAAGCAGCAAGGCTTGCCGGTTGCCGGTTGGCAGCATTGGCCGGACGCATTTCATGATGCGCGAGGCGAGGAAGCGTTGCGTTTTCGCCAGCAGCATGCTGATGAAATTCGCTTTTATTGCTGGTTACAGTGGCTGGCGCATGACCAACTTGCCGCCTGCTTTACACGCAGTAAACAGCTGGGCATGCCAATCGGTTTGTACCGCGATCTGGCGGTTGGCGTGGCGCAGGGCGGCGTAGATACCTGGGCTGAACCGCAACTGCACTGCCTGAGCGTTACACTTGGCGCGCCACCCGACCCGCTCGGGCCGACAGGGCAGAACTGGAACCTGACGCCGATGCACCCGCTACGGCTGCGCCAGCGTGATTACCAGCCCTTTATCGATCTGCTGCGCCATAACATGGCGCATAGCGGCGCGTTGCGCATCGATCATGTGATGGGGTTGATGCGCTTGTGGTGGATACTCGACGGCCATGGCGCTGACTGCGGCGCTTATGTGCATTACCCCTTAGACGATCTGTTGGGCATTCTGGCGCTGGAAAGTCACCGCCACCGCTGTCTGGTGATCGGTGAAGATCTGGGCACCGTGCCGGAAGAGATTGTGCATAAGCTGCGCGATAACAGCATTTACTCGTACAAGGTGCTGTTTTTCGAACAAGATCAGCACGGTCGTTTCCGCGCGCCGCAAGACTATCCGCCCCGTTCGATGGCGACCATTACCACGCACGATCTGGCGACGCTGCGTGGCTACTGGCAAGGCGTTGATCTGACGCTGGGTAAAGATCTTGGCCTCTATCCCGACCCGGAGCAGCTCCAGCAGCAGCTTGACGCGCGTGAGTGTGCCAAACAAGGGCTGCTGGATGCGTTACATGAACAGGGGCTATTGCCACAGCGCGTCGGGCATAATGCGGCGCTGACGACCATGAGCGCCCAGCTTAACCGAGGCGTACAGCGCTATATGGCTGACAGCGCCAGCGCGTTGCTGGGCCTGCAACTGGAGGATTGGCTGGATATGGCGGCACCGGTGAATGTGCCGGGCACTGACCAGCAATATCCGAACTGGCGCCGTAAATTGAGCCGTCCGCTGGATTCGATTTTCACCGATCGCTATCTGGAGCGATTGATTCGTGATATCGACCTGCGTCGCGGTGGGCCGGTGCCTTCACGCGTGCGGGCTAAAAAAGTCGCGCCTGCGGTGCCTGACGTGCAAAAAGAGGTGATGGCCGAGGAGGAAAACGCCGCACTGAAGCCGCAATAAATAGCCAGGGTGTTGTCATTGTCCGAAGGTATTGTCATTGCCCAGTGGTGTTGTCATTGTCCGGTGGCGCTTATGCAAAGTGTGGCCGGGCTGATGATAACCGTGCGGTGGTGCAGCTAGTGCGGTGCCGCTAGCGCGCAGAGCATAAAAAACGCCACAGACAGCGCTGATTGCTATTGCTGTCTGTGGCGTTGCGTCTCACCTACGTTAGAGCGGCATCACGGTTAAGCTGTCACTATGATAACGTCTCACCATGATTAACGTCTCACCATGAGCAGTAAGTAAGCATGAAGAGTCATCATTAATAATAAGAGTGCTCGCCGCGCTGGTGTTCGGTTAAATCACGCACGCCTTTCAGCTCGGGGAATTTTTGCAGCAACTCTTTTTCAATGCCCTCTTTGAGCGTGTAATCCACCATTGAACAGCCGTTGCAACCGCCGCCAAACTGCAAAATGGCGTAACCTTCCTCGGTGATTTCCATCAGCGATACACGGCCACCGTGCCCGGCCAATTGCGGGTTAATCTGCGATTGCAGCGTGTATTCCACCCGTTCCATCAGCGAGGCATCGTCGCCCACTTTGCGCATTTTGGCGTTTGGCGCTTTGAGCGTCAGCTGCGAGCCTAATTGATCGGTGACGAAATCAATCTCGGCCTCGTCCAGATAAGGCGCGCTCAATTCATCCACATAAGCAGACAGTTTTTCGAATTTCAGCTCGGTATCGTTCGCTTCAACGGCATCCGGCGGGCAATACGACACGCCGCATTCGGCATTTGGGGTGCCGGGGTTGATAACGAAAACGCGAATCTGTGTACCTTCTTCTTGCTTTGCCAGCAGTTTGGCAAAATGTTCCTGAGCCGCATCGGTAATACGAATCATAATGTTAACTCAATAGTTGACTACGCCAGTTGGTTATAATACGCCCATCCTGACGGTTACGACAAGGTGCGACAGAGACACCATACCTGAACCTGATGCGCACCGGCCGCAAGGAGCAACCGGCTAAGGTGCGCAACGGTGCTGCCGGTGGTGACAACATCATCCAACAGCACGATATGTTTGCCGCGCACATCCATCTGGCACTGGAAGGCACCGTGCAGGTTATGCCGTCGCGCGCGGGCATTGAGTGTGTGCTGTGCGGCAGTGGCGCGCAGACGGCGTAAGGCCGCTGGATAATAGGCACAATCGAGCGCATGCGCTAAATAGCGCGCCAGCAGGTCGGTTTGATTGAAGCCGCGTCGCCACTGACGCCAGCGATGCAGGGGGACGGCGACAATCGCATCCGGGCGTGGGTACGCCTGCGGTAGCGTCAGCACCGTTTCCCGGCGGCGCTCGCGCCAGCGTAATAACAGTAAGCGCGCCAGGATGCTGGCAAGC